>JAXLWG010000015.1:0-101953 GCA_046328615.1 Anaerolineae bacterium | reverse complement strand
CCTTCCCGGTATTCGTCTCAAACGTCGCCGAAGGCAAGCCGGTCAAGGTGATCCGCGCGCCGGGGATGGCGGGCAATTTAAGCGGCACCCAGCTCCGCAAGGTGATGGAAGAGCTAGAAACGCTGGTGCGTTCGGTTGGCGCGAAGGGGTTGGCGTGGATGGCGCTCGGCGAGAATGAAGAAGCCGAAGTCAAAGGGCCAATCGGCAAATTCTTCACCGTTGATCAAAAGGTTGAATTGTTCGAGCGTGTCGGCGCACAGCCGAATGACATCCTGCTTTTCACATCCGATAAGCGTGATACGGTCTATGTCGTGATCGATACGTTACGCCGCCATCTGGCGAACCAGCTTGGACTGGCTGATCCGGAGAAGCTGGCGTTCGGCTGGATCATTGACTTCCCGATGTTCTACTGGAACGAAGAAGAAAAGCGTTGGGACCCGTCGCAGCACATGTTCACAGCCACGCTGCCTGAAGATGCACCGCTGCTGGATACTGATCCGGGCAAAGCACGCGGATCGCAGTATGACCTCGCCTGCAACGGCTACGAAGTGGCCGGGGGCAGCATCCGCATTCACGACCGCGCCATGCAGGAAAAGATTTTCCCGCTCATCGGTCAGACGATGGAAAATGCGCGCGAACAGTTTGGTCACATGCTGGAAGCGTTTGAATTTGGAGTGCCGCCGCACGGCGGGATCGCATCGGGGATCGATCGGTTGGTGATGGTACTGGCTGGTCAGCCGAATATTCGCGAGGTGATTGCGTTCCCGAAGACGCAGCAGGGCGCGGACATCATGGCGAATGCGCCGAGTTTGCCGGAACAACGGCAGCTTGATGACCTGTTCATCAAGGTTGTGGTGCCGGACAAGAAGAAAGAATAATTGTCTGCTTTGCAGGGGTGTACGCCCCTGCAAAGTTTGTCTTGTTAGCTTTCCTTGACGTTGCCGATCACGTAGGCATGCAGTAAACCGGCAGCGATTCCCCCTGCGAACAACCCAATCAAATAGGCTGGAACGTAGCTGAGATCCCCGGCGATGAGGGCCGGCCCAAGCGTGCGTGCCGGGTTAGCCGATGCTCCGGTATAGGCGCCTGCGGCGAAGATGCAGCCTGCCAGCGTCAAGCCAATCGCGACGGGGGCCAAATTGCCCGCCTTGCCAAACACAGCGGCCTGATAGATTGTGCTCACGAGCAGGAAGGCGAGAATCCCCTCGATCAAAGCTGCGGTACCGAGGCTGCCCGCCGTGAGGCTGCCTGTCGTCTGCCCCAAGTTCGTTCCTGCGGGTACGACGAGCTGCACCACCAGCGCTGCGATGATCGCGCCGATGAACTGCATCACCCAGTAGACGAGGGCTTTGACTACCTCTATTTTGCCACCGACGAGCAGGCCCGCCGTGACCGCCGGGTTGAAGTGCGCCCCTGAAATATGACCATACGCGTAGATGATGGCGACTAAAATTAAGCCGTGACCTAAGGCTGGGGCGACGACTCCGCCATTATTAGGCCCTGCCACAGTGACGACCATCGAGCCGACAAAGACTAGCGTAAAAGTGCCAAGCAGTTCAGCGATGGCGGCTTTCACAAGACTATTCATCTAACCCTCTCTCGATCCTTTGGCTATGCCGGACTGGCCGATGGTTCTAAACAAATGCCAATCCATGCGAACACGATAACCGCCGGAAGTATAGCGAATGATGGGAGAGGTTACCCCTTTATTTGGCGCGGATGGATTGGTATAACTATGTCATCCTGCTGTGTGCGTGATTGGGCGACTCCGTTTTGAGCCAACAGTTTTGAACCGGATTTCGCCTATGTGACGGTAAGGTGATAGGCTTCGGCCAAGACCCCAACGCCAACGCGGTTTCCACCTGCGAAAGCAGGTTCTCAAAACAACGCCCACACGGCACGGCGGGTATCTTTGAAAACAAAACGGCGTGACTCTCACATTCAGAGTCACGCCGATTTTCATTGCTGTAGGGCTGGCTAGCCGCCGTAGGTCGCTCCGAATACTTCAGCAAGCAAGTTTGCCAGTCGATCTCGCAGTGGAATGAGTACTTGCGCGCCGTCGTCGGTTGTATAGTCGGTAATGTAGTTGGCGTCGATCACGCCGGTATGAATGTTTTCTACCGGAATGTCGCGGAGATAGACCGCCAGTTGAATCATCTGATCGAGGTTGAGGCTGGTGTAAACATCTTCGCTTAAGCCTGTCAGCAAAGATGGCGACTGCACGATTAATTCTGGCAGACGATCGCGATTGAACAACTGATCGCGAATAGCGAACATGACCGCCTGCTGGCGCCGCGCGCGCTCAAAGTCGCTGTCGTTATGACGCGTGCGCGCATACTTGAGGGCGGTTGCTCCATCGAGATGCTGCAAGCCCGCCTGAATGATGAAGGGGTCGTAGCCGTAATCCATGCTGGGATAGTCATAGTCGGCAATCGGGTAAGGCACATCGAGATCGACGCCGCCAAGCGCATCGACCAACGTCACGAAGGCGTGAAAATCGACGACCGCGTATTCCTGCACGCGAATCCCCAGATTGTATTGAATGGTTTGCATCGCCAGTGTGGGGCCGTAGCCGGTTTGCTGAAGCTCGCCCAATACCATTGGCGTGTTGATGCGTTGAAGGGCACTGTAACCGGGCACTTCGACGTACAGATCGCGCGGGATACTCAAGACGCCAAGCGATTGTGTTTCCGGATCGAGGCTGATCAACATCATCGTATCCGTACGATAGGTGAGACCCGTTTCACCGGGGCGGCGATCCAACCCCATGAGCAGAAGTGTCAGTCGTGAGGTGCCGTTCCAGCGAGTCAAGGTAATGCTGCGCCCGTCATCGAGCCGGATCTGCTGACCATCGCGAATGCCTGCTGACTGTGGGCGGTAATCCACACGCATATCGACCGGGGTGGGCAGCGCCGCCGGGTTGTAAGCCGTGTCGTCTGCACCTGCGGCGGCGGATTGAAGCGTCAGCATCAGTACCAAGCCGATCAAAACAACGACAATTAGCAAGACCAGTGCGACGACGACCCATGCCCAATCGGCACCGGCTTTGCGTTGGCGCTCACGCCGACGCACGCGTTCGCGCAGTGCGGAGTCGCGCTCAATTTCCATCAGCGGCGGGGGATACGGGACGGGCGGGATATAATCGGGTTGGTTGTCTGGGGGGAGGGATTGATTGTTGTTCATGCCCGCCAGTATAGGATGAGGGGAAATATGCGTCAATGGCGCTTGATCGACGATAAACATACGGCTGGCGGGCGAAATATGGCCGTCGATGAGGCGATAATGCGAGCAGTCGGCGCAGGACTTCAACCGCCGACCCTGCGCTTATATGGGTGGGAACCGCCTTGCCTATCGCTTGGCTATGGGCAGCACTGGCGTGAGGTGGATCGCGAGGCGCTGCACACTCGCGGATGGGGGTTGGTGCGGCGGCCTACCGGCGGTCGTGCGATTTTGCACATCGACGAACTAACCTACAGCCTTTCGCTGCCAATCGATCACCCCCTAGCGCGCGGCAGCGTGATCGATAGCTACCGGGCGATTAGTGCGGCGCTGGTGGCGACGCTTAGGCGGCTTGGTGCAGCACCGAATGCAGATGCACAGTCGAAAGCTGATTCGTCTGCGGCACCGACTCCCGTATGTTTCGATACGCCGTCACACTACGAAATCACGGTCAAAGGACGCAAATTAATCGGCAGTGCGCAAACACGGCGGGCAGGCGGCTTGCTTCAGCATGGAACACTGCCGCTGATAGGCGATATTGGGCGCATTTGCGATGTACTGACCTTCGCCAACGAAGACGAACGATCGCGCATGCGGGGAATGGTGCGCGCACAGGCGATCACGCTGGAAGAAGCGCTAGGGTATTCGCTCTCATGGACTAGAGCAGCAGAAGCGATGGTGCAGGCGTTCGCAGAAACATTCGAGATCGTGCTGGTACCATCAGCGCTTTCGGCTGAGGAGATCGAATCGGCGGCGCGGCTGGAAGCTAACTTGTATAAAAATGACGAATGGACATTAAGACGGTAATAATTTTCTTGACATAGCGGATCATGGGCTTTATGCTGATTGAAACATGAAGTAGGCGAGGGATATGCGATGACACAAACCCGTCAGCTTCCCCTGTTCAGCACACAGCCGGTATCCGAGGCCGATCTAAATGTTCAGACGCGGCTGCGCGATTCGATTGTGCTGTTTCAGCAGCACTTAATTCGACAGGGAAAAACCGAACACACCGTCAAAGCCTTCACCGCCGATCTGAATTTGCTCGGTGAGTGGGGCGGCGATGATGTGCGCGTGGGTATCTATACGACGACACTGCTCAATGAATTCCTGCGCTGGCTCGAATTCGGTCGCGGGGTGCCGTGCAGCCGAAAATCGTATGCGCGGCGTGTGACAACGCTGAAAGTGTATTTCAAGTGGCTGCATAGCCTCGCTGCGATCCCGGTTGATCCGTCGAATGCGATTTTGCAGCGTTCCGGCCCAGCTCCACTGAGCGAAATCTTATCCGGTGAGGATGTCGAGCGGGTTATCGCCTATGCTGCATCCCTGCGGCGCGGGGATAAGCCAGACGCGCGCCCTGAAATGCTGTTCCGGTTGCTCGTCTCGACCGGGATTAAGAAAGGGGAAGCGGTTAGCCTTATCCTCAGCGATATTGAGCGCGATCCGCCTGTCCTCGCGATCACGCATAAAAGCCCCAAAGACCTTTATAAAGAACGCCGGATTGACCTCGATACGGCTTGGATGCGCGTTTACGACGAGTATCTCACACAGTATAGACCGCGCGATGTCGTATTCACCTGTACCGCACGCAATCTCGAATACATCTTGGACGACATTGGCAAAGGCGCGGGTATCGAGCCGAAAATCTCGTTTGAGGTGCTGCGCTGGACAAGTGCCGTGCGCGATTTCCGCGCCGGGGTGGAACCGGAATTGATCCGCGACAAATTGGGACTCAGTAAGATCAGTTGGGCGGAAACGTTTGATAAAATTCAGCGATTGACCGCGCAGCAGCTAGAGGACGAACAAGCCTGATGCAGTTCACATTGTCAATGCCCGACTGGGCACTGGAAGAACATCGTCGTTTGCCGGAATTTATCCCATCGTTGGAAGATCGCATGGCGGCGGTCATCCGTTTTTCGCGCCTCAATTTCGAAAACGGAACGGGCGGCCCTTTCGCCGCCGGGGTTTTTGAGCGCGACACCGGACGCGTGATACAGATTGGCGTGAACCGGGTGGTGCATCATAACTGCTCGTCGGCGCACGCCGAAGTGATGACGCTTTCACTGGCTCAGCAGAAATTAGGCACGTATGACCTCGGCGGGACGAACATGCCCGTCTACCAGTTTGTGGTGAATTGGCGACCTTGTGCCATGTGCTTCGGCGCGACGCTGTGGTCGGGCATTCGTTCGCTGGCGATCGCTGGGAGCGGCCCCGAATTAGAGTCGATTACCGGATTCGATGAAGGCCCAATCCATCCCGATTGGGAAAACGAACTCGCCAAGCGCGGGATCGAACTCATCAACAATGTGCTGACGGACGAAGCGATAAAGGTGTATAAGGACTTTGCGGCAAGCAAAGCCCTTGTTTACAACAGCCGTCAGGGAAGCTAGTACACCCGCACTAGCAGCCCCTTGAGGTATTCGCCCTCAGGGAAGGTTAGGGCGACGGGGTGATCGTCATTTGCGCTGAGAAATTCGACGATTTGCCCCTGTCGCCCACTGTCGGCCAGCGCGCCGAACACAATTTTCTGAAACAAATCGCGCGTGATCGCCCCGGAACACGAAAACGTCATCAAATAACCACCCGGTTTGACCAGCTTGAAGGCGTTCAGGTTGAGATCTTTATAACCGCGCGCGGCGCGCTCGATTTGCCCGGCGTTGTGGGCGAACTTGGGCGGATCGCAGACGACGAGTTCGTATTCGGCTTTTTCATCGACTTGATCACGCAGGAAATCGAACACATCCGCTTGCACATATTCGACACGCTTTGCGACCTCGATTTCAGCGGCGTTTTTATCGCCGATTTCGAGCGCATCGTTTGATGCATCGACATTGATGATGTGCGCCTGATCGTGCGCGGAGGCGGTGCGCAGCCCGAAAGCTCCTGTATAGCTGAACAGATTCAGCACGCGTGCTTCTCCATCGAATTCGGCGGCACGTTCCATGAGTTTCGTCCGGTTGCGCCGCTGATCGAGATAAAAGCCAGTTTTGTGGCCATGTTCGACATCGACAAACAGCGGCACCTCTTCTTCCAAAATCACAAGCGGATTAGGAGGCGGTTCACCGTCCAACAGGCCGCTGACGGCTTTCAGCCCTTCTTTGGCGCGCACATCGACGTCGCTGCGCTCGTAAATGCCGTTGGGCTGAAGCAGATCCATACACAAATCGGTGATGAGCTGTTTGCGTACCTCGATACCGAGAGTCAGGGCTTGGATAACCAGCCAATCTTTGCCGAATTCATCATAGCCGTAACGGTCAATGACCAACCCCGGAATAAAGTCGTTTTCGGCGTTGACGAGGCGATAGGCCGTCGAATACGAATCGATAGCACGCGACGAGAACGCTCGATCGAGCGCGAGCGCCCACCATTCGTCGTCAATGGGTTCGTCTTGCCATGTGAGCAGGCGCACCTGAATCTGTGATTTGGGATTCCAATAGCCGCGCGCGAGAAAGCGCCCGTTTTCGCCAACGACGGTAACGATGTCGCCCGGCTGCGGGGAACCCTGCACTTCACGGATGGCGCGGGAGAAAATCCAAGGATGTTTATTGAGGATGGGTTTTTCGCGGTCACGCTGTACAACGATCTTTGCTTCAGTCACGGTTGTTCTTTTCTGTGCCACCATTCGCGGAGTTCGAGGCAGCATCCGGTTGAGTCAAATTGAAGGTGCATGACCCCGTTCAGACAGATCCGTTTCTGACTGCGCGGGCGTGTAAATGTAGCCTCCCACTGGCATACCGCTTGGGAGGCCTCTTGCAGCATCACGGTATAGGAGAATTGAACATCCTTTTGGCGGGATGCGATGGACTGCCAGTATTCTACGACAGCCGCCCGCCCGATTAGAGGGTCAACGAACGGCGTGATGTAATAGCGGGCGTTTTCCGCGAAAAGCATACCGATGAGCGCTGGTGAAAGAGTTTCCCATGCCTGCTTATAAGCGGCCATCCATGCGACCGGATCTGCGCCCTTCATGCGTCCTGTGCTTCGATCATCGCCAGCAAGTCGGCTTCGGAAATGATCGGCACATTGAGTTTGGCTGCTTTTTCGGCTTTGCTGCCGGGTGAATCGCCCATCAGGACATAGCTTGTTTTCTTGCTTACGCTGCTGATGACCTTGCCGCCGTGCGATTCGATCATCTCGGTTGCCTGTTCGCGAGTGAGGTTGGGCAGTGTGCCGGTGAGCACAAAGGTTTTGCCTTCAAATGTAGCGCTGAGGCGTTCGCGGGCAGCATTTTGCATATTCACGCCGCGTTCGCGCAGTTTTTGCACGATGCCCCGGTGAAAAGAGTCAGCGAACCAACCGGCGATGCCAGTCGCCAACACATCGCCAATTCCATCGACTTCAAGAAGGTGATCGGTGGTGGCGTTTTCCAGCGCATCCATCGAGCCGAAATGATTGGCGAGATCGACCGCGATGGTGCTGCCCACGCCTTCGATGCCCAAGGCGGTGACGACACGGGCAAGTGGGCGCTCCTTCGCAGCCATGATCGAGTCGATCAGGTTTTGCACTTTCTTTTCCGCAAAGCCTTCGAGTTCAAGGAGCGCTTCTTTTTTATCCGGTAGATCGAAAATGTCGGCTTCATCGCCGATCAAGCCTTTTTCGATCAACGTTTTGACGGTTTGCGATCCCATCCCTTCGATGTCCATCGCGCCGCGCGATACGAAGAACTCCACTTGGCGCAGCACCCGTTCAGGACAGTGCACGTTCGGGCAGAAATAATCGACTGCGCCTTCGGGATGAATGATTTCAGTGTCGCAGAAGGGGCAGCGTTCTGGAGGCAGGATGGGCACTTCCTCACCGGTACGGTTAGCGGCGATCACGCCGACAACATTGGGGATCACGTCGCCCATGCGCTTGACGACGACCGTATCGCCAACGCGCACGTCCAGTTCTTTCACATAGTCAAAGTTGTGAAGCGTGGCATTGCTGACGGTGATTCCGCCGATGAACACAGGATCAAGCTGCGCATTGGGGACGACACGCCCTGTTCGCCCAACCGTGATCACGGGACGCAGCAGTTTTGTCGTACCCTCACGCGCGGGGAATTTGTAAGCCACCGCGCCGCGTGGATCTTTTCCCACAATACCCAATTCACGGCTGACGCGGAGATTGTTAACTTTGATCACCACGCCGTCGATCTCGTAATCCAACAAGTCGCGTTTAGATTCCCAACTAGGAATTTGTTGGATAATGTCGTCCAGCGCGGTGTAATGAGCGGCACCGGGAGCGGTCAGAAATCCCATATCCCGCAGGTATTCCAACATATCCCACTGTTTATCCAACATTATCCCGCGCGATTCCACAATCTGATACACAAACATGGTCAGTGGGCGCGTGGCTGTGATGCGCGAATCTTTCTGCTTGAGTGCGCCGCTGGCGGCGTTGCGGGCGTTGATGAATAAAGGCAGCCCGGCTTCAGCCTGCTTCTGATTCATGGCCTCAAAGTCTTTCTTGAGGAACATGACTTCACCGCGCACCACCAGCCGTTCTGGTGCCTTGAGTGGTTTCCCGTCTTGATGTGCGGGGATGCGCAGCGGAACCGTGCGAATCGTGCGAATATTCGGTGTCACATCGTCACCGATCTCGCCGTTGCCACGTGTGGCAGCTTGCACCAGCACGCCATTTTCATAGGTCAGCACGACGGTCAGCCCGTCGAGCTTTGGCTCCAACGTGAAATCGAGCGCGGTTCCAGTGGGAAGCAGTCTTAATGCGCGCTCTTCCCATGCCCGTACATCGTCTTCACTGTAAGCATTGGCAAGGCTAAGGATCGATGCCGGGTGGCGCACCTTGGCGAATTCATCGGAAAGATCGCTACCCGCCCGCTGTGTCGGTGAGTCCGGCGTGATCAAGGTGGGATTTGCCTGCTCCAATTCGCGCAGTTCGTTATAAAGCAGATCGTATTCCGCGTCGGTGATCACCGGACTGGAGAGGACGTTATAGCGGTAAATATGGTAATTCAACTGGTCGCGCAGTTCTTGAATACGCTGTGCCACGTCAACCGTCATCGCTGCCGCTCCACTCGCTAGGATTTATGAGGAAGGAACCGCCGTTGGCGGGGGAATCACGCGCAGGAATTGACCGGCTGCCCAGCCACCGCGCGTGGGATCATACAAGTCTTGCAGAAGCCACCATGTCAGCCCGTTGGCATTAGCGGGGCCATCAACGACCGTGAAGACATCGTTGTAGTTGGCGCGGAAACGTTCGGTGTTATCGACCCCCGGCGCGGGGCGCACATTCAAGCCGCCATCGACATCGACGGCGACCGTAGCCCCGATGGTAATGCTCGATGGCGTGGGCGTGAAAACGATTGGCGGCAGGGTTGGCCCCGATAAAACAAAGGCATTGTCACCTGCCGCACCGGGGTTGATCAAGGTCGGCGTTGGTGTGGTGTAGAAGGCGACCATCGGATCGGTAGGAGTCGTGTTCGGCGAAATCACATTGATCTGCGGATCGCCTCCCGGCGCAGCATCACCACCAAGCGCAATCGCCGCCGCGACAATCGCAAAGGCGCAGGCGAACACACTGATCAGCATGAGCAGGAGTGACCACGCTGGAATCAGGCATCCACCCTGCTCAGCAGGGGCCTCATCACGTTTGCGCTTGGAGGGCATTTCGGGCAGATCAAGCGGCGCGAATCCCGGCGGAACTTCCGCCCGTTTGGGCTTTTGGCGCGGATCATGCACATTCGGCGGGACATGCGAACGGGAATGGGCGACACTCTCCGGCGCAGGCGGTAAGTTCTGGGCGGTAACAGGGCGTATGGGCTGTGTGTCGTGCTTCGGATCCGTCATGCGTGTTATCCAACACTTCCTCGCGCGGTGATCCACGCTTCGAACTGTTCAAGCGGCCATGTGTTGATGACCGATCGTGCTTCAACCCATCCACGACGCGCGGTGATCACGCCGTAACGCATCTGATCGAGCTCACGGACAGCGTGCGCGTCGGTATCAATGCAAATGGGAATGCCCATTTCGGCGGCGCGGCGCGCATATTGCGCTTCCAGATCAAGGCGCTGCGGGCTGGCGTTGATTTCCAACGCGATACCGCTGAGGCGCGCGGCTTCAAAGACGGCATCCATATCGAGATCAGCGGGTTCGCGATCAGGGATCAACTGGCCGCGTGGGTGGCCGATCAGATCGACATTTGGGTTGCGCAGCGCATTGAGTAGGCGCGCGGTGACCTGATCGCGCGGCTGACGCAGCCCCACATGCAGTGAGGCGACGACGAAATCAAGCTGTTTTAGAATTTCATCAGGGAAATCGAGTTCGCCATCCGCCTTGATTTCCATCTCAGTCCCGTGAAACACACGGAACGGACGCATTTCCGCATCTAAGGCGCGGATTTCAGCCTGCTGCTGCATCAATCGCTCGATGCTGAGACCGTTGGCGATCGTCGCGCCGCGCGAATGATCAGTGATAACGATAAATTCGCGCCCGCGCGCACGGGCGGCTTCGGCCATCTCACGAGCGGTTGCGCCGCCGTCGCTCCATGTGGTGTGCATATGCAAATCGGAGCGAATGTCGGACAGGGTAATCAGCGTGGGAAGTTTGCCCGCCTGCGCGGTTTCAACCTCGCCCCAATCCTCGCGGAGTTCCGGCGGGATGAAGGGCAATCCAAACTGCGCGTAGACGGCTTCTTCAGTATCACACAGGATTTCGGTGCCGTCGGCTTCACGGGTGAACGCGTGCTCGTTAAGGCTCAATCCTTGGAGGAGCGCCATCGATCGCAGGCGAATGTTGTGTGCTTGACTGCCGGTGAAGTAGCAAAGCGCCGTGCCCCAACGCGCAGGTGGTATCACACGCAGATCGACCTGTAAGCCATTGTGAAGTTCGACCGAGCTTTTCTTTTCACCGTTGCCCAACACGCGGGCGACATCCGGCATGGTCACAAACCGATCCATGATCGGCACGGGGGTTTCGCTGCATACGAGCAGATCGACATCACCAATGGTGGGGCGGCCCCGCCGGATGCTGCCTGCGACCGATCCTTTGAGCGATTCTGGCATTTCGAGCAGACGCGACAGGATTGACTCTGCGGCGGGAAGGGCGATTCCGAGTGGAATCCGCGTGTTCGATTGGCGGCGGCGCAGTGCCTCAATCCCTTCAAGGATTTTCGCTTCGGATTTGGCCCCCAAGCCACCCAGATCGCGCAGCTTACCTTCGCGTGCGGCCTGCTCCACCATATCGACAGTCGTCAACCCGGCATCCCAGAACTGTTTGGCCTTCTTCGGCCCCACACCATTGATGTGCAGAATATCGACGACGCCCGATGGAACTTCGGCTTTCAAGCGCTCGTAAAACTCAAGTTGATGGGTATCCAGCAGTTCTTGAATTTTCTCTGCGATGATTTTGCCCACATTTGGGATCTCGTCGAGCGTGCCATCAGCGGCATAGGCGCGGAGATCGCGAGGGAGTTCACGGATCGAATCGGCGGCGTGGCGATAGGCGAGGATGCGGTGAATGATCTCGCCCTTGATTTGCAGCATGTCGGCAATTGTGTCGAATATATCGGCAATTTGACGGTTGGACAGCGCCACGCAATCATCCCCTGCAATAGAACGTCTGTATCTTAAATGATTGTAGCGGACTGTGTGTGAAATTGTTACCCTGAGGCCGTGTCTCCACTCCTCCCCGGCACTCTTTGGAGTTTACGAAAAGGTTACGAATTCCCAAAAATACTCCGCATTCTCTCCCGAAGTTCTGCACAGCGGGCGATTACTCTAGGGACAGTTGAACATACAGTGTCATGGAGGCACAACAAATCATGAACCGCTCATTCAAACGCACGCTCGCTATCACGATGGCCGCCGTTTCCCTGATCGCAGGGGCCGCAGTCTACGCCGGAGATGACAGCACCGCCGAACTTCCGACCATTCATGATGGGCGCATCAACGAATTCGACATCAACGCGACGGTGGTCATCTACGAGAACTACGTGTACCCGTACGAAGACGATGTCAACATGGGCGTGTTGGACAGCATCGAATTCTGGATGGTGAACTCGGATGGCCTCGTCGTCAAGGCGATGGAAGTGCCGGCATCGGTCATCACCAGCGCCGAAGTTACGGGTGACACATCGGTGCTAATCGCCGCCGAAAATGGCGTCGCACTGTACAAGGAAGTCGATGGCAGCTTGACTGTGGTTGGCGTGCCGCAGAGCGATGGTACCGCCTATCACTTCAATTGGACGCCGAGCCTTTAGACGGGGCGAAACCGACCCTCACTCCTTCCCCTTCAAATCACGGCGTACCGAGGGGTACGCCGTGATTTGGGTGTTTCTTTAGCAATTGCTTGACACGCCGCTCGTTTGACGTTAGGCTAATCCGTACATCGTCATATACGAACAGTGCTGATCCAGACGAGTACGCATCAACGCCGTGTTCAGAGAGCCGCCAGTTGCTGTGAAGGCGGTACACAGAGCAGATGCTGAATGGACTGGGGAGCTGCGCAGGCGAACAGGAAATTCCTCACTAGCCTCTGCCGGGACTGCGCGCCCGTTACCAACGCGCCGGGTATCCGGTGAACATCCGCTTTGGCTGTTTCGCTTCGCACCCGTTAAGAGCGCCATGACCGCGATAGACATCGTTTATCCCCAAGTCAGGCATCAAGGTGGCACCACGAGGAGACCCCTCTCGTCCTTGAACGAGATGGGGTCTTTTGTTTTCCGGTTGTGTGCAGCTTGAGCGAGACAAGGGATAAGACATGGTATTTGCCCCGATTTCCGTGAAACCTCTAATTGAAGCCACACCGAGCCGAGCCGATGTTCACCGGCTGTTTTCCGGCGGCGATTTGGTGCCGGTGTATCGCACGCTGCTGGCCGATTTGGAAACGCCGGTATCCGCTTACTACAAGCTCTCGCAGATGGGCGAGGTAAGCTTTCTACTTGAAAGTGTGGAAGGCGGCGAACACGTCGGGCGGTATTCGTTCATGGGGGTGAACCCCAAAAGCGTAATCACCGTGCAGGACAAACAGATCCGCTTGGCGCAGGGCGGAAAGACGATGCAGCAAATCATGCCGGATGGGCAAGATCCGCTGCATGTGGTCGAGCGTGAATTCCGCAAGGCGAAACCCGTTCGTGTACCGGGACTGCCCCGCTTTGTTGGCGGTGCGGTGGGTGTGCTGGCCTATGATGTCGTCCGCTATTTCGAGCGGCTGCCGAAAACGGCGGTACGCGAACTCAATGTCCCCGATGTCGCCTTCATGATGGTCGATACGCTGGTGATCTTCGACCATGCGAAACACCAGTTGATCGTGCTGGCAAACGCACACAACGAAGGTGATCCCGATGCCGCCTATGACGATGCCTTGAGCCGTATCGATACGATCATTGATGTGCTGCGCAAGCCGATGCCGCCGATGCCCGCTGAGCCCGAACCGTATAACGCGCCCGTCGAATCGAACATGACACGCGAAAAGTTCGAATCGAATGTCGATGCCGCCAAGGAGTACATCGCTGCGGGCGATGCATTCCAGATCGTGCTGAGCCAGCGCTTCAGCCGCCGCACGAGCGCTTCACCGCTAGCACTGTATCGTTCATTGCGTGCGACGAATCCTTCGCCATATATGTTCCTGCTGCGCTTCAGCAGTGATTTCACGCTCATTGGCGCATCGCCGGAAATGATGGTGCGGTTGGAAGATGGCGTCGCCACGACCCGCCCGATCGCCGGTTCACGCCCACGCGGAATCACGCCTGCCGCCGACGCAAAATACGCTGAGGAAATGCTCGCTGACCCGAAAGAGCGCGCCGAACATGTGATGCTGGTCGATTTGGGCCGCAACGATCTTGGGCGCGTGTGCGATTACGGCACCGTCAAGGTTACTGACATGATGTTTGTCGAGCGCTACTCCCACATCATGCACATCGTCAGCAATGTGGAAGGCAAGCTGCGCGCCGGACTTTCGGCGTTTGATCTGCTGCGTGCGACTTTCCCGGCGGGGACGTTGAGCGGAGCGCCCAAAGTAAGAGCGATGGAAATCATCGAAGAACTGGAAGGATCGCGGCGCGGGATTTATGGCGGCGCGGTAGGATATTTCAGCTATGACGGGTCGATGGATACGTGCATCACCATCCGCGCGGCATTGATGCAGGGCGATACCCTGTATTTCCAGAGTGGGGCCGGTCTGGTCGCAGACAGCATCCCAGCAATGGAATACGAGGAATCGATCAACAAAGCCAAAGCGATGGCGACGGCGATCCAGCGAGCTGAAACCGGTTTAATTTAGCTGAAGTATTCAGGACGCACAAAGGACAATCATGATCAAGCGAGTGATTTTCATCCGCACGGGCGAAACCGATTGGAATAAAAACGGGCGATGGCAGGGGTGGGTCGCGGTGCCGCTGAACGCACACGGCAAGCAGCAGGCCGCCGCGCTGGCACGTTTCATCCGACATATGGGTGTGAGCACAATTTATGCGAGTGATTTGAAGCGTGCCGCTGACACTGCCGATCCGATTGCGGCGGAAATCAACTTGAAACCGGTGTATGACGAGCGACTGCGCGAACGATCTGTCGGTGTGTGGCAGGGGCTCACATTGGATGAAATTCGTGACTGGTATGCCGATGCATACGCGGCGCTGCTGAAGGATCGCGAGGATTACCAGATCCCCGGCGGTGAATCGCGTGCGCAGGTGCGTGAGCGGGTGATCGAGGCTTTTCACGAAATCATGCAGCAGAAAACAGGCGAAACCGTCGCTATCGTCAGTCACACGACCGCGATCATGACAATGTTGAAAGAACTGATCCCATCGTATGACCCAACGGGCGTTGATCTCGATAACACCTCTGTGACGACGATCCGCCGCCGTGAAAACGGTGATTGGGAAATCGTCGCCATCGACGACACGATCCATCTTGAAGGACTCGCATCACGAGCAGTGGGGGAACTCGAAAAATGATCTTGGTGATCGACAACTACGACAGCTTCACCTACAACTTGGTGCAGCTTTTAGGCGAAATGGGCGCGGATTTGCGCGTCGTACGCAATGATCAGACGACGATTGACGCGATCGGACGTATGAATCCATCCCATATCGTGATTTCTCCCGGCCCCGGCACACCGGATGATGGTGGTGTTTCCTTGGAGACGATCCGCACCTTTGGCGCGTCGATCCCGGTGTTGGGCGTTTGCCTTGGGCACCAGTGTATCGGGCAGATCTATGGCGGCGTAGTCAAGCGTGCCCCTCGGCTCATGCACGGCAAAACCAGCCCGGTTTACCACAAAGGCGAAGGTATTTTCGCTAACCTTCCCTGCCCCTTTGAGGCGACCCGTTATCACAGCCTGATCGTCGAAGAAGCAACGCTGCCTGATGTGCTGAAGGTGACGGCATTCACCGAACAGGGGGAGATCATGGGTGTGCAGCACCGCGAATATCCGGTCTATGGGGTGCAGTTCCACCCGGAAAGCATCCTCACGACCTACGGGACGCGGCTGCTGCGTAATTTCTTGGAAGTTCGTGTGCCGGAATTGGTCGGTTAGGGAGACTCATGGATATTCAACGCGCAATTGATATTCTCAGCCGTTTCGGTCACTTGCAGGCCGACGAAGCCGAAGCCGTGATGAATCAGATCATGTCTGGTGGGGCAACCGATGCGCAAATCGCGGCGTACTTGATGGCGCTGCGCATGAAGGGCGAAACGCAGGACGAAATCCTTGGCAGCGCACGGGCGATGCGCGCGAACGCACACCGCGTTCCGTCGAGCGCAAATGGTGATTTGCTTGATACCTGCGGCACAGGCGGCGATAAGAGCGGCACCTACAATATCAGCACGACGGTTGCCTTCATTGCGGCGGGGGCGGGGTTGAAAGTCGCCAAGCATGGTAATCGTGCGGCCAGCAGCAAATGCGGCAGCGCGGACGTGCTCGGTGAACTGGGCGTAAACCTGAATTTGACCGCTGAGCAGGTTGGCGAATGCATCGATCAGGTCGGAATCGGCTTCCTGTTTGCCGCGAAACTGCACCCAGCGATGAAATACGCGATCGGTGTGCGGCGTGAAATGTCGATCCGCACCATGTTCAATATCCTTGGCCCGCTGACAAACCCGGCTGGCGCGCGGCGGCAGTTGATGGGCGTATTCGCGGGCGATTTAACCTCGTTTCTCGCGCATGTCCTCGGTGAGCTTGGCGCAGTCAGCGCGATCGTTGTCAGCGGCTATGGGAACTTGGATGAACTGACGACGACTGGCCCGAACAGCGTCAGTCATTTTAAGGATGGCAAGGTTCACAACTATGAGCTGAATCCCGAAGAATTCGGTTTCAAGGGCGCGCACATTAGCGAACTGCTGGGCGGCGACGCACCGACGAACGCCGCCATTCTGCGCGGAGTCCTCAGCGGCGAAATCCGCGATGCGAAACGCGATGTGGCGCTGTTGAACGCGGCGGCGGCGCTGTTGGCGGGCGGCAAAGTGGACGATATGCATGCCGGGGTCAGGCTCGCCGGAGAACTGATCGACAACGGCGCGGCACTCGCCAAGCTGGATGGATTGATCGCCTATAGCCAAAAGTTCGCGCCGCTTCCGGCCTAAGGGGCTGCTGTGTTTGTCAAAACAGACACCATTCTAGACAAAATTCTGGCACGCAAAGTCGAGGAAACGGCGGCGCTGGATGCCTCACTGCTGTTGATGGCGGCGCAAACCGCCCCGCCGCCGCGTGATTTTGCCGGGGCGCTGCGTCGTGAAACGGTCGCGCTGATCGCTGAAGTCAAACATGCTTCGCCGAGCAAAGGCATCCTGATCGAGCCGTTCGAGCCGGTAGAGTTAGGCAAGGCTTATGCAGACAACGGCGCGGCGGCCATCAGCGTGCTGACCGATCAGGACTTCTTCAAAGGACACCTTGATCACCTGAAGGCGGTACGGGATGCGGTGTCGATTCCGGTGCTGCGCAAGGAATTCGTGATCGATGTGCGGCAGATCTATGAAGGCCGTGCAGCGGGCGCAGATGCGATTCTGTTGATCGCCGCAGCGCTGGAAGATGCACAAATGGCCGATTTGCACGCCGTGATCACGGGCTTGGGGATGGCGGCACTGGTGGAAGTGCATGACGAGGCCGAGTTAGCGCGTGCACTTCGGATTGGCGCGGTGCTGATCGGCGTGAACAATCGCGATCTGAAAACGTTCCGTGAGGATATTTCGATCACCGAGCGAATGGGCGCGCAGGTTCCGGCGGGGGTTACGCTGGTCGCGGAAAGCGCAATCCGCACCCCGCAAGATGTTAGACGAATGGGACAGGCAGGCGCTCATGCGGTTTTGGTTGGCGAAGGGCTGGTGAAGGCGGATAATATTGCAGAACAAGTCCGTATCTTTAGCAGTCAAACCAGATCGCCTTAGGACGCCATGACCTTCGTCAAAATTTGCGGTGTGACCACACTTGAGGACGCGCTTGCGGCGGCTGACGCCGGGGCGTACATGATTGGGCTGAATTTCTATAAGAAAAGCCCTCGTTATATCAGCCCGGAGGATGCGCGGACGCTTGCCGCTGCACTTCGAGGAAAACTTGGCACGACAGCGCCGCTGCTGGTGGGTGTGTTCGTGAACGAAGTCGTCGGGCGTATTTCGATCACGATGGAGCAGGTTGGCTTGAACTTCGCGCAGTTGAGCGGCGATGAAAGTGTCGAAATGCTCAAAGAACTGCGCGGGATCGGGTTCAAGGCGCTGCGTCCGCGCAGCAAGCAAGAAGCGGTGATGGATGTCGATTACTATGCCCCGGCTAACGTCGATCCCCGTGCGCCGTCGCTGCTGCTGGACGCGCATAACCCGGCGCTGTACGGCGGCACAGGGGAACTCGCCAGCACCGAAATCGCGCTGGCCGTGAAAGAAAAGACCGCGCGATTGATGCTGGCAGGCGGCTTGAAGCCGGATAACGTCGGTGCGGCGGTCAAGGCCGTTCACCCATGGGCGGTCGATGTAGCGAGCGGGGTGGAAGGTGATACGCCGGGGCGCAAAGACTCGGTCAAAATCAAAGCCTTTATGGATGCGGTGAAAGCCGCAGAGAGCCAACCAGAGTAAAGAAGACGCTTATGGCGGCAAATCAACCGCAAGACCCTTATATTCCCTTAGGGGCAGCGAATGTCCCTGACGAGCGCGGCTATTTTGGCAATTACGGCGGGCGTTTTGTGCCGGAAACGTTGATGCCTGCATTGGATGAACTGACAAACGCGTACCGGGAAGCGATGGCGGATCCTGAATTTCAGGCGCGGCTGGCTTATTTGCAGCGTACATTTACGGGACGCCCCACGCCGATCACCTATGCCGAACGGCTGAGCAAAGCACTCGGCGGCGCGCAGATTTACCTGAAGCGCGAGGACTTGGCACACACAGGTGCACACAAGATCAACAACGCACTCGGTCAGGCACTGCTGGCACAGCGGATGGGCAAACACCGTGTCGTCGCGGAAACAGGTGCTGGACAACACGGCGTCGCCAGCGCGACGGCCTGCGCGATGCTGGGGCTGGAATGCATCGTTTATATGGGCAGTGTGGATATGGAACGCCAGCAGCCGAATGTGTTCCGCATGAAATTGTGCGGCGCGACGGTGAACCCGGTCGAAAGCGGCAGCAAAACGCTCAAAGATGCGATCAATGAAGCCATTCGCGACTGGGTGACGAATGTGCGCACGACGTTCTATCTGCTTGGCTCTGCGTTGGGGCCTCACCCATACCCGATGATGGTGCGCGATTTCCAGAGCGTGATCGGCATAGAGTCACGCCAGCAAATACTAGAGATGACCGGACGACTGCCGAATGTGGTCGTCGCCTGTGTAGGCGGTGGCAGCAACGCGATCGGCATGTTTCACGGTTTCCGCGATGACGAAGATGTGGAACTGATCGGCGTAGAGGCGGGCGGACGCGGAATCACGTCCGGCGAACACGCGGCGCGTTTCGCTGATCCGTCACTGGGTCGCCCCGGTGTGCTGCACGGAACCAAGTCGTTCGTCTTGCAAAATCAGGACGGGCAGATCATGAACACTCACAGCATCTCCGCAGGGCTGGACTATGCGTCGATTGGCCCGGAACACGCCTATCTACGCGAAACCGAACGCGCCTACTACACTTACGCGACGGATGAAGAAACGCTGGCCGCGCTGAAACAGCTTTGTACGCTCGAAGGCATTATCCCCGCGCTGGAAAGTTCGCACGCGGTCGCGGAAGCGATCAAGCGCGCGCCGACCATGCCGAAAGACTCAATCCTGCTGATCAACCTGTCAGGGCGCGGCGACAAAGACCTCGGCACCATTATGAAGGAACTGGGACTTTGACCGTTTTCGATGGAAGCGAAACGCAAAAGGCGGTCGTCAATGCCATTTTGCTTGACCGTGACGGGCGCATTTTGCTTCAACAGCGCGATGAAAAACCGGATTTGCTCTATCCCGGCTGGTGGACGATCTTCGGCGGCTATGTCGAAGACGGCGAAACCCCAGAGGCGGCGATTCGGCGCGAACTGCGGGAGGAACTCGATTTGGAGGTACCGCTCACCTTTTGGCGTACCTTCGACTGCCCGGTGCGCTCGATCCCCGGCACGGTGCGCGTCCAAAATCACAGCTTTGTCGGCGTGATCGATCAGCCGTTGGAATCACTTACGCTCCACGAAGGGCAGGCGATGCGCTTCTTCGAACCGAAAGACGCTGCCAAGCAGGAATTGGCGTTTGCGCAGCATTTGATCCTGCGCGATTACCTGCGCGACGAACGCGGCATGTCGATCGGCTCGAATCTGCTGCTGCTGGAACCGCATGAGATTGAAGAAGGGCGTACTTACCCGCTGGTGATTTTTCTGCACGGTTCCGGGGAGCGTGGGGACGACTTAGAACGGGTGCTGAAAGTGAGCATGCCGCGCTTCATGACGACGGGCGGCGATATGCCCGAACCCGCTTTTGTGCTGTTCCCGCAGTGCCCGACGGATACTTCGTGGGGCTATCTGATCGACCGGCTCGAAAAAATGCTTGCGCATATGTTCGACACCTATCCGATTGATCGGGATCGCGTGTACCTGACCGGATTTAGCATGGGCAGCTATGGTACATGGCAGTGGGCGAATGCGCATCCTGAGCATTTCGCCGCGATCATGCCGGTGGGCGGTACGGGGTATACCAATATGCGCGGACGACTGTTTCTCGATGTGGCGCGGATTGCAGCCTATATGCCAATCTGGATCGTCAACAGCGCCGGGGATACGGTGATCCCGGTGGCGGAAGCCGATCAGATTTTCGCGGAATTGGTGCGCATTGGCGCGACATTCGGTTATACGCGCTACCCCGATGGATCACACGGGGATGTTTCGGATTGGACGTACTGGAATCGCAAGTACTACCAATGGTTGTTCAAACAGCGTCGAAATAATCAGCGCGGCGATGATCCGCGCGGAGCGGTGACGACATGACGACATCAAGTTCGACTGCAACCCGTCTTTCGCACGGGTTGAGCGCGATACAGGCGATGTTTAGCAAGGCGAAAGCGCAGAACCGCGCTGCCTTCCTTCCCTATTTTCCGATCGGCTTTCCCACCTATGAGCAATCGCTTGACGCGATCGAAGCGATGGCGAGCGTCGATGTCGATGGGTTCGAGATCGGCATTCCATTTAGCGATCCACTGGCGGATGGCCCCATCAATCAGGCGGCGACTCAAGTCGCCCTCGAAAACGGCATCACCGTCCGACAGTGTTTACAAGGGGTTCGCGAACTGCGTCAGCGCGGTGTGCAGCAGCCTATGCTCATGATGGGTTATATCAACCCCCTGTTGTCGTATGGGGTGGATGCATTTGTCCATGATGCGAAAGCGGCGGGTGCAGATGGCTTGATTATCCCTGATTTGCCGCCGGAAGAAGGCGCATCACTCAGCGCTGCCTGCCAACGCGAAGGAATGGCGCTGGTCTTTTTCCTCGCGCCGACCAGCAGCAGCGATCGCATTGCACTGGTGGCACAGCAGGCAAGCGGCTTCATTTATGTGGTCACACTGATCGGTGTCACTGGGGTGCGTACGGCACTGCCCGCTGACTTGACCGATTTTATCCACCGGCTGCGCGCGCAAACGGGTGATACTCCGCTGGTGATGGGGTTCGGAATCAGCACCCCGGAGCAGGCGCGCATGGTGGCTGAATTGGTCGATGGCTTCATTGTCGGCAGTGCGTTGGTGCGCGCCGGATGGGAGGGCGTTCCGGCGGTCAAAGCGCTGGCGGATTCGCTGCGCCGTGCACTCGACGCTTCATAGCTGCTGAAGGAACGAAGGCGAACTATCCTGTCGATGGATGAACATTCAGAAATAACTAGGGCACGCCGCACGTCGTCTTGAATTTTCGAAAGTGCCTAGACGCCTGTTGACAGGCTTTCTTTACCCGTGCTATGCTCTGCCTTGTCTGAGGGACTGCTGAGAACCGAACACACAAGATCATGCGTTACGCTCAAACCACCCGCTATTCCTATTATTACTACTTTAGCGGCGACATAGTCGGGGTCGAGCGTGCCATGCTGCCTGTGTGAAAACGGGTCAAGCAAGTAAAAGCAGCCAGTAACAAAGGCGCAGGGCATACGCTCCGCGCCTTTTTTATTGCGTGGAGCCAAAACATGGGAGAGAAAGCAGCATGATGATGCGCGGCGTGCGCGGCGCGACCACCGTTCATGAGAACGACGCGGGCGCGATATTGGCAGCAACACAGGAACTTTTGCAGCAGATTGTTGGGCTTAACGGCATCACCGAGGAAACCGTTGCCAGTGTGTTGTTTACGACCACGCCGGATCTGAATGCCGTTTACCCGGCGGCGGCGGCGCGTGCGATGGGTTGGCATCGGGTCGCGCTGATGGGATTTCAGGAAATCCAGATTCCCAACGGGATCAACTTCTGTATCCGTGTTCTGATTCACTGGAACACGGAAAAGTCGATTGATGAGATTAAACATGTGTATATGCACGGCGCGACCAAACTGCGCCCAGATTTGTACCCCGATAACCGCATTGTGTTGAATGAGGAGAAGTCCTAATGATCGTCGTGATGAAAATGGGCGCTGCCACGACCGATATTGCCGACGTTATTGCACGGGTGAAGGAAGACGGCTACACGCCGCACATCAGCGAAGGCGACGAACGCACCATCATCGGACTCGTCGGTGAAAGCCACACTCCATTGCGGGAAGACAACTATGCCACCATGAACGGTGTCGAGCGCGTGATGCGCGTCAGCGCGCCGTACAAACTGGCCAGCCGTGATTTCCATCCGAATGATACGCTGGTCGCGCTCAATGGATCGCACGCAGGTAATAACAAAGTTGTCGTGATCGCGGGGCCGTGTTCGGTCGAAAGCCGCGAACAGACTATCGAGATCGCTTGTGCCGTCAAGGAAATGGGCGCGACGGCGCTGCGCGGTGGAGCGTACAAGCCGCGCACTTCTCCTTACAGCTTCCAAGGACATGGTGTGAAAGGGCTGGAGTGGTTGGCAGAAGCGCGTGAAGTCAGTGGGCTGCCGATCGTTACCGAAGTGATGGATCCGGCATTGGTGCCCGTTGTTGCCCAGTATGCCGATGTGCTGCAAGTCGGCGCGCGTAACATGCAGAATTTCGTGCTGCTCAACGAAGTGGGCAAAAGCCAAGCGGCGGTGCTGCTCAAGCGCGGCATGGCGAATACGATGGAAGACCTGTTGATGAGCGCGGAATATGTGCTGGCGCAGGGGAATGGGCGCGTGATGTTGTGCGAACGCGGTATCCGTACGTTCGAAAAGTACACGCGTAACACGTTCGATGTGAACGCCATCCCGGTGCTTAAACAGCGTACCCATCTGCCGATCATCGCTGATCCTTCGCATGCCGTCGGCTACTCGGAATTTGTCGAACCGATCGCCCGTGCGGCGGTGGCCGCAGGTGCGGACGGCTTGATCGTTGAAGTGCATCCGACACCTTCGAAAGCGATGTCAGACGGGCGGCAGAGTCTTGACTACAAGGGTTTCAAGGCGATGATGGACTCCGTCAAACGCATCGCGGACGCGGTGGGACGGTCGGTCTAATATGGTGAGTGGCTTTAGCGCCCGACATCTGGCGATCGTCGGGTTGGGTCTCATGGGTGGATCCTTGGCTCTGGCGCTGCGCCCCTACGTGGAAACCATTACTGGAGTTGACCCGCGAACGGAAAGTCGGCGCTACGCGCTTGACCATAAAATTGTCGATTACGCGACGGATGATCTAAAAACGGGGGTGGAGGATGCCGATGTGTGCATCCTTGCCGCCCCGGTGCGGGTCATCCTGAGCATCGTTCAAGGGCGCATCGGCGCTTATTTGCGTGCGAATACGCTCCTCATTGACATTGGCAGCACAAAAGAGGATATTTGCAGCGCGATGGGGCGACTGCCGATCGGTATTCAGGCGGTTGGCGGGCACCCGATGACGGGTAAAGAGGTCAGCGGCATCGAAGTGGCTGACCGGGACTTGTATCGCGGCAAACCATTTGTGCTCTGCGCGACTCGCCGCAATACCCCTGCCGCTCGCCTGCGGGCGCTGAGTATGGTCGAAGCGCTCGGCGCGGTTCCTGTCGAGCTGGATGCACACCGCCACGATGAAGCGGTTGGCGCGATCAGTCATCTGCCGTATTTGTTGAGCGCCGCTTTGGTACTGACGGTCGCTTACGAGGCGCAAGCGGATGAAACCGCATGGAACCTAGCGGCAGGCGGCTTCCGCGACATGTCGCGGTTGGCGGCGCAGGATTTGGACATGATGACCGACATCCTCACGACCAATACGCAGGCCGTCGCGACACAGCTCGCCCATTTTCGCATGCAGCTCGCGATGTTAGAAGCGATGCTGATCAGCAAGGATGAAACGAAGCTCACAGAGCTGCTGCAAGCAGCGCGCCAAGCGCGGCTGGCATGGATGCGCAAACGCGAAGGGAAAACGTAATGTCGCAGGCGAAAGATTGTTTCCGCGTACACCCGGGCACTGCCCTTAATGGGACGACGACCGTGCCGGGGGACAAATCCTTGTCACACCGCGCGGTGATGTTTGGGGCGCTGGCAAAAGGCAGCAGCCGAATCAAAGCATGGCTTCCGGCAGGCGATACTGAAGCCTCTTTGAAGACAATTCAAGCGCTCGGCGTGCGCGTGGAGCGGCACAGTCCACAAGAATTGACCATTCACGGCGGCGAATTTCATAAGCCGGAGAAAGCGCTCGATCTGGTCAACGCAGGGACTGGGATTCGCCTGATGGCCGGGATCATGGTGGGGCAGCCGTTCGAAAGTGTCCTCGATGGTTCGGAACAGCTTCGCCGCCGCCCGATGAATCGCATCATTCAGCCGCTGCGCCTGATGGGCGCGGAAATTGAGAGCGCGAACGGCTATTCGCCGTTGTTCATCAAGCCCGCGGCGCTGCGCGGAATCGGCTACACCATGCCGATGGCAAGCGCGCAGGTGAAAAGCGCGATCTTATTGGCGGCGCTGTTTGCGCAGGGCGAAACTATTGTCACACAGCCCGGCCCGGCACGGGATCACACCGAACGTATGCTGGCAGCGATGGGGGCCGATCTCAAAGTGGATGGCGACCGCGTGATCGTGAATCCCGGCAAATCGCTTCAGGCGATGGATTTCACCGTTCCGGCGGATATTTCGTCGGCGGCATTCCCTTTGGTCGCCGCGCTGATCATCCCCGGCAGCAATGTTACGCTGACGAACATCAACCTCAACCCGACGCGTACCGGCCTGCTGGATGTGCTCAAGGAAATGGGCGCAGACTTGACTGTAACCGAGACCGGATTAGAAGCGGGCGAACCAGTTGGCACCATTCGCGCCAAGCACAGCGCCTTGAAAGCCGTGCGCGTAGGCGGTGATTTAGTGGTGCGCATGATCGACGAATTCCCAATTTTCATGGTGGCGGCACTGTTTGCCGAGGGCGAAACCTATGTCAAGGATGCGGGCGAACTGCGCGTCAAGGAAACTGATCGAATCGCCGTGATGGTTGGTGAACTGAGCAAAATGGGCGCGAAGATCACCGAGACCGAAGATGGGTTCTATCTATTCGGCCCTCAAAAGCTGAATGGCGCGAGGGTGGAAGGGCATGACGATCACCGGATCTCGATGAGCCTCGCTGTTGCCAGCCTCGGCGCGATGGGCGACTCTACGGTGATGGATGCGCGCTGTGCGGGCGATTCATTCCCCGGTTTTGCGGAAGTCATGCGTGGTTTGGGAAGCTCCATCACAGTCGAAGTGATTGCCTGAGCGATTGCCTATTTCTTACGACTCCGGATGAGTGCAGAGCATGTTATATCTTATGATGAGACGGGTGCATCATCATAAGGGGGGAATATATCATGCCCATTGTCGTTTACTGGGATGACGAGAGTCAAACGATCGTTCATGTCGAAATTGCTGGAAAATGGGAATGGACTGAATTATTTGGCTCCATCGAACAGCTTGTTCCACCGGCAAAATCGGCGGGGAAGCCGCACATCGACTTCATTATGCATTTTGTGACCACTCCGCAGCTTCCGAGGGACATCCTCTCGCAGCTTCGGAACATCAACTCACGATTCACCGATCGCTTGCGTACCATCGCAGTGATTGGTGCGAATCCGATTTTCAAAACGATCGATGCGATCGTTCGACAGTTGTTTCCACACCAGCAGCAGGTTGCGCTTTTTGTGGCAGACGTGGAACAGGCACGCAGGGTGATCCACGAACGGCGGCAGGACACGAAAACCGAGTAACGTATGAATATTGTTGGGGCGATTGGGTATCCAATCGAACACAGTCTAAGCCCGGCGATGCATAACGCGGCGTTTCAAGCGTTAGGCATGACGGAGTGGCGTTATGACAAGATGGCGATCCCGCCGGATATTTTGGGAATCAGCCTGCAAACACTGCGCGATAACGGCGTGATCGGCGTGAATGTGACCGTGCCGCACAAAGAGGCTGCCCTTCAGTATGTGCTGGCGGATCCGCTGGCGCAGCGGGTGGGCGCGGTTAACACGATCGATTTGCGTACGCGCAAAGCGACCAATACCGATGTGGGCGGTTTTATGGGCGATTTGGCTGCCCATGGGGTGAGCGTCAGCGGAAAGCATGTGTTGATCCTTGGCGCGGGTGGTGCGGCGCGGGCGGTTGCCTATGGGCTGCATCAAGCAGGGGCGCAGATCGTCCTTACCAATCGCAACCGGGAACGTGCCCAAACCCTGCTGCGCGATCTAGGTATCAATGGCGAGGTGATGGAGCTGGCACAGGCAGTCGAGTCGAAGCTTGATCTGATCGTGAACTGCACGCCTGTCGGTATGCATCCCAATGTCGAGGCGTGCCCTTGGGATCTTGCGGTGCCGTTTCCGCGCGGAATCACCGTCTACGATACGATCTATCGCCCGGCGAAAACGCGCCTGCTCGAACTTGCCGACTCCCATGGCGGACAGGCGATCAACGGGATGGGCATGTTGGTACGGCAGGGCGCGGCGGCCTTCACGATTTGGACGGGCGTAGAAGCACCGGTTGATGTGATGTTCGAGGCGCTTCGAAGCGCACTGGGGCAAAAATCATGACTCTAACGATTCGACCCGCAGTACCGGACGATGTTGAACTGCTGTGCCGCCTTAATGAGCCGGTGCATGAGCTGCATGTCAAAGCCTATCCTCAGTTTTTTAAGCCCTACGCCATCACCGACGAGATGCGCAATTTTTTTCACGTCCGGCTGACCGATCCTACATGGGCGGGTTTTATCGCTGAACTCGACGAGGAACCGGTTGGTTATGTGCTGCTTCAAACCCTCCGCCGCCCGGAAAATGTCTTTGTGTACGCGATGGATTACATTAGTGTCGATCAGCTTTCGGTAATGCCGGAACACCAGCGCAAAGGGATTGGGCGTGCGCTGATGGAAGCTGTTTATACGTTTGCCCGCGCAAATGGATTGAGTTACCTTGTACTGAATGTGTGGGTATTCAATCAAGACGCGATTGGATTTTACGAGCGGCTGGGCTTCAACTTCCGCGATACGCGGATGGAATTGACGCTTCAGCCTTAACAAAAGGTTTGCGGTGAATGCTGCGTTTTCTCACGGCGGGTGAATCACACGGGCCGGAACTGACCGCGATTTTGGACGGTATGCCCGCAGGGCTGCCGCTCAGCGCGGAGGACATCAACAAAGAACTCGAACGCCGTCAAACGGGATACGGCAGCGGTGGACGCATGAATATCGAGCGCGATACCGTTCATCTCACCAGTGGGGTTGCTGCCGGAAAGACGACCGGCGCGCCGCTTGGCATGACGGTCGCCAACCGCGATTACAAGAACTGGAAAGAAAAAGACATCACGCCGATGACTACGCCCCGCCCCGGTCATGCCGATCTTACGGGGGCGATCAAGTACGGCTACCGAGATCTGCGCATCGCCTTGGAGCGCGCCAGCGCCCGTGAGACGACGATGCGTGTCGCAGCGGGGGCGGTGTGCAAGCAGTTCCTAAGTGAATTCGGGATCGTGATCGGCGGCTATGTCACGCAAATTGGTGGGGCATCGGTTCAGCTTGATCCGGCGCTGTCCTATGAGGAGCGCATTCGATTGGCGGAGGAAAGCGATGTCCGCTGCCCCGATACCGCTGGAACGGAAGCGATGCACGAGGAAATCCGCCAAGCAAAGATCGATAAGGATACGCTTGGTGGGGTGATCGAAGTGGTGGCCTTGAACGTGCCGCCGGGATTAGGCTCTCACGTACAGTACGATCGCCGCTTGGATGGGAAAATCGTCGCCGCCATGGTGAGTATCCACGCCATGAAAGGCGCGGAGATTGGTTCTGCCTTCGAGAATGCGGGCAAAAGGGGATCGCAGGTACATGATGAAATTGCTGCCCGCGAGGACGGCACCCTTTACCGGCGTTCGAATCGCGCAGGCGGGTTGGAAGGCGGGATCACGACGGGTGAACCGATACTCTGCCGCGTGGCGATGAAACCAATTTCGACGGTGATGGCGGCTTTGGACTCGGTGAATTTGGCGACTGGGGAAGCGGAAAAGACGACCTATGAGCGCAGCGACTTCTGCGCCACTCCCCGCGCGGTGCCGATCCTTGAAGCGATGCTGGCGATCGTGATCGCCGACGCGCTGATCGAGAAATTGGGCGGCGACAGCATCGCCGAAATGCGCCCGCGCTTTGAAACCCTGCGCCAAGCACGGCTTGAAGACCTGCCGATGGATAATGTGGAGTGGCGGTTTGGCTACCCTGACTGATCCCGTAGGGCATATCATACTCACCGGGTTTATGGGCGTCGGCAAGACGACTATCGGGCGGCGTGTGGCCGATTTTGTGCAGCGCCGATTTATCGATACCGACGAGGTGATTACAGTCCGTGCGGGGATGCCTATCCCGCAGCTATTCGCACAGTTCGGCGAACCGCACTTCCGCCAATTGGAGCGCGATCTGGTTACGGAACTGGTTTCGCAGCAGCGGCTCGTCATTGCAACGGGGGGTGGTATGCTCGTCGATGAGGGAAATCGGGCCTTGTTTGCGAAATCGGGCTTTGTGATTTGCTTGGATGCCCCGCCCGATCTGATTGAAGACCGGCTGCGTTCCTCGTCGGATCGACCCTTGGCCGCTAACTGGCGAGAGCTTTTCGAAAAACGTCAGGCGGCGTATGCGGCGATTCCGCTTCACCTATCGGTTGTCGGCAAATCCGCTGATCAGTCCGCACAGGAGATAATCCGGCTATGGCGAACTTCCACATCAATGTAACCTCGCCTGAGGGTATGTATCCGATTCAAATTGGGGATGATTTACTTGCCCAAGTGAGCGAACACGCGGCTCGCTTCGGGCTGGGGGGGCGTGCGGCGGTGGTGACGAACACCACCCTCGCCCCGCTGTATGGCGAAAAACTGGTTCAACTGCTTCCCAATGCGGTGTTGATTGCGATCCCAGATGGCGAAGCCTATAAGACGTTAGACACGACGGCTTCTCTGTATGCCGATTTCGTGCGTGCTGGGCTTGATCGCAGCTCAACCGTAATTGCGCTCGGCGGCGGCGTGGTGGGCGATTTAGCGGGGTTTGCCGCAGCGACCTATATGCGCGGCGTGGATTTTGTGCAGATCCCGACCAGTCTGCTGGCGATGGTCGATTCGAGCGTGGGGGGTAAGGTTGGGGTTGATCTGCCAGAGGGGAAAAACCTCGTTGGTGCGTTCAAGCAGCCCCGGCAGGTGTTGATCGATCCGGCGGTATTGGCGACGCTGCCTCATCGTCAATGGCAGTGTGGTATGGCTGAAGTGATCAAACACGGCTTTTTGGCCGATGAAAGACTCCATGATGCAGCACTTTGGGAGCCGGATCGCGCGGGCGAATTGATCGCACACGCTGTGCAGGTTAAAGTGGATGTGGTGCAGACTGATCCATATGAGCAGGGAATCCGTGCACACTTGAATCTCGGCCATACGTTCGCCCATGCCATTGAAATCGTGTCCCAATTCGGCTGGATGCATGGCGAAGCGGTGGGAATTGGCTTGGTAGGTGCGGGGCGATTGGGAGCACGGATCGGCGTGTGTGATCAAGCCTTGGCGGATCGAATTGAAGCGGTGGTTCGTCAAGTAGGGCTGCCGACGCGCATGGGTGACCTCGACCCGGATGCAATTTATGCGGTCATGGCGACCGATAAAAAGTGGCGTGGTGGAAAATCGCGCTTTGTGCTGCTGAAAAGCATGTGCCAGCCAATCATCGTCGAGTCGGTGCCAAAAGCCGATGTGCTGGCCGTATTGGACTCATTGAAATAGAAAGAGGGCGAGATGACGAAAAAGCTGCTGCTGCTGCATGGCCCCAATCTGAATTTGCTGGGAACGCGCGAACCGGATGTTTATGGGCGCCACACCCTAGATGACATCAACGCGCTGGCCGCGGCTCATGTGCGCCCCTATCAGGTTGAACTGCGCTGCGAGCAGTCCAATCATGAAGGCGCTTTGATCGATATACTGCATGTCGCCCGCAATTGGGCAGATGGGGTGGTTTTCAACCCCGGTGCCTATACTCATACCTCGGTCGCGCTCCGTGACGCCATCAGCGCGATTAAGCTGCCCGTCGTTGAGGTTCACTTATCGAATGTGCATGCCCGTGAGGAATTTCGCCACAAGTCGCTGTTAGCGCCCGTTTGTTTGGGGCAAATCAGCGGTTTTGGCTGGCGAAGCTATTTGCTTGGACTGGATGCGATCCTTGGTCATTTGGGCATCCTTCCTGATCCAGAATTGTGATCCCTGACTAAACCCATCCGAAAATCGTTGGTCAGTTCGCGCCTAGCCACTATGCTTACCCCGTCCGTATACTGAAAAAAGTGATCCTCATATGAGACGCTACCCGATGGTTACCAAAGAAGCTGTGCTCACGGCAATTGAAGAACAAAGAATTCATTACGTGGCATTATGGTTTACCGACATCACCGGAGTGGTCAAAAGTGTGACCGTTCCTGCGCGCAAAGTCGAAAGCGTGATCGATAACGGGCTGCATTTCGACGGCTCATCAATTGAGGGCTTCGCGCGTGTTGCAGAAAGCGATATGGTACTGCGCCCCGATTTGAGTACCTTCACCGTTCTTCCTTGGAGTTCTGCCGAAGAACGCACCGCGCGCCTGATCTGCGGCGTACACACCCCACAGGGTGATCCGTTCATTGGCGATCCGCGCAGTGTGTTGATCAAAGTGCTGCGCGAAGCCGAGGAACTGGGCTATGTCTTCAAAACGGGGATGGAACTCGAATTCTTCCTGTTCAAGCGTGGCAATGGATCGCTGGTTACCCCGCTGACGCCCTATGATGACGCCAGCTATTTTGATATGGCGGACGATACTTCGGCGCTGCGCCGAAAAATGATTTCCAAACTGCTATTGATGGGGATTCGCGTCGATTCGGCACATCACGAGATCGGCTCCGGGCAATATGAAGTCGATTTCGACTATGATCATGCCCTTGTTTCCGCCGACAATGTGCTGACGGCGCGTGTCGCTCTCAAAACAATGGTGAAAGAATTTGGCGTTCACTGCACGTTTATGCCGCGCCCCAGCGCCGAACTGCCCGGCTCAGGGATGCATACGCATCAAAGCCTGCATGATGTAGACAGCGATGACAATGTGTTTGCCGACTCCTCTCATGAATATGGGTTATCTGAAGTCGCGCGCTACTTCCTCGCCGGGCAGTTGTGCCACGCGCGCGCGATGTGCGCTGTCCTTGCGCCGCTGATCAATTCGTACAAACGTCTCGCGGTCAGCTTTGAAGCGCCTAAGTATGTGACGTGGGCGCACGTTAACCGTGCAGGTGCCGCCGTCATTCGCGTGCCGCATATTTCCCCCGGCAGCGAAAAACATACCCGCCTAGAAATGCGCTGCCCTGATCCGAGCAGCAATCCGTACCTTGCCACCGCGGTGATGCTTGCCGCTGGGTTGAACGGCATTCGTCAGAAGATGAGTTTGGCGGATGCACTTGAAGAATCGTTGGTGGCGCGGGATCGAGCACGGCTGCGACAGGTGGAAATGCTGCCATCGTCACTGGATGAAGCCATTGATGCATTAGAGCAAGACGATGTCATGTTAAGCGCGCTGGGACCGTACATTAGCGACCGGTATTTGGCAGCTAAGCGTCAGGAATTAGACGAGTACAAGCAGCACGTTACGCTGTGGGAAGTGGAACGCTACATCAATCGATATTAGGCCACCAACGCTGATTGTAGACGAGTTTTCCCTCCATCAGGCGGCGTCCGCCAAATATGGGATAACCCGGCGGTGGGAGCAGAATATTGGTGTACAGGGGATACAACACCTCTCTCGCTCCCGGCAGCCGTTCATCAAGCTCCGGCATCGAGAAGATAATGAACTCTCCAAAACAAGCGAGCAGCCATTCTTCGAAATGGATGTGTTTGGCAAAAGGTGTTCTGAGGGCAGGGGAAGTACACATCTCGAAAAAACGGTGAAACACTTCAACTTCCCATCCCGCAAATTCGAGTGCATCTGAAGCTGGAACCGTTTTTTGCAAGTCCTCAATCCACTGTTCCGACCCGCTTAACACAATGTTGAGCGGGTCGTCTGAATGGGTGTTCGCGGCATTTTCGGGCCTTGAGCGCCAGTCGATGACAAAGGCAGTCACGGCACGTTGGGGATGTTTCAGAATGAGCGCAGGGTGTTCTCCGCTCCCACCACCGATGATCAGATTGCGAGGGTTGCATGAGTATTCTCCTCGGCTTTCGCCTCCTTGATGCACCACCAGAGGGTGATACACCGGGAGTTGGCCAAAGAACCCCACAAACTCGTGATCAAACGTATCGATATAACTCATCGATTCTTCCCACAGCAGCCGTTTTTGTTCAGCGCTAACTAAGGGTGTGTGCTGATGAATGCATGGAGGCGTTCGAGCACATGCGGGTAGGCTTCCGTCTCTGTGATAATCGAGATGCTGAAGCCCCCCGGTCCGTGCGCAACGCCCAACACCGGGATTTCTCCGAGCACATGCAGCAGGTCAGCAGTGAGCAGGTGATTTTGGTTCAAGTGGGTGCCGATGACGGTGATCAAACTGACCGTGCGGGTTGTCCAGCCGGTGCCGGAGGGCTGTTCACGCAGTTTTTCTTCGACGGCGATTTGCAGGTTGTGTGGGGCATCCTGCCCGGCGGTCATGGGTATGACGAAGCACAGAAAGCTTTCAGCGGACGATTGTGCCGAGATCATCACGTCAGTGTGTGTGCCAATTAGGCTAAACGCGGTTGCATCAACCAGTGCAGCCACTTCTGCTACGGATCCGTTATGCGGCGCAGCAAGACCCAAACCTTGAATCGCTGTGACGGCTTTGACTCCGCTGGCATAATGAGCATCCAATTGGCGGATGAGCGTACCCGGCTGCTGGGGTTTGAATACATTGCGCACGCGGAGCGGGATACGCTGTTCGCGCAGTGGCGCAATCATGCGGGCGTGCAGCACACGCGCGCCGAAATAGGCAAGTTCTGCGACTTCTTCATACGAAAGCAGCGGGATCGTGTGCGCATCATCCACTTCGTGCGGATCGGTGGTCATGACTCCATCGACATCCGTCCAAATCCATACCTCGTTAGCATCGGTGCATACGCTGAGGATGGACGCCGTGAAGTCGCTGCCGCCGCGACCTAAGACGGTCGTTTTGCCGGTCATTGTTGAGGCGATGAACCCGGTGATCACCGGGATAATCTTGCGCTCCAGCATGGGGACGAGGTTCTGCGTGATCCGCTGGCGCGTCAACGTGAGATTCGGATTCGCGTTGCCAAAAACGTTGTCCGTGATGATGAGATCGGTGGCATCGATGGCGACGCTGCGAAGCTGATTTTGCCGCAGCAGGGCGGCGACGATGCGTGCGGCCAACCGTTCGCCAATCGCCAGCACACCGTTAATCATGTCAGGCTGTACGGCTTCCGGTGAATCCGACATCATTTGGCACACGCCAAGCATATCGAACAGCATTTGGTCGATGTCCGCTTGGAGGGCGTTGCGTTCGGTCACGCCCAAGGGAAGCGCCTCGATCAGCGCCAGATGGCGTTGACGTAGGGTAGCCACGATGCGGCGGTACCCGCGCCGGTTGTTCAACTGGGCAAGGTGTGCGGCTTCCAGCAGGTTATCCGTCACGCCGTCGAGCGCGGAAATGACCAACAGCAGTCGATCCCAACGTTCGTGCTCCGTCAAGACGATGCTGAGCAGTTGTGTCAAACCAATGGTTAATCCGACGGCGGAACCGCCAAACTTCATGATTAGGGTGGTCATGATCGGCTGTTCGTCTGTGTGCTGGTCATTGTTCAAACCAGAAGGCAAGAAGCTAACGGCGGTGCCTGAAGCGACAGGACTTCATAGCAAGTGCATCTAGCGAAAGGCGAACATAGCATACGGGGGTGAGTTTGTCAAACTCTTTGCGTAGACGCACTTCTACCACTATGATTAGGCATGACGTATCGTTCAGTATGGACTTCCACACGAAGTACTTCACCCTATGATGGAACAGACGACAGAACGGCAGCAGATGGTTGCCGGTATTCGCTTTCACCGGGTAGGTAAGCTCTACCATTTTGATTTTAGCCAGTACCCCGACCTCAAATTGAATGATTATGTGATTGTCGAAACGGCGCGGGGGCGGCAGATGGGTCAGGTGATGGGGTTTACCACCCCAACCGAGGATGGGCGCGACTATAAGCCGATTATTCGGCCCGCATCCCCCCGTGACTTACTGCTCAAACAATACTGGGAAGCCAAGCAAGACGAGGCGCTGATCATCTGCCGTGAAAAGGCGAAGGAGATCGGCGGTTTTCAGGGAGTCAAATTCATCGCGACTGCCTATAACTACGACGGCACGCTGCTGACGTTTTTGTACACTGCCGAAGACAAAGTCAATGTGACCAAACTGTGGGGAGAGCTGAATAAAATCTTCTCCGCGCAAATCGAAATGCGGCAGATTGGCCCACGCGATGTCGCCAAACTGCTCGGTGGGTTTGGTGCATGTGGTGAACTGCGCTGCTGTTCCACCTTCTTGACCGACTTCAGCCCGATTTCGATCAAGATGGCGAAAGCGCAGGGGATTTCACTCAATCCGACCGAGATCACCGGGATGTGTGGACGGCTGCGCTGCTGTTTGGTCTATGAATACGAACAGTATGTTGAAGCGCGCGCCAAGCTGCCGCGCAAGAATAAGCGCATCGGTACCCCACACGGCGAAGGCAAGGTACTTGATGTTTTCCCGCTGCAAGATGCGGTATTGGTTGCCGTCGAAGATGGGATTCACACCGTTAAGCGCGAAGACATTGTGCCGTTGGAAGAGCTCGAAGCGTTGGCGAAGAAATCCAAAGAACCGTGTGCGCGCCATGAAAACGGCGAATGCGACTGCGGCAAGGACAGAGCTCCCAAGAAAAGTATGGCCAGCGCCGATGACGATGATCTGAGCGACGTGGACGACGAGTAGGCGAAACGATGACGGAAAACGCTCAAATCCGCGTGATGGCCGTTTTTGCACACCCCGATGACCCTGAATTTTTCTGCGGGGGGACGTTCGCACGCTGGGCGCATGAAGGCGCATATATCACCTTCGTGTTGGCAACCAGCGGCAATAAAGGCAGCGATGATCCTGACATGACGCCCGAACGGTTAGCGCTGATCCGTGAAGATGAAGAGCGCTGTGCAGCGGCAGCGTTAGGCGTCAAAGAGGTGATTTTTCTGCGCCACAACGACGGTGAACTCATGCCGACGCTGGGATTGCGGAAAGATATTGTTCGCCAAATCCGTCTGCGCAAACCGGATATTCTCGTCACCAATGATCCGCAGGTGTGGTACAGCACGCGCGGAATCAATCATGCCGATCACCGTGCGATTGGCGAGGCGGCCCTTGATGCCGTCTATCCTGCCGCCCGTGACCGGTTGTATTTTCCCGAACTGCTGCGCGATGAGGGGTTGGAACCGCATAAAGTGCATCAGGTGTACATTGTGCGATCGAACACGCCCACGACGAAAGTCGATGTGACCGATTTCATCGACGCTAAAATTGCCGCCCTGCGCGAACACAAAAGTCAGATCAAGGATATGGATGCGATGGCGGCACGGATGCGCCAGAATATCGACCCTGAGTCACCGCTTGATCGTCCGCGTTACATGGATTCGTTCCACGTGATCACGTTTGACCGGTAGAGAGACCATGACCGAACTTTACACCCATTTGAAGGCGCAGGCTTTTGAACTGCGCGACGAACTGATAGCCCGCCGCCGCGATTTTCATCAACACCCTGAATTGGCATTTGAAGAAATCCGCACCTCCGGCATCGTTGCTCGTGAACTGTCTGAGCTTGGTTTTGAAGTGCAAAGCGGGGTTGGTAAGACCGGGGTGATCGGTATTTTGGAAGGTGCGCACGATGGCCCGACAGTGCTGCTGCGGGCCGACATGGATGCGCTGCCGATTATCGAAGAGAATGAAACCGAGTTCATGTCGCAGTCAGCAGGGAAGATGCACGCCTGCGGCCATGACGGACACACGTCGATCGCGTTAGGGGTGGCGAAATTGCTGTCTCAGCACAGGGATCAGATGGCTGGACGAGTCAAATTCGTGTTTCAGCCCGCTGAAGAAATCGCGCGCGGTGCGGCGGCGATGGTCTCCGACGGCGCGCTCACACACCCTCAGCCGGATGTGACGGTTGGCCTGCATCTGTGGAACAGCCTGCCGTATGGTACCCTTGGCGTCGCTTCGGGGCCGGTCATGGCGAGCGCATCGAATTTCACGGTGAAAATCACGGGGAAAGGTGGGCACGCCGCCTCTCCGCATGTGTCGATCGATCCGATCGTATGCGCGGCGCAGATGATTACGCTGCTGCAAACGATCGTCAGTCGCAATGTCGATCCGTTTGAAACAGCGGTCGTCTCGGTGGCGCAGGTGCGCGCTGGCGATGCGCATAACATCATCCCCCAGTTTGCCGAAATGGTGGGGACAATCCGCACGTTCCGCTTAAGCGTCCGCGATCAAGTCGTGCAGCGTTTTCAGGAAATCGTCGAGAACACGGCCAAAGCCTGCGGCTGCATCGGAGAAGTCAGTTTCACCCATTTAACCAAGCCTGTCATCAACCATGATGAAGTTAGCGCACGCCTACGCGATCTGTTTAAGCAGGTCGAGCCATCGTTGGTGCTCGATCAAACGGTGCGCACGATGGGTGCTGAAGATGTCAGTGAATTCATGGCGGATATTCCGGGGATGTATTTCTTCCTCGGTGCCGCCGATCAGACCCAAGATGCGTACTATGGGCACCATCACCCGCGCTTCTCATTTGACGAGGCCGCGCTTCCGTTAGGGGTTGCGCTGCTGTCGTCGGCAGTTGCTTCATACGTGCTGCCAGACGGGGGAGCGAACGCATAATGCCAGAAGCAAACGTCTTTCGCTGGATTGAAGGGCGTGGGTGGATTGTTCTATCAGGCCGACTGAGCGATGTTCATGGTGACGCGGGCGATATTCGCTCGCTCGTGCTGGCACGTTCGGCAGCAGATGGCGGAGTCGCTTGTGTTTCCCTATCCGGCGATCCGCAGGGAGCGGAAAAACTCCTAGAGGATCTGGAGTCGCTGGGCGCGCCTGCCGGATTTATTGTCGATGTTTTTTCGGAAGACGATAACACGATCCAAAAGCGCTTGGCAGATGCCGGTGTGATCGTGATTGACAGTGCACCGGATGCGGAGTCGGCACGGTCGGCGCTGCTTGGCGCACCCATCGACGGCATTCAAGAAGCGTTCGTCAACGGCGCGATTGTGCTGCTTGAGGGCAACAGCTTGTCGCCGTTTGGATCATGGCTTATCAAGAACGATGGATCGGTTGTCGGCGGAGCAAAATGGCTGGACAGTGCGGTTATTTTGCCCAGCGCCACGCAGCTTGCCATGCAGGTGCGCGAGGTGTTTGAGCTTGAACCCGCTGCCTATGCCCTTGGTATAGCGGATGGATCGGCGCTTGCACTTGGCCCTGATGGCGAAGTGCAGGTGTGGGGGCGCGGTCAGGTAGCAGTTGCATTGGGGTCTACATACACGACGCAGGACGATGCACGAGATGCGTCGAAAGAGGAATGAATGTCGGCAGCAATATTGATCGGCGCTCAATGGGGCGATGAAGGAAAAGGCCGCGTCGCGGACTGGCTTGCGATGGATTCGGATGTCGTGGCGCGTTATGCGGGCGGCGACAATGCCGGACACACGGTTAACGTAGACGAGCATGTCTACAAACTGCACCTCGTACCGTCGGGGATTCTGCATGATCATGTGACCTGTGTGTTGGGGACAGGGATGGTGATCAACCCCGTAAATCTGGTCAAAGTAATTGAGTGATTGAATGAGCAGGGCGTTGATGTTTCGCCTGAACGATTGGTGATCAGCACACGCGCGCACATTATTACCCCCGCCCATATCGCGCTTGATGCCGCTTCGGAAAAAGCACGCGGCGCAGGGGCGATCGGCACTACCTTACGCGGCATCGGCCCCGCTTACCTCGACAAAACCGGTCGTCAGGGACTTCGCGCAGGACTTATGATTGACGAAGAGGATTTCGTCGATGCGATGACCGCCCATGTCAACGCCGCCAATGCCAAACTTCCCGCATCGGATCGGCTTGACCCAAACACCGCCGCAGAAGCGTATGTGAACGCCGCGCATTTCCTCAAACCCTACCTGCGTGATACGACCGAGTATATGCACCAGCGGCTTAAGGCCGGGGATCGCGTTCTGTGCGAAGGCGCACAGGGCACCATGCTTGATGTCGATCACGGCGATTATCCCTACGTGACCAGCTCATCGCCGACCGTTGGCGGCGTGATGACTGGTTTGGGTTTTGGCCCCCGTCATGTGACCCGCGTCGTTGGGGTCGCCAAAGCTTACAGCACCCGCGTTGGTGCTGGTCCCATGCCGACTGAGTTGGACGGCCCGCTGGCGGATCGTCTGCGCGGCACCGGTTCGAATTTCTGGGATGAATTTGGCACGACCACAGGCCGCCCGCGCCGCTGCGGTTGGCTTGATGCGGTCGTGGTACGCTACTCAGCAGCCGTCAACGGCTTCACCGAGTTGGTGCTGACTAAACTCGATATCCTGAGCGGTTTTGAGCAGATTCACGTGGCGGTTGCCTACGAAATCGATGGGGCGCGCCATGATTTCCTGCCCGCGACCATGCACGAATATCAGCGCGCCAAGCCGATCTACGAAACGATAGAAGGCTGGAGCGAAGACATCAGCGGGGTTCGCGTATGGAGCGACCTGCCTGCTGCTGCCCGCCGTTATATCGATACGGTCGCGGAATGGGTCGAAACCCCGATCAATACAGTCAGTGTTGGGCCGGAGCGCGATCAACTGGTTCACCGCTCGTTATGAGCGGCGCTCCGAGATGACAAGCTTGCCGGAGGCGCACGAGATGGACAGCCGCACCTACCAGCATCAAATGGACTCCCCTGTTGCGGAGCCGCCTCGCCGTGTCGTGTCGCTGGTGCCGAGCATGACAGAGTCGTTGTTTGAATTGAATGTCGGTGACCGGCTGATTGCGGTCACCGATTATTGTATTTACCCCGCTGATCAGGTGGCGCGACTGCCAAGAATTGGCGGGACGAAAAACCCGGATGTGCAGCGAATTATCGAGATGCATCCGGATTTAGTGTTGGCGAACCACGAGGAAAACCGCAAAGAAGACATCGAAGCACTGCAAGCGGCTGGCATTCCAGTCTGGGTCACGTTTCCGCGTACTATGCGTGAAGCCTTTAATGTGCTGTGGAACATCATGCATCTCTTTGATGAACCCGGCCTTGTGGAGCGTGTGCGGGCGATGGAATGGACGCTCGATTGGTTGGAGCGCATGGCGGAGAATCGAGAATCGCCCCTGAAGGTGTTTGTGCCTATCTGGAATGATCCGCTGATGACGTTTAATGCCGAGACCTATGCACACGATCTCATTCGCGTGTGCGGCGGTACGAATGTTTTCGCGGCGGGCGAGACCCGTTACCCGCATGTCACCCTTGAGGAAGTCGAGGCCGCACAGCCCGATCTCATTTTGCTTCCCTCCGAACCCTTCGCCGATCATGCCGCATTGTTTCGTGGACTGGCAGTACCAGCGGCACAAAATGGTAGAATATTGACAGTAGATGGCTCACTGTTGTTTTGGCATGGAACGCGCATGGCACGTGCCATGAATATGCTTCCCGCCATGTTCTATCCGATAATGGACGAAGGATCGTCTGGCTGAAGGGCAGGCTGCCATGCAGGACTCGCAAGATACGGGTTGGATGCAGGTACTTGGCAACATCGTTCATGACTTGAAAGCGCCGCTGAGTTCAGTCAAGACCTTGATCGATGGCATTGCCGAGGTCGGTGAATTGAATGATCGCCAGCAGTATTTTGCCGACCGCGCACGCGGAAAATTGGTGCATATGGTCGGGATGATCAATACCATCCTCGAAATGACATGGATGGATGCCGATCACCCGTTGAGTTTAGCGCCGGTCGATTTGTACAGTATGATTCAATACAACCTGTCACTTCAACAAGAGGCGGCGGATCAGCGCAGTATTGAACTGCGTTCGGAGATTCCAGCATCGCTTGGCCTCATCGAAGCCGACGAGCGCCTGATGCAGCAGATGCTTAGCAACTTGATCGGTAATGCGGTGAAATACAACCGTGATAACGGCTATGTGAAAGTGACGGCTGTTTCGGAGAGCGATCGCGTTCGCTTGACCATCGAGGACAGCGGCAAGGGCATTCCACTCGAAGATCAGCCGCATGTGTTTGAACGTTTCTACCGTGCGAAAGCGAGTTCGAAGGTAGAAGGCACGGGTTTAGGGTTGGCAATCGTCAAGACTGCGGTCGAACGGCACCACGGCGAAATCAGCTTCGTCAGTGTGCCGGATCAAGGTTCGACGTTTACGCTCGTACTTCCGCGCCATCAAGCGCCGCCGGAAGCCGCGCCCGAACGGGCAACCGGTGAAATGCGCCGTATCTCCGACAGCGTCGAAGGCCATAGCTGGTCGGTGGTCGAAGATACCGGCGAAGAAAAGCTCGATGCGGTGGACGACAGCATTCAAGAGGCGCAGGATGGCGCGGATGAAATCGCTGATGCGCACGCCGAAGCGGGTGGACGGATGGGGCGCGGCGATTGATCTTGCCGTGAGTTGTGACGAATAGTACAATGCTTACACTTTGCTGAAGCTCAATCGGTTCGGAGGTCGTGCGTGAGACGCTTCTTGGTTCTCGTCGTCTTAATTGCTATCTTGTTGGTTGGCGGTGGGTTGACCGTGCAGCTCCTCAGCAGCAACGGCAGCCTCCATTTCCCCGTGCTGACGCAGACTGCGCAGCCGGATGCTTCACCGACGACCGTGCTTCCTTGGAAGGCCGAACAGTTCTTCCTGCTCGTCGGCTTCTTGCTGTTCAATTTGGTTGGAATTGCCGCGACATTGGCTTTGATTTTCTGGTTGGTGGATCGCGGTCTGCGCCGCAGCAAGGCGGATGCCGAGCAGAAGCAGCAGTCAGCAGCAACTGGCGCACAGTAAGACCCACCTTCGGTTTCCGGTTTATTCGTTTTTGTATGGGGCTTTAGAGGATACACATGACGACGGCGACAGGGGCACGTCCTTCTCGTCTGTTCGTAGGGCTTGCGGCGACCACGGCACTGTTCACCATTGGGCTTATCGTATTTGGTGCGGTCGTCCGCGTGACGAACTCCGGTTTAGGGTGTGGCAATGAGTGGCCCACCTGTCAAGGTTCTATCATTCCCCCGCTCGACAATCTGAATATGTGGATTGAATGGCTGCACCGCTTCTTCGCAGTCATGATCGGTGTGCTGGGATTGGGTATGCTGGGCGTCGCGATCGCGGCGTATCGCAAGCGCAACCGCTTTGTGCTGTATATGACAACAGCAGCGGCAGTGCTGTTTGCTATCCAAAGTTCGCTCGGCGCGTTGGTCGTCAAGCTTGACCTGCCGCCGACGATGGTGACACTGCATCTCGGCACGGCGATGCTGCTCCTCGGCGCGCTGCTCGTGTCGTGCATTGCCGCATTCTATCGTGCGCCGCAGCACTATACGCGCGACCGCTTCACCGCATTGGCCTATGTGACGACCGCACTCTCGCTGGTCATCATCCTAACAGGGGCACTTGTGCGGGGCAGTGGCGCAACCCTCGCTTGTATCGATTGGCCGCTCTGCAATGGTCAGGTGCTGCCCTTTAATCAGGGGACGCTGGCGACTATCCATATGATGCATCGCGCGGCGGTCTTAAGCCTCGGCATCGCGCTGGTGCTGCTCAATGTGTATGCATTTTCCAGCCGCCAATCGCGGACGATTCGCACGCTTTCCGCGCTTGCCTTGATCGGTTATGTGACACAGGCGGCAATTGGCGCGCTGTTCGTGCTCAGTTCGGCGGCGCCTGCGTTTGGGGCTGCGCATGTGGGTGTCGCTGCGCTCACATGGGGGCTGCTGGTCACGCTGACAACGATTGAAACCACCAACAGCCGTTCGTCCGAAATCAATACGGAGCAGGCATGGACGCGCCCATCGGAAGCATAAAGCCCTTGTCGGACAAAATGGGACTGCGGGCGACCGTCAAAGCCTATCTGGAACTGACCAAAGTTCGCATCGTCCTTCTGCTGATCTTCACGACAGTGACAACGATGGTGATTGCCGCCAACGGCTTCCCCGAAGCGGGACTCTTGATCCCAACCATCATCGGCGGAGCGCTGGCAGCGGCAGGCTCCAGCGTGATTAATCAATTCATCGATCGCGATCTCGACGCCAAGATGAACCGTACCAGCCGCCGCCCGATTCCATCGGGGCGCATTGCACCCGAAAATGCGCTGGTGTTTGGCCTCGGATTGCTCACATGGTCGGTGGCTATTCTGGCGGTGTTCGTCAATTGGCTGACCGCGATCCTCGCCCTGATCGGCGCGATCTACTACGTCGTCGTCTACACGCTGTTGCTTAAGCGCAACACGGTCGTCAATATCTTGATCGGCGGCGGCGCAGGCGCTATTCCGGTATTGGTGGGCTGGTCGGCAGTGACAGGAACGCTTACATTTGAGCCGTTTATCCTGTTTGCCATCGTGTTTTACTGGACACCGCCGCATAGTTGGGCGCTGGCGCTGTTGGTGAACACGGACTATGCGCGGGCTAATGTGCCCATGATGCCTGTCGCACGCGGTGAAGAGGCGACACGGCGCCAGATCATGCTGTATTCCGTGCAGTTGGTGCTGATTACACTGCTCCCGGTGCTGTTCAACACACTGGGGCCAATCTATCTGCTGGCGGCGCTTGTCTTGGGCGGTGGGCTGCTGCGCTCGGCGTCTCAACTGATCGCCAAAAGAGATGGCGCGGCGGCACGATCCACCTATAAATACACGACGATGTATCTCGCCTATCTGTTCCTCTTCATGATCGTTGACAAGCTGATCTTGTAACAAGTGATCGAAACCACGTGAAAACACCGTTGAACTGGCGCAATCTTGGGCTGCCCATCTATGTCTTGATCGGGCTGGTGATCGTCTTTGCCGGGTTTGTGCTGTACGAAATGATGACGTACGATCCACGACACGCATCCCCCACGCCGGAAGCGGTGACGGAAACATCGTATGTAGACATCGTATCCGGTTTGTTAGAAGGGGCGGATCCCGCGCGCGGCGCGCAGTTGATCGAACAGTATGGCTGTGTCGCCTGTCACCGTGCAGGGGCGGCCAACAACATCGCTCCGGCGTTCGTTGGCATTGCCGAACGTGCGCCAACCCGCCGCCCACCCATGCCCGCCTCCTCGTATCTGTACGAGAGCATCACCAATCCATCCGCATTTGTGGTGGAGGGCTTCAATAACGTGATGATTCCGAACTTCCGTGAGCGCCTCAGCGACCGCGAACTCGGAGACATCATCGCGTATTTGCTCACTCCCGAAGCGCATTAGCGATGTATATCGATGCCTTCAGCGTTGCGGCCCTCGTCGATGAATTTTTGGACACGCTCGTAGGCGGGCGTGTCCAAGACTCGATTGCTGTGGATGAGGACAGCATCGGGCTGGAAATCTACGCCAATCACCGCCGCCAATACCTCTATCTGAGCGCCAACAATCAGCAACCGCGCGTCCATATTGTTCCCGATAAGCTGCGGCGCGGCGTTCCCAAGCCGAGCCAGCTAGGACTGCTGTTTCGTCGCTATGTCGAAGGTGGCAGCGTGGAACATGTGCAGCAGCCCGCGTGGGAACGCATCCTTGAAATTGAAGTCGATGGCCCGGAAGGTCGGGTGACGATCATCATCGAACCGATGGAGCGTCGCAGCAATCTGCTGCTGGTGCAAAACGGCATGATCCTCGACTGTATGCGCCGTGTTGGGCCTGACGAGAACCGCTATCGCGTAAGCCTGCCGGGGAAAGACTATGTTCCCCCGCCGCCTCAAGTGGGCAAGCACAACCCCGTGCGCATGACGTATGAGGATTTGCTCGGCGTGATGGAACCAAACGATGATCCCAAACGAAAGACCCATCAAGCCCTCACCGCGCGTATCTTGGGCATGAGTCCACTGCTGGCACGCGAAATTGTGTTCCGCGCGTGCGGCGATAGTGAGCAGAAATTGTCAGCGGCTAACGCTGATGCGCTGTATAGTGCCCTGCAAACGGTGATCGAACCATTGGGCAAACGTCAGTGGCAGCCCGGTATCGCCGAAACCGACGGGCAGGTCAAAGCGTTCAGTGTCTACCCGATCGAGCACCTCCCGGTTGGCACCGCATCGAAACGCTCAGCGAGGCGATGGCGCGCTATTACAGCACGCCCGAAGGGGAAGATGCCTACAACGCCGGGAAGAATCTCGTCCGCGTTGAGATGGATGAAATCAAAGCGCGGTTGAGCGCACGGTTGGCTTCCCTTCAGCGCTCGATGACGGACGACAGCGAACGCGAAGTCCTGCGCCAAAGTGGTGAGCTGATTCTGGCCTATCAATACGCGTTGCAGCCCGGCCAAACCGAACTAAAAGCGCAGTACGATCCCGATCAACCAGAGCTGATCATCAAAATTGATCTGGACATGAGCGCGCTTGAGAACGCGCAGCGGTATTTTGATAAATACAACCGCGCCAAGCGTGCGCTCGATGATGTGCCGCGCCTGATCGAAGAGACGGAAGGCGAACTGGCACTGGTGGCCCAGCTTGACACCGACCTCAACTTGGCAGCGAATTGGGGCGAAATTGACGAGGTACAGCAAACCTTGCAAGCGGCGGGGTTGTGGCGCGGCAAACCGAGCGCCAAGATCGCCGGAGGAAACAAAAGCGCGCGCCTGCGGTTTGTGCTGCCGGACGGCATGGTGATTTGGGTGGGGCGTAACAGCCGCCAAAATGAGATTGTCACCTTCGACAAGGCCAGCCCGAACGACACTTGGCTTCACGCGCATGGGGTGGCGGGTTCGCATGTGGTGATCAAAAATGAAGGGCGACGCATTCCCGACGATGTGATCGAAAAAGCCGCCGCGCTGGCCGCCTATTACAGTGCCAGCCGGGGCGAAGGCCGCGTTGTGGTCGATGTGACGGAACGCCGCCATGTTCGCAAGATCAAAGGGGCGGCGGCAGGGATGGTCACCTACCGAAACGAAGTGACACGAACGGTTGAACCGCGCAGTGAGCAAGATCTTGGGTTGAAATAGAGAGGGTAGCCTTCTATGACGCATCCACATCACGATTATTCACCCGCTGTTGGCACGCAAGTCCGCTTAAAAGACTATGATCCAGATGATACCGGCGGACTTTCTAAAGAAGAGGCGTTGGAAGAATTCAGCAAGCTCCATGAGGATATGAACCGCCTTCAGGAGATGCTGTATGCGCAGGGGAAACATTCGCTGCTGGTGGTGCTGCAAGGGATGGATACCAGCGGCAAGGATGGCACGATCAAGCACGTGTTCGACTACGTGAATCCGATCGGCGTACGCATTGCCAGCTTCAAAGCACCCACACCACAAGAACTTAGCTATGATTTTCTGTGGCGAATTCACCAGCAGGTGCCGCCGAAGGGCTACATTGGCATTTTCAACCGCAGCCACTATGAAGATGTGCTGGTGGTGCGCGTGAACGAACTTGTGCCCAAGGCGGTTTGGCAGCAGCGTTACGATCAGATCAACACGTTTGAGCGGCTGCTTGCGGAAACAGGAACGACGATCCTCAAGTTTTATCTGCACATCAGCAAGGATGAGCAGAAACAGCGGCTTGAAGCGCGGTTAGCTGATCCGGAAAAACAGTGGAAGTTCTCGACCGGCGATCTTCCAGTGCGCGAAAAGTGGGCAGCTTACATGGATGCCTATGAAGATGCGCTAACGCGCTGCAACACGGAACAGGCACGCTGGCACATCGTCCCAGCGAACGTGAAATGGTATCGCAATCTGGTGATCTCGCGGACGATCGTCCATGCCCTTAAGAAGATGGATTTGCAGTTTCCGCCACCGGAGCCGGGTTTGGACAAGGTCGTCATTCCTGATTAGCACTCAGGGCACGATTGGCGGCTTCCAGCACCCGCGCGACGGAAATATCACGCACACAGGGGTGATAAGCCGGATCATCGCTGCCCCAATCGAGAACGCGGCAGGGGCGACAAGCAATATCGCTGAACAGAATGGGGTGTTTTTCCGAATCACCCCATGAGCCGAACTCAACCGGATCAGCGGCGCCGAACAGCGTGACGGTTGGCGTGCCGACAGCGACCGCCAAATGCAGCGGCCCACTGTCTGGCCCTAAGACGATGCGTGCCCGCTGAAACAGCGCGGCGAGCCCCCCGACACCGGTTTCCCCTACTAAACTGATCGCATGCTGCTTCATGCGCGATTGAATATCCTGCACAAGGTCGCGCTCGTGATCCCCGCCTGTAAAGACGACTACGGCATCCAACTGATGAGCCAGAATATCGGCTACCTGTGCCCATCGTTCCGCTTCCCATCGCTTGACCCATGTGCCAGCACCGGGATGAATAACCACGATTGGCTTGTCATCACGGACGGTGCGTGCATACAGCTCATCATCAATCACGCCGCGATCGGCTTCATGGACAGGAAATCGCAGCGGGAGGCGGATTGGATCATTGACCAGATAAGGCTGATCGAGAAATGCCTGAATAAGACGAAGGTTTTGCAGCACGGCGTGTTCGCGCTGCTGGGCGACCCCACGCGTGAGAAAAGCCTCGACATCCGGGTGCGTATAGCCAACGCGTATCGGAACTCCCGCTATAAAGGTGATGAGCGCACCCCACCAGTGATCGGGGCGCAGAATCAGCGCGGCGTGATAGCCGATTTTGCGCAGTTTTCCGGCGGATTTCAGGGCAAGCTGATAAGGAGATAAGGCGTTGGCGGCGGCTCCGCGCTTGAAACCGGGAAACGGGAGGGTTAGCACGTGATCGATTTCGTCGTAGTAGGAGAGTGGTTCGGCTGACCATTCACCGACAAGCGCATGAATCTCGGCATCCGGTAATGCGGCGCGCAGGGTACGAATGGCTGGGGTGGTTAGCAGCACATCGCCGAGGTGATCGGGACGGACGATCAAAATGCGCTGCACGCCCGGATCAGCACTATGGCTGATCGGAAGATGCGAAGTCAGCTTGAGCAGAGATCGCCGGACGAGATGCTTGATCGGTGTTTGATGAAATGCTTCCGCCATGCCTGTGTTGCGCAGCACCAGCGTTTCTCTATCCAAGACCTATCTCCCGGTAAATGCTGAGCAGAGTAGGAATGAGGGCATTCCAGTCGTAATGCGCTTGTACAAGGGCTTGCAGCGCACGTCCCATGCTGGCGCAGCGCTCCGGCTGTGCCAGCAGATCGAGCACGGTCCGAATCTGCGTCTGCGCATCGTCGGCGATGCAAAGGGTACTACGTACCTCGTCAATCAAGCCAGAAGCGGCGATCGTGGTCGCCACGACGGCACACCCCGCCGCCATCGCTTCCAGCAGCTTGAGGCGGGTACCGCTGCCCATCCGCAAAGGCGCGACATACAGGCTGGCGGCACGCAGATAAGGCTGAACATCCGGTACCCAACCGGTGATTTCGATGCCCTGCCGTGTGCGCAAGCTATCCAGTGCGGCATGAGGTTTTTGCCCCACGATGTAAAGTTTGGTGTCGGGATACTCATCCTGTACTGCCGGGAAAACATCGCTGGCGAACCACTGCATCGCGTCGATATTGGGGCGGTAATCCATTTTGCCGGTGAAAACCAGCACCCGCTCACCTAAATCCAGCTTTTGCGGATGATCGGCATACTCACCAGTCATGATGCCGCTGGAAAGTACATGAATGGTGCGATCCGAACGGTAATCGCGGAGCGCGTCGGCGTCTTCGGCGGATACAGCGATCACGGCGTCGGCCTGCTGGCAAATCTGACGCTCAAATCGGGCGATGCGGAGCGCCTGAATACGCGAATAGACCGCCATCGGTAGACGGGTGAGACTGCGGCCTTCGACCTGTGCAATGATGCGCTGAAGCGCTGCCTCAGCGTTGAACGAGTCGTAGACTAGGCGGGCGCGGGTGACTCCCTGCCGCTTCAGTTCGAGGGCATACGGCAGATAGATCGCCATTTCGATGCCTTCAAATTGAATCAGATCGAAGTCCTGCGCGGCGATGAGGGCGCGCATGCGCTCTCGCAGTGGATCGCTGTCCAATCGCCCTGCAATATCCGGACGGGTGGAGAGGGCCAGTTCGCGTAAACGCTGTTCGCGTGTACGGTGAGGCATCGGCAGCGTTTCAATACGCTCGCAGAAGGCTTCGAGCGGGGCATAGGAGGCCGAATTTTGATCTTCGGTGAAGCAAAGCAGGGTCAAGTGATGTCCGTGATGGCTTAAGCCCTGCACTATCCCATTGACGCGCAGCGCGCCGCCCTGATGGGCGGGATAAGGCGGTGTTGAGGTGACGATGAGTACACGCATATTGGTTACGCTGATACTTGGTGATAGACCGATAAAGCGATTTGTGCGGTGCGTTCCCAGTTAAACCGGGCTGCCTGTGCGAGTGCTTTGGGGCGCATCTCCGCACGCCATGTGGTATCCGAAAGCGCTTTTTGCAGCGCGGCGGCCAGCATCGAGGGATCGTCGGGGTCGATTTGCAATCCTACCTCCCCCACTACTTCGGGCAGGGAGGATCGATTGCTGACGATGGGAATGATGCCGCACGCCATTGCTTCTAAAGGAGGGAGCCCAAACCCTTCATAATGCGAGGGCAAGACGAGCAGTGATGCGCCGTTATAAACAGCGGGCAGCAAGTCATGGCTGACGTTGTGCCGCACCAGTAGATGCCGATCATCAAGCCCAACGGCAGCAACATCGCGCATTAGATCGTCGTAAAGCCAACCCGGTTTGCCAACGAGCAGCAGCGGCGGAGCGTCCGGGCAATTCGCAAGTAGCTCCTGATAGGCTTTTGCCAATGTGACGAGATTTTTGCGCGGCTCCAAGGTGCCGACGAATAGAATATAGGACTCCGGCAGATCGTACTCCCGGTGAGCAGCGTCGATTTTCTCTTTGGGAAGCGGTTGAAAGATCGGCTCCACACCGCACCACTGCACCGTAACTTTTTCGGACGGGACGCCGAGCCGCTCGACAATATCGTGCTTACTGGCGGTGCTGATGGTGAGAATGTGATCGGCTTTCGCGGCTGCCGCATGAATTTGATCGTTATAGTAACGGCGAGTCTCGGCGGTGATGTACTGGGGATAGATGAGAAACGTCAAGTCATAGATAGAGACGACATGATGTTTAGCCCCCCACAGCGGCGGGATGAAATCGGTGGTGTGGAAAATGTCGAGCCGAAAGCGCGTCAGCTCGACCGCAAGCGCCAACCGTTCGATTCGGTGGTGCGAGGGTGTCCATAAGGGCGCGCGCTGAAAGCGCGTGGTGATCGACTCGCTCGCTTTGCGGCTGTGGAAAATGGTGTATTGATTTCCCGAATCCAGCGTTTCGAGCGTCTTGACCATCGCGCGGATATAGGTGCTGATTCCGCCGACGCGGTAGTAGGTGAGGCGTGCGTCAATTCCGATATGCATAGGGTGGGAGTATAACCGCCGCGCGGCGTCATTGTCCAGAGGCTACAGCCATCGCGCAAGGATCATATCAAGTTCGCCGCTGTCACGAATCGTTTCCAGCGCGTTGGTGACTGCCACGGCGACAATCTCTCGATCCCCCCGAATGGCGATGACATAGGGTATCGAAAAGACGGGCCGGATAGTCGGCTTCCAACTGGCGTGATTACGGGCGTAGAGGCGCATGCTGACCGCATCAACCAAGGCGGCATCAGATTGGCCGAGTCGTACTGAATCAAGCGCACCTGTCGCGAATTCGTAGGGCATACGCACGAAGGGAAGGATACGCCGCGCCCAGACGTCGGCTTCGCTGTGCGCACCCGATCCGAAAGCGTAGGCGAGCCGCTTGCCGCCCATGTCTTGCATCGATTGAATGGCACTGCCGGGCGGGGTGATTAATTCAATCGCAGCATCGAAATACGAGAAGGTATACAGCACTCGATTCCGGCGTGACGGATCTGCCGGTAGTGCGGAGATCAGCATATCCACCTGATCGGTGTAGAGCGCATCATAGAGGCCGTCATAGCCGAAATAGACAAAGCGTACCGGGATACCGTAGAGGGTTCCAATGGCGCGTCCGATGTCGATGTCGATCCCCTGTACATCATTGGCTGTGAACGATTCGAAAGGCGGGTAACTGGGATCCACACCAATGCGCAGCTCACCGCGCGGGAAAATATGCGAAACAGGTGGCAGGATCGCGGGGCCGGAGAATAACTTCACCGGAAGCAGTGCGCCGAGGATCATCCATGCCCAACACAGGGCAATCCAGAAACCTAACCGGTGGGATCGGGCAGCCATAGTTCATCCGCATGGGCAAGTCCGCGCGCATAGGCTTGCAGGGCAAAGTAGATCGGTTTGCGGCGGAAATCGACATTGACGAGCGTATACGAATCCGGGTAGCTGAAGGTGGGGCTGGGAAATCGAAATACCCAGAGGCACATCGCGCGCAGCCAGTCCCATGATTCGGCCATCTCATAGGCTTGTAGGGTATATTGAATGCGCAGCGAGGGCGTCACCGCGAATGTCCAGCGTGGACTGTCATTCCAGCCTGTTTCCGTGATGTAGGCGGGGGTGGCACCGTCACCATGCCGGATCATGATGTCGCGCAGCAGCTCGGCACGGCGAAAATTAAGCTGATCGGGGGCGGGGGAGGCATCGGCTGGCGTGGTGAACCCGTAGGTGTGAATCGCCAGTGCGTCGAAATAATCGGCTGCACCGAGGGCGTAGAGCTGATCCAAATACACAAGATCGTCAAGCCCGTTAGGGCTGCCTTCTGGCTCAAGCGTAGGGGCAAGCGGCGCGGCGAGCACGATCGCATTTGGATTGGCAGCTTTGATCGCCGGGTAGACGGCTTGCAAAAGTCGCAGATAGCCCGCTGGGTCAACGGAATGGTAGCCCCATTCGAAAGCAAGGTTGGGTTCGTTCCAGATGATTAGGTGATCGATAGTACCTACATAGCGGGCAGCGAAGGCTGCGGTGAAATCCGCGAATTGATCGTAGGAGTCTGGTGGCAGCGTGTTGAAACTGTCGAAAGCATCTTCCTCGGTGTCGCGTGCCCATGCAGGGACTAACCCTAAGCGTGCGATGATGCGAATGCCCTGATTTTGCGCATGGCGCACAATTCGATCGACCGACTCCCAATGATAATCTCCGGGGCTGGGTTCAATGTAAGCCCACGGGAAGAATTCGACGATCGTCCCGGCGCCCATTTCACGGACATCGATCAGGGTTTGTTGAATTTTCCATTCATCGACTTCATCAATCAAGCGGGTATGGACGCACATGAGCGGTTTGGTCGTTTCAACCATTTGTGGGTCACCAAGGATGGCGCGCGGCGGTGGGGGCATCAAGGCGGATAGGGCAGCGCAGAGGACTATCAGGCGAATCGGCCAGCCTAGCAGTTGAAGAGACCGTGGGAAACGCTTGCTGAATGTGGGAGTCATGCTGCTCCGTTCCGCAAACAAAACGAACCAGCCTATGATGACTGGTTCGTTTTGCACCGCGCTGGTGCCCCCAGCAAGAATCGAACCTGCGCCTTCGCCTCCGGAGGGCGACACTCTATCCGCTGAGCTATGGGGGCGTGTATTGCACCTATACGATCAGTGTAGCAGGATTTAGAGCGTAGATCAAGCGGAGGGGTTGGATCTGGAAAATAATAGGCAAATCGGGTAATGTGCTGCTGTTTCTGCCCAGACGATTCATGAAAGTTGTGAAATTTTCTTTCAATGAAAGTGAAACGCGTTTCCTCTCTCCTCATGATTACAGCGACAATGGTTGCGATAAGCCTTGTTTCGTCATCGTGCAGCGTGCTGGGGACTGCAAACGATCCCGCCGGAACAACAGTAGCCGACGCGACCAACGCGGTCTCGGAAGGTACGGCGATCCGGCAATCGCTGGACGCTATGTCTACCTCTGTTGTGGCGACAGCGATCGCGGCGGAAACCTATGTCGTTCAGCGTGAGAGTATCAACGCGCAGCTTCTCGCTACTTTGCGCGCGGCGCTGCCTCCTACCCAACAGCTTGTCGGAAACGCGGGCGAGGGTACCCCATCAATTAATGCACGGCCTGAACTTCCCGGTATTGCAAGCCAGATGACACCCGGCGCGCCATCAACACCCAACGCAGCTCAAAGTGCTTCTTCAAATGTCGCAGATAGCAGCAGCAACGGCACCCAATTTACGGCTGTACAAGCGGCAAATGGCGTAAACGAGGATGATGGCTGTGCGCTTGGGGTACAAACGCAATTTTCAACCAGCGATCCCGAAATCTATGTCACGGCGCGCGCATTCAATATCCGGGCGGGGATGGTGATGAGCGCCCAATGGAAGCTCAATGGCAGTGTTGTGTATGATGACTATTCATTCACGGTTGGTGCCGACGACGATGATTTCTGTCTTTGGTTTTCGATTGACCCTGCAACGGTGCCATTTACCCCCGGCGATTGGACAGTACAGTTAATCGCTGACGGAAATCCTATTGAACCTGCCGTGAGTTTCGCTATTGTGGGCAGTTAAGTGTTGCCGAGATGAGAGGATGCCAAACGGGTGATAAAGCCTGACGACTGTCAACGTATGACTCCGTTACCCTCACATCCTGTGCGCGCTGCTGCCGGTCTGCGGTTGATGCTCGCCGCTGCTCTTGTGATGCTGATGGGAATCGTTTCTCTTCCCGTCGCTTACCAGCAGGGTGAAGCCACCTCTACGGTTACGCCGCTCCCTTCGCAAAGCTATGTCCTTGGCTCGGATATTTACGTCCGCGGCGGCCCCGGTGAGTACTACCAACCGGTTGGTGCTCTGCGAGGGGGAGCGATTCTGCGCCCGATCAGCCGTAATGCCGATACCACATGGATTTTGATCGCCTACTATCACGGGGTTGGCTGGATACGGCGTGACCTCGCTGTGTGGCGCGAAAACTTGGATGAACTACCGGTCGTTGACGAAGCCGCCTTAACGATTACGCCGATTCCCGGCAGCGAAACGCCCATTCCCATCATTCCGACCGCTACACCGATCGGTAACTGGGTGGATGCCGGAAATGTCGGAGCATTTCTGCGTACTGGTCCGGGGTTTTCGTTCGCCTTGTACGGCGAAATCGAGGATGGTACGACTGTTGAACCAGTGGGGCGGAACGAAGATACGAGTTGGATTCTGATCCGCCGCAGCGCTGGATTTGCGTGGATCAATCGTCTATTGGTGCATTGGGTGGTCGATCTTTCGGCACTGCCCGTGCTGCATCTTGGCGCGCTGACTCCGTCCGCAACCTTTACATTCACACAGACTCCCATCCCCAGCGGTACACCAACGATTACGCTTACGCAAACGGCTAGCGCGACGGTTACCGCAACCGCGACGGCTACTGCGACAGCAAGTGTGACGCCGAGCGTGACCGCTACGCCAAGCTCGACGGTCACAAATACCCCGACGGCCACCCTTACAGCAAGCGCTACCTCTACCGTAACTGCAAGTACAACGCCGACCGCGACACCGACACCGACACCAACGACAACACCTTCCGTTACGGCCAGTCAGACTTCAACGGATACAGCGACTTTTACCCTCACAGCTTCTGCAACAGCAAGCATTACCGCATCGAATACTGCGACGTGGACGGCTACACCGACGGCGACACTAACTGAGACGGCTCAGCCCGCTAGCGAAACTCCAACAGAAACGGTCACAGCGACCGCAACATCGAGCAGCACAGCAACGATTACTCCAACAGCTACTCTAACGGCTTCTCCAGCGGCTACCGCCTTAGCAACGGATACGGCTGTATCCACGTTCACGCCTACGGCTACACCGACGGCTGTGCTGACGGCTACCGAAACACCTATCACACCTACTGCTACGATCACGCAGACTGAAACTCTTGTGCCGCCGACATTGACGACGACCTCGACACCCGAACCCTTGGTGGCGCAGGCAGTGCCAACGGACACGCCAAGCGCTTCGCTGGATAGCTTCGCGCAGACTTCAACAGCGGTTGGTATTGAAGTGATGCGCCGATTAACGGCGACGGCTAACGCATCATCGCCTGTGCCTACGGCGACGGCGATCAGCGGACTGAATCAGACGGCGACGATGATCTTTGGTGAACTCAGCCGAATCACAACCCTGACCGCAGAAGCCGCAACGGCCATTGTCGATGCAACTCCCTCTCCAGTGTCAGAAACCCCGTTGATTCCGAGTGATACCCCGATCAATGCGACCGAGATCGCGTTTGTGGTGCCGCCGGTCAACACCCCTGCTCCGCTTCCAAGTGAAACAGCTCCCCGCGGTGGACTACCAACTGAGCTGTGGGTTGGCGGTGGTGCGCTGCTGCTCGCCCTCGGTTATATTGGGATGTACTGGCGCGGCGCAGTCGGTGCGGAACGGTACGCAGATGGATTCGTTATCGACCGTTGTCCGGCCTGTGGACGGGGTAATCTTCACGTTGATACGACTGTGACGCGCACGTTGGGAATCCCGCGCGCACGGTATACGGTGCGCTGCACCGCGTGTCGTTCCGTCCTACGCGAAGCCGGAACGCGCCGCTGGCGTTATGCGGTCGATCGCAGCGCAAACCCAGTACTTTATGATCGATACAACAACCGCGTTCTGGACGAATCTCAACTGCCTGCGGTGAGTCAGCAGGCGGGTGTGAGACAGGCTCCACATGTACGCACGCCCTCCATACCACCGGACTTTGTCAGCGATGATGCCCTTGATACAGCGAACGAGGATGACAACGACGGATAGATGGGTGTGAGCAAAAAGAACGCGTACTGTCGCAGATGTCAGGTCTGCGCATTCCTAAATCTTGATCAGTGACATTTGAGTGAGGCTATGAAATCACGGATTCTGCGGTTTATTCTGTTATGCTGTCTTGCGTTTGCGGCGGCTTCCTGCCGCCCGATGGGACAGCCATTTTCGGTGACGCTCCCAGCTACTCAGCGGTATGACGCGGCTGGAACCGATGGTCTAACAGTGAATGCGTCACTGGTGGTGGCCGCTGCCCCACTTTATGATGGTACTGCGATCCCGACGGTGAATGTGCTGCCGACGTGGACGCCTGAGCCATCACAGACGCGGATTGTGAGCGCAAGCAGTACCCCCACGCATTCCACGCCGACGCTCACCCCCACCGTGACCACAACCCACCGGAGTCAAATCGCGCTGCGGTCGTTCACTGCGACGCCGACAGCCAGCGCAACACCTACGCACGATCCGATGAGCGGTTTTGCAACGAACACACTGCCACCCTCGGCTACCCCTTCGAATACGCCGACGGTCACCAACACCGCCGTTCCCAGCACGCCGATCACGAATGGACTGCAAGCGGCCATGACCGATCCCAATGGGACGCCGCTGCCGACATGGACACCACCCCCGCCTGATCCATCTACTCAGATTCAGGATCACTATTTCTTTGGACGCCCAATCGCCGATGGCGGCGTGAATTGGGTCGATAGGACATATCCATACGGCAGCACTGCCGGAGGGCGCTTACAGCCCCATCTTGGCGTCGATATGGGCAATCCTAACGGAACCCCCATCCTCGCGGCGGAGGCTGGGGTGGTGTTTTATGCGGGTGATGATATTTCCGTCGTTTTTGGGCCACAGCCGGATTACTATGGCCACGTGGTGGTAATTCAACATAACGTGACGACGTTCGACGGGCTGCCAGTATTTACCCTGTACGGCCACATGGATCGATTTGAGGTTCAGACCGGGGATAGTGTCTCGCGCGGGCAGCAGATTGGTACGGTCGGCGCAACAGGAATCGCGATGGGGCCGCACGTTCACTTTGAAGTGCGCGTTGGTGATCCCTATAACTATGGCGCGACTCGCAATCCTGAACTGTGGATTCGCCCGTACCCCGGCTATGGGACTCTGGCAGGGCGAACGCTCGATTCAGCGGGGAACCGGCTCTATGATGTAACGATCAAGGTGCAGTCGATCGACATCACACGCTACGCATTCAGCTATGCCGATGATCGTGTCAATCCGGACTCGCAGTTTGGCGAGCATTACGTCTTGGGAGACCTTCCCGCAGACTACTACGAAGTGACGGTGGGTGAAAATGGGCGAGTCCGTTTCCGCCAGTATGTCTATATCTATCCCAACCGCACGACATGGCTTGATATTCGGCTGAATTAAGGGCGCAGGGGTACGGCGTTTTCCTCATGCCGTACCCTTTTTCTGTCTCGCAACCCCTGCGCAGCGTAAAGAGCCGCGCCTTGATTTTCACCCGAGCCGCTTCTATACTTCGCTTTTATTCCTCCCCCCCAATAAGACTCTGGGATTGTAATGGCTGAACCAACTTACCTGACACCTGAAGGCGCCGAAGAGCTGCGCCGCGAGCTCGATACCCTCATCAATGTGCGCCGTCCGGAACTTGCCCGGAAACTTGCAGAAGCCGTTGCACAGGGCGACCTGAAAGAAAACGCGGATTATCACGATGCCAAAGAGCAGATGGGCTTCAACGAAGGGCGCATCCAATACTTAGAAACCATCCTTCGCGCGGCGGTGATCATCCAGAATGAAGGCAAGACCGATATGGTGCAGATTGGGTCTCAGGTGACGATCGTCGAGGACGGATCGAGCGATGAAGAGATCTACTACATCGTCGGTGCTGCCGAAGCGAACCCGGCTGAAGGCAAAATTTCAAACCAGAGCCCGATCGGTTCTGCGCTGCTTGGGCATCGCAAAGGCGAGAAAGTCCGCGTGAAAACGCCCAGCGGCGAAATTGTCTTCAAGATCAAGAGCTTCAAATAAGCGCAACACACCGTCGGAACGGTGTGGTTGGTTGCTTGATGAAATAAAAAGCCCCTCGACGATTATCGAAGGGCTTTTTGTTTGCTTAGGGCTTGAATTCCGCTGTGCCGCCGAACGGATCGTCATCGATGCGGCGCGGTGGTGGCGGCGGTGCTGCCGGACGAACACCCCCGCTGTACGGATTTGGTGCGGGTGTCGATGGTGGCATGGATGGCGGCATCGTCGGTGGTGGTGCGGGCGGGTTGGTATATGAGCCAATCGGCTGTGTCACCGGAGCCTGTGCAGGTGCCGCTGGCGGCAGAACACTCGGCGGAGGCGGTGCGAACATCGTCTGCGGCGGTACTGCGGGTGCTGTAACAGGTGTTGAGACGGTCACTGCCGGTGCGGGCGTGGCGGGTACCGGAGCGCCTACCGCGTCTTTCTTCCATGCGGCCAGCTCAACCGTCATACGCTGGAAATAGCTGTTCGGCGGCAGTGCGCCCGAACCGTACTCAAAGTCCACGACACGGGCTTGCAGGCGAAGCGACGACGTTTCGAGAAGGGTTGTCACGCCCGGCTGAACCAGCACCAAATCGCCCTTCGGTTCCAAGCGGGCACGCATTGCCGGATCGTTGAAGGCGTTTTGCGAGACGAGCACTTTGGTGATCGTCTTGGAGTAGTCGTCCTTATCGAACAACCAGATCTCAATGGCGGTGAAGGTGTCGTCCGCAGTGCCGATTGTCTCCGACCCGGTTACACCGCATTCACCGAGGAATGCGCCCGCAGCCGTCTCGATACTGTAGGAGTAGTCGTAGGTGCCCATGCCGACGGAATACGTCGAAATGCGCTGGAAGATGGGCGGGCCTTGGTTGCTCGTCGTGAAGTCGGTGCGCATGGTGCTGTCCGCTTCACGCTGGGCGGCGACCTGCTGACGCATCCGCAGCACTTCTTCGCTGACCTTTTCCCCACGAATTCGCTTCATCAGCGGTTCGACAAGGTTGGGGTAAATGAACATCCCGTACAACACAATCACCAGCACGAAGACAATCACGACCACGATGGGTATCACAATCCATGGAAGAATTGTGCCTACCGCGTTCGGTTCTGGCGCTTGCGCGGCGTTTGGCTGTGCTGCCACAGCATAATCACGGATCGCGCTCAAACGATTGACTTCGTTCTGGTCGGTTGACTGGCTGAGCAGCCGATCGACCGTTCCGAGCGGATCATCAATGCGCGCGAGCATATCGGTGATGTACGCGCCAACGTCGGCATTCGCCACCGCGCGGCTGTCTGCGAGCATTTTCACCCACTGATCTTGCCAGCTTTGCTCCAGTGTACGCGGGTCGCTGTTGTAGTAGACAGTCGGAAATAGGCCATAAGCAACAATCAAGCCTATGAAAAAGCCGATCAGCAGTGAAATTACCAATCGCTCTGACGGCATGTACGGTTTTAGCAAGATCACGTACAGACCGTTATAAGTATCTCGCAGCCACTTCATCATGGTGGAGCGCCCTTTCCCCTAAGAAGCGCAAAAGTATTTCTATAGTACACAGAATGTTACGTTAAAAGCAAACAAAAGCTCCCCTGATGGGACAATTGGGGGAGCTTTTGTTTTTCAGCAGGCCACTCACGAGAGCGCCCGCCCTCTTATACAGCCTGTACATCCGTTTCCGGCAGCGACGAAATGTGATAGGTGTGGCTGCACTGGATACACTGTGCGGTGCTGCGGTTTTGCTCAACCAACAAGCCACCGCAGTTCGGGCACGGATCGGGCAGCGGCTTCTTCCAACTCGTAAACTCGCACTCAGGATAGCGTGAGCAGCCGTAGAAGGTGCGACCGCGACGTGTTTGCCGCCGGATGATTTCGCCGCTGTGTTCCTTGCCACATACCGGACAGGCGATCCCCATCCGATCTAGCCAAGGTTCAGTGTGGCGGCAGGTTGGATAATCCGAGCAGCCGATGAACTTCCCAAACCGCCCATAGCGCACGACAAGCGGCTTTCCGCACAGCGGGCAGTCACGCCCGATGTATTCAACCTGTTGGACAGATTCAATCGTTTCTTGCGCGACTTTAAGCTGCTGCTGGAAGGGCGTGTAGAAGTCGCCCAGCATAGGCCGCCATTCGACTTTGCCTTCACTTACGCCGTCAAGTTGTTCTTCCATGCGCGCAGTGAACTGGTAGTCCATTACTTCTGGGAAGTGCGAGACGAGCAGGTCATTCACGATTCTGCCCGTTTCAGTCGGAATCAGGCGTCCGTCCTTCTTGTGGACGTATTCGCGATCTTGAATGACCGATACGGTTGGGGCGTAGGTGCTCGGACGCCCTATTCCGAATTCTTCAAGTGTGCGGACGATGCTCGCTTCAGTATAGCGCGGGGGTGGCTGCGTGAAATGCTGTTCCGGCAGCAGATGCATGAGATCGAGATGCTCACCCACTTGCATATCAGGCAGAATACGGCCTTCATCTTCATCAACGATGGCGTCTTCATCGCGTGAGTCTTCGTACAAAGCGAGGAAGCCCGTAAACTTGATGGTGCTGCCGCTGACACGGAAGTGATACGGCATGTTGGCGTCGTTCAACCCGGCATCAATATCGACGCGCAGTGTGTTGTAGATAGCGTTCGCCATCTGACTGCTGACAAAGCGCTGCCAAATGAGCGTGTACAGCTTAAACTGATCGGCAGTGAGCGCGCTCTTGATTTCATCCGGTTCGCGCATCACCATTGTCGGGCGGATGGCTTCGTGAGCTTCTTGCGCGCCCTTGGTCTTTGTGCGGTAAATTGGCGCCTTCGGGGGCACATAATCGCGACCGAAACGATGGGTCACCCACTGGCGTGCTTCCTGCTGCGCGGTTGGGGAAACATTTAGGCTGTCGGTACGCATGTAGGTGATGAGGCCGACTGATCCTTCGTTAGGGATCTGGATGCCTTCGTACAACTGCTGCGCGACCATCATCGTTCTGCTGGCCGTGAAATGCAGGCGGCGCGAGGCTTCCTGCTGAAGAGTGCTGGTGGTAAACGGCGCGGAAGGTTTACGCTGGCGCTCACCGCGTTTGACATCCATCACGACGTATTGGCTTTTCGACAGTGTATCCAGATGGGCCGTCACATCACTTTCACGGCTGAACTGCACATCATCGGTGCCAATTTTGACCAACCGCGCCACAAACGGCTTACGCTGTTCCTTCGGAAAGGCATGACCTTTGCGCAGTTTTGCGTCGAGCGTCCAATATTCGACCGGGATGAACACTTCGATTTCACGTTCACGATCGACAATTAACCGCACGGCGATGCTTTGCACACGACCGGCAGATAAGCGGTTGCGGACTTTTTCCCACAGCAGCTCGGTGATGTTGTAGCCGACCAAGCGATCCAAGATGCGGCGTGCCTGCTGCGCATTGACGAGATTCATGTCAATTTCGCGTGGGTGAGAGAAAGCTTCCTGCACGGCGGGCTTGGTGATCTCATGGAATTCGACGCGTTTGACGCTCACCGGCAGGGTGTTCAAATCGGTCGCGGCCATGAGATGCCATGCGATCGCCTCACCTTCACGGTCGGGGTCGGTGGCGAGGAAAACCTCACGCGCACTCTCGATCGCCGTTTTGAGATCCTTAACGACATCGCGCTTGTCGTTCATAACTCGATATTTCGGTTCGAAGTCGTTTTCGACATCGACAGAAAGTTGAGAGACCAGCAGATCGCGCACATGCCCCTTAGAGGCTTTGACGACATATCCGCGGCCAAGATATTGACCTACGCTGCGCGCCTTGGCTGGAGATTCAACGATCACGAGGCGCTGAATCGTACGCGGCAGCGCGCCGTTTGCTGCTGATTCTTCCGCTCCGGCACGTTTGGTCGTTTTCGACTTCGCAGCGGCCGTGGTTGCGCTCCGACGGCCATTGGATTTCGCGGTGCTTGCCTTCGCTTTTGTCCGCTTTGCTGCCGACTTCGCCTTTTTCTTCGTGCCGTTTTTGGAAACAGCACTTTTCACGGCGGGTTCAGGCTTGGGCAGGCTTGCATGCGCTTCGGTGGCCCCCATACGGAACAGCGTGGTGCCACATACCGGGCAAGACCCTTTGGTTCCGGGGGTACCGGATGCAGTGTAGGTGGGCTGTGGATCTGCAATATCACGCTTGGTCTTGCACTTGACGCAATATGCCTGTAAAGATTCGCTCATGCCACTTCCTTAGGCTGGAACGGATGCCTTCGTGTTCCTAGATAATCATCAAGATCGGGTTGGCACAAGGCCGGGTGGATGGTTTCGACATCTTCCATATGATCATGATGAGGGATCTACCGCTGTTTATACCTATTCAAAAGAATAAGATTGATTACGATGTCGCGACGTAACAACTAGATTGTCACTGTAAACGAGTGTTCGCGCTGTGTCAACGTTCACTCGCCTGTCTTTATGTACTGCATCCCCCCGATATTGTTCACTAATCCTTTCAATTCAAGGATTGTCAGGGTGCTGGTCACGAGAGCGGTTGGAAGGCCGCACTGCCGAATTACGACATCAACATGCAGTGGCTCGTGTGAAAGCAGACGGAAAATTTGTCGTTCGACATCGGATTCAGGCGCAGCTTGTTCCGTGACTTCGCGCACTTCGTTTTGGGCGTAAGTGATGTCAAACTCTTCGAGAATATCACGCACATCGGTCACGAGCTTCGCGCCATCCTGAATCAAGCGGTGCCCGCCCCGACTGGCAGGGTTCAAGATATTTCCCGGTACCGCAAAGACATCGCGCCCCTGTTCGACTGCGTAAGTCGCCGTGATGAGCGCGCCGCTCTTTTCAGGCGCTTCAACGACCAGCACCCCCAGTGAAAGGCCGCTGATAATCCGGTTGCGCTGCGGAAAATGGCGTGCGTCAGGGGGTGATCCCAATGGAAACTCGCTGATGAGCGCACCCTGTTCGATGAGGCGACTGGCTAAGGTGTAATGCTCACGCGGGTATATCTGATCGATGCCGCTGCCCAACACCGCTATGGTACGCCCACCGGCTTCCAATGCAGCTTGATGCCCCGCTGCATCGATCCCCTGTGCCAACCCGCTGATAATGGTGATGCCCTGCTCCGCAAGTTCACGCGCCAATTTTCGCGCAACCTCAAGCCCGTAATGGCTGGGTTTGCGTGTACCTACAATGGCTAACGCACGTGAATCGGCTGCGGTCACCTCTCCGCGCACATAGAGCAGCGGTGGAGCATCCTCAATTTCAGCCAAGCGTGTAGGATAGGCGTCATCGGTTCGAATGATCAGCCGTGCCCCGGTGCGGATGACTTTCGTCCATTCTTGATGTAAATCGAGCCGCTTTCGCCCGGTGACCAGACTATGGAGCGATTGATCAGGTAAGCCCGCCGCGCGAAGTTGGGCTTCGGGCGCATGCCACGCCGTTGACAGCGTCCCAAAAGCGTGCAAAAGCGTTTCAATTCGGCGGCTGCCGATGCCGGGAATTAGGCTGAAGCCAAGCCAATATGGATGTTCTGTGCTGCCGCCCTGATCGTTCACCTGCTGCTGTTCCAATGCGTGCAACCATTTGGAGAGCATATAAGCGGGTTTTAGGACTGTCAAGCACGAATTAAGGGGTGAAACGCGAAAATCAGCCGGGCAGCAGACCTTCCGGAGGGCGGATGATCATGATGCCGTTCGGAATATCGGTCTTAATCACCACCCATTCGAGTGCGGGGATCAAGATTTCACCGTACTGCGGCGAGTCCACGATATAGACATCGTTGGCCCCTGTTTCCAGTACTTCTTTGATCGTCCCAAGGGTTTCGCCGGATTCGGTTTCCACACGCAGACCGATCAACTGGTACAGGTAGAACTCCCCTTCTTCAAGGGGGACGGCATGCTTCAGATCAACCAAGACCAGCAGTTGACGGAGCAAATCTGCCGCATTGCGATCGTCGATCTTCTTCAGCTTCAGCAGACCATAGGCTTGATGAAACCGAATGCCTTCGACCTCGTAAGACGTTACCTGTGCCGCATCGGGTGATTCGGCAAGATAAACGGTTTTGAGCGCACGGATGCGTTCCGGGTAGTCGGTGAGCAGGCGTACGCGAATCTCTCCGCGTACGCCATGCGGGCGCAGCACCTCGCCCAGAATCAAGTATTTTGGCTGCGTTGGGGATGAGGAATCGGCTGGCATGGGTGCTAGACGATCTTCAAAACGATACGCTTGCCTTTATGAGTGTCTTCTGCCACGCGCAGCAGCGCGCGAATGGCATTCGCGACACGCCCGCCTTTGCCGATAATGCGCCCCGTATCGCCCTGCGCAACTCGCAGTTCGATCACAATGGTATTGCCCGACTCTTTACGGCGGACTTTGACCTGTGTGGGATCATCGACAAGGCTCTTGGCGACGTACTCAATCAATTCTTCCATCATGCGCGCCTATCTGTTTGTGCTGCGCAAACCACTGCTGCGAAAAGCCGGGGCCGTTGTTACGACCCGGATGCCTGCTTCTTCATCGTGCCTTCGCCGGGGCCGGGTGACGGGCGGCGGGTCTTGGTGCTCTTGGGCGCGTTGGCGGCGGCGGCTTGTGCTTCCGCGACGAGCGCTTCCAATGCTTCGCCCTTCTTCAGGCGTTCATAGCGAGCGAATGTACCGGTACGCTTGAAAATGTACGCAACCGCTTCGCTGGGCTGTGCGCCAACGCTCAGCCAGTGCAGCGCGCGGGCTTCATCGACCACATCCGTGATCGGTTCAGTGCGAGGGTTGTGGTTGCCGATGGCTTCAATGAAATCCCCGTTGCGAGGGCTGCGCTGATCGGCGACGATGATACGATAGCTCGGCTGCTTCTTCAAACCGACGCGGCGTAAACGAATACGAACCATATCCTTTTGATCTCCTCAAATGATCGCTCCCATGCACTGGGGGATAAGCCCAATGGAGAGCCACTGGCACGAGATATCGTGACTCAGTTGCGGAAAGGGGGTGAAACCGATCCCTTAGCGCATACGTCCGCGCGGGAGTTTGCCACCGGGTAAACTGCCGGGGAAACGTCCTTTGCGTACCTGACTCATCAATTTCTGCATATCTTGAAACTGCTTGAGAACCTCATTCACATCCCGAACTTCCACACCGCTGCCTTTGGCAATGCGCTGGCGGCGGCTGGCGTTCAGCACCTTCGGGTTCGCTCGTTCGCCGGTCGTCATCGAATTGATGATGGCTTCCACGCGGCGAATGCGCTTTTCCATATCGGCTTGATCCACTTGTTCGAGCGCGCGCCCCATGCCGGGAACCATGCTCATGAGCGACGCAATCGATCCCATCTTGCGGATCTTCTGAAGCTGGTCGAGGAAGTCTTGCAGCGTAAACTGATTTTGCATCAGTTTCTTTTGCAGCTTCAGCGCCTCTTCTTCGTCGAACTGCGCCTGTGCCTTTTCGATCAGCGTCAGCACATCACCCATGCCGAGGATGCGCTGTGCCAGTCGATCCGGGTAGAACGGTTCGAAACCGTCCAGTTTTTCACCCGTCCCCAAGAACTTGATCGGCACGCCCGTAACCGCACGCATAGAAAGGGCTGCCCCACCGCGCGCATCACCGTCGATTTTGGTCAGGATCAGACCCGTAATGCCGAGACGCTTGTTGAAGCCATCGGCGATATTGACTGCTTCCTGCCCCGTCATCGAGTCAGCCACGAGGATGATCTCAGCGGGGCTGGTACGCCGCTTGATCTCTTCGAGTTCCTGCATCAGCGGCTCGTCAATTTGCAGACGACCTGCTGTGTCGAGGATGACGACCGCCGCGTTTGCTTCGCGCGCCGCTTTCACACCGCGCTGGCAAATATCCGGCGGTTTGGCGGTGGTGCCTTCTTCGTAGTACGGGATGCTGATCTGCTTGGCGAGCGTGACTAACTGATTCACGGCGGCTGGGCGGTAAGTGTCCGCTGCAACCATATACGGCGCGCGGCCTTCTTTGCGCAAATGCAGCGCAAGTTTTGCCGCTGTCGTCGTCTTTCCTGCCCCGTTCAGCCCCACCAGCATGATTACATATGGTTTGGTGCTGCCGGAGAAGTTCAGCCGTCCCGGTTCGCCGAGGGTTTCCAACAGTTCGTCATGCACAATCTTGACGACCTGCTGCCCCGGTTTCAGGCTTTTGAGCACTTCCGCACCCACCGCCCGCTCTTTGACGCGCTTCACGAATTCCTTGACGACCGGCAGCGCAACATCCGCTTCCAACAGCGCCATACGCACTTCGCGCATGGCAGTGTCCACGTCTTTTTCTGTCAGCTTGCCGACTCGTCCGAGACCGTCAAACGTGTCTTGAAGTCGCTTGGTGAGTTGTTCAAACATTGTGGAGTGAACTCGATATTCTCAAACACAACGAAACGACATTGTAATGGAGCGCCCAGCGAACGTCAAGGCAAGGGGCGGGAAGCCCGCACGCGAGAGATGATGAGCAGCACAATGAGCGAGATCAGTGCAGAAAGGACGCCTATAGTTATGGCGGCATCGAACCAGAACTGTTCCGGAAACAGTCGGATCAGCGTATCGGAGGTGTAAAAAACCCATGTGCCGCTGGCGAAGAATATCTGATGAAAAGTGGTGAAAAAGAAATCCCAACTGCCAACGACGAGAATCACAATGGTGAATAGCAGTAGGATTGTGAGCAGTGCGCCATTGCGAAGGCCGAAAATGAGCGATTCGCGGGCCGCGGGGATGCGAACCATTGTCACCCCCGCTATAGCGGCCAAAACGCCGCTTAGGACTGCCAGTGCATAAGCGGCCTGCGTGACGGTTTGTACATCCCGCATGTGCTGGAGTTCGCGCACGGTGTAGAGCGTTTCGCCATCCGAAAAGCGCAGATCGCCCAGATAGGTGATGTCTTTACCGTACAGAAGATAATCCAACGCGTAGGGGGCATAGGTAAGCCGATCTTCGCGCGTCAAGCCAAACGGATCGTCGGGAAAACCGGGGCGGTTGTATTCAAGCTGCAAGAACAGCGGACTCATGATCACACGCACGGCGATCAATACCGCCAGTACGGGAAAAATCACGGTGAGAAAGCGGCTCAAGACAAGCGCCCAGAGCGGGCGGGCAGCGCGCAAAGGGGTCATCATCACCCTCCCCGCAAACTATCAGCATCGTCGGAGAGCAGAAAGCCGAGCACGAGCGAATCGACCAGTGTTTCGACAGGCGCGCGATCATCGGTGAAGATCAAATCACTCGCCTGCGCAGGAACGACGGACGCCGCCGCCAACGCTAACGTATCGCGCAGCACAAAATTGGTCTCCGGCGGCAGTCCAACCGCATTGAGCGCGAGATCGTCACTGCTGGTGGGCTGCATGGTGGCGACAAGGATGGTATTGAACGACTGCGGCACATCCATCGCATGAACCGAGGGGAAAACTTGCAGCAGTGTTGCCGTGAGCGCATCGACCAACCGGCGATCCGTGTGGGTGCGCCCGACGTTGATCGCGACCACGCCATCGTCGGTCAAATGGGCGCGGACTTCCTCGAAGAATTCGACGGTGGTCAAGTGCCAAGGAATATAAGGCGGACGGTACGCATCAATCCCGATCACGCTGTAGGTTTGCTGAAGCTGATTTAGCGCATAACGCCCGTCCTCAACGTGGACGGTTAGATTAGGCATTGATGTGACATTCATGTCGAAATAGCGCGCACCCGCTTCGACAATTCCGGGGTCAATTTCGATCCCATCAATCGGGATATTGTCATATACATAGGTGTATTGGCGGGCAATCGTACCTGCCGCCAACCCGATCAGCAGCAGGTTATGAACGCGATCCGGTGCATAGGGCGGCGCATTGAAATAGGGCGCGCTGAGGAAGAAGTCCCATGTGCGCCCGAAAGTCACTTGGCGGGCGTTCCACTGGCTGTGAATGCCTTCACCTTCGTTCAAATACAGATAGCGATTACCCTGATCGTCTTCCTGTACTTGAATGTAATTGTAGGCACTCTCGTCTTCATAGAGGATGCGCGCATTCGAAGCAGGACTGCGCAGCGGGGTATTGGCAGCGATGAGGGACAGCACCGCTACGACGATCGGCATCCACAAATAGCCGAGCGCACGCAGCCCGCGCTGGCTGATGAGGCCGATCAAGGCGACGGTGAACAGAATTCCCGCGAACAGTAGGAAAGTGCCAAAGGTGCCCAGCTCAGGGATGATTAGTACAACGGGAAGAAACGTACCAAGTAAACTGCCGATCGTGCTGATCGCATAGATGCGCCCGCTCACTTTGCCTGCTGTCGTCACGTCTGTCACCGCGAGGCGGATGGCAAACGGCGATACCATGCCCAAAATGGTGATGGGGATGGCGAATAAGGCCAAAACCGAAGCGAATGATCCTAGAAACAGTCCCGCTTCAATCCCAGATACTGCCCGCGTTGCCGTAGACAGTACCGGACGCGCCGCCAGCGGAACAAGCGCGCTCAGGAATGCCCCCCATAAGAGCAGCCGGTAAAACGATGCGGGCTGTGGTGACTTGTCTGCCAGCCGCCCGCCCGCGAAATAACCGACGGCAAGATAGAGCATGATCAAGCCGATGACGTTGGCCCACACAAGGTTGCTGGTGCCAAAGACGCTGCCCAACAAGCGCGATGCGGTCATTTCTACCGCGAGCGTCGTCATGCCGCTGGTGAAAACGGCGGCGTACAAATAGCGATTTGACCGGGGTGGCTGTTGAGACAGCGAAGTCATATGGGTGATTTGCTCCGTAAGACGGCACTTCCCTAGAAAGGACGTTGTGCCAGCGCGGTGGTGATGTCATCTCCACGCCGGACGAGGATAGAGGGTATTTTGGCGATCTTCATGAGGGCGCGAAATTCATCCGGTGACGATTTGCCTTCAAAAGAGCCGGGATCGATAAGGACACACACGGGACGAATACCGCGACGCGAGAGAATTTGCGCTTCGGTAATCCATGCCGCATCCAATGACGACGTGACGATGACAAGCGTGGTGCCGCGTGTGAAATAGGGCGTTTCCAGCGTCAGCATTTCGCGCAGGTTATAGGGCGAAAAACTGCGCGCGACGGCTAGGCTTTGCAAAATGCGCATCAACTGGCGGCTTCCACGTTCGGGTTGCAAGATGTCGCGCTGTGGAATGTAGGCCGCAAAGCCAAGCGCTCGCTCGGCCTCAATGAAATAACGTGCCAGCGATGAGGCGACGACCACCCCATATTCCTCGGTGGACGGTGGGATTTCATGGCCGTTCGGGATCACCGGGCCGCTGCCGTTGACACGACGTACTGAAGGGTCTTCGACCAGCGAGGTGGACGAAAAATCGACGAACAGCCAAATATCCACCAGCGGATCGACTTCGTACTCTTTGACCATCAACCGATTATTGCGGGCGGTCGATTTCCAGTGAATACGGTTGAAACTGTCTCCGGGCACATAATCGCGAACCCCTGCGACATTGGTGGTGACATGCTGTGAGCGGCGGCGCTGTGCATCGCCTCCAGAAAGTACCCCCATCGGCAGTTCAAACCGATCAACGGGTTTTGTTTCCGGATAGACGATCACGCGCGAGGTTGCCATGAGCTTGCGCGAGGCTTGAAACAAGTTGAACGGATCGCCGCCCATGACCGTCACCGGGCCGAGTTGAAATTCGCCGCGTGTGCGGCAGGGGGTTTCGACATACCAACGGAACGATCGGCGTGGCATCAGTGTCGGGACGACATGGCTGGCGCGATGACCGGGCAGGGTCGATTGATCGTAGATTTCGACCCACAGCTTAGGAATCAAGCCGCCGTTACGGACGACGAAGGTTTCTTCAAGCCGACCGCCGACCTGTGCGCGCCGTGACCGTGTTTTGCGGTTGATGGCAATTCCGCGCACGGACAACCACGACCACAGAAACGCCACAATCAACAGCGCGCCGAGTAGGTAAGCTACATTGAAAAAGAAGGCTTTGCCTGTACCTAATCCGGCGATCAAACTGGCGCTGATCAGCAAATAGAGGGTATTACGACGGTTGATGATGGCACCTATCAGGCGGCTACTGCCACACCGACGCGCCGGGCACAGGCGTTCGCACCAGCACATCGTTGACGACGGCGCGAGTGGACATTTCTTGGATGCGCGCGGTCGGGCGCAGGATGACGCGATGTGACAGCGTCACATCTGCCAAGGCTTTCACGTCATCGGGAATAACGTATTCGCGCCCTGCCATGGCGGCGCGTGCTTGCGCAGTGCGGAAAAGTGCGAGTGATCCACGTGGACTGCTGCCGAGCAGCACTTCAGGATGCTGGCGCGTCCCGGCGACAATGTCCACAATATATCGTTTGATTTCTTCAGCGACATATACATCGCGAACGGCGTGCTGTGCCGCCAGTAGATCGGCTGCCGTGACGACCTGATAAACATTCGTCAAGGGGTGTTCCTGCTGCTGCGAGCTGAGTACGGCCATTTCTTCAGCAGGAGCCGGATAGCCAAGCGTTAGCCGGAGCAAAAAGCGATCCAACTGCGCTTCAGGCAGCGGAAAGGTTCCCTCATATTCGATCGGGTTCTGGGTCGCCAGCACGATGAACGGTTCTTGGATGTTATACGTCACCCCATCGACGGTGATCTGCCGCTCTTCCATCGCCTCCAATAATGCGGATTGCGTTTTGGGAGTAGCGCGGTTAATCTCGTCGGCTAAGACGACCTGCGCCATGATGGGACCGGGACGGAACTCAAAGTTTTGCGTTTGCGGGTTAAGAATTGTCACACCCGTTACGTCTGACGGCGTGAGATCCGGTGTAAACTGGATTCGGCTGAATGTACAGCCAAGTGAACGTGCTAGCGCCTTGGTCATCATGGTCTTACCAACGCCGGGAATGTCCTCGATAAGGATGTGTCCCTGCGACAGCAGTCCCAGTACCATCAGGCGGACTTCATTACGTTTGCCCAAAATGACTTGACCGACACTGTGCGCAAGCCGCTCTGCGACCTGCTGCACTATTTCGACATGGGCAACGCGATTATTCTGGGTGGTACTTTGGGTACGGCGCGTTTCCTGGGGGAAATCAGGCATACATACCTGCTTTATCACTCTCTTGGATCACAACAATCCACAGTATAGCGGATGTTGTAGGTGTGAACAGGTCAGATTGTCCGCTTGATAGCCTACGTTGTCTTGCCGATCCCCCTATGATCCGTATAATTAGCAGTTGGCTTGAGAGGAGCTGATTTATGGCGAAATCGCGGACTGAGTTGATGGTGGATCGGCTGCGCGACTTACAAGCGACCACCCCCGAAATCGAAGCATCGGCAGTTGTGAGTGTGGATGGTTTGCCGATGGCATCTTCGCTGCCTGCCAACGTTGAAGAAGATCGCGTGTCCGCGATGTCTGCCGCGATGCTGTCGCTCGGCGAGCGTATTTCGGGCGAATTAGGGCGCGGTGCGTTGGAACAGGTGTATATTCGTGGTGATGAGGGCTACGTCATTCTGATGAGCGTTGGCGAAGGCGCGGTCTTGACGACGTTAGTACGTGAAGGCGCGAAGCTGGGGCTGATCTTCCTAGACATGCGCCGTACGGCGGATGACCTAGAAAAGCTCGTCTAAAGTACGACCGGACGCCGCGTTCGTCGGCGGATCTCACAATTGATGCTTTTCGCATGACGGCGGGGTGGGGCGTGGTTAGTTCCCGAAAGTTGGCTCTCCGCCGTGTTTTTGTTGTACGCACAAAATTCAACTGAGTAACGCAATGGCGGGTAAGGCAATGGCAAACCCTAAATTCATCTTTTGCACAGGCGGGGTCGTCAGTTCGGTGGGTAAAGGGGTTACTGCCGCTGCGATTGGTCGCTTACTGAAAGCACGCGGCTTCAAAGTCGCCGTTCAGAAACTCGATCCCTACCTCAATGTCGATCCCGGCACCATGAGTCCGTATCAGCACGGGGAAGTGTTTGTCACTGCGGATGGCGCGGAAACTGACCTTGACCTTGGCCACTACGAACGGTTCATCGACGAAAGTTTGAACCGTGCCTGTAATGTGACTTCCGGGCAGGTCTACAGCACCATTATTGAAAAGGAACGCCGGGGCGATTTTCTCGGTGGCACCATTCAGGTGATCCCGCACATCACGAATGAAATCAAGCGGCGGATCATGCTGGTCGGCAAAGATACCAATGCCGATGTCGTGTTGGTGGAGGTTGGCGGTACCGTTGGAGATATCGAAAGCCTTCCCTTCCTTGAAACGATCCGCCAGATGCGGATCGCGATTGGCCGGGCGGATACACTCTACATCCATGTGACCTTTCTGCCCCACATCGGTGCGACCGGGGAGCTGAAAACCAAACCGACTCAGCACAGCGTGCGAGAGCTGCGGAGTTTGGGCATCAATCCACATGTCATCATTGCCCGTACCGATTACCCGGTTAGCAAGGACGTGACCGACAAAATCGCGCTGTTCTGTGACGTGGAAGAGCGCGCGGTGATTCCATTGGTGACGACCGATCTGCTTTACAATGTGCCGCTCATCCTCGAAGAAGCGGGCTTGGGCGATTATCTGGTCGAACGGCTGGGGCTTCCCGTACGTAAGCCCGAGTTGGACGACTGGCGTAAGATGGTCGCGCGGATGCGCAGCCCGAAAGAACCGGTCAAGATCGCCGTTGTCGGGAAGTATGTCGAACTGCACGACGCGTATATGAGCGTCAAAGAAGCGCTGTTCCATGCCGCCGCCGCCGTCGATCGGAATGCTGAAATCGAATGGGTGAACTCCGGCGATCTCGAAAAAGGCAAGGGTTGGGATCAGCTTGAAGGGGTGGACGGTATCATTGTCCCCGGCGGATTTGGCTATCGCGGCGTCGAAGGCAAGATCATGGCGGGCCGCTTTGCTCGCGAGCGCAAAATCCCGTATTTGGGGTTGTGCTTAGGAATGCAGACGATGTGCATCGAGTTCGCGCGCAACGTGCTTGGATTGGAAGACGCAAACAGCAGCGAATTCGAAATTGTCAGCGAAAACCACATTATCGATCTGCTGCTGGATCAGCGAAATGTCGCCGATATGGGCGGCACGATGCGGCTGGGAAACTACCCATGCATGCTGCAACCCGGCTCGACCGCGCGTAAAGCCTATAATGATCAGCCTGAAATCGCCGAGCGCCACCGCCACCGGTTTGAGTTCAACAATTCCTACCGCGCCGCCTTTGAGCATGCCGGTATGCGTTTCAGCGGTCTAAGCCCAGATGGTACACTGGTCGAAATCGCCGAAATTGCCGATCATCCTTATATGGTGGGCAGCCAATTCCATCCGGAATTCGCCAGCCGCCCGGATAATCCGCACCCTCTGTTCATTGGGCTGGTCAAAGCGGCGGCTCAGTTCCATAACGAGGCAGGGCGGCGGAATGGCGTGCATGCGGAGCCGATTACTGTGTCCCCAAATGCAACCCATCCCTCTAGTGACCAATAGCCGCAGCTTGTCTACGTAAGGAATAATGCGATGTCCCTGAGCAGTTATGTACAGGCGATGCCGAAAGTCGACCTGCATGTGTCCCTTGAAGGCGCGGTTCGGAAAAAGACTCTCAAGCTGATTGCCGATATCAATGAGATTCCGGAAAGCTTGAAGCATTTCAGCGATTGGCTAGGGCTGATCGACAAGCCAGATTACAAGCGCCTGCACGAGATCATCCGCGTCATTGGCGCATGGGTGGTCGAAACTGAAGATCTCACGCGTGTGGTTTACGATGTGGGCACGGCTTTGCACAATGAAAACGTGCGCTATGCCGAAGTCAGCATCAATCCGGTCGTATGGTCGGCGCTGGCCTTATCGGCGGACGATTTCCTCGCTGCCATCAACGATGGACGCGAACGTGCCGAACGCGCATGGGGTATCCGCATGGCGTGGATTTTCACGGTGCCGCGCGATGAACCCCGGCGTGCCGACGAATTATCGCGTTGGGTGACTTCTGCGCTGGCCAAGAAAGGCGGCGTGATCGCCATTGGCTTGAGCGGACGTGAAAGCGCCCAACCGGTCGGTCAGTTTGAGCGCCCGTTCAAGACCGTCGAGAAGAAAGGCATGCCCCGTGTTGTCCGTGCCGGGGATCAGCAGGGCGCAGATGGTGTGCAGAAAGCCCTTGAAGTGCTGAGTCCCAACCGTATCCTTGATGGATGGGGAATTGTGGATTCACCTGAGCTTGTAACTGCCATCGCCAATGCTCGTGTTGGCATCGGTATCAACCTGACGCGTGCCGTTGCAAGTGGATGGGTTGAGCGCGTAGAAGACTATCCACTGCGTCAGCTATATGATGCCGATGTCCCCGTCTTCCTTGGCAGCGATATGCCCTTGTTCTACCACTCCGGGTTGAGCAATGAATATCTGCTGGCGGTTGAGAAAGCAGGGCTGGCCGTTGATGAACTTGAACAGGTCGCGTTGAATGCCGTTCGCCAGAGTTTTCTGGATGAAAGTGAAAAGACGGCGATGCTTGAAGAATTTCAGGCTGCGTATGCGACCCTTCGCGCGGAGAACCAAGTTACAGAAGCGTAGTAGGGGTAGGGACGCCGGGCGATAGGCAGGCGTCCCTAATACTGATCAACCGCGTTGATTAGAAGGATCGGTTTTCGTATCCAGCGGATGGCGGAAATCGATAAAACGGTAGCCAACCCCACGTTCCGTCAGAATATACTTGGGGTTGGACGGATCTTCCTCGATTTTTTCCCGCAGGTAATTCACATATAATCGCACATAGTGCGCTTCGTCGCGGTACTCATAACCCCACACTTTCGCCAAAAGCTGATCGTGGGGGACTGTCCATCCCGCATTTTCGATCAGGTGATAAAGCAGGCGATATTCAGTGGGGCGCAGCTTGATGCGTTCACCGTTGACGATCACTTCATGGCGATTGAAATCGACACTTAGCCGATCATCAATTTTGAGCGCGGCCTGTTCCGGCGAAGCACTGGGCATATCGGCACGCCGCAGCACCGCTTTGATGCGACTAGAGAGCTCACGCGGGCCAAACGGCTTGGTGATGTAATCATCCGCGCCGAGTTCAAGGCCATAGACCTTGTCGTTCTCCTCACCTTTGGCTGTGAGCATAATCACCGGGATGCTGGAGAACTCGCGCAGCATCTTCAAGGTTTCAAACCCATCAAGCTCGGGCATCATGACATCCAGCAATACAATGTCCGGCAGCTTGGTGCGAATGGCTTCCAGCGCTTCCAGTCCATTGTGAGCTTCGATCACCTGATGCCCCTCTAGTTCGAGGTTCATGCGGATAAAGTTGATCATACGCGGCTCATCGTCGACAACAAGAATTCGCTTGCCGTCACGCTGCTGCACGCGCGGGGGACGATTGGACATTGGCCAATCCTTTTCAGTCGTTGCGGAAAGGCAGCGGGAATTCGCTCGCTTCGTTGGGCGAAGGGAGTATCTCGACAAATGTGATGCGCCACCAAGGCAGAATGATTGTCGTTACGCCATCTTCCACCCATGTGACCTCGCGCTCCGTTTTTTCACGCGGGTTTTTTCCGATCAGTGCTTGATCGGTTGGGCCGGGAAGCTCTTCGACATCCATCTTGATGGGTTCCGAGTTCGCAATGTGTACGAGCAGCGTAATCATGTCGCTGGCAGTCCTTTTGACAAGCTATAGGTATCGGCTAACTGATTCCACCACCGATTTTGAAGTAAATGTATGCAACCAATTTGCCGAGTTGAACCTCGTCACCATCGCGCAGCACGCGCGGAACTTCCGGGGTCAAACGCTGCCCGTTTAGGTGTGTGCCGTTGGCGCTGCCCAAATCGACGATCGTCAGAGTCATCTCGTCACGGATGACTGCGCAATGGATGCGCGACACCCCTTTTTCGAGCGCGCCAAATGGTGTCAAATCGACATCAGGTTTTTGCATTGCGGTGACATCAGCACGCCCGAAAACAAGGCGGCGCTCTGGGTGAAGCTGAAGGGGTGACTCCGCATCGCGAATCACCATCAGCATTGTTGCATTCGGCTCAAATCGCGAAGTTCCCCATGTGCCGATGACATTCTTTGGTAGGTCTTTGGTGCCAATTTGAATCGTGCGTGTAGACAGAGTCGGATTTCCGCTGGATGAGAGCGGTCGCCCGCAGTCTTCACAGAAGAAGTAGCCTTCACGGTTCTTATGGGCACAATACGCACAAGTTTTCATTCGACATTCGCTTCGGAACCGCCAAGGAGATAACGTGTATCGTATTTTAGCGTTTTACGGCCACTTTCAGAAAGGCTATTCGTGTGCGCCACCAAGTGCGCCTCGCTTTGTGCCTGATGCGCGAGGTTGTGTTCCCCAAGCTCAAAGAGGCGCGTCGCCAGCTTTTCGAGCTGTCGCGTGGCCTCTTTGGTGTCACCGCGCTCTAGGGCAATCTGCGCGTTCTCCTGCATGCGATATAACGTCAGTTTTCCCAGCGCTTCTAGAATGGCGGTCGGCGGATCTTCTTGGTCTAGTGTGTTTGTTACTTCCAGACTCATATCGTTGACGACACGGTATTTCTGTGTCTTGTTGGTCAGAATATCGCCGCCAACGACCAATCGCGCAATTGAGCGAAAGCCAAGATTCAAGTTTGCGGGAAGCTCGAACTGAAGCAGTACGGAGATGGGACGATTCGATTGCAGCCCACCCAATGGAATTGTTGCTTGATCGACCGTGAGCGGTTGTGGGCTGGGCGCCAGCTTGAAGGCGGATTCTAACTTCACATCGGGGTCAGAAGCGACCGATAGATAGATCCGTTCAGCGAACATATTCGCTAACCCGCGCACATGATCATTGAGAAAGCGCACGACCGAGCCGATCGAATTGATGTAAGTCGTGCTGCCGCCCGTTGCCGACGCAAGTTTATCGAGGAAGTCGTCGTTCCATTCCTGCCCCAACCCCATCGTACTGATCACGATTCCATCGTTGGCAACCGATTTCGCCAGCTCGATACTGCGGTCTTCATCACCATAGGTGTTGCCATCGGTGATGAAGACGATGTGATTCACTAACCGGGGCGCAAGGTATTTCTTGCACTGCTCCACCCCCGTGATTAGACCCTGATAGATTTCAGTGCCGCCGGAAGCCATGAGCATGCTTACACGCGCCTTAAGCGTCGCCTTATCGGTGACGGGGCTTGCCTCAAGGATGACATCGGCACGATCGTTGAAGGTGACCAGTGAAAAGATGTCATCCTGATTGAGCTTATCGATGATTTGGTGCGCCGCCGCCTTCACCTTATCCATACGCTGCCCGCTCATTGAGTTTGAGCGGTCAAGTACCAGTGTAAGATTGAGGCGTGCTTCCTTCACCTGTCGGTTAACCGCACGGGCATCCGGCAGCACTTCGGCGAGCATATAAATCACTTGCGTTTCCGACAGTGTCAATATCGAACGCTTGCTGGTGGACACGCGGAAAGTGAAGAACATGTCTTCGTCAGAATGCGCAATTTTCGCGTATTCATCGTATTCTTGACGCTTGACTGGATCGCTCAGAAGTTCATTTGCTGCGTTGATATCCTGAAACTGAAACGATGCACCGGGACTCGTGCGATTTTGATCCGGGTGCATACGCCGTGCGGCACGGCGGAAAGCCGCGCGAATATCATCTATCGTTGAATTTGAGGCGACTCCGAGTTCAGCATAGGGATCAAATTCAAATACCATGATGACCCATCCGTTGTTAACCCGGTAACTGCAATAATATTACGGTAACATTGTCCAACCCACCACTGGCGTTTGCCTTTTTGACGAGTTCGTTGCAGGCATCTTGTGGATTGGCATGTTGTGCGACCAGCGCGAGAATTTCGCGGTCATCAACCTGATTCCACAACCCATCGCTGCAAATCAGAATGCGCGAGCGGGGAGGCAAACGACGCGCCAACGTATCGACTTCAATGTTCTCATTTTGCCCAAGTGCTCGATACAGCACGTTCTTCTGCGGATGATCGACGGCTTCATCAGGCGTAAGCTGATCAAGTTCGATCAAGCGCTGCACGAGGGAGTGATCACGCGTAAGCTGTTCGATTTTGTCGCGGTGGATCATGTAAATACGGCTGTCACCCACATGCGCCAAATACGCCATATCGCCGATGATGAGGATCGATGTCAATGTAGTGCCACCATCCGGCACTTTCTGCACAACTTCGCTGTTTGCTTTGTGGATGGCTTCGGTCATGGCTTCGGTGATCGGAATGTCGTTGTAGCGCTCATCACCTGCCAGCAGGGATGCATAAATCTTGTTTGTCAGTTGGACGGCCACCGCCCGCGCTGCAAGTGCGGACGCTTTTTCGCCGTCATGGTGCCCGCCCATTCCATCTGCAACGATGAACAAGCCAAAGTCGGGCCGTTCAATAGCGCTGCGCGACGTGCTAAACAGAGAGAAGGCCGAGTCTTGGTTGTTGGTGCGCACCATCCCAACATCGGTGGCCTGACCGAAGGCAAGGTGAGCGCTTCCCGTCAAGTCAATCAGTACATCTTGAGGCAGAGGGCGAGTCACCCCATCTCCAAGATTGCCCGTCCCAAAACCGTTGAGAATACGGGGATCAAGGTCGGCAGTCGTACGGGCGGGTTTTTCTTCGGCAGTGGTTGACGACGGTACCGGAGCAGCAGCCGGAGCGGTATCTTTCATCACCGGGGGCTGCGGCGGTTTTTGATCTTTCGTTTCCTGTTTCGGTTCTGGTTCACCTGAAATCAGGGCAAACAAGCGACGGAAAACACTCATCTTGCTTTTACTCCATCCACGAGCGCCATGCGGCTTATCTCAGTGTAGTTAACCAACAAGAGGGAATGCATATAGGATATGATCTAATGACCCAATTAAGATTAGGTCATTCGTCACATAAGGTGCCCCTGTGATTGCTCCCCCCGTCTTATACTTCCACTTTTCCTTGCCGGTTTCGGCGTCAAGACAGTAGAAATACGAGTCCGTGCCCCCAAAGTAAACGGATCCTTTGAACACAACGGGAGATGAAACGATGGGTGCACCCGAATTGAAGCGCCAGCGTTCGCGGGAAGTCATTGCGTTCAGCGCGTAAAAAATGCCGTCGGCTGAGCCGAAATATAGTATACCTTTGCTTTCGACCGGTGAGGAGATGACGGCTCCTCCAGTACGGAAACGCCATGAACTGACGCCGCTGCTGGCATCAAGCGCATACATGAAGTTATCCGACGAGCCGAAGTAGACCACTCCTTCATTGGGTTCGACGTAGGGTGATGAGTAGATTGGCCCGCGCGTTCGGTATGTCCATTTGCGCTGACCGGACAGACTGAGGGCAAAAATCTCACCAGAGTCTGAACCACAGATCACCAGATCATTGGTCACAAACGGGCGCGTGCGCACGGGTGCGCCGGTATCAAATGACCACAGCGATCGCCCATTCAGCAGCCCAAATGCGTGGATTTTACCATCGTCACTACCGATAAAAACATGATCATGTGCGATGCGCGGTGACGTGCGGATGCGCGCTTTGGTCGGCTGCGACCATGCGATGCGCCCATTGCGAACGTCAAGCGCATACACACTGAAGTCCTCCGAACCGAAGAAGACATACTTGCTGGTTTCGTCGGCGGTTGGCGTGGAGGCGATACCGCCTTTGGTCGCCGTTTTCCACTGCTGTTCACCCGTATCCAGCTTGATCGCCCACATGTTGGTGTCATACGAGCCAACGAGCGCGATTTCACTGCGATAGACAGAGACGCCCGCACGGATTTCGTCTTCGGTCTTGAACTTCCATTTCGGTTGTACGCCGCCATCAACCGGCACGTCATCGAAGAAGCTGGTGGACTCTTGTACGCTCGGCACGCCTCCCCTGTTCCCCGCACTGGGGATAGAGATTGGTGGAAGCGAAACATTCCCTTGCCCCGGCAGGGCAGCCGGTGCGTTCCCCGGTAGTGCAATTGCATTCGGGCGCGAGCGTACTTCCTCAAGCGCTTCGCGCATGGCGGAAGCAGTTGTGTAGCGATCGGTACTATTCGAGCTGAGTGCCTTTTCAATCACTTCAATGAATTTGTTCGGCACCGTCGAATTGTAGTTGGGAATGGGGCGCTCATGGAAGCTAAATGGCGGTTCCAAACGAGGATCTTTCCGGGTCAGGATGTGGTGCAGTGTCGCGCCAAGGCTGTAGAGGTCGCTGGCGGGGGAGGCATCACCGCGATACTGCTCTGGAGCTGAATAGCCTTCAGTGCCAATCATGGTGTGCTTCTGCTTGACGCCCTGCACAAACACTTTCGCGATCCCAAAGTCGATTAGACGCACTTTGCCCAAGGAGTCGATCATGACATTGGAGGGCTTCATATCGCGAAACACGATAGGATCGGGCTTCTGACCGTGGAGATAATCGAGCACATCACAGAGCTCGATCGCCCAGTCGAGCACCTTCGCCGCCGGAAGGTCTTTGGTTTGAGAAAGAATGACTTCGAGATCGCGCCCGTTGATGTATTCCATGACCAGATAGGCGCGGTCGTGAATGTCGAAGAAGTCGAAAATCTTCGGAATGGCCGGATGGCTCAACGAAGCTAGAATATTCGCCTCACGCTGAAACGTCCGAAGCATCGATTTCTTCAGGTTTTGATCGGTCACCAGTGTTTGCATTTCCTTGATGGCAACGAGGCGCTTGGCCTCCTTGAACATCATGTCACGCGCCTGATAGACCGTTCCCATGCCGCCGCCGCCAAGCACGCCAAGAATTTTATAGCGTTCTTGCAGAACGACGTTGGCTTTCAGCGAGGTGTCATTGTTCCCCTCGCTCTCCATGCCTGCGAACTGTTTCGTTTCGGGCATCTTTGTTACTCTGATCAAATAAAACGAATGAGAATAGGATGATTTGGGATAACAGCCTTGACTCATTATATTGAAGCTGTCAAAATCCCGCAATGAAACCCCTCAATTATCGGCCAAATGACTATGAAGGAACTTAAAAACTCGCTGGCGGTGAACCCGCTTGCGGTTTATCTGCATATCCCGTTTGCCCATGAAATCACCTACTTTCAATACCTATGTCAATCAGATGCATGGCTAGAGCCGTTTGTCGAGGCGCTGTGCGCGGAAATCCGCTACATTGGTCAGTCACGACCGGGGCAATCTGTCGGGTCGGTATTTTCGGCGGTGGAACACCGAGCGTGCTTACCTCTGTGCATTACGAGCGGATATTTGCTGCGCTGCATGATGCATTTGCCCTGCTGCCGAATGCTGAAATCTCGCTGGAAGTAAACCCTGCTGATGTCACGCGAGTATTTAGCGGCACTGCGCCACGATTGGTTTTAACCGAATCAGCATCGGCATGCGGCGCGATCGAGAGTGAACTGCCGCTTGTTTAACGCCGCCATGATAACGACGCAGTTGTGCGCTCCGTTTCAGCGGCGCGTGCGTGGGACCAGCAACCTGAACCTTGACATCATTACGGCGTCCCGCACCAAACACTTGATAACTGGGATGCCACACTGCGCCAAATCTTCGGCCCTGAAACCGGATCATGTGTCAGCTGTATGCGCTAACGCTGGAGGATAACACACCCATGAGGCATGGGTGGAAAAAGAGAACAGTTGCCTGCACCCGATGACGACCTCGCCGCCAGTACTTAGCATGACATGGCAACCGATCCGGCGGCGGAAGCGGGATATGAGCAGTATGAGATCGCCGTTGGGCGACAACCGGTCGCCAGTGCCAACACAACTTACAGTACTGGCGCAGCCTGCCGTATCTGGGACTTGGCCCCGGCGCACACGGTTTTGCCGATCGTGTGCGCTACTCTGGTCGATTCTTTCCCACAGCGGTATATTAAGGTGATGGGCGAAACAGGAAGGCGGCGAAGATATCCCCGCACGCCTGTAACCGCCGACGGAATTTGCTCACTTCGCGATGAAATGGCCGAAACGTTGATCATGGGGCTGCGCTTGACTGGCATGAGGGAATTCACCGAAACGTTCCGCCAGCGCTTCGGAATGGATTTGCTGGACGTTCACGGTGAAACCATCCGAAAGTACGTCCAGCATCAGCTAATGGCGGTCATTGACGAGCGTGTGCGGATTACCGATCAAGGCCACGTGTTAACCGCATGATTTTCCGCGATTTGATTTAGTAAGCGCGTTCGAACAGAAAATCAACAGCACTAGGAACCATCAAAGCGCGTCGCTGCCCTGATCACTTAGGTTGAGCGCGCCAAATCGCTTTCTGATAGTACTCGGCCTCATTCTGACGGGCATATTCTTTCGCACCCACTTGATCGAGCAGATTCAGCGCATGGGCGACTTCAGCAGCCTCAAAGGTGGGGCGCTGGTAGACCGATACTAATTCTGGGCTGGGTAAATCCGTACAACACAGGCGGGAACTTTTTGCGCAGACAATATCGGTTGCAGCGGACTTTCCGGTGACGTCAGGGTTTCCCCAAATGCCGGAGAATGTCATCATGATTTGGAAGCGATTCTGAATTCAGGCCGTATTCCGCAAAGCGTGCGGCTTTATCGACGTCTTTGCTGCCAATCAGCGCGCCAAGCTGTGCTGATCCGGCGACGAGCGCCGCTGTCTTGCCGCGTATCATCGACAGATACTCATCTACCGTGACCACCGCTTGTTTTTCAAAGCGTAGGTCGAGGTGTTGGCCGCGTGTCAATTCCAAATTGGTGTGGTTGAAGATTTCCAAACAAGCAATGACGATTTCGGGTTCGACTGTTTCCTTTAGGCGCGACATCGCTGGCAGGAAAGCGCGGTGGGCGCATCGCCTGTATTGATCGCGGCTGGCTTCGCTCCAAACTTTCCAAATGATGGGGCGGTTATGGCGTGTTTCGCTGACGTCTTGAATATCGTCATGGACGAGCGAGAAGTTGTGCAGCAGTTCGACGGCAGCGGCGGCGGGCAAGGCATCCTGCCAGCGGCCACCCGCCGCTTCCACACAGCAAGCTTAAAATTGGCCGGATACGTTTGCCGGTTGTGTGTCCGTATAGCGTTCCATCGGCGTTGACCCAACCCAGTGGGTAGCGCAGCATGGTGTTGAACTCTGGAGCTTGTGGAGCCGAATCGACAACCTGACGCATCAGCGCATTAAGAACAGGAAGATAGCGCTGTGCGAGTTCAGCGACGAGCACGTTGATTAATCCCTTGTGTGGATGAGGGTGACATTTCGCATATCAGCAGGGGTGCGGGCACCACTACATAACATGGCAATACGAATCTGAGCCGCGGTCACACGGATCAGTTGATCGACGGCCTCGACCGATTGATCAGCGACTTTAAGGAACTTCCCCGCCATGCCGCCCAGCGATACCTAACGCGAGGCATTTGGCGATGTCGAGACCATCCTTCAAGCCGCCGCTGGCGATGACGGGGAGGTTAGGCGCGCCTTTTACCGCGTATTGCACAGCTTCAGCCGTCGGGATTCCCCAATCGGCGAAGGCGGCGGCGACCTGCGCATGGTATTCCGTTGGGGCACGGTGATACTCCACTTCGCTCCATGAAGTGCCGCCGGAACCCGCGACATCGATGGCGGAAACCCCCGCGTTGGCGAGATCGCGGCAGTTCTGCTCGCTAAATCCCCAACCAACCTCTTTGGCGATCACCGGTACTTCGAGAGCTTTGCATACCGCCTCCAGCACGCGCGTCAACCCGGCGAAGTTGGTGTCTCCCTCCAGGCTGAACGGCTTCCTGAAGCACATTGAAGTGCAGAATCAGCGCGTCGGCTTCGATCATCTCGACCGCGCGACGACCTCATCGACCCCATAGCCGTAATTGAACTGCACCGCCCCTAAATTGCCGAACGGCAAATATCGGCGCGATGTCACGCACACGGTAAGGTATAGGCCAAATTCGGATCTTTATGAGTGCTGCTCGCTGTGATCCTACCCAGCGCAATACGATTTGCCTGCGCCGCTTCGGCCGGTGTACAGTTGATGCGGTGCGCCATTTCAGCACGCGTCATCGATGAGATTAAAATTGGCGCGCTGATCGTTTTGTTGAAGAGGGTGACGCTGGGATCGACCTCTGCGAGATTCAGTTCGGGTAACGCTTGGTGAAGCAAACGATAATGCTCTAATCCGGTCGTGAGGTGAGGAAACTGCACATCGCGTTCGAGGTTAATGCGAATGTGATCGACTTTTCGTTCCTCAATTGACGGATTCCCCGTGACTTTGGTCATCAGACGGTGTTCCTTTATTACGGCGAAGGCGATCAATCGTACCTGGGTGCCAGATCCTGTCAACGGCGCATCGCAGGTGTACACTGGCAGGCGCTTGATCTGTATAATCACTAGCCTGTAAAGGCTGCGCGAAAGAGCTGGAGGAAAGACACATGGCAACTACTGAAGAGCGCGTGCGCAATATCGTGATCGATCTGCTGGGCGTGGACACCACTAAGGTGACGCCGGAAGCCCGCTTCCGTGAACCTTGAGAGAGAAGGCAGATTCGCTCGATCCTGGTCCAGACTGATCTGGCCTTCGAAGAAGAATTCGGCGGCGAAATAAGTGACGAAGATGCGCAGAAAATCACCACCGTTGGCGAAGCCGTGTCGTATATTGACACGAACATGAATAAGTAAGTCGCCAGCGTATTTCCAGCGACAATTGAGGATGATCACGGCGGGGCAGTTCGTACAGACGGGCACCGCCTTGTTCTTGTATCGCCGGGCTTACCACTGCACCATGAGCGCGGCTATCACGCCGAAGAACAGGATCGGCGTGATCCATCACGCCTAATACAGCGTTGGCGGACATTCCCAACGCCTGCATCAACGCGTCTGCTCTCGAAAATCCTACAATTCCAGCAACTCCGCCTACTGCCGCTGCCAGAAGCGAAGTGTACCCAGAACCGCCAACCTATCTTGAGCAGGGCGATCACAATGACCAATCTGAATCGCGCCATAATCGCCTGCTGCTGATAGTTAATACGGTGAACTGCGTCAAAAAGTCAGGCAGTGGCAGCAGCTAACGTAATCGCACCTGCCATAAGCAGGTAGACAAAACGAGCGCTTCCCCGCGTACGCCCGCACCAAACGCGAATAGGCAAAACATAGCAAAGGCAGCCGTAGAAGCAGGGTTGTGATCAACATGGGTTCCGCACGGACGACCGGATGCAAACTCGCCCATTCCGCCAGATCAAAGGCGTGCAGCGTGAGCGCCACACCGGGATTCACGACCCACGCGGAGAAGTATCCGATTAAGCCGAGACTCAGGAAAGGAATCAGCACCACGCCAGGCTCCTTACGGTTACTCATCATCTGGTTGGTTGAGCAAATCCTTCGCGGGGCGTTCCATCGCTTGCCGCACCGGGTAGAATCATCCAGCCGGGCGCGGATCTGTTCATCTTCAACCTGCTGTGCTTCAAAGAAATTGGTGACCGCCGACTCACTGCGGCCTTTGGCGCAGCGCCAGCGCGGCGACGGCACACATCATGGATCGTCGCGCATCGCGGCCATCGGCGGCGGCGTGCGCACGCGCTGCTTCGAACAGCGTGTATTTCAGGCGGTGACTGTCAATATCAAGCGCCTGTACCAGCGCAATTCCTGCTTCGATCGCTTCGTCGGTCAAGCTGGTTTCTTTGAAAGTTGACGGGCGAGCATGATCTCTTCGCGTGTCTCCGCTGTAGAATATCACTCACGTATAAAACGCATCGGATGGCTGCGATAAGCACGTACCCGTCGATAGACTTCCAGACGCTCGTCTCTCGTCATCAAGCCGCGCATTGACGCGCAACACCGTCGATCGAGGATTTGCGGACGTAAACGCCCTTCTTCAGGGTTCATCGAACCGATGAGCACAAAGCGCGATCGATAGGTGCCGCTCATCGCCCCGCGCCGCACGGTATAGCTTCCTGCCGCGCATCGAGATCGCATCAACAATATCGTCGTTGAGTAAATTTTACCTCGTCAATGTACAGCAGATTGTTGTCCACTGCAGGCGAGAATGCCTTTTTCAGCAAGCGCGGTTTTGCTGTACAGCGACACGCTCATTGAGGCCGCCGACCACATCCTCAAGCCGCGCATTCAGCGGCAGTTCGACAATTTTGACGGGTTCGTAGTGGGAAATCGACTGCCCAGCTTTGTACTTCTCGTAACAGTCGGGGTAGAGCATCTTGGCGCTTTCGTGCTGAAGTTCTTCCGGCAGCACACCGTCTTCGCAGTCGCTCACTTCGATGTCCGGCAGAATATCGGTGAGGCTGCGCACCGCCGTCGTTTTCCCGGTGCCACGCGGGCCAATCAGCAGCACCCCGCCAATGGCTGGATTGATCACAGCCAGCATGAGCGCGATCCGCATTTCATACTGCCCGACCATCGCCATGAAAGGGTATGGTTTGACATCGGATAGGCCCAGATCAGGGGCGGGCGCTGATAACACACGCCGCGCCCCCGCCTGATTCAAAATACGCAGCAGAGCAGACGATTCACTGGCCTGAAAATCAGGCAGCGTCTCAGGAGGATTGCTGCTCATGAGTCGCTGCCCTTCACATCTTGCGCCCGCTGGTGTTTGCGGAATTCCTGTCGTTCCTGTGCCCGCTGCGCACGGGCACGTTCTTCCTGTGTCTCCAGGATCAGTTCTGGGACAACCGCAGGCTCTCCGCTTTCATCAAGCGCGACATAGACGAGATAAGCGGTGTTGGTCAGCTTCGCTTGCCCTAGGAATGGGTTTTCCGCCGTGACCTCGACACGCACTTCCATTGAAGTTCGCCCCACATAAGTGATCTCACCTGTGCACATGATGAGCATCCCAATGCGGATGGGTTCCATGAACGTCATTGAATCGACCGCAACAGTGACGACCTGTCGATTTGCATGGCGCATGGCCACCAACGCGCCTGCTTCATCAACCATGCGCATGATCACGCCGCCGTGGATGTTTCCCAAGGAGTTCGCATCGGATGGCCCCAACAAACGGCTGAGCGTGAAGCGTGAATCGGCAACGCGCTTCTGACTGCGTTCAACAGCCACGTCTATTCCTCGCCTGCGTCAGGCAGCAGGTCGCTGAGGCGTTTGAAGACTTCTTCGTCCCATTCCAACACATCGATTTTGTCGAAGCCGAGATCGGCAGGGATGGGCTGGAGCGGCGCGCGTACCGGCGGTTTGGCGGGCTTGTTCGGCTTGGGAGGGAGTGTTTTAAGCAGCGGCGGGCGTGTGTAGTTGCGTTTGCGCACAACGCGACCATCGGGGTACAGGTTGCCAATCCATTCTCCCGATGCCGTGTAGACATCGTGAATGTCGTTCAGCACAAATCCGATGTAATCCGCACGCGTATCAAACAGATAAATGCCGATCTTTGTGGCGAGCCAATCGCCCGCAGTGTTGTAGATGAAAAAAGGCTTTTCAGGGTCGATCACGAACTTGCGCTGACTCATAGCGTCACCCTATTTGGTTAGATGGACTCACCCTAGATTATATCGATCCTCTGCTTAGGCGTGCATAAACCTCAAGTAAGGTGGCTGCTGAACGTTCCCATGTGAACTCGGCGGCGCGCGCTGCTCCCTTGGTGATGAGCTGTTCACGCAGGGTCACATCCTCGATCAATCGCTTAAGCGCATGGGCAAGCCCTTCCACATCAAGCGGATCGACCATCAGCGCCGCATCTCCAGCCACTTCGGGCAAAGACGATACATTGGCGGTGACGACGGGTGTTCCACATTTGAACGCCTCAAGGACGGGGAACCCAAAGCCTTCGTACAAAGAAGGTGTGGCGACGCAGATCGCTTCACTGTAGAGAGTAGGCAGATCGGCGTCATCGGCGTAGCCGATCAAGTGCACATAATCGCTCATATTGAGGTCACGGATGGCAGCGTAGATCGGATCGTCCAGCCATCCCTTGCCTCCTGCGATCACCAGCCCGACATCGATGTTCATTTCACGGAGTCGTGCAATCGCGTGGATTAGCCGGGTGTAATTTTTGCGCGGCTGCACCGTGCGTACCTACCGCAAACACGTAGGGTCGCGCGGGAATTTTGTATTTCTCACGCGCCGCCAAGCAGGTTTCGGTGGCGTCGGTGATGGGGTGGAAAACGTGCGTCGCGCCGCTCAACAACACGGTGATTTTCTTCGGCGGCGTGTGATACAGCTCGATGAGATCATCTTTGGTGGATTGAGATCGGCCAGCACATGATCTGCGCGCTGCACAGAACGGGGCACGACCTTATCCAGATATGCTTTAAGCGACGGGCTGGCTGTCTCTGGCGCGCGGAGCATAGGTCAAATCATGGACGGTGAGCAGGGTGCGCGTATGACGGCGTGTGGGGGGAAGCACAAAGTCGGTCGCGTGGTAAATATCGACATTGCCGACCATTGCTTCAACGGGCAGCGGAATCTGCGCCCGCTGCCAAATCCGCGCCCACCACTCAACGCCGATAGGGGTTGAACACCATGCAAAATTCGTCGCAGGCGGCGCTGGAAGTTGAAGTTTGCGCGCACCTGCGACGAATAAACGATAGCTGTTTTGATGATCTTGGCGGGCCAGCGCGGCAACGAGATCACGTACCAATCGCCCGATCCCCGCGCCCTGTTGGTACGCCGGGGTGTAATCAATGGCTAGCGTTGGCAACTTCGCTCTGTGGGGGGGTATCGACCGCCGTTTTATTCACATCATTGTACGTCCACAACCGGTTGGCGGTGTAATTCCAGATCATAATAATGATCACGCCAATTAACCACGCAGCCATGGTTCCGAGCTTCGCTTCCGCCGATTCTGACGGGATATAGCCAGGGCGCAGCAGTTGAATTTCGGGCAGGAGCAGCGGCATTAGGGTGATCCCAAGCCAGTGATAGGCGGAGCTTACCCAAACGGTACGCCCGATCCAGCCAATGAGGTTGATCAATGTGAACTGGGCAAGCTGGCGACGCACCGAACGCGAACGGGAGTCAGGATAAGTCCAAATGCGATTCCAAATGAAATTGCTGATAACTGCGGCGGAGAAAGCAACCGTCGTCGCCAAAGCAACTTTCAACTGCTTGTTGGGTTCCACCGGAGAAAGCAGAGTCGCTTGAAGGACAAATAGAGTAGTGAAATCAATGACCGCGCCGATTGCACCAACGATGGCGAACTTGAGAAAGCGTTCCACTTCTTTCTCTTTGTCGCCAAAACGGCGCGCGATGGCGAGAATTATGCCGTCGAGCGGGTTCCGCACGACGATGCGTCTTAGTTCATAGGTATCCGTTTGCCCCATGCGATCCTCTTGCCTACTGAGCGGACGAATAATGTCGGAGAAAGCGCGGCAAGTAAGCCGAGCATCACACCCACATGGATGAATAGGTTATTGACGTAGAGGTTATCTGTCAAACTGTGGACGGCGAGGTAGATCCAGCTTGCCAAAAGTCCAACTGCGATGATGCGCCCCAGTGGATCGGGCTGCCGTCGTGTCGTCCACCATGTGTGAACGAGCACAGCCCCCCACAAAATAAGATAACTAACCAGTCCAATAATGCCAGTCTCCGCAAAAACATTCAAGTAGTAGTTATGGGCATGGCCGAGTGGAAACGTCCAGTAGAGCAGGCGAAATTCTGGATAAGCGGTTTCATAATTTCCTAAGCCAACGCCGAGCCAAGGATGTACTTCGATCATGTTGAGCGCCGCTTGCCAATGCGCTAAACGCTCCACCAGCGCATAGTTAGCAGTGGTGATGTCCACGCCGCGCACATCACTGAAGGAAAATGTTTCTTGTGTGGCACTGTTGACGCGATCGACCAGCGATGCGGGAAGTTTCCCGCTGAACCAAGCCGCAGTACCGATCAGTGCGACCACCGCAAACAGCGCGATCCCCTGCCAGAGCTTGCGCGGTAGGGCGGCCATTAAGGCGAGAATGCTCACTGCAAATCCAAGCCACGCACCACGGCTGTAGGACATATACAGCCCCGCAGAAATCACGCCGAAACTGGCGAGATAAAACCCGGCGATGAAGCCGTTTTGCACCGCACGTGAGTGCTGATGCCGCCATAACTTCCATGCGCGTATTCCATAGCCGATCGCGGCCACAAGGGCAAGAGGGGCGATCAGCCCCATGAATCCGGCGAAGGGATTAGGTTGCCCGAAGGTGCCAAACGCGCGAAAATTCCGTTCATTCACAATCAAGTGCAGCGCGCCGCTGCCGCCAAAATACTCATAGATACCGGTGATGCTGTTGGTCAGTGCGGCGACAACGAGCGCGAAAACGATCCATTCCCAAGCGCGCCGAACAGCAAGGTCGCCGATCATCAGGATGAGAGCAAGAATTTGTAACCACTTCATCCATTCCGTGATCCATGCGCTCATCGAATAGGCGCTGAAGGCGCTAAACGCACTGCCAACCACAAAGACGAGGACACTCAAGAAAACAGGCGTCACCCGCACGCGAGGAAGGATCTGCTGAAAGGCAATCCGGTGGGCAAACCAAACCAGAAAAGCCCCAATGAGCAGCCATTGCCCTGCATCTAGCGGGATTTGTACCGGCGATTCGGTCGCGAACAAGGTGCGAATCGGCGCGATAATGACCATGCAGATCACGAGAGTCAGTGGGCTGATGATGGATAGAATGCCAAGCGCAATCACCCCAAGAATCAGACCGATAGTAGTGAGAGGCAGCACCGCGATGGCAGCGCCAACCACAACCGCTGTAGTTACACTTCCCATTAGCCCTAGCCAACGCGAAAACTCGCCTAAGCGCCTTGGAGCAGCGTTTTCAGGGAGCAGCCGAACAACTGGGGTCACACAACCTCGCGGAAGTAATCAATCGTTTTCGTCAGGCCTTCACGCAATGAGACACGGGGTTCCCAGTTTAGGATCGCTTTTGCGCGTGAGGTATCGGGTCGTCGCGTTTGCGGATCGCCTGCAATACGAGCCTCTTCAAAGATAATGCCTGCTTTATTGCCAGTGATCTCGTTGATGAGTTCGGCAAATTCGAGCATGCTCATTTCAAACTGTGTGCCAACGTTGATCGGCTCGATGAAATTGCTGTTGAGCAGCCGCACGACGCCTTCAACCAAATCGTCGACATATTGGAAACTGCGCGTTTGTTTACCATCCCCGTAGACGGTCAGGGGTTCACCTCGCAGCGCTTGTGCGATGAAATTGGGGACAACCCGTCCATCGTTCAACCGCATACGGGGGCCATAAGTATTAAAAATCCGTACGATGCGCGTTTCCACCCCATGTGACCGGTGATAAGCCATGGTGATAGCTTCGGCGAAGCGTTTGGCTTCGTCGTAACAGCCGCGTACACCGATCGAATCGACATTTCCGAGATACGTTTCTTTTTGCGGATGCTCAAGCGGATCGCCATAGACTTCGGAGGTAGAAGCCAATAGGAAACGCGATTTCTTGGCGCGTGCCACACCCAGCGCGTTATGCGTACCCAGCGAACCGACTTTCAGCGTTTGAATGGGGATTTTCAAATAATCGATAGGGCTGGCAGGCGAAGCAAAGTGTAGAATGGCGTCGATTTCCCCATCAATTTGGATATATTGGGTCACATCGTGCTGAACAAACGTGAACCGTGAATGACCAAGCAGATGCTGAATATTTCGCCGATTTCCGGTGATGAGATTGTCCAGCCCAACGATCGTATGCCCGTCTGCAATGAATCGGTCGCATAAGTGCGAGCCAATGAAGCCAGCGGCTCCGGTGATAAATACGCGCAAGCTATCTTCCTTAACTGGATCAACGCAAACAGGCGAAGTTTACCACAGGCTCAATTCGGGGCAAGCGTGGGCTAAAGCGTAGGAAAAATCAGAGCGATGCTGGAAGGCTAGACTTTTGCATCACCCGTTTCGCGCAGCTCTTCGATTTGGCGCTGAAACTCTCGTTTGAAAATGCTGGCAGAATTGCTGTCATTCAAGCAGATGATGACGGTGCGGAGACTCTTCAAATCTTCGAAAGTGTAGTCGATGATTTGGGTGAGCATGGTGACCGCGCAGTTTTCCACCGGGTACCCCAACGCGCCTATCGAAATGGCGGGGAACGCGATGGATTTCAGTTGGGTGTTTTCCGTCAGACGAAGACACTCCAACACACAGAGCATCAATTTCCCGCGCTCACTGCCTTCACCCCATCGGGGCCCGGCGGTGTGGATAATTCGATCAAACGTGAGGTTTCCCGCCCCTGTCATGACTGCTGTCCCGACATCGACATGGCCGATCCGAGCGCATTCACGCTGCAGTTCGATCCCGCCCTTGGCAACTAAATCGGGTGGCAGAGCAAGATCGGTAGTGGTCGCGTTGACGATCGCTGCAACGGAAAGCGAAAGCAGATCGCCTTCGACGATCTGGATGGTGACTCGATTCACCTTCGCTTTCATTTCCTTCATTCTCCCGCGCGCACTGTTAAGAAGATTACACCATCATTTCGTCGCATTCGTCAATAGCTCAGGCGTTCGTAACGTCGCAATCAATCCCATCATCAACGCGAAAATGTAAGCCAGATCGTGAACAAAGATGCTGTTATCGACCAGACCATGCATCAGGATATTGATCATGGCTCCCATTGTGCCGATCACAAGCGCGCTGCCCAGCAGATCGATATGGCGAGTGGTGCGATATAACCGCAGCGCGGCGCGCCAGAAGACCACCTGAGTGTAGATTAGCAGCATAACGCCCGCGATCCCCAATCGCGTCCAGTAATCGAGGACGATGTTATGTGGATGGGATAGATTGGGTTCTTGCCACGCATCCGGCAGCATATACTGCCCGCGAAAGAAATAGAGGAATTGGTCAAGCCCAAGCCCGGTGATGGGGTGTGAACGGATGATTTGCAGCGCACTTTCCCAGACACGTACACGAAAGAAATTTGTGCCTTCGCTGAAGTCAAGCAGACGCGCAAACCGGGCAGACTGGGCAGCGATGAACGTCCCTACGATCCCTAAGCCGAGCAGACCACCGATCGGAAGCAGGGCACGCCGTCCATAGACCAGAAACAACACGAGAACGACTGCTGCGGGTGCGCCAATGAACAAGCTGCCCGCGCTTTGGGTGAGCAGAATCGTCACTGCAAACAGAACCGTTAAAATACCAGCGGCGATCCGTCGTCTGCGGTCGAGATGAATCAGGGTGAAGGCCAGCGAAAACGGTAAGCATCGCCCTAGAAATAGTGCGACATTGTTAGGAGAGCCGTACACACTGGCAAGGCGCTCTGCGCCGCCCTCGGCGGTGATTACGCCCGCACCAAACCCGAAGATGAACATGACCAAGCCGATCACACAGACGAGCGCACCCGCCGCCAAGAGCGTATCCACTAAGCGAAGCAGCATCGCCCGCGATGGATTCAGCGAGCGCAGAATCACATAGAACAAGACTGGCTCAAGGATGAGCGCACGCAGTTCTGTCATTGCTGGTGCGCGATAGGTGGCCCATGTGATCGATACCACTCCGAGCGCTGCCCATGCGAGCATCGCACCGTCGATCAGCGTCAAGCGGAAGGGCTGCATTTGCAAAGAAACACGTCCTTCGCGACGAGCTCGTCCCATATCGGCGAGGGTGCGCAGCAGCCACGCTAGCCCGGTGATCAACATAATCAGTTCCGACATGGGAAAGGCGAATTGGAGCAGTTCGACCGGAAACAGGAAGAACGGCGCATACAGGATCGCAAGGATAAGGCCCAGTTCAAGCCGGTGGTACAGCAGCACAAATAGCACCGCGCAGCCGCCGAGCGTCAGAATGATGCCGGGCTCCAAGTAGATGAGTCCCGCCGTTAGCAGGGCGAGGCCAATTTGCACATGATCGCGGCGGAAAATGTTGGGGACAGCGGTTTCCCATGTGAGGAACATACCCACCACCACTGCGAGAGAGGTTATCACGCCGAGGATGAGTTCCCCCGTAATCCCCAGTGCTTGAACGAATCGTTTGACTGGCTGAAACCCCGCTGCCCAGTCGAGCTGCAATGCGGTGGCCAACGCGGCGGCAGCAGCGATGATCGATGCCACCCCAGCAATCGCGATCTGCGCTTCATAGGGGGCGGCAAGATTGCCCGAACTGACCGCGAATCCCACCAAGGCCCACTGATCCCAGCCGCGATCAGCGACGAGATGCAGCATATGGGCACCATCGCCTAGCCCTTGGCTTACAGGCACCATCGCGACTTGTGTCGTAAGCTCGTCACTTTTCAAGTTGATGAACGCATTTCCCGATGAATCGAGGGGAAGGGCGTTTGCGGGTATCCCATCAACCGTTGGGTACAAGTAGGCTTCGTAATCCCCTTGACGCAGCAGCAGTGATACATTCCGCCCGCTGAAGTGAAAATCAAGCTGGCTATCTTGTACCCAACCAATATCAGCCCCAAGGGACTGGCTGAATGTCCACACCCCGCTGTAATCAGCATTTGGGTTGGCCGCAAAATAGAGGCCGTTGGTCGCTGTTGTAACAGGCACATAAGCTGTAAGCGCATTCCCTAAGGGGGTGAACTGGCCTTGAGCATCCACCAGTGAGAAACCCCACAGTGCGGAGTTCGGCGGCGCGGCGGGCTGCCACTGCGAGAGAATCATGCCGCCGAGCCATGGCCATTCGCGTTCTGCACGGTTGAGGGCTGCCAGCGTAAACGCACTCTGTTCCGATGTGCTCACGCTGCCCCAAATTGACGCTTCGCCGCTCCACTCTGAGGGAAGCGAATTCCAGCCAAATTCGCTAATCCACAGCGGTTTTCGCCCATCCCCGTGAGCGACCATCACATCACGCAGCGCAACCACACGTGAAAAATTCAGCACATCGGCGTCGATGGTGCGATCATCAGGCGAGTCGAAAAAGCCGTAGGGCTTGGCAGCGAATCCATCGACCTCAACATTTGCGCCCAATGCATAGAGCTCGCGTAGATAAATAACCTCGTTGAGGTTGAACGGCCCTGTTTCAATCGTTGGCGCTAAGGCAGCCGCCAGAACGACTGCGCCGGGATCGGCGGCGCGGATGGCGGGCGCGGTGGCAGCCAACAGCGCGGCATAGTCGGCAGGCTGTGGATTTAACCCGCCCCATGAATCACGCAGGTTGGGCTCATCCCATAGCTGATAGACGGCAAGTTGATCGGCATAACGGGCAGCAAACTGGGCGACAAAATCGGCGAAAGCATTCAAATCCTGCGGCGGCGCTGTTGTTTGATCAGCAGCCGATTCGTCGCGCTGCCACTCAGGAACGCCGATAAAGACCGGGATCAAGTGTAGATCAGGAAAAGTTTGCAGCGCTTCAAAGATGTGATCCCACTGAGTCCAGACACGTTCGTTGGGCGCAATTTCAATATCGCTCCAGCGCACACGCTGACGTACCCATGTGACATGCGCGGCGCGCATCTGCTCAAATACTGCTGGTAGAGCATTTGTGTCGTACTGCGTCAGCTCAGCATTGACGCCCAACCGGGGAATCCGGTACGGCAAATTTGAATCTTGTGTGGCATCGACATAGCCCCGCAGCATGATGTCCCGCTCGTTCGCGGTCGCCAGTACCGCTGTGACCGATCCTACACCCAGCAGAACTGTTACCCAGAAGATAATCCACAGGCGGCGCACGATTAACGAGTCCACACAGGGCGACTGGCCCCACCGTCAAGCGTCAGTTGGTGTGCAATGACTGAAGTCACGTCGATAATCCAAAGATTTCCTTGATAAATAAACGCGATGCTGTTGTTGTCGGGGCTCCATGTAAAAGTGACGGCATCGCGGGTGAGGCCCGGTTGGCCCTGCGGCGGGAAGATGGCACGTGCATTACTGCCATCACGATCGGCAACGACGAGATCATACTCGGCAGATTCGCTGATGCTGTTCGATAGGTCACGCGCGACGAGATATGCGATTTGATCGCCACCATATTTGGGTGCGCTCCAAATGCCCGCATTCCGCACCACATTCGCGATGAAGGTGCCATCAACGGAAGCTACAGCGATATGGAAGGCCGGACTCGTGTCCGCCGGTTCACTGCCGATTGGGTCACCGTGTATAGTGGTTAACAACAGCGATTGATCCGGAGACCACGAAACATTGGCACGCCATGACCATGGGCCGCGTGTATTGAACACATTGAACGTGATTAGGGGGCGGTCTTCATTCAGCGCACCGCTGCTCAAATCGACTAAGCCGATTCGGTCGGCACGAATCCATGCAAGGCGTGATCCATCAGGCGACCATTGGAATTGAGTTCCCCACCAGCCATACAGTCCACCCGTCGAAAGATTGACCAGTTGATTCAGTTCAAGGGTTTCACCACTCGTCGGGTCGATGCGCATGACAGAGAGGTCATTGTGCGCCAGCCAACCGGGGGCACCCGCCGCAATCTCACCGGTTGAATAGCTGATGGCGTTGGGGACATTCGGCACCCAGTCAGCATAGAGCACGTTTTGGGGCAGCAGTGACAACGGATCGGCGCTCTGCGCGGTATCCGCGATCATCCATAGTTGGTTGAAGAAGGTTTCACGATCGGCGTCCGCTGCATCACGGCTGAACAGGAGTTGGCGGCCATCGGCGGTGAGTGCGAACACTCGCCCATCCAGATCACCAGTATTGGTGAGGAGTCGCTTGGTGGTGCTGCTGTCACGCATGATCCACGCGTTGCCGTTGTTCATGTAGGCCAGCGTCCCCGTGATCGGAACGGGATCGAGCTGACCCGCATCCGGCCCCACATAGATCACCTCATCCTGCGCCGCTGAAATCAATGTGCGGCTAACCGGAACCGGGTCTTGGCGCTGACCATCCCGGATGATGACGCGGTAGCAGATTTCCTCGACGCCATTTTGCCCTGCCTGCCCAAGCCGCTCCTCACCGGGTGCCAACCCTTCGTTGAGAACACGCTGCTGGCGGCGCGGGATTTCATGACGTTCGCACTCGGTCGTTTCCTCGACGCGTACCACCGTGATGCGCATACCGTCGGTGATCTGCGTGAAATCGGGCGGATTTACTTCATCGAGCGGCCCCAGCGTGACATCTACTTGTCGCAAGAATTCCCCGACTGTGATCGCGGAGTCCTGCTGATATGCAAGCTCGCGCCCATCGGCGACGAGTGAAACAACCAGTGAATTGTCCTGTGTCGTCGTCACGCATCCGGCGATTAGCAGCCCAAGGAGAAGCAGGATTAGCATCGTTCGTTGTTGCACAGCAGCGCACTTCCTCTTTCAAATGTCAAAAAAAGGGGCATGGGGCGGATGCTAATCCGCGCTGCCATGCCCCACTTGTTGAAGGTTGGCTTGTCAGCAGCCCGCCTTCAAGTGATAGCTTGAAAGCGGGCCATGTGCAAGGGGTTAGGGAGTCACTGCATCCGGGAACACCTGATTGCGCAAATTACTCAGCACACGCAGGAGATTCTGGTTGAGGACACTGGCCCCGTAGCTGCTGAGCGCGCCATCGGTGAGATCACCCGCACCGCCCGGCGAAAGGCTCAGATCATTTCCGCTTTCGCCGTCACCGGGAAGGGCGTGCAGCGCACGCCATACGTTGACGACCGGGATACTGTGGCTGTTCGCCACGCTGATGATCGCGTCGTTGATCTGCGCCGTACGCTGTTCGATGGGGCTGCCATCGCTGGTCGGACGGATGGTGAAGAGTACCGGAATAACGCCATTGTTAATGGCTGTCTGAACAACAGTGTTCAGATCGTTCGTGAAGGTGCCAATGTCGGTACCGTCAACCGCATCGCGATAGCCAACCGCAATCAGTATCACGCTGGCGTTCGAGAGGGTGATGTCACACTGCACGGGCGTATCTGTTGGGCCGCACCCCGGTGGGTTGTTCGCAGCGTTTAGTAGATCGGCCACATGATAACCGCCGTTGAGCGCGTGATTTACGCTGTTAAAACTGCCCGTCCCCGATGGGCCGACGAAGTTGTACCAATCCACGATCGCCTGAAGATCGCCGTTACTGCCTAGATTGTAGGAGTTTCCGTTCGTGAACGCGTCGATGATGCCCGACTGTTCAAACGTGTGGTCGCCTACAAACGTGAACACATAGGGGAGCCGCCCGAAGTTGTTCACACCATTGTCGTAGATGGAGCGCAGGTTGGGCTGGATGGCACCAATATTCGGCTGAATATCAGTGTAGCCCGCCATACCGGGATCGATTGGCTGTACGGCTGCGGCCTGCACGGTCACCTGCTGCGAACTGGTGTGTGTCGTGAACCCATCAACAGCGGTTGCGGTGAGCTGAACGTTATAGGTACCGTCCACTCCATAGACGTGAGTCGGGTTCATCTCATTGCTGAACTGCCCATCCCCGAAGTCCCACGCATAGCTGGCAATCGATCCGAGCGAGGTATTCGTGAAGGTCACCGACAGATCGGTTGGAACAAAGGTGAAGACCGACTGCACGACGTTGATCTGCTGCTGTACCTGCTGCTGCTGGCCTAGACCATCGTGCGCCAACAACGTTACCGTGTATGTGCCGCCCTGCGCGTAGGTATAGATGGGGCTGGTTTCATTGCTGCTGCCACCATCACCGAACTGCCATGCAAAGCTCACCGCACCGGTCGTCGTGTTTGTGAACACAACGTTGAGACTGCCGCTCTGCTGTTGAGCTGTGAAGGAGGGCGCGATCGGCGCGGTTGTCGGCGTTTCCGTTGGGGTCGCGGTCGGAACCACAACCGTAATTTGCTGCTGGGTTTGCTGCTGCTGGCCGAGGCTGTCCTGACCGATCAGCGTGACGAGGTAAGTGCCGCCCTGCGCGTAGGTGTAGGTTGGGCTGGCTTCATTGCTGCTGCCGCCATCGCCGAACTGCCACAGATACGCCACCGCGCCCGTGCTGGTGTTGCTGAACAGGACGGTTGTGGTGCCGGGCTGCTGCTGCGCGCTGAAGGACAACGCCATCGGAATAGGCGTGGACGTTGCGCTGGGCGTGGCTGATGGGGTTTCGGTCGCAGTCGGAACCACAACTGTGATCTGCTGCTGGGTTTGCTGCTGCTGGCCGAGGCTGTCCTGACCGATCAGCGTGACGAGGTAAGTGCCACCCTGCGCGTAGGTGTAGGTTGGGCTGGTTTCGTTGCTGCTGCCGCCATCGCCGAACTGCCACAGATACGCCACCGCGCCCGTGCTGGTGTTGCTGAACAGGACGGTTGTAGTGCCGGGCTGCTGCTGCGCGCTGAACGACAGCGCCATCGGGATCGGTGTCAATGTTGCCGTGGCGGTCGGCGTTTCGCTGGATGTCGCGGTCGCCGTCGCCGTAGCACTGGAAGTCACCGATGCCGTTGAGGTAGCGCTTGGCGTTGCCGTCGGTGGGAGATTGGTATTCGTACCGGTTGATGTTGGCGTGAAAGTGAGCGTTGGCGGCACATTGGTGGTCGTCGGCGTTGCGGTCGGCGTCTCGGTGAAGGTCGCCGTTGCCGTGGAGGTAAAGGTGGCGGTCGGCGGCACACCGGTCAAAGTTAGTGTCGCCGTTGCCGTCGGGGTGATCGGTGTGTTCGTGCTGGTTGGGGTGAAGGTGGGCGTTGGCCCTTGCACGACGATCTGGCGGGTGGCAAATGAGCTGCCGCCGGGGCCGGTCACGGTGAGCAGGACGTTGTAGACGCCCGGTGTCACAAACACATGCGACGGGTTGCGATCAGTGCTGGTGCTGCCATCGCTAAAGTTCCACTGATAGCCTGTCACTACGCCTGCCGATGTATCGGTGAACTGGACGGCTAGCGGCGCAATACCGGTTGCTGTGTTCTGGGTGAAACCTGCGACGGGCGGTGTAGCACTCTGCGCGCTGATCAAACGGCTGACGTTCGACGTTCCGCCGGGGCCTTGTACGGTCAATGTAACGCTGTAGAGGCCGGGCGACGTGAAGGTGTGATTCGGGTTCAACTCGGTACTGGTTGCACCATCGCCGAAGTTCCACAGCACACTGGTGATGCTGCCCGCCGATTGGTTGGTGAACTGGACGCCAAATGGCACGGTGCCCGCAGTCAGGTTCTGCGTGAAGGCTGCAATCGGGCGCGGAATATTCTGGGTTGCCGTTGGAATTGGTGTCGGGCGCTGGTTTTGCACGCGGATGTTATTGACGACGGTCGTCAAACGGCTGCCATCACGCAGATAGACATTCACCCGCAGTTGGTACAGCGCATCCTGTGTAAGCGTGGTGTTCCAAATGCCGAGCAAGCCATTTAGCACTGGCGTTTGAACTGCATATGTCGCAGGATACCAGAGGTTGCCCGGATTTGGATCGGGGCCGAACTCAATCTGATACTGGAGGAACTGCGGGTGCGCTGCCGCCCCAACCACCTGCACATTGCCTGAAACCACGTTCCCCGGAACCGGCGAGAGAATCGCGATATTGACGGGAAGAGGGGTGTTGGTTGGCGGCAGAATGACCTGCACCGTTGGAGGAAGTAAAATGATCGAAGTGGGTCGGGTCTGCGGCTGGCCACTGGGAAGTGGGATGGTCGTCGGTGCGCCGCTCGTCCCAAGTGGGGTACGTGAGGGCTGTGGTGTGTTCGTTGGCGCCGAGGTGAGATCAATCTGTTGAGTGGCATCGGTGCTGCTTAGGTTGCAGGCGCTGGCGACCAAGGCCACAAAAAATAAACATGAGAAGAGTATAATCGGTCTGAAGCGCAATCTTCTACCCATTGCGACACCTTTCTGGAGTTTTTCGTCCTTTGCCGATCTCCCATTATGCCTCATTATTGAGACATGCGCCCGTGAGCGGTGGAATATCGTTTATTTGCACCTGTATGAGGGGAGTGCTAAAGTCCAGACTATGAAAGTGATGATTGTTGACGACGAAGACGGAATTCGCGACACACTGGGCAAAAAACTCAAACGCGATGGATTTGATATTGTCCTTTGCCGTGATGGGTTGGAAAGTTTGCGCGCATTCCACAGCGAACGCCCTGATCTGGTGGTTTTGGATATCGTCATGCCGGAAGGCATGGACGGTTTGACGGTTTGCCGCCGCATTCGTGAAATTGCTGATACCCCCGTGATGATGCTTTCGGCGAATGCCATCACCGAGGAAGACATCATCGAAGGGCTAAATGCGGGTGCAGACGAGTATTTGATCAAGCCCGTGCGCATGAATGAGTTTGTTGCGCGTGTGAATGCGCTTCTGCGGCGATCCCAGATGTCCACCGTCGAAAGTGAACAGCGCTACGATGATGGGTATCTGAGTATCGATCTGCATCGGCGTCAGGTTCATGTCAATGGACGCAAACTTCATCTGACGCCCACCGAGTTCAAACTGCTGGCGGTTCTACTGGAAAATTCAGGACGGGTGGTTACCCAACGGGATTTACTGGAGCAGGTTTGGGGTCACGAGTACGTGGACGATGTGTATTACCCCCGTGTTTATATCAGTCAGCTTCGCCGCAAGGTTGAGCGAGATCCGGCAAACCCAGTATATATTCTCACTGAACACCGTGTGGGATACCGGTTCGAAAAACAAGGCCCGTCCACTGCAAAACCCAGTTAGGAACTATGGCCGGACTTAGCGCCGTCACACTGCTGATCAATGGCGTAACGCTGGCGCTGGCGCTGGCGTTTCTCTTCATATTGCTATGGAGCGATGCGAATCGTGAGCTGAATCAGTTCTTCGCCGCGTTCTTGATCATGGTTGCGATCTGGAATGGCGGATCGCTCCTGTGGCAGGCCATCAGTGAACTCCGCATCGAGACGCCTATCACTGGGATTGCTCTTGGACTCACCGAGCTCGGATTCACAGGGGCGAGTGTAGCGGTGTATGCGCTCACAGCCGTGCTTGTACGGGCACATACCAAGCGGTTTCGAATCCTTACCTTCACGAGTCTCGCCATTGTTGTCGCTTACCAAGTCTTGCTCCTGCTGATCAACAGTGCAATGCATTCTGATGTCGTGTTTGTCAGCAATGTGCAGCGCCAGCCCTTTGCCGTCGCCTTCTACCTGATATTCGATCTGGGTACGCTGATTCTGATCTGGCGCAACCGCCGGAAGATTCGCTCTGCTGGCATCACAGTCGGTATCACGCTGTTCGTTGTCAGTCAAACCGTCAGGTTTGTGAATGCAGAGCTCCAGCTTTTTGAGCTGGCGTTCATCATGAGCTCGATCGCCGCGCTCTTGGTCAGTTTTGCGATTGTGGCGCAGGAGATCATCAAGCCGCTGGCCGAACGCAATTCACAGGTGGAGGCGATCCGCCGGGTGAGCCTCGCGATCACGAGCTTAGCGTCCATCGATAGCGTGTTGGATCAGATTGCGCACCAAGCAGCACAGCTTTTGAAAACCGATGGTGGCGTGAGTCTTCTCTTACTCAAAGATGGCTACTTGAACACCGCGACTGTGTACCGGCTTCCGAAATCCTATTTGCATGCGCATATCCCAATTGGCGAAGGAATGTGCGGCACTGCTGCGCAAACCCGCCAATCCATGTTGGTCGATTCGTATGGACGTGATTGGAAAGGGCAAGACGATTATCCGCTGGCGCGTGATACTTTTGGCTCGGTTGTCTGTACGCCGCTTGTGTATGGCGGAGAGACGATCGGTGTCTTGATGGTCGTTGCCGCCAAACATGGTGTGCTGTTCCAGAAAGATGACGTGTATCTGCTGGAACTGCTTGGCGCACAGGCTGCGGTCGCGATTTCACACAGTCAACTTTTTTCGGAAGTCGATGCGGCCCGCGGTCAGCTTGAAACGGTGTTGGTAAGCACCGAAAGCCCCGTGATTGCGATTGATCGACGGTTTCGGTTGATTTTTGCCAATACAGCCGCGAAAAACCTCCTGCAAACCAATGCGGAACTGCCCATCGGAACCTCCATTCGCCAGTATATCCCCTTAAATGCGCTGCCAAAGAACAAAATTCTCGCGCTGCATTATCTCCGTGAACACGGCACCTATACCTACGAGATCAGCGTTGGCAGCAAAATCTACCTGTGCAATCTTGCCGTGTTGGGCAGCGGGCGTATGAAGGGGTGGGTCGCGGTCATGAACGATGTGACTCAACTGAAGGAGTTGGATCGCCTGAAGAGTGAAATGGTGCGCATGACCAGCCACGACCTGAAGAATCCGCTTCAGGTTGCGATGTCCTATGCTGAACTGCTGCGTGAAGACCTCAGCGAGTATCCAAACCCTGATGTGAAAGAAGCCATTAACCGAATCGATTGGCAGCTTCAGCGGATGAATCGCATTATCCGGGGCATTCTCGACCTAGAACGGGTGAAAAGCGGTGTGATGCGCTTTGAGGATTATCCACCCGCCCGTTTGGTGGAAGATTCCGCCCACGAAATGCGTCAGTTTGCGCATAGTCAAAAAGTAACACTATCATATGACCTTGACGACAGCCTCCCGTCGATTCGCTGTGACTTCGAGCAGTTTAAGCGGGCATTGGTGAACCTGATCGAAAACGCG
>JAXLWG010000014.1:0-105154 GCA_046328615.1 Anaerolineae bacterium | reverse complement strand
AGGCGAGAACGATCGACAGCGGCAGCAGGATATAGAGCGTCGAACGCACCAGATCGACCCAGAAATTGCCGATGACTTGCGTTGTGCGCCGTGAGAATCCGCGAATCAGCGCGACGAGTACCGCCATTCCCGATGCCGCCGAGACGAAATTCTGCACCGTCAGGCCAAGCATCTGCGTGAGGTAGGTCATCGTCGTTTCGCCGCCGTAGCCCTGCCAGTTGGTGTTGGTGGCAAAGCTCACCGCCGTGTTGAAGGCGGAATCAGCGGTCATTGGTGTGGCGAGAAACGCGCTGCCCTGATTGAGCGGCAAACCGGTTTGCACACGCTGGAGCAGATAGACGACCAACATCCCGAAAAAGTTGAAGATCAGGAACGCCAGTGCATACGTCTTCCAATTCATTTCCGTGTCTTCGCGCGTACCGATCAGCCGGTACAGCAGACGTTCTGCGCCGCCAAACACCCGGTTAACGAAGCTTCGGCCCTCATAAACCGCCGCCATGTAGGTTCCCAACGGTTTGACGCACAGCAGCAGCACGACCATGTACGCGCCAAGTTGAATAAGTCCTGCGATAGTCATGAAAACAGCTCCGGTTTGAGCAGGGCGACTACCAGATAGACCAGCAGCGCCACAGCGATCAGCCCGACGACGAGATAAAGCACAGTCATGGGTTCCCCCTAGATGCGATCACACAACTCGATAAAGCCCCACGACAGGGCGAAGAAAAGCAGAATCAGCAGCAGAAAGAGGATGTCCATTGCATCGACTCCATTGGGTTATTCAGTCGGATACGAGCGAGCAGAGTCACAGATCGGCAAAGCGATAGCCAATGCCGGGTTCATTGAAAATAAAGCGGGGCTTGTGCGTAGAAGAGGGATCATCCTTGAGTTTTTTGCGCAGGGTATTCACGTAAACCCGCACGTTGTGATCAGAACGCACCCCGTTCGTCTCGCCCCACACTTTTTCCAACAATGTATCGAAGGTCAGCACTCTGCCGGGGTTGGTCGCCAGAAGTTTCAGCAGGTCGTATTCTTTTGGCGTCAGATGCACTTCTTCACTGCCCAATGTCACCCGGCGCTTGATCAAATCGATGACGAGATCCTGACTATAAATTTCCCCGGAGGTGGATTGCGCCCCTTTATAGGCCGTGCGGCGCATAACCGCCCGAATGCGCGCTTCCAGCTCATCCATATCGAAGGGTTTTGTGACGTAATCGTCTGCGCCCGCGTTGAACGCGGCCAGTTTGATCTGCTTTTCATCGCGCACGGTGAGCATAATGACGGGCGTGGTGCTCCACTGGCGCAATTCCTGACAAACTTCCAGCCCATCCGGGCGGCTGTTCAGGTTGACATCGAGCAGCAGAATATCCGGCGGTTGGCGGGAAGCAATATCAAGCCCGGTTTGTCCCGTGTCCGCTACCGTCACTTCGTATCCGTAACTGGTCAGCCCGCGCTGGAGCAGTTTTCGGATCGCGCCCTCGTCATCGATGACCAACACTTTTACTTTTGCGAGAGGAGACATGGGTGATCGCCCCCTTTCAGTAGGAGTAGTTCACGCCATCAGTGTACGCTTGGCAGGGGTCAAAACGGGGTCAAAACGAGAGGGGAAATGGTCAAAATTGTGTCAAGATTATGGTTACAACGCGCCGCGCCCGTGTGATAGGCGATCGTAGATGCTCGCCGCTTGCAGGCAGGTCGGTGCGGTGGTCATGATTTTGCTAGGGTGTGCAGGTATTTTTGCTAAGGATACCCTGTGGAAGCGGAACAACGATTTAAGAGGCGTTCAATCTCATGGGTAAGTCACTTCGTTGAGATCGCTGAGGTCTGAAGCGGGCGCGGCAATGGTTAAGCTCGGTGGGCAAGCTAACCAGAGGGCAGAGGTGGGCAAAAACATTACGAATGTCTTACGGAATCTAGCGCATTTTTCGTTTTTCGACGGGCTCCTTGTGCATATAATCAATATTAGGTGAAGACCACTCATCAGTGAGCCTCATCTCTACGTACGTGTTTTTCCTCGGAGTCTTCCCCGATGTTTATCGCAAAACGCTATTCGCTGATCGCGGCAGGCGGCTCGCTGCTCCTAATAGGCAGCTTGCTCTTCAGTTCTGATGCGCCGTCCCGCTTTTCTTTCTTGTATGTGGCATTGTTTCTCCTGATGACCCTTCTGAGTTGGGCAGCAGTTGAGGCGGGACATCGTCATATACAACAACTTACTCGACGCACAGCAACTTATAAGGCAGCCCTTGAAGCAGCCGCCGATGCATTCTATGTGATGGATCCTGTGCGCAGCGAGAGCGGCGACATCGTTGACTTCAAGTTTGTTGAAATGAATGAAAACGCGCTCCGTCAAATGCAGCATCCACACACAAGCTTGATTGGCGGAATGCTCTGTGAACGGCTTCCAGCGAACCGAACCAATGGTTTCTTTGAGCAGTGCGAACGCGCCGCGCGAACGGGGAAGCCATCCGTACAAGAATATCAGCTTCAAACCACGCACGCTGCTTCCACTTGGTGTGCGCGGCATGGGGTTAAAGTGGACGAGAGTATTGTCGTAATCACGCGTGATATTTCCGCGCTTAAAGCGGCGGAAGAAAAATTCAACGCTGTCTTCCACGCGAATTCAGCCATCACCGTTTTGAGCAAAGCCGATACTGGAACATGTGTCGAAATAAATCGCACCTTTTGCGAAAAAATGGGCTATCGATCCGATGAGATCATCGGCAAAACATGGGCTGATGTGCTCCGTCTTGAGGGTCAATACCGGCAAATTGTCAGTGAGAAACTGGCGAAGGATGGGTATCTTCGCGATGAAGAAGCGATTGTCTATACGCGCGATGAAAAACCAATCCCGGTGATGCTTTCAGCCCAGCTTTTCATGCTGAATGGAGAGCACTGCCATTTCATTTATGCAGTTGACATCACCAAACCAAAACAAACAGAAGAAGCCCTAAAAGAAAGTGAACTCCGTCAGCGAGCACTTTTAAGAGCCATTCCTGATCTTGTTTTTCGCACCCGCAGCGACGGAATGTTTCTCGATTGTCATGCAGGCAACCCCCATGATCTGATCGCACCCCCCGACGCGTTTATTGGACATAACATTGCGGAGGTTCTGCCGCGCGAGTTTGTAGAGCGGCATCTATATCATTCCGGGCTTGTCTTGCAGACAGGGGAAGAACAGCTTTACCAGTACAGTGTGCCTATTCAGGGAGAGTTAGCAGACTTTGAAGCCCGTATGGTCTTTTGCGCACAAGATGAAGCCATAACGATTGTTCGCAACGTCACCAAGATCAAACAGGCGCAGCGCCGCGAATTTGAGTTTGCATTGGAAAGAGAAAGGCGGCATCTGCTCACCTCGTTCATCAAGAACGCCGCACATGAATTTCGAACGCCGCTGGCGACGATTGGAACCAGCGCTTATCTCATTAGCCGTTCAAATGATCCCGTCCAACGGAATCAGAGAAAAAATCAGATCGACAGCGAGATTCAGCGTATCACTCGCTTGATCGACATGATGACCCTTATCACGAAGCTGGAAAATACCGATTCGCTGCTGAAAGATCGAGTCAACGTAAACGAGCAGATCAAAGCGGTCGGCATAGAAGTTAAATCGAAATACAACACCGGGCATATGATCTACTGCGACTTGCAATCTGATCTACCCATGGTTTGGGGGAGTGCGGAATATCTTTCTCTCGTATTCCATCAACTTCTTGATAATGCCTATCACTTCACGCCCGAAAACGGCACGATTCGAATCAGCAGCGCGACAGTGAACAATCACATCCAAATTGAAGTCAGTGATACAGGGTTAGGAATCGCTGAAGAGGATTTGCCGCACATTTTCGAAACCTTTTGGCGGCAGGACGAAGCCCATAGTACGCCCGGCTTTGGGTTAGGTCTGCCCATTGCGCAGAAAATCGTACAAATGCACAACGGTAAAATCGATGTTGTGAGCGAAATGGGCAAAGGAACGACTTTCACGATTGTTTTACCACGACCAGACCACTAGCCTCACCGAATGAGCAGCTTCAGCACTTTCCGCTTGTGGGCAGTGCAGAAGCCACTGCAACTATATGAACGTTGGCGGGTGCCGCGATTCCTCGCTTGGCTGCCTCGGCCCTGCCAAGTTTTGAGCAGCGCTTCGCTCGTAACCATTTTACTGTCACTAAATGCGAATCAATCTAGGCACGCAATTTTATTGGACTGACCCCGAAACAGGTAGGTGGCTCAGCATTCCAGTGCTTTCTTTGTATCTTCGTGATATGCCTCGTCCTCTGAATCCGTTCATGACAATTTCGTGCGCTCACTTTCCGATTTTCCTCAAGGGTAGGCCAAAACACGATTTGCACGAGTCAACATCACTCCCTATAATCGCAGGGGATTGATAGAAAGGTGACCCTACCCGGTTCACAGAAGTAGATTCCGGCGGACGCATCCGCCGTTTTTTGGGCAGTAAATTGAAAGCGTTTACAATTTAATGAACGACGGTGTTAATAGAAAAAACAAGCCTCGTGTCACCATCAACGATGTCGCCCGCGCGTCGGGTTTGTCGATCGCGACTGTGTCGCGCGTACTGAGCGGATACGAGTTCGTAACGGACGCGACCCGTAAGCGTGTGATGGAAACGGTGGAACGGCTTGGGTACGTGGCTAACTTACCTGCACGCCGTTTGGCAGGGGGGCGATCGCGGACGATCGGCCTTCTGGTGCCGAATTTGGATAATGGCTATGTCGGTACGATCACGCTCGGTATCGATAATGTGCTGTCGAGCATCAACTGCGATTTGGTGCTGTACACAAGCCACCACCAACCCAACAAAGAAACGTATTACGCCCATACCATCGCGAATGGAATCACAGACGGTCTGCTGCTCATTGCCCCGCAGTTTGCAGCGACTTATCTCGATATGCTGCGTGAGCGCGATTTCCCGTACGTCCTCATCGATCAATCAGAGCCGACCGAAAACAGCAATATTGTTGAAGCGACCAACTATCAGGGTGCCTACGAGGCAACCCAATACTTATGCAAGCTAGGGCACACGCGGATAGCGTTTATCAAGGGGGCGAGCAGCGTGCCGAGCGCGCTGGAGCGCCTGCGCGGTTACACCGCCGCCCTGACGGATTGTAATCTCCCGATCGCGCAGGAATTGATCCTTGAGGGCAATTTCCAGCAGCGGGGCGGTTACGAAGCAGCCAAGCATGTCTTGAATCATGTAGATCCCCCGCCAACCGCCATCTTCGCGTCAAACGATATTTCTGCGTTTGGCGCAATGGATGCCGTGCGTGAGCGCGGCCTCAGTATCCCTGATGACATCTCGATCATCGGATTCGATGATGTCCCTCAGGCATCTCTCGTTTACCCCAAGCTGACGACCGTTCGCCAGCCACTCGAACAAATGGGGCAAGTCGCCGCCGAGATGCTCATGGCGCGCATTAAGGATCGAAGCCGCCCACCAAAGCGTATCACCTTGGCGACGCAGCTTATCCTTCGCGATTCGTGCGCTCCACGTGGTGAACACGGAAAACCTTTCATGGAGACAGGAGACCGCCTATCGACGACAGATTGACATCATTTTCCATCTAACCAGCGATTAGCCAGTCCGGAATGTACATTTTACCAACTGCTACGGAGGACGAAATGGCACACGAAATTAGTCGCCGCGATTTCATGAAAATTGTGGCTGCTGCGGGCACGGGCGCGGTTTTGCTTGGGCCTAACGGCTTCTTCATGGTAGACAATGTTGTTAGGGCACAGGACGAGGCGCTGCCGGGCACATTCCCTCGTAATCAAACACTCATCGCAAGAATTCTTACCGGTCGTGTTGGCACACCTGATAATTTTAACCAGTGGGTTGGCTGGAAATGGCAGGATCGCGGTATGCAGAACTTGGCGGACGAGCCGCTTTGGTCTGTCGATTTTGCCACCGGCAACATCATCAACGGGCTTGCCTCCGGTGATCCCACCTATAACGAAGACTTCACCAGCCTCACGATCCCGCTGCGCGAAGGGGTTACTTGGTCAGATGGCGAACCCTTCACGGCTGCCGATATTGTGTTTGCGGTGGAAAGCTTCATCCAGTACGAAGGCTACAATGCGCACAGCTTCTTTGTCGACAATGTCGAAAGCGTGACGGCCACCGACGATTACACCGTCAGTTTTGTGTTGAAACAGGCGAACTCGCGCTTCCACACCACATTCCTCGATCGGTGGGGCTGCACCCGTATTTTCCCCAAGCACATTTTTGAGCAGCAGGCCGATCCCATCCAGTTCCCATTCAATCCCTATGTTGGCTGCGGCCCTTACAAACTGCACAGCTTTGACCCACAGGGAAGCTGGACGGCATGGGAAAAACGCGAAGATTGGGACAAGAGTCCGACCGGGATCATGTATGGCGAACCCCAGCCCCAGTACATCATCTTCCAGTACTTTGCCGATGAAGGCGCGCAGATTCTTGCTCAACTGACGCACCAGCTCGATGTCGCTGAACTCTCGGCGGATGGTCTCCAAGCACTCATGGCGCAGTCGGATTCTTCCCGCGCCTACCAGCCGACGTTCCCGTTCGTGGTCAACAACGACCCCGCGATCACGGGCATCCTCTTCAATACCGCCAAAGCGCCGTTCGATAACCTCGATGTTCGCTGGGCGCTCATGCTGGCGATCGACATCGTGGAGTACACGAGCATCGCCGTTAACTCGTCGGGTACGCTGAGTCCGGTGCATGTGCCTCACCTTGGCCCTTATCCTGCCGACTACATTGCGCCGATGCAGGACTGGCTCAACGCCTTCACAATCGACATTGGCAATGGCGAAACGTTTGCGCCGTATGATCCGACAGCACCGCAGCGCGTTGCCGATGATGCGCGCAGCCGTGGCTATGCCTTCCCGGATGATCCGGAATTCATCGCCCGCACCTTCGGGCTTGGGTGGTACAAATACGCGCCGGACATCGCCGAACGGCTGCTGACCAACAACGGCTTCTCGCGCGATGGGAATAACATGTGGCTGCTGCCCGATGGCACGCCTTGGCGCATCAGCTTCCTGTGCGGCACCGTCCTCTCGAACCATGATGCCCGCAATGCGGCTGCCGCTGTCCAACAGTGGCGTCGCTTCGGCATTGATGCGTCGGTCTACAATTCCGAAAACATGGATGGTCTGGGCGCAGTCGGTGACTTCGATGTGAGCGGTGCATGGCCGGCTTGGGAGCCTTGGGGTGCAGGCCCCGACTTGTACCGCACGCTTGACCGGTGGAACTCGGAATATATCCGACCGCTGGGTGAGCGCACGCAGGGGATTTACTCGCGTTGGTCAAGCCCGGAGATGAACGACATCATCCGCCGCTTGCGCGAAACCAACCCCTTCGATACCGAAGCCGTCATCTCCATCGGTATGGACGGACTTAAAGAAGCCGTGCGGAATATGCCCGGTGTCCCGACCTACGGTTATATCGGCTTTGTCGGCTGGGACGAAACCTACTGGACAAATTGGCCCGGTAGTGAAAACGCTTACAACGTGCCTTATACCCACTGGCCCAACTTCAAGTACACGACGCCATTCCTAAGACCCACTGGGGCATAAGGGATCACCCCGAACGATCATTCTGCTTCCTAGGTGGGAAACCCACCTAGGAAGTACAGTTCGACTTGATTCGCACCAGTTTCGGATAAAGATTTAGATTTCTAAGGGAACGTCGTGACTTTCTTAAAGCGATATCTCATCCCCCGTTTGATTCAATACTTTCTCGTGATTTGGGTAGGCATAACGGTCGTCTTCTTCATTCCTAGGCTTACCCCGAACGATCCGGTCATGCGAATGATCGGCGAAATGAGGGCGCGCGGCTCCACCCTAGAACCCGGCGCTATGGATGGCATCATCCATGACCTGACCGAAATGTATGGTCTGGAAGGGTCATGGCTTGATCAATATGGTGCTTTCTGGGGGCGGCTCGTCCATGCGGATTTCGGCGTTTCGTTCTTCCAATTCCCGGCACCGGTCAGCCAGCTTATCGCCAACGCGCTGCCGTGGACACTAGGGCTGCTCCTCAGTACGACCGCGATCACATGGATATTTGGAAACATTATGGGTGGGATAGCGGGCTATTACACCCGAAGGCGTTGGTCAAGGGCTTTAGATGCGCTGGCGATGGTGATACGCCCGCTGCCCTACTACATCTTCGCCTTCGCGCTGCTGCTGATTTTTGCCTATGTCGTGCGCTGGTTCCCCATCACCGGTGGCGCATCGCTGGGCGCACTGCCCACTTTTACATGGGACTACATCAAAGATGTCCTCTGGCATTCGTTCCTACCCGCAATGTCGTTGATCGTCCTTGGGGGAACGGTCGCTTTCCAGACCATGAAACTGATGGTGCAGAACATCAACTCTGAAAGCTTTGTCCAGTACGCCAAAATGGGCGGCGTCACCGAAGATCGTATCGTTGGCAAGTACATCATCCGTAACGCGATGCTGCCGCAGATCACTGGGCTGGCGCTTTCATTCGGGCAAATTTTCAGCGGTGCGCTGATTACAGAGATTGTTTTTGGTTACCCCGGGCTGGGAATGCTGCTGTACCGAGCCATCGTCAATGGCGATTACAACCTGATCATGGGGATTACCATTCTGTCGATTGTCGGCATCACGACGGCAATCTTGGTCGTTGACCTGACCTATCCCTTGCTTGATCCAAGAGTACGTTACGTATAGGGAAGCCAGTTCCATGAAACTCCTCAGAGATCTGTTCAAAGATTTTCGTTTCACGTTTAGCTTTGTGGTGCTCCTGATCATCCTGATCATGGCTGTCTTGTCCTTTTTCTCGCCCTATGATCCCCTGTTATGGAATGTCGTCCCGCGCGATACGCGGCCCTCGGCGGCCCATATCTTGGGCACGGATTCGAATGGGCAGGACATCTTCTGGCAGGCAACCTTCGCCGTGCGCAATTCCTTGGTGATCTCCCTCATCTCAGGGTTGGTTTCTAGGTCAATCGCAATCGTGATAGGCATGGTTGCCGGGTATAAGGGCGGATCGCTCGATCGAATCCTGATGTTCGTGGGCGATAGCCTGCTGGTGATCCCGCTGTTCCTCATCTTTGTCATGTTGGCCCTGCTGGTGCGTCAAAACATGACCTTGGTGACGCTTGGGTTAATGCTGGCGGCCTTCGGTTGGGCTTGGGACGCGCGCTTGATCCGCTCGATGATTTTGAGCTTGCGCGAACGAGAATTCACCAAGACGGCCATTCTTTCCGGTACAGGTACCATAAAACTGGTCTTGAAAGAATATATGCCCTTCACCATGCCCTTGATCTTCTCGACGCTGATCAACAATATGTCTTGGGCGATTGGGCTGGAAATCACACTGGCTATCCTCGGCTTGGTCAATCTCAATATCCCCACCCTTGGAACGATGTTGAATTGGGCGCTTTTCTATCAGTCGATTCTGTTGGGGCGGTGGTGGTGGATTCTCACGCCGGTGCTTTTGTCCCTGTTCGTGTTCATTGCACTCTACTGGATGTCGGTGAGTGTCAGCGAATATCTCGACCCCCGCACACGCATCCAACGAGTTGGAACCTAAAAATGGCAGACATGGCAGCAAATAATCAGACCATCCTGCGAACTCAAAACTTGCAAGCGTTTTACGTCTTGGAGATGCAGGGAACCCAGAAAGTGGTCAAGGCCGTCAACGAGGTCAACCTGCAAATCTATGAGAACGAAATCTACGGCATTGCAGGGGAAAGCGGCTGCGGCAAGACCACGTTATTGAGGACGCTTTTCAACGAAATCGTGCCGCCGCTGCGCCTGATAGACGGCAAAATTTACTATCGCATCAATGGTGATGAAGTCGATGTTACCGGAATGGACGCGATAGAGAAGCGCAAGCTGCGCATGGAATACATCGCCTATATTCCACAGGCGTCCATGAGCGTGTTCAACCCGGTGCAGAAGATAAAAGGGACGTTTCAGGACTTCATTCGAAGCCACGTCAGCGGCAAGAAAGGCACCGAAGTCTTTGAATTAGCCCGCAAGCGCGTGTCGGAACTTGGATTGCCCCAAAACGTCCTCGAAATGTATCCTCACCAGCTCTCCGGCGGCATGCGTCAGCGGGCGACTATTGCGCTGGCGTCTTCGCTGAACCCGCGCATCATGATTGGCGATGAACCCACCACCGCGCTGGATGTTGTGGTGCAACGCGGTGTCATTCAGATGTTGAAAGACATTCAGAAGTCGCTGAAAAACACGATCATCATGGTCACGCACGATATGGGCGTGCATGCCAATGTGTCGGATCGCATTGGCATCATGTATGCGGGAAAAATCGTCGAAGAAGGAACCACAGAACAAATCTTTGCCGAACCCGCTCATCCCTATACCCAGTTCCTGATCAATTCGCTGCCCAAGTTTGGCGATAAAACGATGCGCGACAGTGTTCCCGGCAGCCCTCCTTCCCTAGCCGATCTGCCGAGAGGCTGCCCCTTCCACCCACGCTGCCCACATGCCAAGGATATCTGCCGCCAGCAGATGCCGGAGTTCTCTCAACTGAATGAGAATCATCGCGTCGCCTGCTGGTTAGTTGGAGAACAAGGACATGGATAAGCTGCTTGAGGCGAATGAACTCACCAAACGCTATTCGCAGGGTAATTTGTTCGACAGAACCGTGTTTACGGCGGTTGACCATGTCAGCTTCTACATCAAGCCCGCCGAAGTTTTCACGCTGGCAGGCGAAAGCGGCTGCGGCAAGACCACCACAGCAAAGCTGATCCTTGGGTTCGAAGAAGCGACCTCGGGTGAGATCCGTCATAACGGCAAAGTGCAGACTCATCACGAGAAATCTTGGATCACCGAAGGCATTCAAGCGATCTTCCAAGATCCCTTCAGCACCTTCAACCCTTTGCGGCGCGTCGACTCCTATTTTTATGAGACGGTGCAGAATTTCCGATTGGCACACTCAAAACAGGAAGCCACCGATCGCATTGATCGAAAACTGCGTCTGGTCGGGCTGACCTATGAGGAAGTTGCAGGGAAATACCCGAATGAATTTTCCGGCGGGCAGCTCCAGCGCATTTCGATTGCCCGCGCGCTGCTCACCGATCCGAAGCTGATCATCGCGGACGAGCCCGTGTCAATGGTCGACGCATCCTTGAGGATGTCCATCGTCAACCTGTTCAAACAACTCAGAGACGAATTGGGCGTGAGCATTCTATATATCACCCACGACCTAGCAACCGCCTATTACGTCAGCGACCGGATTGGCATTATGTTCCGGGGCCGAATTGTCGAAATGGGCAGCGTCGATCAGGTTTTGATGAAGCCCAGGCACCCGTACTCCAAACTTCTGCGCGATTCCATCCCCGAAGCCGATCCGAAAAAACGGTGGGCGGATCGAGTGAACTTGACCGAACTGGAGCAGGTGGAGTATTTACGACAAGGCTGTCGTTTTGCCGGTCGCTGCCCGGAGGTGATGGACATCTGCAAAGGCGTCGTCCCGGCGGATATTTATGTGGATGAGGTGCTCGTTCAATGCCACCACTACACGGAACCCGCCGTTTCTGCGCGCGTGGAAGAAACACCGACCTAATGCAGGGTTCAGCTTTGCGCGTTGAAGTTACAAAACGTTGTCGCTTTTATACTCATCAACAAAAGTGAGTCAGTATGGATATTCCTATCACGATCGACTGTGGCAAAGCGGGAGAGCCGCTCCATCCCTATTGGAAAGTTTGCGTGGGGGGTGGTCGGGTTGGGGAGGCTTTGCGCGCCGATTTTCAGAAGCACCTTGAACTCGTCCAGCGGGAAATGCCGTTCGATTACATCCGCATGCACGGCCTTCTCCACGATGACATGATGATCTACCGGGAAGAGAACGGCGAACCGATTCTCAACTGGCAGTATGTCGATCTGGTCTACGATCACTGGCTGTCCATCGGTATTCGCCCGTTTGTGGAATTTGGCTTCATGCCCTATGCGTTAGCAAGCAGCGAAGAAACCGTCTTCTGGTGGAAAGGCAACATCACGCCGCCCAAAGACTGGGAACGCTGGGAATGGCTCATTCAGCAGTTCGTCCGGCACGTCATCGAGCGTTACGGACAGGACGAAGTACGGCGCTGGTATTTTGAGGTTTGGAATGAGCCCGATTTAACCATCTTTTGGAAAGACGCAAACTTTGAAGCCTATATGGAGCTGTATGAACGAACCGCCCGCGCCATCAAGCAGGTAGATTCGGCGCTAAAGGTTGGCGGCCCTGCGTCGGCGGCTTCGTCGTTTTACCCGGGGAAGGCACCATGGGGAAAAGAGTTCCTCACCCGCTGTCGAGAGAAAAATCTACCCGTAGATTTCTTCTCGACACATCCTTATCCCACTTTTCATCCGGTTGATCTGGAAGGAAAGTGGTACATGACATGGGACGGGCCAGATCGCTTGATGGTCGATCTGACGGGTTATGAAAAGACACTTGCAGAGACCGGTTATTCTCATCTCGAAAAGCACTATACCGAATGGAGCAGCAGCCCCAGCCCACGCGATCCCACCCATGACACCGCTTTCCTCGCCCCGTTTATCATCCAGAACAATTTGCGCGGGCGCGGCCATGCCGATTCGCTCTCCTTTTGGGTGGTGAGTGACATCTTCGAAGAAGTTCGCTTAGGCGACCTTCCGTTTCACGGCGGCTTTGGCCTCGTCAATACGCAGGGGCTGAAAAAACCGTCGTATCACGGTTACTGGTTCCTTTCACGGCTGGGCGATGAAGTACTGGAGAGCGGCGATTCGTACGTCGTCACACGACACGCCAGCGGCAAAATCTCGATCTTGATGTGGAACTACTGCCATTACAACACCGAAAGTAATGACAGCCGCTTCATTCAAAGTATCGTCGGCAGCCGCCAAATTTACGACATTTTCGAGTCGGCACCCAAGAAGCAGTTTTCCCTGAGTCTATCCGGTCTTCCGGGAAACGTGCGGGTCGAAACCACGCGCTTTGATCGTGAGCATGGAAGCGTATTGGATGCGTGGCTGGATATGGGCGCGCCCGCACACATTCTGCGTGAAGATCTTGCCGTACTGCGGCAGAAAACAGCGCTGGATGTCACAGTGCAGCGTCTTTCACTCGGCGAAAAACCTTTGACTTGGGCAGGAGATGTACAGCCGCATGGCGTGACACTGTTGGATATTTCGCCAATCGGATAACGAGCCACAGTTGAATCCGCAGACCGCTAGCAGAGGGTGACGACGGATCCAGCAAGGAGATCAATGGGGGCAGCAGGGGATCATTGAGTGCTGCCCTAATCGGGACAAGCAGACACAGCCAGTTCTGGAAGCCAGATGCGTACCGTTGTCCCTTGTTCTGGAATACTTTCGACGATGAGGCTTCCCTGATGCAGATCGACGCAGGCTTTCGCAATCGTCAAGCCTAATCCCAAACCACTGACCTCACCGATATTGGTGCCACGGAAAAATGTCTCGAAGATATGTCCCTGTTCTTCGGGTAGGATGCCAATCCCACGATCGCTCACGGTCAGTTCAACATCCTGATCATGCGTCGATAGACTGACTGAAACCGGGCTGTTGGCGGCAGAGAATTGGGCGGCATTATGCATGATGTGAAATACGAGGTTCCTTAGGGCGCCAGCATCGGCGTGAACCATGAGAGAGTCCGGCAGGTCGAGTATATATTTGCCGGGTTGAGCAAACTGGGTTTCTAATTCTTGGGCGGTCTGCCGGCACACACTGCTCAAATCGGTTCGGCTGAACTGCACCGCTTCAGGCATGACATGCCCATTCATGACAAAACCAATTTGCCCCAGCAAATCGGACAGCCGATTAACCTGATCATAAATATGCTTAAATTTGTTGTTTCGCTGTTCTACGGTGAGCCGCTCTAAATAGAGATCAAGTGTTGAAGTACTGGTTTGAATAATGGCCAGCGGCGTACGGAACTCATGGGCGATCCGCTCCATCATGCGGCTTTTAAGCTGACTGAGTTCTGTTTCCTTCGCCAGCACGGTACGCAGCCGCTCTTCCTCAATAAGCATCTGCTGAACCTGCTGCTCCAGCAGATTATATAAGCGTGCATTTTCAATCGACACCGATGCTTGCCGTGCAAACAGCGCCAGTGTCGCTAGGCCTGCTTCATCAAAACGGTTGCCAATCAACCGGTTTTCCACATAGATAGCCCCAATTGACTTACCGCCCGAAATCAGCGGCACGCACAACACCGATCGCAGCTTGAGAAGCGCGACGCTTTTCGACAGCTTCCACTGCGGATCATCGACTGCGCTTTTGATCACCTGAGGCTGACCGGTTTGTAATACCGTTTGGAGGATGGACATGCTGACCTGATCCCCGGTATTGCCCAGTTCGTCTGCATCCACGCCCTGCCGAACGCGAAAATCTAACGTTCCATCCTCATTGAGCAGCACAATATAGCCACGTTCGGCCCCAACCAATTGCAATGCTTCATTCATTGCATATTCGAGCAGGGGTTGCAGTGCGTGCGTCTCGACCATATGGCGGCTCAGGGAAAGCATGTGCTCAAGATCGGTGAAATCCAACATGGCACTCCCACTAAACAGTACAAATCGGCCTGTTTTAGTACAGTCTAGCATTATTTCGAGTTTTCGAGAGTCGAGAAGCGGTACAGAGGTTTTGTACCTAAAGGGCCTTAGCCTTTTTGACGGCGCTGTGGTCTACTTCAGCCCTAACGCTACTTCTTAGGAGCCACTCTGTGTGATCACCGACTACTTGATTCCCGGCGCGACCATCGCCCTGAGCGCAATCGCCATCCCCGGCCCGCTGACCGCTTACATTATCAACACAGCCCTCCGCTACGGCTGGCGGCGTTCGCTGATCGTCGTGTTTTCACCGCTCATCACCGATCCGCCCGTGATCACGATTTTGCTGCTCACGCTCGGCAGCCTTCAGAGTGTTCTGCCCGGTTTCACCCGCCTTGTGCAGGTGATCGGCGGAATCGTGCTGCTGGTGATCGCCTATAACGGGTGGAAAAGTTTCCGCGCCGGGGCAACGTTTGGCGGCGGCACTTCCAGCGGCGGCGGATCGGATGCGGCGGCTTCTCCCAAAACCAATCGCCAACTGCTAACGACCTCGGTGTTGATGAATCTGCTCAGCCCCGGCTTATACATCGTGTGGACGACGATCAACGGGCCGCTGCTGCTGCAAGGGCTCAACGTCTCGCTGTGGCATGGCCTCGCCTTCTTGATCGGCTTTTACGGGGTCTTTTTCTCCGGCTTGGCGCTGATCGGTTTTGTGTTCGCGCGCACCGGGCAGATCAGCCCGCGCCTGACGCGCATTTTGACCGCCGGAACGATTGTGCTGCTGCTGTACTTCGCGATCCGCTTGATCGTGACGGCGATTTTCCCCACGTGAGAGGGTGGCGCAAAAGAAAACAGAAAAAAGAGTCAACGCAAAGACGCGACGGGCGCAAAGGAAAGCTTTCTTTGCGCTTTCGCGTTAAGTCTTTCAGTTTTTTTCATTCTCTTTCCTACCCCTCATTTGCGGCGTAGACGCCGCGCGGCTTTGCGTTATCGTATTCATGGAACAGATAAAAACGACGAGATAGGGCTTCCATGCGCGACATTGGGATGAACGAAACCGGGCTGTCATGGGCGGACTTGAAAGCGCTGCGCGAACGGCCTGATCTGTGGGCGAAAAACCTGACGCACGGCATGAACAACGATGTGTATCTGCTCAAGGATGGGCTACACGTCGTCCGGTTGGCGAAAGATCGCCGCGAGGACAATCCCTTCCACGCCCGCCCGCTTGAGGTAGGCACGGCGATGCAGCGCTTGCGCGGTCAGCCGACGATCGAGCAGATTGTTTACGCCTGCGAAGACGAGCAGGATGGCGAAGCCGTCATCATCAGCCTGTACCGCGATCGCCTGACGCAGTTGAGCAAACTGCCCACCGATCAGCAGCGCAGCGCCCTAAACGACCGCGGCCTCACTGCGCTGATCGACACCTGCGCTTTTTTGGACGAACAGGGGGTGCAGCACAAGGATCTGTGCGACTGGAATGTCCAGTTTGATACGGAGACGCTCGAACCGTTCTTCCTCGATTTCGACAGCATGCGCGTGATCGACTGGACACAGGGGAACCTCCCGCTGGAACCGATCGCGCTTGGTTTTGAGCGCGATTCGTCTACCCTGCGCACCGAAGTGCTGAATATCGACGATTTGCAAGAAAATTTCCTGTTCGAGGCGTTCTTTTTCACCTATCACGACGAAGAAGCGTTCGCAGTGCCCATTTTTCGCCGTTTTCTCGAACTTCAGCACGATCTGTACTGTCCGCGCCTAATCAACTATTTCCAGTCGATCAAACAGCCCGATTTCGCGGATATGATCGCGCTGCGTGCGAAAAAGATCGGCGAATGGCTGGCGTCGCCTGTCAAGTTGTACAAGCTGTATTTGCGCAAGCGGATGCACTTCCTGATGCGCGGCTATAACTGGGCCACTGAGGTTTCGGAATCCGGCGAATACGACGTGAAATGGTTCATGACGCAGGTGCAGAATGATCTGATGTTGGAAGTTCAGCGGCGCGAACGGTTAGAAAACAATCCGAATGCGCTGCTGTATATCGATCCCGATCTGACCCTCACCCCCACAACGCTTCGCGTCGCCCCCTCTCCACATGCAGAGAGGGGTGAAGGACAAGACACATCGATGCGCAGTTCACCCCTCTCCGTTGACGGAGAGGGGAAGGCGTCACAAAGTGACGGCGGGGGTGAGGGCAAAATGCCGACTATCACCATCACCCTACACCAATTCCCTCGCATCACCGTCGATCTCAGCGCCCCGAACACGTTCAGCCCGGATATTCCCAAACCCGCCAACGCGATCCGCATCATCGCGTTCGGGGATGTTCATCAGAAGGTCGGTAGAATCGAGCGCATGACTAGGATTGCGCATGCCGTTAGAACCCATTACCCGGTTGAAACGATCCTCTCGCTGGGGGATAACGTCGAAGGTGGCACCGACATAGAAGCCGCTCGGTTTACGCTGGAGTGTTTGGATGTGCTTCAAATCAGTGCCTCGGCACTCGGTAACCACGAATTCGATTATCACGATCTGGACGCCTTGGCAGCAGGCAAAGCTACCCTCGCTGCCCGGCTGAGAGCCGCGATCATCGCGGAAGATCCGAACGAGATCCAACTGGCTCAGGAATATTTCCAGTTCATTGACACGACCGATGTTTGGGGGCCATTTCTGCATTGGATGCGGATTCAGGCAAACTTTCGGTTTCTATGCGCTAATGTTACGGACAGCCTCAGCTCATTCACTCCCGGTGCGATCACCGAATGGGGCGGCAAACCGATCCTGCTGCTCTCCGCCCTCACACCCGCCATCGAACATGAACTGAGCTATCACAAACGGCGTGGATTCCCGACCCCAGTCGAATTACGCCCCGAACACCCGCGCGATCTGCTGCTGGAGCAGGTGCGGCGCATTAAGGCGAAATACCCGAACGTGCCATTTACGGTGGTGGTGATGAGCCACTGCGGAATCAACTTCGACCGTAACGAACTGGTACACCCGGAATTCGACCTCATTTTAGGCTCGCATACGCACAATCTCGCCCATCTCACCGCCGATTGGGGCGATGGACACGTGACACACATGGTCTACGGCGGGCAAAATGCCTATTACCTGCCGCTGGTCGATTTCGCGATCCGCGACGACGGGCGGATCGATCGGCTGTGGTACACGCTGATTGATGTCGATGCTTCACAGCTTCCAAGTAATACGCTGGTCGAACCGCTCCACCAGCAGATCCTAGGTACAGCGGCAGAACTCTTGTCGCTCGAAGGCAAATCGACGCGATCGACCGCGCTGCTGCGGCTGGTCACCGATGCCATGCGCCAGCAAAGCGGCGCGGAGTTAGCGATCAACTACGGTGGCAACGTGCGCGAAGGGCTGTCGAGGGGGTCGATCAGCGAAGACAATCTCGCGGAAATGATGCCCTTCCCGGATGAAGCGCGCATCGTGACCCTGACCGCCGCGCAGATTCAAGCGGTGATCGAATATGGGGTGTGGTCATCGCGAAATGATGTGGGCAAAAAGTGTTTGATGTTCCATCCGAGCGGGTTTTCGTGGGCGGTTGATGCAGCGGGACAGGTAACGGTGAATTTGCCACCCGCAGACGGGTATCGCGTGTGTGTGCCGCGCTATCTGCTGGAAGGGTTTGGCGATGCCTTCCCGCTCACACTGCCCGCCCGAAACGGCGACCTGACGATCACGTCCACCGGGAAATCGATCCGCGATCTGCTGGCGGCGGAGATCCGCGCACGCGGCACGGTGAGCGATGACGGTGACACAACGCGCATCACGATCGACCCCGCCGCGCCGCTGCTGTACAACGATCCGACGATCGCGTATTGAGAGGGCAGAAAAAAGAGTCAACGCAAAGACGCTAAGGGAAAACCTTCTTTCTTTGCGTCTTCGCCACTTTGCGCCTTTGCGTTAAGTTCTTTTCTATCCCTACATTTGCGTTGACTCTTTCGCTCTACGTTTCCTTAGCTCGTGCGCAGCGTCGCCAGCGCATCGCAGGCGGGGCAGGTGCCATCGGGACGGATGATGGCGTAACCGCCCTGCGGGTCGTTATCGACAAAGCGCGTGTAGTTGACGTTGAACACAATGATCAAGTCGACTTGACCGGTGCTCGCCGCGTACTGAATCGCGCCGCGAAGCCATTCCGCCTGTTCTTGCACGCTGGTACTCGCGCCCCACTCGAAGCCCGCAGGGAGCGTACCGTAACCATCCGGCGACAGATAGCCCATTTCGCTGAAGCACAAATGCACCGGGCGACCGCTCGACGCGAACGCGCCCGCCGCACGCTGAATCATCGACGGCAGGTAGCGCGTCGGATACGGATCGCGCGGATCGCCGCTGGTGGCGGTCGGCGGCACGATGCCTTCGTTGTAGTGGACGCCGATGCAGTCGCTGTACTGCTGTGCGCCCGCCGAGGCCATCCCCGCGTAATAGCGGTCATCGTTCCAAACCGCATCCAAGCCGAACGCACCTTCCGCACCGGTCGGTGCCGGGGCACCCGTCACCACGCGGATTGACGGATCGACGGCCTTGATCGCTTCGTAGCTCTGGCGCAGCAGATCGGTATAATCGCGGGGGCTGATCGACCCGTGCGGCCATTCGCGATCGAGGTTCATTTCGTTCCAAATTTGGATCGCGTCCGGCTGAAGTTCAGCCAGTTGGCCGACGAACTGCGCGTACTGCGGGAAGTATTCGCCGAAACCGACGGCGGCCATCTCATCTTTGCTGCCCTTGACGGACAGGAAGGCGTACATGCCGTGTTCGTGCGTGAAGTTGATGCGATCGCGGGCCACGTCGATCAAGCTGGCGTCGCCGATGGTGTAGGGAATCTGCCACTTGATCCACGTCATCCCGGCGGTATGGATCAGCTCGACAGCGCTGTCTTGAAGTTCGTCCATCTGCCCGCCAACCATGATCGGCAGCGGGTTGACAGCGCTCGGACGCGGGGCGATCACGGGGCCTTCAGGCGTAGGCGTAGCTTGAACTGCCGTCGGGCGAACCACTGCTCCGGCATTTTGCACGCGCAGCCCGGTCACTTCGGCGCTGATCGTGCTGCCATCGGTGAGGAAGGCGGTTGCACGCAGGCGATAGACGCCGTCGCCTGTGAGAGTCGTATCCCACTGGCCGAGGATACCTGTATCCGGCACTTGGCGCTGATTGAGCGTCACCGGAGTCCAGATCGCATCGGCGGCATCACTGTCGGTCACTTCAAGGATGTAGGAGCGCAGATTCGGCGTGTCGATGCTGCCGTAAACATCTACTGTGCCGCTGATGACGAAGTCCGACGGCGGGAAATCGATGCGAATCAGATCGCTTTGTGCAAAGACCGCAACCGTCCCAACGATGAGCATCAGGACTGCGGCTGGAAACAAACGAATCAAGCGTTTGAGCATTGTGCATCTCCATTTTGGTTCAAACACAGGCATTTTTAACGCATTGGCGCGCGTTCGCAAAGGTGAGAGGTGTCAATCGCCCCGAATCGTCTATAAATCGTAGGGGCGAATGTTGAAGTTGAGGCTACGTGATACACTCGGGGGTATCATACTACTTTTGTGGATATTAAGGAGCATCCGTCGTGAACCGTGGAGCAAAGACTCTGAGCGAAATCGACAGCCAACCGGACGTGTGGGCCGAAGCCCTTCGAGTGTTCGAGCGGCGGGCGAACGAACTGGGGAGCCTGTGGGAAACGGGCGCATTTGACGAGATTTTATTCACCGGCTGCGGTTCAACGTACTACGCGGGCATGATCGGGGCGGCGCTGCTGCAAACGGGCACTGGCATCGCGGCGCGGGCCGTTTCTGCGACGGAACTGATGCTCTTTCCTGAAATGATTATCACCGCACAGCGGACGACGCTCCTTGTGTGTATCTCCCGATCTGGCACGACGCGCGAAACACTGGCGGCGGCGGATCTGTTCCGCAATCACGGTGGGCACAGCATCGTCGTGATCACCTGTGACAGCGAAAGCCCGCTGGCCCAAACCGCCGATGTGCTGCTGGCGATCGACGCGGCACAGGAGCAAAGCCGTGTCCAAACGCGGTCGTTCAGCAGCATGGTCGTCGCGGCGACGGCGCTGGCGGCGCTGTTCAGCGGGCGCGATTGGCGGCGCTTATCGGCGCTCCCGGATGCGCTTGAACGCTTGACCAGTACCTCGATGGAAATGATCGAACAGATGGGGCGCGATCGCACGATCACGCAGTTCGTTTTTCTGGGATCAGGAGCGCTGTACGGGGCGGCCTGCGAAGCCATGCTCAAGATGACGGAAATGGCCAAGCTGTTCACCACAAGCTGTGGCACATTGGAATATCTGCATGGGCCGCACTACGCCGCCGACTCCGGCACGCGCATCATCACGCTGCTGTCGGAAGGGGTGCGCGAAGAAGAAGAACGCGTCCTAGAGAAACTGCGTCAGCGCGGGCTGTCGCTGCTCACACTGGCGGATACGAATCCCGCCGCGAAAATCAATGGCACCCACAGCGGCGGCGATACGATCACGCTTACCTCCGGCATCCCCGAATGGGGGCGCGCGATTCTGTATGTGCCGCCGCTTCAACGGTTGTGCTGGCGGCAGGCGGTCGAACGCGGATTCGACCCCGATAACCTGCCTTTTGATCCGCGCCGCACGCAAGGATAAACCGATCATGCAGACCGTACTCGCCATCGACATCGGCGGAACAGCGACCAAGTTAGCGCTCGTTCAAGCGGATGGGACGATCACCCAGCGCGACAAAATTCCGACCGACGCACGCGGAACGGAGTCTCAGCCGTTTTTTGATCGACTGTTCCCGGCGATGGATGGCTTAATCGACGCCGCACGCCGTACGAATGCGTCGCTGATCGGCATTGGTATTTCGGCGCATGGCGAAGTCGATCGCGAACGCCGCCGCCCGATCATCGCCGGGAATACGCCCGCACTGCGCAATGTCGATGTGCGAGGGACGATCGAGGCGCGGTACGGTCTGCCGGTCATCATGAACAACGACCTCACCGCGCACGCGCTCGGCGAATATTATTACGGATGCGGCAGGGGCGTCGAGCGGTTCATGTGTTTGGCGATGGGTACCGGCTTGGGCGCGGCGGTGATCGTGGACGGCAAGCCGCTGATCATCGATGGCGGGAATTCGGGCAATACCGGGCTGATCATCCTTGACCCCTCCGCGCCGCGTGATTCGAATGGGATTCGCGGATCAGCGGAGGGGTTAATCGGCGTGCCGGGGATCGAGCGGCTGGCGCACGAAGGCTACGGGCATCCGGTGAGCGCGCATGACGTGATCACGGCGGCACGCGGCGGTACCGATCCGGTCGCAGCGACGATCATGACGCAGATCGGCACATGGACGGGGCAAACCCTCGCCAGTTTGAGCGTGATTTTCTATCCGCACCGGATCGCGCTCACGGGCGGCACCGCCTCCGCCGGGGCGGTGCTGCTGGAATCGTGTCGTGCAGCCTTCGATTCGTTCGTTGGGGATTTCTTCCGCGATTTGGCGGCGAATACCGGCGGCAGTTTCCGCGATGTGGAAATTGTGCTGGGAGAAGGCGGCGCGGATACGGGCACGCTCGGCGCGGCGGTGGAGTTATTTCAACAAGCGGGGCTGAAAATATAAAGCAGCGGCCAGCCTGCTGTCCGCTGCGAGATCCACACCATTGAGTTAAGAGACGCTGTCGAGGACGCTGCCGAGGATACGGATGATCTCATCGACTTCGGCTTCAGTGATCGTCAGCGGCGGCGCGAAGGCCAACGTACTGCCCACATTGCGCGTGCGCAGTCCACGATCCTGACACATCTTCGTGATCTTGGCGGCGAGAGCGGGATCGGTGGTCTTGGCGGCTTTGTCGCTGACGACTTCTACACCGCAGATCAAACCCAAGCCGCGCACATCGCCGACGATGGCGAACTCTTTGAGCGACTGTAAGCCCGCCAGCAGCCGCGCGCCCCGCTGCTGTGCCCGTTCAACCAGCTTTTCCCCTTCGATCAATTCGAGATTGCGCAGCCCAACCGCGCAGGCCGTCGCGTGACCGGAATAGGTATAGCCGTGCATCCATGTATCGGTATCCGGCGCGGTTTGAATGGCGTCGTAAATCGCATCGGTGATCTGGTTGCCGCCGAGCGGTTGGTAACCGCTGGTGATGGCTTTCGCGAAGGAGAGAATATCCGGCTCGACGCCGTAGCGGTTGAGGGCGAACAGTTCCCCGGTGCGGCCAAAACCGGTGATCACCTCGTCAGCGATCAGCAGCACCCCGTATTGATCGCAAATTTGACGAACGCGCGGGAAATAATCATCCGGCGGGACGATGACACCGCCCACGCCCTGCACCGGCTCCGCGATCACAGCGGCGACCGTGTCCGGGCCTTCGCGCACGATCGCTTCTTCGATCAAACGAGCGGCGGCTAATCCCACCGTTTCACCCGGCTTGATTTCCCCATCAAAGCGGTAGGGATAGGGTGGGGAAACGTGTACGAATCCCGGTACGGCGGGGCCGAACATCTTGTGATAGCGCTCGATGCCGGTGGCGAAGGTGGTCGCCAAGGTGATGCCGTGATACGCCATTTTGCGCGCGATGATTTTGAATTTTTCCGGCTTACCGACGCGCTTCCAGTAGTAGCGGGCGATCTTGAAGGCGCTGTCGTTGGCTTCCGAGCCGCCGGAGGTAAAGAACGTCGTCTTGAGGCCGGAATAGGCATAGCCGGAGAGTTTGGCGGCTAACTGGGTTGCGGGGACGTTGGTCATCCCGGCGAAATTGGAGGTGAACGCCAACCGTTTCATTTGATCATAGGCGGCCTGTGCGAGTTCTTCGCGACCGTAGCCGACGTTGACATTCCACAATCCCGCCATCCCGTCGAGGATTTTGCGGCCATCCACCGTATAGAGATACACACCTTCGCCGCGTTCGATGACGAGCGGATCGGCGTGTGTTTTCGGGTGTTGAAGGGGGTGGAGCTGGCGCTTATCCTGCTCTTGCAGCGCCGCATGATCAAGAGGGGCGTTCATCGTCACAAAACCTTTTCTTTTTGGGCAGACAGACAGCCACACCAGTGGTTGTTTAAGACGATTATAGCCAGCGGATCAGCGAACCGCCGAGAGAACCGCCGAGAAATACCGGACGGGCTTTACAACGATGAAAAACGATCGATGTACGCGACCGCCTGCGCGACTCCGTCTTCCGCCCGAATCTGTTCCCCCAGCGAGGCCGCCCGCTGGCGCATCGTCGTATCGCTCACCGCCTGCGTGATCGCCTGTGCCAAACGTTCCACGCTGAGGCGGCGCTTGGGAATCGGCGCTGGCCCCACCCCCAACGCAGCAGCACGCTGCCCCCAGAACGGTTGATCGCCAAAGAATGGCACGATAATGGTTGGAACGCCCGCCCGCAGCCCGGCTGCCGTCGTCCCCGCGCCACCGTGATGAACGACCGCCGCTGTACGTGGAAACAGCCAGCTATGCGGAATCGAGGACAGCATATAGACACTGTCCGGCAAATCCGACCGGCTCATGCCGCCCCAACCGGACGCCAATACGCCGCGCTGACCGGACTGTTTGAGCGCTTCCAAGGCAATGCGCGTCGTTTCCTCTGGATCACGGTTGCCCATGCTGCCAAAACCCACATAAACGGGCGGCGTCCCTGCCTGCAAAAAGGCGGTGAGATCGGCGGGCGGTGTCCAATCAGCAGGAGGATCGAGAAACCAATAGCCGGTAATCAGGGTGCGATCATCCCAATCCGATGGGCGGGGCAGCACATGGGAGCTGTAACCGTATAACACCGGCACACGCCGCCGCTTGAGCGCTCCGTAATGCCCGAACATTGGTGAGCGGCTCATGCCTAGCTCCCGGCGAATCGTCACATCGGCCAGTCGTCCGCTTTGCCAAAGCATCTGCTGCATCGCTGCAAAAGACAGGCGATTCGGCAGACCGCCGAGCGCGCCGCCCATAGGCAGTGACGGCGTGAGCGGGCTGGGAAATTCGCGCGTCGGCGTAATGGGAAAGACATAGGCTTGAATCAGGGGGACACCGAGTTTTTCCGCAATCGAGTAGGCGCTCAGTCCGCCCAAACCGGCGACGATCAGGTCGGTGCCCTCAAAGAGGGCGGGCATGTGCTGGGCAAGGTGATGGGCGCGCTGTTTCATCTCCCCGGACATGCGCGACATAATCTTGAGGAAATTCCCGCTTTCGACGGTCGCCCGCCATTCCGGGGTTTGCATGATGGCTTCTATGCTGGTGCCGATCGAGCGATATTCCATGCCCGTCCCGGCGACAAGCGATTCAAAATCGTCGCTCGTCAAAAACCGCACGGCGTGGCCCGCCGCGCTCAAGCCTTTTCCTAAAGCCACATAGGGCTGAACATCCCCGCGTGTTCCGGAGGCTGCAATGGTGATTTTCATGAGACCTCTGCCATGATAGGTGGGTGGTTGCTATTTCACCATAAAGCCGGGTAATTGAAGTGTCAAGTAAAAGGGGAATGAATTTGCATGAAAACACCGGCACGAAGGCCGGTGTCTGTGTCAAAAATTCGAGGTGACCGAGCCGCAGCGCTAATCGTCGCGAGCAGCAGCTCGGCGGCTGCGGCGAAGGCCGCTCAACATCGAGGCGATGACGTGAGTCTGTTCGTTCTGGCCCATCTGGCGGTAGATTTTGCCCGCCGATCGCCAATATTCGACCGCCGCGTTGTCATCGTACATATCGGCGGCGATGCCGCCCATCGCACGGAGCAGTTCGGCTTCGCTGCTGGCATCCTTGAAACCGCGTGCCAGCGCCAACGTTTCTTCATACAGGCCAAGCGCACGGCGCAGGTGATCCATTTTGGTGGCTTCGTCAGCCGCGGCGCGCCCAATTTTGGCTTGCAGATTGCCCATCACGCCGAGCCGCTGGGCCAGCGCGTGATGATCGGCAATTTTGCGGTAAATCCCGGCGGATTCAGCGAAGTAAGTCAGGGCGATCAGCAAGTCACCTTTGGTGACATAGCTGTTACCGAGGTTGCCGAGTCGTGCGGCGAGTCCGCGCATGTCTTGAATATCACGGGCGATGGCGATGGCCTGCTCGTGAAACGGAATCGCGTCTTCGGGGCGTTCCAGATCATCGTAAACCAGCCCCAAATTGCTCAACCAAATGCCGCGCCCGCGCACATCGTCAATTTCATCACTCATTTTGAGGGCCTGCCGGAGATAGCTCAAGGCTTCGCCGTGCCGCCCCACTTCACGCATGATATTGCCGATATTGCCGAGCAGTCCTTCTTCGGTAGCGCGATCGGATTCATCGCGTGCGCTGGCGAGCGCCTGTTGAAAACACTCTAACGCCTTTTCACGCTGCCCCAACCGGTAATAAATGAGGGCCAAATTGCCCTTATGACGGCCCGCCGCGCTGACATCACCTTCGAGTACGGCTGCATTGATGGCCTGTTCCAACCAATAGATCGCGGTTTGGTAGTTTTCGCTCTGCAACGCCAGCCGCACCTGACGCAAAAGCTGCCCTTGGTCAATCATGAGTCCGCCACGGCTTAAAAGAGGTCTGTTACAAGTATAAGGCTTTCCAAAGAAAAGCTAGAGTCCTATTCCAATCCAATAGGGCGAAATCTCAAATATTTACCTAATTCACCGGTTACAGTTTCGTTATGCTGGGGGTGAAATCGCGTACGATGGGCGTAGGGCAATCATTGCGGCGGCGCAACCCAAGCATCTCATGACCGCGATTCCTGTCTCTGATACAATGAAAGCAATCCAGAACAACCTGTCCCCTAGCGGAGCATGCCAGCATGTCCGATTATGAACAACCTGATCTGATGGACGATCGCACCCCATCAGAGTCCTCGCAGCCATCGCCAACGCCGTCGTCACAACCGTCGTCGGAACTGCCCTCCATTTATGATGAAGAAACCGCCGAAATCGACGCGATTCAAGACGCCGCGCCGAACAGCGGTGCACCTGCCGCCGAGGTGCCCGGTGCATCGAGCGATGTCCATGAACGATCAACCTTGGCGATGACCGGCGAAGAAGTGATCCAATCCCTTGATGCCGACGCGGATGACCCGAAGAAAACGCTGCCGGGCAGCGGCGGATTCGATCCCAACCCGGATTTCACGCCGGAAGCGCAGCATCTTGGGCCGCGCCCACCCGCCCCAACTCAGCAGAACGATCCCGGCTATACGGTGCCGCATATCGTCCCGTTTGAGCACACGATCGTCCATGTGCCGGGGGAAGAAAACGCCCCTCCGCCGAAACCACGCCCGCCGCAGGATAAGAAGGCGGCGCAGTTCCAGCAAAGCTACCGCCCTGCGCCCAACGCAGGACAACCGCCGGGGCAAACCGCTCCGAATCCGAATCAGATGACCGGCAGGCGTCCGCCGATCAGCGGTGTGCCCGGTCAGGGAACCCTCCCCGCACAGCCCGCGCCGAGCAATCTTCCACCGCCGCCGCCGGGAGTCCCGATGGGGGGGTATGCCCCCCAAGCGCAGCGCGGTGTCGCACCCGGCGGATATCCCGGGATGGTTCCGGCGAATATGCCGCTGCCGGTGCGCCGCAAGCCGCGCCGCATCCTTGGCTGCACGCCGGGATGTTTGGCGGTGTTCATCGGCATCATCGTGAGTTTCTGCGGCGGATTGACCCTGATCGCGCTGGTGCTGTCCGCAACATTGGGAACACGACTGGAACAGCAGCTTTCGGCGCAGGTGGCCCAAGTCGCAGATTACAACAACTTTGAAAGCACATTCTTCTACGATCGAAATGGTCAACTGCTGTACGAAGCCTTCACCGAGGGTCGGCGCACGAATGTCCATTATGAGGACTTCCCGCAGAATTTGATCAACGCGACGGTCGCGATCGAAGACGACTCGTTCTGGGATAATCCCGGCTTTGAAGTGCAGGCGACGACACGCGCGTTCTTGCAGTACGTCGGCGTGGGATCGGGATCATCGGGCGGCAGCACCATCACACAGCAGTTGGTACGCAACGTACTGTTCGACGTGGAATACCGCGCCGAACGCAGCGTACAGCGCAAAGTTGAGGAAATCGCGCTGGCATATCTGCTGACGCAGCGCATGAGCAAGCAGGATATCCTCGCCATGTACCTGAACGAAATCTATTACGGGAACATGGCGTATGGCGCGCAGGCCGCCGCGCATGTGTTCTTCAACAAGGATGTGCAGGATTTGACGCTGGCGGAAGCGGCGCTGCTGGCGGGACTGCCGCAGGCCCCGGCCAACTACGATCCGTTCAACCCTGACCCTGAAGTGCAGGATGCGATCAACGTTCGCTGGCGTACGGTGCTGGATCGCATGGTGACGATGGGGTATATCACCAACGATGAGCGCAACCAAGCGCTGCGCGAAGGCTATACGTTCAACCCACCGGATGCACCGCTCAACGCGCCGCACTTTACGGTATATGCCCAATCGGAACTCGAATCGCTGCTGCAAAACATCGGCTTTACATCGGAAGAAATTGCGCGCGGTGGGCTGCGCGTGTACACGACGGTCGATCTGCGCATTCAAGACCTTGCCGAAGAAGCGGCGCGCGAACAGGTCGCCGGGGTGAGCGGTTACAACGTGACCAACGGCGCGGTGATCGTCACCCAGCCGATCACGGGCGAGATTTTGGCGATGGTCGGCAGTTTGGACTACAACAACGAAGCGATCGACGGGCGGGTGAATGTGACGATCTCGGCACGACAGCCGGGCAGCACCATGAAACCGCTCACGTATGCCGCCGCGTTGGAACGCGGAATGACGCTCGGCGACATCATCTGGGATACGGAAACGCAGATGGGCGATTACCATCCGGTCAATTATGACCGCAACTGGCATGGGCCAGTCCGCATCCGCACCGCGCTGGCGAACAGCTACAACATCCCGGCGGTGCAAACCCTGCGCTCGATCGGCGTGGATTCACTGCTGGAGATCGCATCTCGCTTCGGAATCGAGAGTTTAGGTACCGACTCGAGCCAATACGGGCTCTCGCTGACACTCGGCGGCGGTGAGATCACGCTGCTGGAACTGACGCGGGCCTACAGTGTGTTCGCCAACAGCGGCGTGTATGTGCCCAGCACGTCGATCCTGTGCGTGATCGATAATCAAGGCAATGTGCGCTACCAATACGAAAACGGCTGCATCACTGGCAACGTCACGGCGCAGACGGTGAACCAGAGCGGCTACGGGACGACAGTGCTCGATCCGCGCATCGCTTACATGATCACCGATGTGCTGAGCGATAACGCCGCCCGTACCCCGGCGATGGGCGCGAACAGCCCGCTGAACACAGGCGGCTTGTTCACCGCCGTCAAGACCGGCACGACCGACGATTTCCGCGATAACTGGACGGTGGGCTTCAACCGGAATGTCGCGGTTGGGGTGTGGGTGGGCAACAGCAACGGATCGCCGATGAACAGCGGCACGACCGGCCTGACCGGGGCCGCACCGATCTGGAACAGCGTGATCAACCAGATTTACAGCTCCGGCTTGATCGATGAATTCCTCGTCGATGGGGGGCGGCTGCCGGATCAGCTTGACGCACCTTCGGGGCTGACGTGGCATCCAATCTGCGCGATCGGTGCCCTGCGCGAACCGGCGACCGACTGCACCCAGTCGATCCAAGAGCTGTTCATGGACAGCCCGGTTGGTCTGCCGGATGGGCAGGGTGGCTTAGTCTACCAGCAGCCAACGCCCGCGCCGGATGATCAACAGCCTGCATCCGGGGTGTGGCTGCGACTGGTGGAACCGGATGTGTACCGCGTTTTCGTCCACCCGATCCCGGCGGACATCGGCCAGCAGATCGTGCTGACGATGCCGAGCACCAATGCGACGGTGCCACCGCCGCCGCCGCTGTACTGCCAGCTTCCGATCGAGCTCGTCGGCTCTGATCCGAGCGCGCGGGAGCAGTTGTTCATCGCCCCGCCGCCCGACCCCGCCGATGCCGCCCGCGCTGAAACATGGGCGCGCGCCAACGGCTACGCCTTCCTGCCGACGATCGCCTGTTCGCCGGACTTGATCAGCGCGACCGGTGGATCGAACGTGATCACGGCCTTCATCAGCCAGCCAACGCCGGGGCAGGTGCTCAGCGCGGGCACGCCGATCCTTGGCACGGCAGCGTTCACGCCGCAGCAGGCGACATTCTATAAGCTGGAGATCAGCGGCGGGCAGTTTGGCGACTCGTGGGTGACGATGAACGAAGTCTCCTACAACGCAGTCGTCAACGGTCAGCTTGGCCTTCTGCCTGCTGTGCAGCCGGGGAACTACACGATTCAGTTGGTCGTCGTCGGGTTGGATGGCAATTACGTACAGCCGCCGTATCAGGTGCCGTTCACGGTACAGTGAGGATCGGCCAGCACATGAACGCCGGGCAGTTCTGGATCGGCATTGGATTTGTGCTCGTGGGCGCGTTCAGCCTGCTCAGTTTGCGCTATGGGTGGCGCTGGTGGTGGGGCGCACGCCCTCAACCGCGCACCCCCGGCGAGGCGGCGTGGCAGATGATGTCGCGCCGGTTTTCGGCGTGGCTGTGCATCGCGGCGGGGGTTTACTTCCTCGGCGATCTGGCCGGTATCCCGCCGCTGTTCGCCGCGCTGATCGGCGCTGCTTTTGGTGCGCTGTTGATCTTCTCAGTCCCCGTTCGGAGGTCTACCCGTTGACTGCCGTGACCGTACGCCCCGCCGTGCCGCTCGATGCGGCGGGGTATATCCGTTTGATCAAGGACGTGCTGCGCGAGCAGCCGCCCGCCGATACGCCCTACGCCCCCGACGAATTCGATCCCCCGGTGGAGGCGATTCGGAACCGGATTCAAGAAGTCAGCCGGTCGGAAAATTCCCTATTTTTGATCGCGGAAGCCGATCGCAAACTGATCGGCGCGTGTACGTGCGCGGGCGGCACCTTCAAAGCCGACCGGCATAAGACCGATCTCGGCATTTATGTGGCGAAAGCGTGGCGCGATCAAGGCGCAGGTACGGCGCTGATGGCCTATACGATCGAATGGGCGGCGCGCAGCCCGGTGATCGAGCGGATCGAGTTGGAAGTGTTCGCGCAAAACGCGCGCGCCATTCACCTGTATGAGAAATTTGGCTTCGCGCGCGAAGGCGTCAAGCGTGGGCTGTACAAGCGCGGCGGCGAACGCCTCGATATGGCGATCATGGCGCGCTTGTTCGAGAAAGCCTCTCTGGTGGGTTAATGTATGGCTATTCGTATTGCACTGATGACGCACGCGCACGCCGAAGCGGTGGTCACGGTCGCGGCGCTGAGTTTTCCCGAATGGGAAGACAGCGGCGAGATGCTCTCGGCGGATCAGTTTCGCCATTATGTCGATTGCTTCCCCGATGGGCAGTTCGTCGCACTGACGGATGAGCCTCTTGAGGGCGAGTCGAACGTCGTCGGCTACACGATCAGCTTTCGCACCAATCATCCGATCGAGGGCGAGTGGGGCTACTACTACGATTTCGTCGGGCGCGGCTGGTGGACACATCATGAGCCGGATGGGGAATGGCTGTACGGCGTCGATATGGGCGTGATCCCGGCGTATCGCGGGCGCGGCCTCGCGCGGCAGTTCTACGAGGCCCGATCGGCGATGGTGCGGCGGCTCAATCTGCGCGGGGAACTGATCGCGGGGCTGATCCCCGGTTACGCGGCGCACCGCGCGGCGATGCCAATCGAAACCTACGTCGATCGGGTGCTGGCCGGGGAATTATTCGATCCGACGCTCAGCGTGCAGCTTCGCAACGGGTTTCATCTGCGACGGCTTCTGCGCGGTTATGTCCTCGATGACCGGTCGGATCATGTGTGTACGCTGATGACGAAACCCAATCCTGAGTATCGGGAAAAGACGTAACGCAAAGAGAGAGAATGCTTTCCTTTGCGTCTTACATACTGAGCGTCTTTGCGTTACGTCTTTGCATTAATCGTTCTATTCTTTAGTCACCGTCTCCAGCAGGGCTTTGACTTCCGCCTCCGTGTCGATCATGGTGCGATTCAGAACGGCTTCGCGGCGATCGATTTCGCCCAAGCGATCTTCGCTGCTTTCCAACTGCGACAGAATACGATTGCGCAATCCGGCTTCCTGCCCCACCGATTGCAGCGCTCCCAAATTGGCGCGGATTTGCTCCTGACGGGCGGCGATCGTCTTGCGTTCTTCGGCCAGCTTCTTCAACTCCTCTTTCGCATCATTGATCGCCTGCTGGCGCTCGACAATCGGCCTCAGCTTGCTTTCGAGTACGGCGTCGATCCACTTGTTTTCGAGATAGCTCGCCAGCAGTTTCAGATCCCAGTTGCGGATCTGTTGGTAGGCCGAGAATAAGCGACGTTGGGTGATAACAAGGGTTGTACGGGTTTTCGCCGCCACCGGAACCGCCCACCGGCGGTGTGATGCGGTTTCGACATCGGGCAGGCGCGTATCGTGGAGCACATGCTCCGGATTCTTTTCCTGCTCAATCAACACCGTGACGGGTTTATTCAAGCTGTTTTCGAGCGTGTAGGTGCGAACATATTGGCTGTACTGCTGCTGCTGAAGAACACTGTCCTTGAAGATCAGCCCGATCGTGTGGACGCGGCTCTCCTGCTGTTCCGTGATAGTAACCCCCAGTTCGACAGCATACGGCACATATACATCCGTATCACTTTTCGTAAATGGGATGATCGCCTCGCCTTTGTAATCGCTGCTGGCAGCGTTGCCCTCCATAAGGGTGACCGGGCCGCGTTCAAGCGTGAGTCCGGTTGTGTTTTTGAAGCGCAGTGCCGCGACCGGATGTTTGGGCAGTTTCGCTTCGTTGTAGAGCAGTTCACGCGCAGGCTGCACATCGGCATTGAACAGCGGCACCAGCGCCGACTCGCCGCGCTTGACGGTGACAGGTGTCTTGACGAGGTACTGGAAAGTTTCGCCCGTTTCTTTGCCTTCGGCTTGGGGCGTCGCAGCCCCGCGTACGGCTTTCGCGAAACCTGCCGGAGGTATAAGACCCTGTACATCTCGACCAGCCGCTTTTGCTAGGTCTTCTAGTGTAGCGTCGGACAGTTTCTTGGCCTCACCGCTCATTTCCTCAATCGCCCCGCCATATTCCACCGGGCCGGGCGCAACGCGCGCTTCGTCGCGGATCACCGGGCGCGGCGGAATCTGCGATTCAGACAGATCGTAGATGAACGAGATCGGCTGCCCAGCGACGAGCGTCAGCGTCACACCGGTTAAATCCTCTTCAAAGCGGTTGTCAAAGACGCCCCAGCCTTGCAGCAGCGCGCCCTTGATCGCGCCTTTGTCATCCAGATCGGCGACCAAACGGTAAGTCACACGCCAAAGTGGACTGGGCGCGATGTACTGCGCCACCAGATGGTGATCACCGTCGCTCAGTTGAATCGTGATGGTGCGGAGGTTTTCGTCGCCGGAAGTGGTGTCGAGGAAATAGGTGAGATCCTTCGCCGCTGCTTCGTCGGGGATGGAAAATTCGGTCACCTCGTCAAACCGGAACACTTTCACCCCGGTGTCGGTCAAAATTAGCAGGCGGGTATGGCCGTTATCGGTGGGATACCCGTTGGACAATGGGGTATCGATACCGACGACACGCCCGGTTGCCGTCACGGTTTCGGGCTGCTCATAGCCGACGATCGCGGTGACGGTGATGTGCCGCCCGCGAAGCTGAGACAGCAGCTCGCGCATGGCCACTTGATCGGACAGCTTGATCGAACTGGTGGCGAGGCGCTCGTGCTGCGGGATCGGCGTGGGATAGTGGATGCCCAATACCTGCCCGCCCGACTGATCGAAGACGGTCAGGCTTTTCAGCACATCGTTGATTTCCTCGCTCTTGAAGGTGAGCGCGGCGGCGGTTCCACTCACCGCCCCGGCACGCACGAACGAGCCGACTCCGTGTTTGTACAGCACCATCGCGCGAATAGGAAGTGCAGTCATTCGACTCTCCCTTGATACTCTCAAAAAATTAGGTTCTGACGGCGTTCAGCGACGCTTGCCCGATGAGAACAAGCGCCCCAACCCATTGATGAGGCGCTGCCACCATGACCGGCGTTGATTGACCAACAGCGTACGGGTGATCATGCGTTCGTTGATCACGAATGTGCGCCGTGAACGCGACTCCATCGCGAGGAGCCAGCGGCGCTCGTGGGCGGTTTCAACCTCCGGTGCGGCGGTATCGACCAGATCATACCCCGATGTGATGGCGCGTTCGAGCGTGATCGTCACCGGGCGCTGAAGGGTGTTCTCGAAGGTGTAGGTGTGCGTCTGCCGGGTGGACTGCTCGGCATACCATGAGCCTTCAATCTGGATCGTTTCATAGGATTCGTAGTGCGTTTCACTGCGCAGCGTCACCTGTACCGCCAATTCGACGGCATAGGGGACGTACACATCGGCACTGCCGCGCGTGAAGGGGATGATGGCTTCACCCTTGTAATCTCCACTCTCGATCAGAGTGACCGGGCCGCGCTCAAAGCTCAAACCGGACGTATTTTTGAAATGCAGCGCCGCCACCGGATGATCGGGGAGTTTGGCGGCGTTGTACAGCAGTTCCCGCGTCGGCTGCACATCGGCGTTGAAGAGCGGCACCAGTGCTGATTCGCCGCGTTTTACGCTGATGGGCGTGGTGACGTGATATTCGAAGAATTCGCCCGCTTCTTTGCCTTCGGCCTGTGCGGGTGCCTGTTCGCGGAACTGCCTCGCAGGGGGAGGAAATGCGGTTGAACCGGAACCGAGCACCGGCAGCCTTCCGCCAAAACCGCCCCCACGAGCGGCAGCCGTTTGGGGCATGGGAGCAGGAGCCGCCGCCTTGCGCATCGGCATCTCCGACTGACCATCGGCGATAAAATCGGCCAGTGTATCGGTATCGGCATTGTATTCGACCGGGATCGGCGCGACGCGGGCTTGATCGCGGATGGTGGGGCGCTGCGGGATCTGCGATTCGGACAGATCGTAGACGAACGAGATCGGCTGACCGGCGACGAGCGTGAGCGCTACGCCGTCGAGGTCTTCTTCGAAGCGGTTGTCGAATACGCCCCAACCTTGCAGCAGCCCGGCGGTGATCTCGCCCGATTCGGCCACATCGACCAGCAGGCGATAGCTCACACGCCAGAGCGGGCTGGGCGCGACATACTGGACGACGAGATCGTGGTCGCCTTCGCTCAAGCGCAAGGTGACCACGCGCCGACGGTCATCGCTGGACGTCGTATCGAGGAAATAGGTCAAATCGCTGTTGATCGTCTCGTCGTGGACGGTGAAGTTGACCAGATCACCCAACTGGAAGACATGAACACCGGTCGCGGTGAGGATCAGTACGCGGGTTGCGGCTTGATCGAGCGGTGCATCGGCGCTGTGGCTAGGCGGTTGGTCGATGCCGATCATCCGTCCCTCAAGGGTGAGGGTTTCAGCGGTTTCGGTGCGCGCGGTGACTGTCACCATCCGTCCGCGAAGCTGCACCAGCAAATCGCGCAGACTGCCGAGATCGGACAGCTTGATCGAGCTGGTAGACAGCCGTTCCTCATGGGGAATTGGCGTGGGATAGTGAACGCCCGTCACCTGCCCGCCCGCTTGATCGAAGACGGTCAAACTCTTCAACACATCGTTGATTTCTTCGCTCTTGAAAGTCAAAGCCGCCGAGGTGCCGCTCACGCTGCCCGCGCGGACGAAAAACCCAACACCATGCTTGTACAGTACCATCGCGCGAATGGGGAGCGCCGCCATGTGATCTGCCTTTGGGTGATGCTGCAAAATCTGTCAAAGAATATGTCAAGTCTAACATGTTTTAAGCACCCATAGCTTCGTTTGGTAGGCACGCGGTACAATCCCCCCTAACTTTCGGAGGCTCGTTTGTGATCCTATGACTGATTCGTCTCAAGCTCCTGTCCCGCGCGGGCTGTTCGCGCGGATCGCCGCCGTTGAACCGGCCCCGCCGTGGGGATGGAACGCCGCGATCGTGGCGCTCGTCCTCAGCGCGGTGGCGTTCATCGGCATTTCCTTGTTCGTCACCGTTTGGGCGGGCACGGAACCGTTTGCCTTTTATTTGACGTATTTGGTCGCCGCGCTGATCATGGCCTATTGGGTCGCCAGCACGCGGCGCAGCCCCGCCGACCGTGCAGCGATGCGTTTAAATCCGCCGACCAGCGGCGTACAGGTGCCGCTGGTGCTGATCGTGTTCGTGGCGGTCGGCTTCGCGATCGCGCTCGACCTGCTCAGCTACGGTGTCACGCGCGAATTTTTGCCGGTGATGGAACTCGCGTTCCCGACCAACGCCATTCCGCTGGTGCAGTGGATTTTGTCGATCGGCGTCATGCTGATCGCGCAGCCAATCGGGGAAGAATTGGTGTTTCGCGGGCTGCTGTTCCCGCTCATGCGCGCCAAACTCGGCGCATGGCTGGGGCTGCTGCTGAACGCCGCCGTGTATGCGCTGTTCCACTATGCCATCTACACCGCGCAGATCGGTTCGCTCGACAGCGGGACGATCACATGGTACGGGCTGGTGCTGCCATTCCTGCAAGGGCTGGTGATCGCGCTGGTGCGCGCCTATACCCGCTCGACGCGGGCAGCGATCTTCGCCCATGCCGGGTTCGGCCTGTTCGCGCTGCTCAAGCTGTTCACGTTGACAGGGTAACCACCTCATGATTCGACTCATCGTCGCCAGCACCAACCCGGTCAAGATCAACGCGGCGCTGGAAGGCTTCCGGCGCATGTTCCCCGGCCAGCCCGCCGAAGCCCACGGAATCAGCGTGCCGTCCGGCGTAAGCGACCAGCCCATGACGAGCGATGAAACGCTGCAAGGCGCGCTCAACCGTGCCCGCGCCGCCCGTCACGCCGCGCCGGATGCCGATTACTGGATCGGCATTGAAGGCGGCGTTCAGCCGCACGGGGATCCGCCGGAATCGGCGGCACTGGAAGCGCTGGCGTGGATCGTCGTGCTCGGCCAGATAGACGGGCGTGATCGTATGGGCCAAGGGCGCACCGGATCGTTCTTCCTGCCCGAAGAATCGGCGCGGTTGGTGCGGCAGGGAATCGAACTCGGCCATGCCGACGATCAAGTGTTTGGACGATCGAACAGCAAGCAGCAGAATGGATCGGTAGGTCTGCTGACCCATGACATCATCGACCGCACGGAGTATTACATCCATGCGATGATACTGGCGTTGATTCCGTTTAAGAATCCGCTGCTGACCTTCAACCTTATGACCGATTCGTGAAGACCAACAACCATAGACGGGGTAAACCATGCACATTCTCGTGATAGGCGGTACGCGCTTCGTTGGGCGACACTTTGTCGAGGCTGCGCGCGCAAAAGGGCATACGATCACGCTGTTCAACCGGGGGAAGTCGGGAGCGGATGTGTTCCCGGATGTGGAAACGATCCAAGGCGATCGCGATAACCCCGCCGATCTGGAAAAACTGCGTGATCGCAAGTTCGACGCAGTGCTGGATACCTGTGCCTATATCCCGCGCCATGTGCGTATGCTCACCGACGTGATCAAGGGGAATACGCCGCACTACGTCTTTATTTCGACTGTTTCGGTGTATACCGATCCGGTCGCCGCTGGATCTGACGAACGTGCGCCGGTGCAAAAGCTGGACGATCCAACCGTCGAACAGGTGACGGGCGAAACCTACGGCGGCCTCAAGGTGCTGTGCGAAGAAGCCGCACGCCACAGCGGTATTTCCAAAGTGCTGATCATCCGCCCCGGCATGATCGTCGGGCCGTATGATCCCACCGACCGCTTTACCTATTGGGTCGATCGTGTCGCACGCGGCGGTGATGTGCTCGTCCCCGGTGACAGTGCGCGGCGCGTCCAATTCATCGACGCGCGCGATCTAGGCGAGTGGACGACGCTGACGATTGAGCAGGGCGAAACGGGCATTATGAACGCCGTCAACCCGTCGGGCGGTGTATCGTGGGGCGACTGGCTCTCGTCGATGGCGGTCACCTTCGATGCTTCGGTGCATTTCACCGTCGTCACCGACGAATTCCTGAACGAAAAGGGCGTCACGGGCGGCGATATGCCCTTCTGGGTGCCTGCGCCGCATGACGGGGTGCTGTGCGTCAGCAATACCGAAGCCGTTCAGTATGGGTTGGGCAACCGGTCAATCGCGGACATTGCGCGCGATACGCTGGCGTGGAGCCGCACACGTGGGGCCGATTATGTGTGGAAAGCCGGACTTTCGTCACCGCGGGAAGCTGAACTGTTGAGCGCGTGGCGCGAACAGACTTAAGCCAACGCCGGGGGTGCATTGACAATCCCCGGCGAATCCGGTTAGGATGACGGCATGATTCCCTTACGTCTTTTCTGTGTTTCAGTGATTGATATGAGTGTTTTCGCGCAGACATATCTGAACCGTCTGCGCTGTACTAAGTAACCAGTAAGCAATCTTTTACTTGTTTTCCCCGGCGGGCGCAGATATTGCGCCCGCTTTTGATTCTAAGGAGGTGGATGAAATGAATTCCCCGAAACGCACCGGGATGCAGACCTTTCTGCTGATCTGGTTTGGTCAAGTCATTTCGCTGACGGGCAGCGGCATGACGCGCTTTGCCCTGCTCATTTGGGCTTACGAACATGAGGGCAGCGCGACGACACTCGCCCTACTCGGCTTTATCTCATTCATTTTCTATGTGCTGCTCAGCCCGGTGGCAGGCGTGTGGGTCGATCGGTTGGATCGACGCGCCATCATGCTGGCCTCGGACAGTGCCTCTGGCGTGCTCACGCTGCTGCTGCTGATTCTGTACACAAGTGGACACCTCCAACTGTGGCATGTGTTCGTGTACGAAGGAATGACGGGCGCGCTCGATGCCTTTCAAACGCCCGCGTTCATCGCCGCGACCACCAGCATCATCCCACCCCACGAGCGCGCCCGCGTCAATGGGCTGCGCACCATGGTCGGATCGATCTCGCGGGTGTTCGCGCCCCTGTTGGCGGGGATCGTATTGGCGGCGGGTGGGTTGTCCGCCGTCATGGGGATCGATCTGCTCACTTTCATCGCCGCCTATGCCACACTGATCACGGTGCGCCTTCCCAAACCGCAGCGCGTCGCTGTCCATCATTCATCGATGGGGCGCGAACTCCGGGAAGCCTTCCGCTATGTACGCGAACGCCGTGAACTCTTCGCGCTGATACTGGTGTTCACGGTGATGAACTTCATCGCCTCGCTGACGTACCTCGCCGTGATGCCCGCCATGATCCTCGCCCGTCCCGGCGGCGGCGAAGAAGTGCTCGCCCTTGTGCGGGCGACGATGGGGGTGGCGGCGGTTGTCGGCGGAGTCGCGGCGGCACTGCTGCCCAAACGAATCCGGCTGATCGATCGGATTTTGATCAGCGGCGCGATCTCGTTTCTGGGCGGCGATCTGTTGATGGGAATGGGGCAGTCGCTGCCCATCTGGTTGATCGCCGCCGTCGTCACCGAGTTCTTCATTCCGATCATGATCGGTGCCTCGCGCACGATCGTTCAAAACCGGGTGCCAGATGCCATGCAGGGGCGTGTGTTCGCGTTGGATGGCATGCTGCGCGAACTGGCGATCCCGGTGGGCTATCTGCTGGCGGGGCCGCTGGCCGACCGTGTCTTTGAACCGGCGATGATACCCGGTGGCGCGCTGGCGGCGGCGCTGGGCGGGATGTTCGGCACTGGGCACGGGGCAGGGATGGGCGTGATGTACTTGTTCACGGCGGTTTCAGGGACGATCTTATGTTTATCGGCTTACGGCGTTCCTGCACTGCGCAGGCTGCGCGCGGAAGAAGGCATCGTTCAGGGTGCGGCAGACCGCCGAAAAAGTGCTACGATAGAGGCACAAAAAGGTCAAGCTTAAGTTCAGGCTCAGTGAAGAGGGGGCGTGACGATGCTCACCCTACAAACAGAACGGCTGGATTTGGTCGCCTGTCCTGAACAGGTAGCCCATGCCGCCTACAGCGGACTCCGTCAGCTTGAAACGTTGATCGGTGCCAAGATCGCGACGGAATGGCTCGAAGACGAAGGGCGCGGCCTGCTCAATTACTACTGGCATATGATCAACAATGATGCCACCTCGCTGGGGTATGGGCTGTGGCTGATCATTCACCGGGCGGACAAAACCATGTTCGGCACAGCGGGCTTCAAGGGCAAGCCGGATGCCAATGGGATGATCGAAATTGGCTACGGCATCGATAAGCACTACCGCCGCCAAGGCTACACCTTTGAAGCCGCCAGTGCGCTGGTCAAATGGGGGTTTGCGCAGCCGGGGGTGTCGCTCATCACCGCGGACTGCTTGACGACCAATCTCGGATCGATCCGTGTGCTGGAAAAATTAGGGATGGAACGCACCGGCTTGATCGGATCGTATATCCAATGGCGGCTGGAAAAACCACCGCTCGATTCTCTATGACGCGCGGGGAAGCGGCAGCCGCCTTTACACGCGCGCTGATTAAGCTGGAAAAAGAATATTTAGGGCGTGGGCCGGAAGATGCGCGCACTTTTTTTATCGAAGATATGATCGTCGTACGGCTGCGCGGCATCCTCACCCCGGCGGAGCAAGAACTCGCCAAAAGTGAGAGCGGGCGCGAAATTGTCAAGGAATCGCGCCGCCGGTTATTCGATACGGTGCGCGTGCGCGAACAGATCGCGACCTTTGTGCACGAGATCATCGGCTGTGAGGTGATCAGCCTGCATACCGACATCAGCACGCACACCGGGGAACGGGTGATCCTGCTGACGGTGAGTGAGAACCTCGATGAGGGCTTCGCCAAACAGGAGGCGGAGTGATCCCCGGATCGATCTGGGGGTTTTCGCGCATGAAGCCGAAAAAGGAGCGATCGCTAAACGATGAACGACGATTGGCTTGCGCGGCTGCGCCCGATGTGCCTAACGTTTCCCGAAGCGGTAGAGGATACCGAGGGCGTCGGCCATCCCGCCTTCAAAGTGCGTGGAAAAATCTTCGCGATGCAGCATGCGATGGACGAGCGTCCCTCGCTGTGGTTCAAAGGTGAGCCGGGGATGCAAGCGACCCTGATCAACACCCGGCCCGAACATTTCTTTGTTCCGCCGTATGTGGGCAAGCATGGATGGATCGGCGTGTGGCTGGATGTTGAGCAGGATTGGGACTATGTTGAGTATTTGGTTGGGCGCAGCTACCGCCTAACTGCGCCGAAAAAGCTGGTCGCCCTGCTGGCGAACCAGCAGGGATGAACTCGTATGCCTGCCGAAGTGATGGTGCGCCTAGACTACCGCGACAGCGCTCTCCGCGTCTTTGACAAGGGACTTGTCCTGTGGGAACGACGCATCGAATTTGGATATGTCGATTTGGTATTGGGCTTTTGCCAGCACATGCTGCTTAAGCACCAACTCATCATCGGCAGGCAAGCGAGCGAACAATACCTCACGTTATATCTATCCCTGCTGCCCCTGAAACCGGAGCGGATCGCGACCATGCGCGGGCGCAGCGTCGTCAACGGCACCCCGGCGGCGATCGAAGTGCCGACTGGCGAACTGCGCGAGATGGCCTACCAGTATATTGGTAGGCTCACCAACTATCTGCGCTATGCCTTCAAAACCTTCGAAGTGCGCGAAGACGAAACCATCGACGCGGCTTATCTGCCTGATCGCTATAAAACGCTGCTGCAAACCCAACCCGTGATCCTGACCGGGGAGTTCAAATATACGCGCCATCTGGTCGAACTGCTGACCGAGGCAACTGGGGCGGCGTTCATCGTCGCCCCGGACGATTAGATTCACCCGGCGGTTAACAGCGGCGATTCCGGCAGCAGCGCGGGCAGCAGATCGTTGTACTGCGCGGTTCGCCCGTTGTAGATGCCAAAGCCCGCCGCGAATTCCCAGTAGCACCAACCCAAACCAAGCGACTCAGCATCAGCGCGGGCCGCGCTCGTCCAGCGAATGCGCGATTCCTGTGGCGCACGCGAATAAGCGCCAAATTCACCCATGAGAACCGGGATATTGTGATCACGCCCCCAATTGGCCGCCCGTGTGAGCCGTTGAAGCATGGCGGCCTGTTCCGGCGCGCTGCCCCATTCCGTCCCCAAATACTGATCCATGTTGTCCGCCCATTCCGCGCCCTGATGCGTGAATTGGAACGGATCGTAAAAATGGACTGTCGCCAGTAAATGATCATCGGCGGGGAGCTGAAGGCCAAACAACCCGTCGATCGAATTCCAGCTTACGCCGCCGACAACGATGGTGCGCGTCGGATTCGTGCGGCGGATCGTCGCCACCACTTCGGCCTGCATGGGGTTCCAGATCGGCGCGGTGAGGGCGCTGTTCGGTTCGTTCATCGCTTCGAAAAGGAGCGCAGCGGGGTAGTCGGCATAGTGAGCCGCGATCTGATCCCAGATCGCCAGCAAACGCGCCTGATTACCTTCCGGATCGACGGCCATTTCCTCATAGTGATGGATATTCAAGATGACCTGTAGACCGCTGTCGAGCGCCCACCCGACGACCGTATCGACGCGATCGAAAAACCGCGTGCTGATGGTGAAAGGCGCGTCAGCGCTGGCATGGGCTGACCAGCGGACGGGCAGGCGCACGGTATCGAATCCGGCGGCGGCCATCGCCTCGAAATAGGATTGTTCGGCGGTGAGACCCCATTCGCCTTCATTTGGGGCTTCAAGCGTGTTGCCAAGGTTCACGCAGCGCTGCACCGGGGAAGGCGGCGGTAGTTCCGAAGCGGCAGTCTGTGCATGGGCAGCAGGGGCGGCCCACAGCAGCGAACCAAGAGAGACTCCGAGCAGCATTCGCAGCAGATGTTTTATTATCAAAATGAGCGACCTCTCATCTAAATACCCTATATCCCCCGAAAAAAGCGGGGGATCGACTGGGTCATGATCATGTAGAGTCATAGGCGTTTGGTGGATGGATAACAAGTCCCATCTACAGAACACTCCAAATCTAGCAACTAGACACGCACTAGGTCACCCACTTTAGGTGAAAGAGGGCGTGGAAAGAGGCTGACAATCGCCGCGCCACCCTGCGAAACCTTCGCATGGTTCCTGTGATTGTTGGCCTTTTCATTTACTCCGTACATAAGTCAATAGAGGAACCTCGTGATTCAACCGCAAGACCGCTTACGGGATGGCAGTGCCGCGCGCACTGCTCCCGGCACCGATCCTCACCCGCCGTCTGCACTCGCTGGCCAACCTGTTTGGCATACGATGGATACGATGCTGGCCGCCGCACAGCTTGACGCCGATACCGTCAACGGCCTGACCGAAAAGCAGGCGCGCGACCGGTTGGCACAGGTCGGCCCCAACGAATTGGTCGAAAAACCGCTCACCAGCCCGCTGGCAATTTTATGGGAGCAGATCACCAACCCGCTGGTGCTGCTGCTGATCGGCGCGGCGGTGGTGTCGGCACTGCTGGGCAAAGTGGACAGCGTGATCGCGATCTCCGCGATCGTCGTGCTGAACGCCATCCTAGGGGTCGTGCAGGAATACCGCGCCGAACAAGCGATGGCCGCGCTCAAAAAGATGCTCGTGAAATCTTCGATCTTGCCGCGCGAGGCGGTTCGGCGACCATCGTGCTGCTGGAAGCGGGCAGCATCGTCAGCGGACAGCACCGCGTGATCGAAAATAATCTGCGCGCGATGGAAGCCTCGCTGACGGGCAGATCGCAGGCGGTCGAAAAGCAGGTCGCGCCGCTGGCTGACGCTAAGCGCCGATCGGCGACCGGAGCAATATGCTGTTCATGGGCGTCGATCACGTATGGGCGTGGGACAGCTGGTCGTCAGGAAACCAGGATGAAAACCCAGCTTGGGCGCATCCGCCGAACTGATTCAGGAAGTCGATGACGAGAAAACGCCAGCATGGACAGGCTCGGCAAAGTGCTGCTGTACGCTGCGCTGGCGGTGATGGCGCTGGCATTCGTCGTCGAATCGCGGAGCGTATTACAACCGGTCGGTGCTGCTGAACGCGGTCGCGATCATTGCCGGGACTGCCCACCGTGGTGACGATCGCGGCGGCGCTCGATTGCTCCTTCTGCGCGATGAAACGCTCGGCAGTGTGACATTGACCTCTGATGGGACGCTGACCGAAAATCGGGTGACGGTCTTGGATGTGGCCGGGAACAGCAGTTTCCAGGATCGCCTCGCTGGTGCGCAGACGGCTCCGGTCGCACCAGCCCGCGCGCAAGCAGGCGATCGTCGCGGAGGGCGCTGTCCGGTGATCCTAGAACGCAAAGGCACGTTCGCCATCAGGGACCCACCCGAAGGCGCGTTCGTGCTGTCGGCGCCACGGTTTGGGCTGCTCAAACCGGAGATGGAACGGCTGCTGCCGCGCGTGAACTGCCGTTCGACGTGATCGCAAGCGCATGACCACCATTCTGTCAACCGATCGATTTAGGTGCGGCGAACGAACGCGCGCTGGTGCATCTGCTCGATCTGCCGGTGGGCGCGTCGCTTTCTCAGCGCGTCGATAGTCTGCTGACGATTGGGCATGGAGTCAGCTTGGGAAGTCGTCCCGCCGGATCTGCGCGAACGGATTACGCGCAATAACCGACTGGCGGCCAACGGTCTGCGCGTCTGGATCGGCCTACCGCATCCTTCCGTCACTACAACCCGATATCGATTGGGGCTATAGAGCGCGATCTGGTGTTCGTTGGAATGGTGGGCATCATCGATCCTTGCGAAGTCAAAGACGCGGTCGCTGTCGCCAAAACAGCAGGCATCCGACCGATCATGATCACGGGCGATCACCCGCTGACGGCGATCGCAGAACTGGGCATCGCCGCCGAAGTCGGTCATGGTGGCGAGCATGTCGCAAACCGAGCTTGAATCTGGGAGTGGAACATGTCGCCGTATACGCCCGTGTATCCCCTGAAACAAGACATCGTCAAGGCGCCTGAAAGCGCGCGGCCAGATCGCCATGACGGACGGCAACGTTAACTGGCATACGCAGGCAATATATCGGCGTGGCGATGGGGATCACCGGCGGTCAGCAAAGAAGCCTCCGACATGGTGATTTTGGACGACAACTTCGCCACGATCGTGAGCGCGGTCGAAGAAGGCCGCACCATCTACGATAACGTGCGCCGCTTCGTCAAATATCTGCTGGCGAGCAATACGGGCGAACTGCTGGTGCTGCTCGTCACTCAACTGATCGCCGGGATGACGATCCCACTGACCACGCTGCAAATTTTGTGGATGAACCTGATCACCGACGGGATTCCGGCGCTGGCGCTGGGCGTGGAACGCGCCGAAAAGGGCGGTATGAATCGCCCGCCGTATGCGCCGAATGAAAGCCTGTTCGGGCGCGGCTTGGGACGGCATATCGTGATCGTCGGGGTGCTGCTGGGCGGTGTGGGGCTGGCGCTCGGTTACTGGGCATGGTCGAACAATATTCAAGCGGCCAACGGCGCGCCCGCGTGGAACACGATGGTCTTCATGTTCCTGACGATCGCCCAGATGGGGCACGCGCTGGGACTGCGTTCGCACCGTGAATCGGTGTTCAGCCTGCCGTTCTTCGGCAACAAACTGCTGATCGGGGCGATTGTGACGACGGTTGTGCTTCAGTTGGTCGCCATCTATACGCCGTTCTTCAACAGTATCTTCAACACACAGCCGCTCACGATCGAACAGCTTGCGCTCTGCTTCGCGCTCAGCACGGTGGTGTTCGTCGGCGTGGAGATGGAAAAGTGGCTGATGCGCCGGGGCGTGCTGAAATAAGGCCCCACTTCCCTTGAAGTTATCCTCCGTTCGTGGAGTTACCCCCTTTGTCCGCTCTATTCTGTGCCGGGTGCAGTCCCCCGGCAGTACGCACCCGGCATGGGATAGGGCAAAGGCAAGCGGGCACCGATGATGGAGATTCGTAAATCGTTCTAGACGAAAGTGAAGGAAGCACGATGCAATTCACCAATACCCTCAAGACAACCCTCCTGCTAGGCACGCTGACCGGGCTGCTTGTCGCGATTGGTTCGGCATTGGGCGGCACAGGAGGCATGTTCCTCGCGTTCGGGTTCGCGATCTTGATGAACATGGGCGCATGGTTCTTTTCGGATAAGCTGGCGCTTTCGATGAGCGGTGCGAAGGAAGTATCGCCCGCCGATGCGCCGGAACTGCACCGGATGATCGATCAACTGGCGGCGCGGGCCAACCTGCCCAAACCGCGCGTGTACCTGATCGACAGCCCGATGCCGAATGCTTTCGCCACCGGGCGTGATCCGCAGCACGCCGCGGTCGCCGTGACGACCGGCATTCAATCGATCCTCAACCGCGACGAACTGGCCGGGGTGATCGCGCATGAATTGGCGCACATCAAGCACCGCGACACCTTGATCAGCAGTGTGGCGGCGACGATTGGCGGCGCGATAACCCTGCTGGCGGATATGGCGATGTGGGCGCTCATGTTCGGCGGTTTTGGCGGCTCGGATGAAGAGGAAGGTGCCGGGGGTGGCCTCGTCGGTGGTCTGTTCATGATCTTCCTCGCGCCGATCGCCGCGCTGATCATTCAGCTTGCGATTTCGCGTTCGCGCGAATATGGAGCCGATGAAGGCGGCGCGCACATCCTCGGTGATCCGCTGCCGCTGGCGAGCGCGCTCGAAAAGCTGGAGACGATCTCGATGCAGCGCATGCGAGCCGCCGCACAAAATACGGCCAGCCCATCCACGCAGCCGCGACCCGCGACCGCCCACTTGTATATCGTTCCGTCACGCGGGCGGCGGGCTGATGGGTTGTTCCGCACCCACCCGCCCACCCATGAGCGCGTCGCGCGGCTACCGGGCGCTGGCGAAGCCGCTCCGTTTTACGGACAGCGGCGCTATGCCTAACGCGAACACGGGATTTTTATCATTATCGCTGAACGACCGAGAGGAGATGGTTGGTATGCAATGCCCGATTGATCAAACCCCGCTGGTGATGGCGGGCGTCAAGGAATTGAAATCGATTACTGCCCAAAGTGCGAAGATCGCCGTGGATCACCAGGAACTCGACAAGATCATCAGGCGCTTGCCGGCGGCGATATGGACGCGGCAGCAGCCACCCCCGCGCCGCCAAACGGCGGGAAAGCCGCGAGTCGTGATCGTCGATCGTGATATTGGCAGTTACCGCCGCTACAGAGATCCCAACAGCCCGACGTATAACCCGCAGTATCGCAAGAAAGTAGCACAGGGCGAAGTGTTCGACGTGTTCGACTAGACCGCCGCTGAATTCCACTGCACGGGCACAATCTGTCGCACCTGTAAGTGCGCTGACGCCTCCCCCACCGCTGCGCCTATGCAGCGCTCAAACCTTGTTGACAACCTTCAAAACATGCTGAGATCAAACGACATCTGGATGCGATAAGTACATAAGGAATATCACTTTGGCTGCCCATGCAAAATTCCTAGCAGACGTAACGATCCCGGACAACACCGCTGTCCTATGCGGCACAGGGTTTACGAAGTCATGGATGGTTCAGAATGATGGAACGGTTCCCTGGACTTCCGGTTACCGGCTCATCCATTACAGCGGAACCAATCTCGCGGTGGTCGCTGAAGTGCCGGTGCCGCCGTGCCCTCCCGGTGGGCAGGTGCAGATCTCGATTGCGATGACGGCCCCAACGCAGCCCGGCGTATATCGCAATGACTGGATTCTGCGGGATGAGCAGGGAAACACATTTGAAGACAAACTTTATGTGATTATCGACGCAAAAGGTGTTTCTACCCCGGTAGGCCAGAAAAATAACGCGTTCATCGGTGATGTCACCATCCCCGATGGCACCGCCGTGGCACCCGGTTCGCGCTTCACGAAAACATGGCGTCTGCGCAACACCGGCACGCTGGCGTGGACGGATCGCTATACGATGGTGCCGATCAAGGGCAATCTCCCGTCTGAAGTCCCGTCGATCGCCGTGCCGCCGATCGCGCCCGGTGCGGAAGTCAATCTGTCGGTGAACTTTATCGTTCCCCGGAACGCCGGGAACTATAACGCCAGTTGGAAGATGAAGGACGAAAACGGACAGTTCTTCGGCACCGAATTCTGGGTCACGATCGCTGCCGGGGCAGTCGCTGGAACCGGCACCACCACCAGCGGCAGCGGCACAACCGCGACCGGAAGCGGAACCGCCGCGACAGCGACCGGCAGTGGAACCGCCACAGGTAGTGGAACGGCCACGGGCAGCGGCGCAGCAGCCAGCAGCACGACGACTCCCGCCGCGCAGCCGCCCGGCGTCACCGTGAACGCGCCGCACTATTCGCAGCGCGATCCGCGTTGGGGCAGCATTCCGCTAGCGCGCATCGGCACCGCGCCGCGCATCTCGTCGTGGGGCTGCATGATGACCTCGTTCGCCATGCTCGCCAGCACCATGGGGCATGTCGTCACCCCGATGGAACTGAACGATCTGATGATCCAGCGCAGCGGCTTCACCAACGGCTATTTCACCCGCTGGGATGCGCTGCAAGTCGTGTTCGGCGATATTCGCTTCCAGAACCGCTATCTGGGCGCAGATGCCCTCGCGCAAATCGACGCCAGCCTTGCGGCAGGGCGGGCGGTGCCGGTGCAGGTAGACATCACGCCGGAAACGGCTTACACCGATAACGATCAGCACTGGGTGCTGGTGGTCGGCAAGAACGGTCAAGATTATTGGATGAACGACCCAATTGAACTGCAAGCCGGGGCGAAATCGCTGATGGCGCGCTATGGGCGACGCGGCTCCGGGCTGGCGGGTTCGATCGTCTCGGCGATCATCTACGTGAAATAACCCTGTTTTCTAGGGCGCGCGATCGCCTGCCCTCTCGCGTAGATACGCGGGCGATCGTGCGCTTTTCCACGCGCAAAAACCCCCTTTTCATGGTAAAATTGTTCTACTGAATCACCAGTCCACAGGCGTGAAAAACCCTTATGACCTTCTCCGATCTCCAGCGGCGGATCGCAGAGTCCGCGCTTGATCAGACGGTATTTTTGGAAGGCGATGCCGGAAGCGGTAAGACGACCGCCGCCATCCAACGGATATTGAATTTGTTTGAAAACGGCGTGCCTGCCGGTGAAATCCTCGTGCTGGTACCACAGGCCGTACTCGCGCAGTCGTATTATCGTGCACTGCGAAGTGCTAACCTGCCGCCCGGTGGTCAGGTCGAAATCACCACATTTGGCGCGCTGATCTTGAACTCGCTGCGGCTGTTCTGGCCGCTGGCCGCCAAGAAAGCCGGGTTTCAACCCGATGTGCCGCCCGTGTTTCTGACGCTGGAAACCGCGCAGTACATCATGTCCACCATTATCGATCCGCTCGTTGATGAAAAAGGCTACTTCGACGGCGTGACGATTGACCGCAACCGTCTGTATGCGCAGATCATCGACAACCTCGAAAAAGCCGCGTTGGGCGGCTTCCCGTATACCGAAATCGCCGAGCGCCTGAAAACGGCGTGGATGGGCGAAAGCAGCCAAGCGCGCATGTTCGATCAAGTGCAGGAAGCGGCGCACCAGTACCGCGAATTCTGCCGCGCGCATAATCTGCTCGATTTTTCACTGCAAGTCGAAGTTTTCACGCGGATTTTGTGGCGGCTGCCGCAGGTGCGCGCCTATTGGTTCGGGCGCGGCGCACACTTGATCGTCGATAACGCCGAAGAAGGATCGCCCGTGATGCACGCGGTGATCGGCGATTGGCTGACGGGCTGCCAATCCGCGCTGATTGTGATGGACAGCGAAGCCGGATTCCGCCGCTTTCTGAGCGCCTCGCCGGACAGCGCCGAAACGCTGCGCGCGCAATGTGATGTCGCCGTCGAACTGTCCGACTCGCTGGTCATGTCGCCGGAGATGGTCGCGTTGGGCGACGAGATGGCGCACGCGCTCGGCCAGTACGCCCCCGATGCGCAAACCGATCCACATCCGGCGATGGAGTACGGTCTGCGCCGCTTCTACCCGCAGATGCTCAACTGGGTGGCCGACGAGATCACGCTGTTGGTCAAAGATCAGGGCGTGCCGCCGGGGAAATCGTCGTGCTGGCACCGTACCTCAGCGATGCGCTGCGCTTCACATTGATGCAGCGGCTGCAAGGCGAAGGCATCGCCACCCGTTCCCACCGCCCGTCGCGGTCGCTGCGCGAAGAAGCGGCGGCGCGCTGTCTGCTCACGCTGGCGATGCTGGCGCACCCCGAATGGGGCTTGCAGCCCGCGCCGTTCGACATCGCTATATGTTCATGCAGGCGATCGGATCAGCCGGGGCAGGCCGCACGATGGACTTGATCCGCGCACCCAGCTCCTCACCGATGCAGCCTACCCCGCCCAGACGAAATCACGCCTCGCCGCGTTCGACTCGTTTGCGCCCGATGTGCAGGAGCGCATCACCTATCTTCTGGCCCCGCGCTACGAAGAACTGCGCAAATGGATTGAGGACTACATCGAAGAACGAGCGCTTGTAGGGACGAGGCAGACCTCGTCCGAGGCAGCGCCTACCAAAAAGCGCGGGCGCAAGAAAAAAGGTGCAGCCGAAATCATCGAGCCAGCACCCGATGGCGCCCCCGCTCCCGTGCGGCTCGATCACTTCTTCAGCCGGTTGTTCGGGGAAGTGCTGTCGCAGCGCGGTTACGGCTTCCATGCCGACTTTGACGCGGCGACGGTGGCCGGGAATTTGGTCGATTCGGCGGCGAACTTCCGCCGCGCGTTCGAGAACCGCGATCTGCTGCCCGGTGGCCGTTCCGCTGCTGAAGAATTCGTGCGCATGGTCAATCGCGGCGTGATCGCCGATCAATATGTGCGCGCGTGGACGGTCGATGAGCAGGCGAACGCGGTGCTGATCGCCCCGGCCTATACGTTCCTGATGCGCAATCAGCCGGTCAGCTACCAGTTTTGGATCGATCTCGGTAATCGCGGCTGGTTCGAGCGATTGTTCCAACCGCTGACGCATCCATATGTGCTCAGCGCGCAGTGGCAGATCGGGCAGCAGTGGACGGATGATCAGGAATTCGCCATTCGCCAGCAAACGCTGTTCAATTTGGTGATGGGGTTGGTGCGCCGCTGCCGAACGCGGATCTACTTTGGCTTGAGCGAACTGGGCGAAAGCGGCAGCGAAAGCACAGGCGAACTGCTGCAAACCTTCAATCGTCTGCTGCGGCGGCTCAATCCACCGGACACCGAACCCGCGGTTGAGGAATAAAGACCTTTAACAGTAGAGACCGTAGGGACGATGCAGGCATCGTCCGCCGCTCAAAAGCCGGACAGGGCAGGCCCTGTCCCTACGAATTTCCGCAAACGCCAACCACTATCCTGAGAAGGCTTTCCTTTGCGCCTTTCACGCTTGGCGTCTTTGCGTTGACTCTGTTTCTGTTTTCGTTTGTTTACCGTCCATTCCGGAGACAGCCTAATGGCACCCTTCAAACCCCGTCCAAAACAGCTTGAGGTGATGCGCTATACCGGCGGCATCATGGCGGTGATGGCCGTCCCCGGCAGCGGCAAGACGAAAACCCTGTCGGCGCTGGCCGCCAAGCTGATCCGCACCGGGGCGGTGCGCGATGGACAAGAAATTCTGATCGTGACGCTCGTCAACTCGGCGGTTGAAAATTTCGCCCGTCAGGTGCGCGAATTCCTGACCGAAACCAAGCTGATCCCCACGCTCGGCTACCGGGTGCGCACGCTGCACGGCCTGTGCAGTGACATCGTGCGCGAACGTCCCGGCCTCGTCGGGCTAGCGGACGACTTCACGATTCTGGACGAGCGCGAAAGCGATGCCATCCTGCAAGATGCCGTGATCGCGTGGACGAAAGCCAATCCGCACAGCGCCGACGAGTTTTTAAGTCCCGATCTGGAGGATGATCGGCGTGACCGTGTGAAACGCGAAGAGTGGGGCGACCTGATCGGCACCGTGGCGGCGGCATTCGTGCGCCAAGCCAAAGACGAGCAAATCGGGCCGGATCAACTGCGCGCGGCCCTCGAAACGCGCGGCAAACGGCTGTCGCTGGCCGAGATGTGCATCGAAATCTATGCCAGCTACCAGCGCAGTTTGAACATGCGCGGCGCGGTCGATTTTCAAGACCTCATCCGGCTGGCGCTGACGGCGCTGCGCCAAGACCCGGCCTATTTGCGCCGCCTGCGCGAACGTCACCCGTATGTGCTGGAAGACGAAGCACAGGACAGCAGTCTGCTGCAAGAGCAAATTTTGCGGCTGCTGGTGGGCGAAAATGGCAATTGGGTGCGCGTTGGCGATTCGAATCAGGCGATCTATGAGACGTTCACCACCGCCCGCCCGGAAAACTTGATCAACTTCACCCGGTTGAAGGGTGTGCAGCGAAAAACGCTGCCCAACAGCGGACGCTCCGCGCCCAAGATCATCGATCTCGCCAACTTCCTGATCGATTGGACGCGTGGGGCGCACCCGAACAAGGCGATCCGCGATCGCGATCCGCTCACACCGCCGCTGATCGAACCCGCCCCGGCGAATGATCCGCAGCCCAACCCGCCGGACAGCGAGTCGAACATCTGGATTTTCCCGTCCGCCATGCCACCCGCCGAAGAAGTGCAAACAGTGGTGCAGTCGCTCGCCCGCTGGCTGCCGGATCACCCCGATCAAACGGCGGCGGTGCTGGTACCGCGCAACAAACGCGGTTTCGAGATCGTGGACGCGCTCAAAAATGCCAAACTGCCGATGGTCGAACTGCTCCGATCGACGACTTCCACCCGTGAGGCGGCGGGCGCGCTCGGCAATATTCTGCAATACCTGTCCAAGCCGACGGATGCTAATCTGCTGGCGCGGGTGTACAAGGTATGGAAGCGTGACGACCGCGACGACGAAGCCGCCGCTGCCAAGCTCGAACGGGTAGCGAAGTCGCTGCGCACCTGCACGCACGTCGAAGAATTCATCTGGAACACGTTCGGGCGCGATTGGCTGGACGACTCGCCGGAGATTGCCGAACTGGAACAGGAAGACCCGTACACCAAAGGGCAGTTGGAAGTGTTCCGCGTGATGGTGCGGCGCTGGCATGAAGCCGTACTGCTGCCGATCGACCAGTTGATCCTGATTTTGGCGGGCGATCTATTCACCGCTGAAGCGGATTTGGCGATCGCGCACAGCCTCGCCGTGCTGCTGCGCCAGCGTGCCGACGCGCACCCCGATTGGCGCTTGCCGGACTACACCGACGAACTCGCCGCGATCGCCAAGAACGAACGCCGATTCTTGGGCGTGAGCGACGAAGATCGCGGGTTCGACCCCGAACAGCACAAGGGTAAGATCACGGTGGCGACCATGCATGCCGCCAAAGGACTGGAATGGGATCGCGTGTATTTGCTGTCGGTGAACACCTACGATTTCCCCTCGGCGGAGATCGGCGATCAGTACATGAGCGAACGCTGGTTCGTGCGCGACCGGCTGAACCTCGAAGCGGAAGCACTGGCCCAGCTTCAGATGCTCAAGAACGGCGGTGACTATCGCGAAGGGACAGCGACCGAAACGGCGCGGATCGATTACGCGGCGGAGCGGCTGCGCCTGCTGTACGTCGGCATCACCCGCGCCCGCCGTGATCTGATCCTGACGTACAACACGGGACGCAATGGGCGAGTCCCGCCCGCGGTGGCGTTCGTCGCTCTACAAGGCTATCTGGAGCAGAAGCAGGGGACGTGAGGCACAGGTCAAGATCGGGCGCATCGTGATGCGCCCGATCGCTCCCAACAGCGTTTAGGCCGCCGTCGCGGGCACACCAAGGGTCGGTTCGGTCTGCTGACGATGCAGGTTGAGTCCAATTGCCAGCCACCCCAGCCCTATACCAAGCATCAACAGGAAGGCGAACACATGCTTCAACGATCCCACGCTGTCAGGCGCGCCGATCACGTTGAGAATGGTCCATCCCAATGCGATTTGAAGCGGCAGCAGGCGGAAACAGGGGAGGGTAGGTTTCCAAGCATGGAGCAGGCCAAAAACGGTTAAGCCGAAGGCATGCATGACAAGACCAACCATGACCAGCACCCAGAAAAAGCTGTTGAATGTGCTGAAAACCAGCCCAAACACCACCGCCAGCCCTCCCGAGCCGGTTAAGTAGAGGCTCAAGCGGCCAGCCAAACCCATCGGTTCGCCGAAGCGCACGATGAGCCCCTGAACACCGCCCAAAACCAGCACGGTAAAAGCGGGGATGATGAACAGCAGTGCAACCTGAAACACGCCGTAGTAACGGCTGTGATCATCTGGCTGAAGCTGGCTAATCGAGGCGACCGCAGTCAACAACCCTGCGATGATCAGAAACAGCCCTACGTTACGAGCGAGAAATGGCTTGTAATCCATGAATGAAACGACCTTTCGGCGTTCTTGCAGCGCGGTCAGGAAGAGATCAAGCAGGATGGAAAGCCAGCACAGGACGATCGCGGCGGCCCCGCCTTGACGATACACATCGCGGCAGGTATCACGGAACAACCGAGTCATCTCGGCGGCATATTCACGGCGAAAATCGGCAGGGTAGGCGATGAGCAGTGCGCGATACACGCGTTCGGAGACGGTGATCAGGCGCATCATCCACCCCCATCGGTAAGGTGTTTAAGCTGCGCGGCGCGCACGAGCGAGTCGAGGCGGCGGGCTTCGGCGCGGGCCACTTTTACGCCAAAGTCGGTGAGGCGGTAGTAGCGGCGGCGTTCGTCATCGAGGGCGGGATCAGGGCGCGCTTCGGTTTCTTCGATCAAGCCGCTTTCGAGCATGCGCTTGATCGTGCCGTAGAGGGTGCCCGGCCCCATTTTGATCTGGGCGTTGGTGATGTGAATCACCTCCTGCATGATGCCGTACCCATGCTTTTCCCCATCTGCCAGCGCCAGCAGGATGTGGAAGACCGCCGGGGTGAGCGGTAACATGTCGTCAGGTTTTAAGGCAGAATGGGTCATAGTTCAGCTCATTATATCGACTTCGGATGCATCCGTTACGGATATACTAAAATAGGTTCGATCGACTGTCAAGCAGATGTTTTAAGGGGGCGCTATGCTGCCAGCAGATTTCGTACTCAGTCAAACCAACTTGCAGGATTATGTGGACTGCCCGTCGCGGTTTGATCTGCGCTACCTGAAGCACATCAACTACCCGGCGGCGGAAAGCGAACCGTTGGAAGAAGTCGAAGCACACATGGATCGCGGATCGGCGTTTCACCGGCTGGTACAGCAGCACTTGATCGGCATGGAAGAAAGTGACATCGCAGACACGATCGACGATGATCAACTGGCGGTGTGGTGGGAAGCGTATCTCAAGCAGGGGCTGCGCGGTCTGCCGGAAAAACGGCTGCCGGAAGTCACCCTCACGGCGACGGTGGCAGGGCGTCGATTGGTCGCGAAATACGATCTATTGGCTGTCCAACCGGGCGGCGAGATGGTGATCGTGGACTGGAAAACGTCGATCAGCCGCCCCAAGCGCGATCAACTGCTGGCACGGCTGCAAACGATCGTGTACCGCTATGTGCTGGTCGAGGCGGGCGCACGGCTGAACGGCGGCGAACCTGTAAAACCGGAGCAGGTGCGCATGATCTACTGGTTCGCCAATTTTCCCGATCAGCCGGAAGTGCTGGCGTATAATCACGCGCAGCACGCCGCCGATGCCGCGCTGCTCACACAGTTGATCAGCGAGATCGATTCGCGCGAGGAATTTCCGCTCACCAACGATGTGCGGCGCTGTGCCTACTGCATGTATCGCAGCCTGCACGATCGCGGCACGAAGGCGGGCGATTTCCGCGATGCAGGTGCGATCGGCGATGCAATCGACGCGGCGGAATCCGCAAACGATTCATTGGCGGATTTGTCGTTGGATCAGATCGCGGAGATTGCGTTTTAATCAAAATTTACGCACGACATAGGCTGCCCCGACAGTGCGGATGGTTTCCTTGTCCGGGATGCCGGGGTGTCTCAAATAGTTGCAAATTACTGTCAGGACGATTCATGCAATCCGAACTGTTACACCGGGCAGCAATTGATTCCCGCCCGCTCTATTTCCTCCATATCCCCAAGACAGCCGGATTAACCTTAAGGTTGATCCTTGAGAACCTGTTCGGCAAGCAGGCCATCTACCCCGCCACGTTTCGCTACGAGCTGCCGTTCTATCCCATTCGGAATATCAGAGACTACCAGCTCTACTACGGGCATCTGGACTATGCGTTCTGGGAACCCTACCGGGATGATCTGAGCGCGTTTAGCATCCTAAGGAATCCGGTTCAGCGAGTCTTGTCCGTGTACTATCATGCAGCGCGCGCCAATGCTGATGAGGAGCGGCGGCTGGGTAATCACGAAAATGTCGTACGTATCCAAGTGATCCAAACGCTTGGGCTTGAAAATACGATAACGTCCGATCACCCGATGGTTCTCCCCCAGATTCGCAATGGTCAGGCGCGCCGCCTGATCTCGCATGATCGCGATCCCGTCAATGACTCATTGAGCGATGATGAGCTGTTTGAACGCGCCCGTGAGCATCTCGACCAGTTGGATTTTGTGGGCTTGACGGAGCGCTTTCAAGAATCCCTTGATCTGCTGAGCTATACGCTGGGGTGGCTGCGGATCGAAAACTACGAGACCCTCAATGCTGCTCCAGCCGCCCAAATCCAGAGGCAGATTCCTCAGAGCCTTCTGGATACCATCCATGAGTATAATCAGGCCGATCTGCGGCTGTACGATTACGCCTGTAAACGGTTCGAGCAGCGGTACCAAGCGATGATGCATGACCTGCTTGAGAAAGCCCACAATCGCAGATTAAGCGCACAGGTCACACCAGCCCCGAAGCAAACCCTAATGCCGCGCCAGTTGTATCGCACCGGCGACGGGTGGTATGTTCCCGAACAAGATGCCGATCGCGAAGTCGATCGCGAATGGTGCTGGATGGGCGAAAACGCATGCATTCGCTTTTTGGCCTATCCGGGAAAATCCCTTTTACTGGTCGTTCACATGGGGCATGTCATCGATTCGTCGGTGCTGACCAGCCTAGAGGTTAGGTTGGAGGGCCGTAGGTTGGACTTCCATGTAGAAAACATGAAAATCTATGTGAGTATTCCCCCCCATCCCGCCGAAGTGCTCGTGATTACGCTGAACTCACCGTGTGCTATTTCACCCCTTCAGCTTGGGATAAATGGCGACACGCGGAGCCTCAGTCTGATGGTTACCCAATGCGAATTGACCGCCATCGACTAATGTTTCTATGGTATTGCGTTGAGTCCGTTGTTTTTGCCCCTACCCGAACACGATCACCCCACGCGCGACGCCGCCGGACAGCATATCGGCGTAGGCCTCGTTGATCTGATCCAATGGGTATTCCCGGCTGACGAGTTCGTCCAGCTTGAGCCTGCCCTTCATGTACAAATCGATCAGCATGGGAAAATCGCGGCGCGGGCTGACCGATCCGTAATAGCTGCCCTTGATCGTCTTTTCCTGCCGCACGATCACCGCGCCGGGGAGGTTGGTGCCGCTGCCCATCGGCGATAGCCCGACGAGCGTCAGCACACCGCCGGGACGTACGGCCTCCAGCGAAATTTCTTGCACACCCGGCACGCCAACCGACTCAAATACATGATCCGCACCGCGCCCTTCCGTCAAAGAACGGATTGTGGTCAGCGCATCCGGCCCTGCCTGCACAAAATGAGTCGCGCCAAACCCGCGTGCGATCGAATCTTTTGCGAGTGCAGTATCCACGGCGATGATCGTACTGGCTCCGCACAGCGCCGCCCCTTGAATGATATTCAGCCCCACACCGCCTGCCCCATAGACGACCACGCTGTCACCGGGGGATACGTCCGCGGTGTAAAACGCCGCGCCGACTCCGGTCGCCACCGCGCAGCCAACCAACGCCGCCGCCTTGAGCGGGACATCCTTACGAATGGGAATGCAGGCCGTTTCCGGGACAACAGCGTACTCGGCAAACGTCGCCAGCCCGCAGTAATGATAAATCGGGCTGCCGTCGAGGCGGCTGAGGCGCGGTGTGCCATCGAGCAGGACGCCTTTCCACAGCGGCGTGGTATAGGTTTCGCACAAATTCGGCTGTCCGCGCTGGCAGTAGAAGCATTCACCGCAGTCGGGCGTCCAACTGAGCGTGACATGATCGCCCACCTGCACACGGCTCACGCCGGGACCAATGCTTTCGACCACGCCCGCGCCTTCATGCCCGGTGACGACGGGCATCGGCTGTTTGGTGTCGCCCGTCGCGACATGCCAATCGCTGTGGCAAACACCGCTGGCGGCGATCTTGACGCGCACTTCTCCGGCGCGCGGCGCGGCTAACTCCACTTCTTCAACGACAAATCGGCGGTTCGGTTCTAACAGCAGCGCGGCTTTGATACGCATGGGCGGCTCCTCATGGTAAGGTCTGAGAAGAACTTAACGCAAAGGTGCCAAGACGCAAAGAGCTGAACCACAGAGGACACGGAGATCACAGAGAGTCTGAGAGAGAATTTCCTCTTATTTTCTCTGTGTCCTCTGTGATCTCCGTGGTTCAGATCCTTCATGGTTGCTTTGCGTTAGCCTCCGCATCCTCAATCGCTTTCCAATCGATCTTCGGATAGGCGATGCCGCGCTTGGCGAGGTATTGGCGGGCGGCCCGCTTGCCTTCACGCAGAAAACGTATCTGATCGAGCAGGCTGCCGACCCCAACACCGGGGACGAAGGCGCTCGGCGTGAACGTCCACGAGTGATCGTCAAGAGACAGGGTGCCGCGCAGCAAAAAGGATTTCAGTTGGTTGATGTGGGCACCCTGCTTGTGAAACAGCAGCGACGCCGGGCCGGATTGAAGTCCCACCGGGAGCGGCGATAGATGAAAGGCATTGGCGGGTTCATCGGCGAGTGGGATGCAGCGCACGCTGAACGGCTGACCGTCCACATCAAGCGCGTTGAGGATCGCCGTCGGGAATTCGGGCAAAAGCGGGCGAAATTTATCCCACATGAGCGGCCTCCATATGCTGCGGCGGCTGCGAAAAATCCATGTTCGGCCACCAGTGAATGCGCTGAATCGTGATATAGATCGGCAGGCGGATGTAGTACCAGTCCAGCAGGCGGTGCATCAAGAACTTCGGCAGGGAGAGATCACTTTTCTGGCGCTGAAAAACGATCGTGGAAAGGCGGTACAGATCGTCATAGATCGCTTTCTCGCCTTGATGGATGATCACATCCGGCGCGGAACCGATCCCCTGCACAAGGACGGCGGGCGGCTGCGTCAAACCGCTCCCGGCAGGTTCTGAGAAAAGAAGCGACACGCGCGGATCACGGCGAATATTGAGGCACTTCGCCGCCAATCCCGCTGACGTGGCGGCGAAAAACTGCCCCTGTTCACGTTTGTAGAGCAGGGTCACCGGCCATGTGATCGGCGTGCCGTCTTTGGCGAGCGTGGTCAGCTCGGCAGTGCGGAATTCGGTAAAGACCGTTTCAATGTCGGGCGGAATGCTCACCTCAGACTCCTTCTTTTTTTTGCGCTCAGCCTGCATTATGCTGGTGGGCATGAATGAAACCACTTTTCCCTTAGAAATTCATGACATGGCCTACACCGGTTACGGTGTCGGGCGGTGCGACGGCAAGGCGATCTTCGTCCCCTATGTCGTCCCCGGCGATCAGATCACGGCGGTGGTGAAGCAGGATAAAGGCCGCTTCGCTTTCGCCCGCGCCGCGTCGATCGTGCAGCCCGCCGATGGGCGAATCGAGCCGCGCTGTGAGCATTTCGGCGTGTGCGGCGGCTGCCAGTGGCAGATGGCCGCTTACGAGGCACAGATCGCCTATAAGCAGCACATTGTGGCCGATCAATTGGCGCGCATCGGCGGCATCCGCGATGCAGTCGTGCATCCGACGATCGCTTCGCCGCAGCCGTACCAGTATCGATCGCATGTGACCTTCAACGTGGATGCGAACGGGCGATTAGTCTTCATCCAAGACGATGAGCGCACCCCGCTGGCGATCCATATTTGTCACATTATCCGGCCTGAACTGCTGGAAATATTCGAGGAGCTGCGCGACCACAATTTTGGCGGCGCGGAGCGTGTGCGCCTGCAAGTCGGCAGCGATCCCGCCGATCGGCTGGTGGCCATAACACCGCTGGGGCGCGGCGCGCGCGTGGAACTGCCTCTCGTGAACGCCGCAATCAGCCTCTTAGACGGCGATCGATCGAAAGCCGTGCGCGGTTCCGGCGCGGTGACGTACACGATCAAGGGGAAGCGCTACCGGGTGACGGCGGGCAGCTTCTTTCAAGTCCATCTGGATCAAGCGGCGCGGTTGGTCGAACTGGTGATCGCGGCCTTGGGCGGCACGCGGATTGGGCATGCGCTCGATCTGTATTCGGGCGTCGGGCTGTTCACCGCCTTCCTGCTCGATCACGCCGAACAGGTGACAGCGGTCGAACTGTATGCGCCTGCGGTGCGCGATGCACGCGCCAATTTGCCCGCTGAGGCGCGTGTCGAGTTGATCACCGGGGCGATCGAAGCGGTGCTGCCCGGTTTATCGGAAACGGTCGATGCAGCGGTGATCGATCCGCCGCGTGCGGGCATGGATGCCAAAGCGCTCGACGCGCTGATCCGGTTAGCCCCGGCGAAAATCGTCTATGTATCCTGCGATCCGTCTACGCTGGCGCGCGATGCCAAACGGTTGATCGCGGGCGGGTGGCGGCTGATCGATGCACAGCCGGTCGATATGTTCCCGCAGACGTTCCATATTGAAACCGTCGCGGTGTTCGAGAAAGACCTTGCTCAGTGATCACAGGGAACTAGATCAAGGTTGGCATGTGTAGAGCGTAGGGACGAGGCCCGCCTCTTCCCTACGAATTTCCATGTGGCATATTCTGGACATGGATTGACGGAGAAGAAAGCGAAAAGATGACCAAACACGACAACATTGGCAGCAGTCAAGCGGCGATGCGGCTGGTCGCGCAGACCCGTTTTTACAACCTGAACGATCCCGAACGGCTGGCACAGTTCATCACCGATGCCTATGCGCCCGATCTGCTGGAGCAGCAGCCCGCCAGCGCCAAAGCCGCCGCCTTCGAACACATGCGGCAGGTGATCGGGCGGATCAAAATTCAAAAATGGCTGGTGATGGACAAGCATGCGATCGTCGCACGGATGGAATCGGAGCAGGGCGTGCGCTTTGTGGTCGAAATGCGCTGCACGGACGAGTATCCGCATAAAATCACTTATTACATGCAGCATCCGGCCAGTGGATGAGGCCAAACCGGACTACATTTACGGATCGAATGCCTGTATGCTGTATATACTATTGTTACGGTGTGATCCACTGCGCACGCAGACTCCCGATTCGCCGTAATCCCTTTTGACCGACACCAATGAACGGATATGAGCTCGCGTGATTGAATTTCTCGTAAACTACGGCCCAACTCTGGGATATATCATCATTTTCGGCATCATCTTTGCCGAATCTGGGCTGCTGATCGGGTTTTTCCTCCCCGGCGACAGTCTGCTGTTCACCGCCGGGTTTCTCGCATCGCCCGCCAGTATGGAACTGCTGCGCGGGTTGGGCCTGCCTGCCGATGGGCCATTCTTCTCGCTGGCACTGCTCGCAATCGGCTGCTTCATCGCAGCGGTGAGCGGCGACAGTGTGGGCTACCTATTCGGCAAAAGTGTAGGCCGCCGTTTGTTCCAAAAGGAAGACTCGATGCTGTTCAGCAAAAAGAACGTGCTGGCGGCACAGGCCTTCTATGAAAAGCATGGCGGCAAGGCAATCGTGCTGGCCCGCTTTGTGCCGGTGATCCGCACCTTCGCGCCCATCGTCGCCGGGATTGGCGAAATGAACTACCGCCGCTTCCTCGCCTTTAACTTGATCGGTGGGTTTGTGTGGGCGTGTGGTGTGACGATTGGCGGTTATTTCCTCGGTCAGATCATCGGGCCGGAGAACATCGACAAGTATCTGCTGCCGATCATCATCCTCATCGTGTTGATCTCGGTGGCACCTGCCGTGCTGCATGTCGTCCGCGACCCGGAAAATCGGCAGGCGATCCGCCGCCAGTTGGCGCGCCTGTTCAACCGTTCAGCGGCCCCGCAGCCTACATCGGAAGATTAATCGCGGCAGCATAGACTGGCCGAACGAAAACGAACGCTTTAACGCAAAGACGCAACGAAGGCATGCTTTCCTCAGCGTCTTTGCGTTGACTCTTTTTCGGTCTTCTTTTCGCGTTTTTACCAAAAACCTCGAAACACAGCCGCGGCACGCGCCGCATCCTCGAACGTCGTCGCCGGGTCGTTCGGCAAATTAATCACGCATTGCCCCCACAGATCAGCGTGCGGCGTGGATGTGATAGGCAGATCGGGACACAAGGCGGCGCGCATCGCTTGCAACGACGGATACCAGCAGGTCGCTTCGGTGATGCCGCTTGCCCACACATGTTTCAGCACGGCTTCCCGATGAATCGGCGGCACAAACAGCGGATACCGCCAGAGCATCGCTCCCTCAGGGCGTTCGACCGTCACCGGGCTTTCTGCATCATAAAGCGCGCTCGTGGAGCGGAAACGCAGCGGCACAAACGCCTCATCATAGTGGGCGGCGAGTGCGCGGCGATGGGCGAAATTCACAGGGGCATCGTCGAGCGCGTCCGCCAGCATGCGCCAGTGTGCCCGATCCACCCGGTAAGCCGTCGTTTCGCCATAGCGATCGAACAGCGGAGGATAGAGCGCACGCACAGGCGCGGTTTGCTCAAAGCGGTGCAGGGCGAAGTAGAGTTCTGCCCACTGATCGCTGAGGTCTTCGAGCGTATGTGTCCACACCGGGAAAGTATCGAGCACGTGGCGGAGTTCATCCGCGAAGGCGGCATCGTTTGTCAGTGCCGCACCGCCTAAGCCCACATCGATGATTTTTCCCGTCCCGAACGAGAAAATGCTCAGATCGCCGTGCGATCCGGCGGGCTTGTCCTCACACACAGCGCCGAGCGCCAGCGCCGCATCTTCGATCACGAATGCGCCGCGCTCACGCGCCCACGCGGTGATCGCCTGCATAGGAGCAGGAATCCCGTACAGGTGACAGGGTATCACGGCGGCAGGGTGATTGATGTCCACTGCGGCCAACGTTTCCGGGGTGATATTTCCGGTCGCGGGGTCAATATCGACCAATACCGGCTGCGCCCCGGCACGAATCACCGCCCATAGGACGATGTAACACGTATTCGCGGGGATCAGCACTGGGCGGTTCTGCGCGCCGATCACCGTGAGCGCGGCCTGAATCGCAGCGGAGGCACGCCCGCACAGCACCACCTGCGATCGCCCGGTGAGGGTGCGTAATTGATGCTGGGACACCAACGCGCCGATCTGCGCGGCACTGGCTCGCTTCATGCAACCTATCCTTCAATCGCTTGAACGTGCGCCTTCACGGAGGCGCGCATCGGCTTATAATACCCCAACCTTCTCTTGAACACTTCGGATGCGGATCAATGGCTATTGATTATGTGATCGATTATGCGTGTGTGCCGAAACAGACGCTGAGTACCGAAGAAATTCTCGACCGGATCAAGTTCCGTGAGCGCGCCTTGGCGGTGATTCGCACGTATCGCCAAGCGGGGGATAACCGCCCGCCGACCGAAATGGGCTTCGAATATACGCGCAGCCAACCGGACGGATCGACCGACACGCAGTTAATCGTCGTGCAAAATGCGCTCGATAACGCCGAAGACCTGCACAAGCTGGAGCATCACTGCGTGGGCTGCCCCGCCAACGCCGCCAAAGCGCCGTTCGGCTGTATGAACTTCATCCAGTACCCCATCAGCGCGGAAGCGGAACGCTGGCTGCTCGATCAACTGCCCGCGCCGGAAGAACCGATTTTGTGGCTGCTGCTGCGTAAAAGCGTCGAGGAAATGAACTACGACGGCGAAACGGTGCGCCCGCTGCGCAGCAACCCGGATTACTTCGAGGAAACGCGCGTGATGGGGCGCGATATGATCGAGTTCACCTTCAGCGCCAATCAGGTCTTTGAGATGCTGTTCCTGCTCGGTCATATCCAGCCGCCGCACGCGGCGATGCTGCTGCTGTTCTTCAAGGCGGTGCCGCGCGCGATTGAGGCGAATGTCGTCGTGCAGATCATGAACCGGATGCTGTCCCCTTCGCAGATCGAACAGCACTTCCCATTCCAACTGCCGATCCGCGATGAGGATGACAAGACGATCGCCGAGTTCAAGCGCTTCTTCTACAGCTGCGCTGTGGCTGGCGTGGAAGCATAACGTGCTACTGCTGCTGGATGTGTAACGCTTGAAGTGACTGCGTCCTCTTACGGTAGAGGTTTGAATCAGAAACAAAAAACGCCGCGTGATGCGGCGTTTTTTCGTGCCAAAGGCCAGACTTGAACTGGCGACCCATGCATTTTCAGTGCATTGCTCTACCAACTGAGCTACCTTGGCGCGTGAAAAAAAGTATAGCGGTTCCCGTTGGCGCGGTCAAGGCTGGAGTACAAAATCGGCTTGAAACGGGGCGAGGTGGCCTCGCCCGTTCGGTTCTTGCCGAGCGTTCATTTGGGCTTGGGCGGCTTTGTTGGCATCGTCGCGCATGCCCAGCTTAATGAACATCAACATCGCCTGCTGAAATTTGCGCGAAGCCGTCACCCGCTGACCACGTGCCATCAAGCTCAATCCCTGCGCGTAAATCGTGCGGGCAATCTCACCCTCCGCTTTGATCTCCTGAAGCGCTTCGATCGATAGTTGGAAATACAGGTCGGCGTCGCCAAGATGTTCGTTGGTCGCCGCGCCGATATAAGCCATATCGGTGGGATCGGTGTTTTCGGGTGGGGTCTGCATGCGCTGGAAACGAGGCATGCCGCTAGGCGTGTAACCCAGTACGGTCACCACGTCTCCCATCGTACGGTAGGCCAAACCCATCGTGTAGGGCTGTCCGCTCTTGCGCGATAAATGGAGTGATTCGAGCGCGCAGCGCCACGCATCGCCTTTTTGCCCCTGCTTCAGATAGTAGGCGGCCAAACCTTGATTCGCATCCGCCAGCACATCGATGCGCACACTTTCGTCGGTGATGTCGGCAGCGTGGGCGACCGCCTGATCAAACCGTTCGCGTGCCGGGTCAAACTGATTCATCGCCATCAGCAGATGCCCTTCATTGGCGGCAGCGAAGGCCTGTGTTTGTGGAAACTGAAACTCGGTGGCCTGCCGGTACGCCGTGCTGAAGAACTGACGGGCGCGCGGAAAATCCCCTTTCAGCCGGTAGCTTTCACCCAGATTCATGATAGCGCGGACGATCATCTCGCGGTTGTTGGCGCGCTCGAACAAATCACGGGCGCGGGCGAAATGTCGGATGCTTTCGTCCAGATCGGCACGGTACCCATACATCATGCCGATCGTGTTTTCGGCAAATCCCTGATTCGCAAATTGATCGGCATGGGCGGCGGTGTTCGCAATCACAACAAGCTGATCAATCGCTTGCTTGAACAGCAGATCGCCGTTATGCCACTGGTTGTATACGTCCTCACAGGCGGTACGTATACTAGGATCGACCTCTTGTACCGGTGTGGAGGGCAGCATTGTCATACGGTCAATGCCTCAGAGTCTTATTATGCATGTGAGATGGCGTGCTTGTTTCGGCTTAAACGTTCATCTGGGCTTGGGCAGCTTTGTTCGCGTCATCACGCATGCCCAACCGGGTGAACATCAGGGTTGCCTGTTGGAATTTCCGCGAAGCCGTCACTTTTTGCCCGCGCCGTGCCAAACTCAGCCCTTGTACATAAATCGTCCGTGCGATTTCGCCTTCCGCCTGCAATTTCTGGAAGGATTCGATCGAAAGCTGGAAAAACAAGTCCGGGTCACCAAGGCTTTCATTGGTCGCGGCGGCATCGTCTTTGGTCTCTACCGGCGTTTCGATTTTGGCACCCTCCGGCGTATACCCAAGGACGGTCAGCACCTCGCCCATCGTCCGGTAAGCGGCGCCCAGCATGACCGATTGATCGCCTTCGTGCGCCAGCCGCAGCGCTTCCTGTGCATATTTCCACGCTGCCGACGCATCATCGATGCGCAGGGCACATGTCGCTAGCCCCTGATTAGACTGCGATTGGATGAGTAAACGGTTTGCTTGGTTGGGTTCCTGCGGCGCGAGTTCCAGCGCCTTCTGGTGGCGTTCGCGGGCCTGTTCCCAGTTGGCCATCGAGATGAGCATATCGCCTTCGTTGGCGGCGGCCTGCGCGGCGGTACCAAATACTTGGGTTTCGATACCCTGCTCGAAAGCGGCGCGGAAAAACTGGCGCGCCCGCGAAAAATCGCCCTTGATACGGTAGCTTTCACCTAAGTTGAGCGTGGCATTGAGGACACGCTTGGGCAGATTGGCACGCTCGAACATATCGCGCGAGCGGGCAAAGGCGACGAATACTCTGAATCGAGATCGGCACGGTAACCGTACATCATACCGATAAAGTTTTCCGCCGTCCGATTCTGCGTACTGTCCAGCGGCGCTGGCTCTGGCTCCTTCGAAACCGATCATTCGGGCCATCGCCGTTTTGAAGGGAAGCGACCCTTTCGTCCATTGTTGATAAACTTCCGAACAACGATCACGAAATGCGGGATCGACTTCCTGTGAGCTCGGAGACGAATTCGGCTGCATATTTGAAGTGACCTACGTTATATGCCCATCGGTGAGTGTTACCCTTCGCATTATAAGCCGTTATTGAAAACTTCACAAAGCCATGATTTTCGTTGGAAGATTCAAATTCATTCACCCACTGCTCAGGCGCATGATCTATGCTGAAGCAGAGAGAAAGCAAAGGAAATTCCGCCTATGAAACGATGGATTGTGATCGGCGTAATGGCGCTGGCGGTCGTGATTTTCGGATTTAGTCTGATCGATGTCGCATCGAACGGCGATATACAGGCGAGCGCAGTGTTAAGCGGAGGTGTTTCCAGCGGTGGTACCACTGGATTTGCGCGCGCGATTGAGGCACGGGAATGGTCGTTCCCGCAGGATTTCGGCGCGCATCCGGCTTTTCAAACCGAATGGTGGTATTACACGGGCAATCTGCGCAGCGCGGAAGGGCGGCGTTTCGGCTACCAGTTTACGCTGTTCCGCCGCGCCCTGACGCCGGAAGCTGCATCCGTCCCGGACGAGTCGGAGTGGCGAACCAATCAGCTTTACATGGTGCATTTCGCCCTCAGCGATATAGAGGGCGGCCAGTTCTATCACGAGGAACGGTTTTCGCGCGGCGCGGCGGATCTCGCGGGGGCAGTCGTCGATCCGGTGTACCGGACATGGTTGGAGGATTGGCAGGTCGTCGGGCTGAACGCGGACGCCAGCGAACGACGGATCACCGCGCAGATGGGGCAGCATCCGGTCGGGATCGACTTCACGACGCAGCAGATCCGCCCGCCTGCGCTGCAAGGATCGGCGCTGAACGGATTGAGCGCGAAAAGTGCCGAACCGGGAAACGCCAGTTACTACTATTCCCTGACGCGCATGCCGACGAGCGGCACCATCACGATCGATGGCACCGCCTATACCGTCGATGGCACCTCGTGGATGGATCACGAATTCAGCACGAGCGCGCTCGACGCGGCGGCGCAGGGATGGGATTGGTTCGGGTTGCAGTTCGACGATGGGCGCGACCTAATGATCGGGCAAATTCGCTACACGGACAGCGCACAGCAGTCGTTCTTCGGCGGCTTGCTGGTAGAAGCAGACGGTTCTACTCGCTATCTGCCGAGCGAGACCATCACCATCACGCCGACCGGGACATGGACGAGTCCGCATACTGGCGCGGTATACCCTGCCGGATGGGACATTACGATCGCCCTCAGCGACGGCGACCCGCTGCATTTCACGGTCACGCCGCAAATGGCCGATCAAGAGCTGAACGGCGGCGGAATCGTCTACTGGGAAGGCTCAGTGATGCTTGGCGGCGATGTGACTGGCGTCGGCTATACCGAGCTAACCGGATACGCAGCGTCGATGACCGGTAGGTTTTAAACGCTCAATCGGCGTGTAGTTGGCGAGAACCTGACGCACGCAAAAACCGCATTAGGATGAGATCAATTCGACCGTGTTTTGATGCGTGGAGCATCCTCATGATCCAGCGATTGATCCTCATCCCTTTATTTGCCCTCTTGATCGGCGCACGCACGGGCAGCCCGGTACAGCCCCGACCGTTCCTGCCCGCGCTGGTGCCAATTGCGCAGAACATCTACCAGATTCGCCCGGTCGCCCAGTTCGATCATGTTTTTGAAGGCAGCTTCTTTCCCGTAACCGATAACGTGTACTGGTCGAACTCGACGGCGCACGTCAGCTTTTCGTCAAATGGCGCGCTGCTGGCGATCAGCGATGGGCATGACGTGAGTGTGTGGGAAGTGCAGTCAGGCGACCGCGTGAATACCTACACGATCCCCGAAACCGCTTCCGACCGTTCGATCTATGACCTCGTGTTCGTGGACGATCAGCACGTGGCGATCCACGCCGATCAACTGCGCGTTTGGGATGTCTACAACGGAGAAACCGTCGAAACAGCGGTCGCGGATGCACCTGAAGATTCAAGTGATGCGATCGCGCCGTATGGCCGCAGCCCGGGCAGCCGGGGTTATGAAACGGCGCTGATGCTGACAGCACGCCTGCCCGGTTTGGGCGAGGATCTGGTCTCGCTGGTGGCGGGGGCAGGTTGGAACGATGTCGTCGAAATCCGCGACTCGGTGACGGGGCGCTATCTATTCCCGGTGAATACCCACCCAAGCGCCGTATTTTCGATGGCGGCGTGGGACGACAGCGACTGGGTAACGCAGATCCTCGCTTCCGGCGGCTGCGGCGAAACCATCGTCCAACCGGGCGATCTACATGCCGACTGCGACGGATCAAGCCTGCGCCTGTGGGACTTCTCCCCCCTCGGCACATGGGCATCCGCCGCCCCGGAAACCCACTGGGACACGCCGATCATGGATATGGATTTCAACGCCGATGGGACGCTGCTGGCGACCATCACGGCGGGCGGCGATGTGCAGTTGTGGGGGCTGCCTGCCGATGTGTGCCGTACGGTCATCTGCGGCGATCCGCGCGGATAACCAACCATCTAGGCGGGCAGCTCGAAACTCACATTTTCGTACAGATCGGCCAGCGCCAATTTGCACCCCACTGAGGGCAGATCGCAGACCTGATCAAGCCCGCTGAAATACGCCACCAGCCATTGATCGCCGGAATGGCGGGTAAAGCATTCCACATACGGCTTATCCTGCGCGATCATCAAGAAGGTTTGTAGGCTTTCCAGTGAGCGGTAGTGAGCGAATTTGGTCGTGCGATCGTACATTTCCGTCGAAGGCGACAGCACTTCAATGATCACGGTGGGGTTGAGCATCGTTTCCCGGTTGCCTTCGTTCGCAATCTGGCTTGCGCCGCATATGACCATCACATCGGGATAGGCGTAAAAACCGGATGGCGTCCTTAAGCGCATATCGCTTGGGTACACCTTGCATCCGCTGCCGCGCACCTGTCCACCCAGCGAGACAATCGTATTGGACGTGATCAGGTTATGGGCTTCACTCGCCCCAACCATGTCATAGATCGCACTGTTGAGGTATTCGCTTTTCCCCTCGTTGGTGCGCTCATAGTCGTGATATTCTTCAAGTGTCCACTCGGTTTTGATCCGCCGCTGCATGACCCTATTCCCGCTCCGTTCCGCTCGCATCCCTTTCCATTATACAGGCGTCGTGCGCGGGCAAATAACAGCGATCTTGACACGTCAAGCCGCCGCAGACACCATCGGTTGAGGATTACGTTTTGACGAAAGGGACTCTATGTTCATCGCACAAACCGATCGGTTGATTCTCCGGCAGTTGCAAGCCGACGATCTCGACGCGCTGAAAGCGGTTTTCGGGGATGTCGAGGTGATGCGATTTGGGCCGGGCGTGCAAACGGTCGAATGGATGCGGGAATGGCTGCAAAACTGCCTTGAGCATACTTATCCCACGCACGGGTTCGGCCCGTACGCAGTGACGCTCAAGTACAATGGCGAGATGATCGGCTATTGCGGCCTATTTCACTTCCCCGATGTGGGCGGACAGCCGGAAATCGAGATCGGCTACCGGTTGGCGCGGCGATCTTGGGGGGCAGGCTATGCGACCGAAGCCTCATGTGCCGTCCGCGATTATGCGTTCACTGTGATTGGGCTGTGCCGCTTGATCGCGATGATCGATCCCGGCAATACGGCGTCGATCCGTGTGGCGGAAAAGTTAGGGATGCACTACGAAAAAGACGTGATGTTCGAAGGGTATACCCATCCCGATCGGGTGTATGCGATCGCCTGTGTTCGACCCTAGGCGGTCGCGCTACACTCACCCCATCTGAATCAAAATGGAGGTGTTGTTTGTTCATGGCTAACCCAACCTCACAGGTGGTTTTTTGCGGCGAAAATCCTGAACTGCGGCTGTTCCGTGAAGGAACCGAAGAAATGGTCGCCATCGCCAGTTATTGGCAGTGCAGCTATTCCGCGTATGGGCAGGGGCAGGTCTTGATCGTCTGGACATCGCCCGACGGCACCGGCTTAGGCGCGCAGTCTCGCCATGCCATCTATGCAGATAATCTCCCTTTGGCGCATTTTTTGGCGCAGACCTTGGTGCAGTATTTCGACGGTTTCCAAACGCTTGAAATCGGCGGCCTCACCCCTATTCCGGCGCGGCTGGTGCGCGCCATCGATCCGCGCCGTGACTACCGGGTTTTCTGCTACAGTGAACACGATACGCTGGAGCTGCTGTGGGGGCAGGTTTTAGACACTCGCTTGCCGGGCAGCTATCCCAACCTGTTCAAGCGCTCTGACGACGAAATCCAGTACGACGTACACAATGTGATTTGTCCGTGCGGCGACGCCCGCTTATGGATCAACGGGCAGGCGGCAGCAGGGCAGCTCGTCCATTTTCACGATGGCACCCGCCACCGCAGCAACGCATTTTTAGCCTATTCGGAAACGTGGGTCGAACACCGCCCCGCCAGCCCATCAAGCGGGAGTTAGCGGGGTCTGCGCCATTTGCAAAATCGTTTGCAGCAGCACATTCGCGCCGCGTTCGACATCCTCCCACAAGCTGTATTCATGCGGGCTGTGGCCCACGCCTTCTACCGATGGGATGAAGATCATCCCGGTGGGGGTGATGCGTGCCATCATCTGCCCGGCATGCCCTGCATAGCTGACCAGCGGCATTGACGTGATGTGCAGCGTCTCGCAGGCCGACTCAATGGCAGAAATAACACCAGCCGTCATAGCGGCGGCTGGCATGTGGGTCACGATTTCACTTTTCAAGTCCAGCCCGTGCGAAGCGGCACATTCACGGGCAATCTGGAGACATTCGCGCTGCATCTCGTCCATCAGCGTCTCGTTGACATGACGGACTTCGACGGTACAAATGGCTTCACTGGGAATGACGTTGAACTTGCCGGGGCGGACTTCAACATCACCGCAGTTGAAAATGCCATCGCCGTAGCGGGCGCGCATGGCATCGTGCGCGCGGACGATGAACAGCGCCGCCCCGCGCAGCGCATCGCGCCGCTTATACATATCGGTCGTGCCGCTGTGCCCTGCCTGTCCCAAAAAGCTGATGCGCGTGGTTTTGCGCCCAACAATGCCGGTGACAATGCCGATGGGGCAGTGGGCGCGCTCTAAACGCGTCCCGTGTTCGATATGGAGTTCAAGGAACCCCGCGATCGTCTCAGGATCGCGGCGCGCTTCCAATGCACGGCGAGGATCGGAGCCCACGCTGCGCAGTGCCGCCCGCAGCGGCGCGTTATCACGCCGAGAATCAAAAATATCATCGACCTTGAGCTCCCCGGCAAGGGCACGCGCGCCGAAAAGCGATGCCCAATGTCCTTCGTCGTCGGTGAAGTTCATCGCTTCAAGGTGAACCGGGAGATCAAGGTGATGTTCCTGAATCGTGCGCAGGCATTCGATCGCCGCGCAGATACCGACCGCGCCGTCGAAACGTCCGCCATCGGGGACGGTATCAAGGTGTGAGCCGATCATCAACGTGCGGGCATTCGGGTCAGCACAGGGGAGCACACCGCTTAGGTTGGCGGCGTCGTCATCGCGGACGCGCAGCCCTGCTTCTTCTAGTCGATCGGCAAACCAAGCGCGCGCATGAATATCCGCCGGGGAAAGGGCGAGGCGGGTGACTCCGCCGGTCATGTCCCCGCCAATGGAGGCGAGTTCGTCAAAATCGGCGCGCATCCGCGCGCCGTTAATGGTCAAATGGGTGATCACAGCGTCTGTGAGCTGCACTTTCTGGAGTCCGCCTTGATGAAATCACTATGATCGGGTGGCGGCGCTTAGGAATGCGCCGCCGCACATCGATAAACGATGAAGATTGTCACCATTATAGAGAAGTTAACCGTATGCGCAACAAGTCTTTACCTAGATTTCATTTCGATTCGTTTGCGGTGTAGGATTTCAAACCGGACAGCGTACGGGGACTCACCCCCCATTCCTGAGGGCATCGGCAGGCACAGGGACGCGTATAATATAAAGAGGGCAAATGGTTGATCGATGCATCGGATCAACCGATCCTGTATCGAGAACTAAAGGAGCGTAATCGATCCAATGCCTACAACCTCATTTCTGCTAGATCCAAATGTGATTTATCTCATCCTGATCGCCTCGCTGTGGGCCGTCGTCACGGCCATTCATATTCCGGGGACGGGCGCGGCGGAAATCGTCGCACTCGGCGGTCTGGCGGCGACGCTGTTCCTGCTCGGTCAAGTGCCGACGCAGTGGGTATCCGTCACGCTGATCGTCATCGGGGTTTTGATGTTCCTCATTCTGCCGCTGCTTGATGGGCGTCTGCTGCTGCTGGGCTTGGTAGGACTGGCCCTTCAGGGAATTGGCGGGTGGCTCCTGTTCACGGGCATGCAGGTGTCCCCCGTGATTATGGGCATCACGCTGCTGACCGGGCTGCTTTATTACCGGTTCGCACTCATGCCGACGTTGGCGACCCAGCGCAGCAAAGGTCAACTGCTGGAAGATCAATCACTGGTGGGCATGAAAGGCTACGTGCAAACACAGATCGCGCCCGTCGGGACGGTCTACGTTCACGGAGAGTCATGGACAGCGCGGCGCGGTGATGATGTGACCGATCCCATCGATGCGGGAACCGAAATTGTCGTCAGCGAACGCGAAGGGCTCACGCTGTTCGTGGAGCCGGTCAAACACAAGCGCGAACCCGCTTAGGGGCCTTGCTGCACGTTGTAAGTATTTGTGTTATGGTAGTACCTGATTTCAATCGACCATCACGAAGGGACTCGTCCGATGTCAGTTCAGAACCTCCTGATCATCGCCGTTGTACTTTTCATCTTCTACGTCCTGTTCAGTTCGCTCAAAATCCTTCAGGAATATGAGCGCATCGTCGTCATGCGACTGGGTCGCTACGCCGGGACACGCGGGCCGGGGATCACGCTGCTGATTCCGTTCCTCGAATTCGCCCGCAAGGTTGACCTGCGCGAACGTTTCTTCGAAATCCCGCGCCAAACGGCCATTTCGAAAGATAACACCGCCATCGACATCGACTTCCTCGTGTACTACCGGGTCGTCAACCCGAAATTGTCGGTGCTGGAAGTCGAAAACGTCGTACAGGCGTCACTCGCTGTGGCCGCGACGACCCTCCGCGCCGTCATCGGTGACATCGACTTGGACGATGTGTTGAGCAAGCGCGAACAGATCAACGATACGCTGCGCGTGAAGCTGGACGAAATCACCGAGCGTTGGGGCTTGAAAGTGACGCGCGTCGAAATCCGCGAAGTGGAACCGCCCGCCAGCGTACGCGAAGCGATGAACCGTCAGATGACGGCGGAACGCGAACGCCGCGCGACCGTCAGCCGCGCCGAAGGTGAACGCTCCGCCGCGATCATGGTGGCGGAAGGTGAGAAGCAGGCCGCCATCCTCCGCGCCGAAGGCGATCGCCAGTCGTCGGTACTGCGCGCTGAAGGTGAACGCCAATCGCAGCTTTTACTGGCGCAAGGGCGCGCCGCAGGTCTACAGGCGCTGTTCAATGAAGCCCGTGACCTTGATGAAAAGACGATGATGCTCCAGTATCTCGATACGCTCCGCTCGGTGGGCGCGAGTCCCAGCACGAAGTTCGTCGTGCCGATGGAACTCACCAGCCTGATGGGACGTTTCATGGATGTGATGGGCAGCGCCAAAGCCGGTAATTCGAACGGTGAAGGAACGCGCGAACAGGCGAACTATTCGTTTGAGCGTGAAGCGAAACCGCAGACCATCAAGCCATCGAGCGCACCTACTGAACCCCCGCCTGCCGCGCCGCGCAGCGAATTCAACTTCGACGATCCGAGCAAGCCCGCCGAATAACTAGGCGAGCAGCCACAGGGAACACGGAGATCGCAGAGAACATACTCTGTGATCTCCCGTGAGCGTAGGAAAGAAAGTGAAAGATTTAACGCAAAGACGCCAAGGATGTAAGACGCCAAGGAAAGCATTCTCTCTGTCCTGACCGGTATGATTAACCTCATTTCTGACCGGATACATTGTCCTCACATGTGAGCGATCGCCAGAGCGTTTTATTCGCTAAAGGTGAGGACGATGTCATCAGTCTTTTTTGAGGTTAATGTCCGAAGTCAGGACACTCTCTTTGCGCCTTTGCTTCATTGCGTCTTTGCGTTGACTCTTTAATTCAGTTTTCTTTTTCCGTTTTACATCCGTAATCACAGGACAAATGCTTGAACCACGGAGATCGCAGAGAACATACGCTGTGATCTCCGTGTCCTCTGTGGTTCGTTGTTTTCATCATCAGATCAAAGGAAAGCATATGGGCGCGGACGAACACCGCCAGCGGGCAGGGCATAATCCGGTAGGGGTGGCGTTGATCACGGTGAGCGACACACGCGTCCCCGATACCGACGAGAATTATCACTATGTGCGCGCACGGCTGAAGGAACTGGGGCACAACCTCGTTTCCTATCAAATCGTCAAGGACGAGCCCGCGCAGATCAGTGTCATCCTCGATCAAATGGCGAACCTGCAAGATAGCGTGCAGATGATCATTTTCAACGGGGGAACCGGCATCGCGCCGCGCGACACCACCTATGATGTGATCCACAAGATGCTGGAGAAAGAACTCCCCGGCTTTGGCGAAATTTTCCGTATGCTCAGCTTTCAAGAAGTCGGCGCGGCGGCCATGTTGAGCCGTGCGACAGCGGGCGTTTACCGGCAAAAGTTCGTCATCAGCATCCCCGGCAGTCCCAATGCAGTCAAGCTGGCACTGGAAAAACTGATTCTGCCGGAGATCAATCACCTCGCGTGGGAAGTCACCCGGAAAAGCTAGGCGTGGATCCGATCAAATGGCGCGCAGCGGCGTTTTTGGGCCACCCACCCGCCCGGGCAGCACTGGGCGAAAAAGCCCCGCCGCTGATTTCACTCCAATCCATGCACTTTGGGGGCACCCGCCATTGGCGTGAGACGATCCGCTGTGTCGATCACCAAGCAGCGGCCAATGCCGCCATTGAAATCGCCCATCTTGTATGGGATCGCTTCCTGGCGACATCGCCTACAAATAAGCCCCTGATCGACCTTGCGCAGGCGGCGATGCAAGAGCTTGATGCTTGGCAGCAAAATCCGAGCAGTACGGCTGATTTTGACCATTGCAATGCCCTCTATCTTCGATTTATGTCCCATCGTTTTTCGAGTGATGAGGATCTTCATCTGTGGTGGGTGTTGATGAAGGTCTGGAATACAACCGAAATAAACCTATTCGTGAAGCGCCGCTATGGGCGCTACTTGGGAGAAGTCACCGAATTAGCCAACCTTTGGTATCAATTTTCGGAAACAACGCTTTGTGAGATCGTTGTGCGACACATGATCCCGTATTTGATCGATTAGTCCCGTCAAGCGGGGCCGAGCCCAATCGGCATCAGCCCCATTAGCCCAACCTCAGGTGTTTTGAGTCTGGCGAATATCATTCCCGTGCAGGGTATTGTGATGCACAGTGAAGTAGAGTATCTCGCGGACGGTGAGCAGCCCGATCGCCGGATGGGGAAGCTGGTGCGTATCGAACTGCGCATCCTCCCACCCCTCAAGCGCCGCGATCAGGCGGTCGTTCGCTTCATTCCACGTCTCGATCAAATACGTTTGCTCAGCAGCACTGCCCGCTTCAATCCCTTCCGGCAGGCGATAGTTAACCGGCACCACGCTTGGGCTAAGCTCGGCGCGCACCCCGGCGGCGATCCCCGCTTGATACACGGCCACCAAATCAGGATACGTACGCGACGGATGGTCGGGCGTTCCGCTCAGCCGCATCACACCCTCTGACCCTAATTTCAAACCTTTTGCCAATGGTTTCACACTCAAAATTAAATGTTTGAGGTATCCTGAAGCTGACCATGTGCCATCAGCACCTTCTCGGTTGAAGTGATCCAGCGGCATCGCCTGTACCGTGGCGCTGATGTCCTGCTGGATCTGTCGAAGTTGGTCGATCAACTGGGACTTGCTGTAGGTGTGGGTCACACTCGTGTGGGTCACATTTCCTCCTTGAGGACTCTTCCCCGTGATCTAACACGCAAGCGCCGCAGATGATTTGGAGTGAGTTTCTGAATGCAGCAGGGTTATCGTGGCAGCGGACGCAGTTAAAGGCATCCGCATGATTCGACGAGTGGTAGAGGGCGGGACATTTTTGCTGCTGGGGTGCCTGACGGCGGGCGGGTACATGGCGCTGCGTGCGATGGCGTGGCACTATGAATCCGAGGCCGGTGCGGCGGCTTTAGCCGGGGTCAATGCGGCGGCGATCATCTGCGGCGCGATCGCGGGGCTGTATGTGCTGATCGGTGCGCCCGTGTTCCGCTGGATCAGCCGCCAAATCGATTGGATGAGCGTCGAACTGGGCATGATCGTCGGCGCGGCGCTCTATGCGGTTTACAGTGTGACCACCAGCCCCATCGGCACTGCGATCGATCCCGCTCAGCGGGCGCTGCAAGGCGCGATGGACGGGCTGATCATGGGGGCGGGGATCGGGCTGGTCGGCTATATCGCCATCGGTCGGAAAGCGCGCCTGACCTTCACCGGGCTGATCGAGTACGTGGTGATCTTCCTGATCATGCTGTGCGCGCTCCAGCTTGCGCAGGTGATCGAAACATGGAGCGGTATCCCGGATTACACGGCAGGGATGCTGGTGCTGCTGGTGCTGGCGGGGTTGGTACGGCTGACGCTGTATCTGTTCGATCGGCTGGGCGACGGGCGGGCCAAACATAAGCACAGTGAAGACCAACATCCGGCGGAAGCGGACGCGCCGCACGAGGAACACGGCGGGGAGCTGCCCATCGATCCGATCGAACCCTCGTATACGGAGGATGCGTATTACGATGAGGGCTATCTGGATGATACAGTGCGCTCATCGTCCTCGCAGGAGTAACGAAAAAGGGACACGACTCCATTTTCGAAGTCTTGTCCCTTGTGTAAAACGCGAAAAGAAAACAGAAAAAGAGTCAACGCAAAGGCGCTAAGGATGAAAGGCGCCAAGGAAAGCATTCTTTCTTTGCGTCTTTGCCACTTTGCGTCTTTGCGTTAGGTTTTTTCAGTTTCTTTCCTGTTCCTACAACAGGCTGATTACTGCCACGAAAGTTCAATCTGGCTGTCGGTGATGTTCACCGACGTGAAGTGACCTGAGCGGGCATTGGTACGGATGTAATTGCGCCACGACGACGTGATCGAATTATTGATCTGGGTGATGAGCTGCTGACTCGCGGGTTGACCGTTGGCGGTCGCGCTGTCAAGCGTCCAATAGATGCGCCCATTGCTGACGCTGGCGGTGAAAATGGCGCTCACGGCATAGCTGGTCGTCCCCTGACCTACCGGGGCGCGCAGGGTCAAATTGCCGCTGATGACCACCTGACCGGACTGCAAATCGACCGCCACATCCGTCCAACGGCGTGAGGGCGGATTGGTGACGCGGAACGACTCGTTGATCTGATCTTCCGTGATGACAATCGGATTAGGCACGCGCGATCCCTGTTTGGCGGCATCCGGTGAGGGGTTTTCGGGTTGGGCATAAGCAGCAAACGGCACGACAAGCACGAGTAGGGCAGCGAGAGCGAACAGAACCTTCTTCATGGACTTCCTCCAACATCTTACTTCTCTGGTTGGTCACGTGACCGATACTTTCTACAATAGCCAGCAGGTGTTAGAGAAATTCGCGAAAGTGTAAGGGGGGTGTAATCAGTCTGTTGGAACTTTTCCATATAGCGGCTGTCTATTGTTGGTAAGCTACCCACTTCCTAAAGGATGCCCCTGATATGATGACGAGTGCTGAACGCCAAGCGCTGATCGCCGAACTGCGCGCCTTACCGGATCAACTGGAAACGCTGGTCAGCGGCCTCACCGCCGAGCAGCTTCATACGCCGTTTCTGCAAGGCGAATGGACGGTCGCGCAGAACGTCCATCACGTCGCTGACAGCCACATGCACGCCTATATCCGCACCAAACTGATGCTGACGAAAGATCACCCCACGCTCACGCCCTATGATCAAGATGTGTGGGCGACTCTCCCCGATATGCGCACGGTACCGATTAGCGTCTCAATCACGCTGCTGCGTGCGCTGCATACGCGCTGGGCGGCGCTGTTCGAGGGCTTGAGCGATGCGGAATACGCGCGCACCGGCCTTCATCCGGATAACGGCGAGGTCAGCGTCGAGGGGCAGCTCACGACCTACGTGAATCACGGCAAAGGCCATCTCGATCAGATCACACGGACGCTGGCCGCCCAACCACACAGCGCGTAAACACAAAAACTTGGAGATCACAGTGCAGGTTTTTCTGTGATCTCCGTCCGATACGTCCCGTTTCTGAAGATTTTCGAGTACACTGGAGATAATAACTGAGGCACCCGTTCAGGGGTGAATGGCATGATCTACAAAGTCAGTTACGTCGTACTGGGGGGAAAACACCCCGGCGCAATCAAAAGTCAGGAGGAGCGGCCCGAACCGGGCAGCCGTGTGCGTTTGGGGCGAAAATGGTTTGAAGTCGTCGAGGTGTCGGAAGTGATGCCGCCGCGCGAAGATTTCGCCTTCCTGCACGCCACACTGCGCGAGGCGGCCAAGACTGCTGACTCAGGCTAACGGCGATCTAAGAATCACGCCGTCAGCACTTAGAATTCAATCACATCGAAATCTTCGCATAGGCTCACGAAGCCCTTGTAGGTCGATTCGGCATCGCTGACCAGATGCGAAATATCGTTATAATGCGGCGGCGGGTAATGGATGAGGAACAGCGATTTCGCCCCGGCTGCCGTCGCGATTGACCCGGCCTGTGCCGAACTGCTGTGACCGAGTGACGCGCCAGCCGCTTCATGGATGAGAATATCGGCATTGCGGGCCAGTTCGGCGATCGCCGGTATCGGTTCGGTATCACACGAATACGCCAGCACCTTCCCCGTGATTTTGTTCTCAATACGCAGCCCAATCGTCGGGATAAAATGCTTCGTCGGCCACGCGGTGATGCGAAAATCTTCGTTTTCCAGCAGCGGGGTGTTGTCGCGCTCCGGGATCGTCTGGTAGTGAATCGAAAAGCGCGTCGGCATGGTATCCCACGCATAATCGAGCATCTGCGACTCGATGCGGCTGATACAGTGTTCCAGTCCATACACGCGCATCGGCGCATGGCGATGCAGCAGCCACATTTCGGTGAGCAAATTGGAATAGCCCGCCGTGTGATCGGCATGGAAGTGCGTGAGGATAATGTCCTGCACCGCGTTCACATCAAGGTTGAAAATTGAGAATTTCGGCAGCGGGTTTGAACCGCAGTCGATCAGAATCGGAGCGCGGCCATTTTCACCCTGCAAGAGAAAATGAGTGTAATCGTGTTCTGCATCGGACAAAGCTGCTGATGAGCCAAGAATGATCACGCGCGCCATGAGTTCCCTGTCTATGAACGGCAGGTAAGGCTGTGGAGAGACTCCTCCAGAGCATACCTCTATCATCACTTATCATTACACAGTATAGCGGAATCACGGGCTTTTGCAGGAGCGAGATTACGAATCGATTGTCAGAACTTGTAACGATCGGGGTTGGAATAGGTATGTGCAAGGGAAAAAATGGGCCAAGCCGTTAGGGGCAGGGGCTTGATGCACACACCAAACCCCTGCGAAACGATGAGCCTTACATCCCCAACACAGCGTTGAAAATACTCGGTGTGATCAGGGCTTCGATCAGCGCGGCGATGATCAAACCGGGAATGACGATGCCGATGAAGATTTTGAGCGAATCGCCAAACGCCGTTGTCCACGCCTGCCCCACCGTCCAACCGGCAGGCGGGCGGGTGATCACCGATCCGAGTCGGAACGCGATCGCCGTTGCGATGATGATCATCGGAATTTCGATGATCCCGTGCGGCAGCACTGCCGCCAGCACATACACGGGCGAATAGCCGGACAGGACGAACTGCGCCGTCACATAGCCAAGGATCAAATACACCGTCGGCGTGAGGATCAGCGCGGCGACGCCAAATGTGAAAATCGACAGGATCAGCGCGGCCAGCAAAATGCGGAAGTTCTGCGAGAAAATCGCCCCCACCGCCTGCTGCCCGAAGAAGAATTCCACCGAACTGCCCACACCGCCCATCGCTTCACGGAAAGATACCCCGGTCGGCAGGGCAAGCCGCCAATTGGGAAGCGTCCCGATCAGGAATCCGCCGATGAGCGCGAGCGCAAATACCCCCGTCACGACGATCAGGGCGCGGCGGCTGTTTTTCAGGCTCATCACCATGCCCTTGCGATACCACTCAACCAGATTGCGCGCAGGCGTGCCTCGTTCATCGACAGCGCGAATGGAGTTGAACAGCCGCATGAATGTTTTGCGCAAATTCAGTTGATCGATCGTCCGGCCCAGCAGTTCTTCGCGGTTGAAGACGGCATTCCCAACGCGCAGCAGCAGGATCGTCACCACGATCATGCCGAGGATGATCGCCCACAGCGCACCGATCCCGTTGGGCGACTCAGCATCCGGCGCGAGGAACATAATCGCGCTTTCGCCCTGAATGATCAGCGTCATCGGGATGATGATGAAGCTCGCAAGCAGATTCGCGGCGCGGGTGGACGTGGTTTGGCTGCTGACGACGACTGCGCCTGTGACCATCACCAGCGCTTGCACGGCGGTCAGCAGCATGATCTGGGCGATCAACGCGGCGGGCGGACGCCATGCCAGTTCGCCAAACAGCAAACTCAGCAGATAGACGGTCATGCCGCCAAACGACGAGATCAGCGGCGGGATCATCGCGCTGAACATCTTGCCGATATACAGCTCGGTATTCGTCAGCGGTGTGCTGAGGAGCGGCTCCAAGCTGCGCCGTTCTTTCTCCCCGACGAACGTTTCCAGCGCGATCACCAGCGAAATCGAGATCGGGAAGAAGCCGACGATCATCAACAGGAACGGAATCGTGCGCTCACCGACGATCTGCGCCCCGTATCCCTCGACGAACGCCGAAAAACGCGCCGCCACGAACTGCGCCAGAAACGGAAACAGGAACGTCAGGATCAGGATCGGGGCGATGATGCGCCAATCGCGGAAGCTGTCGCGCACTTCGCGGCGCGTCACAATCAGCGCGTTGCTGAGGGTGCCGCGAACGCCGGCCAGCCCTTCGGGCGGGATCGTCACCCCTACATCAGGGGTTTGAGGGAAAGTTTTAGCGGAGGTGTTCACCTTTGCGCCCCTTTGCTTCGTCATCTTCCACCAATTGCAGATAAATCTGTTCCAGCGTTTGCGACACAGGCGCCAGCGACACGACTTCCACGCCATTGTTGAGCAAACGGCGCAGCACGGCGGGGTTGGTCGCCTTCGGGTTCTGCACACGGTAGCGCAGCCAATCGTCGCCCGTTTCTTCGACTTTCACCAGTTCCGCCAGATCATGCGCCGTGCCATTGAGCGATCCGCTGACGCGCAGTTCCATCTGCGGTTCCCCGGCGATGCGATGCGCGAGTTCTTCCATGCTCCCCTGTGCGATGATGCGCCCGTGCCGGATGATGGCGATCTTATCGGCCAGTTCCTGCGCTTCCGCGAGGTTGTGCGTCGTGATCATGAACGTGCGCTGGTCTCGCTGAAGTTCGATGATCGCATCGCGCACCAGTTTCGCGCTCTGGGGGTCCATCGCGCTCGTCGGCTCGTCAAGCAGCAGGACGGGCGGGTTATGGAGCATCGCCCGCACCAGCGCGAGCTTCTGCTTCATCCCCTTCGAGTATTCACCGAGTGTCTTGTCGAGTGCGAACGTTAGGCCGAAACGTTCCATCAAATCCAGCGAGCGCTTTTTGCGTTCTGTGGCGCTTAATTTGTACACGCGCCCGAAGAAATCGAGGTATTCGATGGCCTTCATACGCTCGTATAGGCCGTGCTGTTCGGTCAGCACGCCAACGTTGGCGCGCACCTGTGCAGGATGCGACACCACATCATAGCCCGCGACTTTGGCCCAGCCGCCGCTGGGCGCGAGGATACTGGTGAGCATGCGCACGGTCGTGGTTTTGCCCGCGCCGTTCGGCCCCAGCAGCGCCAGCACCGATCCGGCGGGGATGTTCAATGTGATGGCATCGACCGCCAGAAATTGGTCGTAATACTTGGTCAGTTCATGCGATTCGATCATGGTTGCCTAAGCAGTAGCCTGTCGATGGGAGAGGTTGATCACTTCGATTATGACATGAGAAGGGGATTCTGAGGATGAACACGCCGTGAATTGCGTGCAGTTGGCGTGTGACAAGCGTCTAGGTTTAGGCGCGGAGTTGTTGCCGACACTCAGAAATATTGGCTTTTATCTCGGCTGTGTCTCCAAATTTTTCACCACCACCATTTTTTAAGTATAAATTGTAATAATCCAACGCTTTTCGATACTCTCGATGAGGATACCCGAACATTAGATCTCCAAGCAGCCGGTAAACTTCAATCAAACTAGGATCAACGCGGACTGCATCAAGATAATCTTCTATCACACGTTGATTTTCATACTCGGCAGCACGTGCTAAATAGAACTTTCCCAAATCAGGTTGTAAGCGTATTGCTGTAGAAAGGTCGGTATAGATATCACCGTAAAAATCCTCTCTTAAACTGCCTTCCTTTTTACATTGTGCGCGCCCCAAATAAGCGCTAGCACAAGTTGGATCTAAGCGAATAGCATCAATATAATCGCCGTTTGCACACCAATAATCTTTCTTGCCGAAGAATGCATCCCCCCGTCCGCAATAAGCAATCGCAGACTTCGGATCGATTCGAATAGCTTTGGTGAATTCAAGGATCGCGCCGTTGTAGTCCTGTGCCGCCATCATCGCCTGCGCCCGCTCAATAAATTCCTGCGCGGCGTAGCCATCTAGCCCACTAGCCGTCGATGCCGAAGCCGCACTTTGTGCCCGCGCTTCGGTTCGGCGTTTGCGCCACTCAATCGCTTCTTCAAATCCAGTCAATACACGCTGAATATCATCATAGAAGAGTTTTTTGTCAGATACACTCAGTACGTTGATGTCGCAGATTGACCGGATACTCTCCGGCAGATCACGCGGCGCAGGCATCGACGCCCCCATGATGCAGATCGGCGCGATGAATTTATTCATTTGGATCGCGGTTTCAAGCTCAAATTTTACGTAATCGAAATCACCGGACTGTTGGCGCTCCTGCAAAATGCTCACCCAATCCGGGGCAATGACAAGGAGAACAATGTCGGCTTCCCGGATTTGCTCGCGAAGGTAATCCTCAAAACGGATGAACGGGGGTAGCGTGTCGAAATCCATGAACACATTTTCCCGCCCAAATGCCTGCACCAACCAATCCCGAATGCGCTCAACAAAACCACTGTGATCGGACTGCCGGTAGCTGATGAAGATTTTGCGGGTGGGTTGGGTCGTCTGCTCGGTCATGATGAATACCGCTAAGTGTTTTGAAGAATACACGCCGCAAATTCTATCGAATGAGGGAAGAAATACAAAAACGAGACTGCTCTCACAGTCCCGTTTCCACTCAATCAGTCACTCATGCTACGATCCAAAGGGGTTGCGCCGCGTGGGAAGAGGCGGCGGCTGACTGTTATCCGGTGCGGCGCGGATGAGGTAATGCTCGTCGGAGCACACGACTTGATTTCCCGCCAGCGCATCGGCGCGCACCCACACGGCAAAATCGCCCCCGATCGCGTTCTGGCTCACATCACCGCTGACAGTGTAATTTTGTCCCGCATTGAAGGTCGCCAGCACCGAATGGGACATATCCATGATCACCACCCGGTAGGCGTAATGAGGATTGTTGTTCAACACATAATCCCAGTAGAACGTCGCCTGTCCGTTCGGCAGCCCATCCAAGGGGGAGGTGAGCGCGAACGGTTCACAGATCGCCGCGGCATTGACCGGCGCAAGGCCGGGTGTCGCCGTCGGCGGAACGCCGCCAAAATACTCATCGAGCGCGTCATATTGGCAGGCAACCGTTTCCATAACGGCAGCCGGATCATTGGTGTTCGGATACGGGCACTGCTGCTGAATCGTCGTCAAACAAATTTGCTCGTCAATATAGCTGCCATGAGATTCCTGTTCACAGCGAAGTTTCGTTGGCCCAAAAGGATCGCAGGCCGCCAGTGCCATCATAATGACGGAAAAAACGAGCAGTAATCGAATGAAATGAGAGGGTGATCGCGGAGCATCCATGAATAAACAACCCCTTGCGCTGCATAGTGTGGCGAGCGAGGATTACATATGAAATTATATGCATATTTATGAGAGTGTACACAATGATCGTGTTAGAAGGTTGTAAAGGAAAATCCATAAAAGGGCGCTCCATGCGTTCACAGAGCGCCCTATAGAACATGCCTTACGGGGAAACTGTAACCTCGGCGGTCGGCTCGAGGGTGACTTCAGCCGTCGGCTCCAACGTCATTTCGGGCGTCGCTTCCAACGTGGATTCAGGCGTCATTTCAGCCGTCGATTCCGGCGTGACTTCGGCGGTGCCTTCCGTAGTGGGGGCGACCGTCGCCTCGGGAGTCGCTTCCGTCGTTGGGATCACGCCGTTCATGTCGGCGATCGTCACTGGCAGCGTAACGACCAGCCCATTCAGGATCACCGGCAGGTCAACGCCCGGAATCTGCAAATACTGATACCGTCCATTGCTGTCGGTATCGGCGTGCGCAGCATCGGCCACACGATCGGCGTGAGCGGCACCATCGGCTTCGGGATCAGGGCGACGACGAGCCCGCTGTTATCCCCTTGATTGACGGGCGTATGCCCCAACGAGCCGCCCGGATGACCCATCACATCGTTGTGGACATCGACAAAACCCGCGACCGGCGAACTGACCAGATCGACCGCTAAATCCACGCTCGCGGCGCTCAGATCGAGCTGCTGGGGCGCGGCGATCAAGTTGGGCAGCATCGTCGGATCAAGCGGCGTGCGATCCGCCAGCATCACTTGAATCGTGGGCGTGAGCCGAATCGGCGTGAAGGCGACCACGCCTTCGATCGCAGCGGGTGCGTCCGCCCCATCGACCGTGCCGAATTCATACGTGCCGATCGTGTTATCGTCGGTGTGGAGCATGGCGTACACTGTGTCCGTGCGCCCCTCGGCGCTGACAGGCACGATCACCGGCCCCATCGTTCCGGCATTGACGAGCGTCTGACCGAGCACCGCTCCCGGCGATCCGCCATTATCGGCATGAATCACCATCCAGCCGCCCTGTTCAAATACGGAGGACGCGATCACCACATTATCGCCCACCGGCTGCTGATCGAAGGCAAAAATGCCCAGAATGCCAAAGACGGCGGGATTTCCATCCGTCCCCAGCCCGTTGGCGCTGGCGGGGGCGCTGATCGGCGGATCAAGCGTCGGATCGACCGCATTTTCGAACACGCCCAGCGTGCCGGTATCTTCATGGAGCATGGCATACAAACGCGGTGTAGACATCGCCCCGTCGATCATGACGCTCACATACTGGCCCGTCCCGGCCATCACCGCCGCGATGCCGACGACGTGCCCCAGCATCCCGTCCATATCCGCATGAATCACGACCCAGCCATCCGTCGGGATTGTCACGCTGTTCAGGACGACCATCCCATTGGTCACCACCTGATCGGCCACCAGAATCCCTGCGTCACCCGTTTGCCCAGAGGCATCTTGCGCGCTGACCGGAGCCAGTGCCGAAAAAAGGGCGAAGCAGCCCATCAAGATCAACCGTCGAACAAAATTCCGCATACGGTATTTCCCCTATCCCTATTGATTACTGTCCAATCCCATCATAACGACCCCTATCGGTATCACATCCGTCATGTCACCTAGCGCAAACGACCGCTCTGCCCGATTTCGCACCGTGCTCTTGAGCCACCCGCCGACTCAAAACCGCCCACACCGGTCGCATGATCCGTGTGGGCTGGTCTTCCGGCAGTAAGCAAAAAAAGGCACACGATCAAACCGATCGTGTGCCTGAATGGACACTATTCAGTTGAAGTCCGTACAGCCTTCGGTTAGGCCGCCTTCTTGCTCTTCGCGGCTTCTTCGGCAATCACTTCCGGCGCGCTGCGGCGGCGCAGCAGGAAGGCAATCAGCGCGACGACGAAGATCGCCGCCGAAACCCCTTGCCACAGATTGAAGCCGAGCGGGGTGCTCACTTCCACGCGGATGAATTCGAGCAGGAAGCGGATCACCGTATATTGCATCACATACAACAGGAAAATATCGCCCTGACGGAGCGTTTTTCCACGGGCGCGCTGCCACAAATTGAGCAGCACAATGAAAGCCAGCAAACTCCACAGCGATTCGTACAAGAACAGCGGGTGGAATTTGGTTTCGGCGGGGAAATCCACAAGGCTCGCATACTGGCCGACGCGGTGCGCGCGGTCGATCGTAATGCCCCACGGTAGGGTCGTCGGCGTGCCGTACAATTCCTGATTGACGAAGTTCGCCCAGCGGCCAATCGCTTGACCGAGCGGGAGCGCCACCCCGGCGATGTCCAGCCAGTAGGGGAATGACAGCTTATTGCGGCGCAGATAAATAGCTGCACCCGCGAAGCCGCCCAGCACCGCACCGAAAATATTCAGGCCACCGCTCCAAATGGCGATCGCGCCATTGGTGAGGTCAAAGAAGTGTTCGAAATACCATCCCGTGGTCATGCCCGCATCCACAGCACTTTGCGGCGGGGCGAACACGTAGAACAAGCGCGCCAGAATGATGGCCGGAATAATGGCCCATGTCAGCGCGCCCCAAATATGATCTGGGTCTTTTCCATCACGCTTCGCCAACCGTGCGGCGATGTACGCGGCCACCAGCATCCCCACCACAATGATGATGCCGTAATAACGGATCTGCAAGCGGCTTGCTATCTCAATGTATTCAGCTTTAAATTGCATTTCAACGAACCCCTACTGCTTGTCCAAGTGAAGGTAGACGTACCAGAGCCGCTGAACGCCTGTGATATTCGTCCCAATCGCCAGCACCCAAAGCGCCGGGACGAGAAGCGGCGGTATCAACAGCGCAATCAACAGCGCAATTACCCGTTCAAAACGCGAGAACAAGCCGATCTTCACACTCAGGTCGGCCTCTCCGGCGCGCGCGCGCACGTAGCTTACCACAAAACTGCCCATCAGGGATGCCATCGCCAGCAGCAGCAGATCAAACTGATCGGTCGTGGCGAAATAGTAGGCCATGCCGCCGAACACCAACCCGTCGGCATAACGATCGAGGGTCGAATCGAGCACCGCGCCGAAGCGATCCTGCCGGTTCATGGCACGGGCAACCGCCCCGTCCAGCGCGTCCAGCGGAAAGCTGAGGACGAGCAGCACGCCGCCCAGTTGAAAATCACCGCGTGCGATGAAAAACGCGCCGATCGCAACGACGATCAGACCGACGATAGTGATCGTATCAGGGTGGATGCCGAGGCGGTGGACAGCGCTGCCTGCGCGGCGGGTAACGCCGCCGAACAGCGCGCGGGCGCGGTCGGAAAGCGTGGTGGGGGCGGGCGGTTGGCTCATCGGATGCGACTTTGTGCCGGGCTTCTAACCGGCGAAATCTGTTTACATAAAAAAGGAGACACAACCTGCGCCGTGTCTCCAAGAGTATAGAACTGTTTCGGCAATTCGTGTAGGGGTGTCTCTAACGCGGGACGTTCGGCGTCGGTGTGATGGGCAGCGGCGGGGGTGGCAGAGTCGGCAGTCCGCCGCCGGAGCCGCCATTGTTCGGGGCGGCGCGGTTCAGGACATGCGCGTCCGTGCAGATCGCCTGTGTGCCGTTCAGCGCTTGGATGCTCACGCGCAGTTGATAGCCGCCGCCAATCGCGCCTTGACTCACATCCGCGCTGGTGGTGTAGGCATTGAGCGCGGTCACCAGCGTCAGCAAGTTTGTATTACTCGATGCATCGCTGATCACGAGACGATAGGTGTGGTTTCCGGGCAGCGGATTCCAGTAGAACGTCGCCGTCCCATTCGGCAGACCATCCAGCGGGGAGGTCAGCGCCAGCGCGGAACAGTTCGCGGCGGACACGGGCGGCTGTGGCGGCGCCGGGTTCGGTGCCTCTGGAGACGGCGTCCCATACCCCGTCACGGAGAAGCTCCATGGATAGTCTTGACCGGGGTAAGTGTGAGTCGCGATCGGCTGGCCGGAATAATAAGCGTTGGCGGCTGCGACGACGCAGGCCTCATAAGCAGGTATGTCCGCATTATTGACCGGGATCGGACAGGCAATATCAAGTCGATCCATGCAGTCGAAAAAGTGCGGCCAGCCTAATCCACCGGTCGGCAGCACGTCGAGATGTTCTTGAGCAGCGCAGACATTCAGCATATCGACATCACAGCGGCAGGCGAAAAGAGCCACGAAGAAGAACAATCCAACGGTCAGGATGCTCGAAACACGGTGCTTCAACATAGGGGAGTACAATCCTTACACGCGTCAGCGGCGAAGGTAAGTGATATTGACACATGTGTATACACACATTTTAACGCGCTTCGACGCTGTCGGGGTGTAAAGACCTGCAAAAAATGAAGCAATAACGGGGATCATCCCCGCTCGTGCCAGCGCGGACGCACTAAGCCCCCGCGGTCGTCAGGCTCCCCTGACGGCGGCGCACCTGAAATAAGAGTGCCACCGCACCAACCGTGAGGAGTGCCGCCCCTATCAGGGTCGGCATCATGCCAAATGCTTCAATGGCATACCCTGTGGAGAGGAAGCCAATAACAGCGCCGACCGGTGGGGCGGCTCCATAGCGCGCAAGAGCCGTGCCCAGCACCTTCGAGGGGACTAAGTCGGTCACCAACGCCGGGCCAATCGCCAAACTCACGCCGACACCTGACAGGAGGATCGTAGCGATCCAGTAATGCCACAACTGTACGGCAAAGGCCAACATCAAGAGGCCAGCAGCACTGATCAGGAAGCACAGCGCCACCAAGCCATAGCGCCCTACACGATCGGACAGCCATCCCACCAAGAACGGAAAAGGCAGCGACACCAGCCCGCCCATCGCCACCGCACCCGAAATATCCGCCTGATTGAAGCCAGCCTGATTCATCACCAGTGGGCGTCCCAAGACAGCGGCAAACGAAGCGCCGAAACCAATCGTAGTAGCCGCAATCAAGAGGTTGAAATTGATACCAAGGGCGGATTCTTTGACGGGCTGCGGAACTGCGGCCCGCCCTGTCAGCGGGGTGGTTCGATCCTGAAGGAACAAAACACTCAGCGGAACCGTTGCCCAGCACAACCCGGCGATGAGGAACAAAGTTGGGTATCCAAGCTGATCTGCGATTGGCCCGCTGACCACACCGCCGATGAGCGCGCCTAAACTCGTGTTTGTGGCCAAAATCCCGAAGATTTTGCCGCGCTCCGATTCTCCGGCGAACATTCCCGCAAGGATGCTGATGAGGGTCAAGCCAACGCCGAAGAAAAACCAGACCACCGTCGTCAGGATCACAAGCTGCCAGAATGCCGATGCGAACCCCATGAGCCACGTGGCGACCCCATTCACCACGGCGACGATCACGAGCACAAGTTTGCGGCGCTGAAATCGGTCGGAGAGCCAGCCTGTAGCAACGGTGCCCAGCGTAATCCCTGCAAATGCGATCGCCAAATACCCTCCGGTTAAGCCGGGATCAGCACCCAACCTTGTCGCATAAACGGGCAGCAGTGCCAAGAGTCCTTGGGCGACCGTCCACATACTCAAGCTGCACACGAACAAGGCGATAAGCTGTCGTCTGGGCATAGCGAGTCGTTCTTTCTGGTCGTTTGTTGAAAGTAAGCGTTGTGTCCTATCTTTAATGACGGATAGACCATGATGTGAGATGGATCGCGAAGGCTTATCAAACGAGCACAGGGCTGACTGAGGTCAGCCCTGTCTTCATTATCTTGTAGCAGCTCTAGCAATCTGCACCAGCCGATCAGCGCGGCGGAGGCTGGGGCGTTTCGTAGTATGTAGGCGTTGCCCCTGCGGGCTGCTGACCGCCACCATTTGCCGCCGATCGCGGGATCCAATGCTCGTCTTCACACAGGATCGTCGAGCGATCCACACCATCGATCCCTTGCAGCACGACCCGCAGCGTATACCCGCCGCCGATCGCGGACTGTGCCACATTGCTGGGCAAACTGTGCCCATCCGGTGAGTTGCTGTCGCTGAGCAGCGGCGTTCCGTTTTCATCGAAGATGCGGATGCGATAGACGAAACTGCGCGGCCCCGGCAGCGGGTCCCAGTAGAAGGTCGTCATGCCGTTAGGCAGGCCATCCAGCGGGGCGGTCAAGCGCATCAGCGAGCAGTCAACCGGGAGCTGCGGCTGTGGCGCGACGATGTTCTGCGTGCCGCTGCCGTCGAACGGATTATCGGGCAGCGCATTGGTCGGGTAGCCGCCCGGCGTCGGCAGCGGTTGGTTATTATCCCACGCAGCGACGGCCTGCTGCACACAGGCGGCTTCAGCAGCGTTGGCAGCGGGGTCGCCATAAGCAGCTTCCGGGCAGGCGAGATCGACAGCGTTGGCGCAGTCTTCAAAGCCCACCGAGTAAAGTCCATCAATGCCGTAATAGGTCGTCACTTCGGCACATTGCAGGGCAATCCCATAGCTGCACCGGCAGGCGGCGGTGATCACGGCCAGCAGCAGCACGGTGAAGGTGATGAGTCGGAGATACGGACGGTTCGTCATGTGATTTGTAATTTCCTTGCGATGAAAACGGATCGCGTTTTTGATTTGTCAGATGTCGGATACATCGTAATACAAATTGGAAGATTGTGACGCAAAAAACTTGTTAAAAATGTCAGATCACATTACGCACGCCGTAAATGAGCTTCGACCCAAAAATCAAAACGCGGAGGACACAGAGACACTCTCTTTTCTCTGCGTTCTCCGCGTCCTTTGCGGTTCAGGAGATTGAAGCTTTAGCGCGGCGGCGGGATGGGCGTTTCGGTGGGCGGCGGCGCGGCCTGCTGCGGCTGTCCCAGATTAGGGGCTTCACGCAGATACACCCGATCGGTGGTGCAAACGACCGTTCCGGCACCATTGAAGGCTTCAATCCGCACTGTGATCTGGAAGGCTCCGCCGATCACCTGCTGGCTGATGTCCGGCTGGGCAAACCCGGTCGTCGGTGAGCTGAAGGTGAAGAGGAGCTGGCCGTTTTCGGCGAAGAACAGCAGGCGGTAGTGCAAACCGGTCAGCGGCAGCGGCGGATCCCAGATGAACGTATTCAGGCCGTTGGCGAGGCCGTCCGTAGGAGCTAGCAGGCGGAACGGTGTGCAGTCGATCGAGACTGGGTTTTGCGGCGCGACGATGTTGTTAGTACCGGCGTTATCGAATGGGTTGTCGAACGCCGTATTCGACGGGTAGCCACCGGGGGTGGGCAGGGCTTGGCTGTGGCTCCATGCGGCGATGGCCTGTTCCACACAGGCAGCTTCGGCGGCAGCGGCAGCCGGATCACCATAGGCCGCTTCCGGGCACGCCAAATCGACGGCATTGGCACAGTCCATAAAACCATAGTTGTGCGCCCCGTCGAAGCCGAACACAATCGTTTCATCCGCGCACTGCATGGCGATTGAAAAACTGCACCGGCAGGCGGCGATCACGGTCGCGAACACCAATAGAACAAGGATCAGGGCGCGTGTGGGTAGGTGCAGCGGGCGGCGCTGCGTTGGGTTCGTGTGAACCGGTTGGCGGCTCATCGGGCGTTGAGTCTGGTGGGTCGTCATGTGGTTTGTAATGTCCTTGGCCTAAAAATGGAGCGATCGTTACAGGTCGCCTTTCAATACAAGCATCGTAATGTATTTCTAAACATTTGGCAACGAAATTTCGTAAAAAATTTCCAAGCAGATACGACAGCATTCAACCATCGTTCCGATGACTCAAATGCGCTACACTTCGCGCCACTTCTTGCCCATCGATCACCCCATTGGAATTCACGGACGATGCACTACACACTGATAAAAGGCACGTTTCATGTCGTCGGCCAGTCTCCCGACGGCGATTCGATCAAATTCCGCGCCGCCGATCCCCGCCAGTGGGAAAAGCTCGATCCGCAGAACCATGACCAGTTTGTGCGCAACTTCACGCAGGAAAATGGCGTCGTCAACCTGCGCTTAGAAGGGGTAGACGCGCTGGAAACCCACTTCACCCCGCCCGCTGATCCCGCCGCGCCGGGCATCAAGCCGAAGGGTTACGCCCAGCCCTCGACGATGGGACGCGCCGCCGCCAATCACTTCCTCGATTTTATGGGTGTCACCGAGGTCAAATGGCGGACGTTCGGGTATTCGGCCTACATTGACGAAGCGACGGTGAACGGTACACGGCTGAAAGACAAGCTCACCGATGCGATTCCCGGCTACATTGTCACCGGCGATGTCGAGAAGAATGGCCGCCCAGTCTCGTGGGTGTTTCGCGGCAGCACCAGCGCCGCCGATGGCATCGCCATCACCCGCGATCAACTGGCGAAAGCCGTCTACAGCAGTGCCAATTATTCGCTGCTGCGCTCCGGCATGGTCTATCCCTATTTTTTCATGACGCTTCCGGCGGTGGTACGCGGTGCGCTGGCCGAAGCCGTGCGCGATGCGCAGGCGACCGCGGCGCGGATGGCCGCTGGCGCTCCTACCACCAACCTGTGGCAGATCGACGACAGCGTGCGCGGCGTGAACCTCTCCAACGTGCGCGTGATCACCGAACAGCGGGCGATTCTGCCCTACCTGTTCCGCAAGCTGATCAAGCATTACCAAACGCTGCAAAACGCGCGCACCAGCGCGGCGGGCGGCAAACCCATCACCGATGAAAGCATCCGCCTTGAAGGGTTTTTCGCCGATGGCAACCCGAATATTTTCGTGATCAGCGAGCAGGACTTTCTGCGCTTGGATGATGTGGTGCAGGTAGATGGCACGCAGATTCGCATGCGCACCACGCCGCAGGATCTCGTATTTCTATCGTAAGATCGACCGTTTAGGCAGTCGTCAGCGAGGGTGTTTCTTCGGCATGGCCTAGAGAGTCCAGCCCATAGGCCGATTCCACCAAGTCTTTAAGCCGCATGGCGGCACGCGTCGCCGGGGCACCGTCGATCAAGTCGTGATCGAACGTCAGCGTGATCGACAGCAGTTCCCGTTCGCATAATTGACCGTCCATCCGCCGGAGGATGGTCTCTATGCCGCCTACCACGATTTCGAACGAGGTTTCGGCGATCGCGATGCCCCATCCGCCGCCATACCCCACCATACCGATCGCGGTCAGATCGACGGTGCCGCTCATCTGCCGGACAGTGAAAGCGTCGTTGAGTTTCCAGCGCAGCACCCTCAGTCGCAGAAAACGCGGCAGCATCGCCACCCATCTCAACCAGCGCGGCGCATCCCCGGTTGGCGATTCGCCCCTTACCGCTTGAGACTGCGCCTCGCGAATCTCATGATGAATGTCGATCGTCGTTTTGTGGTTGGCGGCGCGCACGATATACGGCACCACCCCCTTTTTCCCGTTGAAATCACGCTCAATCTGCACATTCACATCCACATCGTCGAACACGATGATCTGCTTGCCCCGGCGCAGCGCTTGTACATCTTTGTTCTCATCCACCATCCGCGCCACACAGCCGATCAAGAAGGCCGTGAACGAAAAATCTTGCCCAGTGCGCGCTTTGTAAGCGTGAATACGCTGGCGCGCCTCGGTCACATCCAGTTGGTACAGTCCATGAATGGTGTTGTGATCCCGGTAAATGGTGAGAATGTCAGCGATCAACGCGCGCGTCCGCGAAAATCGGCGGATTTGGTAGGTGGGCATGTGGGCGTGAACTCCTAGAAGGCGGTCTAGGTTCTGTGAGTGCGATGAAGCAGATCGACTCGCCGCTGATTGTACTCAGCCTGAACCGATCACGCCGTAGGGTTGCCGTCCTACTCAATCCGGTGACTGACGATCCACAGAATCAGGCTCCACGTGTTGGCGATTCCGGCGATTAGCAGGGTCGTACTGCCCACCCAGATCAGCACCAAGGCCAATTCATGTTGATCAAACAGCAGACAGGCCGCCGCCGCGATGTACACCCCATAGCCAATCGGCGGCATGAAAACCTGCGTCAGCCACTCCCAACGATCAAAATCGCTTTGCGCGCGAGCCGCTCGGATGAGTCCGCGCACCGATTCTGCGATGATGATCAGCCCCGTAACCCCGAACCCCGCGAGAATCAGCGCCAAGACGGGGGCAGCATAGGCGGGTACCAGCATCACACAGGCGATCAGCATCCCAGAAACAAGATAGATCACGCTGGGAGTGACAAACGCCCTAAATTCACCCTTGGACGTTTTCTCTACGAACTGCATGGCAAGCGAGATCGCGACGAACATCAATCCCAGCAGCCCGCCCGACGCCCCACCGAGCATGAAATAGAAATTCTGCCATCCGTGCAGCGCATCGAGAAACGGGTTCACAGGGCGTGTCCTTTCAACTGAAGAGGAATTGCAAAACTTAACGCAAAGGCGCTAAGGGTGAAAGCCGCAAAGAGAAGCAATCTTTCTTTGCGGCTTTGCGTTGAGTCTTTGGCTTTTCGCAGGTCTGCCCTTGCGCGCCTCGGCAGAATCCACTACACTTGGGGCCTGTTCCGGGGAGTAGCGCAGCTTGGTAGCGCGCAGCGATCGGGCCGCTGAGGTCGTGGGTTCAAATCCCGCCTCCCCGACACACAAAAAGACGAGGGTTTCGCCCTCGTCTTTTTTATTTCCCCCGCGCTTCACGCTGGCGCAAAATCTCGAACGCCAAGGCTGCCGCTGCTGCCGTCGTCCCCAGCGATTGATCGAAATCCCGCCCATACGGGATCGATACCCGCACATTCGCCGAATCCGCAAACGAACGGGTGACGCCGCGTTTTTCCCCACCAATCACCAGAAACAGCCCGCCTGATAAATCGGCTTTGAACATGCTCACCGACCGGCGTTTATCCGCCACCGCGATCGTCAGTCCGCGCGCCCGGAATACGTCGGCGGCGGCTTCCACGGTGTCGCTTTCGGCGGTGGGCATCCATTCGCTCGCGCCCGCCGAGGCACGCGCCACGACTCCGGCGGCGGTCGTCCAACTGCGCGGGCGCACGATCAGCCCGTGCGCGCCCGCCGCATAAAACGCCCGGATTGACTGCCCGAAGTTGAACGGATCTTCTACCCCGTCCAGCATGACGATCCACGGGCGCTCGATTCCCTTGATCAGCGCGTCGAGCGGCACATAGCGGCGTTCGCCCGCAAAGGCGATGATCCCGCCGTGCGTTTTGCCCTGTGCTTGCAGGTCAATTTCATCTTCCGGCACGCGGTAGACTGGCACCCCCGACGACTCCGCCGCTTTGATCAGCTTGGCGACCGCATAATCACGGTGATTTTCACGCACGCAGATCGCCTGCAAGGGGCGGCTGTTGGCCTTGAATGCCGCGTCTATCGACAGCAGCCCTTCCAGCACGATCGGCGGAGGTGGAGCACCATTCGACGCCGTTTGATCGGGCGGCTCACTCATTCAGCGCCTCTTCCATCCGCCGCAGCGCGGTCTTGAGATACTCCAGAATATCTTTCGAATCGGCCTGCTGTTCTACCATCGTCTGCACAAAGGCCAGCGATGAAGTCGCAAAGCTGCGCAGACGGCGCAGTTCCAAAATCTGCGTGTCCACGTCCTTCAACATTGACTTGACTTCCTCGGCGGCGCGCGTGCGGTCGGTCACATCCAGCGCGACGACCAGCACACTCGATCGTTTGCCGGGTGCCGTTTTGCCATTCGTCCCCAGCGGCGTATAGCGTGTGTCGAACACGAAATCACGCACGGGTACGGTTGATTCGATCGTTTCGCCGTTGAGCGCCCGCCGAATTTCCTCGGTGAACTGTGGATAAGTCAGGAAAACCGAGGTATACGGCTTCCCGATCGCGTCTTCGCTCTTGATGTGGAGCGCCTCGCGCCCGCGTCCTTCAAATAGGGTGATGCTGCCTGTTTCATCGACCACCCACAAAGCCAGCGGCGCGCTACCGACGATCGCGCTCAAACGGGCGTTGGCCTGACTCACGGCGGCTTGGCTTTTTTCCAGCGAATCCAACATGTGATTGATGTTGGTGCTCAGTTGTCCCAGTTCGTCTTTACCGATCGCGGGCAGTCTTTTCTCTTCCACACTTCCCTCAGCGATCTGCTTGACGCCGTGGGTGAGCCGGGTGAGCGGTCGCATGACGATGAATTCCAGCAGCGTCATGATGAGCACGAAGAACAGCACCGCAGCCAGCGAAATGGACGCCACATACACATTTGTCAAGGCGCGCCCCTGCTGATAACTGTCGCGTGAGCTGTGGATGCTCGCCAGCAGGAAGGACTGCCCATTCACATCATTCAGCAGCGTGTACCCGCTGACGGTATGCTCATCAATCTCACGGACATAGATAGGCGTGGAAGACGACAAATTGTTGAGCGCGTTTTGCAGTTCCGTATCGCCGCCCACATCGTCACGCACGGTGAGCCCCACATCGAGATTCAATAGGTTGGACAGCGACTCAATGCGCTCATCGGTCAAGATGCGCCCGAATAACACGATCGCATGCGCGGCCTGATCATGATTCGAGGTGAGGATATTCGAGGTAGACACCATCATCGGGTGTCCGAATAGAGTAATCAGCCCGCTAGCCGATCCCAACATATCATCAATCTGAAATAACTCCGGATAGCGCAGGATTTCAGCCTCGATGTCCGCGATCCCTCGCCCCTCCATGACCGGGCCGTACGCCCGCGAAAAGATCAGGTGCCGGTCGAGGTCAAAGTAGAGCATCATATCGATGTCGAGGTTTTCGTAGGTCGCTTCGCTCTGGTTGTTCATCCGGTAATCTAGGTTGAAATCACTGACGAACTGGTAAGTATCATCCCACCATGCATAATCGCGGTTGATGGTGACCAAGCCCGCCACATCAGACTCTAGGGTGGTACTCAACCGGTTCAAATCGCTCCGCATCGTCGTAGATTCGAACTGCGCGTAGCTGACAGCTAAAGCCTGCTGTGAAATCAACACAAACGCCAAGACAAGGATAATGAGGGCGAGTGCGAGGATAATTTGAGTTTTGCGCCGTAGGGACATGCAGAGCATTCCTTCACGTATCGTTGCAAAGTAGCCTAGCTTCAACTATACGCGAATCGTGCGCAATTTCACTATCAGCGACCGGCTGTGGCGGTGAAATTCACAAACCTTTCGTTTTCGCCTCATCCCACAGCGCATCCATCTCCGCCAGCGTCATCGATTTCAATTCACGCCCCTGACTTACCGCACCCTCTTCAACGTAGCGGAAGCGGCGGTAGAATTTGGCGTTCGCCTCTCGCAGCGCAATTTCAGGATCGATTTTCAGCCAGCGCGCCCAGTTGACCAGCACGAACAGCAGATCGCCGAATTCCTCGCGGACGTGATCGTCGTCTTTCGCTTCCAGCATCTCGTCAAGCTCTTCACGCGCCTTCGCGATCACATCATCGATTTTCGGCCAATCGAAGCCGGGTTTCGCCGCCTTCGCTGTGTATTCGTAGGCTTGCGCCAGCGCGGGCAGGCCTTTCGGGACGCTGTCGAGGATCGACTTGCGGTTGATACCCTTTTCCTTGTGCTCCTGCTTCTTGAGCGCTTCCCAGTTCGTCACCACATCCGACGCGCCGCTGACGTTCACATCGCCCCACACATGCGGGTGACGGCGGATCAGCTTGGTGTTCAGCCCGCTGATGATGTCGCTCATCAAGAATTCGCCGTCTTCGGTGGCGATTTGCGCGTGCAGGACGATTTGCAGCAGCAGATCGCCCATTTCTTCGCGCAGCGCGTCGGTATCCTGCGCGTCGAGCGCTTCCAGCACTTCGAACGCTTCTTCGAGCAGATACTTGCGCAGCGTCAGGTGGGTTTGTTCGCGATCCCACGGGCAGCCTTCCGGTGCGCGCAAATGGGCGATCGTCTCTTGCAGCGCTTCGAATCCGCGCAGACCGCCATGCGCCGGGAGGTACAGCGCTGTCAGCAGTTCGATGTGTTCACTGCGGTCGATTTCGTAGAGCGGCACGCGCTCGATCTGCGCTTCGGGCGTGCCCGCGCCGTGAATCAGCACGACGGGGAAGTCGTCGGGATACTGATTCATCAGCGTCAGCTTCAAATTCGACGCCATCGCGCGGTTGTACACCTGACCGAGCAGCGCCGGGTAATCCGGGTTGATCGGCGGGTGGTGCGCGTTAGCGATCGTAATCGCATCGTGAATCTGCACGCCGTTGATCGCATCCACACCCACCAGCGCCAGCGCCGGTTCGATGAAACTGATCCCGTTGATCACCTGTACCGGGATATTTTCAGCGGCGGCACGTGCCAACAGCGCGATCACGGCGGCTTCGGCCACCATCGGATCGCCGGGCACCGCATAAACGACATCGCCCGTGCGGGCTTTTTCCAGCACACGGTTCACAATCGCCGCGTACACCTCCTGAAAATCGGCATGCTGTTCGTACAAATCATCGCAAGCCGTCAGCGCCGCTTGATTGGGAAGATGCGGCACACAGGGGTGCTGCGCGGTACGTAAAATCACTGTCTGCGCGTGTTCGATCGCGTTCCACGCGCGGCGCGAGAGGTCATCGACGTGACCGGGGCCTAAGCCGAGAAGTATCAGGGTCATGAGTGGTTGTTATTCGCTGGCTTTCTTCGGGAAAATCTTGCTCACGGGCAGGGTAAAACCGGGCAGCATGCTGCCGCCGTCGAGTGTGCCATTTTCATCGAGAGTGATCACTTCATGACCGGGAGCAAATACATCGACGCTGCGCTCATCGGGATAAACCGCCCATACGACGATCCCCGCAAGCAGATAATGGGCGATTTTCACGGACAACACCCGCCGTGACTTCAGTGTTGAGGGATAATCGACTTCCACGACCAGATCGGGCGGTTCGGGATTGAACCAGGCAGTACAAGGCCCCTTCGGGTGCGCCATGAACGCAACATCAGGCATGTAGCGATCTTTATGAATAGCATAACCAACCGTGTCTCCGGTGAAAGTGCCTAGGTCATGGTCTTTAAGAAACTCAGCAAGCAAATGGCCGATATGGTGGGCGATTTTCGATGCCTCCAGATCAGACGGCACTTCGATAATCTCCCCGTTGATGAGTTCGAAGATACGATCGGCGTTTTCGGGGCGGCTGCTAAAAGCCTCGAAGTCTTCAATGGTGACTGGTTTGGGCAGTGCGACCATCATAAATCCTCATCTGCTCGTTTCATGGGGAATTGTACACCAGCGGGAATCAAAAAAGGACACATGAATGTGCCCTGTGTCCTCTCAAGAAGGTGTATTTACAGATCGGTGATCTCCGGCACGTGCTCATCTTCATAGCGTTCGATCAAGACGCCGATAATTTCCATCAGCGATGCCAGCGGGTGATTCTCATCTTCCCCAACCTGATCGATCAGCTCATCCAACACGGCGACAAGCCGCTCATATTCGGCTTCCGTATGCGGCACGTAGAGAATCTTCTGAACCGATGACCACCCCGCCTGTGCCTGTTGCATAACTCGATCCATCGCCATGAGATTATTCCTTCCACTTGCCTTCATCATATTCGCTGTGGGTGAGCACCGCGCGAATATACACTTTTTGCCGATTGTAATGGATGGCAGTGATGAGGCGAACTTTATTGCCCCCGATGTTGAAAACCGTTAGCTTGCCAACTTGATCCACCGATGGAAATACCTCGCGTAGTTCGGCAAAGTTCTGAAACGAATTCTCTTTGATCCGTTTATACCACTGCTGCAACGCAGATTGCACATCGGGGTGAAGTGCGGCGAAGTCATTTAAACGCTTTCGGGTAATGATGTGCATGGATGGACTCCGCCGCTTTAGTTTAGAAGGCCGCTCTTCAACCTGAATAAAACAAAAATCAGTGAAACAGAGATGTTTCGACGTTGAAACATTCGTGCTTCACTGATCTGACGTTCATAAATCTGCTTTTGTGGTGCGCTTTTAGCGCTGCCAGTCTAACGTTTCGTGTAGGTTGGGGCCTTACGCGCACGCTTGAGACCGGGCTTCTTACGTTCCTTGACGCGCGGGTCACGGGTGAGCAGGTCAGCACCACGCAGCGACGAGCGCAGTTCAGGATCGATCTTGAGCAGTGCACGGGCCACGCCAAGCTTGCACGCATCGCGCTGGCCGCTGACGCCGCCGCCGTTCACATGAATCGACACATCAAAGCCGCGTTCCTGACCGACAACACGCAGGGGCGACAGCACGAGATCGAGATCGCCTTCGCGCGGCATGTATTCTTCGGCGGGGCGGTCGTTGATCACCACGCGACCCGTTCCACCGGGGAACAGACGCACGCGGGCGGTCGCTTCTTTGCGGCGACCAATTCCTTCGTAGTATTGAGCAGACATCGCTTACGTCTCTCCCTTATTTCTTTTCCAGCGGGAAGGCTTCGGGCTTTTGCGCTTCGTGCGGGTGTTCCCCGCCAGCGTAGATGTGCAGTTTCTTGATCTGCTGGGCAGCAAGGCGGTTCTTCGGCAGCATACCCTTGACCGCAATGCGAAGCGGGCGGTCGGGGAAGCGCTTCAATTGGTCACGCAGCACAATCTCGCTCATCCCACCCGGATACCCGGAGTGGTGGTGATAGAGTTTGGTATCCATGCGGTTACCCGTCACGGCGATCTTCTCAGCATTGATCACGATGACGAAATCACCCAAGTCCATGTGCGGCGCGAAGGTCGGCTTGTGCTTGCCACGCAGCAGCGTAGCAATTTGCGTGGCGAGACGCCCCAGAGTCTGCCCTTCGGCGTCCACAACCCACCACTTCCGATCTTTCTGATCTTCCGGGGTTGGTGTCCAAGTCTTTTGTTGCATCACGTACCTCTGCGGGCGTCTCTCCCGCGTCTTCACTGATTCGAACGTCTTTTTGTTTTCGTGTGGGGTTGCCCCTACAGGTACTTCACTTTGACGAGCGTTAATCCTTGCGGCGGAGCTATCGTCCAATTTGGGACGAGCTGACCGCCTCGGAAAAGTCTCTCAAAATCCTCTATTGACTGTGCTCCACGTCCCACATCAATCCGGCCATGACCCACCATCCGCCGCACCATGTGCTGCAAAGAGAGGCGTTCGCCTCGACCGTGTAAGACCAGCGCGCCCCGAACGCTGCCGGAGACGCTGCCCACTCAGAGCGGATCACCTCGCGGATGGTATGCTCGCCCTCAATGGGCGGCTTGCCGAACGCGCCGAAATCGTGCGACCCAATCAGCATCGCGGCGGCCTGTGCCAGCTTGTCGGCATTTAGTTCATGGTTGAACTGCCATGCGCGGAAGCGGTCGAGCGGCTGCCGGTGGGGAGTACACAGCACATCATATCTGTAAACGCGCGAAAATGCATCGAATCGCGGGTGAAACGGATCGCCTTCCGGCAAAATATCCATTTCCTGAACGGCGATGTCGTCGGGCAGTGCCGCGTTGATCGCCTTCAGCAGGGCGATTGGCAGGTGCTTCCACTCCACATCGAAGGCGATTACCTGCCCGGTCGCGTGAACGCCCGTATCCGTGCGCCCCGCACCAATGACCGTCACAGCTTGCCCGGTCACTTTCAGGATCGCGGCTTCGATCGCCGCTTGTATCGTCGGAACGCCGTGTTTCTGCCGCTGAAAGCCTTGGTAGGCGGTGCCCTCGTACATGACGATGGCTCGACAGCGGCGCGCGCTTGGGCGCATCATGGCGGTGTTCCCCGTCATCGTTTCCCTAGTTCGCATGTTTGTAGGGGCGCAGCTGCTGCGCCCGCAAACGTATACGGGAAACTAAGCTTCCTTCTCGGCGCGGTCAACCAATTCAAGGATGACCATCTCCGCCATCACCCTTGCGCGGCCCAATCTTGATCACGCGGGTGTAGCCGCCGCTGCGCTCGACGTAACGCGGTGCGAGCGTATCGAACAGCTTACCGACCAGTGCGCGATCGTTGTTCAGGCGGCTGGCGGCGATGCGGCGCATGCACGGCACGGTTGGGGTCTTGATGCGCCAATCCGCGGCTTGGCGGTGGTGATCAAGGCCTCAACATCGGCGCGGATGAACTGCGCCTTGGCCTGTGTCGTGATAATGCGCTCGTGCTGCAACGGGTTAGTCGCCAAAGCAAGGCGCAGAGCGTTGCGCTGCGCGGTATTGCGGCCAGTTTTTTACCGTATACGCGGTGTCTCATGAAAGCCCGTCCTAGTTAATGCCAGCTCCGTGGGCAGTTCGATGTCCGGCGGCAGGTAGCTCTTTTCGCGGAGCTTGCCTACCAGTTCGTCCAGCGACTTTTCCCCGAAGTTGCGGATCGCAAGCATCGCATCGGGACCGCGATCCAGCATGTCCAATACATCGCCAATCGTCGTGATCCCGGTGCGCTTGAGCGAGTTGAACACACGCACGCTCAAATCGAGTTCTTCGATTGGTTTTTCGTACCACTGTGCATGATCCGAGCGCACATCGTCATCTGCCGCTTCTACGCCGTCGTAGCCGATAGTTTCGACCACGCCGCCGATCACGGTCAGGTGCTTCATCAAGGTGCGCGCAGCATCGCTCAATGAATCTTCCGGGCGCACCGTGCCGTCCGTCCAGATCTCCATCACCAACTTATCATAGTTGGTGCGCTGACCTACACGGGCGCGTTCGACTTCAAAGTTCACACGGCGGATGGGGCTGAAGATCGCATCGATCGGCAGCTCACCAATGGGCAAACGCCCACGCTCTTCAGCAGGGCTGTAACCACGACCGGCCTGCACTTCGAATTCAATTTCGATGTGCGCGTCCGGCGAATCTGCCGTGAACAGATACAAATCAGGATTTTCGATTTCCACTTCCGGCGGAGTAATAATGTCCGCCGCCGTCACCATACCTTCGCCGCGATGCTCCAGACGCAAACGCGCCTGTTCCTGACCACTTTCCAGACGAAGCCGAAGCTGCTTCACTTGCAGGATCAACTGCGTCATGTCTTCGCGGACATTGGGAATGGCAGAGAATTCGTGATGCACATCGCTCACGCGGATCGACGTAACCGCCGCGCCCGACAATGACGACAGCAGTACCCGACGAAGTGCCGTACCAAGGGTTTGCCCGTATCCGCTTTCCAGCGGACTAATGACGAAACGCCCGTAATTGCGGGTAGCGGCATCGCTTTTGACTTCGTGCGGCAGCACCATGTTGTTCGTAACCAAGCCCGCGTTCTCCTCGTGACTCTATACCCAACGCAAAAAAAGGACGGATGACCTTGTGCAAGCGGTGGGGCTAGACGCGGCGTTTCTTCGGCGGACGCACGCCGTTGTGAGGAATCGGCGTTTTGTCCGTGATGGAGCGCACTTTCAATCCGCTGCCCTGAATGGCGCGGATCGCGGCTTCGCGACCGGGGCCGGGACCTTTAACGTACACGTCCACTTCCTGCATCCCCTGATCACGGGCGGCATCGCTGGCAGACTGTGCAGCAACACGCGCGGCGTACGGCGTGCTCTTGCGGCTGCCTTTGAAACCGCTGGTACCGGCGCTTGCCCAAGCGACCACATTGCCCGATTGATCCGTCATCGACACAATCGTATTGTTAAATGTCGCGTAAATGTGCGCTTGCCCGTAAGGAATATTCTTCGTGACTTTGCGCGTAGAGGCGCGGCGACCTGCTGCTGCCCCTTTGCCTTTTGCTGTGGGTGTGCGTGCCATAACCCTCTTGCTCCAACCATTTGACCATGTAGGGGTGGGGAAGGCCGTACGCGCTGGTGCATGAGGATGCGGCTTTGCTGCTTGCATCGCATGCGTGGCGCGGTCATGCTGTTTCCCACCCGTGCTTCACAACCGGTTCGCCCTGCCTTTGAGCGAGACACGCCCTGCAATAAGGATCGCAGGGCGCATCTTTAAGCTGCATCCTCAATTGCGCTGCGTTTTACTGAAGGCGCAAACGACGTTTCGTCGTTCAGGCCGAGGTCATCGCAGATAAGCAGCGCGTCAAACAGTAGCGCTAGCAGGCTTGCGCCAGCCAAGCGGCAGTCCGCCAACAAGCGGCAGCGAAGATTATTTCTTCGTTGCGCCGCGACGGCGACCACGTCCGGGGACGGTCTTCTTAATACCCTTGCGCGTGCGCGCATTGGTACGAGTCCGCTGGCCGCGAACGGGCAGATTACGACGGTGACGCAGCCCACGATAGCAGTTAATTTCCTGCAGTCGCTTGATGTTCATCGCGACTTCGCGGCGCAGATCGCCTTCCACCGTCATGTTGCCGATGATCTCGCGAAGCGCGGCGAGCTGTGCTTCGGTGAGATCCTTGACCCGCGTAGAGGGATCGATGCCGGTCTGCGCGACAATTTTCACGCTCGTCGGACGACCAACCCCGTAGATATACGTTAGGGCAATTTCGATACGCTTGTCGCGGGGGAGATCAACCCCTTCAATACGTGCCATAAAAACCCTCTAAGCCCTTGTGTCTTTATGCCGCTGGTGGCTGCCCTAACCCTGACGCTGCTTGTGCTTGGGGTTGGAGCAGATGACCATGACGTGTCCGTGACGCTTGATGACGCGGCACTTGGGGCAGCGCGGTTTCACCGATGCCGTTACGCGCATGTTCGCATCTCGCTTTACTAGGCGGATTTAACAAGAGTGCGATTGTAGCAGAGATTGCTTAATTGTCTAGGGTGATACAACACCCCTCAAACGGAGGAATGACGTAGGGCATACGTCCACCCCGTCGATCCGCAGGTTCCCGTATGATCAAGCCAGACCATGCCCGATCCTACTGGAAGGGACACCGCAGTGATCGCCGGGTGGGACGCAAATCGTATTTGATGCGCGCTGTGAAGGTGTTTCCCAACTTTACCTTATCGACGCCGATGGCTCAAACTCACCACCGGGGAAGAGGATAGCACCTGCCCGACATGGTCACCGGATGGATCGCCAGTGCTGTATGTCGAGGACATTTTCGAAGCGCGGCTGTACGTGGCACCTGACTTGGGCGGGGATGCACATCTGCTGTTTCCCGCCGATGAACCGGTTGGATCGTGAGAGAGGGTGCGCTTTACACATCTACACTATACCCTGAAGCTTTACGCTATAATTCAAATTATGTAGTCGGGCTGTAATCAACGATCTGGATAGGCGATGGCGGAACTTCCAAAATCGGCGGCTGAATATCACCAACGAGGGGACGCACGTCTCCAAGCTGAAGATTATGACGGCGCGATTGCTGACTTTACAACCTATCTCGGCACTGAGAACCCTTACCCTGCAATTTACAACAATCGCGGTGTCGCCTATCAAGCAAAAGGCCAGTTTGACCTTGCGATCGCTGATTTTGATGAAGCCATACGGCGTGACCCAACCATTGCAGACTTTTTTACCAATCGAGGACGAGTACGACTGTTACAAGGTGATCTAGACAGGGCACTCTTGGATGCGAATGCAGCCATTCAGTTAAATCCACAATTTATGTTGGCTTATCTACTGCGTTCTGAGGTGCGGACTGCACGCAAAGAATACGATGCAGCCATTGAGGATGCGAATGCAGCCATTCAGATTGATCCGAATCATGCAGTCGCTTATAACAACCGTGGAGTG
>JAXLWG010000013.1:0-120110 GCA_046328615.1 Anaerolineae bacterium | reverse complement strand
CGCGCAAAGTGGAATCGACGATGTGCGGGCGGGTCTGCTGCCCGCCGATAAAGTCACGGCTGTGCATGACTTGCAGACGCGTTATGGGAGCGCCGCGATGGTTGGAGACGGCATCAACGATACGCCCGCGCTCGCCGCTGCTTCGGTAGGTATCGCGATGGGCGGCATGGGCAGCGCCAGCGCCCTCGAAACCGCTGATGTCGTGCTGATGGCCGACGATATTCGCCAGCTTCCGTTCGCGGTGCGGCTGGCGCGCTTCACGACCGGATTGATCCGTCAGAATATCGTGCTCAGCATCGCCGTGAAACTGCTGTTCGTGGTGCTGGCGATCGAGGGCGGCGCGTCGCTGTGGGCGGCCATTCTCGCCGATGTGGGGATGTCGCTGCTCGTCACCTTGAACGGCATGCGTCCGCTGCGCCTGAAGGGATAAATCCAGTCAACCGCAGAGAGCGCAGAGAAAAAACCACTGTCTCTCTGCGGTTAAATGTCCTGCACTTCTCACGCGAAGATGACGGTTTTGTTGTTGTACACCAATACCTGATTCTGCAAGTGAAACCGAATCGCACGGGACAGCACCAGTTTTTCCACGTCTTTCCCTTTGCGGATCAGATCCTCGACCGAATCCTTGTGCGTGATGCGCACGGTATCCTGTTCCAAAATCGGCCCGGCATCCAGATCGCTGGTCACATAGTGGCTGGTCGCGCCAATGATCTTCACCCCACGCCCAAAGGCCGCATGATACGGCTTCGCGCCGACGAAGGCGGGCAGGAACGAGTGGTGAATGTTGATGATCTGGTTGGGGAAGGCTTCGACAAACGCGGGCGACAGAATTTGCATATAGCGCGCCAGCACCACCAGATCGATCTGGTATTCACGCAGCAGCGCAATCTGCGCCTGCTCTTGGGCCAACTTGGTCTCCGCCGTCATCGGGAACAGCCGAAATTCGATATTGAAGTTTTCAGCAACCGACTGCAAGGTCGGGTGGTTGCTGACGATCAAAGGAATTTCAACGCGTAATTCCCCGGCCTGATAGCGGGCAAGAATCTCGTACAGGCAGTGCGCCTCTTTGGAGACGAAGATCGCCATGCGCGGCACATCGTCGGAGAAGGTGAGCCGCCACTGCATCCGGCGCGGCTCCGCAATTTCGCTGAAATGCGCGGCGATCGCGTCACGCGGGAGGGTGAAACTGGCAAGATCCCATTCCACGCGCATAAAAAAGACATTTTCCTGCCCATCGACATGCTGATCGAGATGCAGAATATTGCCGTTGTGCGCGGCGATGAAGGCGGTGATGGCCGCCACCAGACCGGGCTGATCCGGGCAGGAGATAAGCAGGGTTGCAGAGTGTACAGAGAGATCGACCACAGCGATTCCTCACAAGTGAAGCGGCATCAGTAAAGCTAACGAAGCATAGCCGAAGCATAGCCGAATCCATCCGCAGCGCCTATTGGCAGCGTTGCTAGGGTAAGTCTAGAACGGCACTTGTACGAACTGCCAAAGCGGTCGCTTATTCGAACCATCCAGCGGTGAATTCTGCTGCAAGTCACGGTATGATGGGCACTAAAATCACAGAACGACTTTCGAAGGAAGACAATGCGCGTATTGGTGATTGGCGGGGCAGGTATGTTGGGGCGGGCGGTTGCCCGTCAAATGCGAGAAGCAGGGCACACTGTCTACAGTTTTGATCTGGTGCCATCGCCGGAGGAAGGCGTTGAATCGGCCATCGGCGATGTACGATCCGCCGAGGCGGTCAGCGCCGCCTGCGAGGGGATGGACACCGTCATTCACACGGCGTCGATGGTGAGCCAAGACCCCGGCAAACCACAGCCCGTTTTTGATGTCAATGTGCAGGGGACGCGCAATGTGATCGCCGCCTGCCAGCGCCACCATGTGTCCAAACTCGTGTATACCAGTTCCATCGATGTCGTTTTCGACGGCACACCGATCCGCGATGGTGATGAAACGCTCCCGTATCCGACACGCCATCTCGACTACTATGGAGAAACCAAAGCGATCGCCGAGCAAGCCGTGATCGCGGCGAATGGAACCGAAGGGTTATCGACCTGTGTGCTGCGCGCAGCGGGCATCTACGGCCCCAACGACCGCCACCGCTTTCCGCGTGTACTGTTCCCCGCCGCGCAAACGGGCACGTTTACACGTCTGGGGAATGGCCGCTCGATGAGCAATCACGTTTACGTCGATAATGTGGCACATGCGCATGTGCTGGCCGCTCAGCAACTCACGGGCGATCATGCGGCGGCGGGGCAGTGCTATTTCATCACCGACTACGCGCCCTCGAACTTCTTCGAATTCTTCATCCCGTTCTTGGATGCACTGGGGATCAAAGCCAAACAGATGCGTATCCCGGTCAGCCTCGCATTAGGGTTCGCGACCGTTTTGGAATGGAAATACTACCTATCCCCGGTGAACAAGCGCACTTCTCCCTTGTTCACGCGTTATTCGGTGGCGGCGACCAGCCGTGATTTCTGGTTTAACCATCGCAAAGCAAGCCGCGATCTGGGGTATGCGCCCCTCGTCAGCGAGCAAACGGCGTTTGATCGCACGGTCGATTGGGCACGCGAGGCCCTCCGATCCTTAGGCCGCTGAGACGTTTCTTGATTCCCTACCCCATCCTTGAGGAGCAAATCCTATGAATACCTCCGCCGAAGCGGTTCGCCTTTTGCAAGAAGCGCTCGCCAACGCACGCAGTGCCAGCCAAGTGATTCAAGACTTGATCGTGGAACACGATTATCAGGATGTCGCCGTGCTCGTCACGCAGGCAGCCGTTTCGCTGCTGGAATCATCGGCACTGCTGATGCAGTCCAAAGATGAGGACGCGCTCGATGCGCTCGGTCACGCCGACGATTTCCTCGATGCAGTGTATGAGATCATCGACGCGGAAACCGAAGAGGACGAGTAACCCGCCCGCGCTCACAGAAAGCGATTGAGAACGGCGACGAGTTCAGCGGGCCGCTGCCACGGAATATCGTGGATCGTATCATCCATCCAAATCACCTGTGCCTGTGGCGCGGCGATCTGTGCCGCCTCTGTATAGCGGCGCAGATCGTTGCTGAGGGTTTCGCCGGGATTGATGGCGTTCACGATCAGCGTGGGGCACTGCACGCGCGGAAAAAAGTTACCGGGTTGGAACGCCCATAGATGGCGTGCAATCTGTATATTATGGGCGCGGCGTAGGTGCGGCTGAATGTCGTCTGGGTTGCTCTGATCGTAGATTGAGAGGGCAAGCGGCTCGAAATCGGGGCGCAGGGCGGCGCCAATCCACTCTTCGCGGATGAAGCGGCGAATCGCTTCCAAGTTCATCCGCGTGTAAATGGGGGGATACAAGCGTGTTTCGCCTTCGGGGAATACTTCGCTCAACGGGCGAATGCCTCCATCGAGCAGCACCAGCTTGGAGACACGCTCCGGACGGGTGGCGGCGTAATACAGGACGGTATACGCGCCCCATGAATGCCCGACCAATGGAACCGGTGTATCGCCAAACCCAAGCGCTTCGATCAGTGTATCCAGATCGCGCGACAGCGTTTCGAAGTCATAGCCATCATCCGGCTTATCCGAAAGGCCATGCCCGCGTTGATCGACCGCGAACACATGAAAGCGTTGTGAGAGTTCCGGGGCGATCAGGTCGAACATATGCAGCGTCGAACCTAAGCCGTGGATGAGAAACAAGGGAGGCTGCCCTTCTGTCCCCCAATCCAGTAGATGAAAGCGCAGTCCATTGGCGTGAATATCGCGGCGTTGGGCAGGGGACACAAGGCACCATCCTTGTTAGAATAGGGCAATGGGCAGTGGGTAAGAAAATCCCATTGTAACAAATTGCATGGGTAAGTCGTCTAAAGTTGGCTGTTCCCTACATTCTCAAGGAGTATCGGTATGTTACGTTTACCTTTGCGCCGCTTGTTCGTTGTGACGCTGCTCCTCAGCCTTGCGCTCATGCTGGCGATTCAACCGCTGCACGCACAGGATGGGGTCAACATTCGTTGGTCTTTGGAAGGCATTACCGATTTACCATCGCTTGACCCGGCGAAAGCCAGCGATTCGCAGGGCTTTACCGTGATCGGCCTACTGTACGGCGGGCTGGTACGCCTCGATGGTGATCTGCACGTCGTCCCGGATCTGGCGGAAAGCTGGACGGTTTCCGACGATGGACTGACCTACACCTTCGCGCTGCGTCAGGACTCGGCTTTCTCGGACGGTTCTCCGATCACCGCGCAGGACGTGATCTGGTCGCTGACCCACGCGCTTGACCCGAACACGGGCGGTTGGACAGGCCCGTTCTATTTGTCGAACATCGCCGGGGCGAATGAAGTCGCCGCCGGAACCACCACCGACCTGACAGGCGCGGTCGCCGTCGATGATCACACCGTCGCGCTGACGATTTTGCAGCCTTCGGCTTACTTCCTCAGCCAGCTCACCTTCGGTTCCGCCAAGATCGTCTCGTCGGCACAGGCCGCCGCTGACCCGACCGGCTGGGAAAACGCGCCCGTGACCAGCGGCCCGTATCAGGTACAGGAATGGAACCACGGCCAGAATATCGTGCTGGTGCCGAACGCCAATTACTACCAAGCGCCAAGCGCAAGCATCACCATGCCGTTCATTCAGGACAGCGAAACGGCTTACCAGCTTTTCCGCACCGGTGAACTCGACATCATGGGCAGCCAGCAGAACGGCATCCCGGCGGTTCACGTCGCTGAAATGCAGTCCACGCCCGATTTCCGCAGCACGTCGCTGTTCGCGGTGCGCTATGTCGGCTTCAACAACACCGTCGCCCCGTTTGATAACGTCGATGTCCGCCGCGCCTTCGCGCTCGCCATCGACAAGCAGACGTTGGCTTCGCAGGTGCTTCAGGATACGGTCGTCCCAACCGATCGCATTCTGCCGCTCGGCATTCCGGCGTCCGAGCTGCCCGTTGAAGGGTTGAGCTTCGATCCGGCAGCGGCGCAGGCCGCGCTTGCAGCAGCAGGCGTGACTCCCGAAACCATCGGCCCGGTCACGCTGACCTACGGCGTTGAAGGTGATAACGAACGCGTCGTCACCGTCTTGCAGGCGATGTGGCAGGAAAACCTCGGCGTGTCCGTCACGCTGGAACCGCTGGAATTGACGACCTTCAGCGCGCGCCTGAACGAAACCGTTCAGAACCCCGGCCCCGGCGGTCTCCAGTTCTATTACAGCGTGTGGGGTGCCGACTATCCCGATCCGCAGAACTTCCTGTCGCAGCAGCTTCGTACCGGCGTCGGCAACAACAACGGCCACTGGTCGAATGCCGAATTCGATGCGCTGGTCGATCAAGCCGATGTGTTGACCGGTGACGTGGAGCAGCGTTTGGCGCTGTACAATCAGGCGGAACAGATCGCCGTCAGCGAAGTCGGCTGGCTGCCGCTGTACAACCCGCGCCTGAATATTCTCGTCAGCCCGGCAGTGCAGGGCATCGTCTTCAACGGCCAAGGGCTGGTGATCCCGGATTACTCGGCCTTCACGCTGGCATCGTCGTAGTAGTTGTTTCGATAGGCGGGCTGGGGCGGTTGTCCCAGCCCGTTTTTCATCCAGCCGCCCCCAAATCATGCGAAACAAGCGCTTCCTTCACCCATGCTGACGCTCATCCTCAAACGGCTGATCAGTTTGCCGTTCGTCATCCTGACGATCACCTTTGTCACCTTCATCGTCGGCTATTTCGCCCCCGGTGATCCGATCCTTGCCATGATGGGCGGGCGCAGCGATCCGGCCACTTACGAGCGTCTGCGTCACGTTTATGGGCTGGATCAGCCGTGGACGGTGCAGTACGGGAACTATCTCGCTGGTTTAGCGCGCGGCGATCTCGGCTTGTCGTACCGCTACCAAGGCCGCCCGGTGGTCGATATGATCAGCGGCGGGATACCGGTATCGGTGCAGCTAGGCCTAGCCGCGCTCGCCGTCAGCTTGACCATCGGCATCCCGATCGGGCTGTGGGCCGCGATCCGCCAAAATTCTTTATTCGATCGTCTGAGCATGACGGCCATGCTCGCCTTATTTTCGATTCCCAGCTTTGTTTTAATTCCCATTTTGCGCTGGATTAACTATCAATTTTATGCCCGCGATCTGCCCTCGCTGCCCGTCGCCGGGTGGGGACGCCCCGAACATTGGATCATGCCGGTGATCGTGCTGGCGGCGGCCAATATGGGCTACATTTCCCGACTCACACGCATCAGTATGCTCGAAGTGCTGCGGCAGGATTATCTGCGCACTGCCGAAGCCAAAGGGCTGCGTAACCGCCGCATTCGCTGGATACACGCCTTCCGCAACGCGCTGCTGCCGATCATCACGGTTGTCGGCCCGTCGATCGCCTTTCTGGTGACCGGCGCGTTCGTCGTCGAAACGCTGTTTTCGATCCCCGGCGTGGGCTATCTTTCCGTGCAGGCGATTTCCCAACGCGATTATCCGGTGATTCAAAGCACAACCGTGCTGCTGGCGATCGCCGTGTTGTTCATGAACCTCGTGACCGATCTGCTGTATACCCTGCTCGATCCGCGTATTCGAGTGGAAGGGTAATCGCGATGACTGCGCCGAACTCTACACGGATCACCGCGATCGAAAAACCGAAATTAGAAGCACGCCCACTGTTTTGGCGGCGGTTGATCACCAACCGGCTGGCGATCGTTAGCTTGATCGGCGCGCTGCTGATCGTCGCGGCGGCGGTGATCGGCCCATCGATGTACACCGTCAGCCCGATCACGCCGGATTACGGGGCGATCAATGCTTTTTCCAGCCCCGAACACTGGCTGGGCGGCGACAATCTTGGGCGTGATACGTTGGCGCGCGTGCTGTACGGTCTGCGGGTGTCGCTGATCGTCGCGCTGTACGTCGAGGCGTTGAATATCCTGCTTGGCGCGACATTGGGACTGCTGGCGGGTTATTTCGGCGGCCTGCTGGATATGATCGTCACGCGCATCGCCGATGTGCTGTTCGCCTTTCCCGGTCTGCTGCTGGCGATTTTGGTCGCGGCGATGTTCGGGCCTGCCGTCACCGAGCGATTTGGCGGGATCGGGCGGCTGCTGCTGGTCGCGGGATCGCTGAGTTTGGTCAGTTGGCCGCTGATGGCGCGTTTCGTCCGCAGCCAAACCCTTTCGCTGCGCGAACAGGATTTCGTCAGCGCGGCGCGATCGTTGGGCGCCAGCAACCGCCGCATCATCCTTGTGCATATTCTGCCGAACGTGCTTGGCCTCATCATCGTCAGCAGCACGCTCGATATTGCCAGCGTGGTTGTCAACGAAGCGGTATTGAGTTTGCTCGGCCTCGGCATTCAACCGCCCGATCCGAGCATCGGTAAGATGATCACCGACGCGATCCCGTTTCTGGAAGCGAACCCGCTGCAAGTGCTGTTCCCCAGCCTCGCCCTGATGGCGATCGTGCTGACCGTCTCTTTCCTCGGTGATGGGCTGCGCGACGCTTTAGATCCACAAACGCTGAATTGAGTTTGCCCATGTTTCGACGCAAACGCTTCGACCTGCCGCATGTCATCGAAACTGTCCTCAAAATCGCGCAGAGTCATCATGCCGATTATCTGACCAGCACCTTTCAACAAGGCACCCAAGGGCTGCTCGGCGTTCGTGATCGCTGGATCGTCACGTTCGAAATGAGTTCCGAGACAACCGTGCGAGTATCGATGCAAGATACCGGCGATCACCGCGACGCCGCACTCAGCGCCGAGGCACAGAATGACGAAGAACTGCGCGCCATCCTTGATCTGTGGTGGAGTCGCATCGAATGGTGGCGGCAGCGTCTCAGCGCGTATCGATTGCAACCGGGGCATGTGTACCGCGTGCTGCAATCGTTCACCGATTATCATGGCAATCGATTTGAGCCGGGAGCGCGCCTCACCTATGAGCAGCAGCATTTTCTCCCCTATCACGGCGGCTACACGATCGAGTTTCGCGAAGCGACGCTCTATCTACAGGAAAACGAGCACAGCGCGATTCTGAACGCCTTCGACCTGTACTTCGAAGACGTTAGCGGAACCTAGAGGAGAGGTGGGCCTCTCCTCTAGGCCTGTCTCAACGCTCTACGGTCAAGCACATCGCCGCTGATGCCGTTTCTCCCGGCTGAAGCACAAACACACCCGATTCCGCGATCCCCTGCGCGGCCAAGTTGAACCCATCATTGGCATTCGTCATCGGCTCAAGCGCGTAGAAGGGTTCGCCTTCAGGTGCGTAGATCAGATAGTGCTTATACAGCGAATCACTCGTCATACTGACCCTGAAGCCCTCGTAGACGAGATGGGCGGCGGTATCCCCATCGCGCGTGGTGAGCAAATGATTGTAGGGATAGGTGCCCAGCGGTTTGGGCGTGCGGAAATCGAGCGTCGGCGTGAGCGGCTGCGGCGCGCCAGTCGCCAGAAAATCGGTCAGCGGAAAATACGCCTCACAGGGGATGCTGACCGCGAGCGGTTCGCGCACGAAATACGGGTGATGCCCGAAACCAGCGGGCATAGGGCGCGAATCATCGTTACGGAGCGACAAGACCCAGACGAAATCGCGTCCATCGAGCTTATACTCGGCTTCGCCGGTGAAGCGGAACGGATAATTCACGTCAGCGTGTTGGGAGGAAGTGAAGCGCAGCCGAATGTGGTGATCATCGGCGGCGAGGACTTCCCACGGGCGCTTACGCACATCGCCATGCCGCGCGGTACCGTCATCCTTTTCGGTGCGCATGGTATATTCCGCACCCTCGAAACGCAGCACACCCCCTTTGATGCGGTTGCACCACGGCATCATGATAAAGCTGGAGCAGTTACTTGAATTGCCATACTGGGCTTCGGCAGTGGGGCGCAGCACATCGCGCCAGCCTGTTCCCACGGATACCCGCCCATAGGCAACACTCGCGCCCGTGCCGGGGAGAATGCCCGCCTGCCAATGCTCATTTTGAAGTGTATGTAAGGTCATGATGCCTCCTCAATGTTACAATTGCCGCCTGATAGTAGGTTGTTTGAACGATTCATAAAATGCCGAGGGATACCCCAATTGGATTTTGTACACGGTGGTGAACTGGTCGCACGGGTGTTGAAAGCGCAGGGGGTGGATACGATCTATACCCTGTGCGGCGGGCATATCGCCCCCATCTACGAAGGTTGTTTGAATAATGCTATCTCGATTATCGACTTTCGCCATGAGCAGGCCGCCGCGCACGCCGCCGATGCCCATGCCCGTCTGACGCGCAATATCGGCGTGGCGGTGGTGACGGCTGGCCCCGGTGTCACCGATGCGGTGACGGGCGTCGCCAATGCCTATCAAGCGCGCAGCCCCATGCTGCTGATCGGCGGGGCTGCGCCGCTGGCAACCAAAGGCATGGGTGCACTGCAAGAAATGCCCCAAACGGACATGTTCAAGACCTTCACCAAGGCCGTTTTCACGATCGAAAACACCACCGATATTCCGGCGCGTTTTCAGGAAGCCTTCAAGATCGCGTTGAGTGGACGCCCCGGCCCGGTCTTTATCGAACTGCCGTTTGATGTGCTGTTCAATGCTGTGGCCGCGCCCGACAAGCTGGAACGTGTCGTGATCGATCCGGTTGAACCGGAAGCCTCGGCCATGCAGCGCATTTTCGACATCCTGCGCGCGGCGAAAAAGCCCATCATCATCGCCGGGACGCAGGTCTACTGGGATGAAGCCCATGACGCACTGCGCGAACTGACCGATCAAACCGGCATTCCGGTCTTCACCAATGGGGCAGGGCGCGGCACTCTGCCGATGGATCACCCCAACTGCTTAAAGGCGGCTCGATCGGCGGCAACGCGGGCGGCAGATGCGATCGTGCTCATCGGCACACCGCTCGATTTCCGGCTTAAGTATGGGCGGCAGGATTGGAACGACGAGGCCAAACTGATCCAAATTGATGACGACCCGGCGGAACTGAATCACAACCGCACCGCCGATGTCGCGTTGAGCGCCAATGCCCGCTTGATCCTCGAAGCGCTGAGCGAAGGCTTGCAGGGGATTCGCTATGACGACTGGCTGCACCAGATGCAGGCCGAAGAAACGATCCGCACCGCCAAGCAAACCCAGTGGACGCAGATCGACAGCCAGCCGATCAACCATTTCCGGTTCGCGGCAGAGATCAACCGGTTTGTCGATGAAGACACGATCCTCGTCGGGGATGGCGGCGATATTGTGAGCGCCTGCGCCAAAGTGATCAACGTGACGCAGCCGGGGCAGTGGCTCGATCCGGGGCCGCTGGGCTGTTTGGGCGTTGGCGTGCCGTTCGCGATCGCGGCGAAACATCTGCACCCGAATAAAAAAGTGCTGATCCTGCACGGGGACGGGTCATTTGGGCTGAACGGTTTTGAATTTGATACGGCAGTGCGCTTCGATCTACCGGTCGTGAGCATTGTCGGCAACGACGCCGGATGGGGGCAAATTCGCACGCCCGCAGTGAACATGCTTGGCGATAAGGGTCGTGTCGCCACATCGCTTGCGCCCACGCGCTACGATCAAGTGGTGGTCGCACTGGGCGGTGTTGGCGAACATGTCACCGACTCGGCGGCGATCATCCCGGCTTTGGAGCGCGCCTTCGCCAGTGGCAAACCCGCGTGCATCAATGTAGCCCTTGATCCGGAAGGCATGGCGAAAACAGGGGCCAGCACGCCCTACATCGTGTGAAAGAATTCACACATTAACGTCACTGATCAGGGCGGTTATATGACACACGCCACTGAATCCGCTTTCGGCTTCCTGTTACGCTAACAGTAACGGCACGGCAAAGTAGAGAACCCGTGCTGTTCGTTTGTAATGGCGAAAGGACACTGCCGATGGACTCTGTGGCATCTGCCGCTGAGCACGCACAGGGAGTAGCTCTGCTGCGCGACCCGGCGACCAATAAAGGAACTGCGTTTACTCAGGAAGAACGTGAGCAGCATGGGCTGCGCGGATTGCTGCCTCCGCGCGTCTTTTCGATGGAAGAGCAGGCTGCGCGCGTACTCGAAAACGTGCGGCGCAAGACAAATGCACTTGAGAAGTATATCTTCCTCGTCAGTTTGCAGGAGCGCAATCAGACGCTGTTTTACCGCGTGGTCGTGGATAACATCCGCGAACTCATGCCGATTATTTATACACCGACCGTCGGGCAGGCCTGCCTTGAATATGGGCATATTTTCCGCCGTCCGCAGGGGTTATACATTTCAATGAATGATCGCGGTCACATGGCGGACTGCGTCGCTAACTGGCACGAAGATGATGTTCGCGTGGTGGTCGTCACCGATGGCGAGCGCATCCTTGGGCTGGGTGACCTCGGCGTCGATGGGATGGGTATCCCGGTCGGTAAGCTTTCCCTGTATACGGCATGCGCCGGTATCGATCCGACGAAGTGTATGCCGGTGTCGCTGGATGCAGGCACCAACAATCCAGATCTGCTGAACGACCCGCTGTATATTGGGCTGTCACACCAGCGCGTGCGCGGCAAAGACTATGACGACATGGTCGATGAGTTCGTACACGCAGTGTTGGCGAAATATCCGCGCGCCATCATTCAGTTTGAAGACTTCGGCAACCAGAACGCCTTCCGGCTGCTGGCGAAGTATCGCAATGAGGTCTGCTCGTTCAACGACGATATTCAGGGCACGGCAGGCGTAACGCTGGCCGGGCTGTATTCGGCCATCCGCGTGACCGGCAAGTCGCTCACCGAGCAGGTGATCCTGTTCCTCGGCGCGGGCGAAGCGGGCATCGGCATTGCCGACCTGATCGTCTCCGCGATGGTGCGTGAAGGCCTGAGCGCCGACGAAGCCCGCAAACGCTGCTGGTTTGTCGACTCGAAGGGCTTGGTGGTCAAGTCGCGTACCGATTTGGCAGAACACAAGCTGCCGTATGCGCACGATCACGCCTTCATCCCCGACCTGCAAACCGCCGTCGATGTGCTGCGCCCGACCGCGCTGGTCGGCGTATCCGGCATGCCGCAGACGTTCACCGCGCCGATCATCGAAGCGATGGGTCGCATCAACGAACGCCCGGTGATCTTCGCGCTGTCGAACCCGACTTCGAAATCCGAATGCACCGCTGAACAGGCGTATGTCGGAACGCAGGGACGCGCGATTTACGCCAGCGGCAGCCCGTTTGATCCGCTGGAATACAATGGCAAGCAGTATGTCCCCGGTCAGGCGAATAACTCGTACATCTTCCCCGGCGTTGGCCTCGGCGTGATGGCGAGTGAAGCCCGTTTGGTGACGGACGAAATGTTCGCCGCCGCCGCGAAGACGCTGGCGCAGTTGGTGTCGCAAGAAGACCTCGACCTGGGAATATGTTCCCGCCGCTGGCGAAGATCCGCGAAGTATCGTTGGAAATCGCCGTGTCGGTGGCCGAAGTGGCCTTCGAACAGAAGCTGGCCCGCATTGCGCGCCCCGGCGACTTGAAGAAGTACATCAAGGCGCAAATGTACGAACCGGCGTACTAAACCGAGTTCGCTAACACCCTTCAACAGATCGAACCGCAGAGAGTGCGGAGCGCGCAGCGAAAAAATCTGCGTTCTCTGCAAGCTCTGCGGTTTGTGTTTAGGTTTCGCATTTTTGTTCGCCTTTTGCGCTACAATAGAAGTCACAGGGTAAGCAAAGGGTTGTTTTGAAGTGGCACGACCGATTGGCACGTTGAGCGAGAAATCGCTGCACGCCGCGCTGAAAGCCTACTATGCGCGCCCCGGCGATGCGCTCGAATGCGATCTCGGCGGCTATGTGATCGACGTCGTGCGGCGCAGCGATGATGCGCGCCCGCCGTTGTGCGTCGAAATTCAGTCGCGCCGCCTTGCCCCCATGAAACCGAAGCTCCGCGCACTGCTCGATCAGTATCCAATCCGCATCGTCTATCCGATCGCGGTGGAGCGGTCGATCGTACGCCTCACCCCCGATGGCGAGATCGTCAGCCGCCGTAAATCCCCCAAGCGAGGCACCGTCTATGAGGTGTTTTCCGAATTGGTGAGCTTTCCCAAGCTGACGCTGCACCCGAATTTTTCGCTGGAGATCGCGCTGATTCGCGAAGACGAATACTGGCTCGACGATGGGCGGGGAAGCTGGCGGCGCAAACATTGGAGCATTCACGATCGCGTGCTGCTAGAAGTGGTGGAAAGCCTCGCGTTCGCCTCGCCCGCCGACTATGCCGCGCTGCTGCCCGCTGATCTGCCTACCGTGTTCGATACCGGTACGCTGGCGCAAGCAATCCACCAACCGCGCCGAATAGGCCAGCAGATGGCCTACTGTTTGCGCGAAATGGGCCAGCTTCAACCAATGGGAATGCAGGGCAAAGCACGTTTATATGCCCGCTCGATTGCATAGAAAATGGACGGTCGTCCGCTTCTGCGTAAACGTACTCCATAAGCACCCCTTGACACTGCATGCAGCGGCGTGTTAGGCTTTACTGCATGAATACATTGACCCACATTCGTAATTTACCCATCTCGCAAACGCACGTCCCGTTGATGTGCTGCTGTATGATGTGCTGTAAGATGACCGAGGGAACCCTTCGGACGGATGTGACGCTTGCGCGATGAAAATCGCGCCGCAGGAAAGCCTGTGAACAAGAGCCGCTCCGTTAACCGGGGCGGCTTTTTTGTTATCATAGACGGGTCAGTGAGCAAGGCAACGGCGCGGACACGCAAAGGGTAAGCGATCAGCATGGCGGTCATTCTGAAACAGGCGTTAAGAGCGAAAATCTTTGCAGCGCTTGAAGGGACATACCCCAACGAGGGCGGCGGCTTTTTGCTGGGCACGAAGCAGGGTGATACCGTGATCATTCGGGACACCGTGCAGATTGAAAACGTGTTTGAGGCCGAAGAACAGTATCACCGCTACGCGATGACGCCGCTTGACTGGGCGCGGTTGGAAGACGAAGCGGATGCCCGTGGGCTGACGCTGGTGGGCTACTTTCACAGCCACCCGGATTCACCCGCTATCCCGTCGATCTATGACCGCGATCACGCGCTGCCGAACTTCACGTACCTGATCACACAGGTGAACAGCGCGCACGCCGTCGATTTGCGGGCGTGGCGTCTGCGCGAAGACCGTACCGCCTTCGATGCGCTGGAATTGACCATCGAAGCGGAGTAAGCAGGGAGGGCGACACGGGTTGATCGCCCGGTTCAGGGGAGTTCCGCTTTACCAAGCGAACCCCGCGCACATCTACATGGGAATAAGTGAACAGGTGATGACTGGCCTGCGGCGCGTGCCTTCAGATGCGATCATTAGCGCATCCCCTAAACGCTGCCGCTCGTTGGGCGCGATCATTAACGCGCTTCGATCGCCAACGCACATTCTAAGCACTCGACACGAACTCAAAATCCTTAGGGAGAAGGCAGGAGTTTCACGATGAGCAGCAACGGTTCTGACCACAAGCACGCATTTGACACGCTGGCGCTCCACGCTGGCTATACCCCCGAAGCGACGACCCGCGCGCGCGCCGTCCCACTCTACCAGACCACTTCGTACAGTTTCCGTGACAGCGATCATGCAGCGGCGCTGTTTGCCTTGCAGGAACCCGGCAACATCTACACCCGCATCATGAACCCGACGACCGGCGTGTTTGAAGAACGCCTCGCGGCGCTCGAAGGCGGCATCGGTGCGCTGGCAACAGCTTCCGGGCAGTTCGCGGAAACGCTGACTCTGCTCACGCTGGCGAACGCGGGCGATGAAGTCATCGCGACAGCGGCGCTGTACGGCGGCACCTACACGCTGTTTTCACAGAGCATCCGCCGTCTGGGCATCAAAGTCCATTTCGTAGAAGGCACCAACGCCGCCGACTTCGAAAAGCTGATCAACGAGAAAACCAAGTTGATCTATCTGGAAACGATCGGCAATCCCAAGCTGGAAATCCCCGACTTCGAAGGGATCGCCGCCGTCGCTAAGGCGCACGGTATCCCGGTCGTCGTGGATAACACGTTCGGCACGCCGTACCTGTTCCAGCCGTTCAAGTGGGGCGTCAACATCAGCCTGCACAGCACGACCAAGTGGATCGGCGGGCACGGCTTGAGCATCGGCGGCGCGATCGTCGATGGCGGCACGTTCGATTGGAAGGCGAGCGGTCGTCACCCCGGTATCGTCGAACCCGAACCGGCCTATCACGGCGCGGTGCTGGCGGATGTACTCGGCGCGGCGGCCTTCATTGGGCGCGCCCGTGTCGTCGGCCTGCGTGATTTCGGTGGCAGCCAAGCGCCGTTCAACGCATGGCTGAATATCATCGGCTTGGAAACGCTGTCACTGCGTATGCAGAAGCACGTCGCCAACGCCAAAGCGGTTGCGGAATACTTGCAGCAGCATCCGGCGGTCGCATGGGTGAATTACCCCGGCCTACCCAGCCACCCCAGCTATGAGCGCGCGCAGAAGTACCTGCCCAAGGGCGCGGGCGCGGTGCTCGGCTTCGGCATCAAGACTGGCTTGCAGGGCGGTCGTGCCTTCATCGACAGCCTGAAGGTCTTCTCGCACCTCGCCAATGTCGGCGATGCGCGTTCGCTGGCCATTCACCCCGCTTCGACGACGCACAGCCAGCTCAGCGCCGAAGAACAGCAGTCCACAGGCGTGACGCCGGATTATGTGCGCCTCGCCGTCGGTATCGAAGACATCAACGACATCCTGTGGGATCTCGATCAAGCGCTGACCGTCGCGCAGGGTGTGAGCCTGCATCCGGTCAGTTAGGAAGCCTGAAAACAGGGGCGTTCAGCCGAACGCCCCTATGCAAGCACCCCGGTTTTCACAAAGGTGCATGTAAGACGGGTTGATCAGGAGAAAGTCAGGATGTGGACGATCCATCACGGTTACACCGATCCTAAGCCAAGTACAAACGGGAATGGGCGCCTCCATGAGCGCGCTCACGAACCGGTTCGTGAGCCGCTGCGCGAACGCCCGTACGATCCCATGTCTGTGGGCGTGGTCGAAAAGCAGTACGCGCATTTCGACAATGTGCTGAGGCTGCGATCGGGCGGCGTGCTCAACGGCTTTACACTCGCTTATGAGACCTACGGAACGCTCAATTCGGATCACTCGAATGCTATCCTGATCTGCCATGCACTGAGCGGCGATTCGCATGTCGCCGGGTACTACACTGAAGATCCGCGCGAACGAGCGGGTTGGTGGGACGAAGCGGTTGGCCCCGGCAAAATGTTCGATACGCGGCGCTTTTTCGTGATCTGCTCGAATGTGATCGGCGGATGTCAGGGCAGCAGCGGCCCCGCGTCGATCGCGCCGGATGGCAAACCGTTCGGGCTGCGTTTCCCGATCGTGACCGTCCCCGATATGGTCGCCGCACAAGCCCTGCTGATGGATCGGTTGGGGATTGACCGGCTGTTCGCGGTGGCGGGCGGCAGTATGGGCGGGATGCAGGCGCTGCAATGGGCGGTCGATCTGCCGGATCGCGTGGAGCATGTGCTGTTCATCGCCTCCACGCCGAAATCGAGCACGCAGAACATCGCCTTCAACGCCATCGGGCGGGAAGCGATTTACGCCGATCCGAACTGGAACGGCGGCGATTACTACGATGGGCCAGCCCCAACTGCCGGTCTCGGAGTCGCTCGCATGGTTGGTCACATCACGTATATGAGTGAACATTCGCTGGATCAGAAATTCGGGCGGCGTTTGCAGGGGCATGACGGCATCCCGTACCGCCTCGATGTTCCGGAATTCCGCGTCGAAAGCTATCTGCAACATCAGGGCGAAAAATTCGTCCAGCGTTTCGACGCCAACAGCTATTTATACATCACCAAAGCGCTCGACTATTTCGACATCGCCAGCGGCTACGGATCGATGGAAGCGGCACTGCGGCGCACACGGGCGAAATTTCTGGTCGTTAGCTTTTCAAGCGATTGGCTGTATACGCCGGAGCAAGCGCTTGATTTGGTGACGGTACTGGAGAGCACGAATAAGCCCGTGAAGTATCACATGATTCACGCGGATTTCGGGCATGACTCGTTCTTGGTCGAAGTCGATACGATGACCCATCTAGTCGGCGGCTACCTGCGGGATGCATGGGCTTCGGATGAGTCGACAGATGAGGTGGAACCCGATCTTATGTGGGAGCCAATCATGCGCGATGAACTAAAGCATCGTGTGCCGGTTCTGCCGTGGCTGTCGCTGTAGCGACGTGTTTATTTTCGGAACGCCGCTGCCTTTAGCAGCGCTAGGATTTACAGCCGTTTAGCGGTTCATGCTCAGGAGTAGAGTTCAACGATGGCAAGTATCAAGATTCCCACGCCGCTGCGCCCTTTCACGGCGGAACAATCTCAAGTGACGGTGAGCGGCGCAACGATTGGTGAGGCGCTGCGCGATCTGGTCACGCAGTATCCCGATTTGAAAACGCATCTGTTCAACGGGGATCAGCTTCGCAATTTCGTGAATGTGTATTTGGGCGAAGAAGATATTCGCTTTTTGGATGGGTTGGATACCGAGATCGAAACGGACACCAACCTGCGCATCATCCCTAGCATCGCGGGCGGTCGTTAACCCTTAGTTCTGGAGCCGGATTGCCATGTCACAAGACACCCTGTCACCACGCAAGGTCGATCACACCGGGCTAAAAGTTGGGCAGGCGATCACCATTCTGCTGCTCATCATCGCATTTATCCTCAGTTCGTGGGTGCTGGTCGCGCTGGTTGCGATCTCGCAGTTTCTTGGCGCGCTGAACGTTCCATTCGCGCCGTACCGCTTGATCTACCAGCGGATTTTGCTCCCCACCAAGCGAGTGACTCCGAATATCATCACCGATAACCCGGAACCGCACCGCTTCGCGCTGCTGGTCGGCGCGCTGTTCAACACGGCGGGGACGCTGTCGCTGCTGTCCGGCGCGAGTCTCATCGGCTGGACGCTGGTGTGGATCGTGATTTGCGCTGGCAAACCTGAACTACTGGCTGAACTTCTGCGCGGGATGCTGGATGTACTACCTGCTCAACCGCGCCAAAGTGCCGGGTTTCACCGTTTCGCGCATCGAAAGCGCATCGTAGCGGCGAGTGACTGAGGTCAAAGGAAACCACGATGATTGAGCGTTTGATCCTCGCGATCGTGCCGTTGGCATTAGGCGTGATCGCGTATAAACTGCACCTGCGACGGCAGCTTCGCCGGACGACCGAAATGGTCGCCGCGGTTGATCCGGTTTTGGGCGATGCGCGTCGCGGAACGTCCGTGATTGTGTATTTCACCACGCCGATGTGTATGCCGTGTCGCACCGTGCAGCAGCCCGCGCTCAATCGTTTGCAGCAGGAACTTGGCGAAGAACTGCAAGTCATCCGCATCGACGCGACCGAGCGACCGGAAGATGCCGACCGGTGGGGCGTATTGACCGCCCCCACAACGTTCGTGATCGATGCGAAGGGGATCACCCGCGCCGTGAATCACGGAGTCGCAGATTATCAACTGCTGAAGCGTCAATTAAGTGTCATGCCGGATGGCGCGCTTGCGTCATAATGTGCATTAAAAGGCACATACATCAGAACGAAGGATGGGTATGAAACCGCTGATTCAAGAATTGGGTGAGCTGAGTAACGACGAGATCCGGCGCTATGGTCGCCATGTGATCATGCCGGAAATGGGCGTTGAGGGCAGCGGCGCCGGGAATGCGTCTGCAGCGTGCTGCTCATCGGAACGGGCGGCCTCGGCAGTCCGCTGGCGCTGTATTTGGCGGCAGCAGGTGTAGGACGGATCGGACTTGTCGATTACGATGTGGTGGACGATACGAATTTGCAGCGTCAGGTCGTCCACGGGCAAAGCACAATCGGGATGCTGAAGGTCGAAAGCGCGAAGAAGCCCGCTCGATCTGAACTGTCGGTGCAGGTCGAGGTCTATAACGTACCGCTGACGAGCGAAAACGCCGATCGAAATCGACTCCTATGATGTGATCATCGACGGCACCGACAACTTCCCGACGCGCTATCTCGTCAATGATGCGTGCGTCAAACTTGGCAAGCCGAATGTGTACGGCAGTGTGCTGCGCTTTGAAGGGCAGCTCAGCGTGTTTTACGCCAAAGAAGGGCCGTGTTACCGCTGTATGTTCCCCGAACCGCCGCCGCCCGGCTTGGTGCCCAACTGCGCCGAAGCAGGCGTGTTGGGCGTGCTGCCCGGCGTGATCGGCACCATGCAGGCGACCGAAGCGATCAAGCTGATCACCGGGATAGGCGATCCGATGGTTGGGCGGATGCTGCTCTACGATGCGCTCGAAATGAGCTTCACGACCATCCGCGTGCGCAAAAACCCGAACTGCCCGGTCTGCGGCATTCCGCACGAACAGGTCGAATTGATCGGGATTCGCGGCGCGCGCCTGGTGGCGCGCCTGCCCGCTGGATCATGAATGAAGGCCTGATGGCGATTATCCGGTGCCGCAGATCACCGCTGTCGCCCTCAAAGCGCGGTTGGATCAAGGCGATCATCCGTTCATCGTCGATGTGCGCAACCCACCGGAGTTCGAGATCGCCTCATTGGATGGCACCCTGCAACTCCCCAAGCCGCAGATTCAACAGTCGGCGGACGCGGTATTCAGCGGGCGCGCCTCCATCGATCAGACGGTGATCGCGCAAATCCCGAAAGATCGCGAAGTGCTGTTCCTGTGCCGGTCGGGTGTCCGCAGCACCGATGTGATCTATCTGCTGCGCGAGCTAGGTTACGATCCGCGCAAACTGGTGAACATCGAAGGCGGCATCCTCGCATGGGCGCGCGATGTCGATACTGCGATGCCGCAGTACTAACCGATCAAGAATTGCGGGGCATTCGACTTGAACGAATGCCCCTACTGACCGCGCGCAGCATCGCAATCCCCGTGATCAGCTAACAGCACCACCCCAATGACCGTTTCCAACCCGCCCAACATCACCAAACGGCGATCATAAGCTCGTAGGCGTCTTCGCTACGAAGGGGTCGAATTCGCGCCCACCTGTGCGCTGATAGTCTGCCATGTCTCGCTCCTGTTTGCGCTGCGTCAGGGAGGCATGGCCGATCAGCATCGTTAGCCCCAATCCCAAAAACACAATGGAGGAAAGGAGAAGGAAAACCAGGGAGGAGAAGTCATTGTTAGCTTATCCAATCACTTCAACCAACCGTCGAAGTGAGCGTGGCGATCAACCCCAGTGCGGCGAGGATGAGGAAAAACACACCCCCATAGAGTAAATTGCGCGACCACACTGCCGCATCACCGGGGCTGCGCCCCAAGACCTGCGACCGGCGCACATGTGCATCCCACAGGGCTTGACGGCGCAGTACAGCGAACAACCCAATCCCCAACATCACAATCGAACTGATCAACAGCACAACGTTCATAGCGAAAACCTCGCAAAAAAGTGATAAACCCGTTGAAAAAGCGAAGGGAACACAACGCACAGTCGTATCGTCTACAGTGTGTTCCGCAGGACAAAATCCTGTATAACATGAAGCATGCAGTCTTTACAGTTCAACTTTGTGACAGGGAGCATTATGCGCCAAAAAGCCCGTCGTTTAGCACCCTTCATGCTTGTAGTGGCAGCCACTCTTATAACACTGTGCCTAGCGCTGCCCCGCTCGGCAGTTCGCGCGCAAACCGGAAACTGGCCTTCTACGGCGGATATGGACCCTGCCATCGCCGTCGATTGGGTTCAAACCGTTTATAACGCCATGATGGCCGAAGCGATCAACGCGCCGAACGCCGCCCGCATTTACGGTTATGCCGGGGTGACGATCTACGAATCGCTGTACCCGGGTATGCTGCAAAACCGGTCGTTGGTCGGTCAGTTGAACGGCCTAAACGATCTGCCTTTTCCTGAAGATGCGCTCTCCTATGACTGGGAAGTTGTCACCGGCAGCGCCATGCAAACCGTGATGAGCAAGCTGTTCCGGGGTGCATCCGCCGAAACGCTCGACTCATTTGTGCAAGCGCGGCAGGCGAATATCGATCATGCCTCAGCAGCGGGTATCGATCAAACCACCATCGACAATTCGGTTTCCTTCGGCGAAGAACTCGGCGCGGGCATGCTGGCGTGGATCGCTGATGACAACTATGACGCTACTCGCGAAGATTCCGCTGCCTATGTCTTGCCCACTGGCAACGCCGCCGACTATGTGCTGACGACCGAAGGAACCCACCCTGCCGAGCCGCTGTGGGGGCAAATTCGCCCCTTCATCCTCGACTATTCGGACGAATGCAATGTCCCCCTCAACGAGACATTCAGCACCGAAGAAGATTCGGTCTTCTACCAGCAGGCGATGGAAATCTACGAAATGAGCCAAGACCTGACACAAGATCAGCGCGATACGGTCGATTGGTGGATTGACACCCCCGGCGTAACCGGCGCGCCATCCGGTCACTGGATGATGATCGGCAGCCAGATGGTCGAGCACCTGAATTTAGACATGATCTCCACCGTGCAAATGTACGCGATGCTGGGGGTCACGCTCGCGGACTCGTTCATTTCGTGCTGGTCGCTGAAATATGAAGTGAATCTGCTGCGCCCAATCACCTACATTCAGCAGTACATCAACCGCCGCTGGACGCCCATTGTCGAAACGCCGCCGTTCCCGGAATATCCTTCCGGTCACAGTGTGGCGAGTGCCGCCGCCGCTGACGCACTAACCAATCTGTTTGGGCAGGTGGCATTCACCGATACGGCGAATACCTTCCGGGGCTTCCACGAACGGAGTTTCTTCTCGTTCGAACAGGCCGCCACTGAAGCGGCGATCTCACGCATGTACGGCGGCATTCACTTCCGCGCAGCCGTTGAAAACGGGATGCGTCAGGGGCGCTGTGTCGCAGAGCGCGTCTTTGATCGGATCGTCTTGAACCCGGTTTTGCAAGGGGAATAGCAGAGGGGCGATGGGGTTGGCCGCTCCGGTCAGCCCCTCGATGCAGTTACGGAGCACCGCCCTTGTGGGCATCGTCCATGAAGCGATCGTGCAGATCAATATCGACCCCCGCGATCTTGGCGAGCGCTTCGGCATACATGCGCAGATGATCCTGTAAATCGAGCAGTTCCGCGCGCATCGCTTGAAAGTGTTCCCATGCGTGCTCGTGATCCAGTTTGCTTACATCCGGGGGTTTCTGTTCTTCCCACGCTTGCAGCAGGGGGTGCCACTTGGCGGTGAACGGGCGAATGCCTTTGTTAAGGATCGAGAGGGCAACTGGCCCAAACTCATAGGCGACTTCTGGCCCTGCGTCGCGCAGCGTATTACGCGTGAAGTTGAAGAGGAAGTAGAGCGAGTCGAGGGCTTCACGCAGGCGACCAGAACTCGGATCGAGGCGCTGTGTGGTGATGCGCGTGGTCAGCTCTATGTACAGATTCCACGCCGCCTTTTTTTCCTGATCGTTTGGCGCGAAATCGATGCTGCCTAATCCCCAAGGAAGCTGCACCGACGAGATGTTGAGCCGCAGATATTTGCGCAGCATGCGCCACTTCGACCGAGACCAACTCATCATGATAGGCATCCCTTCTACCGTCTACGACGTACGGCGAGGTCAGTTCACGCTTCTACCTACGGCAGCGGGTGCGCCGCATTCAAGCGAGCGATCGCCGCGATGAACAGCGGATCTTTGTTCTGCATGGCTTCCGCGTAATTCACCCACTCCACATAAGCACCCGTTTCATAACGGGAGCCATCGCCCGTTACTTCACCGGGAACTTCCCCCGACACATCAATGGCAAAGAGATACACCGTCGTGTCGGCACTCTTGGACGGGCGAACCGCTCCTAAATCGATCAGCGCGGACTCTAGAATCTCGTAGCCCGCTTCTTCCTTCAGCTCAACGACGGCCATGTGCCGGACTGTCTGACCGGGATCGACCCCGCCGGTAATGCTGCATCGCTCCAACTGCGGTTCCGGGCTGTGAGCCGGGCAAACTTCGACGCGCGCCAAGTAGGTGCGCTGCCCTGCCTGATCGCGGTAGGGCAGCAGCGAAACGATCAGCCCGTTCGAGCGCTTCTCATGCGTGAAGACATAGCCGTCGCGCTCGACAAGCGAAACGAAGGGCGTTTCGAAAACAACTTTGTCCGCCATATTCGGCTGTTAACCGTGCGCTTCCGGTGTTTTCGGTTTTTCGCTGGTGCTCAACATCTCCGGCGTTTGACCGGGAATATACTGTTCTTCGTGTTCGTGCTTTTCCTGCATCACCAAGAACAGCACGCCACCAACACTCGCCGCTGCAATCACGACGATCAAAAAGCCTACTAATGCGGGCATTTCCCTAACTCCTGATGGAAATCAATACACTCACACTCAACCGGAGAGGATACAGGCAGCACGCCCCTGTATCCTCTTATTCTGAGGCTATTTTAACACATCTCGTTAGTCGTCATTCAATGACCGCCTGTGCTGCCGCGCCATTTCATCCGAGATTATCATCCAGCGTGGGTTCATAGGCGAAGTTGATGCTGCCCAGTTCGGTAGGCGGTGCGGGCATTGGCTGCTGCCAGAACACCGGGCGGATGAAGCTTGGACGCGATTTTTCCAGCTCCAGCGCCTTCGTCCACTCCTTCTTGACCGCGTTGCTGGTCGCGCTGTTGGCTGACCAGAACAGTTGGAAAATATCCGCCTGTTCGATCATTTGCAGCAGCCGCTGATCCCAATCTTCGCCGGGGCGGATCGTCGTCAAATCGCGCAGATAGTCAAAGCCAAGGATTTTGTAAGCGCGTTCCACCCGCTCGACAATTTGAATGTCTTTGCGGCTGTAACTGCAAAAGACTGCCTGATAGATTTTCCGTGGTGCGGCTTGTTCCGGGGGTTTGGCGGCGGCAGGCGTCCCGGAAAATGCGGCGGCGGAGCTGTTGACTTCCAGATACAGCGGAATTTCGCAGACGATGATGCCTTCGACCGTGAAGGTGATCACGCCTTCGTGGACTTCACCCTCTTTGGCCGTCACCGCACGCACTTTGAAATCGGCACGATTCCACTGATCGTAAAAACCGATCACCGCGCTGACCGGATTGAACTGGAAACCGGGAATACGCGGCGTCGCGACGATCTCCGCATTTTCGACCACAAGGTTTTGTTCCGGGCGGGCGACACGGCGGTAATCACGCGCGCGTTCACCCAGCGTGCCGCGTGCATCGGCATCAACACTCGCCGCCGAGGTGGTACGGTAGACATACGCCAGCAGCGTGTACCACACGTTCGGTGCCACCTCTTTCGGGTAATAGGACGTAAAGGCCACCGGGTCACGGCTGGGTCTAGGCATTACCGCTGTTTCTTCATCGGGATCCTGCACCCGTCGATCCTGTGTCGGATCTTTGCTCGTGTCATCCTTTTGCGCTTCTTCTTCCTCAGCGCGTTCGCGCAGCCGATCGCGAATGCCGCGCGTCTTTTCCGGTTCTTTTTCGTCGGTCGCCGCTTCAGAGGCGGGCACAATTGGGCGTGGAGGGCGTGAAGGTTCCGGCGCTGGCGGAGCAGGTGGATAAGGTGTTGGGCCATTGCTACCGCCAATCGCCCCCAGTCCATCAGATTCCGGCTCCGGTTCCGGTTTCCATGTTGACACACTGCCTTTCGCATCCAGCGAGTCAAGGCGTTTTTCGGTACGACGACTTGACATATAGGCGAAGACCGCAATCCCGCCGATCAACACCACGGCGATAACGATCAGAATCAGGGGATCCATCGGGTTTGCTCCCGGTATACATTTCGGTTCATGAGTCTTTGTTTTAGCGAAGATCGCGCAACTGCGCAACGAAGCGCACCGGGATTCCCCGAACCTTTGTCTGCCGCTGTGCGTACCTATAACAGCTTTGCAAAGCGAAAGGTTGGGTATATGAAGCGTGTTTTCGGGCTTTGCATTGGCTTGTGTCTGCTGTTGTCCTGCATCCCCGCTGTTGCGCAAGACGATGCGCCCTCACCGGAAGAGGTATTGGCCGTGTTCGACTATGATCAGTCTGCACCGTTGAATGTTCAGCAAGTGAGTTCGGTTTTGCGCGGTGATGTGACCGTGCAGGATATTACGTTTGAAGTCCCGGAAGGCGATCCGCTGCCCGCGTATCTCGTGCTGCCGCCCAACGCGGACGGTGCCACCGCGAACGCCTATGCGGGAATTCTGTATCTGCACTGGTACGAACCGGAATCGGACACCAGCAATCGAGGGCAGTTTTTGGATGAAGCTGTGATGCTGGCGAGTGAAGGCGTGGTTTCGCTGCTGCCTGCGACCAATTGGGAAGAAGCCGCATGGTTCCGCAATGCGCGCAGCACCAGCACCGATTTCGACGACTCCGTGCGGCAGGTGGTCAATCTGCGCCGCGCGCTGGATGTGCTGCTGGCACAAAATGGTGTCGATCCGGAACGAATCGCCGTGGTTGGACATGATTTCGGCGGCATGTATGGGGCTACGCTGGGGATGGTGGACGACCGGCCCGATGTCTATGTGATCATCGCTGCCACGCCGCGCTATTCGGATTGGTTCTTCTTCACGGCGGGCAGCATGACCGCCGAGGAGCGTGAACAGTATCAGCATCACTTCTCATTCATCGATCCCATCACCGCCATCCCATCGATAGAAGGGAAGCCAGTGCTGTTCCAGTTCGGTCAGCATGACGAATATGTGTCAACGGAAGCGGCAGAGGAATTTTTCAGCGCAGCGCTGCCCCCTAAGCTGCGGCAGGTCTATTCTGATCAGGGGCACCCGATGGACAGCGCATTCGTGCAAGGCGATCGTCTGCGGTTCCTGCGCACCTATCTCCACCTGAACGACTAATCGCCCAGCACGTCACCACAAAAAAGGGTATGGAGAGATGTCCTTTCCATACCCTGCAATTCCTCTTTCCAAACCATTATTTGACAATGCTCCACGCTGTTTTATTATCTAGGGGATCGGTGAAGTTCCAGCCGGACGATGCAGAAAAAACCTGACATCCATCGCTTGTCAAAGTGACAAATGTCCGGTAAAATCACCTGCATCATTTGTGTAAAAAAGAACAATCAGCCCTATGAATCTTCCAAAACCCGTTCCAAGCAATGGGCGCAGCAGTAGTGCCATCATCTGGATCGTCGCGTCGGGCTTTGCCATCGTCGTCGGCGGGATCGTGATCGCTTCGCTGCAGCCAATGTTCTTCCCGACGGTTGGCTCGGCGGAGGCGCAGCAGGTCGATGCGCTGTTCCGCTTCATGCTGGCTATCGGGGGCATGATCTTCCTGCTCGTGGAAGGCGTGCTGGTCTATTCGATTGTGCGGTATCGCGTCAAACCCGGCGACATCAGCGACGGCCCACCGATTCAGGGGAATTCCACCCTCGAATTCGTGTGGACGATCATCCCGGCCATCATCGTGCTGGTGCTGGTGATCTACAGTTGGTCGGTGTGGTCAACCACTCACACGATCCACCCTAATGAACAGTATGTCGGGGTAGTGGGCCAGCGCTTCGCATGGACATTTAACTATCAAATTACTGAGGACAACCTGCCCGAAGGGGTGACGGTCGATCAGCTTGAACCCAGTATTCAGGCGGATCTGCTCGATGGCGGAATTACCCTCAGCTATCCCCAACTGGCGACATGGGTGAATCAACCAGTCGCGCTGAGCATGACGACTCAGGACGTGAACCACGCTTTGTGGATCCCCGCCATGCGCGTCAAGCAGGACTTGCTGGCCGGACGCACGACCGAACTCCGCTTCACACCAATTGAAGCCGGTGTGTACCGCATCGAATGCGCGGAATTGTGCGGTGCGGGTCATGGTGCGATGGCCGGTCACATCGTAGATACCTTAGACGACACCGGCGCACCGGTACAGGAGCTGCAAGGCTCATGGTTGGTGGTCTATACCGATGAAGCGACCTATCTGCGCGAATTCTTCGAACCGGAAGCGTTGAAGGTGCTGTTCCCGCCTGCTGATCCGGCCCTGCGAGGCCGTCAGATCCTCGCCAGCGGTGCTTACCCTTGCCAAACGTGCCACACCCTTAGCGATCTGGGTTGGACGGGCAATATTGGCCCCAACTTGAATGGGATTGGCGCGCGTGCAGGCAATCGCATTGCCGGGATGAGCGCGGAACAATATATCCACAACTCGGTTCGTCATCCGTATGATTATCTGGTTCCGGGCTATGGGGCGCTGATGCCTCAGTTCAACGAAACGGATGATCAGCCCAACTACATGCCAGAAGACGATTTGACGGCGATTATCGCCTATTTGCTGACGCAAACGTCAGCCTCCGGTGGGACAGCGGCGCAGTAGAGCGCGCCGTCCCGGTTTAAATGAGCGGGTGTGAACGTTTGTTAGAGAGGCATCATGGCATCGATTACCGTTCCTCTGCCTGCGGCGACCCCCGTCGCAGAGCGAGATATCAAGTTTAGCGACCTGCTGCGCTGGAGTGTCGATCACAAGATCATCGGCATGCAGTACATGGTCACGGCGTTTTTCTTCTTCATCATCGGCGGCGCGCTGGCGATGGGTATTCGCTGGGAACTGCTTACACCGGCCCTCGATTTGATGGCGGATGGCACGTCGTATAACCAGCTTTTCACCATCCACGCGACCGTGATGATCTTCCTGTGGATCATCCCGATGATGGCGGGCTTCGGCAATTACCTCATCCCGTTGATGCTCGGCGCGAAAGATATGGCGTTCCCGTGGCTCAACGCATTCGCCTTCTGGCTGATTCCCCCGGCGGGTATTCTGCTGCTGTCGGGCTTCTTCGTCGGGCAGGCGCAGGCCGGTTGGACGAGCTACCCGCCCCTGAGCACGCTGTTCAGCGGTGATGGTCAAACCCTGTGGGCGCTGTCGATCCACCTGCTCGGCCTCTCGTCAATCCTTGGCTCGATCAACTTCATCGTGACGATGAAGAACATGCGCCCCGAAGGCATGGGCTGGTTCCAGATGCCGCTGTTCTGCTGGGCCGTGCTCTCCACCAGCCTGATCGCGGTGCTGGCGACTCCGTTCCTCGCGGGCGGTTTGACGCTGCTGATCCTTGACCGTGTGGCCGGGACAGCCTTCTTCAACCCTGCGATGGGGGGTGACGTGCTGCTGTGGCAGAACGTGTTCTGGTTCTACAGTCACCCTGCCGTGTACATCATGGTACTTCCAGCGTTCGGTATTTTGAGCGAGGTTTTCAGCGTTCACGCGCGCAAGCCAATCTTCGGCTACCGCGCGATCGCGCTGTCCAGCATGGCAATTGGCCTTGTCGGGTTTACGGTGTGGGCGCACCATATGTTCACCAGCCTCACACCGGAACTGCGTATCCCGTTCATGATCACCTCGATGATCATCGCCGTACCCACCGGGATTAAAGTGTTTAGCTGGTTGGGAACACTGGTCGGCGGCAAGATCCATTTCACCAGCGCGATGGTTTTCGCACTCGGCTTCCTATCAATGTTCGTGATCGGCGGCATCAGCGGTGTGATGTTGGGTTCGCTGCCGTTCGATATTCACGTCCACGATACTTACTTCGTCGTCAGCCACCTGCACTTCGTGCTGTACGGCGGCAGTGTATTCGGCATCTACGCAGGGATCTATCACTGGTTCCCGAAGATCACCGGGCGTATGTTGAATGAACGCTTGGGGAAGTGGCACTTCGCGCTGACCTATGTGGGCTTCTTCTTCACCTTCTTCCCAATGCACCTGTTGGGAACGTTGGGGATGCCCCGCCGTGTCGCGGAATATGCGCCTGAATATCAGTCGCTTAACGTGATTGTCAGCATCGCCGCGTTCGTGATGGGGATTTCGACGTTCATCCTCGTCTACAATGTGTTCATCAGCCTGCGCAGTGGCAAGCGTGCCGGTGCCAATCCTTGGCGCGCCCTCACGCTTGAATGGCAGACGAGCAGCCCGCCGCCCGCGCACAACTTCATCGGTGAGCCGGTTCCGTTCAAAAATCCATACGGGTACGGTACCAAGGCCGCGTGGGATTATCTGCATGGGCAGGAAAATAGACTCGGCCCATCGGTCGATGCGCTGGATGTGGATAAACCCGCCACCCCGGCTCCTTCGGTGGGCGACTAGGCCTCACACCTTCACCAAAGCAAGCATCGTAGGGGCGTTCAATCGAACGCCCCTACCCTTATGTGAGGTTCGCGGTGGGTTGAACGGTTGAATTGAGGTTGAGCAGTTGTGAGTGTTATGGCACGGGATGTCACAGAGCAGGGACTCAGCCGGGACGAGTTGATCGCGCTGCGCAACAAGCGCACCGGGGTCACGGTGTTCCAAATAAGCTGGATTTTGGTCTTCGTGTGTTTGATCGTGGTCAATCTGCAAATTCGCGCGAACTTCGCGTCATGGCCGCCGCCGGGAGTCGCCACACTTTCCCCGGTGCTGCCCACCGCCGCGACGATTGGCTTGATCCTGAGCGGATTGTTGGCCCGGCGCGGCTTGATCGCCGTGCGCACAGCGCACCTGCCCTCATATTTCCGCTACTGGCTGGCGGCGATGATTTTGGGCGCGGCGTTCTTGCTGGTGATGGCTTACGAGTTTCTCGCGGTGCCGATCAGTGGGCAGTACAGCTCGGTATTCCGGGTGATGACGGCTTTCCATGCAACTCACGCGCTGGTGATCGGCGTGATTATGCGGAATGTGTACCAAAATGCGCGCGCTGGTGCCTATGACGCGACCCGTCACTGGGGCATAGAAGTCGCGGCAAAAATGTGGTATTTTGTCGTCGTCGCTTGGATAATGTTCTATACTGTACTGTACCTTATCTAAGGAAGGGCGTTTTCACACGCCTTTTTGACAGTAGGTATCTTTTTTCAGAAAGGTAGCAACCTCTATGCAACCCGGATTGAGCCGTGCGATCCCGATGGCGGTCCTAGGCTTCTTATTTGGCTCGCTGCTTGTCATCGTGCTGCGCTTCCTGCAAAGCCTTGACCCTATCTGGGCAGTGGGACCGGGTCTCGTCGCGTCGGTCATCTTCACCGCGATTTTCTTCGTGTGGGGGATGGGCGCATTCGACCCGAAAATGAGCCAACATGGCGAAGAAGCCGAGGCACATCACGAAGAAGCAGAAGTAACCACCGCTGAACCCCGTCAGTTGATTGGCTCTGCGGTGTGGACATTGTCGACATGGGTGCTGGTCGTCGTCGGTTTAGTGTGGGCATTCGCCTTAATTCCGGGTGGCTTTGCACTGAAAACGACGGTCGTCCCCGAAGCCTCGCTGACGGAAGTCGGCTTTTTCACGATGTCGCTGTTCGGGCGCGATATTCAAGTGAGTGAACTCGTCGTCTTCATGGCCTTCTTCATCTTCATGATGGGGTCGTTGGCCGTGATTGGCGGCGCGATTGGCTGGCTGTTCACCACCATTTCACGCGGATTAGTGGAAGGCCGTGCAGCGGCAGGGGCGGGCGCACCGCTGCTCACCGGGGCGGTCTCTTCTCCCGCGCCAAGCACCTCCCCCATCAGCATTCCGCCGTCGCTTCGCATGGTGATCACCGCCGTCGTGACGTTTGTCGTCGTGTACGGCCTGTTCTATGCGGTGCTGCTGCCGTGGACGATTTCGCACGCGCCGGACTATATCACGCCGTTCGCGGTGATCTTCGCGCTGCTGGCAGCCGTCTTCGTCGCGCGTCCGCCGTTCGTATCGCGCACGCTGCAAATTTGGGCGCTGATCCTGTTCCTGTTCGGCATTCTATACTTCGTGTTCTACGAAGTCGCCATCGGCATGGTGCTCAACGAGCGGTTCGATAACCTCTACATTTTTGGCTTCGCCAACCAGCGCATTCTTGCCTCGCTGGCGAACGCGCTTCTGTTCGCCGTGCTGATCGTGCGTCCTTCGTGGATCGTCTGGTTGGTCGGTCGAGTAGCGCGGATTGCCTTGATCGTACTGCGCGCGCTGCCGCGTGTCCTCTTCCAACGGTAAAGGGTATTCTTGATGAGCGACGCTGTTAAAGTTCACGCAGAACATGCCGAATCGCCAACCCGCATCGACAACATGAAAATGGCGATGTGGCTGTATCTGGCTTCGGACGTGGTGCTGTTCTCAGTGCTGATCGCGACATTTGTGCTGTTCCGTGCTAACCATGAAGAAGTTGTGCGCGAAGTCCACGAAAAATCCGGCCTGTTCCTCGTCAGCCTGAACACCTTCCTGCTGCTCGCCAGCAGTTGGGCGATGGTCATGGGGCTGCGCCAGATTCGGCGCGGCAACCGGCAGGGCTTGATCCGCTGGATCGGCTTGACGGCGATCCTCGGGATCGTGTTCGTCGTTCTGCAAGGCGTGGAATATACCATCCTCAGCAATGAGGGCATCACCATCTACGCCAGTGAATTCGGCATGCGCTTCTACGCGCCGACCGCTTTCCACGGTGCTCACGTGATCGGCGGCGTGATTTGGGCGCTGGCTGTCGTGTGGCACGCCATGAAGGGCGGCTACAGCAGCAAATCATTCACGGGTGTCGAAATCTTCGGGCTGTACTGGCACTTTGTCGATGTCGTCTGGATTGCCCTTTTCACGCTGATTTATCTGATCTGAACTTGAAGTCGAGCATCGCGGTTCGTTTTCGACTTTCTACAGGAAAAAAAGATGGCTGACGAAAAACTCACGCAGGCGAACGAAACCCCCACCTCCCCGGAAGCGCCGTTGGAAGAGGTGCAGGCGGAAACCCCGCGCGATGCCCGCGCGATGCCGGTCGAAACCCTGCCGCAGGAAGCCGTTCCCGAAGAGGTGAAACAGCTTCAGGCACTCGAAACCCCGGAAGGGCGTGAAAGCCGCCGATCGGTAGAAGCCGCTTTGAACAAGCCGATCGAGGCGATTGAAGATGCAGTCGAAAGCATCGATCACCTGCCGGGGCAGGATGTCATTCAGGAAAAGCTGAAGCATCACGACGACAGCCCGGTGGTGTTTTTGGGGCGCACGTTCAACACCGATCTGTATACGTTTGTGTTCGGCCTGTTGGCAGCCGCGACGGCGGTTGAAGTGGTGCTCTCGTCGCTTCTGCCGCCCGGTTTGATTCGCACGCTGTCGCTGGCCTCTATCTCGCTGGTCAAGGCGCTGCTGGTGATGGCGTTCTACATGCACCTGCGCGAAGACAACAAGATTTTCGCGGTTGCGATTGCCTTCCCCTTCTTCATCGTGTCGGTATCGCTGCTGTTCCTGCTGGCGGTGCCGCAGACCGGATACGGGTACTAGCGTCTGGTTGTTTCTCCATATCGATTGATGCTGTGCAGAGGGGCGTTTGAGTGACCAACCGCCCCTCTGCCTTTTTTTCACATCCGTACTGCACACACATCCTTACATGAGGGTCATCCTATGAAACAGGATCTCACAGGGCAGGTAGCGCTGGTGACCGGATCGGCTCACCGCGTAGGCAAAGCGATTGCACTGGAGCTGGCACGCGCGGGCTGCAATGTCATGGTGCATTACAGCAGCACGAATGACGAAATCGCACGTGAAACCCAGCGCGAGATCAAGTCGCTTGGTGTCGATGCAGGGCTGTGCAAGGCCGATCTCGGCAGTCCGGCAGGTGTGCAAACGCTCATCGACGCGGTACAGGAGCAGTTCGGGCAGCTTCACATCCTCGTCAACAGTGCGTCGAATTTTCAGAAGCGCACGATCATGGAAGTGACGCTTGAGGAGTGGGAAGAAACCATGCGCATCAACCTCACCGCGCCGTTTCTGCTCACGCAGGCGTCGGTCAAGCTGATGTTGAAGAACGATCCGCCGGGCGGCGTGATCATCAATATCCTTGACAAAGGCGCGACTGATGCATGGGTCGATTTCGCGCATCACGGCATTAGCAAGGCCGGGTTGTATGCGCTCACCCGTGTGACTGCCGCCGGTTTAGGCCCGGAAATCCGCTGTAATGGGATCATCCCCGGCGGCGTGCTGAAGCCCAACGAGTTTGACAATGAGCGGTGGCTTGCGCTCAGCAAAGAAAACACGGCCATGCAGCGCCCCGGCACCGCTGAAGACGTGGCCCGCGCCGCTGTGTATTTGGCGAGTGAGGATTGGCTCACGGGGGTGGTCATTCGTGTCGATGGCGGCGAAAGCGTCATCAAGTAGAAACGCCGTTCACCCCAAATTGATCACGGGGGCGTTGGCATCTTCGGCGCAGGCGGCAGGGATAGCGACCAAGCGCCCCGCTTCACGCGGATCAAGCGCGAGGGTGGTAAAACTGAGGACACGATCCGCAAACGGGTTGATTTTGGGCGACAGCTCGATCAAGTTGGTGAGCAGCGTCGCACGAGTGACCAGCAGCAGCAAACATGCTTCGACAAAATCCCAGCCTTGCGGCGTGTACGGATAAGCCAGCACAGTCTGGGGTTTAACCGGGCCATTGGAGCGCGTGCGATCGCGGTGCTTGCGAAACAATAGCTGCCATTCGCGCGAATAAAGCTGTTTTTCCGCCCGTGCAACCAAATCAACGGGAAGGGAAGCCAAGCGTGCATGGAGATACGCGGTGTGTTCGTCCCATGTGTGCAGGTGAATCAGTGCACGGCGAATGCCCGTCCGCCCTACCTCATCCACTTGATCAGTTCCGGTGATTTCACAAGCCGCCGCCAATCCCCGGCCTGTCTCATCCAGCGTAAAGCACTTGAGCGATCGCGCCGCGCGATAAGCGGGATCGCTCCATGACTTGCCGCGCGGCATCGCCAATCGCCAAACTTGCTTGAGCAGTTCGGGCGGAATACCCTGTGTAGCGCTGGTGAATTGGTAGCCGCGCTGACGGCCTTCCAGCACATATTCAAGCGTTAACGTCTGCATAGCGGCGCTTTCTCGATGAACGAAACGCGGCTGATCGGCTGATGGGCTGTCCTATCCGGTTAGCGCGGGCGCGGGCGCATCGTATTGAAGAAGTTACGCAGCGATCCGCTCAGGGGTTCGCCCGAAGTCGTCGCCCCATCACGCACGCTCGCGCCGACGATCCACGTGTCAAAGCCGATCCGCTCGGCCTGATTCTTCAGCCGCTTGATCTCATTCCCGTAGCTGTGCAGCAGATCATCGATCGTCAGCTTGCCGCCCCACAGGTCGCTTTTGTTGACGATGACGAGGAACGCCTTCAAGTTGCGCTTGGCTTCCTTTTCCTCATCGATCATGTTCATGACGAAGTTGAGCGCATCCTTGTGCGCCAACACATCGGTGTGATCAATCAGGAAGATGATGCCGCGCGGCTTCGCATCGCGGAACAGATCGACCCAATCGGTTTCCCACATATCATATTCGCCGCCCACATCGCGGATCGGCTTCAAGCGCATCGCTTCGCCGCCCATGCGCGCGCTGAATGTCGGAACCGTCTCGCCACCGGGAGCGGTCGGCGCGGGATCGAAATCCTCCAGTTCGTGAAGGTTGTTGCGCATCCACTCGATCAGTGTGGTTTTCCCGGTCTGCCGCGCACCCAACACGATAAACGGCAGTCCAAAAACTTTCACGTACACGAAATCACTGAGCCGGGTGCTGCTGCGGTTCAGGTTGTCGATGAACTCCTGCCCCGCCTGACCGAACACGGTGACAAAGACCCGCTCAAACAAGGTTGTCATGGTGAATCCCAAACCCTACCGACAGAGAAACCAACCAACGATCCATTACATCGACGTATACGCAAGTGTACGCCCAAAAGTTGTGGGATGAGTAAGATGGGAGCCGCGCGGAGTGAGGGGCATATCGTGACGGATACGCCCCCTCTTGCTGAACCTAGAACGGCATCGTGCTGGCCGGGTCGGTCGGAATATCGTTGTAGCGGATTTCGAAGTGGAGGTGCGGGCCGGACGAATTCCCGGTCGAGCCGGAGAGGCCGATCACCTGCCCTGCGTTGACGTACTGGCCGCAGCGCACATTCGTTTGACTCAAGTGACCGTAGACCGTCGTATACGGGCCGTGCGCCAACACGATCGCGATTCCATAGCCGTAATTGCTGCCGCCGGAGAAGATCACCGATCCGCTGTTCGCCGCCATGACCGGCGTGCCAATCGGCACGGCCAAGTCTACGCCAGAGTGATACGACGAGAAGCCGCGCATCCACACGTAGCTGGTGAGCGGATAGGCCCAGCGTGAACCGCCGCCGGGATTATCGACCAAGCCACAGCTTCCGGGTTCACCGACACCAAAGCTGATCTGCGCGCCGGAGCCGCCCGATTGTGCGTTCGATCCTCCGGTACGCTGCACGGGCGCTGACCACGTGATCGTCTCGGCTTGGCCGCCGGGGATGAAAATCCAGACACCGGGGCGCACGATCGTTCCGGGAGACGCACCATACAGTTCGTTGAAATCGGTATTGATGATGACGAACGGATCGACACGGAATCGATCAGCGAGGTCTTGAAGGGTGGTATCGGCGGTGATTTGCACATACGCACCATCGACCGGGGGGATGTTGATTTCCAAACCGGGACGCAGCCCGCCGATGATGCTGCGATCGTTCGACCATGCGATGCTTTCCGGCTGCACGCCGAACTGCTGCGCGATCCCGAACATGGTATCACCCTGCTGCACGGTATATTTGATCACTTCGCTGCGCGGACGATCCGGCACGAAGGTGAAGGCTTGATAGTTATTACGTCGAACCGCGATATCCTGCGCGTTCTGCTGGTCGGCATACGACGTGAGCGGCACGCTCAAAATCTCTCCATAGGAGGACGGGTTGAGCGTCGGCGCAGGCGCATCGCTTTGCAGCACGCGTGAATCGGGATTTACGTTTGTTTGATCGACCGGAATGTCCGTCGGGGCAATCGTCGGCAGGTCGGTTGGCAGTAGGACGACATTTGGCCCATTGTCGGGCGTGTTGGTCGCGGGAAGGCTTGAATCGCTGGCAGGGGGTTGGGTCAGCAGCAGCGCGGTCGCCGCCGTGAGTCCCATCGCCGCCAGCAGGCTAAAAGCTCCGACAAATCGCCGCCACGCGGGGATGGGTGCCGCACGGCGCAGGTCGCGATCGCTGATCGCGCGAACCGGGTTGGTATCGTCTGTATGCGTCGAACGAGGATCGGATTGCATAAAAAACCTCAAACTCTTGGACAAGCGCCGCACATGGGGCTCGAAAACAAACGTGCCTATGTGCTGCAAACGGGCTATCCTAACCCTATCCCCATTCCCTGACAAGGGATGAGCCAAGAACGTAGGGAAACAGGAAGATCGGCCTAGTGTCATGGCCTTTCCCGGATTTCTTTCGCTCGTAATCCGCCCATTTCCAGTTACCATGAGGCGGTAACCTCATGCGTCATGCTTCCTGAAGGAGATCCCACGTATGTCTGCTCCTTTTGCCGGTGTTCGCGTCCTCGATCTTACTCGGCTGTGGCCGGGTGCCTTTTGCACTTTGATGCTGGCCGATCTCGGCGCTGATGTGGTGAAAGTCGAAGCGCCCGAAGGCGGCGACTATGCCCGCACCACTCCGCCGTTGATCGATGGTTTGAGCGCCTTTTTTCATGCTTCCAATCGCAACAAACGCAGCATCATCCTTGATCTTAAGTCCGAGGATGGACGGGCTGCACTGCACCGGCTCGTCGCCAAAGCAGATGTCGTTGTCGAAGGCTTTCGCCCCGGCGTGATGGCGCGGCTCGGCTGCGACTACGCGGCGCTCAAAGCGATCAATCCGAGCCTGATTTACTGTGCGATCAGCGGCTGGGGGCAAACCGGCGCATATGCCCATATCCCCTCGCACGATCTCAACTTCGGCGCGGTCAGCGGATTAATCGGTGAGATGGAAACGCCGCAGCCGCTCGGCGGTCAGGTCGTCGATGTGACCGCCGGATATGCGGCCTTTGGCGCGATCGCGGCGGCGCTTTTTCGGCGGGCGCAAACGGGTGAAGGCGCACTCGTCGATACCTCAATGTTCGAATCGGTGATTCCGGTGGTGGCCTATCCATGGGTGGAAACGGCGCTGCAAGAACACGGAGTCGAAAATGTGCCGCGCGGTTTGCTCAGCGGACGTTTTGCCTGTTACAACGTCTACCGCTCACAGGATCGTGTCCCCGTCGCGCTGGCAGCATTCGAACAACACTTCTGGGCCAACTTCTGCAACGCTGTCGATCGCCCCGATTTGATTCCCTATCATCAGGTGCCGGAACGGCAGCGCTATCTGCTGGCGGAACTCGAAGAAATCTTCGCGATGCGCACCGCCGATGAATGGGATGCACGGTTGAACCCGGCGAGCTGCTGCTATTCGCGCGTGAACACCCTGCACAGCTTGTTGACCGATCCGCAGGTGCGCGATCGCGATTTGTTGGATGTGAACACTGACGGAACGCCCTATATGCGCAGCCCACTTCGCATCGATCGCGAAAACGCCGCGCGCGGACGGGCTCCCGGTCATGGCGAACAGACCGTCGATGTGCTCCGCGAAGCCGGATTCAGCGATGACGAAATCGCCCGGTTGGCCGCATTACAGTTCTAGAGGGGGAACGATCATGGAGGCGAGTGCAGCCGCCAGCTTTGATGATTTTCTCAAGATTGATATGCGGGTGGGCGTGATCCGCGAAGTGCTGGATAACGAAAAGGCGCGCAAGCCCTCCTATAAAGTGCGCGTGTATTTTGGCGACGTCATCGGTGAGAAGTGGTCGTCGGTGCAGGCGACCCATTATTCAAAGGAATCGCTGATCGGGCGGCAGGTCATCGCCGTGATCAACTTCCCGCCCAAGTCGATCGCCGGATTCACGTCCGAAATTCTGATCATGGGCGTACCCGATGCCGAAGGGAAGGTGATCCTGCTTCAGCCGGATCACGACGCGGTGATCGGCGGGCGGGTGTACTAACCCGGTATACGAAAGGGGCGCTTATGGCACCCCTTTTCGCAGTTGGCTATTTTCCGAACCGGAAGCCGCCTGTGGGCTTGCAGTCGTTCGGTTGTGGACGGTCTTTAGTTGGGTGAGTATTCAGTTTTGATCTAGGCGGCGGGCACCGCTTGTGCCTTCGCTACTGCCCGGATGCGCTGCGCGAACATCAGCGTATAGCCGTCCAAATCGCGGCAGTGGAAGGTGCGCTCGCCCCATTCCTGATCGGTCAGCGGGCGGGTGATCTGCGCCCCGGCGGCCTGCGCCCGTGCATACACGAAATCGATGTCCAATCCAGCCGCTTTGTCGAGATCGATGAACAGCAGGATTCCGGCCCCGCGCCGCGTTTTCGCATCCGGCGGTTCCAAGCCATCGACCAACCCGAAAAAGACCTCGGTCTTCCCAATCTGAACGCTGGCGAAATCGGCCTGCCCGGTCGATCCGGGGAGTGTCCAATTATGATGAAACCCGAATGCGCGGACGTAAAACTCCGCACTCGCGTCAATATCGCGTACGGCGAGGATTGGTGATAGCATCATCCACCTCAAACATCACACTTTTTGATAGGGTTAGTATAGCACAAGCGTTCTCAAATTTCAAGTTTTTTGAGGCTAAAAATGGCATTATTGCAGGGCAAAATCGCACTCGTGACGGGCGCTGCGTCGGGGATTGGACGAGCCACCGCGCTGAGTTTTGCACGCGAAGGCGCATCGGTGATCGTGTCCGACATGAACGCCGAAGGTGGCAGTGAAACCGTTCGCTTGATTATGGCAGCCGGTGGGCAGGCCTTTTTCCATGCGGCGGATGTTTCGAAGGCTGATCAGGTGGAAGCATTAATCCACGCCGCCATCACCCACTATGGACGCTTGGACTGTGCGTTCAATAACGCGGGTATAGGCGGTGAATTGTCTCCGCTGCACGAAAAAACGGAGGAGGAATGGGATCGCGTCCTCAGCGTCAACCTGAAAGGCGTATGGCTGTGCATGAAGTATGAAATCCCGGCGATGTTGGCGGCGGGCGGCGGCGCGATCGTCAATATGGCCTCTGTCGCAGGGCTGAACGGATTTCGTATGGGTGCGGCCTACAGTGCCAGCAAACATGGCGTGATCGGCTTAACGAAAACGGCGGCGCTGGAGCTGGCCCGCAAGAATATCCGGGTAAATGCCGTTTCTCCATATTTTACCGATACGCCAATGGTGCAAAAAATGGTCGATGCCGCGCCCATTATGAAAGAAGCGACGGTCAGCGGCAGCCCCATGCGCCGCTTGGGCGATGTTGAAGAAACGGCTGCCGCTGTCGTCTGGCTGTGCAGCGATCAAGCTTCGTATATCACAGGGCACGCCCTGCCAATTGACGGCGGCTATACCGCCGGGTAATGGCCGCTGGCGTCTTTGAGTTAAGTTTTTGCCCTAAGCTTTCGCGGCGAGTTCAAGCACCATGCGCAGCGCTTCTTCAGCGCTCGCCGTTTTGACGGCTTCACGATCGCCATTCCAAACATGGCGGCGTACGATCGGTTCATCCCCTGCCCTCGCCGCGCTGATGTACGTCAGGCCAACCGGTTTCGTTGGGGTACCGCCACCCGGCCCGGCAATCCCTGTGATAGCCACGGCAAAGGTCGTGCGGAACAGCGCCAACGCCCCCAACACCATCTCGCGCGCAGTTTGTTCGCTCACTGCCCCATAGGCGTCGAGCGTTTCCTGCTTCACCTTCAGCACTTCATGTTTGACCTGATTGGAATAGCAGACGATTCCGCCGATCACATAGTCACTGCTGCCGGGAATGTTGGTCAGGCGATGCATCACTAACCCGCCTGTACACGATTCCGCCGAGCTGACCGTCCAGTGCCGCTGTTTCAATACCTCGCCAAGCTGCACTTCCAGCGGCTGTGTCGTTTCCATACGATCGATCCTTCCTTGCATGAAAACCAATGTGAAGAAATGTAGCGAGTTGTTTCACGAAACCCAAAAGATCCTTGACGCCAAAATGCGATCTTCAAGTTATAATGTGGGATAAGTCGGATATTGAGGGATTTCCCGTCGCATGGCGGACTTTGACTGGCGCCCGGTGATCTATTTGCTCACCATTGCAGTGTTCACGCTGCTGTGGCTGGTGGGCTGCACAATTTTAACGGGTTCCGGTACGCGGTCAGCACCGACGGCGTCCCCTGAGGTGACTCTCACCGTTGGGCGCATCGTCGAATCCGCACTGCCGACCAACGCCCCAACCCCCTCTGATGTGCCGCCGACGCGCAGCAGTGGAACCAATTCACATCCAAACGGATCTCCGTCTCTAAGCCCAACGTTATCAGATGACGCCGCTTCCGTATCCTCTTCCAATCTTTCTTCTGAAATCGACCACCTGCATTTGACTCCGCCCGTATGTTATGAAACGCTGACGCGCACGATTCACTGTCTGGGGCGGGTGGACAATACGCTGAATAGATCCATCGGCGGAATCAGTCTCAACGTGCGGCTGTATCAACGCGGCGGCGAATCGGCTGAAATGACCAGCGTCATTGAACAGGCGGTGATCCCGCCAAATGCGTTTGCCCCTTACCGGGTCGATTTTAATGAGTCATGGAGCAGTTATGCCGGGATCGCGGTGGAGTTCGCCTCTGGCAGCGTCGTCACCGGGAATACGTATACTACGCCCCCTATTCGATCAACCCAAATCGATACTGGCATCGGTATACGAACGGTCAGCGCGCTGGTCGATGTTCCCGAAGGCGTCCGCCTCAGTCGGGTGATCGTCAGCCTCATCGACTCGTATGGGCGGATCATGGGCTATCAAGTGCTGCGCTATGAAGAAACACAGCGCGATACCGACGACTCCTTAGTGCCTGTGCAAGCCATCATCATCCCGCAGATCGATCTGCCTGATCTACGCCCCGTCATCTATGCCGAAGCGCGCCGCCGCTAATTAAAAAGGCGGATACTTGCATATCCGCCCTCTCAGCATCCCCAAATTCACGGATTGCTTACGCGTTGACCAATGAAGCCGCCGCATTCACAACGGCATCCACTGTTAGCCCATATTCCTGATAAATCCGCTGGTAGGGAGCGCTCGCGCCAAACCGATCCACGCCAATCGCGATTCCCTGTAGGCCGACGTACTTCTGCCAGCCAAACGTCACGCCCGCTTCGATGCTCACACGGGCAGTCACGCTAGGCGGCAGCACGGACTCTTTGTAGTCGGCGGGCTGCTGATCGAACAGTTCCCAGCACGGCAGCGAGACTAACCGCACCTTGACGCCCTGCGCGCTGAGGCGCTGGTAGGCTTCATGGGCAATGTGCACTTCGCTGCCGCTGGACAGCAGAATCGCCTGCGGCGAGTCGCTGTTCTGCGCCAGCACATAGCCGCCCTTTTCGACTCCGGTATGGATCGCCGCCACTCCACCGATTCCGTCACCGGTCAGTACGGGCAGGTCTTGGCGCGAGAAGATCAGCACCGAGGGTTTTTCTTGCAGCATCGCCGCGCGCCATGCCCCAGTCGTTTCGTTCGCGTCCGCCGGACGGAAGGTATACAACTGCGGGATCAAGCGCAGCGACATGACATGCTCAACCGGTTGGTGAGTCGGGCCATCTTCGCCCAAGCCGATGCTGTCATGCGTGAACACATAGATCGTCGGGATGCCCATCAGCGCGCCGAGTCGAATCGCCGGGCGCATGTAATCGCTGAAGGTGAGGAAGGTCGCGCTGTATGGCTTGAGGATGCCGCCATGCAGGGCCAGCCCATTGACGATGCTGCCCATCGCGTGTTCGCGCACGCCAAAGCGGACATTGCGCGCCGCTGCTTTGTGATGGCCGGTATTCTCTCCGCCCTTGAGCAGCGTCTTGGTGCTGCCCGCGAGGTCGGCATCGCCGCCGATCATGGTCGGGATGTGCTTGGCGATCGCATTCAAAACGATGCCGCTGGCATTGCGGGTTGCCATTTTCTTTTCGGGGCCAAAGGTTGGCAGTTCCGAATCCCAACCGGCAGGCAGTTCACCGCGCATGACGCGCTCGAACTCGGCGGCGAGATCCGGGAAGGCCGCGCGATAGGCGTCAAATTTCGCCGCCCATTGGCTTTCCCATGCCGCGCCATTTTCGACCGCCGCGCGGAAGTGCTCCAACGCCTGACCGGGAACGAAGAAATCTTCCTGCGGCCAGCCGTAGAATTCCTTTACCAGCTTAATTTCATCCGCACCGAGCGGTGATCCGTGTGCTTCGCTTGTGCCCTGCTTGTGCGGGCTGCCATAGCCGATCACCGTGCGGATCTCGATCAAACTCGGTTTATCTGTCACCGCCTGCGCCGCGCGGATCGCCTGATCGATTGCATCGACGTTCATGCCATCTTCGACGAACAGCGTGTGCCAGCCATACGCTTCATAGCGCGCACGCACGTTCTCGGTGAACGTCATGTCGGTGCCGCCATCGAGGGTGATGTTGTTGCTGTCGTACAGATAGATCAGTTTGCCCAGCCCCCACGTCCCCGCCAGCGAAGCCGCTTCGGCGCTGACACCTTCCATCAAGTCGCCATCACCGACGAGCGCATAGGTGGTGTGATTGACGATTTCATGGCCGGGGCGGTTGAAATAGCTGGCAAGATAAGCTTCCGCCAGCGCGAAACCGATCGCATTTGCCGCGCCCTGCCCAAGCGGGCCGGTGGTCGTCTCGACGCCGGGGGTTTCATGGACTTCCGGGTGGCCGGGGGTGTTGCTGCCCCACTGGCGGAAATTCTTGATGTCGTCAAGCGACACCTCATAGCCCGTCAAATACAGCAGCGAATACAGCAGCATGGAGCCGTGCCCCGCGCTGAGGATGAAGCGATCGCGGTTCGCCCAATGCGGGTTGCGCGGATTATGGTGTAAATGACGCGTCCAGAGCGCATACGCCATGGGCGCAGCCCCCATCGGCAGGCCGGGGTGGCCGCTGTTCGCTTTTTGTACGGCGTCAATCGACAGCGTGCGAATGGTATTGATCGCAAGCGTTTGTAGATCCGTTGACACGAGATCAAGTCCTTTTGATAAACCAGCAAAATAGGCCACGACTTTACCGCAAACAGGGCGAGAATACGACTTGGATGGGAGGGGTCAAGAGAATAATTACCGTTAAGGCTTGCTGAATCTAACAACTTTTCAGCACATCTCCCCGTACAATGAGGTAGGGATTAACGCCTATACAGGATGTTTGCTCTTGCCACTGCTGCTCATCACAGTGGGCGTGGTTTTCGCCGCGCTGCTGTTTCTCAACAATTTGATCAAGACGTTCAGCCGCACGCCCAAAGTCGGCTTCTGGGATCTCATGCTGGCCTTCAGTGTCACCTTGATTCCATTGGCCGCGCTGATCGCCAATGAAAGCCTTGAATCGCCCGAATTCCTCATCACCCAAATCGCCTTGCCGCTTGGGGCTGGAATTGCGGCTTCGAATCTTCTTGTCATCCTGCTGGAGCTTTTCCGCCCGCAGCGGCTTAAGGGTTCGCGCGGGCTGTTGGGGATCACCGCCGGGATACTGATCGCATTTTCGACCTTCACGGTGCCGATCGTGGCTGTGTATACCAACCCGCAGACGAGTTCAACCACCGTCGCCAGCGCGGGATCATCGACGCAAACCGTCAGTACCCAAGACCCGAATGCGACACTTGATCCTACCCGTGCCGCCGAAGAAGCGCGCATCCGCTTTGGGGATCTGTTCCGTCAGGTGATCGCCGTCGTCGTCACCGCAACGCATGTCGATCAAGCCGTGATTATTCACGAACTGGAATTGGGCAAACCGCTTTCGGAAGTCGTCGTCGAAAACGGTGGCAGTGTCGATCAAGTCGTGGATGGGATCACACTCGTCATGCAGGAAGCCATCCGCGATTCCGAACGGCGCGGCTCTTTGAACCGTCTGCAAGCGGCGATCGCCATTTCGCAGATGGAACTGCTCGTGCGCATCGCCGTCAACAGCGACATCAATACCCTAGGGCGGCAGTTGGGGCGGCCAACCCCCGCGCCCGGTGAACCGACCGAGCCGAGTTTCTCATCACTGCTGACCGATCTGCCGCCGCAAACCGCTGACTCGGCTGCCGCTGTGATCACTGATACGCCGCAGCCCGCTTTCACCGTGACGGCGACCCATACGCCGACCGAAACGCCAGAACCGAGCGCAACCCGCACGCCAACCATGACGCGCACGCCGCGTCCCACCGAAACGCCGTATCCGACATTGGAACGCTACGCCACACGCACCCCCACGCCTACCGCGACTCTGCCCACGCCGTGCATCGCGTCGGTGGATTACAACCTGCGTGTGCGTTCATCTCCCGAAGTGATCAACACACCGGATAATACACTGGCAACCGTTCCGTATGGATCAACATTGGAGTTATACGGCAAGTCCGCCGATGGCCTGTGGTGGTACACCAGCTATGAAGGCGCGCAGGGGTGGGTGATGGGCGAATATATGACGCTCAGCGCCGCGTGCGATCGGCTGCCGGTGCGCAATCCTTGAGCCCAATTCATACACGAAATGGACTCGTCATTCATCCAATTTTCAGATGAGATCGTTATAATGCAGCGACCGTTTGATTGAACGAGAAAAGGATGTCCTTGATGAGTCGTGCCGATGATCTGCTCAAGCGGCGCCAGTTAGAAGCGCAGATGAAGAGCGAAGGGCGTTTGCCGCCCGGCCAATCGCTCACGCTCGATTTTCCAATCTTACACTACGGGCCGACTCCGGGATTTAACGAGGCGACATGGGATTTGCGCGTATGGGGATTGGTCAATAAGGAAATGCGTTGGTCATGGGAGGAATTCACCAAGATTCCGACCGTGAAACAGACAGTCGATATTCACTGTGTCACCCGCTGGAGCAAGTTTGACACCGTCTGGGAAGGCGTGCGCTTCAACGAATTCATCAAGCTGTTTGGTGTGCAGCCGGAAGCCAAATTCGTGATTGCTCACTGCGAATACGGCTATACCACCAATGTGCCGCTGGAAGACATGATGGACGATGATGTGCTGCTCGCCTACCGCTTCGATGGCAAGCCGCTGGAAACCGAACACGGCTATCCGCTGCGAACGCTGGTGCCCAAGCGCTATTTCTGGAAGTCGGCCAAGTGGCTGCGCGGCTTGGAGTTCAGTGCCACCGATAAGCCCGGTTTCTGGGAAAACGCGGGTTACCACAATGAAGGCGATCCATTCCGCGAAGAACGCTATCAGCGGCGCGGTTTCTTCTTCTAAAGCGGTTTCGCTTGCAAACTCACTCAAAGGCGGCCTTTGCGGTCGCCTTTTTGTTTGTGTGTTGAAATCCTAGTCAGTGGGTACAATCGACGGGAAAATCGTCAACGGATGAGGGACGACGCGATGCACAGAATCAAGCGCTGGGGAGGAATCGCCGCCGCGGCTGTACTGCTAATCGGGCTGACATGGCGCATCGCCGCCGCTCAAGGGAGCGGAATCCCGGTCACGCTCGACGATCAGTACGGCTTGACACTTCCGGCAGGCTATCAGGTTGCCCAGCAGGATACCGGTTTTCTAGCGGCGGGCACCACATCCATCGGCTTGGCGATCTATTCACCGACACTGGTGAACGCACCGGCAGCCGAACCGCTCAATAATGTCTTGATGGGCGCAGGCGGCGCACTCCTTCCGGATTCGCCATTAGATGAATCTGGGATAGTGACCGCACAGATCGATGGGCGCGATGTCGTGTACATCGATACACAGGAAGCTTTTCAGGGCGCGAATTACAATGTTCGCCTCTATGCACTGCGTATGAGCGATGGAACGGTCGGCGTCGTCAACGTGATCGCGCTCAATGCCTCGGCCTCACCTGCCGATTTTGTAAGCGACATTGAGGCCGTGTTAGCGAGTTTCGATGTGCTGCCGAGCGCATCGGAAAGCCCAACTCCCACCACAGTGACCGAGGCCAGTCCTACCCCAAAATACACCGCAACGCCGACCATCACGCCCACCCCCGGCCCCCTGACGCCCCAAGACGGTGCATACACGCTCTCCCTCACCGGGAGCGACAGCGAAGCGACATGCAGCGTCGGCTTCTTCCCCTTAGAGGCCGCGCTACCCTTGTTGACTTATTCCGGTTCACTCGTTGCATCGAATGATGGCCGCACGGTAGACTTTACAGTGGACGCAGGAAACAGCGCCGCCGATCAAAATATCGTGCATCTAGAGCGTCAGGCCAATAGCAATCAGTTCACCGGTTCCGCGTCCAATATTCAAAGCGATGGCGGTGTACGCTGGTCAGTAAATCTGCGGCTGGAACTTGTCGAGCCGGGGCGCTTTACCGGCCACCCAACCGGGTCGTTCCTGTTGACGGATGGGCAGACGACGATCCACTGCGCCGACAATACGGCGATCGAGTTGCAGGCAAACAATTAATTTGCAAGTGAAGTGAACACTGTAGACAGGATGGATCCCATTCATGAACCGTACACGGCACTTCCTCAATGGGTCAGTTTTCGTTGTCTTCACTATTGTCGTGCTGATGCTTCCGCTAACGGGCATTCTGGCACAATCGAACTTTAAGATCATCGCGCTTTCCGAACGCTATCAGGTGCGTGTCCCAAACGACTGGACAAGTGAACTTGCGGACGATGGCAGCACCTCCCTTTATGGTGATGGATGGGCGGCGTTTGTATATTCGCCCGACATCCTAGAGCAGAACCTCAACATCGCCTCAGGTTCCAATGCGGTCGATGTCCTGCGCACTTCCTATATTCTCTATTTCAGTTCACGCGCACCGCAGGAACGCAACGTCACCACCCTGATGGTGGATGGGCGCAACGCCGCGTATTTTGAAACCGAAGAAGAAGTGGATGGCCAGAACTACGAGTATCAAATGTACGCCATCCAATTGAGCGATAAGGCGTGGGGGACAATTCTGTTGGTGGGGCTTCCGGGCTATCTGGCCGCGAACAGCGACCGGGCGCAGCAGATTGTCGAATCCTTTGATGTCGATCCGGTGATTCTGCGTCAGGAGATCGCTGAAGCGCGCGGTCTGAATCCGTGTTTGGTCAGCACACAGGAGCGCGATTCGGCGCGGCTGCGCGTTGGCCCCGGCGAAAATCGTACCTCGGTCGCCTTCTTGCCCGCAGGCGATCCCTTTACCGTAACCGGGCGTTTTGTCGATACGAGCGGCGGCGTATGGTATCAACTGGTGAAGGAAGAAGCCGCGCCGCAGAGTGCCGCCGCTGAAATTTGGGTGTCTGCTGAAGAAGTGGACTCGACCGGCGATTGTGATGTCATCGGCGATACCAATGCGCCGCCTGTCATCCCCATCAGCCCCTCGCAGCCGCAAAACCCCAACACGGGTGGCGATGCCACCCGGCGAACCCCGGCCCCGTGGCTGGTATCGTCCCGCTTGGCGGCTACTTGCTCGGAACATCTATCCCCCATCGTCAACGCCTCATGTCAGGGTGGGGGTAACGTTCAGGTGCCGATTGCCGAAGTGATCAGCGGCACCGAAGCCGATAATGTGACCGTCCTCAACGGCGGCGCACAGCTTCGGTTCGGGACGGATGTTTGGACGCGCGCCGCCGATGGCAGCGCTTTCTACAGCGGAAATGTCACATTTGCGCCGGGTTCGGAAATTCCGGTTGGTCAGGTATATTTGACCGTTGTCAGCCAAACCGAGCTGCGCGGCAACGTGGTTGGGAACTGGACGATCGACGGAACGCCGTGCAGTTTAACCGACACTGTGAGTCTGAGACGACAGTAGGCGGCGAACAGCCGCCCCTTGGATCGCGATAGGGCTTCCCTGTGAGGCCCTATCCCCTTCATTTATCTAATCAAAGGCAGCAAAAGTGACAGAAATTGCCAGCAGCTTAAAGGAACTTTCGGAAGCGATTGGAGTCAGCGGCAAAGAAGAAGCGGTGCGCGCGATCGTCCTTAAGGCGATTGAAAACCGCACTGAGGACATTCGTATTGACCCGCTCGGCTCGGTGACGGCGTTATTGAAGGCCCGCAAGCCTGCAACCGCCGCACCACTCCGCGTGATGATCGCCGCGCACATGGATGAAGTCGGGTTCATGGTCATGGGTTTTGACGGTGACGGCCTGATCCGTTTTTCGGCGGTGGGCGGCATTGATGACCGGATTCTGCCGGGGATGCGCGTCAAAATCGGCGATAATGGCGTGCAGGGCGTCATCATCTCTACCCCCATCCACAAAAATCGCGATCAAAACGTCATCAAAATCAACACGCTGCGCATCGACATCGGCGCATCGAACAAAGATGAAGCCGCCGGGAAAGTCAAACGCGGCGATCGCATCGCCTTCGACAGCCGCTATTTGGAAGTCAGCGACACGGTGCTGCGCGGTAAATCGTTCGATGACCGGGTGGGCTGCTCGCTGCTGATCGACCTGCTCAGCGATGAAACCGGTTATCCGGTCGATGTGCTGGCGGCCTTCACCGTGCAGGAAGAAATCGGCGTGCGTGGGGCGCAGGTCGCCGCGCAGACGCTTAAACCTGATCTGGCGATCGTGCTGGAAGGCACCACCGCCAACGATATTCCCAACCCGATGATCGAAGCGGATGAGGGCAGCGAACCGAACCCAACCTGTATTTTTGGCGGCGGCCCGGTCGTTTCTGTGATCGACCGCAGCATGATCGTCAATCCGCTCCTGTTCGCCTTCGTCCGCGATACGGCAGTACGCGAAAACATCCCATATCAGATCAAGAGCTATCTCGGCGGCGGCACCGACGGCGGCGCGATCCATATTGCCAACGGCGGCATCCCCACTGCCGTGATTTCGATGCCATGCCGTTATATTCACAGTCCGTCAGCGTATTTGCACAAAGGGGATTACGAAAACGGGCTGAAACTCGTCAAAGCCGTGTTGAATGGGCTGACTCGTGACTTCTACCAATCGCTCTAGACCGTCCTCATGGTGGATCGCCGTTGGGCTGGCGCTCATCGTGGTGGGAATGCTCCCCATCTACGCGCAGGAAACGGAGACCACCCCGGAGCCTACTAGCGAAGCGACCGTCAACGCAACAGCCGAAGCGACCGCCGAACCCACGCAGGAAGTCGATAACACCCTGCTGCTCGCGCCCATTCGAACGGCGGTGCTGCTGGTCGATTCGGTCGAATTTCCCGATGGTGGCGATCGCTTGATCGATCTCAATCTCACCCTCGATGCGGCGAATGGCTATACGCTGGAAGTGGTCTACCGCACGGTGGAAAGCGACGACATCGCCTATAATGCCGAACTGCTCGACATTTTCCGCGCGGTCGGTCATGCGATGGAGCTTGAATCGCTGATGGTTGGCACCATTCGCTTGACACCGATGATCAAGACGGGCGAAGATTTTGAGTCGCTGGAAACGGTGAGCGTTAGCGGTCATGTGCTGCTGCTGTGGCTTACCCATCAAATTTCACGTTCGACCTTTTTGGAATTGGTGACGCGCGAAACCGGTGATCACGGCGATCCTAACCTGCGCGCACAGGTCAGCCTACCGGACGTATAAGCAAGCAAAACACAACGGAACCTACACGGCGCGGGCGGCACGGCCCGGCCTCAGGAGTGAAGGAAACTCGGATCGTGAAAGAACTCATTAAAAAACTAGTCGAAGCGTGGGGCCCAAGCGGTTACGAACATCATGTGCGCGCCCTTATCCGCGCCGAAGTCGAACCGTTTGCCGATGAAATCCGCGTGGATGGCATGGGAAATCTCATCTGCCGGGTGGGGAACGGTGGCAAAAAGATCGTCATCGCCGCGCACATGGATGAAATTGGCGTCATGACGATGTTCGCCGAAAAGCACAGCGGCTATCTGCGCTTCGGCAACCTTGGCGGGCTGCTGCAAACGACGATGGTCGGCGGGCGCGTGAAATTTGAAGACGGCACCATCGGCGTGATCGGCGTACACGATTATTTTGGGACAGGGCGCACCAGCGTCCCCGAACTGGACGATTTTTTCATTGATGTGAGCGATGGCGAAACCGACAATGCCGGAAAAATCGCGCCCGGTAGCCCGGCGATCTTCTGGCGCACGCTGGAAGAACGCGGCACCCGTTTGATCAGCAAATCGATGGATGATCGCATCGGCTGTGTGGTGGCGATCGAAACGATGAAGCGCCTGAACAAGCAAACGTCCAACACGCTGTACTTCGTCTTCACCGTACAGGAAGAAGTTGGGCTGCGCGGCGCACGCACGGCAGCCTACGGGCTGAACCCGGATGTCGGCATCGCGCTCGATGTGACCTCGACGGGGGACATGGTCAAGAACAGTAAAATGGATGTCAAACTGGGCGGCGGCGCGGCGATCAAGATTCATGATACCGGCCACATCGTCCCGCCCGCCGTCCGCAATTGGATGATCGCCCGCGCGGAAAAAGATGGTATTCCCTACCAGCGTGAACTGCTCACCCTCGGTTCAACCGATGCCGCCGCGATTCAGCTCACCGGAGCGGGGATTCCGAGCGGCGTGATTTCGATCCCGTGCCGCTTTGTCCACACGACCAGCGAAACGGTCGATGTGCGCGACGTGGAAGCGTGCATCAAGCTGCTGACCGGCCTGACGGCGAATCCGGTCGAAGGCGTCTAATTGAGGAAACTATCAGGGGCGCGGCTTCGGTTATGCGCCCCCGATTTCCATTACCGCTCGACCGGTTGGCGCAGCACGGTCTTCCACTTCGCTTCCGGCGTGCGGCTCGGATCGCTCAGGTAGATTTCGTGATGCTTCCCGCGCATGGTGTATCCCTGTGACGGGATGAAGTCGTGATGCAGTTTGGCGAGTGTCGGCGCTTCATCGGCATACGGGCCGATGTGCATGATCTGAACGCTTAGCCCCTCGTGGAACGTCTCCAAGCGCAGCCGCTCCATCGCGGCGCTGTCCTTCCCCTTTCGCTTGATTTCCTCACGGGCCGCCGCGAAATGATCCGGGGTGACAATATCCGGCTGCATGATCATCATCGTCCACAGCCACTCGTCTTTTCGCTCCACACTGAACTGGCGCATATCGTCGGCCCACCACAGCCCTTCCAATGGCATCACCGGGTAGTCAATCTGCTCCGCTTTCTTGATGGCGAATTTGAGCGTATACGCCGTTGTGTAGAGCGCCTGCACCGCCAGTTTATATTCCTCCGCCGTATTCGGGTTGCCTTTCCCGTCGATCATCAAGAACTGCATCGGCGGCACATCAATCAAGGCGAAAACCTTGGTCGAAGGCTGATAGAGGGCTTTCAACTCCTGCTTGAGATCCAGCTTGGTGAGCATCGGTGACTCCTCTGATTCTCGGTCTGGTTGGATCATCCACCTTCCAGCAGGGGGAATGTCAAGCCCTTTGCAGGCGGCCTTAACAGGCGGCCTGATTGACGGCGTAATCTCCGCGTGATACCGTCAAGGAATTTACTCACCGGTGAGAATTTCATGACTTCTACCCCTACCACTTCCAGCGCGGCACCCACGCTCGCCCACCCGCGTTCGCTCTCCATCCTGCTGATCGCGTATTTCGCGTTCGTCTGTATCGCCATCCCCGATGGGCTGCTCAACATCGCGTGGACGTATATGAAAACCGATTTCAATGTGCAGTTGGAATCGTTAGGGCTGCTGCTTACGGTGGCGATGGTCGGTCGTCTGCTGACCAGTTTCGCCAGCGGCGTCTACATTCGCCGTCTAGGGATGAGCGGTTTCCTGATCGGCGGCAGTGTGATGCTCGCGGTTGGGGTGATCGGCTATGCGCTGGCGCCTTCGTGGATCGTGCTGCTGGTGGTGGTCGCGATCACGGCGATGGGAGCGGGCGCGATTGACGCGGGCTTGAACACGTTCATCTCGGCCTACTACACACGCGGTCAGTTGAATTGGCTGCATGCCGCTTATGGAGTCGGCGTCACCTTTGGCCCCATTTTGGCGACCTTCGTGATTGTCACCCTCAGCCAGTCGTGGCGCGTGAGCTATTGGCTGGCCTTGATTCCGCTGGCGCTGCTGGTCGTGCTGGTGTTCTTCACGCTGTCCCGCTGGCACTTCACGCCCGCAGATCAGAGCAAAGCCAGCGATGCGCATCCGGCCAACGCCCCTTCACTGATCGAAAGTTTGCGGCTGCCGGTCGTGATTTTGAGCGGGCTGCTGTTCTTCGCTTACGGCGGCGTCGAGATCGGCGTCGGGCAGCTTTCGAATACGCTGTTCGTCGAAGGCCGTCAGGTCGCGCAGGAAACCGCGAGTTTCTGGATCAGCTTGTACTGGGCGTCTTTCACCATCGGGCGCATTTTGATGGGCTTCATCGCCGATCGCGTCAACGTGGAAGTGCTGCTGCGCGCCTGCATGATCGGCGCGCTGATCGGGGCGGGGATGCTGCTGACCAACCTTACGCCGTTCCTCGGTTTCCTCGGCGTCGCGGTGATGGGCTTCGCCTTCGCGCCGCTGTTCGCCACGCTCATCTCAGAAACGCCGCTGCGCGTTGGTGAACGGCACGCGGCGAATACGGTCGGTATACAAGTCGGCGTGGTTGGCTTGGGCGGCGCGGCGCTGCCTTACCTCGCCGGGCTGCTGGTACACTCAGCGGGTTTGGAAGTGATCGGCGTGCTGCTGTTTGGCGGCTGCCTGACCGTGTTTGCGATTCATGAAATCGTGCTGCGCGTCGCCAACTAGGGTCGCACACCCAGCGGCAGATAGGCTTGATCGGTATAGAGGCGTCGAATCGGCACCGGAATTGGCCTTGGCTGGCCGGTGCCCTCGATCGGAGCGATCGGCGCGGCAACCCGATAGAGAAATCCATCAGCGCCTGCATACAGGATCGCCCCGGTATCGCTCCCCGGCTCCGTGACCCACGCCATCGGCACCGCCATCACATTGGTGACCAGAAAATCGATCTCGCCTTGATCCACGTAGGCGACGAACAGCGACTGCCGTAACTGCCCGTACATCCCCTGACAGATCACGGCAATGCGTGTGCTGTCCGGTGACCATTCGGGATACTGGCAGAAGCCATCGCCCGCTGTAATGGCGCGCGGCTCGTCGCCGGGAGTCGCCAGTGGGACGAGAACCGCCCGCAGACCGCGCTGCTGGTAAGACAGAAACAGCAGCCAGCGGCCATCCGGTGACGGCTGCGGATTGAAGTTGTTGCCCTGAGACTCGGTCAGGCGTTCCGGCTCACTGGCGTCCACCCCGAAGCGGTAAATCTGATCGGACTCATTCCCACGGTTGCCGCCGATCAATACCGCCGATCCATCAGGCATCCACGCAGGGGAGCCACTCACATTGATCTGGCGCGAGAGTCGCGAAGCCTGCCCGGATTCAGCGTCAATCAGCCGGAGTTCAGCGCGCACGCCCTCGATCTGACGGGCGGATGCCAGCCAGCGGCCATCGGGCGAAAAACGCTCGGCGTACCCGGTGCCGCCGATGATGTGCTCTTGTCCGGTGCCGAAATCGATGATGCGTGTGGTACGAAGCGGGGCGGCCTCGACCTGTGGAAACCCAAGCTGCGCGACCGCCAACCGCATCCCATCCGCCGACCAATCAGCGAACGACTGCTGAAGCGTCGCATCGTTGAAGGCGCGCACATCGCCGCGTGCGAGATCGAACAAGCCCACATAGGCGCGCCCGGTATCGACGGTGGCGGTGAAGGCGAGGATTTGGCCGGGGGCAGCAAAGGCTGCTCCGGCGACATACACCACGCCGATCAGCACCGCCGCAAGGCCAAGCGCCAGCAGGGAAGGGCGAATCAGCAGACGAAGCACCGCCCGCTAACCGCTGATCTGCTGCGCCACCAGCAGCGCCGCCTTGGTGGCAATCTGCACGTCTTCCGCTTCGGGAAGACCGCTCACGCCAACCGCGCCGAGCACCTGCCCATTCACGATCACCGGGACGCCGCCGCCCCACGAGATATAACGCGGATCGGCAAAGTTACTCAGCGGCCAGCCTTCGGCGCGTGCCCGCGCCCCCAGTTCACCCGATGGAATGCGTTCGCGGGCGGAAGTGAAAGCCTTGTTGATCGCATTGTTGATCGACGCCAGCGGGCAGCCATCGGTACGCAAAAAGGCAATCAGTTCGCCGTGGGGATCGACCACTGCCGCTGCCGCACCACGCCCGTTGGCTTCCAATTCGGCGCGGATGAAGTCGATGATGCGCGTGGCGTCAGTATGGGAGAGAACGGCAGTGTTCACGGGCATGGCGTTTGTTTTCCTTTGGCTAAGGCATCCAGTCAGGTTCGCGGTAGAGCATTTCATCGCCGGTCAGCCGGTGCAAATTTGATCCATCGGCGTTCATCACGTACAAATTCGTCCCCATGCGTAGGCCGGTTTCAATATCGCTGATGAAGACGATCTGCTGCCCATCCGGTGACCACGTAGGCCCTTCGTCAAGGCGGCGGTCGTTGACGGTAAGCTGGCGCACATCGCCGCCGTCGGTATTGATGGTATAGATTTCGAGATCGGGATCATCGCCCCAGATCGCGGCGAAGGCGATACGGGAGCCATCCGCTGAAAAAACCGGCGGCGTCGAAAACAGCGCCGCTTCCACCAGCGTTTCCATGGTGACGTTCTGCCCATCGATCAGCATCAGCGTTTGATAGCGATCATCGGCGGTCAGGTTGATCTGATAGCGGCCATCGCGCGAGCTGCTCCGCCAAGAGAAATGGGGAAACGACTCTTGTTCCAACAGCGCCCCACTCGATGGATCAACCTGATAGCTTTGATAGCGACTGCGCAGATAGGCGTAATACACCTGTCCATCGGACGACCAGCCTTCGTGATCGACAAACGGATCATCCGTATCGATACAAACGGGCACCGTCGATTCAAACGGGCGGATCACGCACGCGGATTGCCCATTCGCCGTCAATTGGTTGTACAGCAGCCGCGTCCCGTCCGGCGACCAGATCGGCGTATTCTCGTTGATGCGTGGGCTGCGCGTGAGGTTGATCGTCGTGCCGCGCTCAACATCCATCAGATACAAATCCGCCAGATCAAGGCCGCGAGCACTGAACACGATCACGCCTGTCCGCGTGACCGCGCCCACGGCCTGCGCCCCCGCGACGAGGACGCAGCCCATCAGGAAAATCAGTATTCCAGCGACGACGATACGGCGCAGCATACGCTAGAACGATCCGATCACGGTGCGCCACGCCCCAAAATCCGTCGATCCGCTGTCGAGGATCAGGATGAAAGTTTGGTTCAGTGAGGGGACATAAACCGCGCGGCCATGCTCGAATAACAGCATGGTGGCGGTGGTGCCGCTTTCGCCCGTCGTCCCCCAGCCGATCAGCGCTTGCAAGTCCGCGTACGACCGCCACACCTTGCCAAAGCCGCGAATCGGTTCAATCAATCCGGGGCTGGGCGGCGTTAAGCCAAGGCTGTCGGGATCAACGCCGCTCGTCCATGTATCCGGGACGCGGCGGAAACGCAAATCGCTCGTCAGGGCGTAAATATCCCCCGGCGAACCGGAAATGTAGATCATCGTGCCGCGTTCGAACGACTGTGACGCGGCGCCGATTTGCAAGCTGGTTCCCACCGGGCAGCCAAGGCTGGCGGCGAGTGCCGGTTCGCTCGACAGCACCGCGCTGATCGCGCTCGGCGGTGGGGCGGCACAGTTCAGCGCTTGCGGCGGCTGATTGCCGATCGGCGGCGGCAGGGTCGCCAATGACACGCCGTTGACGACGGTTGCACCTGCGTTGGGCTGCCCGCTGATCGGCGGGTTTTGCGTCAGCGCGACGGCGGTTTCGACGGCAGCAGTCACGGCCACCGCGAGTCCGGTGCGCGTCGCTTCGTTGTAGCGTACCTCCGGCGGCAGCACCGTAAACTGAGCGGAAAGCAGCGCCAGCAGTTCCAAGCCATTCGGCATTTCGGTCGGCGTTGGGGTTGCGGTGCGTGTTGGGGCGGGTGTATAGGTCACATCAAGCGTATCGCTTGGCGTGAAGGTGATGAAAGGAGCGTCACTTCCGGCAGGGGTGAAGCTCGGCGGCAGCGTCGAGGTGACATCGACCGTCGCTGATCGAAGGGACTCCGCGAGCGTTGCGCCAACATTCGCGGCGGCAGTCCCGGCCTCCGACGTCGCCCCGGCAATCCCTGTGCTGAGCTCCGCCGATTCGCGCGTCAGGTCAAGCGCCAGCGCATCAAGCGTCTGCTGCTGCTCAGAGGGGCCAGTTGGTGAGACGGCCATGACGATCTGCGGTTCAGGAGTCACGGGCGGCGGAACCCCATCCGGCGCTTGTGTCAGCGTGGGCGTGACGGGCGTTGCCGTCGGCAGATCCGCCAGCGTAGGGATCACGACAGTAGGGGTGGCGGGCGCGCACGCGGCGGCAGCCACGATCACAATCACGGTGAGGAGCAGGAATCGTGTTTTCATGCTCCGCATTATAACGCGAAAACAGGGACGCTAGGCATCACCCAGACGTCCCCTAGGCATCGCTGCTGGTGATGTTTGCCCGCAGCTTTTCGATGATCTCGCCCACAATCGCCTTGAAGTCGTTCAAGTTATCCGGCGTGCCCAAGGCGCGGGCGATCGGCAGGTTCGGGCGGCGGTCGGCGCGTTCTTCGTCGAATTCTTCGCCGGGGGGCATCAGATAATTCAGCTTACGCAGCAGGCGCGCACGTTCAGCCGGTTGATCGTAGGGCGCGAAGCTCTGCACATATTGGAGTGGGATTTCCACGCTTGGCTGTTTCGAATAGGCGCGCACGCTGAACACCGTCAAGCCGCCGCTGCCTACCCACATCACCGCCTGCATCGCCGGTTCTTTGGTGCCGCTGAAATTCACATCATCCACGTTCGCTTCTGCCCACGCCAGCAGATCAAGCGCGACCGACTGGCAGATGTCGCCATCAGGCAGTTTCTTCAAATACTTGAAAAAGGCGTGATCCTTATGGGCTTTTGGTTTGCGGGTGGGCGGTTTCGCTGCCACTTTTTCAGGGTTTGCCAGTGTGGGGATTTTTCCCAACTGCTTGATCAGTCGTGCGAAACCTGCCGTGTGATCTTTGCGAAAATCGAGCGCTTGCACATTGGTCAGCCAAAACGGGATTTCGGCATCGTCCAAGCGGGCAACCAGCAGCGGTTTGTCGATTTCGTCGGCGCGCAGGGTTTCGCGTTCAACCCATTTGCTTTCTGCCGACTCTGTCGTAAGCAGGACAACCATCGCCGCACAGCCATCGACCGCTTTCTTGATCTCGCGTACCCAGCGCGATCCGGCGGCGATGTCTTCCGTATCGACCCAAACTTTATAGCCTGCCTCGGTCAGCGCTTTGACGAATTCTTCCAGCAAAACGGTGTTTTTCCGGCTGTGACTCAGGAAAATATAGGGCGTTTCGGTCGTCATAAGATTTGTCCGCGTGGTGATCGAAAACCTGTTCTATAATGGATTGTACTCTACACCGAGGAGGTGCAGCCCTTGATTCTACACGATTACCACCATTTTGCGGGGGCAGATTGGGAGCGCGGCACGATTCGCAACGCGTTGGATTATGCGGGGGTGATCGCGCCGCACACCGGACAACCGTTGAGCGATGCGATGCTGCTCGGCGTGAGCGGCGGATCGGTGTTCGGGTATTTCCCGTTTGCCTATGAAGGGCAGGAACCGCACGCCGCGCTGCTCATCAACAACACCTTCACGCCCTTCGAAACGCTCCTGAAGCGGCTGCATCTCGCCCATCAAGACCAATCGACTGGGCGTGCGCCGCGTGCGGTCGAGCATCTCCAAGCCGCCTTGAAAGCCGGAAAACCGGCAGTCGTTTGGACGGACATTTTCACCCTGCCCTATAACCTGCTGGGCACGGACGCGAAAATGTGGTCGATGATGCCAATCCTTGTATATGGCTATGACGAAACCGCCGATCAAGTCTGGATTGCCGATCGTGCCCGCGTTCCGCTCACCGTCACAACCGATGTTCTGGCACAAGCACGTTCCCGCACCGCCAAAGAAAAACACCGCTTGGTCACCCTTGGTGCCCCCGACCTCAAAAAGTTGAAAAGCGCCGTCGAGGATGGCCTTCGTGACACCCTCACCTTTATGCTTGAGGGTGCGCCGAAAGGGGCGAAAGACAATTGGGGTCTCGCCGCGCTGGGCAAGTGGGCAGATTTGATGGTGGATGAGAAAAGCGAACGGGGATGGAGCAACCTGTTTCCGCGCGGCGGTGCGCTGTATAACGGACTGCTGACCGCGTTTCACAGCCTTGCCGTTCGTGGTTTGGATGAAGGGGAAGATGCGGGCCGGGGACGTTTCGCCGAGTTTTTGAGCGAAGCCGCCGTTGTCCTCGAAAAACCAGCCCTTGAAGGCGCATCGCAGGCGTACCGCGATGCCGTTCCGGCATGGCAGCGGTTGACCCGTGCCCTGCTGCCTGCCGAGGTGCCGCTGCTCGACGAAGCGCGATCGCTCACGCTATCCGGTCACCGCCTGTTTCGCGATCAAGGGATGGACAGTATCCCTGAACGCGAGACAATCAAGGCGCGTTTGGATGCCATCCACGAGCAGATGCGCGCTGATTTCCCATTGGACGACGCACAGGCGAGCGACCTGCGAGCGCACATCCGTGCGGCGGTGCTCGATGTGCAGGCTGCCGAACACCGCGCGGTCGAAACACTCAAGGAAGCCGTTGGATAGCCCAATGTTGCCGGGTAGTTAGGAGGGTTTGAGGCCTCAAACCCCTGCGCAAGCGAGACTTACAGCCAGCCCTGCCGCTTGAAAAACAGGGCAATTCCCACACTCATCAGCGCCGTGATGAGCAAAATGATCAGGAACAGCGCCCCTCCGCTGATCGGAATTTGAAATTCCGGCTCGGTGGTGACGAAATTTAACCCGAATAGGCCGACGATGAACGTCGGCGGCAGAAACAGCATCGACAGCACGGTCAGGCGGCCCACCGCGTTGGCGAGATGGGTCGAATCCTGACTTTCGATCAAATCGAGCACATTGCTGGCGAGGTCACGCTGCGCATCGATCACGTCATAGACTCGCAGCAGCCGCTCGTACAAATGGCGGAACAGATCGCGATCATCCGGCGAAGTCGCGATCCGCTCTTCACCGATCATCGCACTGATCACTTCACGCTGCGGCGCGACCATCTGGCGAAGATTGATCAACTGCTGCTTGATGCGAAAGACCGATTTTTGCAGCGTCTTATCGCCGTTCAGCATGGCTCTCTCTTCGAGCGTGTTCAGTTGATTGCTCAAGCGGTCAAGCAGTGGATAGTATGAATCGACCACCGCTTGAATCACCATATACATCATGTACGGCAGACCGCGAAACCAGTAATCGGTATTCGCCGCCACCCGATCGTAAGCGCTCTCCACGGCGGTCGAGCTTTCTTTGCGCACGGTCAGCAGCCAGTTCGTACCGATCAAGCAGTGAATTTCCTCACCGTTGATGGCCGTTTGCTTCACCGTCGGTTGAAACAGGGACAAAAACAGATAATCGGGGTAGGCGCGCAGGGTTGGGCGGCGATCTTCGCGTCGCAAGTCACCGACGACGATTGGGTGAAGGTGAAACGTATTTTCCAACCAGTGCAGATCGTCCTCGTCCACATCGACGGCATCGATCCACACGGCATTTCCTTCTTGTAAGGCAGCGTCAAGCGACTCTTTGGAGAGGTTGCGCCGGAGCTTCAATTCGGTGTTTGCTGCGGGAACATCTCCCGCTTCGACCAGTACATGTAAGGGCGCAACCAGCGAGCGCAGCATTGAAACCATCTCCCATCCTTGTCACATCTATTCTGCGATCTGATTGCCTTCTACCCAACAGGCGAACGGCTCAAACAAAAAGGGTAGCCTGCGGCAATAGCAATCCCCTTACTTCCCCTTGACTTGCAGGCGAATTCGGGGGCATGCGTTGTTCATGTAACCCTTGAAGTTCCAGATGATCTGTTCCGGTTGGGTATTGGCGGCGTGATCCCATGCCCGGGCGATGACCTGATAATCCCCTTCACCGAGTTCGAGTTCGACAGACCACAGCCGCCACGCATACGGCAGATCATCGCCGTGCAGCGCGGCTTGTACCCATGTCGAACCGTTATCGACCGACAGATCGAGCCGTGCCACCCCCTGCCCGCCGCTGAGCGCGTAGCCCTTGAACGGCACCTTTCCCGGCGGCACGATGGCCCGATCCTCCGGGGTGACGATCGCCGCATTGATAGGCAGTCCGCCTAGCATAAGCGCTTCGTCCCAGTTCGCGGAATCCGGCTGTACATTCGGCGGGAACAATTTGTAGGCTCGCTGCTGATAGTAATTGTCCGAAGGCCGGTGCTGCACGACGATCCGCGTTACCCATTTGACGCTGCGCGCGCCAATCGTGCCGGGCGCGAATACGCGCAGCGGCCCTCCGTGATCCGGCGGCAGCGGCGCACCGTTGATCGTATCCGCCAGCAGTACCCATGGATCAAGCGCCGCCGCCAGCGGGATCGACGCGCCGTAGGCGAACGGTTGGCCTTCCGCCGGCACCACCTGATCCGCCGCTTCAAATGCGACATGCAGCCCTTCGGTATAGTCAGAATCGACCCCCGCTTCGCGCAGCACTGCCGCCAGCGAGTATCCACTCCACTCGACACACCCCACCGCCTCCCGATCCCAAATCAGCTCACCGGGGATCGGCGCGATCTGCGCCATTTCAACGCGGCGGTTCCCCGCACACGCCAACGCCGCCGTGATGGTCTTTCGCGGGAAGCGCTGCAAATCGTTCAAGCGCAGTGTGAGCGGATGCTTGACGGCCCCGGTAACGCTCAGCCGCCATACGTCCGCATCGATGTACGGCGTTTCGCCGTGACTGCGCACAAACAACCGCTCGATCGGCGTGATCGGCTGTTCGATCAACAGTGCAGCGGAAACACCGCCGTTGGGGGGATGGGCTTCCAGCAGCCGGAACGAGTCATCCTTACCCTGCATCTGTCGCTCCTGCTATCGCGTATTCAACGCGCGGGCCATATCGTCCGCGTGCGTTTTCTCATGCGAGGCGATGGTATGCAAAAATTCCTCCACACTCAGCATTTTCAGCGAGGCATGGCGACCGGTGCGCGCAAGTTGTTCATCGCTCAAATCGCACATCCACGCCAGCAGCGCTGTCCGCGTCGATTCAAGCTCTGCATGGGCCTGCTGCGGAGTTGTGTCCGCCTGTTTTTCGACCGAGCGCTTGTTATAGCGTTCGAGATCAAAATCCGCCGGGACGCCTTCTTCTCCGTTAGCAATCCCTTTCGCGGTACGGAACATGCCCGCCTCGCTGATCATCAAATGGGTGAGGAGCTGCCCTACATTCCACTGCGCACCATCGGAATACACCTGCGTCGTCCAACGATCGCCGACTTGATTCAGCACTTCATTCAGCCGCGCCCGCGACTCGGCGAGTTCCTGCCGGAGATTAGCAATTTTCGACATAAACAAACGCATCCTTTCGCCCTATAAATCTAAACCGCAGAGCACGCAAAGGGCGCAGAAGTTCTTCTCTGCGCGCTCCGCGTACTCTGCGGTGAAAATCAGGTTTGCAGTTGAAACAAAGCCACGTCTAGAGGTGCACGTAGCTGTTTTCAGCCAAAATCAGGCGGTGAGCCTGCGGCACCCGCTTGGTCGAAAGCACCTGCGAATTATCGGCGATCAAGCTGCCATCGATGCGGCCCGGAATATCGCGGATCTCGCAGTTCGTCATCACGATACTGGCTTCGATCTCGCTGTTTTCGACCGTCACATCATCACCCAGCGCCGTATACGGGCCGATAAAGCTGTTCTTGATCGTCACATTCTTGCCGATGATCACCGGGCCGCGCACGACACTGTCGATGATCCGGCTGTTTTCGCCGATCAGCACGCGTGAGCTGATGTCGCTGTTGCCCTGAACAACCGCTTTGTCTTCCGGTTTGGGGGTGTACGGCAGATCGCTCATCACCAATTGATTCGCCTGAATGATCGAATCCGGTTTCCCGGCGTCGATCCACCACCCGGTGAGCGTATACGGGCGCACATCCGCACCGGACTTGATCAGCGTATCGATCGCGTCGGTGATTTCGAGTTCACCGCGCCCCGACGGCTTGATCTTGCCGATCGCGTCGAAGATTGATTTGCGGAACAGATACACACCGACGATCGCCAGATTGCTCGGCGGTTCTTTCGGCTTTTCAACCACGTATTCGATCTTGCCATCCGTCACTTTGGCAATCCCAAAGCGAGTCGGATCACTGACTTCGCCCAAGCCGATCACGCATTCCGCGCCGCTGCCCGGAAAACCACGCAGCAGCGATTCCATCGGGTCTTGGAAAATATTGTCGCCCAAATACACGCAGAACGGCTCATCTCCGACGAATTCGCGGCACACACCGACGGCATGGGCCAAGCCGAGCTGCTTTTCCTGCACAATGTAGCTAAGTTTCACCCCGTATTGGGCACCATCGCCCAGCCCGGCACAAATAGGGGAAGAGAGATCGTTGACCACGATCCCGATTTCCGCCAGTCCGGCATTTTTCAACACGTGGATGGCATAAGCGATGAGGGGACGGTTGGCAACCGGGACGAGCGGCTTAGGCATCGTCAGGGTGACCGGGCGCAGGCGTGTTCCCTGCCCGGCGGCCAGGATGACAGCTTTCATTCGGGGGGATCTCCATTCTGGAAGTAGTAGAACCAATAAACCAAAGTGAGTGAAGCGTACTTGATGCGCACCACCCACCGCAACAGGACTGGTGAGAACGCACAAACTGAGCAGATCTAGCATCGGCTCAATTCCGGGAACTGAACAGTGCATCCTTTCCCATTCGCCATGGTTACAATGGCGCAGCATCACAGGTTTTAATCATCATTATGGTCAGAAAACATAGAGGCGTTCGTATGGAACGCCTCTACACAGAACTGCTTCAAGGCTCGAGAATGCCTAGCACGCTCGACCCTCTTTTTACACGGGGATGCTTACGGAGTCTCAGTAACTTCCAGCGTATAGGTGCCGGAAGCCGCATCGTCATAGGTGCCGACTTCAATCGTGTAGGTCAAGCCGCCCTCTAGGTTCAGCCCTTCGACCAGCGAATTGATGTCCACACCCAGTTCCTTGTCGTCGTTTTCGGCGATCAAGTTCCCTGCGTCAGCGTACACGCGCAGATAGGTATCCAGCGCGCCTTCGGAATCGCCCAAGCTGATCGTGACGGTTACGGTGGCATCCGGGGTAAGCACATAGTCTACGCGCTCGCCTGCTGCAATATCACCGCTCACACTGTCACCCACAGCGATCGTGCCGCCATCGGTGAATGCCACTTCCGGCGCAGACGGGGTCGCGCCCAGCACTTCGTCGAGATGTGCCACAGCGGCATCGAGGATCGCATCGCTGCCCGTGAGCAGCGTTTCAGCCGTGACCGGCACCTGCACCGTCGGCGGAACACCAACACCCTCGATACGGATGTTACCATCGACATCCAAGTTGCGACCGATGGGGAAGTTGATGAACAGACCTTCCGGCATTTCGAATTCCTGCACGCTGCCGCCGCCGCCTGCCGTCGGGTACATGCCGACGATCGCCGCGCGATTCTGGAGGGTCATGTCATAGCTGAAGAATTCGCACGCGCTCACGCAGGCAGGGCCAACCAGCACCGCGATTTCGCCGTGATAGCGCATATTTTCCGGTGCGGGGTAGAACCGATCTGGGCGGTTCGGATCCGATTCGAAGTTTCCCGTCGAGGAATCATAGATTTGGCTGCTGCCGATCACGAGCGGTTCATCGAAGAAATAGGCTGCCATTTGATCGGCAAGGAAGCCGCTGCCGCCGCCGTTCTGGCGCATATCAATGATCAAGCCGGGGATTTGACCCTGATTGAGCAAATCGATCATGCGCTCCCACAAGCGGATCGAAAGCTGGCTGTCGTCGAAGAAGCTCATGATGCGGACATACATGTAGCCGCTGTCGAGCAGACGATATTCGACCGGAAGTTCGGTGCCGGTCAGCCCACGACTGAACGATGATGCGCGGAGGCTGGCATTTTCCTGCACCGTGGTCAGCGTGACGGTCGATGCCTCAGCATCGCCGGGGTTCTGGTACTCAACTTGGACATCCGTCCCAATCGGGAAGCGGGTCGCATAGCGCAGTTTCTGGAGGCGCTCATACCACGGCGTGCTGAACGGGGCCGAGTAAGCGATCGCGTTGGTGACCACATCGCTGATCGGCGTGCCGTCGAACGAGACAATTTCCGCGCCAAGCTGAATGCCCGCGAGATCCGCCGGGCCACCGGGGGTGATAAAGGTCACAATCGTGCTGCCGTCATCGGTTTCGCGCATGCTCAACCCAAGACCGCCCGACGTGTTGGTGACAAAGGCTTCATCGCTGGCCGGAGTATTGCCGGAAATTCCAAGGTGAACGTCCGGGATCGACCAGATGAAATCGCGCAGCGCCAGTTCGTACGCGGCGGGATCAGCATTGGCGTCGGCGGCTTCAAAGCGCGGACGGAATTCCGCGATCAGCGCGTTGTAGTCAATTTCCTTGTATTCGCTGAACGCGTATTCGTTCTGGAATTTCTCGATCATCGCGTCGAACGCATCGGTGTAGCTCAGGCCGCTGTAATCATCCAGTGCCGTCGCTTCCGGTTCGATCAGGTCAATCACCGGGTGCGCGCTGCGATCGAAGGTGAAGGGATCGGTATCCAGATCGACCACCGTGTAACCCTGAGGCAGGGTAACGATCGGATCGTCGGCAGTGAACAGCAGTCCATCTTCGCCAAAGCCCGACGAGAAGCCCTGCTGATCATCTGGCGAATAGATCAGCAGCTTACCGCCCTGAATTTCGTTCAACGTCGCCGCATCTTGGCTGACATTGGTCGAAGCATAGGCCGTTGACCAGCCACCGCCGAACAAGTCGCGTTCCTCTAGATAAGGATCGCCCCATGTGTTCGTCCAGTAGGCAACCGCGTAAATCTGCACACCCTGATCGGTGCTGCCATTCTGATCGACATCACGATAGGTGCCGTGAGGTTCGATCGGCAGTTCAATGCTGTACGTAAACGGAGAGGTGAAGAAATCAGATGTAATCTGCCCCAGCACCTGCGACGACACAGGCATCAGGAAGCCAAGATTGCGATCCACGAACCCGGCTTCATCTTCCAGCATCACCAGCGGTTCAGACACACCCGCCGTAAAGTAGGTGTTGGTATAGGTTACGGAACCGGTAATGGCGACAGGGCCACCTTCATCATTCGTAATCGGGGCGGGCGGCGCTCCGTCCTGTGCTGCTGCGATGAGTGTCCCAAATAGGCTGATGACCACCAGCGTCATCAAGCGGGATACCCAACGGGACTGCCGAAGCGAAAACTTCATAGGTCGTCTCCTTAACGAAAATCCACTAGTGCGACACCGTGCGCAAAACCAAAGGTGCGCTTGCCCCAAAATGTGAGCACACGGTAATGCATCATCGGGCATTGTACTCCATTCCGGCGGCGCGTGTCTCTACTGCGATCGACATTCCAATTTTGTTTCAAGGCTTCATTGAGAGCGCAAAAAGTATCCCCTTCACATCCTGAAGCATGTTTTGGGAGGCGGTATTTACAGGAGGCTTCTAGAGGCACAGAAATCACAGAGACCGTGAGGGAATTCCCTCTGTGATCTCCGTGATCTCTGTGGTTGAACTGCATTTTGTAACGGAGGCTGCCGATCGAACGCTCAGTCCAGCAGCCGGATTTTCGGAATTTTCACCGTCGGCGCGATCTGTTTCAGCAGCGTAGGACGGCGGCGGTTGCGAACCGGCGGTTTCTGCGCATAGCCCCAAATCTCGTCCGCAATATCCCAGACGGCGTTGGGCTTCGCGATGCGTGCCGCCGCTTCCGATCGTCGTTTCAGCCCGTCCGGCCCTTCTTTCAACCACGATTCGACTGTATCCGCGACCAGCGACGGCCCCGGCGCGTAGATGCCCGCTTTGTTCTTCACCACCAGTTCCACATTCCCCGTTTCCTGACCGGGGATCGCATCGTAGAGGATCATCGGCAGGTGCGCGATGCACGCCTCGCTGATGGACGCTGGCCCCGCCTTGGTGATCAGCACATTCGACGCCGCCATCAGGCGCGGCATGAAATTGACATACCCGAACACGTGCGTTGGCTGGTTCCAATCGCTCGTTTCAAGTTTGTGCTTCAACACCTTATTCTTGCCCGCGACGATCACCAACTGGCATTTAAGCCCCTTCTCGTTGATCGCCCGTGCGGTCTTGTAAAGCGGCCCCATCCCTTCGCCGCCGCCCACGATTAGGAAGGTGGGCAGGTCGAGATCCCATCCAAACTCCTTGCGAATCTCGGTGCGATCGCCAAGGCTCGTGGCGAAATTGGGGTGTACCGGCAGCCCGGTGATCCGCATCTTGTCCGCTTTCAACCCGGCTTCAAGGCCGGTCGCATACGCTTCTTGCGTGGGCACCAGTGTTCGATCGACGCGCGTGTCGTACCAGAAATACGGCGTCGAGGCGAGATCCGTCACCACCACCATGAACGGTGGGCGTTTTTCAAAACGCGTCAGCGCTTGCAGGGACACCCCCGTCAAGATCGAGTGCACGCACACGATCACATCGGCGGGATTGGTGCGGAACATCTGCTTCAACCCGCTTTCGGCGGTGATGTAGATGCCGCGTGTCGCCAATTTTGCCCGTGACGGCGTATCGAGCAGCTTATAGCCTACCCCCCACGAGGTGCGCGAGTTGTTGACGATCCAAGGATACAATTCCGGTGCGTACTTGAATGGAAAGCCGGACGCGCGAAAGGCATCGACCAACGTGGCATCGATTTGTCCGGGAAAACGCTGTACCAGCGCTTCGCGGATGGCTTCGGCGGCTGCGCGATGCCCGCCTCCGGTATCCGACATCACGAACAGCACACGTTTTTTCTCTGGCATAGTTCATTCTCCGCTGGTCATCCGTCAGACTCATCCATGAGGATGGTCTTGGCTCGCTTGATAAAATCACTTCGCGTGATCAGGATGCGCCGCCCACATCCACCGCACCGCAGTCCAATGTCCGCCCCCACACGGGTGATCGTCCATTCGAAGCTGCCGCACGGGTGAACTTTACGCATCACCACGCGATCCCCCACATTCAGCGGTTGATCGGGTTTCATCCGGGTTGCGTTCGCCCCTCATCATTGATGTCCATGAACTATAACACCACCTGCGTGCGAACGACTCACGCTCGTGCAAAGTTCATACACCGGTCTCAACGAACACTCACGTGCTCATGCTATACTTATACCTATTGGTTGGTATCTTCCGGAGATCGTCGTTGATCCTTTCTAATCTAAACAACCCCGCGCTGCTGATCGCGAATCTGATCGTGCTGCTCGTCGCCATGACACTGCATGAGTTCGCGCATAACTATATCGGCTGGAAAATGGGCGACCCAACCCCGGCGCAAACCGGACGCTTAACGCTCAATCCATTCGTGCATATCAACTGGGTCGGCTGGCTTATGTTCGCCCTGCTCGGCTTTGGCATTTTGGGCAGCGCACCGATTAGCCCTTGGCGTATGCCCCGTGAAAACCGCCGTTGGCGCTGGCTGGCCGCCGTCGCTGCCGGGCCGGTCTCCAATCTGATCCTCGCCACGGTTTTCGCCGTGATTATCCGGTTGATGGGTTTGCGCACCGTCGCGAACCTGCCCGAAATTTTCTACTATCTGCTCCTTCAGATGGTTACGCTGAACGTCCTACTCTTTGTGTTCAACCTGATCCCGCTGTTCCCGATTGACGGCTGGCAGATCGTGTACGCGCTGCTGCCGCCGGATCTGGCGACGGTATGGGAACGCAACCGCCAGACGACCTACTATCTGTTCTTCGGTCTGCTGCTGCTCAGCTTCCTGCCGCTGCCGGGGATTCCGAACATTTTGGGCATCATCATCGGTCAGCCTGTCAGCGCGATTACGTCGCTGCTGCTTGGCTTCTAATCGATACCACAACTCTGTTTCAGTATGATCTGGCTTCACAGGTTTCAACAGGGGCTGCGCGCGCTCGCGGTGATGGCATTTGCGCCGACTATCGACGACTCACAGGCAGCCCTTTATCTCACCCCTCAACAGCTAGCGGATTTCCGCCGCCTCAAACCCGCTGAACAGATGCACAGCCTCCGCGTCTTAAGCGCGGTGCTCGCACAAGCAGACCCTACGCCCTCAGCACTTGCGGCGGCAGCACTGATGCACGATGTCGGCAAAACGCGCTATCCGGTTAGCTTATTCGGCAAAACGCTGCCGGTACTGGTGAGTGTGGTCTCCCCAACACTCGTCACCCGCCTCAGCCAAGGTGATCCGCGCCGCTGGTGGGTGCGCCCCTTCGCCACCTATCGCCTTCATCCGCAGTGGAGCGGCGACATTCTCACCGCCTCCCATGCCAATCCCGATGCGGTATGGCTCGCCGCCCATCACGCCGATCCCGCCGAAGAATGGCACGATCACCCACTGTATCCGCTGTTGGTGCGCTTACAGCAGGCCGACGACGTGAATTGAACGCCCTCCGCACGTATGGGGTATATTTTGGAACTACTCACCCGCAAGACAGGATAAGCACCTATGGCTGCCACAATTGAAGTCGCAGTATTGGGACTAGGACGTGTCGGTGCCTCGATCGGTATGGCGCTCAAGCGCTATAACAGCACCAAAAACGCCGCGCAGCAGTTTCGCGTCACCGGCTACGATCTGTCGGAAGTCAATGCGTCGCAGGCGAAAAGCATGGGCGCGTTTGATGTCCAGTCGCGCAGCATTTTCGACGCCGTCCGCGACAAAGCGCTGGTCGTTATGGCACTGCCCTATGGCGATGTCCAGCAGGCCTACCGTGACATCGGCGGGGCGGTCACACGCGGCACCGTCATCATGGATTTGTCCCCCTACAAAGCGCCCTCACTCCAGTGGGCGAAAAAATCGCTGCCGGATGAAGTTTTCGTCGTCGGCGTCACGCCGATTTTGAATCCCGCTTATCTATTCGATGGGCTGGACGATACGACACACGCCGCCGCTGATCTGCTCGATAAAGGCGCGCTGCTCATCATGCCCGCGGTTGATACCGCCCCCGAAGCCGTCGAACTTATCAGCGATCTCGGCAGTTTGATCGACACCACCATCCGCTTTGCCGATCCGGTAGAGCACGATGGATGGGCCGCCGCGACCGAAGGGCTGCCCGCTGTTGCGGGAATCGCCGCCTTCTATATGCTCATGCGCAATGGCTCATGGCGTGACGCGCAGCAGCAGGGCAATCCCAATTTTGGGCGGCTCGTCCATGCGCTCTATGACACCCATGCCGACGATCTGCGCGACCTGCTTCTCAACAACCGCGAGGGCACCGTTCGGCAGATTGACGGCCTAATTGAAGCGCTGCACGGGCTGCGCGATACGCTCGCTCGCAATGACCGGGACGCGCTGGAAGCCATCCTCGGAGAAACCACCGATGCCGCCCATCTGTGGGTGATCAAGCGGCGTGAAAACAAATGGGATAAGCCCACCACACCCAAAATCGATTCCACCCAGATCGCGACCAGTATTTTCTTCGGCAGCGCGCTTGGCAAGCGTTTGCGCGGCGACCGAAATAACGATCGCAAGTAACTCATAGCGGGGCGATCGGCTAAGCGATCGCCCCTCATCCTTCGCCTTTTCTCCCCTAATCCATCAATTTACACACAATTTACAAGGCCCTCAAAAGTTAGTAACAAGCCGACTTTATGGTAAAGGTGTAAACAAACCACTTCCGGTGACAAGAGGATACCGGAAGTGTTGACAGCAATCCTTGGAGGTTCCTATGCGTAAGAATACAGTACTCGGCTTGGCTGCCGCCGCATTGATGAGCGTCAGCGTCGTCGGGTTTGTCGCAGCACAGCAAGACAGCCCCACGACGACCCAGCACCCCTATCTCGGTGTCGCCCTCAGCGATGTTGCCGACGGCGTGGAAGTCATGGGCATTGCGGCAGACTCCCCAGCTTTAGCAGCGGGCTTACAGGAAGGCGATGTGATCACGTCCATTAACGGCACCACGATCGACACGCCGCAGGATGCACGCGATGCGATTACCGCCCTGCAAGTCGGCGACGATGTGACGCTCGACGTGCTGCGCAGCGGCGATGCGACCACGCTAAACGCGACGCTGGCCGCCGCCCCCGCCGACTTTGACACGACCGCTCCCGGTCGCTTCATGCTCCAGCAAAACGGCGACATGGCCATCCAGTTCAACCCGGCCACGAATGAATGGACGATCACCACACTGAGCGAAACCAGTCCGCTGTACACGGCAGGTCTGCGTGCAGGCGACGTCATCACCGCGATTGATGGTGAAACCCGCACCCCGCTTGATACATTCCAGTACCTCGCAGGCTTGGCCGATGATGCGACGGTAACGCTGACCGTGACGCGCGATGGTGCCTCGCAGGATGTGACGGTTGCAGCCAGCGATCTCGACTTCCTGCGTGTGGGCCGCATCTCGATGGGCGACATGATGGGTCAGATGCCGTTTGGCGATGACCACGATTTCCAGATGCCGTTTGGGAACGGTCAGCAGGGTCAAATGATGCCGTTCGGTCAGGGCCAAGTGCGCACCGGTGTGCGTTTGGGCGTCGCCTTCGACACGTCCGCCGATGGCGCGACAGTCACCGAAGTCCTCGATGGCTCGGTTGCAGCCGAAGCCGGTCTTCAGGTGGGTGATGTGATCACCGCCGTCAATGGCGAAGTCGTCAATGAAGAAATCACCCTGCGCGATCGCATCAATGCTTACGAAGCGGGCGACAGCGTGACCCTGACCTTCACCCGTGATGGCGCGTCGCAGGACGTCACCGTCACCCTGCCCGAACCGCGCGATGTCGCCGGGATGCTCCCCGGTGCCATGCAGGGGATGCTCAACCAGTTCTTTGAAGGGCATCAGCGCGGTCAGCGTGGCATGAACGGAATGCCCGGCATGCAGCAGCAGGGCGCACCGAATGGGCAGCCCGCGCAGCCGAACAGCCAACCGGACAGCACCGAGCCGCCTACCGGAGCGGCCAACACCTAACTCCTTTCGCAAACTTCCATCCCTTTCCCCCATTGAAATGTCGAAGCGGATCTCTCCCCGGGGATCCGCTTTGACATTTCGACCTTCAGCCTTTGCGGATCTGTCTCGACGTTTTCCGTGTCCCATGACTATAATGATCCGGTTGCATTCACCTATTTAAGGGTCTCTTCTATGACCATCAAGGACACACTCATTCGGCGCCTAAAGCAGCACGAGGCCGTCATTGGAATTGTCGGGCTGGGCTATGTTGGGCTGCCGCTGGCGGTAGAATTCGCAGAAGTTGGGTTTCAAGTTATCGGTATCGATCTGGCCGAAAACAAAGTCGCAGCCATCAACGGGGGAGAAAGTTATATCCCCGATATTCCCACCAGCCGCATCGCGCCGCTGGTGAAAGCGGGCAAACTCCGCGCATCCACGTCCTACGATGATCTGCGCGCCGCCGACGCGATCAGCATTTGCGTTCCCACCCCTCTCCGCAAAACCAAAGATCCGGATATGTCGTATGTGATCCAGTCGGTTGAAGCGGTTGCACGCATCGCCCATGAAGGCATGCTCGTCGTATTGGAAAGCACCACCTATCCCGGCACCACCGACGAAATCGTCGTTCCACAGCTTCAACAGAATGGGTTGAAAATCGGTGAAACGGTCTTCGCGGCCTTCTCGCCGGAACGTATCGATCCCGGTAACAAAACCTATGGGGTACGCAACACGCCGAAAGTCATCGGCGGTGTAACCCCGGCCTGTACCGAAGTGGCCTGTGCTTATTATGGGGCGGCGGTTGATACGATCGTCCCCGTGTCGTCTCCCACCGCCGCCGAAATGGTTAAACTGCTGGAAAACACATTCCGCGCGGTCAATATCGGCCTCGTCAACGAGATGGCGCTCATGTGCGACCGCCTCGGCATCGACGTGTGGGATGTGATCAACGCCGCCAAGTCCAAGCCATTTGGGTTCATGACGTTCTACCCCGGCCCCGGCATCGGCGGTCACTGTATTCCGATCGACCCACTGTATTTAAGCTGGAAGCTCAAGACGCTCAACTACACCGCGCGTTTCATCGAACTCGCCAGTGAAATCAACACCTCCATGCCCATCTACGTCACTGAAAAAGTGGCTGATGCGCTCAACGACGACGCGAAATCCGTCCGCAACTCCAAGATTGTCGTCCTCGGCATGGCCTACAAGCGCGACATCGATGATGTGCGCGAAAGCCCGGCGATCGATGTGGTCGGGCTGCTCCAGCATCGCGGCGCGAATGTGGTCTATCACGACCCCTATGTGGCGTCCTTCCGCACGGAGCACAACGAACTGATGTACAGCGTGCCGTTCAATGCTGAACTGCTTGAGAGCGCCGACTGCGTAGTGATCGTGACCGATCACAGCGTGATCGATTACGAATTCGTGCTCAAGCATAGTAAATTGGTCGTCGATACCCGCCACGCCACCGCCGGAAAGTCCGGATCCGCGCGAGTCGTCAGCCTCTAAGAAATACGCTACAATTTCAACACTATGGAATCCCATAAGGGCGAGTTGCTGAACTCGCCCTTACCAGTATACCTTCGTGGAGACTTGGCACGATGTCCAGCCTGACCGAAATGCCCTTCCACCTACGCACACTGCCGCCAGAAGCGCTCGATATTCTCCGCTTCTTCGGCAAATCGAACACCAACGCGACTTTCGATACCGAAACCATCATCGAAGGTTCCGGCCTAAGCGAGCGCGGTTTCCGCAAGGGCTTACGGCGGTTGATCAATAAAAACATGCTGGCGATGCAGACCGAAGGCATCTACCGGGTGACTGAACCGGGACGCCGCTCGATTGCCGATCTGCTCGAATGGGACATGAACGCGCCCCTGCGCACGGTGCCGGAAGCGCGCTTTGTCGCCCGCCGCATCTACGCCGCCGCGCCGCGCACGCTGGTGAGCGGTCAGCCTGTGAATTTGCTCATCGGCTTTGACGAACCTGACGACGAAGATGTGCTGCCTGATCCACTTGATCTGATGGTGCGGGTGACCGCGCTCGATGGCACGGCGGAAAATCTCGTCGAAACCGAAAAAGCCTACCGTCTGACCAATTATCAGGGGCGGCAGACGTTCGAAATCGCGGGGGGCCTTTACAACAAACTTCGTGTGCGAATCTCCGTCTACCAACCGGGGATCAACGACGATGACCCCGGTGGCATGTATATCGACCTGCCCGTCACTGCAGAATCGAGTGGGGTCGATACAACCCTCACCGCCTACACCACGACGCTCTACCTCCGCGCCGAGTAACCGCGCATCAGAGGGGCGCACGCACTGCGCCCCAAAGATTCAATAGCCTCGAACCGCCAATCCGCGTAATAATAGGCGCATCCATCAATGTCCTTTGAGGCCATTCTATGACCCGTTTTCTCGCCATTTGCCTTCTCCTCTGTGTGCTGGGATACGGAGCGCGCATGCCCGCGTATGCACAGCCCACAGAACCGCAGTCGATTCCCGCCGAACCGCTGATCGCCTACATCCCGGCCAGCTTTGACGGCTATTTGCATGTCCCCGTAGCCGATGCGCTGACCGGACTCAGCAACATGCGTTTGCTGGCGGTGGTCGCCTCTTTCATTCAGCCAACGCGTGTGACCGCGCCGAGTCAGCCCACTTACGACACCTTCTTTCCGCTCACCCGCTTCAACGATGCCTCATTCGATGAAATCGTGCTGCCGTGGTTGTCCGGCGATATTGTCGCCGCCTATCGTCACCTTGAGGTGCCGTTGAGCGCGTCACAAGATGAAATCCTACTCATCCTGCCCACCCGTGATCCATTTCTGGGCGCAGGGACAGTGACCGAACTGCTCGGCAGCCCGGTCGCTACTTCGCGTCAGGTGGGATCTGCCGTGATCTATGATGGGGAGCATGCATCGGTTGCCCTGACGGGCGCGGCGATTCTGATTGGCAGCCCTGACTTGATCGACGAGGCGGCGAGCGTGACCGCCCCGGATGCTCCGGCTGGTGCACGCCTGATTGACGATCCGACCTATCGAGCCGTGATGGGCGGCCTATCGAACGATCAAACCGCGCTGACCGCCTACCTTCATGGAACAGCAGCAAGCGCGGCGGTTCCATTCCTCCTCAGCCAGCAGAGTGATCAAGCGCAGCCGCTCCTTCAGTTGTTCGCCCAAGCCCTTGAAGCCGAGAACGCCGCTGCCCCTCTGAATGCAAGGCTGCTCGATGGACGTGTGGATGCGGTCGGCGTAGCGGCGAACTTGTCGCTGAATCAAGCGGGGCTGCTGGTCGATTCGAGCGCCGCCGCGCGCGTGCATTTCGCGGAAACCGTGCAGCCATCTACGAGCGCGCCCGCCGAAACCACCACCCCCTATTTCGACTGGGTGCCCCAGAACGCGCTGCTGGTCTTGAGCGGCACCTCTGCGAGCGAACTCGCGCACGAAGCCCTGACCGGGCTGCCGCTCTATAACCTTTCCGGGATCGCGCTGAATGCATTTCCGGCGGCGATTTCGGCGGGCGCGCAAAGTGACGCCGTCTCTGCACCTACGCTCGATCAATTGCAGGCCTCGGTGAGTGGATTCCTCTCGGCGATGCAGGAAACCGCCAGAGTCGATCTGCAAACCGACGGGTTAGATCGGCTGAACGGCGGCTATGTGCTGGCACTGCTGCCGCGCCCGAACAATCCCACACCACTGCTCAACACACCCTATGATGCCTTCGTCGTGACTTCTGCGAACCGCCCATCGATCGTCGTCAACACGCTGGTGAATGCGCTGAAGGCGTTTATGGGGGAAAACGCCGTGACCGAAACACCGATCGGCGGGGAATCGTTCTGGACAGTCAGTGATCCGGTCGGCGCGACCGTTTTCCAGATTGGCGTGAGTGATGGCCTGCTGGTCATGGGAACAGGCGACTCGGTCGCCGCCGCCTTGCAAGCCCATGCGGGCGCCAACCGGCTCATCGATACCTCGCTGTGGATAAACGCGCTGGAAAATGGCGTGCCCCCTGCGCTTTACGTCGATGCGAATGCGTTCTATACCACCTTTCTATCACAGGCGCTTGGCGGCGGATCAGGCGGTGTGCCGGTCGATTTCGTGCGTGCCTCGTCAGCCGTCGATTCGGCGGGTATCTACGAACTTCGGGTGCGTGTCCAAATCCACCAGTAAATGCGCTCACCGTCGATTCTTCAGCTTCAATCCCGTGATACCCCGAAGAATCGACGGTGACAGGCGTGTTTGGTAGAAGGGTGCAAAAATTTAACAGGACTTTTGGTGGTCTTTGCTTCGCCTTTTTGTTGGCGGTGCGCTAGAATGATGAACCGTCTTGGGAGGGCAGTACGCTCTTTCAAGCGACCTTGATCCAAATACCTGTCTTTGGAGAGAACAAGCTATGAAACTTCGTGGTCTTCTGTTTGGTCTGGGCGTGGCCGCACTACTCATCATGCCGTTTGTCGGTGTTTCCGCACAAACCCCATTGATCGAATCGGTGTGCCTCGTGACCGACCTAGGACGCATTAACGACGGTACCTTTAATCAGTATGCTTATGAAGGTATGCAGCGCGCCGCCGATGATTTCGGCTTGACCTCGCGCTATATCGAAACGCAGGCGCAGACCGACTATGCCGCGAACATTCAGACATGCCTCGATGAAGGCTACAACTCGATTGTGACGGTGGGCTTCCTGATCGCCGATGCGACCTATGCTGCTGCCGCCGCCAATCCCGATGTTTACTTCATCGGTGTTGACCAGTTCGTCGCAGAACCGCTGGCGAACTATGTCGGCATTCAGTTCCGTGAAGATCAGGCAGGCTTCCTCGTCGGCGCGCTCGCCGCGTTGATGACCGACTCCGACAGCATCGGCGGCGTGTACGGCGTCCCGATCCCGCCGGTGGTCAAGTTCCGCAATGGGTATGAACAAGGCGCGCTTTACATCAACCCCGATATTCAGTTGAGCGGTATCTATATCGACAGCTTCACCGCCCCGGATCGCGGCGCGGCAGCGGCTGAACAGTTGATCGGTGAAGGCGTGGACGTGATCTTCGGCGCGGGCGGCCCCACCGGTTCGGGTGCTATCAGCTACGCGGCGACGCAGGACGTGCTGGTCATCGGCGTTGACCAAGACGAATACTTCACCACCTTCGGTGAAGGCGAAACCCCCGGCGCTGAATACCTGATTTCCAGCGCTCTCAAGCGCGTGGACAACGGCGTGTATCAGCTCATCCAGCTCCTCGCCGAAGGCACCGGCTTCGACTTCGAATCCGGCATGTACGTGCTCGATGTGGCGAATGAAGGCATCAGCTTCGCGCCCGCGCACGATGCCGATGTTCCCGAAGAAGTCACCGCTCAGGTCAATGAAATTCTCGCCGGTCTGGTCGATGGCAGCATCGAAACCGGTGTCGATCCGGTCAGCGGCGAACTGCTGAGCGAAATGGCGACTCCGGAAGCCACCCCGGCCAGCTAGACTCACGAATTAAGTATTTCCAAAACGGCCACCCCATGTGAGGTGGTCGTTTTGATTCCCTTACCTGCATTTCTAAAAGTGCTATCTTTCTTTACAGGTTTTTTGTGAGTTTACACAGATTCGGAACCGTAGCATGTTTAATTCGTCATATAATGAAAATTGTAATCAGCATTACAGGCAACAAATCTGGCTAGATCAGGTAAAGGAAACAACTCATGAAGAAACTAGTATTCACCCTCAGCCTCCTCGCAGCCGCCTCTTTGATCTTGGCATCGGTGGTTTTCGCAGGAAGCCTTAGCTTGACCGGAACCTTGACCCCCGGTGGCGCCACCGAACCGCAGATCGCTCTTATTACGACCCCAAATTGTGTTGGTGGGTTATTCAGTTTCACCGTACTGTACGCGTCGTATCAGTTCACGGTCGATACGACAGGCTCGTACACCATTACGGAACCCGGCGTCGATAGCGCCATCTATCTCTACAACGGCCCCTTCAGTCCAAGCAATCCTGACGTCAACTGCTACGCCGCCAGCAATACCAATCCCATCAACCTATCGGTATCGCTCAGCGCTGGCACTGTCTATACCATCGTCGTGATCGAAGACTCGTTTGCACAGGATGGGATGACCTACAACCTGAATATCTCCGGCCCCGGCAGCGTGACAATCTTCTCTCCCGACTGCCCGTACCCGCTCCCGTCCGGTTCGGTCGTCTACTCGATCCCGGCTGGCGCACCGGCCTTCTTCGCCCCCAGTCTCGATTCGCAGACCGGGTTCAATGTCCCCGCCGGAACATGGTATGTCAGTGAATTCACCGGGGACTTCGCGAAAGTTTGGATCGCCTGCCAAGCGCAGCCTGTCTACGTCCCGGCAAACGCCGTCTCGCACTAACTAACGCATCAGCACGCTGAATGAAAAAAGGGCTGCCCACATGGGCGGCCCCTTTTTTATTTTCGTCCTACCTAGCGTCGCGATTAGCGCGCGTATTCGACCGCCCGCGTCTCGCGGATCACCTGCACCTTGATCTGACCGGGGAACTGCATCGTTTCCTCGATCTTCTTGGCGATATCGCGCGAAAGCCGCAGCGCGCTCAAATCATCGACTACTTCAGGCCGCACGATGATGCGAACTTCGCGGCCCGCTTGCAGTGCGTAACTTTGCTCGACACCTTCAAAACTGTTGGCGATTTCTTCGAGCGTGCGCACGCGACGGACATACGCATCAAGGCTTTCACGCCGCGCACCGGGGCGTGCCCCGCTGATGGCGTCTGCCGCTTCCACGATGTACGACTCGACGAATTCTTGTTCAATTTCATGGTGGTGGCTGCCCACCGCATTCACGACACGGGCATTCACGCCGTAGCGCTTGATGAATTCCGCGCCGATCTGTGCGTGCGTGCCTTCCACTTCATGATCCATCGCCTTACCAATGTCGTGCAGCAAACCGCCCATCTTGGCGATGTTCACATCCGCGCCCAGTTCGGCGGCGATCATCCCGGCGATGTGCGCCGTTTCGATCGCGTGGCCGTGCATATTCTGGCCGTAACTGGTGCGGAACTTGAGCCGCCCCAGCATCTTGATGATTTCCGGGTGCAGCCCTACGATGCCGGTTTCATACGCCGCGCGTTCGCCTTCCTGCCGAATCGACTGCTCGACTTCGGTGCGAGCATCTTCCACCAACTTTTCGATGCGTGCCGGATGGATGCGCCCATCGACGACCAGCTTCGCCATCGCCCGTTTGGCGACTTCACGCCGCACCGGGTCAAAACTGCTGATGGTGATCGCTTCAGGTGTGTCGTCTACCACCACATCGACGCCCGCCGCCAGTTCGAACGCGCGAATGTTACGCCCGTTGCGACCGATGATGCGGCCTTTCATCTCATCGCTGGGAAGCTGTACCACACTCACGCTGATTTCGCTGACGTGTTCGCTGGCGAGACGCTGCACGGCCAGCGAGATCACTTCGCGTGCCCGTGTGTCCGCGATCTCGTTCGCTTCGGCTTCCACCTGCCGGATGATGCGCGCCATATCGCCGCGCGCTTCTTTTTCGGCGCTGACCAACAGTTCGGCGCGGGCTTCGTCCATCGTCATGTTGGCGATGCGCTGAAGCTCGGCCTTGTACTCATCATCCACCTTTTGCAGTTCCGCCTGCTGCTTATCCAGACGGCTCTGGCGTTTATTCAGGTTCTGTTCGCGTTGTTCAAGGCGCTCATAGCGTTTATCAAGGTCTTCACGGCGGCGCTGCAAACGTTCATCTTCTTTATCCAGTTCGCGGCGGCGGCGCAGCGAGGTTTCATTGACTTCTTCAATCAGCGCCTTCGCCTTTTCATCGGCCTCACGCTGAACCTCGGTGGCCTTTTCCGTTGACTGCTGGACGAGCTTGCTTGCTTCCGCTTCTGCCAGAGCGCGGCGGTTCTTACCCTGCCGCTCCTGATAGTTCAGTAGTCCGTAAATCCCAACGCCTGCGCCGATCACACCCGCGATGATAGCGGTAATGATCACGGCTGCTAAAGTGTCCATGGTGTGTACGGTGGTTCTCCATATTGGGGAGAAATCCCGCGCTGCTCCTTTCGTGTGCCAAGTTTCGTTGTGCAGAATACCGGTAAACTTTTATTTACTCCCAATCGCCGGACGTGTTGGGATCGTCGTCATCGCCTTCATGCGCGAAAAACGACGGATCTTCTGCTTCCAGACTTTCGATCAAGTCGTTGATGACCACTTTCACGACACTGAACTGGAAGCCACGCCGCAGCAGAAAGCCGCTGATGTTCTCGCGAAAATCGCGGCGGGTACTTCCGCGCAGGCGGGCCACGCGGGCACGTGCTGCACGGGCTGCCGATTCATCCGGGTTTACGTCGCCGAGGACTTCCGCGATGATCGGGTCAGACACCCCCTTCTGACGCAGTTCGTAGCGCAGCGCTTGTGGGCTCAATGGCTTGTTCGCGCTTCGCTGCTGCACCCAAAAGGTGGCAAATGCATGATCGTCCACATACCCAAGCTCGGTTAGCTTCTCGACGGCGGCATCAATCACAGCAGGGGGATTTTCGTGTTCTTCCAATTTGCGCCGGATCTCATGTTCGCTGCGAGGGCGCGTGGTAAGCAGACGGGCGGCAGAATCGACAGCGCGTTTGACAGAATCGCCCTTTTGGAGCGTCTGTACATCGGCATCAGACAGGGATTGTCCTTTGCGCAAGCGTGCGGCATCGTCAAGGCTGAGGCTGAACGCAAACTCGCCATCGACGAACACATTCACGCGTTTCTTGTTGCGTTTTTGGACTTCCAGCGCCGTAATGACGCCCATTTTCCCTCGCCGCATCGTCCGGGTTGAACTCCCGGTACACATGAAAAAAGCCGTGAGTCGTCAGAACGAATTCACGGCGAGGTGTTCGACCCTGCGGTTTGGTTTGTGGGGAGATTGTTGGCCGCGTGCGTCTTTTGTGATGGACAGTCGTGTTAGACTGTAGGCCATTTCCAAATAATCAATCAGGTGACGGTGATCGCATCGACGATTGACGCGCCGCAAAAATCCAATAAGTTGACATCATCCACATCGCCCATGCAGAGCGTGAAATCATTCAGCCGTGGCGATGGCCTGAAACTCAGGCACATTCGCAAAATTCATTCCGGGTAATCATGGACACCCATGACTATAATTCTGTATTATGCACAAATTGAGCGTTTTGCACAACTAGGAAATTTACCACGCTTATGACTCAGACCTCTGGCTCGCCCTTCACGTCTCCCCGCCGTGTGCTCGTCACCGGTGGAGGCACTTTCCTCGGAGATAGTATTGCCGCCGCCCTGCTTGCTGAAGGCGCGGAGGTCACCTTGCTTGTCCGTCCCGGTTCCGAAGATCGCATCGGCGCGTTGGGGCAGCGTGCGCGCTGGTTCACTGCCGATGTTTGGCATCCGGCCAGTTTGAAAGGGCGCGGACGCGGTCACGGGTTGGTGATTCACACGGTAGGGGGGATGGTGGCCAACCCGCGTGAGGGGCAAACCTACGAATGGCTGAATGTTGTATCGGCGCGCAATGTTGCCAATATGTGCGTCAGCAGCGGTGTCCCCCACATGATGTTGATCAGCGCCGCCCGTGCGCCTTGGGTATCCACCGATTACATCCGCGCCAAACGGGATGCTGAACTCTACATGGAGCGCGTCGGCCTGCGTTCGACGGTGATTCGCGCGCCGCTCGTCTACCGTCGCGGTGTACGTCGCCCGCTGTTCAATCGCTTCATCAGCTTCATGGGAGGGATGCCGCCGCTCTCATGGTTGGGACTGAACCGCGTTGCCCCCATGCCAATCGACATTCTGGCGCGCGGCGTCGCCCGCATCGCGCTCGATCCGCGTTCTACCAACAGCACGGCCATCTACTACGCGCCCGATCTGCGGCGGCGGAACAGCCCGCAGGAACGGCGGCACGGCGTCAACCATGCCTCCGAAGTCGAAAATCAGATGCTTTCCGGTACGCCGATGGCAGCGATTAACCTAATTCCCGATGATGCACCTTTCGGTTGGACACCGAGCCGATTGCCCGAAGATAAAGACTAGATTGCAGCACGTTTTCTCGCAGCATGCTTGATAAGGTCGTATACGATCGACACCTTCGCTCTGAAACTATTCCTTACGCCCATGTTGATCGGTCTGATTAGCTTGGCAGGGCGTCGATGGGGGCCATCCATCAGCGGGCTGCTGGTCGGTTTACCGCTCACCTCTGGGCCTATCGCTTTTTTCCTATCGCTGAACAATGGTGTCTCTTTTGCCAGCGCGGCAGCAATGGGAACACTCGCAGGCACCCTCTCGCAGGCGGCTTTCTGCGTGGTTTACAGCCGCTCCGCTTTTCGATTCAACTGGATAGTGGCGATTTTCCTAAGCAGTCTCGCCTTCATCGCCTCAACTGTGGTACTTCAATTTCTGTATTTACCGTTAATTCCTCTGTATCTGCTTGTGCTTCTATGCTTGGTTTTGGCGCTGAGGTTTAGCGCTAGAGTCAATACGAAGGCCGCGGTCGAAGCTAAACAACTGCCCAATTGGGACATCCCTGCCCGGATGATTGTTGCTACAACCTATGTGGTTCTGCTGACAAGCATTGCTCCGCATGTCGGCGCTCATCTGACCGGCCTGCTGTCACCTTTCCCTTTGTATGCCGCTGTTCTTGCTGCGTTCGCGCATCGCCTGCAAGGCCCGGAACCCGCCATACGAGTAGTCTACGGTTTGCTAATCGGCTTATTCGGCTTTGCCAGCTTTTTCCTAGTTCTATCCGGATTGCTGCCGCCCGTTGGGATTGTAGGTGCCTTCAGCATGGCAGCCATTACGGTGCTGACGATTCAAGCGGTCGCGCTCTGGGTGCTGCGACGATCTACTCACGAATAACGGTGGTGTACTGCCTCTGCACAGAGTCTAGTGCGACCATGTTCATGGTCGAAATCGTTTGGGTGAGCGTATCGGCGGCAGGCTTGGCAATCCGGTCTCATTCGCAATTGCGCCACGCCCTTGATTCGCTATAATGGCGCGCATGAACAAACGACCCGAACCCCTCCCCTCCACGCTGTACACGGAAGAATATTTCCGTACTGCGTGCGAAGGCTATGACGAATTCAACAACAGCGAAGGCGTGCAGCTTTCGCGCCGGTTAGCCTCCGCCTTTTCGCTGGCAAAAGTCGAACCCGGCATGAAACTGCTCGATGTTGGCTGCGGACGTGGTGAGATTCTGCGCCATGCTTCCCAGCTTGGAGCCGATGCTTACGGTATCGATTATGCTGCTGTCGCCGTGGAAATGTCGCACCGTGTAATCGACGGCATCGACGGTATCACACCCGGCAAAACCGCGGTGTTTCAAGCCGACGCCAAAAAACTGCCGTTCCCAACCGGCTACTTTGACCGCGTGCTCATGTTCGATGTGGTCGAACATCTCTATCCGTGGGAACTGCACCAAGCCCTGCTGGAAGTTCACCGCGTGCTCAAACCCAACGGTCTATTTGTCGTCCATACTGCACCGAATGTTTGGTACGACAAATACGCTTATCCGTTTGTGCGCACGTTCCGCACGCTCATGGGGCGCGGCGACAAGTATCCGAAAAACCCGCGCGAATTTCTCGTTTCCGTCAACGAACACGTCCACGTTAACGAACAGTCGATCCTCAGCATGCGCCGCACGCTGGCAAAAGCGGGCTTCCGGGGCAAAGTGTGGCTGGAAAGCCCACCGCAGCACCACCGCGAAAACCCGATTATCGACGGCCTGCGTTACACGGCCTTCAACCTGCCGCCACTCCGCTGGTTCTTCCAGCGTGAGGTGTTTGCCGTTGCGGGCAAAATTCAGCCGTAACCCACCGCTATGCGCGATAAACGCCCTGTCGATGAATTGAGTATCGAAGAGCTGGAGCGCGTGCTCGTCATCAAGAAACGCGAAGCACGCCAGAAACAGCTTGAACAGATGCGCCGTACAGGGCGAGTCGTCGAACCCGTTCCCATGCCCGCTGCATCGCCTTCAGAGGCGAGTGCGCCGGATGCCGAGCTTTCCGCGACTCCGGAAGAATCCGCCGCCAAAGATCAAGTCGTCAAGGTGCCCATCAGCGCATCCAAATCACCCCGCCTTGCCGAAATGGAACGCCTCGCCCTACAAGACCAAGGCCTAACGCCCGTCTTTGAGGACGACTTCGACTCGGCAGAACTGCGCCCCATCGACTCACAACCGACCGCTACACCGTCATCTTCCAGCACCGCCGCGCCAGCAGGGAAGCCCGCCAAGAGCGCTGAGCGCCGCGCGATGGATCGTGTGCTGCTGTTGGTCGAGGTCATCGCCGTGATCGGTGTCGTCGTCATTGGGGTTAACATGATCACGGCTATTGGCGCACTGGAGCGAGAAACCTCGTCGGCCCAGCAGTTAGCCGAACAGGTGCGTCAGGCAGGCATCCCAACACTCGAACCAACGCCAACATTGCGGCTCGAAAATGTCGTGCTGCCCGGCGGCCACACCTCACCGCTGGATCCGGGTGGCGCACAATTCAACTACGAAGAAATCCCGGCCATTTACCGCCCACTGGCCCAAAGTGAATGGGTGCAGCCTATCATTCAGCGACCGCCCGTCACCAATGAAATGGCGGTCGCGATCAATATTCCGCGCCTCAACCTCGATTCGCCGATTGTGCAGGGGGTAGACTGGGAAGCGCTCAAGCAGGGGGTGGGGCAGCTTCAAAATGGCATCAATCCCGGGGATGTCGCAGGCAATCTCGTATTCGCCGCACACAATGACATTTACGGGCAGTTATTCCGCTACCTGCCGGAGATGCAAATAGGCGATCCATTTCAGATTCGCACGCAAACGCAGGTGTATAATTACGTCGTCACCGATATTCTGTTCGTGGAACCCAATGATGTTCACGTGATGGAAGATCGCGGCGGCGCGACTGCCACCTTGATTTCCTGCTATCCCTATCAGGTGGATAATCAGCGCATTGTCGTATTCGCAGATCGAACCAGCTAACAGCATCCGCTAAGGACGGTTATGTACCAGAAGAATCACCGGGAAGACGAAACAGAACTGAACGTGGAAGGCGATGTGCCTGTGATTTCTGCGGGCGGCGACGATGACGCGGATGGCGGTGAAGAAGCCACTGCCTCCAATCGTGCCGCATCGCCATCCAACCGCGCGGCACGGGCCGCTGCGGAACGCGCCAAAAAGCGCCCGCAGAAGCGTACGACTCGCCCTGCCGCCAACAAAAACCCCTACCGCACCCGTTCTGCCGCTGCCATTCGCGCCGAACGTGAAGCACGCCAAAAGCCCCGCTCGGTGACGCAGGCCGCGGATCCCGAAAACGCACGGCGGAGCAGTTATTCACGAGTCGATCATCACACGGTGATGTCGATTCTGCGCCATCCCACACGCGTCGTCACCGAAGCCGATTTGCGTGAAGAATACGGATATGTGCTCAACGACCTGCGTGTGACCGGACTGTTGGCAGGCGGGTTGATCATCGTCCTGATTATTCTGGCACAGGTGCTGCCAAAGTAGCGTGCTGTTATGCCGCGACCCAACCGAGAAACACCCCGGGCGGACGGATCGACCCACTGTTCGCCCGGAAATACCCCGCTGTGGGAATCGAGTCCGCTCTTTAGTGGGCTCGATGAATGCAGCCTTGCCCGCGTGCAAACCGCCGCCCGCCGCAGAGTCTTTCAGGCGGGCGCGTTGATCTTCGCGGAAGAAGAGGCCTGCGCAGGGTTTCATCTCGTCCTTGATGGCTTGGTGCGTATTTACCGCATCAATGGGGAAGGCCGCTTACACACGCTGAGTCTGCTCCGTCCGCCGTCCACCTTTAATGAGTGTGCCGCCGTCGATGGTGCTGCCAACCCTTTCAATGCGGTCGCTGTCACCAATGCTGAAGTCATGGTCATCCCTCATGATCGCCTTCAAGACCTGATGGCGACTGACCGCCAGCTTATGTACAACACGGTGCAAATGCTGGCGCATCTCAACCGCGAATACATCGAGCGGTTGGAAGATATGACCTTTCGCAGTATTCCGTCACGGCTGGCGAAGCTGTTCCTGCACGAAACCACCTACGCCGATCAAATCGCCGATACGCCCTCACAGCTCACGCAGGAAGAAATGGCGTCTATCCTCGGCACCACCCGCGAAGTCGTCGGGCGGGCGCTGCGCAATCTGCTCAACGCCGGGCTGCTGCGCAAACGGGGACGTAATTTCTACATTGTCGATCGGGTAGGGTTGGAAGTGCTGGCGGCAACCAATTTGCTGCCAGAATCGCTCAATACCGTCCGCTAGGGATTAAAAAAAGGGCGGTGGCTGCTATCAGTCACCGCCCTTTCGATCAACCGCTCGGTGTCGGCGTGACCGTGGGGCCGCGCTGCATCCCGCCGCTGATCGCGGTCGTCTGCGTTGGGCCAACGGTCGCCGTCGGCAGTACAGGTGTTTCTGTAGCCACAGCCGGCGCAGCCGATGGCAGTGCCTGTTGTGCGGACGTATCCGGCGATACAGGCGTCGCCGTGATCACCACAACACCAGAACGGCTGAGGAAACGCGCGCTTGCCCCGGCGACGGCTGCGCCGCGCAGAGGAGCCAGCGGCATCGACGACATCCCGCTGTAGGTTGGGCAGTCGATCGGAATTGCCAGCACTAGACCGGGATAAATCCGGCTCACCTCGGTGATCTGGTTGTACTCGGCAAAGCAGCGTAAATCGACATCGAAATACGCGGCGATCAGGTCAAGTACATCCAGAGGCTGCACCACATAGAAATCAATGCCATCCGGGTTGCCCAGTGCCAGCCCCGGATAGAACCCATACGGCGGCTCGCCTGCGGGGATCGTCAGTGTGTCGCCGGGGAAAATCAAATCGCCGGGCTGCAAGCCGTTAACTTCCATCAACGACACCAGCGCAACGTTGTACTGCTGGGCAATCGTGTCGAGCGTGTCGCCTATCTCAACGGTATAGGTGGCATCTTGAACGATCAGGGGTTCTTCAGTGCTGGCGGCATCCTGTGCCATCCCCACCGTTACCATCACGGCGAGTAATGCCGCGACGACGACCAGCGCGATCCACACCCGCTCCTGTTTCAGTCTTTTCATCGTCTTCATACTCCGTCGTTCCACAATCTGCATTTGACTATAACACACCCGTCGTAGGTTGGAGAACGGGACTTCGTACCCGAACCACGCATCGTGGTGGTTTCGCCGTGGAAAGCGCTTCGGAAGTGGGGTACAGTCTGGCAACAATCGGGCGTTTACTAAGGCAAATTCGCTATGCGACGTGGAACCATCGTCTTACTCCTCTTTCTGGCTGTGATCGCTGCGGTGCTGGGCTTAAGTCAATTCCTGCGCACCCAACCGCCGCTGGATCTGCAAATCGCCGTATCACCGATGGCACAGGATTGGATCGCTGCCGCACTGGAGCGCTATAACGCCACCAACCCCGTGATGAACACGCAGCGTGTGCGCTTCGTTGCCGTCCCTGTGGAAGACCTTGATGTGTGGGGCACGACCAACTCAAGCGCAGGCTGGTCAGTGCAGACGCACCCGGCAGCGTGGATTCCGGCGTGGTCGGCATCAGTCAGCTATGTGGGCAGCCTCCCCTTTAGAGTCGTTTCCCCCTCGCTGGCGAAAACCGTGCTCGTGTGGGGTGCGTTCACCAGCCGTGTCGATGCGATCACCGGCAGCACCTCCGTCACGCCCATTGTGGCGCCCATGGTACAGCCAACCGCACCACCAGCAGCCGAATCAACCGCCGACGCGACCGCAGAGGCGACCGCGCAGCCGATCGCAGAGGCGAGCACTTCCGTGCAAACACCGCCGATCCTCGATTGGGATCAAATTGCGGCAGCGGCGGCACAGGTAAGCTGGCGCGCGATCAATCCACAAGCGCAGGGAGTCGTCGGCAATTTCACCATGGCCTACAACCGCCCCACGACGCGCATCAGCGGGTTGGCTGTGCTGCTAAGTGGCAGCTTAGCCTTCCATCAAACGTCCGCCGTCTCCGGGCGTGATTTGGCCGATCAAGGGTTCCGCAGTTGGCTCCAGCCCGTACTGGAAAGTGTGCCCAACTTTGCCACGCTCGGCGCATCCCCGGCGATGACCCTCGCCAGCCGTGGCGCGTCCATCGGAGACATTGCCCTGCTGCCGGAAAACGATTGGCTGAAGAACCTCAGCGGACAATTGAGCAGCAGCCGCGATCCCATTCAATTGATCTATCCGCAGTATACATTTGTGTTCGACTTCCCGATGGCCGTATGGTCGGGGGCACCTGCTGAGGGCAGCCTGTATACACAGGCGCAGTTTGAAGCGGCGATGAACGCTCTTGCGGTCTATTTGAACTCGGCAGCGGAGCAGGCTTCTGCACAGTCGTTTGGGCTGCGTCCTGCCGATGGCAGCATGCCGGAGGGAGCGCTGTTCACAGCGGGGGCGGCCTTCGGTATGCTGCCCGCCCTTGATCTACCTACGCAGTCCGGTCAACCACTGCTGTCCGATATGCAGCGGCTGCTCACATGGGCGAACAACTACATCCGCTAAACGTATTTCTAGAGGGGCGTTTGCTCAAACGCCCCTCATCGACACCTAGCCTTCAGCGTCCGCTTTTTCGGCGCGCAGATGCGGGAACAACAGCACATCGCGGATCGTCCGCTGATCGGTCAGCAGCATGACCAGCCGGTCAACCCCCATCCCGAATCCGCCAATCGGCGGCATGCCGTAGCGCATGGCGCGCAGATAATCCTCATCAAGCGGGGTCGCGTCGTCGTCCTCGCTGCGGAACAGCTTCGCCATCTCCAAGAACCGGGCTTCCTGATCGCGCGGATCGTTCAGCTCCGTGAAGGCGTTGCCGAATTCCATCCCGTTGATGTAGAACTCGAAGCGCTCCACATGGGTATCGTCATAGGCGACGCGCTTAGCAAACGGTGAAATATCCATCGGGTAGTCGATGATGAACGTCGGCTGGATCAGGTGCGGCTCGACATACTCGCCAAGCAGATGTTCGACCAGCTTGCCCCACGGCTGCCCCGGCTTCAGATCCTTGTTACGCGGATCGTTCATCGCCCGAATCGCCGCTTCCAGTGAGTCCCGGTCGCGGTATTCCATATAGTCGATTTCCGCGTACTGCTTAATCGCCTCGCGCATGGTCATACGCTTCCAAGGCGGCGCAAGGTTGATCGCCGTGCCCTGATAGGTGATCGCTGTGGTACCGAGCGCTTGCTCGGCGGCATACGCGACCATCCGCTCGCTCAAGTTCATCACTTCGTTGTAGTCGATGAACGCTTTGTAGAACTCCAGCATCGTGAATTCGGTATTGTGCTTGAAGCTCACACCTTCGTTGCGGAAGTCTCGCCCCAGTTCATAAACCGCATCGTACCCGCCGACGATCAAGCGCTTAAGGTACAGTTCAAAGCTGATGCGCAGGTATAAATCCTGATGCAGTTGGTTGTGATGGGTGATGAATGGGCGTGCCGCCGCGCCGCCATAGATCGGCTGCAAAATCGGCGTTTCCACTTCGAGGAACCCGCGCGAATCGAAGAAGTCGCGCAGCGCACGAATCACCACAGCACGCTTCTTGAACACATCGCGCACACTGGCATTCACGGCGAGGTCGGCGTAGCGCTGGCGGTAGCGGGCTTCCACATCGCTGAATTCCCCGTATTCGGTGACCGTACCGTCGTCCTGCTTCACCTGCTTGATCACGGGCAGCGGCGACAGCGATTTCGCCAACAGCTTGAACTCATTCACGCGCACGCTGATTTCGCCCGCCTGTGTGCGCATCAGCGTTCCGCTGGCCTGCACATAATCGTCCAGTTCAATCTGCTTATCTGCGACGCGCTGATACATGGCCGCGTCCATATCGTTAATGCGCAGGAAAAGCTGCAAGCGCCCGCTCTCATCCTCAATGTGCAGAAACGACACCTTCCCCTTGACGTTCTGGCGGCGGATGCGCCCCGTCACGGTGACGGCAATCGGCGGCACTTGGTCGGGCGCAGGTGCGGCGGCTTCGGCTTCCGCATAGGCGGCGAATGCCTGCGCGCACGTATGGGTGCGCTCCACGCGGGCAGGGTAAGCGGTTACCCCATTCGCCTCCAGCGCGTTCAGCTTATCGAGGCGTTCTTGTTCAAGGCGGTTCGGTGTCCACATCGCAGGTTGTTTCCTTAACGGTGCTGTTTGGCGGATGCTTGAGTGGGGGATTCCCCATACACACAAAAAAGCCCCGACGATTCATCGGGGCTTAGGATGATCCATCGGAGACAGGGTTTAGTCGATCTTCTTAATCACAAACTTGAGCGGGCCTGCGGGAGCGTTGACCGTCACCTTCTGATTCACCTTTGCGCCCAATAATGCCTTGCCCAACGGGCTTTCAACGCTGATTTTACCTTCGGACGGATCAGCTTCTGCCGAACCCACCAGATGGTAAACTTCTTTCTCGCTGCTGCCCTCTTCAACGACGGTAATATGGGCACCCAGCACCACTTGATCTTTCTTCTTTGCATTTTCTTCGATGATCTGCGCGCTGCTCAGGATGGTTTCGAGCCGCAGGATTTCGCCTTCTACGAACGCTTGCTCGTTCTTGGCGTCTTCATATTCTGCGTTTTCGCTCAGGTCGCCGCCCTCTTCCATCGCTTGGCGCAGCCGCTCGGCGACTTCATAACGCCGGACTTCTCGCAGTTCCTTCAAGCGAGCTTCGAGGTTTTTCAAACCCTCATGCGTGAGATATTGCGGCTGATTCGTCATTTTGGAAGAACTCCTAACGAAAGTAGCTAAAGCGCAGCAGTTGAGGCAGACATCACCCTTGAATCCACGCTGTCCCGGTAAAATTAGAAAGACACAGCAAGGATACCCCCGCTGTGTCCTGTATTCTGTGACCGGTCTTGCCTGACTTGCCGCACTGAAGGTTAAAAATAGCACGTTTCTCGTCGCGTGTAAAGTAAAAAAGGTATAAGACGTGTTTGCCTTAGAGTTCGGTTAAGATGCCCTATTCCCATCATCGCTTGACTCGCTTCCGCACGTTGTGTTAGCGTGACCACTGTCACCACGATGTAAAGGGTCATCGCTTACCATTCTAGAGTCAGGGGAAAACGCTATGCATTTGAGCAAGAAACTGCTGTCCGCAGCCTTCATCGTCTCCATGAGTGTGGGATTGAGCGCCGCCGCCGGAACGGCCCGTGTGGCCGCGCAGGAAGCGCCGGAATCGGTTGCTGAAGGGCTGAACCAGCCACGTCACTTATCCTTCGGTGGCGATGGAACGCTCTATATCGCAGAAGCGGGCTATGGCGGCGATCAAGTCGCGGGCAGTCCATCTGGCAGTGGAGATGTACAGGTCGGCTTTACGGCACAGGTGACGGCGGTGGCTGCCGATGGCACCGTTTCAGTGTTCCTGCCGGAACAGTTCAGCATGTCTGATCCGTTTGCCGGGACGGAAGGGGTTAGCGCTGTGCTTCAGGATAGCGATTACACCTATATCGTCTACGGGCAGGGGCCAAATCCGGACACCGCACCCGATGGCGCGATCTTCAGTGCGGTCGTGCGCTATGAAACCGAGACGATGGCCGTCGATGCGCATTGGGATCTGCTGGCTTTTGAAGCCGAGAATAACCCCGATGGCACGCGCGATCTCGCCTCGAATCCGCAGGATGTCGCCATCGGCGCGGATGGCACCATTTACGCGGTCGATGCGAGTGGGAATGCGCTTGTCAAGTTGGGTGAAGATGGGGTAGTCGAGCTTGTCACCTCGTGGCCCGTCGATGAATCCGGTCAGACTCCGTCACCCGTCCCCACCTCGATCGCCATTGCGCCCGATGGCACCCTGTATGTGAGCTTCCTCAGCGGCTATCCGTTCCTGCCGGGTGCAGCGCGCATCGAACACCTGAATCCCGATGGAACGCTCATCGATGCGATTGAGAATCTCACCTTGGTCACGGATGTGCAAATTGGTCAGGATGGCGATCTGTATGCGGTGCAGTTCGCGGATGGCTTCGGTGATACCGGCTACAACCAGAACAGCGGCAGCGTCATCCATATTGCCGATGATGGCACCATCACGCCGATCCTAGAAGGCTTGAATTTCCCGTACGGGCTGGCGCAGGCGGATGATGCGTCATGGCGTGTGTCCATCAACGCCGCGTTTGCCGCCGAAGGCAGCGGCAGTGTCATCGTCATCCCGGCGATGTAACGATGAGAAATTGCAGAGGGCGCAAAGGACGTGGAGGCAGTCTATCTCTGCGTTCTCCGCGTCCTCTGCGGTTGAGATCGCTTTTACGTCATCCCCGGCATCGTGATGGTGAATGTCGTCCCCTTATCGACCTCGCTCTTGGCGCTGATCGTCCCGCCCAGTGCCTTGATGATCCCGTATGCGACCGGAATACCGAGGCCGCTGCCCTTGTAGGTGCGCACATACTCGTTTTCCGAGCGGAAATAGACTGTCCCCAACTGGGCAAGCTCTTCGGGGGTCATGCCGATCCCATTGTCTTCCACGTTGACGACTAGTTCATTGCCATTCGCAGAAGCGCGTACCGTCACCACACCGCCTTCTTTGGTGTAGCGCAGCGCGTTTTCGACCAGCTTGGCGAAAGCCTTCGACAATAGTTCGCCATCTGTGTTTAGGATCGGCAGCCCGCTTGGCGTTTCAAAGTTCAACGTGCGATTCAACTGTTCGGCCAGCGGACGCGCGTTCTTCTCGATCATCATGACGATGTTCTTGAACATGTCCATTTTCTGCGTCACACGCAGCGTTCCGGCACGCAGCTTGTTGATGTCGCTCACGTCTTGCAGCAGGGTTTCCATGCGCTTGGCGTTGGTGCGAATCACCTCGATGAACTGCTTTTGCATCGCGCTAAGCTCACCCATCGCCGGGTTTGCCATCATGTCGCTGTAACCGCGAATGCTCGTCATCGGGGTGCGCAGTTCGTGAACGGCATGCCCGAAGAAGCCCGCTTGGTCTTTCATCAACGATTCTTTGTCGAAGTCGGCGGGTGCTGGCGGTGGGACAGCGGCGGCTTTTTGAGCTTCCGTCAGCAGCAGCGCGATTTCTTCCAACTGCGCGGGCAAACGGATCGGCACGATCGCGCCAACCCGCGCTTGTTCCATCAGTTTATTCAACAGGGCCTGTGCCTGTTCCAGTGAAGTACTCGTCAAGAAGCGCCCCCTTAGAGATGCAAATGCCAGAATCGTTCGGCGGGGCTTCCCCCTCCGGCGAGCCACATAAACGAACGCACCGCCGAGCGCATCGCGTCCATATCGCTCCACAGGACTTTCACATGGCTTTGATAGAAACACAGTGCTGCGCACTTGGCTTCTAAATCCTGCGGATCGCTCGGCTGAGTGATCGCATCCAATGTATAGGGCGGCTTATTGCTGCGGTAAGGCTGCTGTGCCTGCCGCATCTGCGCCTCTTTGCGCAGCGCTGCCGCCGGGTATTCTTCGTACAGCCACAGCGGTGTTGAGGTACCGCCGCGTGTGATCGCCAATGCCCAATTGGTTGCGATGCGGTGATCGACGTGAGTATCAAGGCATAATGGGGCGTACACATGGGTAACGTCCGCCCGTGGACATTTCAATTCAAGCAGGCTGGCGCTGGCATCGTCACTGGGATGTATCGCCTCATAAACGCTGTTATCGCCCGCGTACAGCACAATTCGCTTTCCTTCACCGTCTTTAGCGGTGCGGAAAACCGCTTCATACAGGGGAAGTTGATACACCTTCGCCCCCAACTGCGCCGCTGCCCGCGCATCTTCGATCCGGCGCGCACGAATTTGATCACGCCCTGCTGCCCAGCGTTGACGTACCATCTCGATCATCGGCGTCGTGGGCAAGCTCAGCGGTGGTTCGCCCGCCATCGTCGTGACGATGAAAACCAATTCGCCGCGCCGGACGAGTGCGGCCATGGTCGCACCCGCGCTCAGGATAGCATCGTCCAAATGAGGGGAGATGAAAAGATGACTCATGCGACGCTCTTTCTCACCAACAGGCGGCGCAGCCAACCCCGGCTATCGCCCCCATGAATGATCACTATCCTAACATGCCAGCGCTGCAAACGCTCTGCGATTAAAGCACTATTCCAGCGAAATTGGGACGCTGAACGTGAAGGTGCTGCCCTTGCCCGCTTCGCTCTGAATTTCGATCTGACTGCCCATCTGCTCCACCAACGCGCGGGTGATCGCAAACCCCAGCCCCGTCCCCGGTTGTGAGCGGGTGAATTCGTCGCTGGCACGCCAGAATTTCTTGCCCAACTGCTTGATCTGCTCCGGTTTCAAGCCAATGCCTGTGTCGGAGACGCTGAACTGCACGCGGTCTTCGATCGCGCGCACGGCCAGCGTGATCGTCCCACCATTGGGCGTGTACTTATAGGCATTGCTGACCAAATTCGTCAGCACTTGCAGCAGGCGATAGTAATCAACATGCAGCGCGGGTAAATTCGGCTCAATTTCTTCCACATAGTGGTGTGACCGCGCTTCGATCTGCGTATCGACATTGTCATGTACGCCTTGCAGCACCGCACCTACCTTGATGCGGGTCGGCGTCATGTAGAAATGACCGCTTTCAATGCGGCTGATGTCGGCCAAGTCGCTGACCAGAATTTCCATGCGCTGCACCGTATCGCGAATGCGGCTCTGGAAGTAGTTTTGCTCTTCCGTCAGCCCGCCGTCCATCAGTGTGAGGTCGGCATAGCCGACGATACTCGTCATCGGGACTTTCAAGTCATGCGCGACAATGCCGACAAATTCGCTCTTGGCGAGGTCTGCCGCTTTTACCGCCGCGTACAGCACGCCGTTTTCGATCGCCACCGCCGCACGCGCGATAATGCGCTCAACCAGATCGCGCTGTTCTTCCGTGAACACACCCTGCGTCTTGACCAGCACCGCCGCAGCGATGACTTTATTTTCGCGGCGTGCCGGGACGATCATGATTTGCGCGCTGTCCGCGTGATCTTCCCCCACCAGCAGCGTTTCGTGATACGCGATCGAATCCATGACGGCGGGATACAGTTCTTCAAGGAACAGCGGCTTGTCATCTTCGACCGGGAAGCAGTAATGATGCTTGGCCGTCACATGCTCTTCGCTCACCAGCCCAAAATGGCCGATGTCAGCGTTGCACACACGGCATACCCATTCCAATGTGAGCGCCATCGCTTTATCCGCGTCGAGGGTTTCATTCAACTGCATATCGATGCGGCGAAGCTGGCTGAGTTCGTGCAGGCGCGCGGCGAGTTTCTGGTCGGTCACGCTGAACAACTGCGCGTTGTCGATGGCAACCGCCGCTTGTCCGGCAAACGTCTCCAACGAGGTGAGATCGTCATTTTGGAACAGCCCCGCGATGGCCTGATTTTCGACATAAGCCGCGCCGATCACCATCCCGCGAGCGCGCAGAGGCGTAGCCATGATACTGCGCAGCGAACGCCCCATGATGCTTTCCTGCATATTGAAGCGGGGATCTTCGCTCGCATTTGTGGTAACGATCGGTTCTCCGGAGTCCATCACCTGATTCACGATCGTGCGGCTGAATTGTGACGTATCCGCGATCAGCGTTTGCTGGTCGAAGTTGCGCGCCGCCACCACCGCGATCTGCCCATCATCGTCGCGCAGCATCAAAAATCCGCGTTCCGCTTTGGTGAGCTGAATGATCGCGTCCATCACCTGATCCAGCACCGTCTGCAAATCCAGCGACGATCCAAGCAGGCGGCTGACGTTGTACAGCATCTCAAAGCGTCCCTGTTGGGTAAGCTGGCGGTGTTCGTTCTCCATCCGCCCAATGAGATGTTCCAATTTATCAAACTGGCGCTCAAAATAGCGCGTATCTACGCGCGGCGTTCGCACCTGTGTCCGCATCACATTCAAGGCATGGCGCACTTCAGCAAATTCGTGATCAGAGATGAGGGGTTCGTTCGGGTTATTCGTCATGATTTATCCGATTGATCCGTTGGGGGTTGAACTTGCAGGCTTGAACTGTTGGTAAAAGTCACAGAACTCCGTGAGCGGGCACCGTTCACAGTACGGGCGTCGGGCGGTGCAGATCTCTCGTCCGAGCCGAATGAGGTTCAGGTGGAAGGCGAAATGATCTTCCGGTGGGACGATCGATTCCATCAGCGGGTGAGCTTTATCCGCGCTGATTCCTTCGGGCAAAAATCCGATGCGCTGCCCCACCCGGTGAATATGCGTATCCACCGGAAAGGCGGGGCGCATGAAAGCAAAACACAGCACGATCGCGGCGGTTTTCGGGCCAACGCCCTCCAACTTCATCAACCATGCCCGCGCAGCCTCCAGCGGCAGTTCGTTGAGAAAATCAATGTTGAGTTCACCGCGTTCGGCGTAGATCGTACGCAGCACGTGTTGAATGCGCGGCGCTTTCTGGTTTGCCAGTCCTGCGGGACGAATCGCCGCGATGACACTTTCCACCGGGGCGGTCATGACGGCTTCCCAGTCGGTGAACTGAGTTTTGAGCGCATCGAAAGCCCGGTCACGGTTGCGATCATTCGTGCTCTGGCTCAAAATGCAGTCGATCAACTCATCCAGCGGCGGCAAAAACGGACGCCATTCAGGAAATCCAAACACTTCACGTAAACGAGCGCTCACCGGGATATATTTGGCACGGCGGCGGTCGTAATCAGCAGCTTTTGTGATCACAGCGGCAGATCATCCGGGATTACTCAGATTGTCTCAAGTTATCGTCAAGTCAACGGCAATGGGGGCGCGCTTCAAAAGGGCGCGTTCCATGACAGGAATTGTATCCCCAACCGCTCATTTCTGCTTGTGTGGTTTTGAGTGGGCAGTGCTGCATGAGGAAGTGGACGAATGCCCCAAGTAGGGCACCCGTCCAGCAAAATGCATGTCTAGAAGAACAGTTTCGCCAGTTTCAGCGCCCCTTGGCTCCAAGGCACGCGGTGACTGACTCCGCTTTGACCCTCAAACTTGCTGAGGTTATCCAAATACCACTGGTAGTTGCGGATCAGCGCGTCTTTATTGCTGTATTTTGGCGCATAGCCCAAAACCTGCTCGGCTTTTTCGATGCTCACGAACGAGTCTTTACTCGCCGTTTCATAGACCCATGCATACAGCGGCGACAGCTTGAGCCGTTCCAATATCTTGAGCGCGAGAATCACCGGCTTTTCCGGGAACGGCACAATCTTCTTGTTGAACCCGGCGTAATCCAGCACCGCCTGATAATCTTCGCGCATGGTGGTGAACTGCTTCGCGCCGATATTGAAGGTGTCGTTGACCTTCGCTTTGTCGAGCGTCATGCACAGATAGATGGCGTCGCACAGGTCTTCCACATCCAGCAGTTGATAGCGATTGTTGCCGCTGCCGATCATCGGGAAACCGCGTCCATCTTTCGCCCAGTCATAGAACAGGGCGAACACGCCCAAACGTTCCGGGCCGATGAACGACTTCGGGCGAATCACCGGGACGCACAGCCCTTTCGCACGGTACTCGACGCACAATTCTTCGGCCTGAATTTTCGCTTTTCCATACGGGCCAACGCCGCTTACCGGATCGGTTTCGTACAACGGGTGATGATCCGGCACGCCGTACACGGCTGTGGAGCTGATCTGCACAAAACGTTCGACGTTGTGCGCCAGCGCTGATTCAAGCACATTGCGCGTGCCGTCAATGTCGGTACTGAAAATATCGGCTTCGCTGTACAGCGGCAGCGCTGCTGCTGTGTGGACGACCATACTCACACCCTGCATCGCCTCATCGACTTTGGCGCGGTTGCGAATATCGCCCTTGATTTCAGTGATCTGGGGACGCTCAGGATAGTCAAAATCCGCGATGTCCAGCGAAACGACTTTGTAGCCGCGCGCCATCAAGTAGCGCGTCAGATTGATCCCTAAGAAGCCTGCGCCTCCCGTGATGAGGACTGTTTTATTATCGGTCATGGCGGTATGTGTCTCCGCAGTGTGATGCTGATGGGTGCTTGCTTAACCAAGCGGTTTGTGAAAAACCGTACCTAATTATACACACGCTCTCGGCGGATGGATGGGTAAGGGTTTGTAACGACAAAGTGAAAGCTAGGCGGGTATTCATCGGGCGACGCATGAATGCATCGCCCGATTGCAGCGAGGGCATTTCGCAGGTTAGGGTTCGCCTACTTCCACCTGACCGATCACCTGCTGGTAGAACGTCAGCTCGGCACGGCGGCGCTTATAGCCGACCGGCGTCGGCGGATTATTTTCAAGCAAATGGTTGACGGTCACGCGTAGATAATCGGCAAGCGGCGTATAGCGCATACCGAGATCCGTTTTGCTGAGGGTATTGTCGAGTTCGCTCATCCATCGTTCGCTGAACGGCGAGCAGTCCGGCACGAAACCATTCGCTTCTAATTTATCGCGGCGCACCCGTACGATCGCAGGTTCCATCTTCATGATGGTGCCAATCATGCCGACGAACTCATCCAGCGTCACCGTTTCATCCTGCGAAATGTTATACGCCTTCCCGATTCCGGCACGCCGCTCAATCAACTGCTGCATCACGCGGACGACATCGCCGCTGTACACATGGCGCAGCGGGAAATTCGGCGTTGCGGGGACAAGGATCGGGCCGCCGTCCTTGATGCGCAGCACATAGCCGTACAACCGCCCAAAATGATCGCGTTCGCCCGTCACCATCGGCAGGCGCAGAATGGTGACCGGGAAATTCTCTTTGACATGCGCTTCCATCAGCCGATCTTCAGCGGCACGCTTATCCATCCCGTACAGCCATTCTTCATAGCTGTAGGTGTCGCTCTTCGGCGCGGGCATGGTGCGCCCTGCATACATCGATTCGGTGAAGGGGCGTTCCGCGCCTTCCCGTACTAGATAAACCTGTCCACTGCTGATAAATAAATAATGTCCGGTACGTCCTTTGAGCAGCGAGGTAATGGCGCTGGCTTCATCCGCTTTGTACAGCGCGGTATCGACCACCGCATCAAAGGAGCGACCCTTAAGTTGGGCGGCAAGCTGGGTTTTATCGGCGCGATCCCCCTGCAAACGTTCCACCGATTCCGGCAGTTCATCACGCGTTTTCCCCCGGTTGAACACCGTGACATGATCACCACGCCGCACCAGTTGGTGGACGAGGAGATGCCCTAGGTTGCGCGTGCCGCCAATGACCAATATGTTCGCCATAATCACTCCAAACGTGCCGACTTATTTTTGGGCAAAGCTGACACGTTCACTCCTTTCCAACACGAATCCAGCGATTATCCTACGATCCTTTTCGTCACACTTCTACACGATACCAGATGCTGTTGGCAGGTTTTTTAGTGCTTCTATACAAACACTCAGAATGCATCAAGCAGATGCTGAAGGGTGGTTTGCAGCGTTTCGCGCTGAAATAAGCGCGCGGAAGTGGCCGCCGCACGTCTGGAGAGGGCTTCCCGCTCGGCGGGATCACGAAGGGCAAGCAGGTGATCGACAAAATCGGCGGCGGTGTTTCCCACCCGCACATCCATTCCCGGTTGGTATGGATACCCCGCCAGCACCCGTTCATGGGTGATGACAGGAAACGCGCGGCACAGCGGCTCGAAAACTTTTTGCTGCATTCCCGCCCCACTGAGAGACGGAACCAGCGCGATGTCCATTCCATCAAGATGGGTTTCCAAATCGGCAGCATACCCATCGAAAATCAGCTCCGGCGCAGCCAGCGCCACCAGATCGGCAGGGGCTTTGCTGCCCAAAATATGCAGCTCAAAAGCGCCCGGTGCCCGCTGGCGCAGCAGCGGGGCGATCTCACGCACAATGAAAGCCAAGGCTTTCCGGTTGTGGGGAACGTTATAGCTCGACCCCATGAAAAAGGCGCGCAGCGGAGAACGATCGCGCGCAGGGCGGGGTGGGCGCAGCAGATTGGGCAGCGTACCAAGCGGCAGTGCTTCAATCAGCGTGTTGGGTGAAAGCTGGCGATAAAACGCCGCTTCGTTCGGCGTGATGGCGGCGACCGCGTTGGGCAGGCGCGCGACATGTCGCTCCCCGGCGGATTTCCCCCAGTAGCGAACGAGGTTGGGCAGCGAAAATCCGTTTTCCTGAAGCATATGGCTGGCTTCGTTGTTCTGCGAACGCAGCAGCACCGGCAGTCCGGCGCGGCGGGCCGTACGTGCAGCCCCCCATAAGAAACTCATCACGGCGATCAAAGCATCCGGCGCATAGGCGCGAATGGCACTGTCCAGTATGTGAGTGAATTCCGGTGAGGCATACATCCAGCCCGCGCCATCCCATACCGCGGGTTCGATCAACCGGCGCGGATTGCGCATGTTGATGGACAGCGGAGCGGTCACCAAATCCAATTCCGGCAGTCCGTAAAACCGCTCGACGGCTTCGTGCGTTTGCCCTTTGACGATCGGCTGAAGCACACGAACGGTATACCCCATCTCGCGCAGCATCGTGATCAAGGCAAACCAATCGAGCTCCGCCGCTCCCGGACTGTTCAAGCGCGAAAATACACCATTCACGCACAGGAGTTTTTTTCCGGTAGCTGTGGCGCGACTGCTCATCGAATGACCGCCATCGCTGCGACATCGGCAGCCTTGATCGGTCGATCAAAGGTAAGCGATTGATCCATGAAAATCGCGTGCCACAGGTGAAAAGTCAAGGCTACCCACACTTCCCACAACCGGTACTTATGCTCAACGACATGTTCATGCAGTGCTCGTGCGACCGCATCCGGGTTGAATACGCCCACCGCCTCTACGTAATCGCGTGAAAGATAGCGTTTGATGAGCGGCTGAAGCGGCCCGCGCAGCCAATCGCTGGCAGGTGGGTTGAACCCCCACTTTGGGCGTTTCTGTACGGCCTCTGGCAGCAGATCGCGCAGTGCATCCTTGAAAACGACTTTGAAATCGCCACCCCGCAGCTTATAAGAAAGCGGAAGGCGCAGCGCCAGTTCCACCAGCTTATAATCTTCCAGCGGCGACCGTGCCTCAACACTCATCGCCATGCACATTTTATCGACCCGCATGTTGCTGTTTTCGCCCACAAAACCGACCAGATTACCGAAAGCCAGCCGATCGGTGAAATGCTTCGTGCGCGGTTGCGACAAAATTGGCTCAAACGGGCTGGAATCAGGCAGCATCCAAGCGGCTTGAATCATCCCGTTAATCTGCGGTGTGCCTAGAATGTGCGTCCAGCCCAAATACCGTTCGCTCAGGCTGGTATAGGCGGTTTTTTCAACCAACTTTCGGGCCGAATCGAACCGTTCCCCCGGAAGGCGCGACAAGATCGGATCAAGCAGCCCCTTGCGCACTAAAGAGGGGATTTTCAAGTAATGGCTGAGGGTTTGATCCGTCCTGAAATGGTTGTAGCCCATGAATAGTTCATCGCCTGCCTCACCATTCAGCAGTACGGGGACATTTCTCACTCGTGCCAGCGATGCCACATACGCCGTCTGGACGATCGTGGGCATGGCAATTAAGCTGTCTTGATGATAAATCAAGCGCGGAAGCAGTTCGGATAGGCTTTCGTCTTGTTTCAGAAAGATCGCATGATGTTCGGTGCCAAACTGCCGTGCGACATCCGCTGCATAGCGTGCGTCCACGTTAAATTTGCGATCAGCATGGCTTCCGGCGGGTTCATCAAAACCAACCGTAAACGTTTGCAGCGATTGTCCCGGCGCAAGTGACCGCTTCATCAGCCCAACGACCGCCGTGCTGTCAACACCGCCGCTCAAGAATGCGCCAATCGGCACATCGCTCATCATTTGCATGCGAACGGCCTGCTCAACAGCGGCGCGCACTTGTTTCACCGCCTCTTCATAAGGCGGGACTTCGGCTTCCGCCATGAGGGGCGTCCAATAGCGGAACACACGCGCTTGCCCATGCTCCAGCACCAGCGCTTCACCCTGTGCCAGTTTTCGCACCCCTTCGAACAGGGTATGCGGAGGCAGCACATAGCCAAGACTGAGCGTTTCCATCAACCCTTCACGATTGATGGCACGGCGCATGCCCGGATGTTCGTAGAGTGCTTTGATTTCAGAGGCAAAGAGGAACTCACCGCCGCCCAGATCCGTGAAGTAGAGCGGTTTTTCGCCCAACCGGTCGCGGGCGATCAGCAGTCGGTCGCGATTGCGATCCCAGATGGCGACGGCAAACATTCCACGCAAATGTGTTAAAACGTCATCGCCCCATTGTTCATACCCGTGGACGATAACTTCGGTATCTGTGCGAGTGCTAAATTGATGCCTCGCCCCTTCCAACTCAGCACGCAGCGGTTGGTAGTTATAGATTTCACCGTTAAAAGCAACGGCGGTTGTGCAATCTTCATTAAAAAGCACACCGGGGTGTGCGTTTAAGTCGATGATAGCCAACCGCCCTGCGCCAAAAGCAAAACGACCGCCGGGATCGGCATGAAGTCCATACCCATCCGGCCCTCGATGTGCCAGTCGTTGCGCCATCCGTTCGACAAGTGCCACGTCCGCGCCATTTAGCGCGTAGTGTCCAAAGATTCCGCACATATGCCGCCTGTGTCATGATCTGCTGCGTGCTGACAACCGCTCGATCATACACCCGGCAAGTTAATAGAAAACCCACAATTTCCCCACGATTTCGGGTAGACATTTGTCACTTCGTAACCGGGGGTGTCAGCACATAGACAAAGGCAGCGGCAAAGAGTCCCGGCATCAGCTCTTTCAAACCCGCCGTGCCTTGATAGGGGATTTCACGGGCAATTCCAAACCCCAACTGCTGTGCCCACCAGCGAAAATCCGCGCGTGTCCAAAAGCGCAGATGCTCACCGGGTGTAATCACCCACTGAAGCGGAAACCGGCCAAGCAGCAGGCGCAGCCGGTGCTGGTGAAACCCTGTATTCGGTATCGAAACAATGATCGCCTTCCTGACCAGCGGGCGCAGCGACAGCAGCAGCGATTCAGGATCCGGCAAGTGCTCAATGATTTCCGAACAAATCACGTAATCGAATTGAATCGCATCTCCGAAGGTTTCGCGCAGCACTTCGGCAATCGGGCGGTTGACATCCCCAAGCACGACATTTAAGCCGTTGGCACGGCAAAATTCGACGGCCTTGGGCGAGACGTCAATCCCGTAGCCCTCAATACCCGTCTGGTCGATCATGTACTTGAGCAGTGCGCCATCACCTACCCCCAAATCGAGCACACGATCACCGCGTTGGGCGATACTGCTGAACACCTGCGCGCGTTTCAGCCGCCAAGGCGACATTTTGCCCATCAGATCGGCGGCTTTTTTATCCCAGTAGTCGTCGTAATCGACCAAGCCTACATGGGCGGTTTCCGGGTAGGTGAATAACCGGCGTAGCCCTCGATACCGGTTCGCCAGCCACAGATAAGGAGCCCGCAGCGGGGATTCGCGCAGCGTTTGTTTTAAGGATTTCGTCATGATGAGGTCACTTTCTCGATTAACCTATGGACTAGGGCTAGGTTTCGCGCCCCGCTTGAAAAGTTCGGATAGAACAGCAGCCGCCGTCAGTCCCACCGAAACGATATACAGTGTCGAGATCATCCATGCCCCCTCCGCAGCGGTTTCACCGGCATGAAAAATCCATAGAGCGGCGGGCAGCACGCTGACCAAGGCGACGATTTTCGCCATGAGCGCCGATCGCATGATGCCAAAAGCGCGATACAGTGGGCCAAACACCCCGCCTATCGACGTGACGGCTCCATAAAGCGCCAGTATCGTCAGCGGTTCAACGGCAGGAATCCAGCGTTCACCCAGAATAGGCGGGATAAAAATGGGTGATAGCAGGGCAACGGCACCGTAGACCAGCAGCGCGCCAATGCCCAGCACGCCGATCACACGAAGGATGTTGCGTCGCAGCCCTGTGAAATCACCGCGTCCGACCGCCTCCGGCACGAACGATTGGACATTTTCAAAGATTGCCGCCGTCAGAATACCTGCGTTCGAGATGCCGCTGAGTGCGAGATTGAGGAAACCGACGGCGGCTTCACCGCCCAAACTCCCGACGATCAACAGGGGAAGCTGCACGAACAGCACGGAAATGTTTTTATCGAAGCCGTTCGCCAGCCCAAACGACCAGTATCCCCGCAGCGAAATCGTCCGCATCCGCCTCACCACCGCCAACAAAGCGGGCAGTCGTGATTGTGCGCGAATGCGTTGGTAGGCCGCCAGCGCGACTGTCAGCGTCACGGTTGAGTAAATTAACCGGGCGATCACCAAACTTTCCGGTGTAGCGCTCAGCACTGCCGCGCTGATCAAGCAAAGGGTCAAGACCAGTTGATTGATAAAATTGAGGATCGAATACCAGCGCATTTGGCGCGCGGCTCCAAAGCAGGTGATGAGGTAGCCGTACAGCGTATCCATCAGCGCAGCGATGGCTAACCCACCCGCCAGCACTCCAATTCGCTCGTCGTGCTGCATCACACCTGCCAATGGCACACCGAAAATCAGCACCAATGCGGTGATCCCGGCATTGACGAGGATCCCAATCCGCCCATACGCCGCCATGACATCGATCATGGCGGCCTCATCCTGTGCGCCGCGTGCGATTCCAAGCCGTGTGTACATCGCCCCGGCGGCTCCGGTCAGGTCAAGCTGAAACCAGAGCGTCATAAACGTTTCGGCCAGCGCAAACACGCCGAAGGGAGTCGGCCCCAGCAAACGCCATACCACCAGTGATGAGAGCGCGCTCAACCCGGCAGTGAAAGCTTTGGAAACCTGCAAAACGAGCGTATCTTGAATGAATTTACGGCCCATCAGCCGCCGCAGCGTATTCATAATGTCAATTCGTGACTAAACCAATCCACTGAGCTCATCAAAGGCGAGCGTATAAATGCGCCAGCGATTCTGCCGCTGCATCCCATGTCATCAGGCGTGCTTTAGCGCGTCCGGCCTCGCCCATTCGTTGACGCAGCGCGGCATCCTTCAGCAGTTCAACCGCCCGCGCTTTGAACGCGGCACTGTCGCCCGGTGGGACAAGATACCCCGTCACTCCATCGTCGATCGCATCCTCAAGGCCGCTGTCCGCCGCGCCGATCACGGGCAGACCTGCCGCGCTCGCTTCCAAGGCCGCCAGTCCAAACCCCTCGAATTTCCAACCGTCATGCATTGATGGAGCGGCGAACACGTCGGCGCGGGCATACCAGCGCATCAGATCGTCATCCGAAACACGCCCGTACAGCGTCACATGATCGGCCAGCCCGCGCGCGGTGATTTCGGCGCGCACTGTTTCAACGTAGGCCGGTTCCATATCGATGCTGCCCACAATCGCACAGCGCACCGCAGGCTGATCGTGCAGCAAATCGCTCAGGCCGCGTACCAATTCCAAAACCCCTTTGCGCCGCTTAACGGCACCTACCGTCAGAAGCGTATTGCCATGCTTTTCGGCAGGGGGAAGCTGTGCGAACCGTTCGACATCTACCCCATTAGGGATCACCTGCGTGCGCAGACCGGGGATCGTCCGTTCGGCAGTCCGCGCCGTATAACGGCTGACACATACCACCGCTGACCGTCGAAACGCCCGCGTATACGCCGCCCGCAGATAACGCGGATAGGCGTGATCGACGCATACATAGCTGCCATGCCCGGTGATCACAAGTGGGCGTTTTCCCGCTGTCCATGCCGCGATCAGCGCGAACGGCTCCACAAACGTGTGAATCACGTCGCAGTCCGCGCATAATCGACGTGCGGTAGGAATCAGGGCCATCTGCCGGACGATCATCCGGCGTTCCATCGGATCGACGCTCGGCAGCACCGGATACACCGGTAAATCATGAAGGTCATCAGGCACCGGTGATCCATGCGTCGTCAGCACCACCATATCGACTTTCGCCCGCCGCAGCGCCCGAATCACACTCAAACTATAATGCGCCCAGCCATGACGGTGCGTTAAATCTGCTGCGAAAATGCCAATCCGCATGTTTCCTGCCGAATAATCACTTGATTCAAGTACCCCGTATCGCGCACAATCTTAACCATGAAACCAATTCGCCGCGCCCCTTACTTTTTAACCCTGTGCCTGTTCGGTTTGATCGCCGTGCTCCACCTGATCCGTCTGCGTGGGCTGGAGATGAACCCGGATGAAACATGGCACATCTGGCAGACGTTCGGCACCCCCGAACAGATTCTCGCTTGGACGCCCTACGATTGGACGCCGCTCTATCCCCTGCTGTTAGGCGGCTGGCGGCTGCTCGTCGGGCAGCATCCGTTCATGCTCCACCTGCTGTCGCTGTTCTTCTCGTTGATTGGCAGCGCATTTGCCTTTCAATCGGGTCGAAAACTCGGCGGGCTTTGGGCGGGCTGGTTTACCCTGCTGATCTACGGTGGGCTGTCGTACAGCGCCTTTCTCAGCGGCTACATTCGCCCCTATGCGCTCGCCCACGCGCTGATTCCGCTCGGCTTCTACCTCACCCTGCGCTGTTTTGAAACGCCGCGCCTGCGTGCGACTCCGGCGTTCGCACTGACGCTCACGCTGATCGCCAGTTTTTATACCACACTGGTCGCGCCAATTTGGATCGCCTGTTTCGGGTTTTACACCCTGATCGTGTACCCACTGCGCCGGACGATTCTCCGCTGGCTGCCCATTGCCGCCGTCTTTATCGCCGCATCTATCCCCATTCTGTTGACGCGCGCCACCGTCGCTGCCCGACGTGCCACCGTCGCCGAGCGTCCACCTTTTTTCGGTGGCATTTCCGCCATCGGATCAGAATATGGCGGTGATGTGGCCCTGATCTGGCTGGCGCTGGCGCTCATCGGCGCTGCCGCATGGCTCTTTAGCGGTCGCCGCCGCGCTCGCCCGGTGATCGGGCTGCTTCTTTGGAGCATCGGCGGCTTGATCGCGATGTATCTCCTGCATCCGGTACTGGGGTTTTTCATGCCCAGTTATTCTTTCTGGACGCTGACTGCCTTCACGCTGCTCGGCGGGCTGCTGCTGACTTCGCTGCCGCGCCCCGCACAAATCGGCGGGCTGGCAATCCTGATCGCGCTCGTGTTCGTCCCGGTGCCAGCGCGAACCGAACTCAATTATGCGCTCCCCGGCGTGAGCATTTTCTCATGGCTGCATGATCACGTACGGGGTGGCGATGTCGTCGCGCTCGATCCCGGTTTTGACTGCTTTAAGCCCTACGAACTGGACTACTATACACGCACCTTTTTCCCGGCAGGCCTGCCGGTGATTCAAGCGCCGCCGCCCGAAGTTACCACGACACGCCGGGTTTGGTACGCCGTCAACGTCAACACACAGGATACCGGCTATGCTGCCGCGCTGACGGCGCAGCGTATCCCATCGATCTTTGTTGGCCCGCCGACCTGCTTATTCCGCCTCTACGAAGCCCCGCCTGACCCGGTGGGGACGTTGTTCGCCAATGGGATGCGGCTGCACGGTACGGACATGATCGTCCCGGCGGCGGATCAGTGGATCCCCTTGTCTACTCCCCCTGTCGCCCATGAAGGCGAAACGATCATGGTGCGCCTGTGGTGGTCAGCCGATACGCCGCTCCCGGCAGATTTCAGCGTCGGCCTGTATCTGCTTGACGAAGAAGGGGAAGTCGTCACCCATGTGGACAGCGCGCCCGCCGTCGATCCGCCGGAAACCAGCCGCTGGCAAACGGACACCCTGTATGTTGAAGATCGTGCCCTTCCGCTGCCGTTTCCATTGCTGGCGGGAAACTACACCGTCGCCATCACCGTCTATGATTGGCGCGATAACACCCGTTTTGCCGCTCCCGGCGCAGACGCCAACCATCTGCTCACCGCGTTCACCCTGTCGGTGATGTCATGGTCAGGCCAAATACTTCATGATCAGTTGAGCGCGCGCTGACCATGTATAACGGGTCATCGCTTCACGCTGGGCGTTGATGCCAAGCCGCCGCCGCAAACCGGGATCGGCTTGCAGCCGCCGGATCGCCTCCGCCAGCACCGCCGGATCGCCGGGAGCCACCAGCAGCGCCGATTCGCCGTCGGTCACGATCTCGCGGTAGGCTGGAAAATCCGACGCGACGATCGCCCGCCCCGCTGCCATGTACTCGAACAGCTTGAGCGGCGACGCGTAATAGGCGAAATGCGGCGTGAAGGGCAGCATCATGGTACACACATCAAACGCACGCAGATAGACCGGCACCTGCGCGGGCGGTACCTGTCCTGCCATGAGAAACTGCTCTGCCGCGCCACCGCGTCGAAGCCATTCCTCACGCAGAGCGTTGGCGCTTTCCTCCGGCCCGCCCACCAGCGCCAGCGATGCCCCCGGCACCTGCAAGACAGCTTCCAATACCGCGCTGACGCCTTTGTCCATGTTCATCGTGTGCAGCCGCCCCACATAGCCAACGATGAAGGCATCAGGCGGCCAGTTGAGCGACTCACGCGCCGATTGCCGGTCAGGCAGATTGGCGAAACGTCCGGCTTGCACGCCATCCGGCGCGACCCACAGCCGATCCGGGTTTGCCCCTTCGGTGATCAGATCGTCCGCCAGTTTGCGCGTCACCGGGAACACCGCCCCGGCACGACGCAGCGCCATCCGCTGAAGCATTTTGCCCATCCGTCCCGTCGAAGCGGTATGCGGTTCATAAGCTAGCGCGCGGCGCGGTTTGATCATGCTGCACACGCACAAGATCAGCGGGTCACGGGTATAAAAGACCTCTGCGCGGGTGAACAGCGCACTGATCAGCACCGCCAGCGTAAACGTCAGCCACTGCACGGCGAAAACGATGCGCGCCATCCCATCATCCCGCCCCGGTACCCGCCACAGTAAGTCGATCGTGGGGAGCAGGCGAAGTTTGAAATTGCGCGCCACCCCGTAATGCTCAAACGGATCGCGAATGGCGTTCATTTCCGGCGTGTTAACGCGCCGCGCCGCCCACAGGCTCACATGCGCGCCCGTCTGGGCGAATGCTTCGGCATTCTGGAAAATTTGCAGACCATGCGCTTTTTCGGTCGGGACGCGCATATTGGCAATGTAGATCAGTCTCATGGTTCCCCGTCGATCAACACCCTGACCAACCGCTCGATCAGGCCGTCCAAACTGTGCTGTGCGATCACGTTGGCGCGCAGCCTAGCCCCCATTTCACGCCGTTCCTCTGCGGGCAGCCGCTGGATCGCCGCCAAGCGCAGCGCCAGCGTATTGTGATCCTCCGGTGCCGCGATCAGCAGCGCGGGCGCATGCCGTCCCATCACCGGGCGAAAGGCCTCACTGCTGGCGATGGTGGGCACTTCGACCGCCATCCCTTCCAACGCGGCCTTATCGAACAACCCCGGCGGACTGAGGTTGACGGCAGCGGAAGCACTGCGCAGGATGGCGCGCACCCCTTCCTTGCTCTGCGATCCCGCGAACACCACCCGATCCGTCACTCCCATCCGATCAGCCAACGCATGCAAATCGGTTTTGTACTGTTCGCTGGTATCGGGCGGCACTTCACCGACCAACATCACCCGCATGGTCGGCACGGCTGCCGCCGCGCGGATCAGCGTATCTTGATGCTTGATCGGCATCACGCGGGCGACGTGCACGACGGTGAAGTCGGCTTGGGGCGGTGAGTCAGGTGCCGGTGCGAAAAACTCGGTATCGACACCGTGACCTAAGACGCGCAGTTTCGGCGTTGAAAACGGAAAGCTGTCCGGTGCTGCCGTGACGATGCGATGACTGAAGGCGGCGGCAGCTTGCAGGGGGATCGATTTTTGGCGGTGCGTAAACCACAGGGTGATCGGGATGCCGCGCGCGGTCAGCAGCGGCCCGCCAAGCGCAGCGAACAGCGGCATCATGTGAGCAAAGCAGGCAAAATAGCGCGTCGTCCCGGTCAGCCGAAACAGCAGCCGGTAAAACTCGACCGCGCGGCGGGCTTCACTGTAGCCCTTTTCTTTGCCCACCGAATACACATGGACATTCGGCGCAACCGCCAACCGTCCCGTCCGCATCGTGATCACATCAATGCGCGCAAAGTGCGCCGCCAGCCGGTTGAGCCAATCCGTCGTGAAGCTCAGCACTGGATCATCGGCATCGACGGCAAGGTTGAACATCAGCAGATTGGATTTCGCCGGGTCGGGTGCAGGTCGCCGCACCAGTTGAGGCGGATTCATTGAGGGGGTCATGCACGTCCTTTCGATCGTCTGCCGCGTTCGATGGCGCGCCGCCATAACGCCGCCCATCGATCCGGGTATTCATCCGCGCCGTAGCGTTCAAAAGCAATCTGGCGGGCGCGCTGTCCGGCTTCGTGGGCCAAACTGGGATCGGTCAGCGTGCGGCAAACCGCTTTCGCAAAGGCATCAAGATCACCTTCCGGGGCAAGCCAGCCGTTCACGCCATCTTGGAGGATTTCATTTACGCCGGGAACATCAAAGGCGACGGTTGGAATTCCCGCCGCACCGGCCTCGAACAAAACGCGCGGCAGCCCTTCGTAGCTGGAGGAAAGCGTATACACATCCGCCAGCGCATAATACGCAGGTAGTTGATCATGCGGCACAGGGCCATGCACGATCACCCGGTCGGCAGTTCCCTCGGCTTCGATGATAGGGCGCAAACGAGCCTCCTGATCGGGTTGAATCCCAATCAAGACAAGGCGAGCGGTAGGTACCTCCGCCAACACCCGTTTCAAAATTGGAAACAATAGAGGCACCCGTTTAACGCCAAGAGGGTGACCGACCCACAGCAGAACACGATCGTCGGCTTGCAAGCCGAGCTCGCGCCGTGCCGCGTCGATCAACACCTGCGGCGGATCGACAAACGTGCGCGACGCGGTGCCCAGCGGCAGGCATTCCACCCGTTCCGCCGGAAAACCGCGCCGCACGATCGCCGCCTGTTCGTGAGCATTGACGGTGCGGACGCCATCGGCACGACGCAGCACCCACGCAGCGATCCACTGCATCACCCGCCGCTGTAACGGCGCTTCTGCCATCCATGCCGCGTTATCGAAAAGGGTAGTGTGACTCTGTACCAACAGCGGCGGATGCTCCCCTGCCGTATTGCGCATGCGCCGCGCGGCGATAACACCGATCACCGCGCTGAGGAGCATATCCTGTGTGACGACCAGATCGACGGGTAGGGAAACATGACGAAGCGCGCCAAGCGCACGCGGCACAATCGCCACCGGGGAGGCGGCGACAAACGGAATCAGGGTAAGGGTACTCTCGCCCGTCGCATCGCGGATGACAGAGGTCGAACCGCTTTTCGCGCGCACCAAAACCGTGAGCGAACCGGCACGCCGCGCGAGTTCGGTATGGCGGCGGCGGGCGGCGCTGTCGGGTTGCAGCAGCGAAGGGTCAAGGCTGATCATTAAGGTATGCATGGATAGTGATTGTAGCCGATCCGCCTAGGCATAAGGAATATCCATTCCTTGAGCGTAGGACGGATCGGCATGGTTTGGCCGTCCTGCGTGGCACCTACTATACTTTGCCCACAATGGTTATTGATGAGGAATACAGCTTTTGGAGAAAACATCATGATCCCGACGATTTGCGTGGTAGGCAGCATCAATGTCGATCTCGTCACTCGCGTACCGCGCATTCCCGCCCCCGGTGAAACCATTACAGGCGGCGATCTGAATACGACCTTCGGCGGCAAAGGCGCGAATCAAGCCGTGATGGCGGCACGGTTGGGGGCGCATGTCCACATGATCGGCAAGGTGGGCGGCGATAGTTTTGGCGACGATGTGATGCGCAACTTTGAGCGTGAACAGGTTGGCACTGCGGGCGTACTGCGCTCATCCCGCGCAACCGGTGTCGCGCTGATCAGCGTGGATGACCACACCGGACAGAATACGATCGTCGTCGCTCCCGGTGCGAACTTCGACCTGACCCCCGAGGATGTGCGCCGCTTTGCCAGTATCATCCAATCGGCGGACGTGGTGATGTGCCAGTTGGAAACCCCCAGCGAAACGACGATCGAAGCGTTCAAAATCGCCCGCGCCGCTGCCAAACCACCGATCACCATTTTCAACCCCGCTCCGGCGAACCGCTTCCCGCCGGAACTGATCGGGCTGACCGATGTGATTACCCCGAACGAATTTGAAGCCGCCATGATGACCGATTCCCCGGCGATCGAAACGGTGGATGAGGCGATCAGCGTGGGGCGGGCGATACAGGCACGCGGCGCTAAGATTGTCGTGATCACGCTGGGCAGCCGGGGCGCACTGCTCATTGACGCGAATGGGGCAGCGGAACAGATTCCGGCGGAGAAAGTGCAGGCGGTCGATGCGGTGGGGGCTGGCGATGCGTTCGCTGGCGCGCTGGGCTATTTCATGGGGGCGGGGGTGAGCTTGCACGAGTCGGTACGACGGGCCTGTGCGATCGCCACCCTCAGTGTGTTGAAACCGGGAGCGATGGCTTCTTTCCCGCACCGCGAAGAAGTAGGCACCTTACTGGATTGAGGCTTTTAGGGAACAGAAGAGGGGCTGTCATGAACAGGTGACGCCCCTCTTCGCTAAATGATTAACAGTTAGCGGCCATCACTGCTGGAACTGCGGGATTCAGCGCGGTCGCGCAGCGATTCCAGCGTTGCTTCCAGTTCGGTGATGCGCGTTTGCTGTTCGGTGACCGTCTGCTCAAGTTCGGTGATGCGAGACTGATCGCCGCCGTTGAAGAACGGCAGTTGGTCAAGGTTGGCAACCAATGCGAGGATCAGCAGCAGCAAACACACAATCAGCGCCACATCTTCCCACACATCGCGCAGCCCGCGCCGCGCCACCAATACCACTTCACTGTTATCAACAAACCCGATGATGGGCTGTTCGCCGTACAAATGCACAGCAGACCACCCCGGCGACACATTGGCGATGAAGCGCAGCGATTTGTCGATGCGGCGGTTCGCTTCCGGCAGCGTGCAGACCTTCTGGGCGGCGCGATGCGGATTCTTATAGATGCGCAGATCACGCTGGACGCGGTAAACGCCGCGCACCCAACGCGGATCTTCCGGCGGCGGTGGCGACACGCGCGGGATCGGCGTGCTGGGCGGCAGTGTCCCTAACAGGCGAGAACCAAAGCGCGGCGGAATGTCGTCGTCGCTGGAAGGCTGGGTACGTTGGTTCGGCAGGCTGCCAAACAGGGAGTCCTCGCTGGGTTTTTGCGTCGGAAAGGGGAAGGGGTTTAGGGGACGCAGAAAAGAACGATCAACCGGGTCAGAGGAAGCGCGATCACCTTTGTCCGGCGCGGCGCTGTCTAAACCGGACATATCCAGATCCTTGTTGACGAAATCATCAAAGGCGCTGGGACGATCTTTATGGTCGTCCGCACTCCCATCGTTAAAGTCGGGGGGCGGTAAACTGCTGTCCGGCACGTTGGTTCTCCAAAAAACCCTGCTTGCAGTCTATTTTGTGAGTCTGATTCCTGAGCCAAACTGCTCGGTATAAGCGAGGGCGACATAACCCTCGACTATCCTTGATTATCGTATTAGTTCCGGCTCAAAATCAAGTAGACACTTCGTCTCCCCTCAACCAATGGGGCGGTAGCGGGGACGAAATAGGGGAAACAAGCTAAAGGTTGGAAGCGGGGCGGGGTACTGGCTGCGGAATATGGATGGTGAAGTTTGAACCTATGCCGACTTGGCTTTTCACTCTGATGCTGCCACTGTGGGCGGTTATACAATCACGCACCAAGCTCAACCCGATACCGCTTCCCTGCACACTGCCAACATTTTGCCCGCGATAGAACGGCTCGAAGATGTGTGCTTGTTCGGTTTCATCAATGCCAATGCCATGATCGCGCACGTCAATTTGCAGATCGTTGGTGCGGAGGCGCAGCCTAATTTCGATCGGCATACCGGGCGGCGAATACTTGATGGCGTTGGTGAGCAGGTTGCTTAGCACGCGGTGAAGCAGTCCAGCATCTGCCTCAGCGACTAAGGTGCTGCCGGGTTCTGTTTCCACGTTGAAGGGGTGATCGCGCCCGATCGTCAATTCCATTTCGCGGACGAGCTGTTCGGTCATCTCCTGCACATTCACCTGCGACAGATTGAGCACCAGCTTTTTCATCTGGGCGCGCAGGCTGAAAGAGAAATCGTCCAGCATCCCGTCCATATCGCGGATTTGCGACTGCACCGCTATCAAACGGCGTTCGTATTCTTCCTGCGGCAGTCGATCGCGATAGCGCACCAGCAAATCGGTCGAAAGTTGAATCATGGCCAGCGGCGTGCGCATTTCGTGCGTCATCACCCGTAAAATGCGCGAGCGCCAATCACTCATTTCGCGCTCGTTTTCAAGCTCGGCGCGCATTTCTGCTAACTGCGTGTGTTCCTGCTGCGCCGCAAGGCGATCGGTCGCATCGCGCCCCACGGCCAAAATCTCGACGATTTCACCCTGCTCATTGAACAGGCATTGATCCGTCCATTCAACATGGCAAGCAGTACCATCCGCGCGCCAGCCTCTTTGCACGACAAAACGCGGTTCGCAGTGGGTGACTTGCCAGCGAATATGCTCGGTTATATCCGGTATATCTTTGATCGTGATCACGTCAGCGAATCGACGACCGATCAGTTCTTCACGCGAAAGGCCGAAGAACCGGCAGTAGGCGTCATTCACAAACGTCAGGGTTCCGTCGGGTAGGTAACAGCAAACCAATTCTGTCTGCTGCTCTACGATGGCGCGGAAACGCTGGGTCTGCCATTCGGAGGCTGGGGAGGAACTCATTGCCGCCATCTATCCTGAAACGACAAACAAAACGGCGTTTTCACGCCGTCTGGTGGAACTACGTATGAACAGCTTATCACGGGATGATGCCCGCCAACGGTTCAGATTGGCGGTAAAGGACGTAAATTTTCACCATCGGTACAACGTAAAACCGACGAAGCGTTAAGCGGCGCGTCCGTGAAAATTATAACAGGCCGAGGGCTGTTCCAATCGTCCGCAAAATCGGCGTAATGGTTTGGCTGAAGACCGGGATGCTGTCCCAAAGCCGCGCGGCGTCGATGATGACCAAGCCCAAGACCGACGAGCAGCAGCAGAACAAACCCAATCCCGCACAGCCAATCAAAATCCAGCGCGTATTGTTCGACTGACCTTCGTCACGAACTTTGATCGGATCATAGTCCCCATATTCGCCACCCATCGGCGGCGCTGCCGGAGAAGGTGCGGCGGAGTAGGGCTGCTGGTTTCCATAGGCGGGCGCTCCCGGCTGGTTGTAGCCGCCGTTATACGTCCCATACTGCCCCGGCTGCTGATTGGCAGGCGCTTGTGAGCCATAGGCGGCAGGCGCGCTGTTGTATCCACTGCTGTATGTGCCATAGGGTTGCGCTGCCGGTTGTTCAGGCGCGGCGCCCATTGGCTGGCTGGCCGCCGGAGCGGACGGCACGGCACTGAAACCCGTCTGCGGAACATTCGGCGCGGTCACACCTGCACCGGGCGGCGGCGCAGTCGCCGCGCTAACCAGTTCGTACCCCAGCGTCACCGTTTCGCCCAAGCCAATCATGTCGCCGTTGCGCAGCGGACGCGCGCCGGTCACACGCTGGCCGTTTACAAACGTGCCATTCGTCGAGCCCAAATCCTCGATGGTGTACCCACCGGGGCCTCGAGTCATTCGCATATGGTGGCGGCTGACTTCGGGGTCATTGATCACAATATCGTTCGTGATGTCACGTCCGAGCGTGATAATGTCTTTGTTGAGTTCATAGGTCTGGTTCGGCTGTGGGCCTCGCCGTACGACCAGACGGAAGCTATCGCCCCCCTGAATCATCGCCGCCTCCTCGATTAGAACAGGGATAACACACGCATGTCATAACGCTAGAAGCATAGCTTAAGGCAGGAAAATCGGCAAGCCTACCCTATCCCGCCGATTATCCTACTTCATTCAAAAAATTGCGTTATAATTTTGCGCTGCCTCTCACAGGCTTCCTTCTGTTAGGAGACCATCGCCATGACACAAAATCCGGGGCTGCTGGAACCGAGCACCCTCATCTCTGGAGTCTATTTTAAACCTATTCGCGCCTTCCCGGACAATCGCGGACGCTTCCGTGAAGCCTTTCGCAAAGAATGGTTTCCGTGGGTGAATTTCGATCAAATTCAGTCGAACCACAGCGAAAGCAAAGCCGGCGTGCTGCGCGGGCTGCATTATCACCTAAATCAGATCGATTTCTGGTATGTGACGCACGGCATGATCCGGGTGGGAATGGTCGATTTGCGTGAAAACTCACCCACGCACCTTGCTACACAAGTGATCGATATTGGTGAGGACAACCAGCGCGGCGTATTCATTCCGGAAGGGGTCGCGCATGGGTTTTACGCGCTGACGGACGCCTCCATGATTTACTACGTCAACCAGTATTACGGCAGCGGGGAAGATGAGAATGGGGTCGCGTGGGATGATCCCGATTTAAATGTTCCTTGGAACGTACAGGAGACGCCGATTCTGTCACCGCGCGATGTCGCCAATCCACGCCTGCGTGACATTGCCGTCGAAAAACGGCCTCGTTAGCTGCCGGACAGTCCCGCCGCCCATTCGTGTACCAGCATCCCGTACAGCAGCGTGTCGTATTTTTCGCCTTCGCGGTGAATCGCTTCGCGATAGGTGCCTTCGTGGACGAATCCGAGCGATTCATACAGGCGAATGGCCCGAACGTTGTAGCTGAACACCGTCAACTGTACGCGGTGTAAGTTCAGTTCTCGAAACGCGAAGTGCAAAATCAACTGCATCGCTTCACGACCGTAACCGCGCCCGCGCTGGTTGGCTTCGCCGATGGCGATCGCCAGCCACGCCGAGCGGTTATTCCACTGAATGCCGTCTAAATCAACCAGTCCAACCAATTCATCGCTGTACAGCAGCCGAATGGCAAAATTGTACGCGTCGTTATTGCGCGATTCCGTCACGAAACTGCGCAGCCGCTCCTCACCACGTGGGTAAGCCGGGGACGAGTCGAAGTGGCGGGCAAAACCGCTTTCCTGATACCAGCGCACCAGCGTCGGCAGATCTTCATTGCGCACAGCGGTGAGCCGGATGAGCTGACCTTCAAACAAAGGGGTCGAAAGATTCATGCTGCTTTCCAAACCATTAGAAACAAACGCTCTGCGGGCTGCGCGCGTTCAGCGCCGTAACCATGTAGAGCACATTCCCGTTCACAGGATCAAGATAGAGGATAGTCGTCATCCCAAGGCGCTGATCGGTCGGGGCAGCAGTGGTTTCGTCGTCGGGCAGCGCACTTTTTAAGCGGGCAGTGATTTGATAAGCGGGACTCTGCTCACCACCGGGCAGATCAGCCCGTACCAACTGCGGAGGCGACAGCGGCACCGCGTCGGCATCCGCGAGATCGGGATACTGCGCCGCGAGCGCTGTACGGGCCGCCGACTGCGCTTCCTCGGCAGTCATCGCACCCGCGAGATCGGCACCATTGGCATGCAGCAGCAGCGACGCGTTCGTGTTTTCGCACAGTCCAAGCGATGGACGGCTGCGCAAAATCGCCCAACCAGCAATCCCGCCGATCAGCGCCAGTACAAAGACGATCACGGCGATTCGACGCCAGCGAGCTGCAACTAGACGGGACATCGACGCTCCTATCCGCGTGAGCGTGAACCGCTGCTAAAAACCGGGGCTTGGCTCCACGATGGAGGGCCAAGCCCCAATAAGCGAGACTTCATCAGGGGACAGCGACCGAACGGCTAGCCTGCCGCGCCGGGGAATGTCCACGCCAGCGCTTCGGGCAGCACACCCCGGAAGCCGACCAATCCGTGACCGGTGCCCAGTTCGACAAACCGGTATTCGACATCGCGGCGGTTGCTCAGAATATCACGCAGGTTGAGCGCCGGACGGACAAAGCGCGCCCGCGACTCGTAGCGCCCGACCGATTGGAATACGCGCGTCGGCAGTTGATCGGCACGCTCGAAGCGGGTCATGATTTCGCGCAGCAGGTCTTGGAACGCGCCGGTACCGAGCGGCGGCGAAATCAAAATCAGCCGCGAGAACACGGACGGGTTTTGCAGCGAGGCATTCGCCGCCGCCACCGCGCCAAGCGCGACCCCGCCAACACCGATCCGCGTGGCATCGATGCGGAAATGCATTTGCAGCATCGGCAGCAGTTCGCGCAGCAGGAACAGCGAATAACCCATCTGCGACGAGTATTCGCGGTTGCGTTCTTCCTGCGAACCGCTCTGCACCATCGCGATCACCGTCGGCTGCATACGCTGATGCTTGATCAGCGCGTCGGCGATGTAGGGTGTTTGCAGCGGGCCGGTCGCCCACTGGCCGTCTTGCAAAATCAGCAGCGGGTACGTCCCTTCGCCATCGGCGTAGCCGGGTGGCGTGTACACGGTCACGCTGCGCCCCATAAAGCCGAGTTCATCGCTGTCGATGGTCAGATCATGAATGGAACCATGCGTGACGCGGCCCATCCCGCTCCAATCGGGGAACGGGCGTGCGTTCGGCATGCGCAGCACACTGACATTCTGTGTACTGGCCTCCATGCGCTGCGGATTCAACGGATCGGCATGCCAGTAACGCTGAACGCGCGCCAGTACATCGGTTTCTTCGGCAAGCGGCGTCATCGGATCGTTGATGGCGAGCATGTAATCGAGCAAATCGTCAGCGGCGAACGACCGGGTGACATACCAGAAATTCGTCCCCTGCAAACGGATCAGCGGATCGAACGGGGGATCGTGGGGAATCGCATCGAGGTTCACAGCCACCCGTTCAATGTCCGCCCCGACATAGACAAAGGTCGCTTTGTCCGCTTCAACCCATGGGAAATCAGGGTGTTCGGCCAGCAGTTGATCCACCAATTGCTGACGCACCTGATCACTCGGCGCGTTCATGGCATCGGCGAGGAAACTGTCAAAAGACAACCATCGCGGCATGGGCGCTGCTCCTCGTACAAACAATGGTTATACCCTGTAAAAACACACTGTCACGATGGTAACACAAAGCGAGGCACCGTGCGATAACTCACCTGTGCAGCAAGTCTGAACTTTTCCGGGACGATTTCTGTCCTATGCTATAATGCGACAAATTTGTCTACCGATAGGGTTTGTAATCGATGCAAATGGCAACGACTCCGAAACACGATCCGTTTCACGCTGATACCCCACGCCTCAAACTAAGCGTGATCATCCCCTGCTACAATGAAGTTCATACCGTCGAAGATGTGCTGGAGCGCGTCGAATCGGTGGGGCTGGCCGACGAAATCGTCATTGTCGATGACGGATCGACCGATGGCACACGGGATATTCTGAAGCGGATCGAACAGGAGCATCCGGCGGTCAAAGTGGTGTACCACACGCATAATCAGGGCAAAGGAGCGGCACTCGTCACCGGCTTTGCGAACGCGAGTGGGGACATTTTCCTGATTCAGGACGCCGATTTGGAATACGACCCGCGTGAATACGGTATCCTCGTCAAACCCATTCAAGAAGGCATCGCTCGTGTCGTCTACGGATCGCGCTTTTTGGGCGGCCCGCGCAAGGCGATGAATTTCTGGAACATGGTCGCCAACAAAATCCTCACGCTGACGACGAACATCCTCTATAACTCCATCATCAGCGACATGGAAACCTGCTATAAAGTGTTCCGCGCCGATGTCGTCAAGAATATGCCCATCCACGCACGCGGCTTCGAGTTCGAACCGGAATTCACCGCCAAGGTGCTGAAACAGGGCATTCGCATCTATGAAGTACCCATTAGCTACAACGGGCGCGAATGGACAGAGGGCAAGAAAATCAAGTGGACGGACGCCCCGCACGCCCTGTGGATTTTGCTCAAATACCGCTTTGTGGATTGATCCTCAAGGGGCGCTGTGCTATGATGCGCCCCGGTTTTTAACCATCACACACCCGGACTTGGCGCGAGTGTTGTCGCGGAATCCCCGTGATTTTCGCCGCCGAGGATGAAAGGTGTGAACGCTTAAACACATCTCTAGGAGAACAACACCCATGTCCGCCAATGTTTCCATGAAAGCGCTTCTGGAAACGGGCGTCCACTTCGGTCACCGCACGACCAAGTGGAACCCGAAGATGAAGCCGTTTATTTTTGCTGAACGCAACGGCATTCATATCATCGACCTTCAGCAGACGGTCGTCAACCTGAACCAGTTTGCCGACATGCTGCGCGAAATTGGCCAGCGCGGCGGCACCGTGCTGTTCGTTGGAACGAAGCGTCAGGCGCAGGAAGCCGTCGCCCGTGAAGCCGATCGCTGCGGGATGCCCTACGTCAATCAGCGCTGGTTGGGCGGCACGCTCACCAACTGGCGTACGATCCGCGATCGTATTGACACCCTGAAGAAACTGGAAAAGAAACGCGACAACGGCGAATTCGCCCTGCTGCCGAAGAAGGAAGTCCTCATTCTCAATCGCAAGATTGAAAAGTTGGAACTTCGCCTTGGCGGTCTGCGCAACATGAAGAAACTGCCCGATCTGATGATCGTGGTGGATACCAAGCGTGAAACGACGGCAGTCAAAGAAGCGAACACGCTGAAAATCCCGGTGATGGCGCTGGCGGATACCAACAGCGACCCGGATGAAATCGACTATATCATTCCGGCGAACGACGACGCCGTGCGCGCGATCAAGCTGTTGATCGGGGCACTGGCGGATGCGATTGCCGAAGGTCAAGCAATGCGCAAGTCTGAAGATGGCAGCGCGGCTGAAGCCGACATGAGCGCGGTGAATGCCGAACTCGCCGATAAGTTCGCGGCGGATGACGAAGGCGGAAGCGACGAGAAATTCCTCGGCGCCTCGACGCTGGCGAAAATTCGCGGCAAATTGTTTGAAGGCGACGCCGAATAACGTCAGATGCGGTCATCTGGGGGCGTCAAATAGACGCCCCTTTATTTGCCAGCTTCGCCCATTCCGGGCAAGTTCGATCCAATCCATCCAAACTCAAATTTCACACGATGCGGCAGCAACACCATCAAGATAGACGGGAGAAATCATGACGCAAATTACCGCTCAAATGGTCAAGGACCTGCGTGAAGTCACGGGCGCAGGGCCGCTGGACTGCAAGAAGGCGCTGGAAACCTCTGGCGGCGATATGCAGAAGGCAGCCGAATTCCTACGTGAAAAGGGCATGGCGAAGGCCGTGAAGAAGCTCAGCGCGGGCCGCGTGATGAACGAAGGCCTCGTGCACGCATACCTGCACCACAACAAGCGCATTGGCGTGCTGGTGGAAGTGGACTGCGAAACCGACTTCGTGGCGAATACGCAGCAGTTCAAGGATTTCACCAAGAATCTGTCGCTGCACATTGCCAACATGAAGCCGCTGTACGTCAAGAAAGAAGACGTGCCTCAGGCCGACATCGCCGCCGAAACCGACATGCAAATGCGTATTCTGAAGGACGACCCGAAGAATGCCAACAAGCCCGCCGAAATTCTCGAACGCATCATCGACGGGCGCATGAAGGACTTCTATCAGGAACGCGTGCTGATGGAACAGGCCTTCCTGCTGGATGACAGCAAGACCATCACCCAACTGCTGAAGGAGCTGGTCGCGGAACTCGGTGAAAGCATCGAAGTGCGCCGCTTCGCTCGTTTCGAAGTGGGCGAAGGCGCTGCGGACGCGAATGCTGAATAATCGACTGCTTGCGCCTCAACCGTATCCACGGTTAGCCGAACAGTTCATGCATGAGAGGGAATAGCGATCTCGCTAGTCCCTCTTTTTTTGCCAACAGCCCAACAAAACCCCATCGACTTCCTCGAAAGGAGACGTTTGTTCATGAGCAACCCTAACCACCCAAACGGCACCCGTCCCGGCACTCCCGAACCCGCTTACAAGCGAATCGTATTGAAACTGAGCGGCGAAGCACTGGCGGGTGACGCCGGTTTCGGCATCGACTCGGATCGCGCGGAATTCATCGCCGCAAAAGTTCAGCAGCTTCATGCTCTCGGTATTCAGATCGGCATCGTCATCGGCGGTGGCAACCTGTGGCGCGGCGCAACTGGCGAAACGATGGGCATGGATCGCACCACTGCCGATCACATCGGTCTGCTCGGCACCATCATGAACGCGCTGGCCCTGCGTGACGCGAT
>JAXLWG010000012.1:0-133220 GCA_046328615.1 Anaerolineae bacterium | reverse complement strand
TCCGGTGGCGCGCCTTTTTTGATTCCATAAAGCCTTACATTCCACATCACTCATCGTTATCCATAAAGGATTCATTCTTGTATAGTTCTTGTAAAAATAGATGTACTTTCGCGCATACAATGGATATGATCGCTGCAATATAAGTTGTAATGCATTTCATCATCGCCAGCACAGGAGTTATCGATCATGAACGCCCGTCTAGCACGCCACCTCCTCCTCTTGGTTTCGCTGATCGTCCTGATTTTTGGCGCAGCGCTTTCCACATCGGCACAATCCCCGGACAGCGATGGCGATGGCATCCCTGATCGCGTTGATCGATGCCCACGTGATGCGGGAGTGCGTGAAGCGAGCGGCTGCCCTGTGCGTGCGAGCGGTCTCCCCGCTGCCGATCGCGATGGCGACGGTGTGGCCGACTTTGTCGATCTGTGCCCAAGCGATGCCGGAAGCGGTTTTACCAATGGCTGCCCGGTGGAAGTGAACCTCGATCTGATCAACGTGAATCCCAACCCCGGCCTGATCGATGGCCCCCTGTGGTCGATCTTCTGGTACAACGAAACGGCGGCGAATGCCTGTCAGGTCGGTGTGCCGCTGAATGCCAGCGTTCCCGTCAATGTGCGCTCATTCATCCCCACCTTCAACAATCCCGGCCAACCTGCGCCCGTCATCCTCGGTCAGCTCCACGCAGGGGATGTGTTCGCCCCGGTGTTTGCGCAGTACGATGAAAACGGTGAAATTTGGTACTTCGGCGCGCTGAACAGCGGATGGGTCGCGGACAGCACGGTGATCGATAACGGTCACTGCGAATACATCGTCACCTTCGGGGATTACTATCACCAGTACTACGACAATGACTGCTATATGTTCGTACCGACCGACGACATCGATGGGGTTGAATATTGGGGCGTCGGTGACTTCGATATGGAGCTGTGGACGGATTTGGTGCCGCACTTCGATACCGTTCCCAGCGAAGGCCGCCACCACCCCGGTTACTATTCGATCGCGTATCAGCAGTACACAGGCGCGGACGGGGTGCGCTGGATACAGGGACTTAATGGGCGCTGGTTCCGCTACGACGAAATGATCGACATGAGCAATCCCGCCAATCTGTGCGATCTGCTGCCGCAGGGCGTGTACAAGCCCTAACCAATCGACCTTCAGCAGCGGGGAGACCTCGACAGCCTCCCCGTTTTTGATTCCAAGACCTGTATCTGTGGCATAATCGAAACGATAGCCAGATGAGGACGCATGTTTCACCATGGTTGATCAACTTGTTTCGACCAAAATTCAGTCGGCGGCGTTTTTCGCGCTGGCTGGTGCGACGGATGACCGCCTTGAACTCATCGACGGAGAAGTGATCGTCATGCCTTCGCCCTCTGTTTTGCACCAAGAACTGCTGCTCCGACTTGCATTGTGGTTCCACTCGCTTATTTCAATCGGTAGGCTGTTTGTCGCCCCGCTCGATGTGCGCATCGATGACGAAAACATCGTGCAGCCTGATCTGCTGTGGGTTGCGCCGAATGGCAAGGCCGTCATCACAGACCAGCGTATCGAAGGCGCGCCCGATCTGGTGATCGAAATCCTCTCGGAAGCAACGCTGCGCCGCGATAAAACCGTTAAATTCCTGCTGTACGAAAAATCCGGTGTGCGCGAATACTGGCTGGTCGATCCCGCCGGGACGATCGAAGTATGGACGCTGAGCGATAAAGAATACGCCCACGTAGGAACCTATAAATCCGGCGATACGCTTGCATCGCCGCTGCTGTCCGTTTCGTTGGATCTGACTCAGGTGTTCACCACGATCTAATGCCCATGCCAACCACGCCCCGCCGCACCCTGCCCATTCTGCTGTTCATCGTCTTCCTCACGGCGATCGTCGCCCGTACCCTGCCGGGAGCGCGTACGATCGACGATGCCTTCATCACCTTCCGCTACAGCCGCAATCTCCTTGAAGGACAGGGATTCGTCTACAACCCCGGCGTGTACACGCTCGGCACAACCACGCCGCTGTTCACGCTGATCATGGCGGTCATGGGCGCCATCAAGGGCGGGCAGGATTTCCAATCGTATGCCATCACCCTCAGCGCCGTCGCCGACGCGATCACGTGCACGCTGCTGGTGCTGATCACACGGCGGGTGGTGAAAAACGATTGGATCGCCGCACTACCCGGTCTGCTGTGGGCGATCAGCCCGATGAGCGTCACCTTCGCTGTCGGCGGCATGGAGACGAGCGTCAACATTTTGTGGATGATCGCGGCGGCGTGGCTGTATACCATGCCGGAGCGCAAGCCGTTCCACGAGATCGGCATGGGGATCTGCGCCGCACTTGGCGTGATCACGCGCATTGACGCCGTGCTGTGGATCGCGCCGCTGTTCGGCTGGCAGTTGATCGATTCGCTGCGGTCGCGGAAACTGCCGCTGCGCACATGGATCGCCGCCGCGCTGATGGCTGCGCCGTGGTTTTTGTTCGCATGGGGCTACTTCGGATCGCCGCTGCCCAACTCGATCAGCGCGAAAACGGTCGCCTATCAAATGCCGCCGCTGTCGGCGTTCGTGCGCTTCCTGCAAACCTACGCCACGCCGTTCAACGAGTTCGATACCTTCGGCAGTATGGGCGCGATGGTGGGCAGCATCGTCTATTTCATCCTCAGCCTGTTCGGGCTTTTGTACGCCGCCCGTGCGCTGCCGCGTCTGCTCCCACTGCTGATTTATCCTTGGCTGTATCTGCTGGTGTTTTCGGTCGCCAACCCGCTGATCTTCCGCTGGTATCTCGCGCCGCCGCTGCCGGGGTTGATGCTGTCGATTCTGCTCGGCTTGTGGCTGCTGATCGCCCGCCCGCTTCAGGCGCGCCCGCTGCGCAAAATGGAGGACACGCCCCGCCCGCCCAACCGCATCGCCCCCATGATCGCGGGACTGATCGGGCTGGTGTGGGTTTTCACGTCGATCAATGCATGGACGCTGCACCCGGATCGTCCCGCGCCGGTGATGGCATGGCACCAGATCGAACTGCTCTACCAGCAGGTCGGGACGATGCTGCGCGACGAGTATGGCGTCACGCCGGAAACGCGCGTCAGTTCAGCGGATATTGGCGCGGTCGGCTATTTCAGCCGCGCGACGATCGTCGATACGGTTGGCTTGGTCACGCCGGAACTGCGCCGCTACTATCCCGTCGATCCCGCGCTGATCGTAGACGGTCAAAATTACGCCATTCCCCCGGCGCTGATTCAGGATACCCAGCCGGAATTTCTCGTCACCATGTCGGCCTTCGTGGAATTGGGGCTGGCGCAGCAGTCATGGTTCAACAGCGATTACGCGCTCATCGGCTCGTATCCGCTGGAAGCGTACGGCGGCGAGATGCAGGTGTATCAGCGGCGGTAGCCTGTATCGGCAGCTTGTATAATGAACACAGAAAATGGATGAGGAGCGTTGACCATGCGGGTATAGGTTTGTGTTTGCAGCGTGTCAAGCGCACGTCCCACTTTGTGTCAGCCGCATTTTGAAATTCAGGCTGAACGTCGTGCTTAGACCTCACGAACGCCTTTACCTGCCTTTTATGAGTCGAAACCCCAGATGTTTTTCACGGGCCAAACCTATCAGTTCCGTATTATGGTCAGGGGTGTGTACGGGTTGCAGCCAAGGTCCGAAATTCCTTTGCAATTTAGGTTTGCTGATGCACCATTCCCAGAGGGTTGTATAGGTTGGCGAATTTGGGACGTCATAAAGCGGGTAAGGATCAAATTCAGGATAGGTGATACGTTCTTTTTGCCGGTGATTAAAGGCTTGTACCCATTGACCCGGACGCGGCAGCGTAACATTATAGCCCAATTTGCTGCTTAACCAGCGGGTATAGGCCATCGCATCCCAGAACGAAACATCAGTTCGTGGATCGTCCGGCTTTTCTAATCTGGCTGGCGCTGGTGTTTCCAAGTAATTTTTGAGCGCATCTTGATGAAAACTCCACCAAGTTTTATTACGATAGCCATCAGGTGCATCTAAAAACTGCTGGTACTGCCAATTCAACACAGGAGTTTCACAGATTGTAAAAGGCAGAACAAGGCTTGCGGTTGTAAATGTCGGACCGGAACTGAATTCGCGAGGAATTGGCACTCCGAGTTTGTATCTTGGAATACCAAACGGAATCCGTGCCCATTCTAGAGTTTGATTCATCGTCTGACTTTCGTGAGAACTGTACATGCTCAATGATACCGCAAAAGTGTTAAGTCGCCTGACTGTCAGGCTCATCTGGTTTTTCTCCTGCTGGATGAATGAAGAAAGAAGGTGCATTCCCCAATGGTGACCTAAACGGTAGACCGATGTCCAACACAGGCTTCCTTTTTCTACAGAGGGAAAGACAGCAAGTCTCTCGTGCTCACCGCTTTTCTATTCCACAGTTACGTTGGAATTCACACTCAACCAATTGAATCACAAGAGGGCGGGACTGCGCCCACCCTCTTGTGTACGGCTCACGACTGTACAACCAACCGCTTAACGCACGATGTTCCCAACCGGAATCCAGATCACATTCGCATTGCAGGCGATCCAGACCTTCGCGAAGTCTTCACCGAAATCGCTGATGTACCACGTGCCCGCCGGCAGGTTGAACCCGGTGTAGCTGTTCACATCCGGCGAAGAATAAGCCAGCGCACCCGCAGGAACACTGTAAATTACTGAGCCTGCCGGACGCGGATTCGGGCAAACCTCTGTCCCCAAGGCCGCCGCCCCCCATGTAAAGCCCCGGTTGAGGCAGTCGGTACCTACCGGGTCTGTCCAGAGCTGGGCCGATCCGTTGGAATCGTAGGTGTTCGCCACACCAGCACCAATGCCGTCTTCAAGATAAACGCCAATCCCGGGAGCCCCCTGCAAAATTACGCCGCCGATGGTGAAGCGAACAGTAATTGTCGAACCGGCGGGATAAAAAGCCCCCGCTCCTGCGCGAAAAGTCCCTTCGTCCCACATATTGATGGCGTAAAATCCCTCGTCCTCGATCTGTGCCGTGATGTCAACATAGCAGTCTGCGGCATTAAGGGTATAGCTCATCAAAGTGCCGCCCTGTGCCGCCAGTGCAGGCAGCACACTGACGAACAGCGAGATCAACAGAATGCCCAAAACAGAGAGTGAAGCAGAACGAATGTGCGATTTCATAGATCCCCTCCAACACTCGACTCACTGACAATACATGCAAGGTGAAACATGTCTCAATACATGCTAGATCAAGAATGCATTTCGCGCTATAGGGGTTTGCACGGTCATACGATTGACTCGGACGCATCTCCATTCGATAATGCGAACACCAATCAGTTGAGTGTGAATTGAATGACCCATTTAACGGAAACCAACCCCACATCGCTGGTGATCGGGGATATTCCAATTTCCCCGCCGCTCACGCTGGCACCGATGGCGGGACAAACCAATTACGCTTTCCGCCAGCTCTGCCGTGAGATGGGCGGCGTCGGCTTGACGTGCACCGAACTCTTGTCGAGTCAGGCCCTGCATTACGGCAGCCAGAAAACTTACCAGATGTTCGACTGGCAGCCCAATGAGCATCCGGTTGCGGTGCAGTTGTTCGGTGCCGATCCGTCGATGATGGCAGAAGCCGCCCGCGTCATCGCTGATCATGGTGCGGATATTATTGACATCAACATGGGCTGCTGGGTGCCGAAAGTCGCCAAGCAGGGGGCGGGAGCGGCGCTGCTCCGCGATGTGTGTACGGCGACGGCGGTCGTTGAAGCGGTGGTGAACGCCGTCAATATCCCCGTCACGGTGAAAATCCGCGCTGGATGGGATGAAGAAACCCCCACTTGTATTGAATTCGCCCGCGCCGCCGAGCGTGTCGGGGTAAAAGCGATCGCCGTCCATGCGCGGTTCGCCACACAGGGCTTTCAAGGCGTCGCCGATTGGTCGTGGATTCGCCGCGTCAAAGAGGCGGTCAGCATCCCGGTGATCGGCAACGGCGATGTGGAAACGGCTGATGACGCGATCCGCATGTTCCGCGAAACGGGCTGTGATGGCGTGATGATCGGGCGCGCCGCGCCTGGTTATCCGTGGATCTTCCGCGAAATCTGGCACACGATGCAAACGGGCGAAAAACTCGCACCGCCGACTCTGCAGGAAAAAGCCGCTGCCGCGATCCGCCACGCGCGTTTGACGCTGGAGACGACCAAACTCCCCGGAACGCACGGCGATCTTCGAACTGCGCGGACAGCTCACCAAATATGCCTTCGGTGTGCCGGGATCAGCCCGCATCCGTGAAGGGTTGGTGCGCGCGCAGTCCCTCGCAGACATCGAAGCCCTGCTGCTCCCGGTAGTGCAGGTGCGCTTGCCCCTCAACAGCTTTGCATAAGGTATATCGGCGGCTAAAGGTGAAACGCCGCAAAGGACAAACCTTCTTGTCCTGACTTATGTACATTAACCTCAAAACAAGTTACTGATGACATCTCGGGACCTCACTCTGCTTAGCACGAATGCAAAAATTACGCTTCTGGCGGTCGCTAGGCTCACATGTGAGGACAATGTATCCGGTCAGAAACCTGAGGTTAATTTTCATACCGGTCAGGATCATTGTTTGCGCCGTTGCCTCTTTGCGCCTTTGCGTTAAGTTCTTTGCGGTGATCCTTTCTGGTTTCTTGGAGTCTTCATGACACGCGCATTCATTATTGATACCGATACCGCCTCCGACGATGCCGTCGCCATCATCATGGCCTTGCAGGCGAAAAAGATGGGTATTGATGTCGAAGTCAAAGCGATTACGGTCGTAAACGGCAACATGCCGGTTGATCAGGGGGTAAAAAATGCGCTGCTTTCCGCAGAGCTGTGCGGATCGGATGTGCCGGTGTATCGCGGTGTCGATAAAGCCCTGCTGCGCGGCCCGGCTTATGCCTTCTGGTTTCACGGCAACGACGGCCTCAGTGATCGCGGATTCGCGCCGCAGCGCCGCACGACACCCACTCCCGGCCACGCAGTCGATGCGCTGATCGAGACGATCAAGGCCAACCCCGGCGTGACGCTGGTCACCCTTGGCCCGCTGACCAACGTCGCGCTTGCCGTTCAGCGCGCACCGGAGATCGCAAAATTGGTTGAGCGCTGCGTCGTCATGGGCGGCAGCCTGCACGAGCGGCAACGTCACCCCCGCCGCTGAATACAACATCTGGGTTGATCCTGAAGCGGCGCGCATGGTCTTTCACAGCGGCCTGCCGATCGAGATGGTCGGTTGGGAGTTGGGGCGCCTGGATGCGACCGTCTCGCCTGCTGAAATCGATGAAATCCGCGCAATTGGCACCCCGCTGGCTGCCTTCGCGATGGAAAGCAACCTCAGCGCGCAGGAAGCCTTTGCCCTTCAGGGCGGCGGCGGCATGATGCCTTTGCACGATCCTACCGCCATGACGATCGCGCTCGATCCGTCGGCAGCACTGGAACGCAGCCTGCATTACGTCGATATTGAGACGCAGAGCGAACTCACACGCGGCATGACGGTCGTCGATCGGTTTGGCGTGAGCGGCGACGAGCGCAACGCGGCGGTCTGGGTGCCCGTTCACCAGCACGGTCACAAGACGGCGGTCTGCTGGTCGCTTGATGTGCCGAAATGGAAATCGATGCTCAAGGCAGCACTGCGTTAAAGAGTCAGCGCAGATGTAGGAATAGAAAACTTAACGCAAAGACGCTAAGGGTGAAAGACACAAGGGAAAAGATCTTTCTTTGCGTCTTTGCGTTAGGTATTCCCTTAATTACACCCAGCGCCGCACCTGCTGCTTATACTGATCCCACTCGCCGCCGAACGACCGCGCGAGGCGAGGTTCTTCCCCGTACACGACACGCATATACACCACGCCGATCACCACCAAGGTATAAATAAGCAGTTCGTTCGACGCAAATGTGATCGTCCAGCCCGCCAGAATCAACGCCACCGCGCAGTACATCGGGTTGCGCGAATAGCGATACACCCCGGTTACGACCAAATGCTTCGGCGGTTCCCATGGTGCAAGCGTCCCTTTTCCCGCCACATAAAAATCACGGACGCACAACAGCAGTAACCCAATCCCCAAAACCAAAACGATCAGCCCACCCGCGTACACGACGACCAGATGCCCGGTGCTCGTCAGGAGCAGCACAGGCCCAAGGAACGCCACCATACCGGGTAACAGGATGAACGCCAACAGCGCACGCCAAAACATGCTCAATCACCCTCCACACCCAAAAAGCCCTACGACTATTACACGATTATCCTGTGAGAATCGTTCACATCTTCTTTAGGAAACCCGGCATTCCCCCCAATTCCACGCGTTGACGCTGCCGATGCCCCCTGTTAAGATTCATTACAAAGGCGTTCCACCCGCCAGTAGGGCATCACCTTTATAGGGTGAAACGTCAAGCACTTCCCTTTTATTCCCCAGTGTGTGAGGTTGCATAACCTATGTCCATAGATTTCGTATCGCGTATCGTCGGGATGTTAATTTTTGGTCTCGTAGGCGCGCGGGCCGGTGTACTTATTGCCGACACGCTCAGCCTATCAGACCTGTTGCTAGGGTTCTTTTTCGCCTTGGTTGGAGCGCTGTTCGGGCTTATCATCACCCCGATCATCACGGTTCGACCTTTGCAGCGTGCCCGCCGTCAAATTAGCGAGCAGCCCATTGAGGTCTTGTTCACCAGCATGCTCGGCCTGATGATCGGCTTGCTGACCGCCCTGTTGATTTCCTATCCGCTGTCGCTGCTCGATCCGCCGTTCGGGCGGCTCATTCCATCGCTCACCGTGATCGTGCTGGCCTACCTGTTCACCGTGATCTTCAGCGCCCGTTCGCGTGAAGTGTGGCAGTTCATGTACGAGTGGCTTGGCATTGGCAAGGCGCGCAGCTTTTTCGGTGCCAGCCCAGAGCGTTCGTTACTGCTCGATACCAGCGTGCTGATCGATGGGCGCATTGTCGATATTGCCAAAACCGGCTTCGTCGGCGGGGCGCTGCTCGTCCCGCGTTTCGTGATCGATGAGCTGCACCGCGTCGCCGATTCGTCTGATCCGCAGCGGCGTTCGCGCGGTCGGCGCGGCTTGAACAAGCTCAATGAGCTCCAGCGCGAACCAACCATCCCCTTCAAAATCATCGAAGACGACATCGAAGATGTGCAGGAAGTGGACGATAAGCTGATCGCGCTGGGCATCAAGCTCAACGCGCCGATCCTCACCATCGACTACCCCATGAATCAAGTGGCGCGGGCACAGGGCGTCATCGTGCTGAACATCAATGCGCTGGCGAACGCCGTTCGCTCGGTCTACATCCCCGGCGAAAGCTTCACCATTCGTGTGATTCAGGAAGGCAAAGAGCAGAATCAGGGCGTCGGCTATCTCGAAGACGGCACCATGGTCATCATCGAAAATGGCAAGCAGTACATGGATCGCACCATTTACGTCAACGTCACCAAGCTGATCAACAAGGATACGGGGCGCATTATCTTCGCCGCTCCCGAAAAACAGCAGTAACCCAAGGGGGCGCGTCATGTTTGGCGCGCCCCTGCGATTTCCCCACTGGAAGCCCACTTTTAACGTGGTGTCACGCCACCGTATGGTACAATCCGCCCTATGAAGACACGACGCGCAACCCTTCTTTCAACCGCACTGTTGATGTATTTGAGCTTGGTACTGCTGGCCTGTACGCTGAGCAGTGAACCAGCCCCGACCATCGTTCCCCGCGCGACCAATACGCCGCCCGCGACGATCGGTATTTCCACGCTGGCACCCGACCAGCTCCCCTCGGCAGCGGTGACGAGTGCCCCGCGCGCCGATACCCGGCTTGTGAATCTTCTCAGTCAGGTTGAGCCCGACCGGCTGTTTTTGCACATCAACACAATGCAAAGTTTCCAATCGCGCCATGTCAATTCGTCGTATAACACCCCCGGCATCGGCATCGGCGCGGCCTATAATTATGTGCGCGGCCAATTCGAAGCCATCCGCGAACAGTCACGCGGCAATTTTCAGATCGCCAACGATCACGTGTTTGACATCGACTGGGGCGGTGTGCAGAGTCAAGGACGCAATATTATCGGTGTGATCCCCGGCACCGAAACCGGCGCGGGGATTTTGGTCGTCGCCGCACACTATGACAGCATCAGCGTCGCATGGGATGATGGCAATGCCTACGCACCCGGCGCCAACGACGACGCCAGCGGAATCGCTGCGCTGATCGAAATCGCCCGCATCATGAGCCAGCGCCAGCACCGCGCCTCGATCATGTTCGTCGCCTTCAGCGCGGAAGAAATTCAGCGCTTGGGCAGCATCCAGTTCGTCCACGATTACATCGTCGGCCAGAACCTCGATGTCAACTGGATGATCAACATGGACATCGTCGGCAGCAGCACCGGGCCAGACGGATCGATCAACGACCGCGAAATCCGTGTTTTTAGCGATCCTGATTCAACCAAGTCAGACTCGCGGGCGCTGGCGCGCGAAGCCCAGTTGATCGCCCGCCGTCATTCGCCCGATATGGCGATCGTGCTGCAAGCGACGGTCGATCGCGATGGGCGCTACGGCGATCATATGAGCTTCAGCGACGCGGGCATTCCGGCGATCCGCTTCATCGAAGCCAACGAAGATCCGGGACGCCAGCACAACGATCGCGATACGCTCGACGATGTGCAGGCGCTCTACCTCAGCCGCTCCACGCAAACGGTGCTGGCCGTCTCCACCGCGCTCGCCGATGGCGTGCGCCCACCGCAGAATATTCAACTGCGCGATGAAGGCAATGGCGTGCGCACGCTCGTCTGGGAGCGCCGCCCGGAAGCGGTGAGCTATGTCGTCGCCCTGCTCGGCGTGGGGTCGATCGGCTACACCGATCAGTTTGAAGTCACCGACTCGTTTGTCCGCTGGGATGGCTTCGTGCCCACCCGTTACAGCGCGGTGGCCGTCGCCTCGGTCGATGCCGACGGACTGATCGGCCCCTTCTCCTTCGAGTACCAAATCATCAATTAGTTCCACTGGAAGCGATCAACGATGAGCCAACCTGCGAACCGTTTCATCAATCCCGATACCCTCGCCACGCCGACCGGCTATACCCATGTGGTCGAGACGAATGCGCGCCGAACGATCTTCATATCCGGTCAAATTCCGCTGGATAGTCAGGGGAAACTCGTGGGCGCGGGGGATATGAAAGCGCAGGCCGAACAGGTCTTTGAAAATCTGAGGTTGGCGTTGGAGGCTGTCCACGCGACTTTCGCCGACGTGATCAAGCTCACTTACTTTGTGGTGGACATTTCGCAAATTCAGGTGGTGCGCGAAGTCCGCAATCGATATTTGAACGCAGATCGACTCCCCGCCAGCACAGCGGTCGAGGTGCGTCAGTTGGTGCGCAAGGAGTTTTTGTTGGAAGTGGAAGCTATCGCCGCGCTGAATGATTAGCGCAAACGGCCAACGCTGCTTGTGTCATGCGCTCAGGCTACCCCTCGAACAACCGGCTCAGCGGCAGTGAGAACCCCGGCAGCACCTCGCCACCCTCAAACGCGTCGTCAATCGTCAGGGCTTGATAGCTGGTCGTTGTATACACGGCGGCACTCTTCAGCGATGGGTACACCAGCAGTACCATCCGTGTACCATAGCGCAAATACTCCTGCACTTTTTCGTAAATATCCGCTGCTGTTTCGCTTGGAGAAATGACCTCGGCGGCCAAATCAGGCGCAAACGGAATGTATTTTTTCGGAAATGGATTGGGCACACGCCCACGCGCAATAAACCCAACATCGGGCGCACGCACCACGTCTCTGCTTGAGTCGTCTGGATCGTGATACAAGATAAACCCGGTTTCGGCACCTACCACTGCCCCCGACTGATGTTCTTCAACGTAGGTCAATATACGTGCGCCCAAGCGCAACGTTAGGATGCCGTGTTCTCCACCCGTTGGCGACATGACGATCAATCTCCCTTGAGTGAGTTCAAGCCGCTTGTCCGCATAGGCTGGATCATGCGAAAGCGTCCACAACTCCTCGACGGTGTACAGTCGTTCTGTGGTCAGCATAGCCTATCCCTTTTGCTATTGAGTTGATTATAGCATCGTCCAAACGACCGGCGGCAGGTGAACACGGATGGACTCCCTAAGTCTTTTGTGACCTTCTCTGAGACGCTCATTCTTGATAAGATGCGTTCAACCAAGCCTGTCCAAAGGAATTTCCCACATGAAGTATCTGGACGTTACACAGGAAGCGGGGATCGCACTTTTCCGGCGCAGCATTCAAGGCCCGGTGATCATGGTGAATCTGCTGCGGTTTCGTGAAGTCGCAGATTATGCCGCCACCCCTGAACTGACCCCATCAGAGCCGATTTCAGGGCGCGAGGCGTACCAGAAATACATTGATCACACCCTGCCCTTTCTCAAAGCCAGCGGTGGCGACATGATCCTGTTGGGAGAAGGCGGGCACTATCTGATTGGCCCACAAGACGAGCGATGGGATCTGGTGATGCTCATTCGCCAGCATTCGATACAGGATTTCATGGCCTTTGCGTCGAATCAAGAGTATGCGGCGGGATTGGGGCACCGAACCGCCGCTTTAGAAGATTCGCGCTTGCTGCCCATCGTCGAATTCCCCGGCAGCAGTATTCTTCGGCCTTGACCTATCAGGCGTTCGCTGGCTCAGATCCGTTTCATGTGGCGCAGTGCTTCTACATCCTCTCCGGTAACGGGTGCAGAATACATCACATCCATGATCGACAGTAGCGAACGCTTAGGCATAGGCGGTTTTTCGGCAGGGACTTCGGCATTGACATAACCGGCACCTTTACACCGTGGGCAGTACCACAAAGTCACAGTGAGGCGTTCTTTCTCTGCGGTGCCTACCGGGGCGGGTGCGATGTCTTGCAGGCGCATGTACTCATGGGCGTTTAGAATTTCCATCACCGTCGCTTGATCGCTGCGTTTATAGCGCCGCAGCTCACGACGCGACATATAAAGACCGCAGGAAGGGCAAACCGGCGTGCGTACCATGAGCGCGGCAGGCGTTGATGTCAGCGACAAGAGCATGAACAGGGCGACCAGCAGCACCTGAAACCCATCGAGCACGCTGTCGAAGGCTTCGCCACCCATCCAAACCTTGCGCATCATGAGGTAAATGGCGACCGAGGCCGCCCCCATAATCCAGCTCAAAATCGACATCTGGGTCGTGCTCTGGCTTTTGCCGATCTGCGAAAAGATCACCTGACCGGCGATATAACCGTAGCCATAGGCCGTGAAAGCGTATGCGGCGAACGTTCCGGCGATGATGACGATTTGCTCATAACTGCTGTTTCCACTTATCACAGAACCGACGATCATCTTGATCCCCTCATGAAGCACATACAGGCACACCGTGCCGATGTACATCATGAACAATCCAAGCAGCAGGACGCGTACCGTGGTAAAGGTGTTCCCCTGCCCGTTGAGGTGATAAGCATAAGGGACGACTCCGCTTGAGGGTTGTGCAGACATGAGAGGGAATACTCCAATGAGATAGAAATAGTATCTAAAAGTATTCCTTGATCGTATACCAAGTGATGAGTCCCGCCGCAAATCAGCAGTGATTGCAAGGAGGGGTGTCACCCGACTGGGGGGATTTTCGTGTGCCCGTCCGTTGAGTTGTGCGGCCTATGCGGGTAGAATCGCGTTCGCCTGACCGTATGTATATCCAGAGCGCCCACCCCGTGATGAACGATCTCCCACACGATTTGCCAGAAGATCCCTCTGCCGCAGAAACACTCCCGCATACCGTTTCTCCATCGACACCGCCGCCCCAACCACCGCCTGAGCCGCTTCCGGCTGAACAGGCGCGTATTCTGTTAGAGCGTGCCATCCGTGAGCGCTGCGGCGACGATTGGCGCGACGATGATTCGGGCTGGCTGTACGTCACCGGGCACGACTACATGGCACGCCTGACCAAAGGCGACATCAACCTTGATTTCTACGTCGATCTGCTCGGCGAGGTGACCATCACCGAATCACCGACCAATGCCGCGCAGAACATCGCGCAGCGGTTGGGCTGTGTGCTGCTCCTTCTGTCGCTGGGCATCGCCTATCTGATGGCACGGGCGGTCGGATGGGTGTAAAACGCGCCGATCTTTTCCGCCTCGCCCTGCTGATCGGGGTGATTCTGCTGATCGCCCTGCCGACGATCACCTATCCATTGGGCCGCGATCAAGGCGAATTCGCCACCATCGGGCGCGGCTTGCTCGATGGCCGTGTGCCCTATGTCGATCTGTGGAATCCCAAGCCGCCCGCCGTCTTTTACATCTACGCGGCGGCGATGGCGCTGTTCGGGCGCACCGTCCCCGCCCTGCGCGCGATCGATCTGCTCATCTTCCCAATGATCGCCGTCTGTCTCTGGTGGATCGGGCGGCGCATGGCGAATACCCGTGCAGGTGAGTGGGCGGTGATCCTGTTCGGCGTGTTTTACTTCAGCGAAACCTTCTGGACGCTCACCCAAAACGACGGGATCGTCCTGCTGCCGATGTCGCTGGCTGCGGTAGCCGCCCTCAAAGCCGCCGATCGATCGCCGCGCGCGTGGGCATGGGCGCTGATCTGCGGCGCGCTGTGCGGATGGGTGTTCTGGTTCAAATATCCGTTCCTTTTCTTCGCCGCCGCGCTGGTAATCGGCTATCTGCTCATGCGCGGGCGCGTTTTCCCGGCGGCACTGGCCTTCGCGGGCGGTTTCGCGCTGACGGCGGGCGGCGGTGCGCTGGTCATGATCGCGATCGGCGCGTGGGATGCGTTAATCGAAAGCGCCCGCGTGACGACCGGCTATACCGCGCTCGGCTTCAATTGGGATGAGTTTCAGCGCGGCTTTAGCGTCGCGCTCGGCACCCGCGCCGAACATTGGGGGCTGCTCCTCGCGCTGGCGGCGATCCTGCCCCTAATGATCGTTTTCCGGCGGGCGCGGCACACCCACCAATCCCCCGAAAATGTGGGAGAAACAAAACCGCGCGGATGGGCGATACTGAATTGCTGGTTCATCGCGGGTGCGGCGATTCTGCTGGTACAGGCGAAGGGCTACGATTACCACTGGTTACCCCTGCTGCCGCCGCTCACATGGTATGCTGCTGTAGCGGTAGACCGCCTGTTGACTTTCCTATCTTCACGCTTGAGTTCGCCCATTCGCCCACAATCAGCACCCATCGGGAGGCGGGGAGCAGCCGTCGCTTCGACCCCCGCGACAGCCGCCGTCGTGCCGGTCGCTGCCGCCGCGCTGTTCCTCGCCATCCCTGTGATCACAATTTGGGGCCGTGCGCTCCCCTACCTGAGCGGGCAAGAAGACCAAGCCACCTATTTCAGCCATTTCCAAGCTGGTGAGTTCGTCGCCGACGAATCGCTCAGGGCTGCCGAGTATCTGCGTGCACACGTCGTCGCCGGTGATAGTCTGTTCATCTGGGGATTCCGACCGGAAATCTACTACATGAGCGGCTTGAATCCCGCCGTGCGCTTCATCTTCCAGTATCCGCTGGTCGCGTCATGGTATCCCGTGGAGTGGCGGCAGCAGACGGTCGATATTCTGTGGGCAGCGATGCCGCCGTATGTGCTCGTTTTGCAGGTCGATTATCTCGATTGGGTCACCGGGCGCACCCTCGCCGATAGCAATACCCTGCTTCAGGAATACACTGAGCTGAACAACTGGCTGATCGCGAACTACGAACACGACACGCAGATCGGCAATATTTTCGTGTGGCACCGCAAAGTCGGATAAGCGATTCCATACTTGGTACTCCTTGACAATTTCTGCCTATTAACATTAATATTAACTACAGTTTAATCAAGTGTCAGGGCTAAGATGAGCAATCGTTCCTTTTGGATTCAAATGCTGTGTGTTTTCCTATTGTCTTCTAACATGATATTCAATGTACCTGTGACAATCTCTGATAAGGGTGTTGAGCCTGCTTTTAGGATTACTGTCTTGACCAGCAATCCTCATGAAGAACTCAGTAGCGGGTTGATTGAGGCGCTCGAGTCGGGCTTCCAAACCAATTTTGTCTCTACTTGGGATGATGTCATTGATCCAACGGGTATATCAGGCTTGAATGGGCTAGTCCTTCATGCCTCAGCGCTAGACGTAATCGATGAGGCTTGGGTTGCTGAGCGTTATCGAGCAGGTCTTGTGATCGCAGGAATCAATATCCCTGTGGAGGAACTGGCGAACCTCATCGATAACCCGTGTCTCTCCAATAACGAATTTGCAGGTGAACCATATAGGACAGACTTCTTCATCTCCACATACGAAGTTGTCATTGGTGATAATCTGTCAGAATCACAACAGGTGATTGACAATCAACATCGTATTTGTGGCAGTTCAACACTCTCAAACATCTCTGGAGCGGTATCGTACGCGAGTTCTCGTGCAACTTCTTCCTTGTCATCCGATGAGGATTATCAGGTTTTCGTTTCAATTTTCAAAGATCACATGAGTGATGTCCATGAAACTATCACCACCTATTACGATGGTGAGCTGAATTCTCCGTTAGGGCATAGTAGATAAAAAGCACTGATTTAGGACAAATATATGTGAATCGACCAACGTTTATCCGCTGGATGTTCGTAATCGCCTTGCTGGTAGGCGTGACCTCTGTATCCGCTGAAACTAAATCCTATGGATCATGGACGATATACACCTCCATCAATTCTGGTGCTGGAGTCACACAATCCCAAACTTACGCAAGCATACAAGACTTTCTCTACTCTGTTCATCTTAGAGCGTGGGGCAACTCACCCAATCGCCTAAAAGAGGAGGATAGTCGTATCTGCTACAATTGTCTAGCGACATCAATTGCTGACGTTTCAAATGTTTATTACGCCTATAGAACAGCTCAGCATGGTAGACAAGCCACCGTAGTTGGAAGTCCATCATATGACTACACGAGTGATACCGGAGCAACTTCCAGCTACACATGTTGGGTTGGCGGCTGTTAAAGTTCAACATAAACGAAGCGTAATTGTTCATAGAACTCAAACTAATCTATACGCAAACACCCAATCCACTCACCTTTGTTTTGCCTTCCCTGTTCGTTCGATTAGGAAATCCCCCCGTGCGGCGGATTGGCGTTACAATCAACTGTGAAAGACCCCGCCAGTTCAGTCGAATAATCAGGACGAAAATCGCATGAGTAATGACATTAGCCGGGTGAAGCAGTCGCTCCGCGATACGCAGTACATCGCCACAGACGAGATCGCCACTGTCATGTTTCTGGCGGAGCGGTTGGGAAAACCCGTGCTGGCCGAAGGGCCTGCCGGAGTTGGCAAAACCGAGCTGGCGAAAGCATGGGCGAAGATCAGTAACAAACCACTGATCCGCTTGCAGTGCTATGAAGGACTGGACGAAAGCAAGGCGCTTTACGAGTGGGAATACGCTAAGCAGATGCTCTACACCCAACTACTCCGTGATAAGTTGAGTGCGCTGCTGGCCGATGCGCAGTCGCTTTCCGCCGCCGCCGATCGGCTGGCCGCCGAAGACGACGTGTTCTTCAGCGATCGCTTTTTGCTGGCGCGCCCGCTGCTGCAAGCCGTCACCAGCGATGAGCCGGTCGTCCTGCTGATCGACGAAATCGACCGCGCCGATGCCGAATTTGAAGCTTTCCTACTCGAAATCCTCAGCGACTTTCAGGTGTCGATTCCCGAATTGGGGACGATTCAAGCCAAGCATCAGCCCGTCGTGCTGCTGACGAGCAATAACACGCGCGAGCTGAGCGAAGCGCTCAAGCGCCGCTGCTTATATCTGTTCATCGATTACCCATCGGCGGAAACCGAGATGGGCATCGTCCGTCTGCGCGTCCCCAGCCTCAGCGCTAAGCTGGCACAGCAGGCCGTCGAAGTCGTGCAGGGCTTGCGCCAGATGGATTTGAAGAAGAATCCCAGCGTCAGCGAGACGATCGACTGGGCGCGCGCGCTCGTCATGCTCAACGCCGACGCGCTCGATAAGGATACGCTCGAAAACACGCTCACCGTGCTGCTGAAGCACGAAAGCGATGTGCAGAAGGCCAAGCGTGCGCTGATCAACCGTTCTCACCCGCTTGACCGCGATTCGAACAATCCGCGCCGCAATCAAGGCGGTCGCTTCCGCGACTGGAATAACTGACATCCAATCTCACAAGCCAGTGCCCCTACAAACAGCACTGGCACCAATGCAACCGAGCCTATAGGGCGTTCAGTGGAACGCCCCGCTTGCTGATGTCCGTTGAAACGATGGGATAAACGTCCCTTTCCCGCAACGCAGGTTCTCCTTCGCACGTATAGCCAGCATCGCACCCACCCTCAAAGGAGATATTCGCATGCGGAAACTCGTGGTTGTTCTGGGGCTGTGCACCGCCCTGCTGATCCTCACGCTTGCGCCGCTGGCTAACCCGCCAGCCGTCGAAGCACAAACCGCACCGGACACGCGCCCCTTTCACATGGGCTTTACGCCACTCCCCTACGCGATCAGCTTTGAAGCGGTCGATTTCACCTACCGGTCGCTCGTACAAGATTCCGATCTGATCGTGCATCACTTTGATGATGGCGTGCCGTGGGTCGAAGCGCTCAATAACCAACCGTACAGCGATCACATCATGAACGACTGGGCCGATCGCGTGCGGCGCACCGAACCGCTGCGCGCCGATCACAAGGTGATGCTGGACATCACGCCGATCAACTTCGCCCGCACCGGAATTGCAGACTATCATGGCACTCAAGCCGATATGCCGCCGCCCGCGCCTTTTGATCACATGACATTTGACGACCCCGATGTGGAAACCGCCTTTTACAGCTTCGCGCAGACCGCCATCGCTTATTTCCAGCCCGATTATTTGATGTTTGGCATCGAAGTGAACCTGCTCATGCGCCTCAATCCGTCGGCATGGGACTCGTACATGACGCTGCACCGCCATCTGTACACCCGGTTGAAGCAAGATTATCCCGATCTGCCGGTGTTCGTCAGCATGACGGGGATCGATTTGCTGGACACCTACACGGATGCCGATCATGCCAATCAGATGCGCGCCTTCAACGACGTGATCGACTACACCGACATTTTCGCGCTCTCGATGTACCCGTACATGACGCGCTTCATGACCACCCCTTACCCGACCGATATGTACGATCAACTGGCGACCCTGACCGATAAACCGATGGCCATCAGCGAAACCGGCTACCCGGCGCAGACATTCAGCATTCAAGTCGATCCGGGGCCGCGCCTGACCTTTACCTCCGACGACACCAAACAGGCCGACTACATCCGCTATTTGCTCGACGAAGCCCAACAGCATCAGTTCGTATTTGTGGTCAATTTCGTGCTGCGCGATTATGATGATCTGTGGCAGGCGATTGGCGGTCAGGAAGACCTGACGATCGCATGGCGCGACACCGGTCTCTACGCGGAAGACGGGCGCGAACGCCCCTCGCTGGCGATTTGGCGGGATGTGCTGGCGCTGCCGTTCGCAGGCACAACCGGCGGTTGACCCACCAACCACCGGCAGAACAATTTTCATATCGGTTCAAGGGGGTTTGATGCTGCCCAACCTGAGTCCGCGCGAACTGCGCGATAAAGTCGATCAGCAAATCAGTACGCAGCGTAAAGTGATGCGTTATGTGTTCTTCGGGATCAGTGTCGGCTTATTCGTCATCTTCTCGGCGATCGCGGCGGGAATGCTCTCCAATGCCTTCAATTCGGTGCCGAATATGAGCGCCGCCGTCAACGATCAGATTAGCGGTGCGTTTATCCTATTTTTTGTCGGCTGGCTGCTCACGCTGATCTATCAGGGCATTACGCTTATCACCGACAGCAAGGTCGGGGAGCGTGCCATGCGGCGGCAGGCGGTCGCGCAGGTGCTCGCCCGCGAACAGCTTGAGCAAATCGACCGCGCGATTGAGGACGAGGAAAGCGTCGATACGAAACGCAAGCGCGACGCCGGGTATGAACTCACGACCGATGGCGAACTGCGCCCGCTGGACGATATTTCGGCGGATGATGCCGCGGCCCAACAAGCGGCGGCGTAAAGCGTCTGCGATCGAAGCCGCTCGGCGGCGCGCCCGCGAGTAACAATGTCAGTCTTAGGGGCGCACGGCTGTGCGTCACAAAACGCTCGCAAAATTACCCACTGCGGCGATGGTCGCCACAACCGCAGCGCTGTCATCCTGATACAGCAGGATCAAGTACAGCCAAGGAACAGCAGCAGGGGCGGCGCTTTTTGCACGTCCATCTCCGGATCGACATGGACTTCGCCGCGTGTCTGCCAAGCGCCGCGCAGTTCGATTCCCAGTACCGGGTTCCCCTGTGAATCCGTCCACACCCATTTCGTGCCCGCAAACCGGCTCGCTGATTTCCAATGGTACTCACGCCCATCAGGATAGGTGAGAATTCCCCCTTGGCCGTGTACGGCGTAATCAGCGGGTTCTTCCCCGGTGCCCACGGACGTGATACGAATGAAACTGGGCTTGAACAAGCGCGTTTTGCGCTCCATCGTCCAGCGGTTGCCGGGAGCATCGACGGTCGCAATCCCCGTCCAGCCGGAGCGAGTGAGCGTTGCCAATACCTGCTGCTGACGATCGACCAATTGGAAAGTGACTGGCATAAACATCCCGGTGCGAATCTTGACCCACTTCATATCCAGCGATTCGAGCTCGGCAAAGGTTTTCATGGCTATTCCCTCCGCTTCGATGGTGCGTCCAACCGCGAACTTATGTGAAAGAGGCGCTGGTGGTGCTGGCGATAGTCGCAGCCGTGGCGGCGGCCTCGTCCTGATGCAGCAGGATCAGATACCAACCAAGGAACAGCAGCAGCGGCGGTGCTTTTTGCACATCCATTTCGGGGTCAATGTGGACTTCGCCGCGTGTTTGCCAGAAGCCGCGCAGTTCGATCCCTAAAATCGGGTTGCCGTCCGCGTCCGTCCATACCCATTTGCTGCCGCTGAGCCAGCTCACAGGCTTCCAGCGGAACGTCTGCCCATCGGGATAGGTCAAAATGCTGGAATTGCCGTGTCGCTCACATTCGGCAGGCTCTTCGCCCGTCCCCACCGAAGTGATGCGAATGAACGATTTGAGCCAGCGCGTTTTGCGTTGAAACGTCCACCGGTTGCCGGGGGCATCCACCGTAGCGACCCCACCCCAACCCGATCGGGTAATGGTTGCCAACACCTGTTGGTTGTGATCAAGGAGTTGAAACGAGGCGGGCTGGAACATCCCCGTCCGCGACTTGACCCAATTCATATCCAACGATTCGAGTTCGGCGAAAGTTTTCATTCGACGTGTCTCCTCACGTAAACGATGCAAATCATTTCAGGTTCACGGCAGCGTGATAAGCGCCCCAAGAGACCCATCGGCGTAGACACCAGCGCATGCTGGAGCAAAATCAAGTACCAACCGAGGAACAGCAGCAGCGGCGGTGCCTTTTCGACGTTGATGTCTGATCGAGATGAACATCACCGCGCTTCCAAGGACCGCGCATGACCATCCCTAAGACCGGGATGCCATCGGCATCCGTCCATACCCATTTGCTGCCGTGCAGCCAGTTTGTTTTTCCAGTGGAATAGGCGCCCGTCGGGGTATTCCAGGTTATTCCCGCGGCTGCCCATCGTGAACGTGGCAGGCTGTTCGCCGGTACCGACAGACTTGATCAGAATAATCGACTTGAGGACGCCTGTTTTTCCGCTCGAATGTCCAGCGATTCCCCGGCGCATCGACGGTCGCTTTAGTGGCCCGGTTTCCCGGTGTGATCGTGGCGAGCACCTGCCCGTTTTCGGCAGTCAGTTGATAGGGGTTCGGCTTGAACAGGTTAGGACGCTTGCCCTTGACCCACTTCATATCCAGCGATTCGAGTTCGGCAAAGGTTTTCATTCCACATGGCTCCTTACCCTCTCTCTAATACCCTTCTACGCAGCACACCGCCTTCAGGTTGCGCGCCGCCGCCACCCTATCGTATGATCCGCCTGTTCAGAACGGCTCACGAAGGACAAACTTCTATGATTGATCCTCGTTTACAAGGAAAAGTCGCACTCATCACCGGGGCGAATAACCCGCGCGGGATCGGTGCGGCGGTGGCGCGGGCACTCGCCGCACAGGGAACCGCTGTGTTTCTCACTTACAAACGCGGCACACCGGTCGATCCGCCTGCATCGGCTGAGGAAGCGGAGGGCGGCGCGCACACCTACGCCTATCACAGCTCGTTGAGCGCCGAAAGCATCGTCGAGTCCATTCATGCAAGCGGTGGGCGGGCCGCCGCAGCGGAACTTGACCTGACCGATCCCGCCGCGATTGCCCCGCTGTTCGATCACATCGAAGCCGCGCTCGGTTCGGTGGACATCGTGATCAACAATGCTGCCCATTCAACCGCCGATACGTTTCTTCCGTCTGCCAATACGCTGGTGAACACCCATTCGGTCGAATGGCTCGGCGGAAGCGTCCCCACCCTGACCGCCGCCAGCCATGACGCCCATTTCGCCATCAATGCCCGCACCCCGGCGCTGATCATGGTCGAGTTTGCGCGGCGCCATGTCAATCGCGGAGCCTCGTGGGGGCGAATCGTCAACCTCTCCACCGATGGATCGCCCGCCTTCCCCAGCGAAATCGCTTATGGGGCGAGCAAACACGCGCTCGAATCGTATACCCGCGCCGCCGCCGTCGAATTAGGGCAGTTCGGCATCACCATCAATGCCGTATCGCCGGGGCCAACCCAAACCGGTTGGATGACCCCGCACATGCAAGCCGACGCCGCCGCCCGTGTCACGCCGCTGCGCCGGGTCGGATACGCGGAGGACATCGCCGATGTAATCGTCTTTTTGTGTTCGGAACAAGCCCGCTGGATCACCGGGCAGGTCATCCACGTGAACGGCGGACACCGGGTATAATGGAGGTGCGGCAGTACATCGACACAACCGGGACAAACGACATCATGACACGCATCTTCATCAGCTACCGCCGGGATGACAGCGGCATGGCGGCGGGGCGCATCTACGATCATCTGGTGAGCAAGTTCGGCGGCGATGCCTTGTTTATGGATGTCGCCAGCATCGACGGGGGCGATGATTTTGTCGAGACGATTGAGCGTGCCGTGAGCGGCTGCGATGTGCTCGTCGCGGTGATTGGCACCGCTGGCTGACGGTTGCAGACAAAAAGGGCAAGCGCCGCCTCGACAATCCCAACGATTTCGTCCGTATCGAAGTCAGTACCGCCCTCAAGCGCGCTATTCGCGTGATTCCGGTGCTGATCGACGGCATGGAAATGATGAGTCCCGACGAGCTGCCCGATGATCTGCGGGCGCTTACACGCCGAAATGCCGTCAGCCTCAACACCGATCTCGTTTCGCACCGATATTCAGAAGCTGATCACGGCGGTCGAGAAAACCCTCGCCAAACCCGCGATCCGCCTGCTGTGCAGTCAAGCGAGAAATGCCGATTTTCTGAGCGGCTATTTCGCCACCCACCCCATGACCCTCAAGACATGGGCGAAGTCGGTCGGCGTGTGGGGGAACTGCTCAAAGCACAGGGCATCCCCTTGGAACCGCCGACGCTGAAATATCTCGTCGAGGTGGTGGAAGAGCTGAACGCCAACCGCTGTTCGCACAGGGGACACCGCTGCTGCGGAAAATCATATTCCCCGAAGCTCAAGTTGGGGGCTACGCTGCTCGGCCTGCGTGCCGTTTCGGTCAAAGCGGCGGGCAAGGTCTCGGCACCCTTCAAGCCATCGACAGCACCGCGTTACCCGATGAGCTGACCGCGCGTGTGAGCGCCGATCACGTCCTCCACGTTCACCGGGCCAAACGCCAAACCCTTCTTCACTTTTGATCTCAGACGCTGGAGTAAGGTCGCCTGGGGTTGGTAATCCATTGACGGGATGGTTTCATGACACGCATTTTCATCAGCTACCGTCGCGATGACAGCGGCAGGGCATCGATCATCTGGTGAGCAAGTTCGGCGGTGATGCGCTGTTTATGGATGTCGCCGGCAGCGATGCTGGCGATGATTTTATAGAGACCATTGAGCACGCCGTCAGCGACTGTGATGTGCTCATCCACCTGTCCCTCAGTCGGGTACCGATTATCTGAGCAGCTATTTCGTCTCGCATCCAGCGGAACCTGAAGATATGGGCGAAGTCGGGCGGCGTGTGGAGGAACTGCTGAATGAACAGAGAGTAACGATTGAGGGAGTAAATCCATTCCGCCAGTACTGAGACATTCCATTTGGCTGAAAATCCAAGAAAATAGAACTCTTATTTTCAAGAGGGAACACCCTTACCCGTGCGTGCTTCCAGATCCACGATAATACATGCGGCAAAAATTTACGCTTCCGATAAATAGCTGCGTTTAATGATCGGGGAGTTGTGAAGTCGATACTACCAGAAATGATACGCTCGATCGCGTTTCTAATCGATGTAGAACATATTTTGACTATTGAAGGGCAATTGGCATCTACAGCGAGTTCATTTAAGGAGTTATGGATTTACAACCTAAAGCAAATAAAATAGTGTTTATGCCTGTTTTGAAAACAGCATAGGGAGCGTGAGAATACCTAAAGCACACTCCCCAAAGACTTTTGATCCCTTTTTGAGAAGCGGTTTTTCAGTCACAAGATCATAACCGGGGAGCCTCACTAGTCGCCTTTGCTTGCGCCCAGATCAGCTTTGCAACACTCCGAACAATTTCCATCGCCGTTGACTCTGCGACAATTTCCGCATCGCCCAATTTATCAGTGGCAATTTGCTCAACAAGGCTAGTATAGATCAGGGCATATTTCCCAAAATGATCGCGCAGGTTTGCCTTGGGGAGATTTTTAGCTCACCTCTAAGTTGTAAGGTGGTTCGTTGCCAAAGACCTTTGTAGATTTTTTCTGTTGCGTCTGCATAAATCGTGGGAGGCGCACCGAGTACAGCTACTTTTAAAGCATCTACGAAGAGGTTACGAGTAATAATCCCCTCAACTCGCGCTTTTATCCATCCTTCTGGTTTTCCTTGTACACGATATTCCCCGATAGCGCGGTCGAAAGAGCGGAAGAGTCCCATTTCGGGATCTTGTTGTTCTTCTAAACGCTCAGCACCAACACGGGCCAGCCAAAGTTTCATGGGTTCGAGTTTTGGCGATGGAATTGATTGAATGACTCGCAGCGCTTCTTCTGTGTTCACAACATCTGTCAATCGCTTCTTACCATCCTCAGCCATCAACTTCAATCTCTTACAGCTTGAAAGAGTTTGGTTACCTTCGCGCTGTAAACGATTCTTTAGGACATGATAGTAGTTGCGAGCTGTTTTCAAGTCTGATTCCAACAAGACAGCCACAATATCGATGATGCTGTAATACCAATTATCTTCATGCCATTCTTTCCGAATACGCTCACCATCAATTGGAATTTGAGGAATAATCTCATTCATTTAATACTCTCCCTGAGCAACCTACTTATTTTTCAAGTAACTTTGATTATAAGCCATTTCTCAATCGATTCAAGCAAAAACCGGGACGAATCCCGGTTTGGCTTTACACGTTAACACAAATCGTCCTTTTTTCTCTCTGCGTTCTCCACGATCACTCGATCGCGGGCAGCGTAAACCAGAACGTCGCGCCCTGTCCCAATGTCGATCGCACCCCGATCTGTCCGCCGTGCGCTTCTACCATGCGCCGTGTGATCGCCAAGCCAAGCCCGGTGCTTTTCTCGCCGCCCGTTGGGCGTGCCGACAAGCGCGCGAAGTCCTGAAACAATCGCTGCTGATCGACCTCGCTCAGTCCCGGCCCTTGATCCTGCACTTCAAGCAGCCAGCGACCGTCTTTTCGTTCGGCGCGCACGCGGGTGGTACTGCCGGAGGGGGAATACTTCACCGCATTTGAGATCAAATTATCGAGAATCTGCCGCAGCCGCATGGGATCGCCGAGCGCCGCCCCATCCGAGACGAACTCCAACTGAACGCTGCTGCCTTTTGATTCCGCCAGCCGGTGATGGCGCTGCACCAACTCCTGCAAAAATGGGCCGATCTCTATCGCGGCGGGGTTCAGCGTCAGTTTACCGGATTCGATATGCGATACATCCAACATATCGTTCAGCAAATCGAGCATATAGCGCGACTGCCGCTCCACATCGCCAAGGATTTCGTTTCGCTCTTCCGGTGCCAGCTCATAGCGCGAGTCGAGGAGGATTTGCATCGCAATCTGAATCGTCGAGAGCGGGTTGCGCAGGTCGTGAGCCGCCATCCCCAAAAACGTGTTCTTCAGCTCGTTCAAGCGGCGAAGTTCGGCGTTTTTCGTTTCCAGTTCCGCTTTTTGGGCGGCCAATTCGGCCACCAACCGCCCTTTTTCCACCATCACCGAAAGCTGTCCGGCGATTTGAAGGAAGGTTTCCACATGAATGTCGATGTAGGTATTCGGCTGGCGGCTGGAAAAGAACAGAAACCCGACCGGGCTGCCATTGGCGATCAGCGGGCATGTCAGCGAGGAACGAATCCCCTCTTCCAACATTAAGCGCGTTTGCTGCGAAGCGGGGCGTTTGCGCGCATAGGATTCCAGATCGTTGATGATGCGCGGCTGCCCACTGCGGAGGATCAATTCAAGGCTGCTCCCCGCCAACGGGGCGGCATAGCCTTGGTTGAGATGGACGGAGTTGTAGCTCGCCTTCGCCCAACGTGACCGAACGCTCTTCCCTTCCTCCTCAATCAGCGAAAAGCCAATCCGATCATAGGGGATGATGCTCTTGAAATCGCGGTACACGCTTTCGAGGATTTCATCGAGATACAGCCCGGCATTCACATTGGCGGTGATCTGCATCACGCGCTGCATTTCGTGGTAGCGCTGTTCCAAGCTGCGCGTCAGTTCCTGAATGGCGACGCCAATGCGGGCGATTTCGTCCGCCGGGAAGACGAGCTCAGACGTTAGAATGATGGGATCAGCATTGTCGTCCGACATGGTTATGGCCTTTCTTTCCATCGTAGCAGGGAATGCGCTCTTATTGATCTTACGCTGGCCTACCGGGTTGAAAGCATAAGCGTTTTTGCGGCTCACCGGCCTCTGGGAATCAAAAACCGGGACGCTTCTCTATGAGAGTCGTCCCGGCTGTGAGTTGTGGAGGTGGGCGGTTCTGCCCCGCCGTCCGCACACGGCCTTTCTTGGCTGTCTTTCACGTGGGTTCTAGCGCCTTCTCGCTACTTAACAACAGCGCGCGTCCGTCAAAACTGGTTCACCCCCGTTATGATTTACAAACGCAGTATAGAACAGATTTCTTACATTTCGCAGTCAAGCCCCACGAATTGGGTGTTTGACCCCCTGTGAGCCGTCTTGACGCTCTTAGTGAACCCATGATAGAGTAATCCTTGTGTGGAGCGGCAGCAAGTGATCCACACGCTTCGACCTTTTCGACCGGAGGTATGAGACGTTGGCCGACTACGGCAAACGCACCAAAACGGACAGTCCCTTGCGCATCCTCAAATTCAGCGCAATGGGGCGGGCGTTCCGCGACCAACCGACCGGTTATCGCGAGGGCGCATCGGGTAGCGGCCTGTCCTTAGGGGACAGTGTCCAGCCAGACAGGGAATGGGCGATGAGACTGCCCGCCGCGCGGCACTGGGAAACCTACCGCCGGGAATCCTGCGTGCGACCGTCACTGACGGTCACTGTGGGCATGCTGTCAGGTCGTGCGATGCAAGGTCGAAACGTGGTACGGATCGGCGGCAGCGCATAAGACGACAGCAGCCACACAGCAGCACCAGCATTCACGGTGGCGCACCGAACTCTCAGTAGGCGGTTGTCTCGCCCACTCTCCCAACAGAATTCACAACCTTGTGTTGGGGCATGGTCGGTTCGGGGTTCGGTCGAAGGACGGAGGCGACTCGTAGTCGCTGAGGTGACCGGGCGTCATCGAATGCAGAACACCGTGCCCACAGCATGGGTTTCGGCCTCATCCCCCCCTCTCAATCATGACAACCATCCCACTTTTGAGCGTGACCCCTATGCATTGAGCAACGGATTGGCGTTTGCACACGTATTGTCTTGTGCAAGCCTCAACGATCCACTTCATAGGAGTCCCACCGTGTCTCGAATCCGTCTCCGACTCACGCATCTCTTCGCTTTGCTTGTTTTCGGCTTAATCAGTTCCGTGCCCGTACTGGCGCAGGACTCGACACCCGAAGCAGCCGCCGAGTCACCCTCCCTACCCTATGCATCCGTCCAATCGATCTACATTCCGATGCGTGACGGGGTGCAGATTGCGGTTGATGTCTATCTGCCGCACACGACCGAAACCACCCTCCCGGCAATCATTCGCTCCACCCGCTACATTCGCATGTTCGACCGCCAGCCGCCAGCGGGCGAAGACCTCGGTTTCATCTTGTCCGGCTATGCGCTGGTGCTGGTCGATGCGCGCGGCAGCGGTGCCTCCACCGGGCAGCGCCTTTCCGAGCTGCCGCCCGACGAGATCGCCGACTTGAGCGAAATTGTGGATTGGATCGTCTCGCAGCCGTGGTCAAATGGGCGCGTGGGTGCCTATGGCGTGTCTTATGATGGCGATACCGCCGAAATGACCGTCGTACCGAATCACCCGGCGGTGCAAATCGTCGCGCCACTCTACGCCGATTTCGACGTGAACAGCCTATTCGCCCCCGGCGGCCTCATGAACGACTGGTTCGGCACCACATGGGGTCACCTGATCGGCGTGATGGATGCGAATGATATGTGTACACTGGCGGAAGTCGAACCCGGCCCGGCGTGCGTGATGGTTCGGCTGATGTATTCCAGCGGGATCAAGCACGTCGATGCGGATACCGACGGATCACAGCTCGCGCAGATCGTTGCCGAACGCCAAAACGTGGACATCAGCGCACTGGTTGCCAATGCCCAGTTCATCGATGATTTCTTGGCGACCGAAACGACGCAGTACGCCGGATCATTCCTGTATGCCGATCAAATTCGGGCGGCGAATGTGCCGATGCTGGTATGGGCGGGTTGGCTTGATGCCGCGACCGCCGATGGCGCGATCGCCCGCTATTTGAATGACGACAACCCGCAGATCGTCGTGCTCACGCCGTTTTCGCACGGCGGCACCGACGATGCCAACCCCTTTAACGCGGTTGATACGCCGGTCAGTCCTTCCTCTGAAGAACAGTTTATGCAGCGCTTGGCTTATTTCGATGCGGTGCTCAAAAATGGCGAGTCGCTCACCGAGCGCAGCATCACCTATTACACATTCGGTGCCGATACGTGGACGACGACCGATATATGGCCGCCTGCCGGGTTTGAGACGCCGACTCGCTGGTATTTTGGCGCGGACGGTCAGCTTACCCAAACCGCCCCGACCGAATCGACCGGCGCGGACACTTACACGGTCGATTTCACCACCACGACCGGAACCCATAACCGCTGGTACACGCAGATCGGCGGCGATATTTACTACGAGAACCTCGGCGCGGCCAATGTGCTGACCTACACCAGCGAACCGCTCACCACCCCGGTCGAAATCACGGGCGCGGCGGAAGTCGCCGTGCAGCTTTCGTCCACCGCTGAGGATGGCGCGCTGTATGTGTATCTGGAAGATGTTGCGCCGGATGGCACCGTCACCTATATCACCGAAGGCGAACTGCGACTCTCGCTGCGCCAGCCCTACGCCGAAGGCGAAGCGCCCTATCAGGTGCCGTGGACGATGACGAATCCCTTCCGCGCCGCGTATGAGCCGCTGGTTCCCGGCCAAACGACTGCGATTCGCCTGCACCTGTACAACACCTCGGCGCTGATTCAGGCGGGTCATCGTCTGCGCATCGCCCTCGCAGGCGCGGACGCCGATACGTTCCGCCGCTATCCCGCCGAAGGCGCACCGGCGCTCACCATCGAGCGAAACGCCGCCGCCCTCTCCTACGTCGATCTGCCCATGCTCGAACGCCCGTAGGTCATTTCCACATTTTCACGTAGGGCGTTCAACGGAACGCCCTTCTTATTCATTCGGTGTTCCCTTACACTTCCACCCGCTCCCATTGGTGCAGCACCCCATCGCGCAGCGCCCACAGATGAGCACCCGCGTGCGTCTGCATCCGCTCAAGGAAGCGGCGGTCGTGGCTCACGGCGAGGATCGCGCCGGGGAAGGTTTCCAACGCCGCCTCGAACGCCTCCAGCACATCAAAGCTCAGGTGATTGGTCGGCTCGTCCAGCAGCAGCAGGTTCGGGCGGGAGGCCAGCAGCAGCGCCAATTGCAGCTTACGCCGCTGGCCCGCGCTCAGGTCGCGCACCCGTTTATGCAAATCGCCGTAGACGAACAGCCCATAGCGCAGCAGTTCAGCTTTCGCGTGTTCGAACTCAGTCGGGGCATTCGGGTGCGCTCGATAAGCCTCAATCAGTTCGGCATTGAGCGGCAGCCCATCCCCTTCTTGATCAAGATAGCCCACTGCCGCGCTCCCTGCCCGGATGATCTCGCCCGTATCCGGTTTTTCCGTCCCGGCGATCAAGCGGATCAGCGTGCTCTTCCCCGCCCCGTTCGGCGCGACGATCACCGCGCGTTCTCCCGCGCCCAGCGCGAAACTCACGCCGCGCAGGATCGGTCGCCCGCCGTAAGCCTTGCTCACATCCGAGACGACCAGCGGCACCGGGTTATGCAGGCTGCGCGGGTCAAACCCGGATCGGATCGTCAGCGGTTCCGGCGGGCGCGGGATCGGATTGTCTTGGATGCGGCGCAAACGTTCTTCAGCGTTGCGCACATTCCGCGAGATCACCTGATGGACTTTTTCCCCGTGTGCATCGTAGGCCATCTTGTTGCCGTCACGCATCGGGCGGTTGTGCCCCACCTGCCGCGCCGTTTCGCGGGCGGCCTGCCGCAGCGCCTTGATTTCTTCCTGCTCCGCCCAATACGACTCTTCCCAACCGGCGCGTTCGACCTGCTTGGCGGCGCGGTAAGTATCATAGTCGCCCGTGTAGCGCTTCGCCTCGCGGCTGAACTCGTCAATTTCGACGATCACATTCACTGTGCGGTTGAGGAACACGCGGTCATGGCTGACGATCAGCGCCGCGCCTTTGTACGCCGCCAAATACGATTCCAGCCACGCCATCGCGCCCGCATCAAGGTGATTGGTCGGTTCGTCCAAGAGCAGCACATCCGGTGAGGCGAGCAGCAGCATCGCCAGCGCGACACGCGTCTTTTCGCCGCCGCTCAAGGTAATCATCTGGCGATCGCGCGGCAGATGGGCGATGCCCATTCCATCGATCACCACATCGATCCGGTGATCGACATCGTAGCCGCCGCGCCGTTCATACGTCTCCATCAAATCGCCATATTCATGCATCAACCCGTCAAGGTCGTCGCCGGAAGCACTGCCCATCCGGGATTCCAATTCGCGCATACGGTTTTCGATCCGGCGGATTTCGGAGAGCGATTCGCGGATCAGCGTGTCCATCGTCTTGCCGTCAATTCCGGTGAGCACCTGCGGCAGATAGCCGAGCATCTCATGCGGATCAAGGTGGATCGTCCCGGCATCGGGTTCGACTTCGCCTGCGATGATCTTGAGCAGGGTCGATTTGCCTGCGCCGTTCGCGCCGACCAACCCGATCCGCTGACCGGGTGCCAGCGTGAATCCCACCTCTTTGAGGACGGGCTGTACGCCGTAAGTTTTGGAGATGCCTGTCGCAATCAAAGACATGAGGCGATCCCTTTCGTTTAAATTCGATTGTTGGAGTGGAAGTGCAGCAAAACAGGCGCACGCCAACCATTAAGCAGGCCGTCAGGCCGATCAGGTGGGTGCGAATGAGAGCGGGTCTTGCGATGGGGGAAAGAAATTACATTGTGAAGCAGTTATCCTGTGTGTTCGATCTCAAACAGCGTATCTCACTTTTGTGACCCTTGCAAGCCCCTTGCGCCCCCTAGTTTTGTGGGGATGCCGTCAAGAGACGCTGCCCGCCATCGTGTACAGCAGCGCAAGCGTCATTTTGCAGTCGCCCAGCGCGCGGTGCGCGTCCGCGATCGTGATGCCCTCACGGGCGCAAGCCTTCGACAGCGAGGCGAATCCGCGCAGCCCGCGAAACACAGCGTAATCGCGCATAGCACAGCTCCACTGCGGTTCGGGGATGCTCAAACTGTGGCGCGTGCATACGGCGTTCAGCATGCCTTTCTCGAAGGTGTAGTTATACGAGACCGCCCGCTGTTCGTTCAGCAGCCGCATCAGATCGGGGAACACCTCGCGGAAGGTCGGCGCGTTCGCCACATCGTCATCGTGGATGCCGTGTACATTCGACGCGCCGGACGGGATGTGCCGTTCCGGGTTGACGAGTGTATTCATCAGCACCCCGCCCCGGTGATCGATCACCGCCACTTCGACGATCCCCACCCCGACATCGGTGGGAAAGCCGGTCGTCTCAAAGTCGATAATCACGCAGCCTTGATCGAGCAGATGGGCGGCGCGTTTGGCAATCGTCAATTGGCGCGAGTTCAGCATGATCGTCACTCTAAATCACTCAAGATTCGTTTCACCGCAGAGGGATATTCTTTTTTCTCCGCGTCCTCTGCGGTTCAGGGTTTTTCGGTCGGTTCGCTCGGCTGCGATGTACTTTGCCCCAAATGCAGGCGCATGAAGGCCGCCGCTTCCTTGAGCTTGTGCCGCATGGCCTTCATATCTTTGTATTCAAGGTGCTGCGGCTGCACTTCCAAACTGATTGTCCCCGCGTAGCCGTCCGCCGCCATGTGTTCGAGCAGTTTGCCCAATTTGAGCGTGCCCTTGTGCGGCAGGTGATGCTCCTCGCGGTTGTAGTAGTTGCTCAGATGCACATGGGCGATCCGCCCGCGTGCCGCCTGATACGCCGCCAGCGGATCGACGCCTTTGGTTGCCCAATGGGTCGTGTCCATCGTCAGGTACGGGTGAAGCTGGCTCCATGAGTCGACTTCATTCCACCATGTCGGATCGCCCGTGAAGCCGGGAGAATCTTTGCGCGGCATGTTTTCCAGCGCGATCTTGACTGCCGTCTTGGATTGTAGATCGGGAAGCTGCTTTTCGATCCAGTCCTTGATCGGATGCTGTATCAGCGCGGATGGGACGCGCAGTTCCAGCCCGCCCACTTTGAGCGACTTTGATCCCGTTTTCGGCGGCAGATGCACGACGATCACTTCGGCGCCGACCGACTCCGCCAGTTCAAGCGTGCGCTCGATGCGGTTGATCTCATCGCCCGCGTAGCCCCACCCCGGAATCTTCGGACTGAAAGGCGTATGCACCGCCATGATCGGCAGATCGTGCGTTTCGGACAACCCATTCAAATAGCGTGGATCGCGCGTGCTCCAGCGATCATCACACATGATCTCGACGCCGTCATAGCCCGCTTCTTTTGCCAGCGCGAAGCAGTACGATACGTCGATCAGATACAGCGACCCGGTCGAAAACAGGACACGGGCGCGCGGGTTTTCAGCCATACGGGAAATGTCCCAACCTAAAAACTTTGAACCGCAGAGGGTACGCTCTGCGGTTCACTTCGTGAATGCAGGCTATTTTACCGCAACCTCAAAGCGATACGGGTTCAAAGAAATACTGCCCGCCTTCGCCTTCAGCGACCCAACCCGTTTGACCGGTATTCGTTGCAGCGTCATATCTAGCAACCTGCCACCATGTTTTGTTATCGGAACATTCCACCCCGTCGATCACCTGCACGACATCCCCGCGTGAGAGTGTAGTCACAACCGCGCCATTCGCGCCGGGAGTTTGACGCATATTCAGGCGATCAATGACGAGGGCATACGTCGCGGGATCGGGCTGACTCGCCACCATGCGAATCGGCATTGCGCCGGGACATGTCCAGTTCAACGAGTCGAACGACTGGCCCAACCAAATCGCGTTATAAAGGATATCGCGGCTCATGGCTTCCGGAATGGAGTAGCCATCAGGCGGAAAAGTGGTGCGATCATGGGACACAAAAATGCGATTCAACAGAATTTCGACATGCTGGCCGCTTTGTGGGACGATGGCAGCGAGTGCAGCAGTGTTGTTGAACTGCACAGCGGCGTACCCCTGCGCATTGGGAGAGGTTTGCACCACTTCACCACCGTTGGTAATGAGCACGATCTCATCATCAGGCACATAGCCGCCAAGGATGACAAACCCGTCCCGCTCGATCAAGCTGGAGTGAAACGCCCACACAAAGGGAGCCGACAGGCGCGGCAGTTCGGGGATTTGCACCGTGATTTCATAATCACCCACGCGCAGCCGCCAATCGCCGGGTTCGATATAAGCGCGGGCGGGAATCTGTACCTGAGTCACGTCGCCCAAGCCCTGTATATAAGGCGCAACGCTTTCGCCACCGGGCGAGATCGCCTCGGCAAAGCCCGACGACTCGGTCACACAGATGGCAGGCGAGAAGCCAAACAATGGCCTTAAATCCCCTTCATGGAGCAGCGGCAGATCGATGACAGCACCCGATTCAAGCGGCACCGGAATCGGAGGATGATCGGCGGTAAATAACGCTTCGGACGGCGAATAATCGGCCAATGCAAACGCGCCGATCCCGCCACTCATGGGGGCGCGATAGGCAATGTCACTACCGGGCTGGCTCGCGCAGATATTTTTCACGACCATCAAATCGCTGTAATCCGCATAGTTGACATCGGATGGGATGATCCCCTCGATCAAGTCCTGCGGCACACTGCGCGAATTACCACCCGCGATCAATACGCCGCCGCTCGACTGCATGCCTGCCGTGACATAGCGCTCCGCCGCCGTGCCTTCCACTGTCCAGCCGGTCGTGCCGCGATACTGCACCAACCACCATGTATACCCTTCGGCGCATTCCGGCCCATCGATCACGACGAAGCCATCGCCGCCGGGGATCGATCCGATGCGCGCCGCGCTGGGGGAGGGATTTTCGCGCAGATTATTCGGTGAACCGGGCAGCACCGTCCCCTGCGCGCCGATCGCAAGCTGCGTTTGGAAGCCAGAGCATACGCTTCCCCCGCTCACGCCCTCCTGCGCAGCAGCCGGTCGTATGTCGACTCGTCCCAAAATCAAGAGCATGCACAGCAGCCCACACAGAACCAGAAAGTAGGGACGAGGCGGGCATCGCCCGGTCTGTGAACGGCGGACGAGGCGGGCCTCGTCCCTACGTGTATTCGGTATCCCATCAACCGTTTCTAAGTCGCTGGTGGCTATTTTTGCTTCAAAAAAGCGCATAGGTTCCCTCATCATGGGGTTACTGATCAAAGTGTACCGTGAATTTGACCCAACTCTCACCCACTGAGAAGGATGTCTATGAGTGACGACAATTCGCCGCGTTCGCGCACGCTGACATGGCAAGACCCGCTGATTGGCGCGGCGGCCTTCAAGTCCATGAGCGGAATCGACTATTTGCGCGGCTGGCTGGAAGGCAAGCACTCCCCCGCGCCGATGAGTTTATGGTGCAACATGCGCCTTTTGGAAGTGGAAGCTGGGCGGGTGATCTTCACGGCGCAGGCGGGCGAAGAACATTACAATACGCTCGGCACCGTGCATGGAGGGTTTTCAGCGACCGTGTTGGATACGGCATTGGGCTGTTCGGTGATGAGCGTGACGCCGATCGAGCTGGCCTACACGACCGTGCAGTTAAACGTCTCGCTGGTGCGCGCCATCACCACAACGACAGGCGTACTGCGCGCGATCGGGGAAGTGATCCACGCGGGGCGCAAGCTGGCGACCGCCGAAGCCAAGTTGATCGATGCGGACGGCAAACTCTACGCGCACGGGACGACCACCTGCCTTGTGTTCCCGCGTGAAGGTACCGCCTAAGCCTCCTGCTTTTCCGGCGGGAAGATGGATTTCACCGGCAGGGCGAAACCGGGCAGCAGCGCGCCGCCGTCGATCGTATCGTCAATGCTGAGCAAACGGACGCGTTCGCCCGCTTGGTAGATTTCGACGCGCTTCAAGGCCGGGTCAACGATCCAGACGATCGTGCCCGCCGCGAGATAATTCACCGTTTTGACGCGGATTTCCTGCTCACTGTTGGAGGGAGAAAGCACTTCTACGGCCAGATCAGGGGCGATGGGGTTGTAGCTCACCGTCAGCGATTCCGCCTGCCGTGATTTTGAGACGAAGGCTACATCGGGGATATATCGTTCACCCATTACCATATACCCCCCGTCGGTAGTGGTCATAAACCCAAGATCATGATCGAGGACATAGGCCCCTAAGCGAATCAGAATCCTCGATGCAATATCGGAGGAACGCCCGTTTGAGACCACTTCAACCACCTCTCCGGCGATGTATTCCCAATCGCGGTTGACGTTTTCATGCAGCAGAATCCAGCGATCGAATTCCTCGACCGTCAATTTGAGGCTTGGCATTGCCACCATCAGCACACCTCACAGGGCTCATTTGTTTTCATTATAGCGGATCGAAGCGGCGTTCACGGAATAAACGGATTTGCGGTGGGGTGCAGCCCTTTATCGAGTGTGTTGACCCGTTCAATGAAGGCTTTTTCGATGTCGCTGCACGCGTGTTTACGCCGCTCATCCGCGATTGCATAACACAGATCAATGAAGTCCTGCCACTCGGAGCCGGAGGTTTTCACCCGCTGATACACCGCGTCGTTGCCCACTATCATGATGAGCAAATACCCGTACAACCGATCTACAAGCGGAATATCAAGAATCTGATCTTCGACCATGATGTTGATGCGCTCAAAGACGCTCATCAACCGCCACACTTCAACCCACTGATCCGGAACATAGTCCGGGTTATTCATCAATTGAATGGTCGTGCCCCGGAAGTTCTCCAGACGTTCATCGAGCGCCAGCAGAAACTGGCCTTTGGCTTGTTGGCGCGTGACGCGCACTTGACGGGCGATATAAAGCACACTGCCGGTCGTCGCGAGCGCCATGATCATTGTGGCAATATCGCTAATGGACATAGACGTATCCTCCAAGAGGGGTGCGGGACTGCGATATGCGGTTGGGATGTGGGGAGTGAAGACAGGGAGTGTACCAGCAAACCGGGCAGCAGCTCTACTGGTCAACCGTCTAGGAAACGAGGCGTTTCAACCGCCTGCCATGATCCGCTGGTACGTTTCGACCGTCGCGGCGGCGATTTGATCGTGCGTGTAGTGGGACAGCGCGCGATCGCGTCCCTGCTGGCCGAGCGATACCCGCAGCGCGCGATCGGCTTGCAGGCGGGCGAGCGCCCCGGCCAACGCCGCCGGCTCGCCTTCGGGGACAATCATCCCCGCCTCGCCGATCACATCGGGGATCGCGCCGCTGTCAGAGCCAATCACGGGGACGGCACACGCCATCGCCTCGACGGTCGCGCGTGGGCCAAACTGCTCTTTCCAATTCGGGCGCGTTAGCGAAGGGACGACCAGCACATCGAAAGTGGGATACAAGGCGGGCATGTGCGCGCTGGCGACCTGCCCCACGAATTCAACCCGATCCGCGATGCCGAGCGCGTGCGCCACCTGTTCCAGCGATTCGCGCTCCGGCCCGCCCCCCACCAAACGCACGCGCCAATCGCCCTGTAACTGAGCGGCGGCGCGCAGCAGCACGTCGAGTCCTTTTTCGGGCACCAAACGCGCCACCGCGCCGATCGTGAAGGGGCGCTCGGCGGGCACCGCGACCGGTTGGAACAGAGTCTCATCGACACCGAACTGCGCGATCACGCTGATCCCGCCGCGATAGCCTTTATCGCGCCACACCTGCGCGGCGCTCTCCGTCCCGGCGATCGCGTGATCAGCATGGCGCAGCACCCACGATTCACCCCATGAGAACGGCGGCGGGTAGCGGCGATCGATATTTTGCCAGCTAAAGAACAGACTTTTCGCACCCACGCGGCGCGCCTGCGCCAATCCCTGCCAGCACGAAAGGTTGTACGGTTCTTCGTCAATATGGACGATGTCGGGCTGAAAATCGCGCATCCATCGCCCCACCCCGCGATAAAAATGCAGGTGAAAGTTCCCATTCATCACGATTGGCGTGACTTCGAGGCGATAACCCTGTGTGTAGGCGCGTTCCAGCGGAATTTCGCCGCGTTCGTCCTTCCATGAGGGCGGCACCAGCACCAGCAGATCGACTCCACGCCGCGCGATCGCCTCCAGCTTGCGCTGGTAAATGCCGACGATGCACGCTTTACTGATCATGAGCACGCGCATCAAAGCCCTCCTTGGCATCGAGAGCCGCAGCAGACGAAAGCAGCGATCAGTTTTGAAACGGATGAGGAGGTGGAAGTCAACCGAAAACCTTTTGCGGATGTTTCACTTGAACGCGCCCCGAATGATACCACATGACACTCTGCGCAGATGACGTATTTCCCGCCGGTCATTTTTTATAGCTCTTTACGTGCGGCAAATATTTGTGTGTGTTATGCTAATCGCATCTACCCGATCTGACGAAAACCCCCAAGCCATGATTGGACGCATCCTAAAACACCGCTACGAAATTCAAGACCTGCTGGGCGAAGGCTCAACAGCCGCTGTTTACAAGGCATTAGACCGGAAACTAGGTCGTATTGTCGCGCTGAAGGTGCTGCTCCCGCACGTCAAAGAAACGACGCGCAAGCGGTTCTTTCAGGAAGCCTTGGCGGTCGCACAGTTGAATCATCCCAACATCATGGCGATCTATGACAGCGACGAGGACGACGGGGCCCAGTTCCTTGTCGTGGAATATGTACAGGGCGACTCGCTGTCCAAGTACATTCCTTCGCCGCCTGAAAAAGTGGTCGATCTGGGTCGTCAGATCGCGCTGGCGCTTCAGTACGCGCATGATCGTCAAATCATCCACCGCGATGTGAAACCGGCCAATATCATGGTCACTCCTACCGGTCAGGTGAAGATCATGGACTTGGGCTTAGCCCTGCCCCGTGAAGCCAAGCGCGTCACTGCCGACGGGATGATCATCGGCACGCCCGCGTATCTGTCGCCTGAACAGGCACAGGGCATGGCGCTCGATCACCGCACCGATATTTACTCGCTGGGCGTTGTGATCTATGAAATGGCGACCGGTCAGCTTCCGTTCTCCACCGACGACATTCCAGCGCTGCTGCTGCAACATGTGAAACAGCCGCCGCCGCCGCCGCGTTTGCACAACAATGCGATTTCCCCACAGTTTGAAGCGGTAATCTTGAAGTCGCTGGAGAAAAATCCGGCACGGCGTTTCCAGTCGATGGAAGCCCTTGCCGCCGCGCTGGCAGGCAGCAAGCTCACGACCGGCGAACAGATGGGCTCACGCAATCCGACCCAACCGATGCGCCCCGCTGTCCTTGATCAGCGGATTGCCACACAAACGGTGCGCGTCGTGCTGGCGGACGATCACACTATTCTGCGCCGTGCGCTCATGAGCATGCTGGCCGAGCGTGACGACGTGCTGGTGATCGGTGAAGCGAGCGATGGTGAAGCCGCCGTTGCGAAGGTGTTGGAAACCAACCCGGATGTGCTCATCCTTGACCTGAACATGCCGGGAAAAGGCGGTTTAGATGTCCTGCCGGATATTCGCGAGAAAGCGCCGAACACCAAAGTACTGGTGCTGACGGGCCGCGATGAAGACTGGTACATCATGCAGGCGCTCCGTGCCGGGGCACACGGCTACATCCTCAAAAGCGCGGATGAAGCCGACCTGCTCGACAGCATCGGCAAGGTGGTGGCGGGAAATATCGTGCTCGGCAAAGGCGTCGCGGAAAAAGTCGTCACAGGCATGATCGGCGGGCGCGGCGACAAAAAGCTGACCGACACCGAACGCGCGGTGATTTTGAGCGTAGCACTTGGCTTGGACAACGATCAAATCGCGCAGCGCATGAGCATCACCATGATGGCGCTGATGGAAACGCTGGCACAGGCGATGAGCAAGCTCGGTGCGAAAAACCGCGATCAGGCGGCGCTGCAAGCCCTACGGCGCGGCGATATTTTGCTCGACGAACTGCAAGGATACTAAGTTTATCCTGTGATGTGGGGCGCAGTCGCCATGGCTGCGCCTTTTTCCTCCGCTATCTGTCTCCAGCACCGATCGAGAGAATGCCCATCATGAAAGCTGTGATCGCGACCGCTTACGGATCGCCTGACGTCCTTCAAATCGCTGAGGTTCCCAAGCCGACTCCCAAGCCGAAGGAAGTGCTGATCCGCATCCGTGCCACCAGTGTGACGGCAGGCGATTGTGAACTGCGCCGCTTCCAAATGCCAACGATGATCTGGCTGCTCATGCGCTTGGTGACCGGCATCACCAAACCACGCCAGCCAATTTTGGGGCAGGACATCAGCGGAGAAGTTGAGGCGATCGGCAGCGAGGTGACACGCTTCAAGGTCGGCGATCAAGTCTTCGGGACGACCGGCGTCAGTATGGGTGCATACGCGGAATACAAATGTGTGCCAGAGACATCCTCCGATCACGTGCTGGCGCTCAAGCCCCACACGATGACGTATGAACAGGCAGCAGTTGTCCCCACCAGTGCCCTGACTGCATTCGATTTTTTGCGCAAAGCGAACGTGAAAGCGGGGCACAAGGTCGCTATCCTCGGTGCGGGCGGCTCGATCGGTACGTTTGCGTTGCAGTTCGCCAAAACGATGGGCGCGGTGGTGACCGGTATCGACAGCGGCGAGAAGCTTGACCTGATCACCGCGTTGGGTGCGGATCACGCGATCGACTTCACGCAGCACGATTTTACAGCCGATGGTACGCTGTATGACATTATCATCGATGTAGCCGCCAAACGTTCGTACTGGCAGTGCCGCCGCGCGCTAACCCCCAACGGCGTCTACTTGATTGCGAATTTGCGTGTGCGCGATGTCGCGCAGTGGATCGCTTCCGCCGTGACCACCCAGCACAAGATGATCTTCTGGGCGGGAATGCTGCGCAATGACGATCTCGTGCATGTGAAGGGCCTCATCGAAGCAGGAACGCTGACTGCCGTGATCGATAAAACCTTCACCCTCGATCAGATGCAGGATGCTCATCGCTATGCGGAAAGCGGGCACAAACGCGGCAACATCGCCGTGAGTGTATAAAAGATTCGCGCCGCTTCCCTGATCTTCCTATACTGTGGAATGTTCGTTGAATCAGTCGCCCAGTACGAGGGAACGACCATGACCGCGGTACACCAGCGTGATTTTCACCTGTTCCTCAGCCATTCCAGCGTAGATAAGCCGACGATCGTCGAAAAGTTGTACGCGTGGCTGACCAATGCCGGTCTGCGGGTGTGGTACGATGCCGATGCGATCGCCGGGGGCAGTGCCTTCGGTTCGGTGCTGCCGGACGCGATCGAACAGTGCCGCGCGCTCTTGTTGATCCTCTCGAAAGCCGCGCTGGCGTCGAACTGGGTGCAGAACGAATACCAATTCGCGATGGTGCACCAAGCCAAATACCCCGATTTCAAAATCATCCCGGTGATCGTCGATGACAGCCAACCGCCCGGTTTCATGGCGAACCTGAACAATTTGCGCATGCCGAACGGCGCGTTCGACCTTGAAGCGGGCGATCGACTGCTGCGGGCGTTGAGTAATTACAGCCCATCGTTAGAAGCCAAGCTGAAGTTTGGGCGGGTGCGCGATATTTATGTGAGCCGCACATGGCGCGATAGTGAGAGTCCGTTCGCCGATGCCGTCTCGCAGTCGTTCGCGGATCTCGATTTCCGGCTGATTGGCGATTCGCGCGATCAGAATGTCGAAAGCAAGCGGCGCATCACAAGCATCATGGAAAGCTGCGGGGCCTTCGTCGCCATCCTGCCGCATCGACTGGAAGAACCGAGCAAAACCTCGCCCTACATGATCGATGAGATCCGTTGGGCGGCAGAAAAGAAACTCCCCTATGTCGTCCTGTGCGAATCGGATGAGATTTTGCTGTCGGATGATCTGAAAGGCGGCGCAGTGCGCGTCGAAACGATCTCGCCTGCCAGCGCTCCGGATGCCCTTCAAACGCAGGCGCGCACATGCGCCGAAAAACTCCGCGACGAGTGGCTCGAACCGACACACAAACAATATTCCTTCTTCGCGACCGACTTTGAGGACGGGCACAAGAAGCGTAATCAGGTCGTGCGCGGGCTGATCGAGCGCGTGACGGCGATGCCCTGCTACATGGGCGACGAGATCGAGCGGGCGGGCAGTGTGTCCGTGCAGCAGCGGATCACCAACCTGATCAAACAGGCGCAGCTCATCATCGCCGATGTCAGCGACGACAACCTGAACACGATCTACGAAGCGGGGATCGCACGCGGCGCGGATGTGAACACCCTGCTCATCAGCGGCAGCCAGCGCGGCAATCCGCCCTTTATGTTCACCGACCAGCAGGTGTTCTTTTACACCGATGACCTCGATCTGCTGGCACGGGTGCATAAGCTGATCTATCCCTACCGCCGCCGCGTGCTGAATTACTATCTGAGCGGGAAGAAGTAGCGCGACGGCCTTCGCTTATAAAGCGCAAAAAAGACCGCTTTTTTATCCGTGACTGAGGAGACCCGGCGATGTTGATCATCGATGCGCACCTTGATTTGGCATGGAATGCCCTGCAATGGAACCGCAACCTGATGAACAGCGCGTATACCCTGCGCACGCAGGAAGTACGCACGACCGGCAAAGGCCGCGCGCAGAATACCGTCGCGCTGCCGGAAATGCGGCGGGCGCGCATTGCGGTGAGCATTGTAACCCTGCTGGCGCGCTCGACAGGCAAGCTGATCCCTAACCTCGACTACGGATCGCCGGAGCAGGCTTTCGCCAGCGCGTACGGGCAGTTAGCCTACTATCGCGCGCTTGAACAGGCAGGGCAGGCGCGCATTCTGCGCACCGCCGCCGACCTGAGCGCGCACGTTGCCCAATGGGAAGCGTGGGAAGTCAACAGCCTAGACGGAATGACGGTGCCCCCACCGCCGCTCGGCTTCGTAATCAGCATGGAAGGAGCCGATCCGATTCTGCATCCCGCGCAGGTGGATCAATGGCATGCGGACGGGCTGCGGCTGATCGGATTATCGCATTACGGCACGGGGCGTTATGCGGGCGGCACCTCAACCGAAGGCGGGCTGACCGATTTAGGGCGCGCGCTGCTGATCGAAATGGAGAAGCTCGGCATCATCCTTGACCTGACCCATACCTCTGATGAGGCCTTCTGGGAAGCGATGGAACGCTTCGGCGGGCGTGTGATCGCCAGCCATCAAAACTGCCGCGCGTTGGTGCCGCATCAGCGCCAGTTCAGCGATGCGCAAATTCGCGCCGTGATCGAACGAAACGGTGTGATCGGCGCGGCCTTCGATGTGTGGATGCTGAAACCGGATTGGCACGCCGAAAATACCAGCAATGCCGCGATCACGCTGGAAACGGTCGTGCAGCATATCGATCATGTCTGCCAGATCGCCGGGGATGCGCAGCACGCCGCCATCGGCAGCGATTTGGATGGGGGATTTGGACGCGATCAATCACCGGTCGATCTGGATACGATCGCCGATTTGCAGCGGATTCCGCTCCTGCTGGAAAAGCGCGGCTATAAGCCGGAAGACATTGCAGCGGTGATGTATGGCAATTGGCGGCGCATCTTGGAAGCAGGACTGCCGTAAATAAAAACTCCTTCCCCGGTGGGGAAGGAGCCGCAGTGTAGACAATCTGGATCGGCGCGTTAGGGGATCAGCAGATACGTGATCAGGAAGCAGACCGCGCCAATAGCGAGGATGACGACACCGTCCGGCCAGAAGTCAAACCGCCAACCGGGACGCTGTTCAGGATCCAGCGGGCCAAGCCCACGAATCCACGCGTAAACTCCGTTCAGAGCAATCGATGCCCCCAACGCGATGAAGGCGTGCCGTGTGTTGACATCGGTTGAAGTTGCCCCCACCACCACAGCGATCACCCCGATGACAATGGCGATGATGTACATCGCGATACGGATAGCGTTCTGGCTCATACTGGACTTCTCCTTGTTGAACCTAACACTCTACCTACGCTTCGTTTGACACCGCTTTGCCTATCCTTTTTCAGTATAATCCAAATTGTCATTTATGAAGGAAGTAAAGAAGATCGATCCTCAAAAAAATGTGTATAAAAGCGGTGAAGAATCAACAGGCGCACGTTTGTTTGGAAACAAACGTGCGCCCGTCTTGTTGCAGTGAACGTGGATTAGCTGACGACGCGGGTGGGCAGCGGGGCGCCGTTCTGCGGAGCCTGATAGCTCGGGCCCATCGTATCCACCGGCACCCACAGGAACTGGCACGCCAGTACAATCTTGTAGAACCCGCCGCTTTCGTCTACGCCGACGACCCAATAGGTGCCGGGGTTCAGCGTCAGGTTGGTCGCTGCGCCGGGAGCGGAGAAGATCTGCGCGCCTGCTGGGGCTTCACCAACGACCGACCCCGACGGGATCGACAGAGTACAGGTGCCGTTGACAACGCCGCCGCCTAAGAGAGAATAGGGTGTCTTGGTGGGCAAGCCGGTGAGATTAGCGCTTACGTCCTCGAATTTCTCGTCCAGAGGCACGCCGTTGGCCAGCAAATAGCTGATGTAGGCCGGGCTGCCTTCGGTCAAACCCGCTAACGCGGTCGCCTCGGCGCCATCGACATCGAACAGCGTATACGTCGCCGGACGGGCTGCCGGTGCAGTATTGACGCCCATATCGCCGTCGTCCGATCCGGTTCCTGAAGCTGTGAGGATGCACATCGGATCCACATCCAGCACATTGGCGTCCGGATCAAAAATAACCATGATGACGACATCGTTGCCGGCAATGCACATTGAGTTGGCACCGTCATCGACGGCACCGGAAAGGGTAATGTCATACTGCGGACCGTCGGCATTATCGCCAGCATCACCGACATAGTCGAAAACAAAGCTGCCGCCGCTGGCTGCCTGAATGATCCCCGCCGCCACGAGGAGCATTGCCCCTAGAACAAGGAGCATGATGGCTTTACGTGCATTCATTCTGTAGACTCCTGACCTCTCAACGTTGAATTCTTGCATGAAATTGCAGTGATGACATCAATGCATGCTTTAATACTATAATCAATTCCGAAATATGCGCCACCGCTGCATACGCCTAAGGTGTTAAAATGTTCGATAAAGTTTGCAAATGACTGTAAAATCCAAGCCCTTCGCGCCCGACTTACTCGCGTGGTATGACGTCCACCATGCCCCCCTGCCGTGGCGCGCCAACCATGATCCTTACCGCGTGTGGCTAAGCGAAATCATGCTTCAGCAAACGCAGGTCGAAACCGTCAAACCGTATTTCGAGAAATTCCTAGCCGCCTACCCCACAGTGCGCGATCTCGCCGCCGCACCGCTCGATGATGTGCTGAAATTGTGGGAAGGGTTGGGGTATTACAGCCGCGCCCGCAATCTGCACCGCGCCGCCCAGCAGGTCGCCGATCAATACGGCGGTGTGTTCCCCGATACGGTCGAAGGACTGCTCACCCTGCCGGGGATCGGGCGGTACACAGCGGGCGCGATCGCGTCGATCGCGTTTGAGGTGCGCGCGCCTGTACTGGATGGCAACGTGATCCGCGTATTTGCCCGCCTGATCGATCTGCCCGACGAGGTGACGCAGCCCAAAACACAGGCGAAATTGTGGGAACTGGTGGAAACATTTTTGCCGGATGCGCGTCTAGGCGATTACAACCAAGCGCTGATGGAACTGGGGCGGGTAATCTGCAAGCCGCGTAATCCGCTGTGCGGTGACTGTCCCATCCGCGCTCACTGTGACGCTTACGCGCATGGTACGCAGGATAAGCGCCCGGTGAAAAAGGCGAAGGCGGCCACGCCGCATTACGATGTCGCGGCGGGGATGATTTGGGATGATCAGGGGCGGCTGCTGATCGCGCAGCGCCCGCTCGATGGGCTGCTCGGCGGGCTGTGGGAGTTTCCCGGCGGCAAACGCGAACCGGGAGAGACGATGGAAGCCTGTTTGGCGCGCGAACTGCGCGAAGAACTGGCGATCGAAGTGGAAGTCGGGGAGCTGTATACGACCGTGAACCATGCCTTCACCCATTTCAAGATCACACTGCACGCTTACACCTGCCGCTATGTGAGCGGTGAACCGCAAACGCTGGGCGTAGCGGCGTGGGCATGGGTGAAACCGGAAGAACTCGATCGTTATTCGTTCGGCAAAGCCGATCGCGAAGTGATCGCCGCGCTGCGGGCGCGCAAGGGGATGTTGTTCTAGCGATTGGGTTTTCACATGGGGGGAGATCATGCACATACGGGAAATCGTGCTGGGCGCGGCGGATGAATCCGCTTTGAAGGCGGTGAGCCAGTTTTACGGTGATACCCTCGGTCTGCCGGTCGATCATGCGCAGGCGGGCGAGATTGCCTTTCGAGTGGGTGACTCGCGGTTGGTATTCGTGAGCGGCGCTGCAAGCCCGCGCTATCACTTCGCCTTCAATATCCCCGAAAATCAACTGGAAGCGGCGCGCGGCTGGATGACCCAATTCGTGCCGCTGATCCCCGGCGACGATGGATCGCCCGTGCTGCACTTCCCCGCTTGGAATGCCCACTCGATCTATTTTTACGATCCGCTGGGCAATGTGGGCGAATTGATCGCGCGGCACGGGCTGCCGACCGCCTCCGATGCACCCTTCGGCGCGGCCAGTCTGCTCAACATCAGCGAGATCGGTATCCCATCGCCGGAAGTGCTGGCCGATGCGGCGCGTTGGTCAGAGCGGGTGGACGAGTCGTTTTATCTGGGGAACTCGTCGGAGAACTTCACCGCCATTGGCGATGAACACGGGTTACTCATCGTCGTCAGCGTGGGGCGTGAATGGTATCCCCGTTCCGGGGTACCCGCGCACGATCGCCCGCTGTCGGTGATCGTCGATGGCTTGCACGGCAATCCGCTGGATGTAATGGCGTAATGCGCATTTCGACCCGCTGAAGATAGGCGATGCGGGGGAAGGGCGGCATAACGCAATCGCGTAGAGTGAGAGGATTGACAGAGAGAAAGGATAACCCCTGTGTTGACTCCGATCGATCTGCTGCCGAACGTGAGCGCGGAAATGGCCGCCTGTTTGGAAAACTGTGACGACTGTCACAGCATTTGTACGGCACTGGTGAATCACTGCTTGCAGATGGGCGGCAGACATGCGCAGGCCTATCACATCGTCACCCTCATCGACTGTGCTCAGATTTGCCATACCAGCGTCGATTTTATGCTGCGCGGATCGGTACAGCATGCGATGATCTGCGGCGTGTGTGCGCAGGCGTGTATCCGCTGCGCGGAAAACTGCGAACAGCTCGCCGATGGAGATGTCATGATGCTGGAATGTGCGCAGGTGTGCCGCCGCTGCGCCGATTCGTGTCACGCGATGGCGGGCATGCAGATGTAAAAGTGTGGCCGCTCAGGAGGTTCGTAGAGGTTTGAAGATCCAAACCTCTACGACTGTAAGCGCATGTTTCCCCATGCCCGCTCACGGCAGACTAGAGCAAACACGGCTCTTTGCGCTACAATCCCCGTGCATGTGGTTCAAATAGTGAGCGAGATTTGACGATGGCAGTTTATGATCCCCCTTCCGTGAAAACTCCGCCGCCCGGCCAGCCCACCCCGGACATGATCCCCGTCACCAATCCCATTACCGGCGAAACGATCGGCAGCATCCCGGTGATGAAAGCTGACGAGGTGCGCGCAGCCGTCGAGCGGGCACGGGCGGCACAGCCCGCATGGGCGGCCTTGGGCGTCAAAGCGCGTGCCCGCTTGATCCAGCAGTGGAATCAAGCCCTGTGGGAAGATCAGAAGGCATTCATCGATCTGATCCGCCGCGAGATGGGCAAGACGGAAGGCGCGGCGTTCGTCGAAGTCGCGGTCGTGGACATCATCGCCACCTTTTACGCGCGGAAAGCACCGCGCCTGCTGCGTCCGAATGGGCGTAAACCGGCGTTTCCGCTCGAACACTATGCCAAAGTGATCTACAAGCCGTACGGCGTGGTTGGATTCATCACGCCGTGGAATTACCCGCTGCTCAACGGGATCGGGGACATCATCGCCGCGCTGATCGCCGGGAACACCGCCGTGATCAAGCCGAGCGAGATCACGCCGTTCACGGCCATACGCGCCGTTGAACTGATGCACAAAATGGGCATCCCGCGCGACGTGGTGCAGATCGTCACCGGGGCGGGCAGCACGGGGGCAGCACTGGTCGATCTGGTCGATTATGTGTCGTTCACCGGCAGCACTGCGACCGGGCGTAAGATCGCGGTGCGCTGCGCCGAGCGGTTGATCCCGTGCAGCCTTGAACTCGGCGGCAAAGACCCAGCGATCGTGCTGCCGGACGCCAACCTTGACGACGCGGCAAAGGGTGTGCTGGCGGGGGCGCTCGAAAATACCGGGCAGGTGTGCGTCAGCACCGAGCGCGTGTACGTCGATCAGTCGATCTACGAGCCGTTCATGGCCAAACTGCTCGACACCGTGAAGGGTATGAAGTACGGCGGCGGTGATGGGCTTGGCGTGCATTTTGGCAGCCTCACCAATGAGCGCGAACTGCTGCGCGCTGAAGATCACATCGCCGATGCGGTCGCCAAAGGGGCACAGGTCGTCTATGGCGGCAAGCGCCGCCCGGATCTCGGCCCGTTGTTCTTCGAGCCGACGATTTTGACGAATGTCGATCACACCATGCGCGTGATGACCGAAGAAACCTTCGGCCCGCTCGTCCCGGTGATGAAAGTCCGCGATGTTGATGAGGCGGTGCGGCTGGCAAACGACAGCGAATACGGCCTTTCGGCGGCGGTGTTCAGCAGCAGCCCTGTCAAAGCCGAAGCCGTCGCCAAGCGAATCGTCGCGGGCGATGTGGCGGTCAACCATCCAATGCTGACGTTCGGCACCCCCGGCGCGCCGATGGGCGGTGCTCCCGGTCGTGCCAGCGGGTTAGGTCGGCGCAACGGAATCGAAGGGCTGATGCGTTTCGTCTCCCCACAGGCGATCACGGTCGATCGCGGTTGGGTGGTCGGTGCGCAGTTGTCGCACTCGCCGCCGCGCGCCGTCCTGCTGGCGAAGATCATGCATGAGCTGCGCAAGTTTTTGCCGGTGTAAGGACGACTGATTCAACGCGAAAAGAAAACAGATAAAAAGAGTCAACGCAAAGATGCCATAAAGCAAAGGCGCAAAGACAGAGAATGCTATCCTTTGCGTCTTTGGGATGAGTTTTTCATCCTTTTTCCCGCGCGCCCGCCCATGAGAATTGGATCGCTGGCACAAAAACCTTACTGAGCTACAATCCGCGCTGTAACTTTCCATCCTATTGTTCAGTTCGACCTAGAAGGTTTCGTCATGTCTGACTCTCCTGAAATTCGCGACGCACTGGTCGCGCTCAATGCGCGCAGCCGTACTCTCGTGGAGGGCGTGGATCGCTCGGCGGCACGTTCCATGCTCAAAGCCATCGGCTTGACCGATGATGATCTTGCCAAGCCGCTGATCGGCATCGCCAATACATGGACGGAAATCGGCCCGTGCAACTATCACCTGCGCCGCCTGAGCGAAAAAGTGAAGGCGGGCGTGCGCCGCGCGGGAGGGACACCACTCGAATTCAACACCGTCACCATCAGCGATGGCATCACGATGGGGACGGAAGGCATGAAAGCCTCGCTGATCAGCCGCGAAGTGATCGCCGACAGCATCGAATTGGTGGCGCGTGGCAACTTCTTCGACGGGATCATCACACTGGCGGCCTGCGATAAAACCATGCCGGGGACGATCATGGCGCTGATCCGCATGGACGTACCTTCGCTGATGCTCTACGGCGGATCGATCGAGCCGGGGGACTTCCGCGGGAAAAACATCACCGTGATGGAAGTGTTTGAAGCGATGGGCGCGTATGCCGCCGGTCGTATCTCGGCGGAAGAACTGAAGGAAGTCGAGGACTGCGCATGTCCCGGCCCCGGCGCGTGCGGCGGACAGTTCACCGCCAACACGATGGCGATGGTCGGTGAGATCATGGGCATCAGCCCCATGGGATCGGCGGACATTCCGGCGATGAGCGAAGCCAAAGACGATGTGAGCGCCCAAGCCGGTGAGCTGATCCTGAACATCATCAAGCAGGATTTGCGACCGAGCAAGATCGTCACGCGGCAGTCGCTCGAAAACGCGATCGCAGCGGCGGCGGCGAGCGGTGGCAGCACCAATGTCGTGCTGCACACGCTGGCGTTCGCCCGTGAAGCCGGCATTGACTTCACCATCGACGACATTGAAGCGATCAGCCGCCGCACCCCATTGATCGCCGACCTGAAGCCGACCGGGAAATACGTCGCGACCGATATGCACAACGCGGGCGGCAATCGCCTGCTGGCCCAACGGCTGCTGGAAGGCGGCTACCTGCACGGCGACGCCCTCACCGTGAGCGGGCTGACACTGGCGCAAGAAGCGGCATCGGCCAAGGAAACCCCCGGCCAAGACGTGATCTATCCGCTCTCGAACCCGATCAGCGCCAACGGCGGGCTGCATATCCTCAAGGGCAACCTCGCCCCGAACGGCGGCGTCGTTAAGCTGAAGGGCATCGAGCCGAAGATTTTCCGCGGCCCGGCGCGCATCTTCAACACCGAAGAGGACGCCTTCCACGCGGTGCAGAATCACGAAATCAAGCCGGGTGATGTGGTCGTCATCCGCTACGAAGGGCCAATCGGCGGGCCGGGGATGCGCGAAATGCTGCAAGTCACCGCCGCGATCGTCGGGCAGGGGTTGGGCGGCGATGTCATGCTGATCACCGATGGGCGTTTCAGCGGGGCGACGCGCGGCTTGATGATCGGACACATCGCGCCGGAAGCGGCAGTCGGTGGGCCAATCGGCTTGATCGAAGAAGGCGACATGATCAACGTGGATGTGGAGGCGCGTCACCTGTGGGTGGAACTGAGCGATGAAGTGCTCGCCGCCCGCCGCGCCGCGTGGCAGCCGCCGAAGCCGCACTACATCAACGGCGTGATGGCGAAGTACGCGCGCCTGACCGCTCAAGCAGATGATGGCGCGGTTACGAACAGCCGTCAGGGATTGGTGCGTTAGGCCGCTATGGGCTTCTGATTTACTGAAAAATCTCTGAATTTTCCTCAACAGTGGGCAACTCCTCGCTATCATCAAGCGAGTTCTTGATAAACAGGAGTTGTCCATCGTGCCCCATGTTAAAACCGAGCGGCTCCCCGGTGAATCGATCATCGTATCCACGTATGAAGGCGCTGTTTCCGTCACCGATGTGATGGGAGCCATCGCCAACATAGAATCGCTCGTCCACGCCATCGGTGGTGATGTGTACCTTATCATCGATGTCCGCCAAACCACTTCCTCTTTCAAAGACATCATGGATATTCTGCGCCGTCCACGGACGGAACGTACAGATGAGGAGCACAACCCCATTCGTGTCCGCTTGATCATGGTTGGCAGCACTGCGATGTCCAAGCTGTATGTGCAGGCTTACAAATCACAGCAGCAGGAGCGCCAACCCATGCCGCTGTTTGTCGACTTAGAAGCGGCTGTCGAAACAGCGCGGATTGCGCTGGCGGCTGCACACCGCGAGCAACCTGCCGCCCATCCCTAATCTTCACGCATGAGTGAGCGGTTGGTTGCCCACTCATGCCATTCGCTAACCTTGAACACAAACGATCCTAATTCCCTGCTCTCCAAACCATCACGCGTCAACTGTTGAGCGAACGCACCTGAAACGAAGCTGCGCGATTCACAGAAGTTCCTTATACTTTTTATGCCAAGAAACCACTATCACCAAAGGACATCTGCATGCGCATTCGACATTCGGTGCTCTGGGTTTTTGTGTGTCTGATCGTTTTAGGCATCCCCTTTTATCAAGTGCGGGCGGATGCGTGCCCATACACCGGGAATGATCAGGCCACTGCGATTATCTTCGAGAATCGCTCGCCTTACCCGGTTGAAGCCTACTGGATTGATTACGACTGCAACGAGGTCTACTACGATACCATCCCGCCGGGGCAAACCTACGATCAGCCTACTTATGACGCGCATACATGGGTTTTGCGCAGCGAAACAAGCGGCGAAGAACTCGCACGCGGAACGGCCTATGCCGGAATCGACGTTGTGCTGGTCGCTTATGGGTTTGCCTATCATCCAACTGCTTGGGATTGGCAGCCAATCGAAGACTCAGGTGAATGTCACGTGCGCCCGGTCACCCCGGAAGACCATCTCGATCCGTTTTATGAGCAGATGTGTGATTATCAAGGCATCCCGATCGCCAGTACAAGCAATGTTCCTCCTGAAGCACTGCAAGCGGCATGGTTGATCATTGCCAATATGATGCAAGGGCTTCCCGATGTGGTCGGTTCATTTCAGGCGAATCACCTGCTGATTGCCATCGTCGGGGAGCATGAAGGAATTACCGAGATTCCCGAATACGCCTTTTTACGTACCGACCCGAATACCGATTGGAACGCGCGCTCGCGTGGATTTGGTGCGTCCCCACAAGTCCCAGTGGGTTCCGGCGCTGAAGAAAACCTGCTCTGTTACGCGTCCGATGCCTATCACGGTGAAAGCATTTTCTTGCACGAATTTGCCCATACGATCAAAGATATGGGGATTGCGCTCCTTGATCCCTCCTTCACGGATACGCTGACTCAAGCGTACCAGAACGCGATCGCCGATGGCTTGTGGGAAAACACCTATGCGGCCAGCACGGTCGAGGAATATTGGGCGGAAGGGGTACAGGATTACTTCAACACAAACCTACAAGCCATCCCCAGCAACGGTATTCACAATCAAATCAACACCCGGAGCGAACTGCGAGACTATGATCCGGGACTGTACGCTATCATCGATGCGGTATTTGGCGGTTTTGAATGGACACCAAGCTGTCCGTAAATTGATGCTGAGGCGGCGTCATGTCGCCTAACTTTCATCCATACGATGGCGATCTTCGGATGTTGTTATGGAGATCGCCCATCATGCCTTTTTGAAGATGAAATGATCGCCGCCGATATGGCGCAGGCATTCCTACTCGGTTGCACTCCAGCGGCAGAGAAATCCCTCTGGTTGTCAAACTAGACGACGCTATCGAAGCCGTGCACGAAAGTGCGGCGCACCAGAGAATCTCTAGCGCGTCGTCTGAAATGCGGATGTCTTATGCGTTCAGAGGGCGATTCTCCTCTATTGTGAAGGTGTGTAAATTTCACAACGAAGGAGATCGCCCATCATGCCCTTTGTCAACGTCGAACGTCTCCCCGGTGAACCGATTTTCATCACGACCTATGAAGGACTCGTGACCGCCGCCGACATCATCGCCAGCTATGAAGCCGCCCCTTCCCTGTGGACGGACGATCTAGCCCAAACCGGATTCCACGTCATCATCGACGCGCGCCGCGCGACCACCAACTTTACCGAAGCGCTGGCTTCGCTCCGCCCATCCGCCGAATATGCCCAAAAATACGCGGAATATGTGCCCCACATCCGCTATTACGTCGTCGGCACCGGGGCGATGGTCAAATTGATGGTGAATTTCTTCCATCTTGCCCAGTTTGGCGGCTTCGAAATTCCGCTTTATACCGAACTGGATGATGCGCTCAAGGCCGCGCGGTTTGCCTTTCAACAGCATCACCCCCACAGCGCTCATTAACCGTGTGCCTTTCAACGCAACATTTATGTGGCCTTTTGCGTATTCTGTCATAGCAAACCATCAGTAGGAGCCGCACTTCATGACGCACCTCAAAACCGAACGCCTTAGCGGCGAATCGATCATCGTTTCCACCTACATTGAAAACATAACTGTGCAGGATATTGCCGAGTCGAGCCCGTATATCGAAGGGCATGTGCGTGCAATCGGCGGCCTAATCTACTACATCATCGACGTTCGGCAGACCAAATCAACCTTCAAGGACATCCTCGATATTTTGCGTATGCCACAGGATGATGGGCAAATGGAAGCCGAGGCTGCTGGCATCGATTTTCGGCTGATGATGGTGGGAAATGATGCGCTGGCGAAATTCTTCGTACAGGCGGCCCAACAGCAGCAGTACGGCCATATGCAAATTCCGCTGTTCGCAACCCTCGAAGCCGCGATCGATGCGGCGCGCACCGGGTTAGCCTTGGCGCATGATTCCCGGCATACACAATCGGGAGCGGCGGCAGACTGAGTTAAACCGCCAAACAAACGAAAGCGACCGGAAAAGAGTCAACGCAAAGACGCAAATAGCGTCTTTGCGTAATGTCTTTCATTTTCCGTCTCGGCGATACATCAGCACACGTGGATTTTGCCCGAACACACTGATCTCGAACGACTCGGCGGGCGGCGGGAGCAGATCCGCTAACGGGGTGAGCAGCACCATTACGCCGCCGGGACGGACAGCACGGCGCATTTCCGCGAATGCATCGGCATACAACCGCGCGGGATCATCGAGATCGATCTGTTTGCCCCACGGCATATTGCTGATCACCGCATCGAGCGACGCGCGGGCCAGTGGAAGCTGGCGCGCATCCCATAGGCTGACCGATGGAGCGCCGTTGTCGGTCGCCGCCGAAACCGCCGCCGGATCGCGATCACCGCCGATTGCCCGCGCGCCATAAAACGCCGCTTCAAGCAAAATTGTCCCCGCCCCGCAGAACGGATCGCCGATTGTCATGCCGTGCTGTGCCCCGGCGAAGCGCGCCAGCGCCGCCGCGATCTGCGGTTTGAGCGAACCGGGGGTGTGCGCAGATTTATACGGACGCTCGTGCAGCGGGCGGCGCGTGATCCGCATGCCGACGTACGCAGTCTCGTGATCGATAAACAGGCGCAGGTGCGCTTCGGCAGAACCATCGTCATCGCTGTAGCGCCAGCGCGGCAGGCGTTGGGCGATTCCCGCGCTCACCGCCGCTTTGATCTCATCGACGCTGTAATTGCGTTTGCCCACGAAACTGGCGGAAATCGCATAGGTCGGGGTTTTCGAGAATGGGCGCACCGTGCGCACCGCTGAGGCGGCGCGTTCCAGATCAAGCGCCGCACTCCACGCCGTGAACTCCGCGAGGGCGGCGCGGGTGTGCGTAATGGAGTCCCAGATCGCCACTTGTACGAACGCATCATCGACAGTGCGCAGTCCCAGCAGCGGATCGAGGGCGGCGCAGGTGGCGCTGATGCGCCGGTAGCCGCTTTCTTGAATGCGAAGCCCGGGCAGTGCGGCGATCTCGTGGGCGCAAAGCGGCTCAAGGCCGCGTGTCGTGAGCAGAAAAATCGGGATCATGCGCTCAGTGTAACGCGGCGTTAGCAGCAATCGATAGCGCCACAGTGCTGTTGACAATCCTCCGCGCTGCCCTACGATCAAAAGTGAAGGCAGGTGAAGGGATAGGAACCATGAAAAAATTCTGGATCGGCGGTCTGTTCGCGGGTGCTGGACTACTCCTCACGGTAGTGCTGATCGCTGCCGCCGCCCCTGAGCGCACTGTGCCACCCACGCCGGTCAGCCGCACCGGGCCGATCGAATTCGTCCATTGGGCGGCATCGGTGACGCCCATTCCAACGGCGGATATTTATCGCTGCCCGTATCCGCTGCCAGAGGGGTTGGTACAGGGACGTATGAAGCGCGCCGTCTATGCCTTCTCGCGGCCCGAAGAGTCGGCGGTGACGGATATTCTGATCCCCTCCGGTACCTCGTGGTGGATCATGGCGGTGGAAGGCCCGTATTATCAATTGTGGATCGCCTGCGAAGGCTCACCCGTGTGGGTGCCGATCAACCTGATGGAACCGAATAATGATCCGGTCTGGCACGGAACTCCGCTGCCGGTTGGCGGGATGGCCTTACTGCGGATTGTGAGTGAACTCTAAAGCTGAAGTGTTCAGGGGGCGCTCTTGACACAGTCGAACGATCGATCACCACTGAAGGAAGCGACCATTATGCCGTTTATCAAGATCGAACAACTTCCCGACGAACCGATTTTCATCTGTGTGTTTGAAGGCGAACTGGTCGCCGAGGATTTAGCCGAAGCCTATGTGCAGGTCGCCCCTCTGTGGAAAGACGACTTCATGGCGACTGGCTGCCACATCATCGTCGATTCGCTCCGCGTGACCAAAGTGTCGTTTATAGAAGCGTTGAAAGCGGTGCGTGTGAGTTTAGGACAGCAAGCGGTGTTCAGCCAACAGATGCCGGAAGTGTGCTGGTACATCGTCGGTACCAGTGCCATGGCGAAGCTGTACGTCAGTTCTCGCAAGCTGCCGCAGTTTGGCGGCGTCGATGTGCCTTTATTTGTACACTATGAAGATGCACTCGACGCGGCGCGCACCGCGATTGCGGCAAAGCGCGCCCACTCTCAGAAGCAGTCTTAGGGGCTATGACGTATCCAAGCGAACTTCATCCCATTTTCGAGCACTTCATCACCTGTGAATACGCATCGCTGACCAAAGCCGGGGGGCCAATCACCATGCCGGTGACACCTTACCCCGGCGCAAACGGCACCGTCGATGTTTCGACCGGGCTGGTGTACCCCGCCAAAGCCGAGCGTGCCCGCCGTGATCGCCGGGTGGGGCTGTTGTTCAGCCACCCCACCGGCTCCGGTTTGAGCGATCCGCCGACCGTGCTGGTGATCGGTGATGCATCGGTGCGCGATCGCGATCTGCAAGCCAACACCGATCGCTATATCCGCGAGTCGAGCCTCAAGCTACCGGATATGATGAGCGGCTTTCCGCCGTTTTTGGTCAAGCGGCAGGGATGGTATTGGGTGCGCATCTGGATCGAAGTGACGCCGCTGAAGGTGTTTTGGTGGCCGGACGGCGATAGTGAGCAGCCGCCGCAGCGGTGGGAAGCGCCCGCCGGAACCAGCGCACCGCCGTCTGATCCGCCGCCGCAGGGATCGCCGCTGAACGCGTGGAAAGAAGCGCCGCACGAGTGGCGGTCGAGTGCCGCTTATGCCGTGCAGGTGCTCGGTCGGCCCACACTGACTGTGATCGGCGAAGAGGGGTATCCGTATCCGCTGCCGGTGCGCACGGTGCGGCCGCTGCCGGAAGGATTCACGCTGGAGCTGCCTCACGGTCTGCCACTGGCATCGATCGCGGCAGGATCGGCCTGCTTGACGTTTCATCGCCATCCGGAAAAGTTCACCGGGCAGGAAAATATGCTGTTCGTCGGGCACATCGAGCCGACCGCCGCGCACAGCATAATCTTCCATGTCGATCGGCGTGTGGTCGATTGGAGCGGCGGCGGTTCCGGGGTGCTGAGTAAGCTGTTCGGCGCGCTGTCGTTTTTGAACGCCGGGTTTCACCTCACGCCGCGTCTGCGCCATGAAGCCGAACGGCGTGGTCAGCCGGTGCCAGCGATTCGAATTGAGAAGGAAAAATAGCGCTTTAACCGGCGCGCTGCCGCACATGCTAATCCGGCAGTTGGCGGCGCAAGCGCTGCGCGGCGCTCACCAAATCGGGATCGATGTCATTCAGCCACATCGACAGCAGGCCGTTTAGCTGCGCGCGCTGTTCGGGTGTGGTGGCGATGCTGATTAAGCCCTCGGCGATCAGCACGCGCACTTGAAGATCTTCATCATGCACGGCATACGAGAAAAAGTGATCGAAACGCTTCTCCAGCGGCACCGATTCCCATGCTTCGGCGATCGGAATCGTCCAGCTCCAATCGTTGATCTTCGCGTACAGGTCGGATGGGAGAAACGGCTTGATCAGCACATCATTCGCGCCCGCGTCCATCGCCTCCATGAGCGTGTCGGCGGACGTGCTGACGGTGCACAGGATAATCGCGGTGCGGTCAAGCGATCGATTGTCACGCAGGCGGCGGGTCGCTTCGATGCCGTGCATGCGCGGCATCATCGTATCCATCAGGATGATGTGGGGCTGCACCTGCTCCGCCAGTTCCAGCGATTCCTCGCCATCGTGCGCCGTCCAGCAGTCACAGCCCATGCGCTGGCACATCAGCGAGAGCAGCTTGAGCGTCCCCACTTCATCATCCACGATTAGCACCCGAATACGGGTGTCTTTCAGCAGCCGCATCATGGACTCCTTTGGGATCGCTTGAACACCTTACTGCATTGACGTTATGATCGATGTTTGAGAAGCAATCAACACACACTATACACCAGCAAGGGAGATGCTGCATGACGATGGACTACAATGCGCGGATGAATGCGCTGCGCAAAGCGGCGGGACTCGATACAGGCAGCGTGGATGCGGTGATCCTCGTCCCCGGCGCGAATTTCGTGTACTTCTTCGGGCTGGAATTTCACCTGAGCGAACGCCCCACGCTGGCCGTCTTGACCAAAGATGGGCTGAGCTTGATCGTCCCGTTCTTGGAAATGCCCAAGGTCAACGAACGGCCTGATCTGGAAATTCGCCCGTTCGCGTGGAAGGACGAAGACGGCTATATGGGCGCCTTCCGCTCCATGATTGACGATTTGGGGCTGCGCGGGAAAACGCTCGGCGTGGACGGAATGACCATGCGCGTCAGCGAGTGGTTGGCGCTGCAAAGCATCGATTCGACGCTGAAAATCGCGACGATCGAAAAAGCCGTGGTCGGTGTACGGGCGCGCAAAAACCCCGACGAGATCGCCGCACTGCGCAAAGCCATCCAGATTAGCGAAGCCGCGCTTGATCAACTGGTGCATGAAATTCAACCGGGCATGACCGAGGCGCAGATCGCCGCGCGCTTAGAACAGCTCATGTCCAACTTTGGCGCACACGGCTACGCATTCGGCTCGCTGGTGCAAAGCGGCGCGAACAGCAGCAACCCGCACGGCTTCACCACCGATCGCGCGCTGGGCTTCAGCGAATTCCTAATCATCGACTGGGGCGCGAAGTACGAAGGCTATATGGCCGACCTGACGCGCACGTTCTGCTTCGGTACGCCCACCGCCGAAATGCAGAAAATCTATGATACCGTGCTGGCGGCCAACACCGCCGCGAAAGCCCTCGTTAAGCCCGGCGTGCCCATGAGCGCGATCGACAAAGCGGCGCGCGATGTGATCACGGCGGCGGGCTATGGCGAATACTTCACGCACCGCACGGGGCACGGCTTAGGGTTGGAAGGTGCAGGCAAATTCCGCAGATTGCCGGCAAAGGGTAGGCGATCTGCTGGAACCGGGGATGGTCTTCACGATCGAGCCGGGGATTTACATGTCCGGGGTTGGGTGGGGTACGCATCGAGGATGATATTCTCGTCACCGAAACGGGTGTCGAGGTGCTGACGACCTATCCGCGCAGCTTGACATAGGCAACCCAATGAAGGAGGCTTTCGAGGGTTCGAAAGCCTCCTTCCCCGTTATTTCACCGTGATATAGCGCCAAACCACCACGATAGCGATGAGATTCAATCCAGCAGCAGCGAGGCAGTTCGCCAGCAGCCCGGACGCAAACAATACCGGAGCCACAGGAGTCAGCAACGCACGCCCCAGCGTGACCGCCGTCATCAGCACCGTTAAATACATCGCGCGTGCATTCGGGCTGAGTTCGGTGGCGAGTGGGATACTGGCGACCACACTCAGTTCAAACGTCAGATAGAAGAAAAACAACCCGATCAGCGCCAGATTCAAATTCCCTCCGGTCAGCGGCAGCAGAAGGCACGCCAGCATATTGCCACTGACGCCGATCAGCACCAAGCGGCGCTTGCCGAATTTATCAGCAAAAAAGGTGACGATGCCTTCACCGCTGAGTTCAGACAGCCCGATGACCGCCGCCGCCACCGCAAGTGCGGCCAGTTGAATGCCGAACGACGCCTCGATCCACGTGCCGAAGACGACGCTGACCAGTTGATTGGCGGCGCTGATGCTAAAACCCAAGCACAACCCGGCAATCGCCATCGGGCTGCTGACGGCGGCACGCACCGCCGGGAGAAAGGCGGCATGATGCACGACCGGCGCATCACGCTCAATCCGCAGCCAAATCATCACAGCGCTGAATGAGACGAGGATCGCCAGCGCCACAAATGGGGCTTGCCAGTTGTAATTCGCAATCAGCCATGTCATCGCCGGGACGCCGAATAAAAACGCACCTGACCATGCCAGCTCGATCAAGCCCAGATACAGCCCACGCCGCTGGTAGGGAATTTTATCGCCGATATACGCCTGCATCGCAGGGCCAAGCGCCGTTCGTCCAACCGCGCCGAGCAGCAGCGCAATCGCCAGCCCGGTAAAATCAGGCAGGATGAACACACTGACCATGCCTGCCAAGTACAGCAGCAGACCCATCAGAATGGTGAATTTGCGCCCACGCCGTTCGGATACCCTTCCCATGAAGGGCGCGACCAGACCGAGTAACTGCATCAATGCCAAGACGCTCACAAGCGCGCCGACATCGACATTGACCCCACGCGCAAAAACCGGCAGCAGCGGGTAAATCATACGAACGCCGGTATCGGTGATCGTGCGCGTCCCAGTCAACAGGGCGACCACCGGCAGCATGGGTGAAACCTTCTGCTCTTCGGGCAAAGACGTTATCATGAGGGGTGTCCTGAATCACTGGGTAGACTCACAGTATTTCACAGGGTCAGGTCATCTGTCTAGAGCATGCTATCGTCCCTGACCGGCAGGGGGTAGAGGCGTGGGTGCCTCTACCAACGGTTCGCTGAACGGCTATTCAGGGATAGGGCAGGTCACGCACGGGGAATCCGACCATTTTTCTAAGCGATAGGCCGGTCGCGTTTGGCGAGTCCAACGTCCCATGACGGCCAACCAACCCGGCAGGCGGAGTCCTCTCCGTTCCTGCCCCTCCGGTGCATCGATTTCTTGTGCGGCCTGCACCAATTTGTCGTGATCCCGTTCGCTGCGCATTTCACGCATCCGTGACCGGGATACCAGCAGCGCTTCGTAATGGTTCATGGTTTTACAGACTCCTTTTGCCGCTTCACTCTCGCTCGGCAGTCTCATCGTATGTCCGTTTTGACCCTTCTTCAACTGATTTCGAGTTTTCGAAATGGGTAGAACAAATGGGTGAAAATGTCGTATGCTGTAGTGGCATTGAAAAGCGGATGGACGAGATGACCACAATAAGCATCCAATTGACTGCACAGGACGTGATCGGGCTGCGGTTCGCTTACAGCCCTGCCATGACGATCACGACAAGCTACGCACTGATGAAGCGCCCCGAAGGCAGTGATGCCCTATTCCGCCGCTGGATGAACGAGGCGGAGCAGGCGCTGCACGGGATGGAATTTCCGTTCATGGATGCCGTGATTCCCCCGCGCAGTTACATGGCAGATTTCGTCACACCCACGCCCGATCGCCGCATTTGCGAATTAGAGATGGAATTGACGCGTATCCGCGAAACGCCCGCCGAGGTGATCCGCGCGAATGTCGAGAAGCTGATCGACCTGCACGGGGAAAATGAACAGCGCCATTTCTTCCTCGCCTACCCTTACGAATCGCTGGAATGCTTGATCGACGAGCTGCGCGTGTATTGGCGGCGCGTGCTGGCCCCGCATTGGGATCGTATGGTGCCGAAACTGGACGACGACATCATGCTGCATGCGCGCCAGTTGGCGCTGCACGGCGCTGATACCATGCTGAACGCCGTTTCGCCATCGATGAAGTACGACTCGCTGTTAATTCAGTTGGACAAATCCAAAAGCCCGTGTGACCACAAAGAAACCGAAGTGGCGCTCAATGGGCGCGGTTTGTACCTTGTCCCGTCGATGCTCACCTACGCGGAAGCGGTCTATTGGCAAATCGTCCCCGAATACGAGCCGATGCTGATCTACGGGGCGCATGGCAGCGGCCTATGGTACGAATCGCCGGTGATCCCGAACCCGGAAAAAGAATTGGTGATGGCGTTGGGGGCAGGGCGTGCGCGCGTGCTGCTGGCGCTGGCCGATCCCGCGCCGACGAGCGAATTGGCGCGCAAACTGCACATGACATCAGGGGCGCTCAGCCAGCAGTTGAAGCGACTGCGCGGCGCGGGGCTGGTGACGACTCAGCGGCGCGGGTATTTCGTCTATTATGGACTGTCCGATCGCGGGCAAAAGTTGATCGATCTGTTCGTGGGGTAGCGCCAGCCGCATCAAACGTAAAACGAAACGCGAAAGACTTAACGCAAAGGCGCTAAGGAGAAGATTCTTCCTTTGCGCCTTTGCGTTGACTCTTTTTGTCTGTTTTCTTTTCGCGTTGACCCTTTTGCGGTTTACTTCCCCACCACGCGGCCTTCAACCACCGTCATCGACACCTGAAAATCATCGTCTACGACGGCGAAATCCGCATATTTGCCCTTTTCGAGCGTGCCCTTCACATCCCCTAAGCCGATCAGAGCGGCAGGGGCGGTGCTCGCCGCATGCGAAGCCGCACGCAAGCCCGCTTCGCCGCCGCCGAGAAACGCGCAGTAATTGCGCACCCCACGATCGAACGTGAGCGAACTCCCCGCCAGCGTGCCGCTTGGCAGGCGGATCGCTCCATCTTTAAGCAGCACCGTCCGCTCATCGAAATCGTATTCGCCTTCGGCTAACCCGGCGGGGCGCACCGCGTCGGTGATGATGATGGCGTGATCGCCTTTGCAGCGCGCGACGATTTTGACCACCAGCGCATCGACATGCACGCCGTCGCAGATCACTTCGGCGGTCATGGTATCCGTCGCCAGCACTGCCCCGGTTGTCCCCGGCGCACGGTGATTGAGCGCAGGCTGCGCGTTGAACGTATGTGTCGAATGCTGCAAGCCGAGTTCGTGCGCGTGCAGCAGTTGTGCGGCGGTCGCGTTGGTGTGCGCCGCCGAGGTGACGACTCCGCGCTGGCGGCACAACTCGATCAACCAGTCCGCCCCTTCAACTTCCGGTGCGACATCGAGGATGCGAATCACGCCGACATCAAGGAATTTCGCAGCTTCTTCATAGCTGGGCGGGCGAATGTACTGTGGATTCTGCGCCCCGGCTTTTTCGACGTTCAGGTAAGGCCCTTCCAGCCGCGCACCGAGAATACGCGCCCCGTGAGGGTTATACTCCCCTTGGTGATCGCGGCAGTCGCGGACATTCGTCAGCGCCGCCATCAGCGCGTCATGCTTGTGAGTCAGCGTGGTCGGCAGCCAGCCGGTCACGCCATGCGCGGCGAAGAAATCCGCCATGCCATAGACGGCTTCCGGAGTGGCATCCATCACGTCGAAACCGTTTGAGCCGTGAACGTGGATGTCGATGAAACCGGGCAGCACCCAGCGCCCGCCCGCATCGAACATCTCATCGAAATTGAGCTTCATCGTCGGGAACGTGCCATTCCCGATGTCCCTGATCCGGCTGCCGTCCCACCAGATCCATTCGTAAATTCCGTCCGGGGCAAGGACTCGTGCATTGTGGAGGAGCATGGAAAACCCTTTTTGAGCCGTAAAAATGGGTAACCGCAGAGACTAACCACGCCTCTAGTTTTTCTCTGCTTTCTCTCGTAAAGCGCAAAAAGAAACCTGAATGAAAGCGTCAATGCAAAGACGCAAACAAAGAAAGTTTTCCCTTGCGGCTTTCATCCTTAGCGCCTTTGCATTCCGTCTTTCATTTTCATTCCTACGCTTACGGTAAAAGGCCTTAAACCGTATTGGTCACTTTGGTGATGCCGATTGGCGTGTCGATCGGGTTGCCGCGCGCCATCGCAAACTGCATCGCCAAAATTTGACCGGGGATCACATCGACAATCGGGCTGAGCCATTCATCGACGGTCGGCACGGGCATCACATGACGGGCGAAATCGCCGAGATCGGTCGCATCGGTGATGAGCAGGCATTCCGCGCCGCGTTCCTTCAGTTTCGCCAGCAGATCGCGCAGAGTCGCATGGACAATCCCGGTCGGGTTGACGACGATCACCGGGAAACCGGGCTTGATGATGGCGATCGGGCCATGCCGGAAGTCAGCTTCGCTGTACTCCTCACCGGGCACATAGCACAGTTCTTTGATCTTCAAGCTGATCTCGTACGCGGTGGCGTAGTTGTAGCCGCGCCCAAGGACAGCATAGCGCGCGATGTCTTTATACTCCCCCGCCCAGTCCTTGATCGGCGCGGATAGGTCAAGCGCTTTTTGCATCGCGTCCGGCAGACCGGCCAGCGATCCTTCATAGCCCGCGCCATCGCGGATCGCGGCGGTGAGCATCGCCATCGCGACCAGTTCGGTGGTGTACGTCTTGGTCGCGGCGACGGCATTTTCTTTCTCAGCGTGGATGGGCAGGTGATAACTGCTCAAGTTTGCCAGCGGCGATCCGGCATCATTGGTGATGCTGACCGTCATCGCACCCTGTGCCCGCGCATCGGCGATCACTTGGCGCACGTCTTCGCTTTGGCCGCTCTGCGAAATACCGATCACCAGCGCACGCGACATATTCGGCGGCGTTTTGTAGAGCGTGTGCAGCGACGGCGCGGCCAGCGCAACCGTCCAGCCGATTTGGTTACCCATCAGGTACTGCGCATAGCGCGCGGCGTTATCACTGGTGCCGCGCGCGGCGATGCACACATATTCCGGGGCGAAATGGCGGATCGCGCGGGCCATTTCGAGGACGTTCGCCGTTTCGTGTTCAATCAAGCGGGCGGCGGCGTGCGGCTGCTCGTGGATTTCATTTTCAAGATGAGACATGGAAATTCCTTTCGCCTGAAGTAAAGAGCGGATTTATAAGTGAATCGCCTGCAAGCCAACCACCCCCGCGCCAATCGCCTGCCGCGAGCAGACGGGCTGCGTGATGGGCAGCGGATCGAACAGTTCGGGTAGATGCAGACCGATCAAGCGGTCGTGCAGTTTGTCGGTCAGCACATCCCATGCCGCCAGCCCGAATCCCCCGCCGAGGATGATCAAGTCCGGGTTGTAAACCGCGCAGCAGATCGAAATCGTGCGCGCCAAACCGTCGCGCATCTCGTCGATCAGCCGGGTGGCTAAAACGTCGCCCTGCTTGAAGGCCTGCAAGATCGCGGCGGTGGTGACGCTTTCCGCGTTCGGGTTGTTCAGCAGACTGTCCGGGTACTGCGGCAGATATTCCGTCGCGCCGTTGACCAGTCCCGTGCCGCTTAGGTGCGTTTCCACACAGCCGATTTTCCCACAGCGGCAGCGCCGCCCCTGCGGATAGATCGACAGGTGGCCTAACTCCATCGCCATCCCGCGCGATCCGACGACGACCTGATCTTCGATCACCGCCGCCGCGCCGAGTCCCGTCCCAACGGCGAGATAGACGAACGTATCGGCGTTGATGCCCGCGCCGTAGCGCTTTTCGCCAAGCGCGGCGGCTTTCAAGTCGTTTTGCACCGCGACGGGCGCGCTAAACTTGAGTCTGCGATGGACGCCATCGCGCAGCGGGACATTTTGCCAGAACAAATGCACCGCCGTTTCGACCATTCCCGTGCGAACGTTCACCAACCCCGTGCAGCCGATCCCGACCGCGCTCACTGGCCCCGGTGCGCGTCCCGCCAGCGTGTTGGCGCTCTCCGCGATCCGGTCAAGTACGGCGGTCGCGCCATCGCTGGCCCCAGTGGGGACGATCAAATCGTCCAGCACCGTTCCTTGATCGTCCATCAGCACCGTGTCAATTTTGGTGCCGCCAATGTCTACCCCGATGACGTACGTTCTGCTGCTCATGATGTCTTTCTGTACGCGCTATTCTGCGAATAAGTCTTTCACAGGGAAGCTGAATCCGGGGAGTACACTGCCGCCGTCCAGCATACCACTTGGGTCAAGGGATCGTGTCGGTTGGCCCGGTGCATAAACATCGATGCTTTTTTCAGTTGGGTACACTTCCCAGTACAAAATTCCCGCCTGTTGATAAAGCCGCCGCTTATTTCGAACCGCAGGCGGCTCATCGGTCGGGGAAATAATCTCGACGGCCAACAACGGCGCTACCGGATCGGGATAGTCACGGCTCATCGGTGTGCGCTTATAGGCAAAATCAGGCGCGACTACATGACCATCAATCAGGTAAGCTCCATCACTACCGCTGAAATGAACCGGAATACCCTGCGCCGTGCAGAAGTTCGACACAGCAACGGCGATTCTGAGCGGCAACTCTGCATGATACGTGCGACCTGGGGACACTTCGATGATCTCTCCGTGGACGAATTCGAAGGTTTTTCCGGCATTTTCCGGGCGTGCGGCATAGGCGTAAAACACTTCGAGCGTGATCGCTTGGGGTCGTACAGTGGGTGAGACTGCCATCGGTAACTCCTAAAAACGACTCCCTATAGCATAGCCGGATTCGCGCATTTATCGTAGACGCAGCGCCCCCTACAGGGCCGTGATCGTCGTGCGTGCGAACAGTGCTTCGTATTGTTCGCGGGTGAAGTGCGCCCCGCCTGATCCGGTTAACGTGTTGGCGGTGCCTGCCGCGACGGCGGCGCGCAGTCCATCCGCTGAGGCCCCCGTTAGCGCCAGCCCCGCCAGCGCCGAGTCGCCGCTGCCCACCGCGTTGATCGCCTGTACGGGCGGCGGCTGCGCGGCAAAGGCTCCGCTCTCGCAGACGAGGATCGCGCCGTCTTTGCCCATCGTCACGGCGACGGCGGCGTTTGTGCGTTCGCGGGCGGCTTCGGCGGCGATCCGTGCATCCTGCACCGTGTGGATTGGCAGTTTGAGCGCCGCGCCGAGTTCATCGGCATTGATCTTCAGGTGAACACCCTTGACCTTGAGCGCGGCTTTCAGGTTTTCGCCGCTGCTGTCAAACCAAATCGGCACCCGCGTCAGCACCAACAGTTGCAGCATCGCCGCCACATGATCCGAGGTGATGCCGGGCGGAAAACTGCCGGAAATGCACACCACGGCGCACGTGCTGGCGATCCGCTGAATATCGGCGACCAACCGGTGCCAATCGGCTTGATCGACCGAATCGCCGGGTTCATTGACGACCGTCGATCCCTGATCCGACACGAAAATATTGCAGATGCGCGTTTCGATGCGGTCGCTGAAGGTCCAGTCGGCGGGCTGGCCGTCCTGTTCGGCTAGTTCCGCAAGGCGGCGGCCATTCATGCCGCCGAGCAGCCCCGCTGCCAGCGAGTCGCCGCCGATGTTGCGCACGGCGCGGGCAACGTTGAGCCCTTTGCCCCCGGCGAATACCTGATGCGATACAGCGCGATTGACTTCTAATGGGCGAAAATGGGGTACAGAGACAACGCGATCCAGCGCGGGATTAGGCGTAACCGCTAACAAGGTCATGGTTTTATCCGGTCAAAATTCCTCATATGCTGATGATTATAACCGTCCTTAAAATGCCTTGGCGGAACCTTTGGGGCCGGTGGATCGTCGTGGTCTTAAGCACTGGCATTAGAGAAAGTGGGTGGATCGATGCGACGTGTTTTAGGGTGCTCCGTATTCGGAGCCATTCTTCTCGTGAGCGGACTGGTCGTTTTCAGAGTGTTGACGGTCTGTGCTTGTTCGCCGCCACCCCTACCTACGGTGATCGCACCGACGAAAACACCCACGATCGAGGCCACGGCTGACGCCACCGCCGACGCCACCGCCGATAGTGAAGCGACCAATGCGTCGATCCGCGCTAACAACACCCCCGGCGTGATCCTCAGCGCCGAACCGGATACCGTGCGCGTGGGCGATCTGGTCTGGGTGCGCATCGAGGCGATCAACCTCGGCATGCCGCAGTACACCTTCACGCTGACTCCCGGTGGGCAGTTTATCGCCCGCTACGGGATGAACGCCCCGCCGGAGCTGCTGCAAACACCCGCCGCCCCGCTGATTTTCGAATTCGCGTATCCCGATCAAGTGCTGTTCGGCAGCACAGGCGATGGAATCCCGCTGCGCGCGGTACGCCCCGGTTCGGCGGAGCTGCATGTCCATATCAGCGGTGAGGCGCATCAGCAGCAGTTCGTCAACGGCACGCCGATGCAGGCGTTTTATTTCACAAGCGGCACTGCGTCGATCACGCTGACGGCGGTCGAGGCCAGATCGCGATAAACGCCAAATGGGCTGCAACGGTACTTCACAGGACAGTTACAATACAGGGAAACGCAATCACTTCACAGATTGAAGGTTATCCCTACCTATGGCTCCTTCTGATGCGCGCCACGATTCGCTGGCCGCGCTGCGTTCTCCTGCCTTCCGCCTGCTAACTGGCGGGCGGTTTGTCGCTCTTTTTGGCGAGCTGATGCTCGTCACCGCTGTTGGATGGGAAATCTACGACCGCACCGGCAACGCGCTGCTGCTTGGCGTGATTGGGCTGGTACAGGTGATCCCGGTCTTTCTGCTTGGGCTGCCTGCCGGTTACATCGTTGATAAATACGACCGCCGCTGGATCGCCGTGATCTCGCAGATCGCGCTCGTCGTGCTGGCGCTGGTGCTGACGCTGCTCTCGGCGGCGCGTGCCGATATTATCTGGTCGTTCGTTGTGCTGATGCTCATCGGCGCGGCGCGGGCGTTTCACAACCCCGCCGAAGGAGCAATCCTTCCCTGATTGTGCCGCAGGAGGCCTACCAGAACGCCGCGACATGGAACAGCGTCACATGGCAGACGGCTTCGATTATCGGCCCGCCGCTCGGCGGCGTGCTGATTACGCTGACGGGCGGCGCGGCCGGTGTACGGCTGGCACAAATTGCTGCTCAATCTTCCGCTGATCTTTGTGCTGTTGGTGCTGCGCATGCGCCCGCAAACGTACGTTCCGCCGGAAGAAACCCCGGTCGACTCGCTCAAGGGGGGTATTCGCTTCCTGCGCGATAACCGCCTGATCCTGTCGTCGATCACGCTCGATATGTTCGCGGTGCTGTTCGGCGGCGCAACCTATCTCCTGCCGGTGTTCGCCAAAGATATTCTGCATGTCGATGCGACCGGGTTGGGCTTCCTGCGTGCCGCCCCGTCGGTCGGGGCGCTGGTCATGGTGATCATCGCCCGCCGCCCACCGTTCACGCAGGCGGGGCGCGCGCTCCTGTGGGCGGTCGCCGGGTTCGGCGTGGCTACGATTGTATTCGGTTTTTCGACCAATTTCTGGCTGTCGATGGCGATGATGTTCACGCTCGGCGCACTCGATAACATCAGCGTGGTCGTGCGTCATACGCTGGTGCTGGTATTCACGCCCGATGATATGCGGGGACGGGTAGGCGCGGTCAATTCGATGTTCATCGGCGCGTCGAATGAGTTGGGCGGCTTCGAGTCCGGCTTCACGGCGGCGGCCTTCGGGCCGGTCGGCGCGGTCGTACTCGGCGGGTTGGGCACGCTGGCCGTCGTCGCGGCGATCGCGCATTTCTCGCCCGAACTGCGCGGCTTAACACGACTCTCACCTTTAGACGTGACTCCGGAAACCGACATTAACCCCAGCCCTGAGGCGCTCTCACCACAACCGGGCGTCGGGGGATTCTAACCACTAGCGGGGTTTTATCTGCTGCTTGGGGCACAGCGCGGGGGAGAGGTCAACACCTCTCCTCGCACGCGGAGGACTTACGCCAGCTCAAATTCGCCGAGCACCTGCTGCACCCATTTCTCGATGCGGGCGCTGGTGCGTTCGTTTTGTCCGTCTTCGTCAATGCCCAGCCCAAGGAAGTGATCTTCGATCACCGCTTTGCTTTCCTCAAACTGATAGCCATCGCTGGTGCGCCACAGGCCCCACAACTGCGCGCCGCACGCCAGCAGATCATCAGTGAGCGTGCCGACCGCGTCGAGGAAGTTGAAGCCGTAGCCATTCTGATCGCCCAGCCCGAACACCGCGAGTTTCTTCCCCGCGAGGCTGACGCCTTTCAATTTGGGTAGGAAAAACGCCCAGTCGTCCTGAAGCTGTCCGGTATTCCATGTCGGAATCCCGCAGATGAGGTATTCGTAGCTGGTAAACTGTTCGACGGTCGTAGCGCCAATGTTATGCACATCCACCAGACCGGGAGCACGCTTGTCGAATTGATCCTTCATCTGGAAGGCGACGAATTCTGTTTTCCCTGTGCTGCTGCCGTAAAAGAGACCGACTTTGCCCATAAGTGTTTCTATACCTCGTCGGGATGTGAGAATTTGCACATTATCCCCGCGCTTGACCCGTTCTGCAAGCGCGATTTATGCCCCTCCGCGTTACCCCTTTTGGGGCCAATGCAGAGAGAAAAACGATCCAACGCAAAGACTTTAAGAGTGTAAGACGCCAAGGAAAGGGGTCTTTCTTGGCGTCTTTGCGTGAAGTTTTTCCGGCGCTTAGCTTAGTGCCGTCCGTTCGTGCTGATCTCTGCTTCGGGCAGCAGCACAAACCCCTGCTCCGCCAAGTAATTCAGGATCGCGTGGGCGTTTTCTTCCGGCGTGTTCTCGACCGTGTTCAGCGTCAATTCGGGATTCAGCGGCGCTTCATACGGATCATCGATCCCCGTGAACTCTTTCAGCTCACCGCGACGGGCTTTTGCATACAACCCCTTCACGTCACGCTGTTCGCACACTTCCAAGGGGGTATCCACGAACACTTCGACAAACTGATCGCCCCCGACCATGTTGCGCACATCGGCACGGGTCGCACGGTACGGGCTGATCGCCGCGCACAGTGCTACGCCGCCATGCCGAACAATTTCGGCGGCCACGAAGCCAATGCGGCGGATGTTCGTATCGCGGTCTTCGCGGTTGAAGCCCAAGCCTTTGCTCAAGTGCGTGCGCACCACGTCACCATCCAGCACGGTGAGCTGGCGGCCATGTTCCAGCAGCAGCGTCGTCAAAATATCCGCGATGGTTGATTTACCCGCGCCGCTCAAGCCGGTGAACCATACGCACACCCCTTGCTTGTGCCGTGCCGGATAGCTGTCTGCCAGCACTTCCGCCACCAGCGGACGCGTAAACCAGTCGGGCAGCAAACGCCCCTTATTCAGGTAATCCTCGCGTACCTGCGTGCCGCTGATCTTGGCGACGCGTGTTCCGGCGGGGATTTTGCCCTCTTCTTCATAGCGGTCTTCATCCGGCAGGTAAATGAGTTCCTTAAATGGAACCATTTTGATACCCAGTTCATCCGCCACGCTGGCGACGAGTTCCTGCGCATCATACGGGCCGTAGAAGTCTTTCCCGTTCGAATCTTTGCCGGGGCCAGCATGATCGCGCCCGACGATGAAGTGATTCGCCCCGTGGTTGCGCCGGATGATTGCGTGCCACACCGCCTCGCGCGGGCCGCCCATGCGCATCGCCAGTTGCAGCAGCGACAGCACCACCCGGTCTTGATCGTAGTAGTTTTCGGTCAGCGCTTTGTAGGCGCGCACGCGCGTGTAGTGATCGACATCGCCCGGTTTCGTCATCCCCACCGACGGATGCAGCAGCAGCACGCCATCGATCTCGCGGATCGCCCGTTTCGTCAGTTCTTCGTGAACACGGTGCAGCGGGTTGCGCGTCTGAAACGCGACGATATTCCGGTGACCGGTGCCTTCCAAGTGTTCACGCACCTGTGCGGGTGTTAGGCGCAGCGGCGCGAAGTCATAGTGACGCGGAAGCTGCAAAACCTTCAGCGGGCCGCTGACGTACAGCTTGCCCCAGCGGTGCATCTCCGCCACGATCGGATGCCGCGTATCCAGCGTCCCGTACACCTTCAGCGCTTCTTCTTCAAGGTTCCACGGGAAAATTTCTTCGACCGTCATCACCGCCAGTAGATCGTTTTTGGGCGTGCGCAGGGCCACTTGATCGCCCAGATGCAGGTCAGCACTCGCGTCTACCGGCAGTGTGATCGGGATCGAGAACAGCGCCCCGTTCGCCAACCGCATTTCATCCAGCACGCGCTGATAGTCGGCTTTGCCCATAAAACGATCGAGCGGCGAAAACGCGCCGGTCGCCAGCAGTTCAAGGTCACAGACCGAGCGCTGCGACAGTTGAATGGAGCGGAGGTGAGACGCGTGGGCGCGCACTTCCTCAACCTGCGAGGGCGCGACCAACAGATCGATCAGGGTTCCACCGTAGGGCGGAATGAGGACGGATGGGGCAGCACTCATGGAATGGGGTACTCCTGTGAAGAAAGCAGACAAACGCCCGCTGAATCAGCGCTTGCGGGGCGTATTTTCGAAGGATGTGGATATAAGCGCATCAGGAGCAAGCTTTATAAGTCATAATATGTAACGAAACTCACGAATTACACTATGGTTTTTTCCATAAAACTTGGGTAATATGTTTGTTTCAGTGCTCAATGTGAGAAAAATTCTTCAAACGGCTACTTCAGAACTTGCGGAACTCCTATCAGACAATTATAATTAATGTGCCGTCGATTTCCCTGTCGGCGTAAAGGATAGTCGTGACCATGACACAAACATCGCGCCCTTCCTCAACGATTTCCGTGCTGGTGGTCGACGTACAGCCGCTTATGCAGTTTGCCATTCGCGAGACCTTAATCAGCCATGGGCGAATTCAGGTGGTCGCGTCGGTGCAAACTGTTGATGAGGCCGTAGCACGGATTCGTCAGCATCAACCGCAGGTGATTCTCTATAACGTTACCGAATCCATTCATCAGTTGCAATCCGCAATCCGTATGCTGTTGGACACAGCACAGCGCGCACGACTCCCAGTGAAAGTGTGTGTATTTTCGTCGGAAACCGATCCCCGGACGATCGCAGCAGCCCGCGAAGCCGGAGCCAGTGGCTACCTCATCACCCACTATGATGGTATGCGTCTCACCGAAATGATAGAAATCGTCGCACAAGGCGGCGTTTATGAAAATGAAGAGATGCACGGTTCCCTGACCTACCAACCCAACCCTGACGCGATGCTGCTGGTACAGCGTTTGACCCCCCGCGAACAGGAAATTCTGCGCGAACTATTGGACGGTTCCACCAACCAGAGCATCGCCGACGAACTCCAAATCCGCCTTTCGACGGTCAAGAAGCATACCGGCAATGTCTATACCAAGCTGGGCGTGAATAACCGCGCCGAAGCCCTTTCCTTTATCATGCACAACAACCTGTGGAGCATGCTCGACGGCATTTAGGCCCCTTTTGGACACCGTCTTGAGAGCCGCTCTCGATTTTTCCGCACGACGCCCCCTTGTTGAGGGCGTCGTGCGCTGCTGCCAAGTGTGACAACCACGTAACATCTGTGAATTTCTCCCTAATTCTCACAAAATCACTGAGCGATTGAGAATTTTCCGGTTAGAATTCAGGTTAGATTCTGACACACCAGAAATGATCGGATATGCTAACCATCGCCGCCCCCACCATTGCCGAGCCAAATCGCCTGTTAACCCCCGATCAGGTGGTTGAAATTCAACTGAGCGCCTTAAAGCTGTCCGGCAGTGGACACTGCCGCTACTTGGATGTCGCCTACGCCTTCACGTCCTCTACTCACCGCACCTTCGTCGGTTCGCTCCATCGCTTCAGCGATTCAATGGCGAGTCCGGCTTACAATCCCCTGATCACGTTTGAGCGTGCCGATCTCGGCCCCATTTTGATCGTCGCCGACATCGCGCAGATACGCGTACGCGTGTCGGGTAAACATGGGCGCGCCGTCTTCACTTATTTACTCTCCGTTCAGCCCAGCGGCCCGTTCGCCAACTGCTGGATGATCGACTCCATTATCCGCGAATCGTAACCTTCCTCTCCCTGCATTTCTTTCTATCCCTTAAAGACTGTATAGACGGGGCTGGCGTGTGCCAGCCCTTTTGTTTTCACGTAACAAAACCTGAAACGGACGGTCGTCCGTTTCTAACGCACCTCTAATAGACAGCCACAGGCGACCATGCTATAGTGATTTCGAAAGCGGACTACAGTCCGTTTACCAGATGCGAACATAAAATCAGACACAGCACACAATTGAGGAGACACACACTCATGGCGAAGTGGACATTCGATCAGGCGCACAGCTACGCGGCATTCTCGGTTCGGCACATGATGGTGACGACCGTTCGTGGTCAGTTCAACGCCCCGGTGACGGGCACGATTGATTTCGACCCGGCCAACCCCGCCGCTTCCAGCGTGGAAGCCACCATCGACGCGACCAGCATTGAAACGGGCGTCGCTGACCGCGACAACCACCTGCGCAGTGCCGACTTCCTCGATGTGGCGACCTTCCCGACCATCACCTTCAAGAGCACGAAGGTTGCCCCCACCAGCGACAGCACCGCCAAGATCACCGGTGACCTGACCGTGCACGGCGTGACCAAGTCGGTCGTGCTGGATACCGAATTCCTCGGCACCACGACCTCGCCGTTCGATGGCAAGGCGCGCGCCGGTTTCAGCGCCACCACCTCCATCAACCGTGAAGACTTCGGCCTGACGTGGAACGTGGCCCTCGAAGCGGGCGGCGTGCTGGTCGGCAAAGACATCAAGATTTTCTTGGATGTCGAAGCCCTGCCAGTCGCGGAATCGGTCGAAGCGGCCAAGGCGTAATTTCCTCAAGACAACACCAGCGGCTCTCCCCCCGATGCAAAGGCGCAAAGATCTCACGAGACTTTGCGCCTTTTGCATTCCACAAGAAGCGTCAGTGCGAAAAGAAAAAAGAGTCAACGCAAAGGCGCAAAGAGGCAAAGGCGCAAAGAAAGAAGTTTTCCCTTGCGGCTTCCACCCTTGGCGTCTTTGCGTTAAGTCTTTTCTCTCTCGGCTGTGCAGCGGGTTAGCCCTATGCGCCGATTTGCGTTAAAGTCAGGCAAATGATCGGCGCATGCACAGGAGTGATTGATGCCTACGATTTCCGGAATCGATGTGTCCTACTGGCAAACGACGATAGACTGGAACCAAGTCGCCGCCGCCGGATACCGTTACGCCGCCATTCGTGCGACGGTGGGCAGCGATTATGTAGACCCCCGTTTTGCGACCAATTTTGATGGGGCCAAGCGCGCCGGACTGCTGGTGACGGCGTATCATGTACTGCGGCCCAAGCACACCGCCGCCGCGCAGATGGATGCATTCTTCACGACGATGGGCGGGCGCAAAACCGATCTGCCGCTGGCGCTGGATGTCGAAATGCCCGACGGTGCCACCCCGGATGTGATCACGGCGATCACGCGGCAGTCATGCGACCTCATGACGCAGCGCGGCGGGCGCAAGCCAATCCTCTATACCGCGCGCTGGTTCTGGGATCGGAATGTGATCGCATCGGCGGACTGGGCGCAGTATGACCTGTGGGTGGCGAGCTACGGAAGTGCATCACCGCTGCTGCCGCGCGACTGGACGACGTGGAAAATTTGGCAGTATACCGATAAGGGCGTGGTGCCCGGCGTCGGCGCAAAATCGACCGACCTGAACTGGTTTAACGGATCGCTGGACGAGCTGCTAACCTATGCGGGCGTGGTGCCCGATCCTCTTAACAATGCGGTGAGCGGCACGGCGGCGCGGCGGCTGCGGGCGCGCGTGGGCGCTCAGGTCGTCAATATTCGCACCGGCCCGGCGATCGCCTATGAAGATGTGGGCGACCTTGCGCCGAACACCGATGTGACGATCCTCGAATTCACCGGCAAACAGGTGTGGGTGAAAATCCACGCGGCGCAGGAACGCTGGTGCGCGTTCGCGCTGGATGCCGATCCGTATATTCAGCTTGCGCCGAACGACCCCACGCGCGGAAAGACGCTGTATCCGCTGAACGTGCGCAGCGCCCCGAACACCAGCGCGCCAATTCTGGAACAGATCCCGAAGGACGCGACGATCGAGATTTTCGATGTGCGCGGGCAGGATGTGTGGCTGGAAACCGAACCCGGCAAATGGGCGGCGCTGGCGTATCAGGATCGCGTGTTTATGGCGGTGGTATAAGAAACCTCACCGCGAACGGTGACTTTTTTCAAGCATACGTAGGGGCGTTCAGTTGAACGCCGCATAGGCACCAAGATAAAACCCAGATAACGCGAGAAATCAGCCCGTTTTGCCCCACCCCGGCCCCTCCCCGCATGCGGAGGGAGGTGCGCTGCTCTGGTTCGCCACTCCCTGAATTCGGGGAGGGGAAAGGGCGAACCGAAGGTTCCGAGACGGGGAGGGGCTGGTGAAAAAAACTTCTTAACTTGGTACGCATGGAGCGTTCAACTGAACGCCCCCAAATCGGTGAGAAAGCCCCCCTTAAGGATTATCCCGCTCCGCAGCCTCGATCCCACCCGCGCACCTCATCCGCTTGTTCATGCAACCCGACGGCGCGAAAGCACTCAGCGCCAACGAGCGAGCAAGCGCGGTATATCACCCGTAATGTACACAATTCCCCGATTCCCCTGCGCTTTCGCATACTCCCCGGCGCGCGCTCGAGCGTCCACTGCGTCAACGCCTGCTCATAATGTTGCAATGCTTTGTGTAAGTTGGCCTCGCGGTCGCTGATTTCTGAAAGCTGACGATAGGTATTGCCGAAGTTGTACTGGGTCATCCCGTAGGCTTGAGCGGCGCGCGCTCCGGTGTCAGGCGGGCAACGCCGCTTCGTAGGCTGCAACCGCCCGCTTCAGGTTGGCTTCGCGTTCTTCAAACGCCGCCAGATCGTTATAGGCAGCCCCCAGATTATTCTGCGTCATCGCGTAATCCATCGGCGCGTGTTCTGGCGTCCAGTAGACCAGCGCCGCTTGAAAATTCGAAACTGTGATAATCGCCCGCTTCAGGTTAGCTTCCCGGTCTTCAATTCCTGCTAGCTCGCTATACACAGTCCCCAGATTATTCGTCATCGCGTAATCCATCGGCGCGTGTTCTGGCGTCAGTAGACCAGCGCCGCTTCGCAGGCGATCGCGCGCTGAAGCGGCGCGGTCGCCGAATGGATGGTTTTGGTACACAATGCCGAGTTCGTTCTGCACGGACACGCATAGCGCTTCATCGGGATGGGACGCCAGCGATGCGGCGGCAGTCTCGATCACGCCATGCGCTGCTCCAGCGTCCACGATTAGCCAGATAGAAACTGCACACACTCGCCAGCCAATAGGCCGCCACCGGATTGAGCCGAAGCACCCATTCAGGGGCGGCTTCGAGGTTGGCATGTTCCAGTGACAGCAGATAGTACGTTTGCGCCTGATCGTGCTGCCGCGCCAACGCGTGGTAATAATCATAGTGAACACGCCGCACATCGTCGTCGATGCCACGATCGCCTCGACCACCAGCGGATCGACCGTATACCGATCGCCGGTAAAGCCGATGAAGCCGTACTGCACTAGAACTTTTAGTGTTTCTGCCAAGGAAGTTGGTTGGGTACGTGGTTTTTCTTTTTCCCAAATAGCCCTGGCAAAAGAGAAAATACCTGTGGCGGTCTTTTTTAGGAGAATAGTTTTTGCCGCCTCTTCGGGTAGATCCACCCCAGCACACGTTGAGTTTACGCAGGGCTTCGCGTTTGTCGTCGCCATCACCGCCGTCATCGCATCGGCGGTCTTGCCAATCATCTCGAACAGCGCGCCCTTGCGCATCCGCGCTCTTGAGCGCTTTCAAATTGCGGATCACCACCCATCCGGCGTCAGATCTGCACCACAACTGATTCAAGCCCCACTCGATCAAGCGCAGGTGATAGCGGGCGGCTTGCGCGAAAGGCTTCCGCGTCGATGTGGCGTTCCGGTTTCACGTCAAGCGCGGCGCGCATGGCGTTCACCACCTCGGCAGCGGCGGCGACATCGAGCCGGTTCAAGTCCACTGTGCGCGTCCCGGCTTTGAGGTTCCGCCCACACTCACGCGGCTGGTCAGCAGCACGCGCGCGCCGCTTTGCGCAGTTCCGCGATCAAAGTCAAGGTAGCCCTGCCGCCGTGCGCCCACGCTGACGCTCTCGGCATCGATCGACTAGCAGGCGGTCGCGGCCCACTTTCGCCAGCACTTCCGGGCGATCGGTGATTTTGGGCAGGCCGAAATGTTCGCGCAGAGCGATCAGGATCTCGTCAGCGCTGCTGGTTTCGCTCGCCACATGCCAAATCGTCCGTCCGGGTGTATCGCTGGTGGTGGCGATCTCGGCGGCGAAGCGTGACTTGCCCAGCCCGCCGATCCCCAAGACGGTGATCGTGTGATGAGGCAGGCCGTCGCGCACCTGCTGGGAGCACGTCGTCGCGCCCGCTCATCTTCACCATCATCGTCAGCCGTTCAGAGAGGATCGATCCGGTGATGCGCGGCGGGTGAAACACGGGCGCATCAGGTGCCACGGCTTCTCCATTGATGGCCGCCACCAGCGCCGCCATGCCGCATCCCACGCTTTTGACAAATCGATGTACTGCGCAAGCGCAGCCGAATCGGGATGTCGTCGCAGGATGTCATCAATTTTGGCGACGAAAAAAGCGTGCAAGGACTTTATCCAGCAGGTAGCGCCATTCCGCCGTCACGTTGGGGCGGTTGAGGATATTTCTCGACAGCAGCAGCACGCCGCCCGCGCTCGCTTTGACGGCTTTATCGAGCGCGGCGTCCCAATCGGGCACGGGCGGCTTCAGATCGACATCGTCAATCCAGCAGCGGCGCTTGGTCAGCGCTTTCAGTTGATCGTACAGTTTTTTGGCCGTGTCGTTATCGGCGTTGGCGTGGCTGATGAAGAGGTAATCGTCGCTCATCGGTGCTGTCCTCAGCGGGTTGCATGGCTTCAGTATATCGTGAAATAAGATGAATTGGGCCATGCGAACCCGGCGTTTGTGCACCGCGATTAGCGCGCCTGAACGTACACCTCTAGGTTGCACCAGTTCCTGCTGAAAGATGCGCTGCATCACCAGCGGCGTGAACAGGCGCTCCATCGCCCCCTTCACCCCCGGCGACGGCATAAATTCGCTCGAAATGGTGACGCGCGTCCGGTTATCGTTGAGCGGATCGAACGTGAAGCGCGACGACAGCCCGGTATTCAGATTGCGTTTCTACGATCACATGCCCCGGTTCCGGTTCGCTGACGACCTGATGGTAATGAAACGTCTGCCCCATCACGATCATCTTGAGGCAGATCGTCGTGCCACCGTCCCGCCTTTTTTCGATCGTCATCGTGTCAAAGTAAGGTTTCGGCAAGATCGCCCTATGACCCCCGCTGTAATCGGCGATCACGGCGTAGAGGTTGGCAGGCGGCGCGTCGATGATGCGCGCGACATGGACGGATTTGCTTGCTCATAACGGTGGCTCCTGAACGGCATATCGGTCATGCAGTCAGGATAGATCAGCCCGCGCCGGAGGTGACCCATCCGGGGGTGGGAAACAGGGGTGGAATCGGTTATACGACGCCGATGTCGCGCCCTTTGGCGACCGCCTGCGTGCGCGTTTTCACGCTCAGTTTGCCGTACAACTGGTTGATGTACCACTTGACGGTGCTCACGGCCAGCACCAGCGATTGCGCGATCTGGTCATTGGTGTATCCCGCCGCGATCAGCCGCAAAATGTCGATCTCGCGGTCGGTGAGCATATCGGGAATATCGGCGGCAGGCTGCTCCGCGCACAGGTGCATCACCCGCCCCGCGAATGAATCGGTGGGGTGCGTTTCGGTATATTTCGCCAGCAGCCGACCCATCCCCGCCCCGGCATCGAAGAACACCCGCAGGCGATCTTCTTGATTCGCCAGTGCCAGCGCCCGCCCAATCGATTCATGCGCGTGGTAGCCATCGTTCGACATCTGCCGCGCCAGTGCCAGCAGCGCCCACGCCTCAACCGTCAGCATATCCGGCGATCCGGTCAGATGCTTGGTGAGCAGCGCGGCGGCCTCTGCCGCATTCCGTTCGGCCAGCAGTAAACGCGCGCGCGCCACTTGCAGAATGCCCAGCGGGTAGAATACCGACGGCTCCAATAGGCGCGCCTGCATATTGCGCAGCCAATCGTGCGCGCGCGGCAGATCGCCGAGCAGCACCATCATGCGCGCGCCGTAAGCCTTCAACCATTCGATCTCGCTCGGCGGGTCATGCTGGCGGGCGACTGCCAGCGCACGGTACACGCACGCCGACGCCGCTTCCGTATCCCCCGCCGCCCATTTGACTTCCGCAAGGATGATCTGCGCGCTGGACAAAATGCCGGTCACGAAACCCGTTTCCTTCGCCAGCCGGGACTTCATTCAGGTGATGTTCAGCCTTTGCCAGATCATTCCATTCGTAATACACGCGCCCCAACACCACATGAGGAGCGTCATCAGCGGCATGCCATCGGGCGTCCCCAGTGCCGCCAAACGGTCGATCGCATGCACGCTCAAGCCATAAGCGTGGCGGATATGACCTTGATGCACCGTCAGCCGTGCGCGGTGACACAGCGCGCCCAACGCGAACAGCGGATCGCCATCGCGATCGCTTTCCGCTTGCACATCCTTGAGCATTTCGCACGCCGTCTCCAATTCACCTTTCAGTGAAAGCAGCAGCGCCATCACCAACCGAACGATCCGGTTTGGGTGGGCGATCTGCTCGGTGCGCCGCTGAATTGACTGCAAGCGCGGTTCATCGCGCTGGTAGCTGGCGATCAAGTATTCGAGCAGCAGGGCTTCTTCCAGGGCGCGCATCGTCTCCCAGCGCGCTTTCGACCGCCGTCAGCAGTTGATGCGCGGCCTTCCACTGTCCGCTCATGGCGAAGGCCATGCCGAACTGCAAGCCCAACCGGGGATTCGCCCGCGTGTATTCGACCGGGAAACGCGCATACCAATCGAGCAGCATCCGCGCTTCGGCACGATGCATCACCCCGACCGCCGCCCCGGTCATCAACCGTGCCGCCGATTCGAAATCACCTGCCGACAGCGCATACGGAATCGCGCCTTCCGGGGCACCGTTCGCTTCATGCCACGCCGCCGCACGGCGGTTCAGATCGCGGATCGTTTCCGTCGATTCATGGGCGGCCAACCGCGCCCGCAGCAGTTCCGCGAACAGGTGATGGTAGCGATACCACCCGCGCACTTGATCGAGCGGCACCACGAACAAATTGCGCTTTTCGAGCGTTTCCAGCATCGCCTGCGCATCGGATAGCCCGGTCAGCGCGGCACACAACGACGCATTCATGCGATCCAAGATCGACGTGTACAGCAGGAAGTCGCGCACCTCGTCCGGCTGCCCGGCCAGCACTTCATCGATCAAGTAATCGGCGATATAGCGGTGTGTCCCGGTGAACTCGCGTAGAAAAGCGGCAGCTTGAACGGCATCAGCGCGCTTGCCTTTCAGCGCCAGCGCGGCCAATTGCAGCCCGGCGACCCATCCTTCGGTGCGGCGGGCCAGCACGTCAACCTGTTCTTCAGTGAGCGGCAGATCCATCGATCCGCGCAGAAATTGATCGGCTTGTTCGGGGGTGAATCGTAAATCGTCGTCGCGGATTTCCAGCAATATTCCATCGGCACGCCAGTAGGCGATCGGCAGCGGCGGGTCTGCCCGCGTGATCAGCACCACACTGCGAAGCTGTGCATCACGCGTGAAGCTGTACGGCGTGATCAGGCTCACGGTTTGGTGAATGAGCGGATTGGTGATCGTGTGGTAGTCGTCCAGCACCAATATTTGCGTGTCGGCATTCACCGCCGCTTTGATCAGCGACTCGAAACGGGCAGGGTCATCGTCGCCGGAATCCAGCGAGACCCATGCCACCGCGCCGCGCTCCCGCGCCCAATCGGCGATCAAGGCGGTTTTGCCCATCCCTGCCGCCGCCGAAACGAGGATAAATCGCAGCCCCCATTTGGCCGCGCTCTCACCTGTCCACGCCTCCAAGGGAGCGCGCAGCAAGGGCCGTGCGACCAATCCCGGACGTACCGGGGGAATGTGCAGTTTCGACGTCCACAGCGCGTTCGTGTCCATGCCATTCCCCCATGATTGCTGGCTACAATGTACTAAATCGACCGCATCGCGCCGCCATCGACGCGCAGAGACGCACCGGTAATGTACGCCGCCGCTGGCGACAGCAGGAAGGCCGCCGCTGTACCGAATTCATCGATCGTCCCCAACCGACCGGCGGGGATTTTGGCGACATTCGCGGCGCGCACTTCTTCGATCGATTTGCCGGTGCGCTGCGCCGCCGATTCGTCAAGTTTTTGCACGCGCTCGGTATCGATGCGACCGGGCATCAAGTTATTCACGCGGATTCCGTCGCCCGCCAGTTCGTCCGCCAGCGTCTTGACCAGTCCGGCGACCCCTGCGCGCATCACGGTCGAAAGCCCCAACCGCTCAATCGGCTCTACGATCGACGACGAGGTGATCGTCAGGATCGCGCCGCCGTTCTTCATAAACGGCAGCACCGCGCGGATCATGCGAACGGTGCTCATCAACGTCAGGTTGAAGGCCGCCGTCCACTGGGCGTCTGTCAATTCCTTGAAGTATCCGGGCGGCGGGCCGCCCGCGTTGACGAGCAGCGCATCGATCACGCCGAAATGCTGCACCGCCGAATCGATCCAGCTTTGAATCGCCATCGGGTTAGCGACATCACAGGCCGCGTATTTGACTTCGCTGCGCGTTTCGTCGATCAGCTTCTGCGCCGCCGCTGCGATTCCGCTTTCATCACGGCTGCAAATCGACAGGCGTGCGCCTTCGGCAGCCAGCGCCCGCGCCACACCGAACCCCAACCCTTTACTCGCCGCGCTTACCAGCGCAACTTTCCCCTGTAATCCTAAGTCCATCGAAGTGACTCCACATGAGTGCAATCGAAGAATCTTCTACTATTTTAGGACTAGAGCAAATCCTCAAACAGGGCCATCGGCACCACACCCACGCCGACAATCCCCGGCCCGGTGTGGACGCCTAACACGGGCGAGATGCGCAGCACGTCCAACCGTTCCACTTTCAGCGCACTTTTCAGCGATGTCGCCAGTTGATCGGCCTTTTCTTGGAACTGCCCATGCATGACCGATGTCCACAATGGCTGATCACCGTACATCCCCTTCAAATGGTTCGTGATGCTGGCGATCGCCTGCGCCATCGTGCGTCCACGCCCAACCGTCGTATATTTACCGTCGTTCTTGTCCACGTGAATGATCGGCTTGACTTGCAGCAGCGTTCCAGCGAGTGCCTGCACCCGCCCAATCCGTCCCCCGCGCGCCAGATAATCCAGCGTTTCCAGCGTGAAGATCACTTCGGTGGCCGCGCGAATTTTGTCGAGCCGTTCACGAATTTTGTCGAACGACCAGCCCTTCGCGACCGCCATCGCCGCCGCCAGCACTTGAAAACGCTGCCCGCACGAGAGAGTCATGGTGTCAATGACATGCACGTTGGGTAATGCCACCTGATCAGCGGCCAACTTCGCGGTGAGAGGTGTCCCGCTCAACCCTGAAGACACGTGAATCGACAGTGCACCCTCTGCTTCGGCGGCTATATATAGGCTGGTGAAGGTGCCGGGGCTGGGCTGCGACGTCGTCGGCAGTTGGGGGAAAGCAGCCTTCAAACGATCATAAAAGGCATCCGGGGTGATAGATTCGGCTTTTACTTCATCCCCGTTGGGGAATAAGATGGTGAGCGGGACAATTTCAATTTTCCACTGCCGGATCTCGTCCTGAGTCAAATCTCCTGCGCTGTCCGTAATGATCTGCACCGTGTTTTGCTCCTATGGGCTAACTTGCTTGGCGCAGAATGATACATGGTTATGTAGGCACGTCCAACTTCGCCCGTTATGGAGGGGCAGCGCTTTTCGTTGGCTATTTGCCGAGAAATATCTTCTCAAGGGAGCTTTTGTCGTTGGGGATTTTCTTCGCCGCTTCCAAAAAGATCCCCGCTTCTGTTCCCGCTAAATTAAGTACCGAAGCAATAGCGAGCGTAGTTTGAAGGTGATAACCGCTCTTGATTTCCTCGTTGGTTATCGGGCCTTCCATCATTTCCTTCGTGACGCCAGCCGTTGTCAAAGCCTTTTGTATTGCATTCGCCTCCATCATTTGACTCAGCGCCCGTGCGCGATCTTCGATCATCGCCATCGTTTCAACCGGGAACTTGACGACATTCGGTTTATAGGGCGCAACGGCAAGATGGGCCAACCGCGAGAAACCGCTCCCCTGCTCTTCAGTGATCTGCCCCTGATATTTCAGCAAGACCTTGATCATCCCGTAGACGTTATCCACACGATTCCAAATATCCGTCACGTTTTTCTTGACGGCGGCGAGCCGCTTCGGGACGTTACTCGCCCCTTTTTCGGGCGATGCGGTGGTCGTATCGACCACCTTCTCAGGGTTGTAATAGCGCGCCTCATTGGGCGTAATCAAATCTAAATACAACTGCGCGTAGCATTCAGCGTTTTTGAGCCGTTCCATCGGGGTCAATTTTGCGATCTCCGCCAGCGAATAAGCAATGTCGTCAGTGCCGCCGACGGCGTGGCTGAATTCATGGACAATGGCGGCTTGGGCCTCTGGGTCATTCTTGAGAAACCCTTCATACACCGACGCTTGTAGTTGAACGACTTCTGCGCCAGTTTGGGTTGCCGCTTCAGCCCCTACCCACTTGGAATGGGCTATGTCTCCGATGATGGAAACCGGACTGCTTCCTTCGTCCTTGTGCTGCTTCAAAAGGGTGAAGATTTTCTTGAGAATGTCGGTCGCTGCCTCGGCCACATCGGGGCCAAATACCTTTTTCACCGTCTCTTTTTGGCTGCCCACTTTCTTGAGAATGCCGAGCAGTGCCGTCGTCGCCTCCACCACTTTTGGGAGGGACTCTTTCTTAACCTCGATGTTGCTCGGCGTCGCCGCCTCTTCCTGCGTCAGCTTCTTTCCGGCACCCAATTTCGACTGGAAAATTGTCCGCCAGTATTTCACATGCTCGACACCCTGCTTCACCGCTTTACGCAGCAGTTCGTTCGTATAGACGATCCCATAACCCTTGAGATATTCGTTAATCCCCGAAAGTTCCTCTTTGGTCAGGTTATCGATCGTATTGAGCAGAATGTCTTGTGCCATCTCAGGGTTTTGGGTGATGAACTCATCGCTCATATTTGGGAAGCGCGCCTGAATCACCGCCGAGGAAGGGGCTGTGCGTACCTGTAACGAACCTGAGTCACCCGTATAGCCGCTGGCGCGATCCCCCATCGAATCGGCTTCCGCTTCCAGCGTCGATTCATCGTTGAGCGCCTGCCCCATATGCTGAGTTGTCGCACTGGCGCGCCCCTGTTTCTGCTGAACAACATGCCATGCTTCGTGGGGGAGATGCGCTTCCTGTTCGCTGCCGAGGTAAATGTCACTCCCCTGCGCGTAAGCCAACGCATTGATCGCCTTGGGTTCCACCGAATCGTAATGGACGTTTACATCGTCCATCGCCACCCCGGAAAGACTTTCGATCCCGGTTCTTAAATCCTCAGGCAGCGAAGCCGTATCTGAATCGGTGCGGCGATGGAGGGTTTTGGGCACATGGCCCTTCATCAGTTGGGTGACGGCACGGTTGCCAATCGTGCGTTGAAGTTGTAGTAGGTGGGCGACGTTGGTCTCTGGCTGGGGCGGAAGTACGTTCGACTCGCCGGGTTTTGCCGACACCTGCCGAGCAGATGCCGAGGGTCTGACCGTCCGTTCGCCCATTTAGGAAGCTTTCAACTCAATTCAGTAAGTGGTGTTTCCAGTATGGGACAGATTGGGATACGCTGTCAAACCCTCGCGCGAATCAACGCCGCACACGCCCGCGCGCGCTCCGGCGCATCACCGACATACGATGAGGCATCCAGCAGGGCACGGATTCGCTCCGGCGGCAGACCGATCCGTGTATCCGCAGCCAATCGATCGGCCAGCGGATTCGGTACAACGGATTGCACGGCGTCCCATGCCGCCAAGCTGTGTTCACGAATGACTTCGTGCAGCACTTGGCGATCGCCGCCCGCGCGTGCCGCTTCCATCAGCAGCCGTTCGGTCGCCGCGAAAACGCCGTAGGTGCGCAAATTTCGTTGAATCGCCCCGTCGTTGATGCGCAGCCCGCCGAGGATCTTCGCCATGCGCGCCAATACTTCATCGGCGGCAAGAAACGCATCCGGCAGCAGGCGCGCCGGTTTGCTGATCATCGAGCGTGCGTTCGCAGATTATGCGCGGCGTTATCCCATGCGATGCGCGGCAGCCCAGCGAGATAGCGCGCCAAACTGTCGATATTTTCGGCGTTGATCGGGTTGCGCTTGAACGGCATCGCTGATGAGCCGACTTGCGACGCCCCGAACGGCTCCGCCCATTCGCCGATCACCGGGCTTTGCAGCAGGCGCAGATCGAAGGCGAATTTGTACGCCGTCAGCCCGATCCCGGCCAAGCCGTTCAAAATGTCCCATTCTTGGCGGCGCGGCGCGGTCTGCGTCGTCAGCGGGTAGCCGGGCAGGCCAAACGATTCCATGATGCGCGCTTCCAGCGCCGCTGGCGTCATGCCGGTGCCGCTCAGCAGCACCGCATACGAGGCCGCCGTCCCCACCGCGCCCTTGAAGCCTTTGCCGCGCACGCCATCGCGCAGCCGCGTGATCGTCTCCAGATCGGTCAGCCAATCCTGTGCGTGCAGCGCCATCCGGTAGCCGACGGTCGTCGGTTCGGCGGGCTGGAGATGGGTGAAGGCCATGCACACATGATCGGCCTCACGTTCAATCAGATCAGCGGCAAGCGATAACACCCGTTTGAGCGGTTCGATCAGCAGCGCAAGCCCCTCGCGCAGCCGCAGCGCTTCGGCGTTATCTTCAATATCCATGCTGGTCGCGCCAAGGTGGATAATCCCGCCGCCCACCGGGGACTGCTCCGCGAACGTGCGCACTTCCGCCATCAGATCGTGGTGGATCTGCGCTTCGATGGCGCTGGCGCGTTCCAAATCGATCTGCTCGGCGTGCGCCTGTAAATCCGCCACTTGATCCGCGCGTACCAGCCCCGCCGCTTGTTCGGCTTGTGCCAGCGCAACCCATAATCGACGCCACAGCAAACGCTTGTGGCGTTCCGACCAGAGCGCGCGCATGGAAGCGGAGGCGTAGCGCCAAGAAAACGGCGATTGATAGGTATCGAAGTTTGTCATACCGTAGAATCCAGAAATTACGAGTTTCGTGAAGTCATTTGCAGCAGCCTAAGCGGCCTTCATACGGAGTATCGCACATCATGACCATCCTTCACACCCGCTCTATCCGACTCCCTTTCCTGATCGTGCTCCTACTGCTGATCATGGGGATTCCGCGCTCACAGCCCACTGCCGCACAGGATTATCCCTATACCACCGCACCCCATGTGTATATCTGGGATGCGGCGACCGGCGATACGCTTTTTCAGTGGGATTACACCGATCAGTATCCCACCGCCGTCACCTTCAGCCCGGACAATTCCCATGTGATCGTCGCCATGTACAGTGGAGTCGTCATCGTCTACGACATCAGCCTGCCCCGCCCTGCGCACGTCGCCGAGCGACAGTTTGGGACGGACAGCTATCCCCACCTCTACAACCTCCCGCAGGCTAACCGGCTGCTGATTACCGGCCTCGGTCATTTCTGGGTGTGGGATTATGCACAGGATCAGGTGGTGATGGAAGTGCAGTCGTATGGAGCCAGCCTATCGCCGGATGGGGCTTTTGTGCTGAACTTCTGGCAGGAGGATCTTCAGGTCTTCGACGTGTCTACCGGGGAAATGGTCTCAACCGGGACACTCAAAGACGACCCGCGTATGTTCGCGTGGCAGCCGGGGAGCGAGTACTTCGCCATCACGACCGAAACGGGATTTTCCATCTATGCACGGACGACTCCCAATCCGGTCTACACCTTCGTCGATGATCGGTTTACGCGCGTCTACAGCGACAATCTCTCGTGGAGTCCCGATGGCAGCGCGATGATGGTTGCCCTCAGCAATATGGGCAGCATCAGCGATGTGGAGCTGCATGTCGTCGATACCGCGTCGCTGGTGGATCACGTTATAGGCACCTTCGATAATCTCCATTCCGCCCGCTGGAGCCCGGATTCCCGGTCAATTTTGGTCACAGATGCCACCGTCGGTGCCGACGTGATCGACGCCGCGACGGGCGAAACGCTGAACACGATCGACCACTTGCCCTTCTACCAAGCCGACTGGAGTCAAGACGGCACCTATATGGTCGGGGAAGCGAACGACTTCCCGTTGTATGGGATTTGGAATACGCAAACCGGGGAACGGGTTTATGGCGTCCCCGCAGATCGCTACGGCATTCCCCCCGGCACCGCTTCTTTCTGGTCTGCGGATCGATCGCAGGCCGCCGTTTTCTTCTTCCCAACCATGGATGCTGACTTGTGGAACTTCGCGGATTTCACCAGTACGCCGAAAACGCTGCACCATGACGATTACATGATCGGCGCAGCGTGGAGCCCTGACGGAACCCGGATCGCTACTTTTACAGGCGTACCGATCGGCTAAGCGCAGAGAGAAAACAAAAGACTTAACGCAAAGACGCTAAGGATGAAAGGCACCAAGGACAGCATTCTTTCTTTGCGTTAAGTCCTTTTCGCATTTTGCAACAGGTTATCGTCGTCTCGCTTGGCAGCTTTTAGCGGGGTTCACCTATAATCATGGAGAATCGCACAATTCTCTCATCAGGAGTTATGAACCTTATGCGACGAACCTTTCTAGGCTTGACCTCGATGATCATCGTCCTCACAGGCTTGTTTTCACTGCGCGCCCACCCGGTCTATGCCCAAGGCGCGTCGCAGCCGGGATCAGGCAACCACGTCTACCTGTGGGGCGACGATGGCACCCTGTTGAACCAGTTCGACTATGCCGACGATCAATATGTTGTCCATGTTTGGCTCAATGATGACGGGACGCACGTCATGGTCGCGCTCATGAGCGGCGAGATCATCGTCTACGATGTGAGCGGCCCGCGCCCCGAACAGATCGCCGATCGCACCTTCGCGCCGCCAGAGTCAGACGGCTACAACGATCCGCGCATCCGTGGCAGCATTCACTCAACGCGCGTGCTGATTGTCGAGTATCAGCATTCATGGCTGTGGGATTACGCCACCGACACCGTCCTACAAGAGATCGACTCGCTGTGGACGAAGATCAGCCCCGATGGGAGCCAAATTCTGCTCGGCGATGAAACCGGCGTGCAGTTGATGGATGCCGAAACCGGCGACCTCGGCGCGAAGATTGAGTTTGAGGCACCGCGCGATGAAGCATGGAGCCCGGACGGGACGAAACTTGCTCTGCTGTCGCCCTCCGGCGTCGCGATTGCGGATATTTCCGATCCGGCGGCAGCACAAATCGTCTACGAGCAGCACGACGAGAATCAGTTTCACGGCGGAACCTCAACGATCGCATGGAGTCCGGATGGCTCGGCGCTGATGGTGGTCGCCAATCCGCTCGAAAATACCGGGCTGCAAGGCAGGGTCTTGTTGATCGATACCGCCAGCCTCACCGATCGGTTTCAGTTGTCATTCCCGCATCTGATCGCCAGTGCCGCATGGAGCAGCGATTCGAGCCGCCTGCTGCTCACCCTCGTCGATGATGCCTTCTATTATGTGCATGATGCCATCGCCGGAGATCCGCTCAGCGCCGCCGCCCTCCCTTCACCGGTCGCCAGTGCGGAATGGACACCCGACGAAGACCGCATTTTCACCGTAACCGATGGTTACGCCGCGTATTCGCTGATCGACACCGCGACCAACGCGCTGCTGTATGATCGCCCGCAGGAGGATCTCTCCGTAGGTTACGGCTATGTGCTGCTGAAATGGTCGCCAGATCGCTCGGCAGTGGCGGCGCTGTTGATGCCCACCAATACCCTCGAAATCCTGCATGTCGAAGACTATCAGCCCGACGAACCAGTCGGCCCGCCCATCCTCAGCGTTTTACCGCACGCCGATACAATCCTCGGGATGGTATGGAGCGGCGATGGTTCACGCATTGTCACCTTTACAGGGGTGAACTTCGGGTAAGCTGACGAAAGGACGTGTGTGATGCACATACAAACGATCGTCTCTGTGCTGACTCTGATCCTGCTGAACGTGCCGCTCAGGGTGAGCGGCACCATGCAGGACGAGCAACCCACTGTCCCCGGCACGGCGTCGCATGTCTATGTGTGGGATGCGGCGACAGGCGAACCGCTTCACTGGTTCGATTACCCCAACGAGACGACCCCCTACGATGTCGTGACCAACGGCGATCAACTCATTGTGTCGCTCTCCGATGGAAACGTGATCATTTATGAGGTGACAGATGGTCTCGCCCAACGCGCCGAGCGGCGGTTCAGGGTACAGGACTCGCTGAGCGAACCGTGGCCCCGACTGTATACGATCCCGCAGCTAGGGCGCATTGTCATCTCGGAAGAAGGCCATTACTGGATCTGGGACTACATGACCGATCAGATTCTTCTGGAGAACGCCTCGCACGGAGTGGCGACGACTAGGGACGGCTCATTTCTGCTCAATTACACGCGCGATGGCTATCAGGTGATCGATCTAGCGCTGATGGGCGTTACAGCGAATGCGCTTGTGCCAGATATAACCAGCGCAGTCTGGTCACCCGCCGATCTCAACCTGATCGCGTTGAGAACACCTTCCAGCTTTTCGATCGTCGATTGGGTCAGCCAGCAAACGCTTTACAGGCGGGAAGCGCTTCACCTAGGGTTTGACGGTGGCATGACATGGGGCCCGGACGGACTCCATGTCATGGACATTGCCACGCCGCGAAGCAATCCGGGCGGGACGGAAATCAGTCTGATCGATGTATCGACTCTGGAAAACGGCACGACGGCGGCAGCACGGCAGATTATTTTGGACGGCCCGATCTCCAGCGCGGAGTGGAGCCTCGACTCACACCGCATTCTGATCACGCCCTACAATCACGGCGGCGCGCAGGTGATTGATGTAGCCACCGGCGAAACCGTGACCACAATCGGCGCGCCAAACGTTTTTGTACGGGCGGAATGGAGTCGGGATGAGACCTATCTGTTCGCGTTGGGCGGCGGCGAAAATCAGTACAGCATCTGGGAGCCGCAGCAGAATGTCCGGCTCTACGCCGCCAGTGCTGAGCGTAGTCGCTTGGACGGCACGATCAGGAGTGTGTCGCTGTTGCCTGTCTGGTCACCCGATCGCATGCACGTAGCAATCGGGATCGAACCGTCGATGGAGGTGGAGGTCTGGGATCTCAACCCTCTCACCCAACCGCCGATCGTGCTGCACCATGACGATCGGCTGGTGGGCTCTGGAGCGGCGATGGGACGCGCCTCGCGACCTTTACCGGCGAACCGGTCGGCTGAGCGCTTCGGTTTAACTCCCCGGCAGCGGGAAGGCATTGCCACCCGCGCCGGGGGTTGTCGGCGGATCAAGATAGTAGTTCGCCCCTTCCCCTTCCGCCGTCCAGCCGATCACCCCATTGAAGTTCACCTGCCACCAGCGTAAGAATTGTTCCGTATCGCACGTTGGCCCACCCAAAATGGTGAATTCGCTGCCGGGCTGCATCAAGGCGACGAGATTGCCTTGAAGATTCGGCTGTTCGCGCAGACGGTTCGAGACACCGCCCTGTGACACATGCCCCACCTGCCCCACTTGCAAACGTGTTGCGGGGGAACCGGGGCAAATATCGCCTGAGCTGCCGGGGAGCGTCGGGAAGGCGGTCGGCGTTTCGGTGAAGGTTGGCGTAATCGATGGCGTAAACGTGGGCGTCGCCGTTGCGGTTTCGGTCGGCGTGGGCGTCCACTGAGTCGCGGTCGCGGTTTCACCAACGTGCGCCTGCTCGGTCGCGCGGGCGTTGAGGAAGTTCTGCGCGGGTGGTACCAGCAGCGCCGAAATCACCGCGCATAAGGCGATCACCACCAGCAGCCCAGTCAGCAGATAAATCGGCAGATACGGCGGGATGATAATGCTGCCTTGCAGCGTTTTGGTCGCCGCTTTGTTGGTATCGCGCGGCGTCACCTGCACGTCGAAATACTTGGACGTGGGTCTGCCGATCAGCGGGCGCGATTTGGCACGCACACGAATATCGATGTATTCGGTTTGACCGGGCAGCAGCGTGAACTGCTTGCCGGGGACATACACCTTCATCGCCTTCTGCTTGTCGCGCACCACCACACCATAGGTGCAGGCGATGTTCCCCGTGTTGCTCAGCGTCAAATCGATCGTGCCGCGCCGCCGAATTTCGTTCGGCTCCATATCGGTGAGGAAATCGTAGTACGGCGCGATCTCCAGCGCGGCCTGCACCGCCGGGGAGACAATCCCCTGCGCGCGCGCGGTCACGCGGACTTCAAAGGCATGAGCACCTGCCGTACTGCTCGGCAGCAGCGGCGGATGAAATTCAATCGAGGTGGTATCGCGCGATCCGGGCAGCAAATAGAGCGGCTGCGAGGGCAGCGTCACCCAATCGACGGGCAGACCGTACACCTGCACGGTGAAGTGATCGACCAGCTTGCTTTGATTGACGACTTCGAGCGCCAGCGTCGCCTGTGAGCCGGGGACAACCTTGATCAGCGTGGTGGTGAGCGTCAGCCCTACGCGATCGGGTTCTGGGCGCGGCGGCGGAGCGGCGGGCGCGGCGACTCCGACCTGACTGCGGCGGAGCGTCTGCGAGTTATACAGGCTTTGGTCTTCCAACTCGGTCATCTTGGCCGGTTGGGCAGCGGCACCGCCCCCCGGCGCGGGAGCCGAAACCCCGCTGCTTTTGGCCGATTCCAACCGCATCCAGTAATCGGCCATGCGGACGACTTTTTCTTCGTCCCACACTTCCGCCACGTTGGGGATCAACTGCACATCGCCCAAAAAGGTTCCATTGGTGGAACCGAGATCGACGATGCGATATTTGCCGTCAAATCCGCGTTCGACGCGCGCATGACGGCGCGAAATGTGCCGCCCTTTAAGCTGCACATCGCGCGACGCATCGCGGCCTATCGTGATGACCGAATTGCGCAGTGGAATCGTGATCGTCGGTTCGTTTTCGCCGTACAAGATCACCCGATCGAATCCAGCTTGATCCGGCGGGACGGGCTGCGGCGTGTAATACGGCGGCAGTTCCGGCACCGCCCCCATCGGCATCGTCGAAAGCGTATCGATCGACGTGGAGGTGAGCGGATCGAATTCTTCGTCGCCGGTCGCTTCGCGGTTCAGGTTATCGCGCACATCGCGCAGCGCCCGCGCGACTTCGGCAGCCGTCTGGAAGCGTTCTTTGGGGTCTTTTTGCAGCGTCTTGATGATGACGCGCTCAAGGGCGGGCGGTAAACCGGGGCGGAAATCTGACGGCTTGGGCAGCGGTTCACGGGTATGCATCCGCACCGCTTCGGCGATCGATCGCGGCGCATACGGCAGGCGCAGGGTCGTCAGCTCGTACAGCATCACGCCCAGCGCGTATAAGTCGCTGCGGTTGTCGATGCGCTCGGCGAGGCACTGCTCCGGCGACATGTACGGGTAGGTGCCAATCGGCTGATCGGTCGCGTAAATATCGCCGCTTTCGGCCAGCTTTGCCAAGCCAAAGTCGGTCAAAATCGGCTGGAGCTTCTCGGCACCGTTTTCGGTGACGGGGCGCAGCACGACGTTATCCGGTTTAATGTCGCGGTGGATCAAGCCCTGCTGGTGCGCGTAATACAGCGCGTCCGCCATCTGAATCGTCAGGTCGAGCACCTGATCCAATTCGATGAAGCGGTTATTCTGCTGGGCGGTCTTGATGAATTCGCGCAAACTGCCCCCCGTGATGAGTTCCATCACGATGAACAGTTCGCCTTCGACCGTATCGAAGGACAGCACACGCACGATGTTGCTGTGATCCAGCGCGGCAATCGCCCGTGCTTCCTGCATGAACCGCTGGCGGAACAGATCCTGCGACGCGTACTGCGGGTGCATGACCTTGATGGCGACCGGGCGCTGCAAACGGAGATCCGTCGCCGCATAGACCGACGCCATGCCGCCCTGTCCTAAAAAGCGATCCATTCGATAGTACTGGAAGGTTTTCCCGACGAGTCCGCGATCCGGCATAGGCTTGGTTGTTTCTACAGATTAGTCACTTCTCGGTCAAAGATATGCAATTTTGGACGACCAGCACTACTTCCCGCCGGTCTGCTGCACCACGTGAGTCAGCTCATGCGCGAGAAGCTGCTTCCCATCCTGCGTGTCCGGCTGATATTCGCCCGACTTGAAGAAAATATCGCTGCCCTTGGTGAAGGCTTTCGCCTGAATGGCGTTGTTCAAGTCGCTTGATTCGCTGTCGGTATGCACGCGCACGCCGCTGAAATCCTGCCCGAAGCGCGGTTCCATGAAACCGCGAACGCCATCGTCCAGCGCCTGTCCGCTGCCCGACTTGCTTTCGATGCGCTGCTCAAGATCGCCGCCGACATCGAATGATCCCATCATATCGACGCCGTTTCCGGCTTGATCATCGCGCATCACATCGGAGCGCTTGGCGGCCATTTCGTCTTCTTCGGCGCGCTGCATCACATCGACGCGTTTCGCTGCCATTTCATCTTCTTCAGCGCGCTGTACCACATCGACACGTTTCGCCGCCATCTCGTCTTCTTCGGCACGCTGCACCACATCGACGCGCTTGGCGGCCATTTCATCTTCTTCGGCACGCTGCATCACATCGACGCGTTTCGCCGCCATTTCGTCCTCATCGGCACGCTGCACGGGGGCAGACGCGGCACTGTCCGGCGTGGACATGACCTGCTGTGCCACCGAATCGGCCTCGGCTTCGTATTTGTCATCCGCCGCGCCAACCGTGAGCTTGGCATGCACACCGAGCATCTGCGTGACGGCGCGGTTGCCGATCATGCGCTGAAGCGCGATCAGAGGATGCTGATTCGACGCGGACGAGGATTCAGCGCCCGTCTGCGCCCCGGCCTTGCGCGCCTTCGCGGCGGTCGATTTCTGGGAAGCTGCATGCTGCGAGTCGGACATGGCTAGACCTTTCAAAAGTCACTAGGTGATTTCTAAGGTGTGTGACGCGAAGGCGGGTTTATGGGAGGCGATCAAACGTTCCGCTATTTCACGTCCAATACGATTATCGCTCTGGCTCAAGGGCAATCTTACCACGAAATGACAGGGCTCATCGCGATTTTCCAAGATTTCCGGCCTGACGCCGAAATACAGCTCCAGCAGGCGCTCCAACCCGGCGCGCGTGCCCCGACGCAAAAATAACCAGCCAATTTGCCCCATAATAGCGCGCTGTCGTTCGATCGGCAGATCTGGAATGATCAGCAGGTCAAACCAGCTTGCCATCCAGCGCAGCCACTCGCTCGGCGCGACTTCCGGGGAGAGATACAGGTCGAAGTTATCGATCATCCAGATGATCGGGCTGAGGATGCTCTCGTAGATGAGCAGATAACGCCCCAAGAATTCATCATCGCTGTAGATGGCGGGCAAATACTGAAGCCAACTGCTGCGATAGCGCGGAATGCCGACCGGATACGACTCTTCCGTTGCTTCCCGTCCTCCGGTGCCGCCAGAGGCCCCGTTTCCGCTGATCGTCCCACCTGCATCGGTGTGATAGTCCGACGGCAGCAGGCTGCTGCTCAACGGAATCGTGCTGACGGGCTGCACGACAGGTACCGGGGATTTTGGGCCTTCCTGCTGCTCAAACGCGGCGATCGCCTGATCCAGCGCCGATTCTTCATCGGGGGATAGGTCGGCGGGTGGTGCTTCCGGTACCGGCGCGGGCGATTCCCCCAGTCCTTCCGCCAAAACGGGCGGGGTGACCTGCGGTTCGCCAACCACCACCGCTTTCGGTGGCGGCAGTTCTTCGCGGTTGGCGGGCGCGGCGGGGAGCGGTGGCGGCGGCGTGATGGCGCGCAGATACGTCAGCACGAACGGCCCCAACCGGATCACATCGCCGGGGCGAATGATCTGCGGGGCGCTGGGACGAATGCGCGAGTCGTTGACCCACGCCCCATTGCTGCTGTTCAGGTCTTCGATCCAGTATTGATCGTCCTTGAAGAAGATGCGCGCGTGCTGGCGGCTGATCTGGCTGTGCGCCAGCGCGAGATCGTTATCCCCGGAACGCCCGATCATGAAGCCGTTCGGCGTGACGGTGATTTCGCGCGGTTCTTGGTTGTTGATCCCTTGCAGACGAAACAGCGCGTCGTAACCCGCCATGATTAGTCGATCCTCACATCATGCCGGTACGACGCGATCACGCCGTGCTGCACGACGCTGAATTCCGTCACCGGTTCGTTGGCGCGTGTGAAGGTGCCGCGCTGGTAGCTTACCGGGAACAGCTTCACCGAGCGAATGTAATCGACGCCGGGGACGCGCAGCAAAATCGCCATGATGTCGGCAAGGAACAGATCGCGCCCGAACGGCCAGCCAGTGCCCTCAAAGCCGCCCGTGAGCGGATTCAGGAATTCGTACAGGCGCGCTTCCACCATCTTGACGACCGAGTCGCCATCGTAGACTGGGTTATGACGGAAGCGGACTTCCGTTTCTACCCACTGGTAAGCGGGCTGAATCACATTCAACTGCGTGCTGATCAAGCGGCGTTCGTCCAAATATTCGGTGATGCGCCCTTTGACTTCCGGCGTGAGGTTCAAACTCTCCGGGGCGATGAAACCGCGCGTGCGCGTCACATTCGGGATCACCATCAAGTTGATCTCGCCGCGCGTCGTCATGGCGGGCTGCAAGCAGTGAATACGCCCGATGTCACCGGGGGCCGCTTCACGCGCCAAGTATTCGAAGTCTTCCGGCGTGACCGCGCGCGCCAATGATCGCAGATACCCCGGCACGCGCATTTTGCTCGTTTCAAGGTTTTCCGCGTCCAAGCCGCCGCGTGCCGGTTCGCGGTTGGTGGCTTTTTCCACATACGGGATCGACGTTTTCAGGGTGTTCAGCGTGTTTTTGGCGACGTTGCCCACCGTCCCCCCGCCGATGCGATACCCACGCATGACCAGCATCGCGCCCTGCGGCGGCACCATCCCATAGCGGTGAATGCGCCCATCCCGCATCGGCAGCGCCGCGCCCATGCGAATTTCGCCCGACATGCTGTCGAGCGTGTAATGGCGATCAAATTCGGTCGAGGTGCTGAAGTCACCGACTTCCGTCCAGCGTTCTTCGCGTCCGTCTTCCAACCGGATGATCAAGTATTCGCCGGGGCCGCGCGGCACCACCGGCGCGTGATCGAGATAGAAGCGCTGTCCCGGCGATCCGTCGCTGCGGCCCAACACTTCATATTCAAACCGTACGGCGTGCGTCGCGTTGACGGTTAATCCCCAACTGGCGACGTTCAGCTTGTTGATTTCCGGGCTGACGCGGTAGCTGCGGGCGTTTTCCTGCGGCGCAAGGCGGCAGCGCACCCAATACGCGCTGACTTCATGGCGAATGGCGCGGCGCATCTCCGGCAGGTGCAGGCGGATCAGGCCATCGACGTTCATGCCGAGCGTCGAATCCATATCGACTTCCAGCCGCACCCAGTTCTGCGTGTCGTTCGCGCCCAGCGTCTCCCATATATAAGGAGGATTGTTCGGGTCAATGCCCGCGCCTTCCGCCGTATCGACATCCAATTCAACGCCGAGCAGGTGAAAGCTCAAATTCTGGTCAAAACCAAGGTAGAAAGCATCGCCATCCTGCGGCGGGTTGCTCGGAAACGCGAGGAACTTCTGCGCGCCGCTCTGAACACGATCGACCGGATACGAGTCGAACGAACGGCCTTCGATCTGCGCGGCGCTCGTCATGACGTAGTTCAGCTCCGGGACGAGAATATCGCCCGGTGCATCGGTCGTGAACACGATCGGCGCTTCCACATCGGTGCGCAGCGTTGAAACTTCGGTGCCGCCGGGGATCGTCATCACATTCGGCTGCGGCGTCGTCAGCCAGAACGTCACCGGCACGCGGGCGGGTTCAGCTTCCGCCAGCCGCATGCCGATCAGCTCCATGAACTTGATGAAGTGCTTATCCGGCACACGGTTGAGCCGGTACAGCACAATATCGGTCATCCATGCGAACAGTTCGATCAGGGTGATCCCCGGATCGCTCAGGTTGTGATCTGTCCATTCCGGGCAGTACAGCGCGATCCGGCGGCGCGCTTCTTCCACAATGTCTGCAAACGCCCGATCATCTAAACGCGGCGCATCCAAGCCCATACAGGTGTCCTCGGCAGTCAGTCTCTTGAATTAGGACGGCAGCAAATAAAACGGATAAACCAAACTACGTTTATCAATTTGGTCTTTCAGCGTGTACTCTACCTCAATGAGGAGTTCTCCGTACTCCGTACCCCCCGGCGTCACCTTGACCGATGTCAAGTTGATGCGCGGTTCCCAGCGGTTCAGCGCTTCGGTCACATACCGTTCCGCCGTCGCGGCGGTCAAATCATTGGCAGGTTCAAAGATCAAATCATGAATTTCGCAGCCAAAGTCCGGACGCATGACGCGTTCACCCGGCGCGGTGAAAATAATGATATAGATCGCCTGCTGAATTTCCGTATCATCCTGCACGGTGGCAATCCGATCCCGGTCATTCAAACGCGGCGGGAACGCCCACCCGCGCCCGGTAATGCTGGTCGTGGTCACTGGCATAATCTGGTTCGGCTCCCGTTCGTTAATGGCCCATCGTGTTAGTTGATGGCAACCATCGCACCTTTGATCGTCATATTCCCGGATGCTTCCAGCTTGACGGTTGCGCCGGTCATTTCGAGGGCGGTTTCCGCCGTCACCTTGATCTGTTTGCCCTTCACTTCCACCTGCGGCCCGCCTTCGATCGTGATCTTGCCTTCGGTGCATTTAATGTCGATGGCGGGTGATGATTTGCTGGTCAGCTTGATCACCGCTTTGCTTCCCGCGTCTTTGATCTCAATCGATTCGTCGCTCGAATCGTCCTTGATTGTGATCGTGTGGGTGTTGGTTTTCAACATATACAGCGCCACCTTCGAATTCTTGACAGTATTGTCTGCTGTATCGAGGGGCTTATCCATCCCGTTGTACAGGCCGCCCAGCACATACGGCAGGTTCATATCACCCTGCTCAAAGGCGACCAAGACTTCATCGTTGACTTCGGGCATCCAGTACAGGCCGCGCTGCGCGCCCGCCCCCACCATACATACCCGCGCCCAACCGCTTTCCAGTTCTTCGCTCAACCACGGGAACTTCACCTTCACGCGCCCCATCCCATCCGGGTCTTTGTTGTTGGTGACGACTCCCTGTACCACGCTCGGCAGGTGACGCGACGACTGCGAGTCGAGCAGATCCGCCATCAAGCGGCGACGCGTCCCTTCGACCATAAAATAGGTGTCATAGCCGGTCGCATGCGAATAGCGGTGTGTCGCCGCCGATACCACATACGTCCCGCTGAAATTGGTGCCGACTTTTTCGATTTTGACTTTCTTCCCCGCCATGATCCCGGAATGGCCGAACGCCACCCCTTCCGCTTCCAAAAAGCCCGCGCCGACTTCATTCAGCAGCGAGGTCGCCAGTTTGGTCGCTTCGGCGGTCGTCATCAGCGGTTGGTGAATTTCGATCAATTTTGGGGCAGCGCCAAATTTCGTGGCGGAAGCCGTCCCCTGCCCGTACCCGGTGGACGGCGACGCGCCGGTGCTGTTGGCGGTCGCGGTGATGGCGCGCTTCTGCGCCACATCCCACGAACGGACTTCCACACTGCCCACTTGTTCCGAACCGGTCAAATGCGGTCTGAACGAGCGGAGTTCCTGCCCCCACTTCACCGTGACCATCGCCGAGTCGGACTGTGCAGCGCGGAACGACACTTTGCCATCCGGCGTGCCGATCAGCTCAAACCCTTGACGGCGCGCGCGGTCGTGCAGGAATTCCATATCCGTCTGGTTGTGCTGAATCACATACTTATGCGTAGGCGTGGTCGAAGTGACGGTTCCGGCGGGGATGCCGTTTTCCTGCAAAATCTTGCTCACCATATCGCTGTCGCTTTGGTTGAGGAACACGCGTGATTTTGTCCCCCGGTTCAAGCGATGCATGATGTGATAGGCACGGATCGTCAGGATCATCGTGAAGTTTTCGGAATACTCCGGCGAGATGGCGACAATTTCACCTTCTCCGACCGAGACAAGCGCGTTATTTTGAGCCGGATTCGGCAGTTCGACGATCACTTTCTTGCCTAATGCAAAATTGCTGCCATCGACCAGATCGAGCTTATCGTCGTGAAAACGCAGGGTGAACATCGTCGGCACATACAGGGACGTATCGACTTCCAGATCGAGCAGTTTATCCATCACCGTATCGGCCAAATACGCGCCATCGATTTTTATGGCGGCTTGGCTGACGGTGGGGTTACTGCTGCTGCTTCCTGAACTGGGCATAACGATTTCCTCTAGTAGTCATCCTACCGCTACGGCATTTTCATCTGCTGGCCGGGGGTGAGTTTCATCGGGTTATCGACATTATTGGCTTCCGCCACGCTGCGATAATTATTGGCGTCGCCCGTCCCATTCGCCGCGACATGATCCATGCGGTCGCCCTGCACGACGGTTTGCGAAGGCGCGGGCGATGTCCCGGTGCTGCTGGTCGTCTGGGCGGCGGGTTCGGTCGCGTCCAAAAACTGTTCCAGCGTGATGTTGACCGAACACCGGAGCGGCGTGCCATCCGCGCCGAACACCGTGAAATGCTCCGATAGGCTGTTGATGATCGACTTGAAGTACAGCCGTCCCCACGAAAACGCGACGGCGGGCGGTGCCGATTTGCCCGTTTTGCTGTTTTCCTGTGTGCTGTCGAGCATCATCATCTTCCACAGCGGCGCAGTATAGGTGCGCACATCGGTTCCGGTCGCCACGCCATCGAAATAGAGCGTCAGCGAAAGCTGCTGCGCGCCGCCCTGCTGAAACACGACGGCGGGCAAATTCTGCCCGATGACAGGCTTGTGCTCCCACTGGTTCGACTTGCTCAACGTGTATTCAAACGGGTTGAACATGAAGCGGACTTCTTGATTGGTCGACAAATTGATGAGCTTGCCGGGGGCTAATCCACCCCGTGTTACCTGCGACATGATCTCCCCTTCTGGCTAACGGTTGTCGCGCCGTTCGCGCTCAATGCGCAAACGGAAGCGCAAACGGTCGTAAACCTCGCGCGCCAACTGCTCCACATCAACGGAGACTTCACCACCGCCGGATGACGGCGAAGTAGGTGGCTCCGGGCTGGATTCTGCACCTATGGCGCGCATGATCGCCTCATCCAACGAAACCGATCGCACGGCGGGCGGTGCGGAGGGCATCGAACCCGGCGGCGTGGTTTGTGGTGCTGCTTGCGGCGCGGGTTTTGAGCTGGGTGTCCCCTCAGATCTGCTCGACGGCGACGATGCGGCGGGTCGGCGCTGAATCGTCGGTGTGGGTATAGACGGCGTCACTCTGCGCTGGATAACGGGTGCTTCTTCGTCCGTTGGGGTGTCGATCGGCGCTGCATCCGGCATTTCAGGCGGCGCGGCCTCGATCATGCCCGGTGCTTCCTGCATCGACGGCGGCAGCCACGAATCAGGCACCTGTGACCAATCGACTTCCGCGAAAAAGTGGTCGAATTCCCCGGTTGGTGCGGGAACCGCATCGGGTGTCGTATGAGCAGAAGTGTCGTGCACGGGTGCGGCACCGCTCATCGTCTCGCGCTGCACACGCGGCGGTATCGCCTGCGAGGATTGGCGCGTCTGCGATGGCTGTTCCACTGTCGGCGGCTGATTCACCTGCGCGGGGGGATCGGTGCTCTCGGCGGCGGGGTACGGTGTGACATACCATTCCGCATCTTCCACCGCATCGGCATCCCAACACCGGCAGCGACGATCGTTCACTGGAACGGCGGATCACCGCATCAGGCGCAGCGTCGATCAGGTAGGGGCTGTCAGCCTCATCGGCTGTTCCGACATCGAACGAATCTTCTGCTTCATACACAACCGGATCAAACGATCCCGGCAGCGTCGGTGCCGCTTCATCGAAAAGGCCGGCAAACGGATCGTTAAACGCCATCCCATTCCCCGAACCGGTTTCTGCCGAAGGCGGCGTTACAGGCATGGCTGACGACGCGGTTGGCGACGGCAGGGCTGAAGGAGCAGAGATGCTATCACGCTGCACGGTGGGCTGATTCGAGATGGGCGGCGTGCTGCGCGTCAACGGCGCACGGGTCGTTGTGGGTTTCTCCGCTTGCGGCATCGGCGCTTCAGCGCGGCGCTGAACGGCTGGCGGCATGGATCGGGTGGAGGGCGGCGCTTGATCAGGTGCCGCTTGATCGGGTGCCGCTTGATCCAGCGGTGCCATGTCAAACGGCGAAGCATCGACCGTTCCGCCTGAAAAATCGGCGGGCTGATTATCACTGCTGCCGCCGATGGGCTCCCACCACCGAGTCGGATCGGCGGAAGGGGTGTCAGCGGTTTCACTCCTTGTGAAATCCGCCGACGGATCGGCGCTGGCATAGTCGGTTACCCAGTCTTCCGGGTAATCGAACTGACCACCGGATTTTCGACGCCGTCAAACGAACGCTGCACGCTCGGCGCGGCCAGCGGCGGCGAAGCAACAGACGAAGCGGGCGCTTGACCCTCGAAGTCAGGCGCGGCAGCCGTTGGATCAGCCATTTCTTGATCGCGCGGTGTGAACGGCTTGACCGGGTTCACAGGCACGCGCGGCGGCGCGCCAAACAGATCGAGCATGGCGGCAGGGGACGATCCCGACGGAATTCGACAAATTCCTGCGCGGGATTATTGATGCTTTCAACCGCTGAATCGCCTTCATCCGCCCATCGGGGCTCAGGCTGTGCGCTGCGCTGCACGGGAGCGGGCGGTTTCGTGCTGCCGGTGATCTCGTGAACGCGCGGCGGCTCATGGGCGCGGCGCGGCGGCGCACGGGCGGAGCCTGCGGCGCAGGTGTCGAATCACGCGGCCACCCATCAGCGCGTCAAAGAGATCGATCGATTGCAGCGATTGACCGCTGTCGCTAGGTGGCAGTTCCGGCGACGGCTCCAGCGGCGATTCTGGTGGCGGTTCCGACGGCGGGGCGCTAATTTCTCGCTGAATCGATCGCGGGGACACACTGGGAATAGTCGATGGCGGCGCCCGGATGGCGGCGAGGGCGCGGCGATCGGCGTTGGAGGGTCGGCTGCGGCGATCGCTGAACGGGCGGCGCCGATTGCGGCGGCACCGCTTGCGGTGGCACCGATACAGGCGGCGTAACCGGCTGACGCTGAATTGACGCTGGCGCCTGTGGTGCAGGCGGCTGTGCTGACGGCGGCATGGGCAGGTGGTCGGCTGCGCGATCGGCTGCGCGGTCGATTGGTCGATCGGCTGGTCGATCAGTTGGGCGATCGGTTAATCGATCGGTTGGGCGATCGGTTGGCGTGCGGCGCACAACCGGAGTGGAGGGAGTCATCGTCGGTGCGTCTGCCGGTGGCATTTCAAACGAAGTTTCGCCCCAATCGGCCCCTAAAACGCCGTCCGTCATGTCAGGTGACGTATCGCCTTCGTATTCATTTTCATGAATGGACTCGTCCACATCCCGCTGAAGTTGCGGCGGGTTCTGCGGCGTAGACGGATCAGCGGGGCTGCGGCGGATCGATGGGGCAGCGCTCGGCCCGGAAGCTGATCCCCCTGACGGCGGCGCGCCCGAAGGCTTACCCGATGGTGCGGTCGGCGGCGTATCTGGCGGCAGATCGGGGGGCGAGGGCGGAACATCGAGTTCCCACCCGCCAAAATCATCATCGTCACCGCTGCCAGCCTCGTCACCCGTGTAATCCGCGGGATCGGCAGGTGGCGCGCTTGGAATCTCTTCATAGGCCTGTGAAGGTACAGCATCAGCGAGCGTGCGCTGAACCCTTGCATCAGGGTGGCTGGTGGTTGTCTCCGACGGCATACCGGCGAACATCTCGTCTACATCAGCGGATTCAGAAGCCATCTCCAACGGCACATCTGAAGGCATCTCCGTAGGCATCTCCGTAGGCGGCTCTGCAGGCGCGCCGGAAGGCGTATCAACATTGCGCTGAACACCCGGCGCGGCGGGTACGGCGATCGGCGGCGGCGTGAACAATGCCGATAGTTCGGCAGCGGGCGAATCGGCATCCACATTGACCGATTCAGGCGTCACCGAGCCGTGTTCGGTGTGCGGCGGCGTCAAATCGACCACCGCGCCCCGGCGGCGGCGTGTCGTCCGCATGATCGACTTAGATGGATCGTTCGGCTGGTTCTGCATATACAGCGGGCGTTGATCGTCGCCCTTGTCCGCGCGGAATTCGGCCTTCATCTTGCCGCTGTCGTCGAACATCGATACGCTCGGCTCGATGAACGTATCGCCTTTTTCCTCGGCTTCTGTCCGCAGCTTGTTGATCAGCGCGTCATACGAGCGCCGGATGATGTCGGGCGTGGGTGTGGGGCGGTAGGTCGTCGGCGCAGGGGATGATGGGCGCGCCGAAGGCGGTTGACTGGGCGGTTGGCTGCGCGGTTGACTAGGCGATTGCGGCGTTTGTGGCGTTCGCTGAACAGGGGGCGGCGTGGATGACGCTTGCACAGGCGGCTGGGCGGTTCGCTGAACGCGATTGGGTGCAAACGATTGGCTAGATGGCTGTGCAGGCGGTTGCACATTCGGCGGGGCAGGGCGGCGTTGTATGGGCGGCTGCCCCGGTGCCGTTGGACGCGGTTGCGGCGCTGAGGGCGGCTGTGTGCGTCGGGAAATAGCTGGCGGCTGTGGAGCCTGCTGCCCACTTGAAGGGGTGGGCGACTCGTAGCCGGACTCCGCATAACCCCAACCGTAGTCCGTATAGTCCGCGTCGTAGCCTTCTGCGTAGGGATCGGATGGTGTATCAACCGTCTCTCGCCACACCAGCGGCGTTTCAACTTGGGTTTTCCAACTCGGCGGCGGCAGGGCCAACGGCTGATTGACCGATGCGACATGACGGCGGATATGATTCCGCGCGAAATTGAGCATCGTCATTCCGATGGTGCGAAACAGCCCGCGCCGTCCTTCCCCCGTGCCTTTTGCCATGATTGTTTACTGCACCTCAAACCCATCATGGGCAAATTCGATCTCTTCGATGGCGACGGTGTTATCCCCTGCCTTTAACTGCGGGCCTGACCACTTGATCGGGTAGGCTTCGTTGAACGTCCAGCGCGAAACCGGCACGCCGAGCGAATCGAGTATCACGACCGTGACAGTACGGGTCGCGCTCGTCATTTGACCGCGTGCTACCTGCAAATACCATTTGAGCAGTTCGTTCGACTTGGTGACGCCGCGCCGCAGGGTGAACGTTCCCGCGTTCACGCGGACGGGCAGCTTGTGCGAATAGCTGGACAAGCCGCCTTCCTTGATGTCTTCGGTTTCCACCTGAAGAGTCGGCAGCGTGCATTCGGTGAACGCCCCAACCGGCAGGCTGTCAATCGTCACGACAAAGCGAAAAGTGGCGTGCAGTTCCGATAGTTTTTTGACCGGCACCATGATCGTCTACCTACCCTCTCCACCCTCGTGGAAACCGTCCAAGGCTCAGCGAATGTTCGCTGCCGCGCGAACGGGCGATCTGCATATCTTCACGCCATAGTTGATAAACGCGCTCCGTCACACGGCGAATCAGTTCAGCCTGCGAGACGATCTCGCCTGTTGTCAGGCGGTACTGAGTCTCGGTGTTGGGCGCGGAAGTGTCTTGGTTAGCGGGCATAGCGATAGTTGGCCCGTGTATTCATCCGGTTGACCTGCGCGATCCATGCGTGCCGTTCGCGGTGTGTGAGTTCAAGGATGCTCTCACGACTCCACCCCAGCCCGATGGCGAGAAAGGCTACCTCTTCGTGCAGGCGATCCGAAGGGTAGCTCACGATTCCCCCAGCAGGGGAACGTCCACGTCGAACTCGTGCCCACAGTTCGGGCAGGCAGCGTGAACCGCTCGTATTTCAACTTCGTTGATCTGCTTGTACAGGTCTTGCAAATAGGCGATGTCCGCCGCGAAAAACGATTCGACCATCTCCGGCGTGACCTTACGATACGGGCCGAGCCGGGTGATCACCTGCGCGATCAGCATAATGACGAGATAGGCTTCGTTTGAACGCACACGCGGGTCACGCAGCGGCGCGATCTCGTCCATCGCCGTCGCCATACGCATCGCCCCTTCGCGGTGCAGTGCCCCACGTTCGTCGATGAAGCCTTTCGGCAGCACAAATTCAAACTCGGTCTGTAAATCCATCAATCACTATTCCTAGTTACCCGTAGGGACGGGTCTAAGACCCGTCCCTACACGGTTTCATACCGCTACATGCTGCGTTTCATCAATTCGTGCGTCAGCGTCAGTTCTTCCACGCCAAAGTTGTTGCCGTCCGACTGCATGCTGGGGCCGCTGATCTTGACCGGCCATGCATTCGTCAAATCCCACTTGGCGATTGGCGTGAGCGCCTGATCGTACATCGTGATCGTGCAGTTGACGCGTGCGCCGCCAATGTCGCCTGATTCCACCTGATTCCGCCATGTCCACATGTCCATGTCGGCGGTGATGCCGCGCTTCAGGGTGATGTCGCCGAACTTGGTGCGCCCCGGAATTTTCTGGATCAGGTCGCGCCCGCTGGGGTCGGTGACTTTGTGTTCGACCACTTCGGTTTCGCTGCTCAAACCGCTGACTTCGGTGAAATACCCGGCGATCTTGCCGGACACATCAAGGCTAAAACTAAACCCAATTAGAGGGTCACTACCGCGTGCAGGCATTGGTTATGATTCTCCTGTGTATGCTCAACCCATTACACAACTTAGACTTCCGGCGCGTACTGGCTCACACGGAAGATCACGAATTCGGCAGGCTTGACGGGTGCGAGGCCAATTTCGACCACGAGCTGTCCCAGATCGCGCAGTTCCGGCGGGTTGGTTTCCGAGTCGCATTTGACATAGAAAGCCGCGCCTTCGTCAGCACCGAACAGCGCGCCCGAACGCCACACGACGCGCAGGAAGGAACTCACGTCACGGCGGACACGCGCCCACAGGTTGATGTCGTTCGGCTCGAACACGACCCACTGGGTGCCGCGCTCAATGCTCTCTTCGACGAAGTTGAACAAACGGCGCACGTTGATGTAACGCCAAGACGCATCACTGCTGAGGGTGCGCGCGCCCCAAATACGGATGCCGCGACCGGGGAACGAACGAATAACGTTGACGCCCGCTGGGTTCAGCAGGTCATGTTCACCCTTCGTCACCAGCACTTCGAGGCCGAGCGCGCCGCGCACGACTTCGTTGGCGGGGGCTTTGTGGACGCCGCGCGTGTTATCGACGCGGGCATATACGCCAGCCATGTGACCGCTCGGCGGCACCATGCGAGTCTTGCCACCGGGGGCCGTCTGGTCAGCGATTTCGATCCACGGATAATAGAGGGCGGCACGGGTCGTATCATAGTTGACCGTCATGCGCCATTCTTTGGCTTCCTGCGGCATCAAGCCGGGCGGCGTATCCAGCAGCGCGAAGCAGTAGCGAACCTGTTCGCAGTAGTTGATGATGGCGGTCTGAACCGCCTGCACGCCCTTCATGTCAATTTCTTTATTGATATAGCTGGTCATCAAGTCCGGCACGACGATCATGGTCACATCGTCCAGCGGTTCCAAACCGCCAAGGCCGGTGCGCTTGGCCGCGCTGCCCTGATAGTCGTTGAGGCTGATCGCCTTGCTGCTGGTGGCTTCGCCGCCGCTGAGCGAATACGTACCCGACGCCGGGACGAGTTCGCCGCTGCCGGTCAGGTTCACGTCGATCAGCTTCGACTTGGTCTTGACTTCCGTCGCCACGGCGGAGGCATTGGCGAGACCGGGATAGGTTTCGGCAGCCTTGCCATTCTGGTTCACGACGACGGTGAAGGTGCTGGGGGCTGGGGCATCGCCGCCATCCGCCGGGGCATCACCCTTCTTGCTGGCGGGTTTGCTGTCGGCCTTGATGTCAACGCTGATGTTGTTCCCAACAGCGCCGCCTTCGCGGGCCACGAATTCAAACAAGGGGCTTTTATCACCCGCTGCGACCAACGCACGCGCCGAGCCATCCGCCGCGGCAGCACCGAGCGTCTTAAGGCTGATCACGTAGCAGATGCCGCCGCCATTGGCGAAATAGCCATAAACGGAATCGGGCAGGAACGCACCTTCGACGAAGCCGCCGAACTTGGCGACATACTGGCTCCAATTGGTCACCAAGGAGGGCTTACCGATCAGCGACACCGTCTGACCATTGCGCACTTCGCTCGCTTTTTCGGTATAGCCGATGAATGCAGCGACGGCAGTCCCGACGCCTTCGATCGGTTTAGTCCCCTTATCCACTTCTTCCATGTAGACGCCGGGAGATAAATAATTGGGCATAACGCAATCCCCTATGCTAGTGAAAGATCTATGTTTGCATGCTGCTGGACGACGACGACAGCGGCGCACCCCTCACGAAGGCGCAGCCGCGGCCCCTATGGTTTCGGCGCTGGCCGATCGGCCTTCTGGATAATGGGTGCATCCTGCACTTCGGAAACTTCGGTTTCCGGGTGTTGGCTTTGCCCAACCACCAGCCGTTTCTCAAATACGAGCGGGCTTTCAATGCCGCGCCCGGTATCGAGCGCAAGGGTGGCGACTACGGGAAACCCGAGCCGCATCTGGTTGTTCAACACGCTCCACAGATCGGTGATGTTGCTCTGCAAATCGGCGGTGTTCGCGATGGTGAGCGGGATGTCAAACGGTTGTTCCAGCAGAGTATCCCCAACGGTCATCTCTGCGGTGATTTTCGGAACCTGCATCAGCGCGGCGAGCGCGCGCCACAGCAGTTGATGTTCGTCTTCGACTTTGCGCGCCCACGCCGTCAGCAAATACACGAGATCATAGCGGCGCGGCGGCTGTGCAGTGCGCGATCCTTTGTCGCTCCGCGACATCGCGGTTGTTAGGTCGGCATTGCGCAGTTTAAGGTTTTCGCGCAGGTCGAAGCACCACATATTGAGCGTGGGGCGGCTGATGCGCGCCGACCATTCGCCCGTCGGCGTGTCGAACGAAATATCGACATCGCGGCGGCTGATTTTGCCGCGCTCGTACAGGATTTTTTCAAACGTGCTGTCGAGTTCGTGGATCATGCTTCGATCAACCGTCCCATCTTCTGATGTTCACGGCGCACCGCGCCCTGAATATGCGCCATGTGGATCACGCCGCCATCGGCAGCCGCGAGAAACGCCGAGGCCATCGCCGCGTTGCGAATGTTCCCCCCGGCCAGCCGGTGCTGGCGCGCGATATTCTGCAAACTCACATCGTCGCCCAACGGGGCCTGCCGTGGGAAGTGATGGAGCCATAACTGATAGCGGTATTCCGGCTCTGGGAAGGGGAAATCGATCAGAAAGTCCAAGCGGCGGGTGAACGCGTCGTCGATATTCTGGCGCAGGTTCGTCGCCATGATCGCGACCCCGTTGTACTGCTCCAAGCGCTGAAGCAGATAGGCGATTTCGATGTTGGCATAGCGGTCGCGCGCATCTTTGACTTCGCTGCGCTTTCCGAACAGCGCGTCGGCCTCGTCGAAGAACAACACGGCGCTGGCGTCCTCTGCCTCGGTGAAAATGCGATCGAGGTTTTTCTCGGTTTCGCCGATGTATTTGCTCACCACCGCCGACAGCTCGATGGTATACATCGTCAGCCCCAGTTCGTTGGCGATCACTTCGGCGGCGAGCGTTTTGCCCGTACCGCTGTCTCCCGCGAACAGCGCACTCACGCCGCCCGCGTTGGCGAACTTCTGGAAGCCCCACCGCTCATGTACCACATGCGCGAAGCGTGCCCGCGAGGCGATCTCATGGAGCTGTTCAAGCGGCTCCGGCGGCAGGATCAGATCATCCCATGTCATTTTCGGCATCACCCGCCGCGCAAGCTGACCGAGTCGCAGCGTCGAATGCGCTTGTGCCCCGGCGTAAATGTCGTCGATACCGATTGCATCTCCCCGGCTGGCGGCGAGATCGGCGGCGGTGTGCATGGCACGCGCCGTTTGCGCGGGCGTGAAGTGGAATTTCGTGGCGATCTCGTCCAGCCCTGCCGGATCGAACGCGGCATTATAGGCGGACGCAAGCTGTTCCCATTGAGCGCGGCGATCGTCATACTCAGGGATCGGCAGGGTCACGCGCAGCATGCGCCGCCCGCGATCGACCTCTCCCGGTTCCCACGAGTCCAATCCGCTCAAAAACAGCGGGTAAGGATACGCCCGTACGCGTTCCCATACATCGCGCGGCGGCTGTGGGTGACGTTCCCCATACACATCTTGAAACGCCGCTGACCAGTGATCGATCAGCACGGCGGCTCCACGCAGACGCGCCTCACGCATGGCGGCGCGCCATGCCATTTCAGCGGGCAAATCGAGCGAAGCCAGCACCCCGGCATCGATGACCACCAGCGGTGATCCGAATTCACGCGCCAGCGCTGCGGCACCGCTCCGGCGGCTGTCCATATCTTTGCTTTCCAGCGCGATCATCGGTGAGTCGTGCCACCATGCGCGGATCGGCGCGAGCGCGGCAGGGGTATCGTCCGTAGGCGGCTGCACCCACACGGCTGATCGCACCCGATCGTCGATCAAATCGCCGCCCGTGAGCATGGCGGTGATCGTCGGTTCCACACTCATGATCGTACCGATCAAACCGCTGTTCGGGCGGGCGGGATCGGCCTGCATGCGGATCAAGGCGTGATCGCGCAGCGGTGCCTGCGGACTCAGCCGCTGCCAAACCGCATAGCGTTCCGCCAGCGTGCTGCCCAGCAGATTGATCATTAAGTGAGGTGTTGGACGGCGCATGGTCACATCGTCCTGCAAAAAGCCGTAAATACGCTCATACCGCCGGTCAAGATCCGGCGCAAGCGTGAGAAGTACAATGTAAATGTCCAGCGGGGTGAGATCGAAGCGGGAGATCAAAGCGCTGAGAGCGGAACCGCGCGGGATCGAGAATTTGGGCAGGTCGGGCGCGGGGAATGCCCCGGTGAGCGGTTCCTTGTCCAGCAGACTCGACATTTCATCCGGCGTGATCATCAGACCACGGAGAGCATCCTGCGGATCGCCGCCGTTGGCTTCGACACGCGCTGCTGCTTGACGTATCAGCGTGTCTGCCGCCGCGAGTGCTGCTTGTAAATCCCCAAACACGCTTAGCCCCCTACTACTGACACCAGAAAGTCATCCCTGACATGACCCTCTGCTGTCTCCTTGCTTCTGAAGTGTATCCCAATTAGAAAACCTGACAACACGGTCAGGCCCGGTATGCCGCGTGTTTTTACAGCCCTTTATCCTTTTGGGGAAAAATTTACGTTTTTCCACCGAAAAGTCGCCAGCGCTTTTTCTTGTCCTGCGCCGTATCGGTCGGCGTTCCCTCCGCGTTGGACTTGGCTTCGGCTTCGGCTTTCTTCACTTCCAAAATCGTGAAGCGATCGTCTTGTGCAGGCGGCGTCGCGGCGGGTTCCAACTGGGTATCTTGAAGCTCAAGGCGTTGAAGTTCCGCCGTCGTCGCGCCCAGTTTGATTCCTTTAGGCGGCGGCTTGATCGCTGCATTCAAATCGGCGGCGAATTGGCGCACATCGGTGTAGCGCGTTTCGCGCGCGCTGATCACCTTGATGAAGATTTCGTCAAGCCGGGGGAAATCGGAATAACGCAGATCCGGCGGCAGGTCTTGGTAAGGCACGCGGCTTGGCACGCGCCATTCGCCGCTGCGAATCCGCCGATCCGCCGTCATCAAAATCAGCGCTTGGTTCGCTGAAAAGGAGTCTTCCGGCGAGAAGATTGGGTGCATGTTGAACAGCACCTCATAGGCGACCACCCCAAAGCTGAAAATATCGCTCAGCGCGTCGGGGATATTCGATTCCGGCGGCATGTAAAAGGTCGTCCCCACGCCCATCATCGTCATGCGCGCGGCATCTGGCCCCAGCGCCAGCCCAAAATCGATCAGATAGGGCGGGTCGCCTGCGATCATGTTGGCGGGCTTCACATCGCGGTGGATCACGCCCAAATCATGCGCCGCGCCCAGCGCGTCTGCCAGCGCGGTCAGCATCGATAACCGGCGCTCCAGCGGAATACGCAGCATTTCGCCGCGAGAAAACAGCTTATCGAACGCCTCGCCTTCAATGAATGGCATCACGAGGTAAGGCGGCAAATGTTCCAAGTCAGACGCGATCAGCGTTGGGATGCTCGGATGGTTAAGCAGCCGCAGCGCGCTCACTTCGCGTTCCATGCGCACACGGTGTTTGGCGGCGTTCGCGCTCGTGATGAGGTTTTCGCCCATGAATTTGATCGCGACCGGGAGTGAATCGGAGTTACGGAGGGCGCGCCAAACTTCGCCGCTGGCCCCGCGCCCGATGAGGGTCTGCAAAGTAAAGTCACCGATGACTAACCCGGGAGTAAATTCAACCATAATTTCGTCTGCTCACCTCCTACTTTCAAAACTGCCTATCAAAGCGCCGATGGCTTAAAGCGCCGTCATGGAGGCGCGCGTTTCTCCCGGCAGAAGGAAACGCACTTTGACCACATTCCCGAACTGCACCACGTCGCCGTTGAAAATGCGCTCCGGGCGTTCCGGCGAAAGCGGTTCGAACTTGTTATCGACCAGCACGTACGTCCCGTAAGAACTCGATTTATCGGTGACGAAATACTGATCAAGTTGGGCATTGTAAGCGAAGAGGGCGTGTTCGCGGCTGACGCTTTTCTCGTCGAACATCACCAGCACTTTGCGTTCTTGGTTGAAAAACCGTCCAATGCCGAATTCATTTCCCGGCAGGTTGATCTCAAACAATTCGGGCAGCCCGGAAAGTACCGTCATTTTCCGCGTGCCAGCGGACGCCGCCTGAGGTAAATTTGGGACAGGAATCGCAGGAGGCGGTGCGGGCGTCATCACCGGAGTCGGCGCGGGAGTGGGCGCAGCCGCCAACGGCGCGGCGGTCTGCTGAGCGCGGCGGCTCGTGGACGGCGGCGGGGTTGGCTGATTGGTGGGAATCGTTTGCACAACCGGCGGCGGCACAGCATACGGCGGGTTATCCTGCATCGGGGAGCCGCTCAGCACGCGGCTTGGCACCTCGGCGGGCGGCTCGGCAAAAGGAGAACCAACGGGCGCGGCAGCCGGTGCAACAGCGCGGTTACCCCGATCCCGTCGGCGGGTGGGCAGTGCATTCAAGAAAGCCAGATACACGATTTGAAACAGTACCAGCACCAAAAGCGCGCCAGCAGCCGACCAGAGGATCGTGATAATATCCATGTGTATTAATGCTTTCTTACGCATTTGTCGATCATTCTGCAATAGTTTAACGTAGATGGGCCAAATAGTGCTATAGTTATCCGCGATTCGTTACGAGTAGCACTTGACAAGGTAATCATGTGACAGGTGCAGCCCAAATCTCGCAAATTCACCTCATTCACGAGCGCACTGGGGCGCGCACCGTCATCCATATTGGGTCAAGCGTGCGCGGCAGTGAGCGTGAAATCGCGCTTGAAGGGGCTTTGCCCGTTGGTGCGATCGGCATTCCCGGAGCGCCCAACAATACCAAGATCGTGAAACTGCGCTTTTCGCAGGTCAACCCCATCACCTATGACGCTCCTATCGTCGTGGAGCTGGTCAGCGGTGAGGTTGAACTGTATGTCAACGGGCACAGCGCCCGCCCGCTCGGTATCAGTCCCGGCTTGATCGGCGCACCCCTGCCGCACAACGCCACCATCAAACTCGATGACGAAGCCTTCCGCGCCGAAATTCACGCGCATGGGCGGCTGCCCCCACCCCGAATCGTCCCGTCATGGTCTACCGTCGTTGGCCCTGTGCAGGAATTGAACGAAGACGCGCTCGGCCTCTATCAAGATAAACGCGCGCATCTGTACGTGCTGGCCGATGGGGTCGGCGGTGCGGAAGCCGGGGAACGGGTCAGCGAATTCGCTGTCAAGTGGATGCTGATGACGTTTCACTACTATCTGCGCGGGCGTGAAGACGAAGAACTCGACTGGCAGTCGATGCTGGCGACCGCCTACCATTCGATCAATACCGAAGTTCGCCACTTCTCGCGGCTGTCTGCCGCGCCTGCGGGCAGCACCCTGACGACCGTCATCCTGCACGGCTGGGATCTGTACGTCGCGCATGTCGGTGATTCGCGGCTGTATTTGTGGAATGGGATGCATCTGCGCCGTGTGACCAGCGATCATGTGACGTTCTTTTCGGAAAAAGGCGTGCGCGGCACCGCGCGGCGGGCGCTGCTGCTTAAGGCGATCGGCAAAGCCGACACGATCGAGCCGGATATTTTCGTCCTGCGCTTGCAGCCGGACGATCGCCTGCTCATGGTGACGGATGGCATTCACAACGCGCTCAACGATGACCACATCGCGCGGGTGATCAAGGACACCGGCCTTTCGTCGCTGCCGGAACGCTTGATCAATGAGGCGAACGAACACTACAACAGCGATAACCTGAGCGTGATCGCGGTGCGTGCACAGGCACTTGGCGCGGGCTTTACCCGCCCGGAAAAGCCGAATATGCGCGCGCTGCCGAAAGCGCCGCGTGTGTACATCGGCTACGATCGCCGCTGGCGCGTCCGTTTGAAAGCGTCGGAAGAATTGGCAACGCACCCCAAGGCCGGGGCGATCTATAACTTGAAGCGGCTGGCGCGCAAGACAATCACACGGCGTAATGTGGCCATCGCCGCCGTGATCGTGCTGCTCATCCTGTTCATTGGGCTGCCCGCCGCATGGGTGGTGCGCACCTTCACGCCCGTCAGCGTGTCCGCCAGTGACGCCGCCGCGACTCAAGCGCAGGCGGCCACCCAAACGCAGCGCGCCCTGCTGTTTATCGATACACCCGTGCGCACGCCATCGCCTGTGCCAACAGCCACACAGCCGCCGCTGCCAACGCCATCGCCGGAATTCACCAGTGCGCCACCGACGATTACGCTGCCACCATTTCCGACCATCACCTTGCCACCCGGTTTCGGTTCGAATTAATGGACTTTTCCCTCATGATCCGACAGATTTCGCCGTCCGCCCGTCGTTTTCTCCACCTTGTCATGTTGAGTTTGTTGGTTTTGATCGTGCAGGCAGCGAGCGGGCAGCCGAACGGGCAGATTGAACCGCCCGCGAGTGATCTGTCGCGTACACTGAATGAAGCCACGCTGGCGGCGTACACCTGCCGCTTCGACCCGCAAACCAATGCCGCTCATATTCGCGCCGGGTTAGGCAGCGCCGATGCGCGCCCGATCCCGACCGACAGCTATACGATCACGGCGCAGGTTGGGCCGGATAATGTGCTGCTCGATCCGAGTCTGATCCATGTGCAGCCGCTCGCGCGGCGTGATCCGATGCGCCTCGTCGTGGTGTTCGACATCACCGATACCATGCCGCTCTCGGAAGTGGTGCGCGCCTTCAGCGCCAGCTTCGCCGACGAACTCGATCCCAACGATCAAGTCGCGCTGATCACCTTTGGCACGGACATCAACCCGACGACGCAGTTCTACACCGATAAAAACCGGCTGGTCGCGGAAAATCTGCTCAATCTGCGTCTCGTCCCCGGTGATAACCGCGTCTACGATGCGACCCTTGAAGGCGTCAACACCTTCGCCAGCGCTGAAGGCGCAGATAGCGAACGTCAAGCGGTGGTGGTGATCACCGACAGCGGGCGGCGCAATACGCAGCAGGTGCCCTCTGCCGACATCATCTCCCGCGCCCGTGCGCTCGGCGTGCAGGTCTACACGATCGGCTTCTTCTATGAAGATGCGCCCGATCCCGACGAACTGATCAATATTGCCGATCAAACTGGCGGTTACGGATGGGTCTATAACTTCGAGCGCTCGCGCGTGGCCGTCGGCACCGCCGTCGGGGATTACCTGAATCAGCTTACACGCCTGCTCAACAGTGAAATCGACCTCACGATCGATTTGAGCGGTGTCCAGCTTCCGAGCGATCTCTCGGCGGGGCTGCCCGTCACCGTCACGATTAACGCCACCAACGAGCGAACGCTCGACGCGACGGTTAACTGCCCGGTGCGCGCCCTCAGCCATTCGATCCGCTTCACCAACATCGAAGACAGCGATGTGCTGACCGTGCCGATTAATGTGACCGTCGCCACCCAGAGCGAAACCGATCTGACCGACTCGCGCGTGGTGTTCTGGCTCAACGATGTGATCGTCCGCAGCACCACCGACCGCTTCTTCCAGCTCGACGTGCCCAACCTATCGCCGGGGGATTACAGCCTGCGCGCCGAACTGCGCGATCGGAACGATCAAACGCTGGCGACCACCGCGACGATCCGAATCTACGTGCAGCAGGGCATTCGCTTGAACACGCTCGACGGCAGGCAGGCTGATCTTGCGGGTCAAGTGCAGTTTCAGGCGATTATGAACCTTGCCGTCACCAACCAATCAGTGCAGTTCCGCATCGCACGGCAGGACGATGTGAATCAAGCTGTCCCGCTGGCAGCAGGGGTGGCCGACATCACGAGCGACGGGCGGGCGCTGCTCACGGTGGACAATATTCAGGCCGAAGTCCAGCGCCTGTTCCCCGATTACAGCGGCAACGCCTACCAAGTGAAGGCGCTCATCCCCGGCAATACACCTGATGTTCCCCTGCTGGCGATCAGCGAACCGTTAGCGATCACCGTTTCAACCGATGCCAACGCGGCGGTGAGCGGTGGCACGGGCAGCAGAGCAGGGACAGCGCTTGGTGCGGCGGCGGGTGTGGGTGCGATCGGCGCAGCCGCCACCACAACCGATCTCACTTCGTGGTTGTTTTCGCCGTTTACCCTGCCCGCTGCGACGATCGTCGGATTGTTCGCGCTCAACTGGCTGTTGTTCCGTCAAGTCGGGCGGTCGCGCGTCCGCCGCATGATCCACGTACAGGATCGCCATGAACTGAGCGATCGCCTGATGGCGGTGACGATGCGGCGCGGCGGCGTGGTCAAAACCCACCCGCTGACCAAGAAAACCGTCTACATTGGGCGCGGATCGCAGAATGACATCAATGTAGGTGATGATATTTCGATCTCACGTCAGCATGGGGTGGTGATGTGGCGTAAACAGGATTGGTATTACGCCAACCGCACGCGCCGCGTGGTGACGCGCATCAACGGCAGGCGCTTCCGGGGATTGAAACTGTATCGTCTGGAACCGATCACGGAAATCGAGATTGGCAGTACGCACCTGTACTTCCACTCGAACGCGCAGCAGGACATCAGCGAACTGACCAAGACCAATATCTAGCACCGTTGTGGGGCGTTCAACTGAACGCCCCACAGCCTACTAGCGTTCGCTGCGTGCGTACGCCAGTGCCTCCTCACGCGTATGAAATACCTTGATCTTCACAAACCCGTAGATTTCAGTATCAAGCCCCTTAGCCGCAAGCTCCAGCATGGGATTGACCGTCACAAAAATAACCCGGCGAATATTGGGATGAACAAACAGACTCATTTGCCGGGTGGAAAGATCACTGGCGATCATCACATCGTCAAGGGATTCGGGAATCGGAGACCGGAGAAAGTCGATGATCAAGAACACCGGTTCTCGCTGCGTTTCGATCAATTGCAGATCGGCAAGCATTTCCGCTTTCTGGTCAGCCTCTGTGGTAACGTCAGCATCAAGGATACGAAGGATGATGGGCTCATTCGGCAGTTTCTGGGCAGAACTAGACATGATTTAACTACTCCTTTTGAGTAGTAAATGTCGGATGATTCCATTATAGGATGATTCTCATAATACGGTTATCATGCGGATCAGGTTGAAAATGCTTGGGGGAATCAAAAAAGGGCGATCTTCGGGTCATCGATCGCCCTCGTATTGCTTACGTCCGCGTCCACACCGGGGCTTTGTCCGCCAGCGCTTCAATCACACGCACGATGAACGAGGATGTTTCGCCCAACCGTTCGGGGCTGAGCCAATCCGCGGTATCGCTGGACGTATGACTCAAAGAGCGAACGCCCTGCGAACCAATGGCGATAGTCGGCACCCCGCGCGACGCATACAGGTGATGTACGCCATCCCCCGGTTCTTCAAGGCGCGTGGTGTGCGGAAACGCCTGCGCGACCCCATCGATCAGCCCGTGGAAAGCCGGAGAACTGCTCATCAACGAGTAGGTCTGCACGCCCAGCGTCTGCCCCACCCCATCCACGTTGATCGCGGCGATGATGCTGCTCATATCGGCGTGCTGCGACAAATACCGGTCATAGCATTGATTCAGGGCGGTGCTGGCCCCGTAATACGATCCATTGTTGAAGGCCGCATATTCGACCCACACATCCATCCAGCGCCCCAGCAGCCGTTCCGCGACCACCAGCATCGTCGCGATCCCGCTGGCATTGTCGAATGCGCCGGGAGTATCGTATTTCGTATCAAAATGAGCGGTCAGTACGAGGATATTTTTCCCGCGCCCCGGCTGCCGTGCGATCACGTGATCGCCATAGCTCCATGTGCGCGCCGAATCGATCTGCACCGTCACCGTTCGCCCTGTGTAGGACAGCAGCGCCAGCGCGGTTTCCGGCGGGACGGTTGCCGATGCGAAATTCACTTCGGCGTCCTCCAGCCATGCGGACATCATGCCGGATAGTGGATGGGTGAACAAGACGGCGGCGGGTTTTCCGCGCAGCAGCAGATCGTGCAGCCGTTCCTCACGGGGGTTCAGTTCATCCGGGTGATGCTGTGAGGGCAGCGGTTCATGGGTGATGCTGCCGTACAGCAGAACCACCCGGTCGGTGATCAATTGCGACGAGAGTTCAACCAGTGTTCCAGCGCTGACCAAGGGCGCGGACACATCACAGCCGGGAGAAAACGGATTCGCCTGTGCAGCGAGCGACTGGCCTCCGGCGTTGATGCGAGTCGATCCGTGTTTCCAGATGGGGGCATCAAACCGAAGCATTTCGGGCATCATGCCTAAAGATTGAAACGCAGCGGCGATCAACCCTGCGGCGGCGTGATTGGCACTGCTCCCAACCGGACGTGAGCCGATCTCATTGGAGAGTTTGTGGACGTAACTGATCGCTTTCTCACTTGGAGGATCGGCAATCATTGGGAAAGCCTCCCTAGTTCCTTACGCGGGTTCGTACATAGTTCCAGCGTATCGCGCTGAGGCTTACCAACCTACTGCCGAATATCCCCCCAAGAGCATATCGTTTGTCGTGAAAAACGTGTGGATGCCACTCCTGCGTCAGGCGTCCGCATCGGCATACATACGCCTCTGGACGATGAATCCCAGTGCCGCCAGCACGATCAGGACGATCAAAGCGATGGGGTTGGAAGCAAAGGTGAGCGCTTCACCCGTTGCATCCAGTCCGCGAATCTGCAAATAGGTGCTGACGGCCAACCACGCCCCACCCACCGATGTCGCCAACATGACGATCAAATCCGTCAGCACATACGCGGCGATCACGCCGATCACCAGCCCGATCACGAACAAAATCAGCGCGCCCGTGTCCGCCGCGTTGAAGATCGAGATCAAGACCGCGCCGATCACGCTCCCCAACTGCAACCCGGCCACTACCGACACGATCGGATAGGCTAAATAGCCAACCGCTCCGCCCAGCAGCGCGCCGATCACCCCTGCCACTAAGGCCAGCGCGCCATCCGGCCCGCCGATTCCGCCCAGCGATGTATTGCCGAGCACCAGTGACACGCCGATCAGGAACCCGGCAGCGGTGCCGCCAAGCACCAGCACCAACCGGATCAAGCGATACCCGAAGAAACACACGACCAGCCCCACGGCGATCAATAAATACAACGGCGCAGCCACCAGTTCCATTTGATCCTCCTTCATGACGATTAGACGTGAAATTTATGAGGACTATCGGGGATAGTGTATGCCCGGAACCGTCACCGGAATAGCATAATTCGGCTATAATCACCGTCATCTTTAGTCCATAAATGCAAAAGGGTGTTGTTCTATCGTGGCTCCCATTATCAGCATCGCGCAGATCGCGCAGTATGTAGGGCAAGAAGTCACCGTGCGCGGATGGGTATTCGACCGCACCGAAACTAAAAAAGTCCATTTTGTCATGGTACGGGATGGTTCCGGCATTGTGCAGGCGGTCGGCTTTAAGCCGGACTTGAGCGAAGAACTCAACGCGCAGATCACCACGCTTACCCAAGAATCGTCGGTGATTGTGACCGGGGTGGTGCAGGCCAATCCGAAAGCCGAGAAAAGCATCCCGGTCGGGTTTGAATTGGGCATCAAGTCGGTGCAGGTGATCCAGCTTGCCGCCGATTACCCGATCACTCCCAAAGAACACGGCATCGATTTTCTGATGGACAACCGCCATCTGTGGCTGCGTTCGCGCCGCCAATGGGCGATCATCCGCATCCGCGCCACCATCATCCACGCGCTGCGCAACTGGCTCGACGATCAGGGTTTCCTGCTGGTCGATACGCCGATCATCACCCCGACAGCCGGTGAAAACACCACCAGCCTGTTCGAGATCGACTACTTCGGCGAACCAGCCTTCTTGGCGCAAACCGGCCAACTCTATAATGAAGCGAACATGGAAGCCTTTGGCAAGGTGTACTGCTTCGGCCCCACCTTCCGCGCTGAAAAATCCAAAACGCGCCGTCACTTGATGGAATTCTGGATGCTCGAACCGGAAATCGCCTTCTGTTCGCTTGAAGAACTGATGGAAATCGAAGAGCAGATGGTCAGCCACGTCGTCGAGCAGGTGCTGGCGAAGCACAAGCCCGAACTGGCGATCCTCGAACGCGATCTGAACAAACTCGAAGCGATCAAAGCGCCGTTCGCCCGCATCAGCTATGACGATGCGGTGAAGAAAATTCAGGCCGCCTACGACGCCGAAACCGATCCCGAACGCAAAGACTTCCTGAAAATCGCATGGGGCGACGACTTCGGCGCGGCGCACGAAACCGCCCTCGCGGAGATGTTCGAGCGCCCGGTGTTCGTCTATAACTACCCCACCGCCGTGAAAGCCTTCTACATGCAGCCCGTCGAAGGCCGCCCGGAAGTCTGCCGCAGTGTCGATCTGCTCGCGCCCGAAGGCTACGGCGAGATCATCGGCGGCAGCGAACGCATTTTTGACGCCGATCTGATGGCGCAGCGCGTCAAGGATTTCGGCATCAACCCGGATGCGTATGCATGGTATCTCGATCTACGCAAATTCGGCAGCGTGCCGCACGCCGGGTTCGGCATCGGCATCGAACGCACGGTCGCGTGGGTGTGCGGTCTCGATCACATCCGTGAGACCATCCCCTACGCGCGCATTCCCAACCGCAAATACCCGTAAAATCACCGGGGCGATCGCTTGGCTTCAACCGATCGCCCCGCCTACGTCTTTCACCCTTGGCGTCTTTGCGTTGAGCCTTTTGTTTAGAGGACTGTCTTATGGCTGTACCGCTCTCACCGCCGGAATTTCAACGCCTCATCCGCATCCTGCAAGGACAGCCGGAATTCCGCGACGCCGACCGGCGAAACGCGCTCGTGACGCTGGCGTTTGGCATGGACGAAAAAGCCGAAGTCATTCGCGGACGCGCCAACCTCAGCGGATCGCCCATGACCGCCGCGGTTGAACTGGTCAGCCTGCTCGTCAAGTTTGGGCAGATACGCCCCGGCACAGAATCGCTCGGCGTGCTGCTCGATCAGCTCATGATGAACTTGGGCGACGGCGATGATTCGAATTTCCTCATGGATCTGATCCACAAATACCAGTTGATCGTGCCGCCGCCACCGCCCATTCCACCGATTCACGAACTCCCGAAGCCCGCGCCCCATCCCGGCGCCGCTGGCAAATATGTCTTCGTCTCCTACGCCCGCCCGGAACGCGCGATCGCCGAGCAGGTCGAGACCTACCTTGAAAACGCGGGAATCCGCGCCTTCCGTGATGTCAGCGATGTGAAGGCCAGCGATAACTGGGATATGGCGATCGAGCAGGCGCTCAACGAGGCGACCCATATGGTGCTGCTGCTGTCCGCCTCGTCGATGCCGTTCCGCAAAGAGGTCTACCGTGAATGGTTCTACTATGACCAGAAGCAAAAGCCGATCATTCCGCTGTTTGTGCAGGAATGCACGCTGCACAGCCGCATGATCGCCCGTCAGTATATCGATGCTCGCGAAAACTTCGCCGCTGCCCTCGCCAAAGTCCTCGATCAGATTTGCTAGGCGCTTAACCCTTCCGTGGTCGGCCTACCCAGCTTGGCACCGGGCCGATCTTCTGCCCCAGCAGCATATTCAACTGCGATGCATGCCCGTGCACATGGCGCATGTTGTACATCAGCAGTTCTAAGAAACTACACTGCCCCCACCCAAAGCGGCACACACGCTCCGCCGTTTCGTCCGTCAACCCGTCGATCGTTGCTTTACAGTTCCGGCGCACCTCCTCCAAATAGGCGAGGAGTTCGTCTTTCGTGTAAACGCGCTCCGGCAGCGGGCCGTTCTCGTCCTGCTCGATCAGGGTGAACGGTGGCGGGGGCAGAAACCCTTCCTCGGCACCCGTCAGGTACAAATCCAGCCAAAACAGTGTGTGATAGGTGACATACCAGAACTGCGCGAGCTCTGGTTGGACGTTCGGCGTCAGCCACAGGGGAGCGCGCCACAGATCATCGGGGCACAGGCGCACCGTATCCGCGAGAAAATCGATCGCCGCGCCAAACTGCTGCCACACGGCGGTTTTCACGACCGAATCCATTGACCGTTTGCCTTTCGATTCCTGTATCGAGGACAGATATTCTATCGGCAATGGCACAAATGCTCCATGCATCATCAGCGGCTCATGATGCAGCATTCAGCATAATTTGATGAATTACCGCTCACTCAGCAGGCCGAATTTCAGCAAAGCGGCGCGTGCGCGAGGCTAAATCAAATTGATCGAAGAGTGGATTTGACCAGGATCCAGAAACGGAGCACTCATTCCTGTTCCGGTCTTTCTGTACTGAAGCGAGTCAATACATCCAGCAGCCCCTCGTTTGATCTGCGGTGACCAGACTTCATGGCGTAGGCGTAATGGGATCACCTACGGCCTCGTAGGCGATCTGTCGCTAAATACTGAAGAACCAAGATTTTGTCCATATGAAGCTGTTTAACTCACCAGGCAGTTCTGGTGTGACCATCTCGTTCCTTCTTTCTCTCTGGCTAACCCCATTATCCCACACATCATGGCGCGGACAATTTCCACAGCAGCGTCGTGAAGGCGCGCGATCGCATCAGCAGGGTCGTGATCAGCGCGGACAGGACGAACAGCGCCAGCACCAGCACCCACGCCAACGGACTCAGCGGCGTGAAGATCAACAAATTCGGCAGCAGATACGCCGCCGCCAAACTGATCACCGTGGCGATCACGCCCAGCCCGAAGCCCTTCCAGTGTTCCAAAATCGTGCGCGGGCGCAGCAGATCGATTCCCTGTGTGTTCCACAGGGCCAGTGCCGCCCACAGCGTCAAGAACACATACGAGGACGAGCGCGCCGCGTTCGCATCGAGCAAGCTGGCGAGATAGATCACCGCGTAGTTGAGCGTCATCCCAATTGCGCCGATCACGCCCGCCGTGAGCGCAATATCGAGCACATCCGGGCGGAATGCGCGCATCGGCACGGGCTTGATCAGCCGGAAGGCGTACAGCGCCGCCGGAATATTGATCATGAACAGCGTCATCAAGCTGACCTGAATCGCGCCGATTGGGAACGGCATCGCCATGAAGCCCACCAGCAGGAAAAACACGATGCTGTACAGGTTTTTGGTGAGGAATACGCGGCTGGTCGCGTAGATCGACTGAGTGATGGCGCGGCCTTCCGCTAAGGCGCGCGGCAGCGTAGACATCGCATTGTCGAGCAGCACAATATCGCTCACATCCTTGCTGATCTGCGCGCCGTCATTCATGACGATCGCCAGATGCGCGGCCTTGAGAGCGGGCACATCGTTCACCCCGTCGCCGACCATCGCCACGAATGCCCCGTCCGTTTTCAAGGCGGTGATCAGCTTGCGCTTGGTATCCGGCTCGATGCGCGCGAACAGATCGCCCTCATGGGCGGCGCGCTCAAAATCCGCCCCGCTCATCGCCTCCAGTTGATCGCCTGTATACGCGCTGCGGATCGTCATGCCTGCGTCCTCGGCGATCTTGCGCACCGTTTCGGCATTGTCGCCGCTGATCACCTTGAGCGCGACGTTCTGCGCGCGGAATGCCTCCAACATCGGGCGCGTATCTCCGCGAATTTCGTCTTCCAAAATGATCAAGCCGAGCGGTTGGCGTTCACGCGGCAGGTGTTCGCCATCAATCGCTGCCGCCGATGCGATCGCCAGCACGCGCAGGCCCCGCGCTGCATCGGCCTTCGCCCGTTCCAACGCAGGATCGTTGGGCGGCAGTACCCGTTCCGGCGCGCCAAGGATCAGCGCGCGATCTGCGAAACGAACGGCTCCCCACTTCCGCGCCGATGTGAACGGGATCTCTTTGGCTGAACGGATCGTATTCTCAGCGGGTGCAGGGTGCGGATCCCCTACCGAGTCATTTTGAATATAAGCCGCAATCGCCGCCGCCGTGCTGTTCAGCGATCCCAGTGCTCCGGTATACGCGCTTAGGTCGGCGGTTAGGGCATCCGGCGCGGTGCCGTTCAGCGGAACCGAGTCGATCACCCGCAGTTTGTTGCGCGTAAGAGTCCCTGTTTTGTCGAAGCACAGCACGGTCACATTCGCCACCGCTTCCACGGCGTTGATCCGCTGGACGAGCGTGCGTGTGAAGCTCAACCGGATCGCACCGACGCTCAACGCAACGGTGGTCGTCAGGATCAATCCCTGCGGCACAATGCTGGCGATGAAAATCACCGCCGCGCGGAAGCTCTCCAAGTTAAACGCCGATCCACGGGTGAGCAAGCTGGCGACGAAATACATCGGCGTACACACCGCGATCAAGACAATGGTGATCTGCACCAGTTCGGCAAGGCGGCTCTGCGTCGGCGTGAGGACGGTCTTATACGCCTTCGCCGTCGTGCTCAAGCGGTTGATGGTGCTGTTTTTCCCGACTTCGGTCACGCGCATCATGCCGCTTCCGGCAAGGCAGTACGACCCCGACACCGCCGGATCGCCCGTTTCCTTCAGCACCGCATCCGATTCGCCCGTGAGCTGCGATTCGTCCATTTCGAGCGAGTCGGCGCGCAGCAGCACCCCATCCACCACCAGCCGATCGCCCGGTTGGATCGGCATCACATCATCCTTGACGATCTGTTCCATGCGGATCGCGTGGCGCTGCCCGTCGCGGATGACGGTCACATCGCTGACGGCTAACGCTGCCAGTTGATCGAGCTTGCGCTTGGCGAAAATTTCCTGCCCCAAGCTCAACAGCGTATTGCTGACGATGCTGAAGCCGGCGAAAAACACGGTGCCGTAATCACCCAGAAACAGGACGATCCCCAGCAGGGTGAACAGCACCACATTGAAAACGTTGAACAGGCTGTCGCGCAGGATATCCCAGTACGTGCGGCCCACGCGGGCGCGGTAGGCGTTGCTTTCGCCGCGCGCGAGGCGCTCGGCAGCTTCGGCGGCGGTCAATCCCGTGAGGTCGTGCGGAGAAGATGCGATCACAACAGCGGCTCCTAGTCGGTTGGGCAGACCGTCATTGTCGCCAATGGCGCGCCGCTGCTCAAGTGTCAGTCTCGTCTTGACGGGGAAAGTGTCTCTGCTATAATTTAAAAATTGAGCGTTTGTCATGCCTCCCTAGCTCAATGGCAGAGCAGTTGACTCTTAATCAATTGGTTCGGGGTTCGACCCCCCGGGGGGGCACACCAAAAGCGGATCGCACAGCGCGTCCGCTTTTTTGTTTCACCACAAAGTTCGGAGGTTGTCATGACCAACGTTCCTCAAATGAAAACCCCGCCTAGCCCATCTTTGACTGTCAGCCTGATCCACGCCGGATAATCCACACCAGTTTTTCAATTACTTTCTTAAGCTTCCCGTGTCTGATATCGCGATAAACGAGCGGATCCTGCTCCGGATACAGATCAGTCAATACCGAGCCAATGGTTGAGTAGAAACCAACGCTAACCTCTTCGTCCTTCAGTTTCAGTTCGTTAAAGGCGTGAAAGTAAGCAGAGCGAAATCTGGAAAAGCGCGTCCGCTTTGATTAAACGAATATAATGAATTACTTGTGTTGATGAATCCTCGTCCGCTCGTAGATTTCTGAGTGTACTCGCTTCAAGTACCGTGTGTGTTCTTTCACTTTTTCAGCAAATGCACGCATCGATTTACCATAGTTGCTCATCCGGAAAGCAGGGTCAACATCCATAATAGCTTTCTGGATTTCTTGGAGTGGAATCCATCCATCCTCATCAGCATTTCCTGTTGGAAGCAAGGGTTTGACAGGCATCTAGTACAAGTTCGTAGCAGTCGTCAAAGTGGTCGAAAATCGCTGATGGGGACTGGTGCCTCTTCAGAATTTGCAAGGAAGGCGCGAAGCGGAGGAACTCCCCGCTAACGCATCTAGGTAGATGGAATTCTGAGCAAGCGTTGCAGAACGCAGATGGCGTGCTTTCATGCCCGATGCCTAATACATACTTTCCCTGTGAGACAAGATACATTGCTAATCAAGTGTAATCACTGTCGGATGAGACGATACAATACCCTGTGATTTCGTTACGAGTACACAAAATACTCATTGCCTCTATAACTAAGGCAATATCCACTGAGTTTTTGCCTGGAGTATTATTGGGTACCCAAGTTAGGTCAATACGATAGTTTCAGCAATTTCCTCCCATCGGTTAATCGCCGTTTTGTTGTGAAAAGCCTTTGAAACACGTACCGCCATATTCTTTAGCTCGGAAGATATGAGGAACGGCGTCTCGCTGCGCATTGTCGCCATCGATGAGCAGCGCAAAAACAAGGGGCATTGAAGGCGTCATTATCTTTCGCTAAAACACTGCCTCAAAGTCATACTTGGGATTATAAACGATTTGTTTCTAATCCAAGAGCAATGTTTCCTTTTCTGCCTTTTTGCCTTTTCCCTACTCCACCCAACGCAGCCAATACAGATAACCGCCCGCCCCGCTTGCGATCAGTGAGGTGCCATCCGGTGACCAGATGCAGCACCACAGCAGCGCATCGGCATAGAACGTAGCGCGGCACAGGCCGATCGCCGCATCCCATACCTTGAGCGTTTTGTCAGAAGATGCAGACGCGATCCAGCGGCCATCCGGTGACCACGCCGCGCTGTTGACATACCCGGTGTGGCCAATCAGGGTTAGGCGTTCGTCACCTTTCATCGCCTCGGTATCGATCACCCATACCTTGAGCGTTTTATCGAACGACGCCGACACCAACCGGCGGCCCTCCGGCGACCATGCCGCGCTGGTGACGCTCTTGGTGTGCCCTCGCAGCGTCAGCCGTTCTGCCCCGCTCGGCATTTCCCACAGCTTCAGCGTTTGATCGAACGATCCCGACACCAGCCAGCGCCCATCCGGGCTGTACGCCAAACTGGTGATCGTGTCCGTGTGGCCTTGAAGCGTTTGCGACTCGGTGCCGCTGGCGGCGTCCCACACTTTGATCATCTTGTCCCACGATCCGGAAATGATCCGGCGGCTGTCCGGGCTGTACACGACGACATTAGCCCCTGCGGTGTGTCCGGTCAGCGTATGGGCTTCCACGCCCGTCGCCGCGTCCCACACCTTGACCGTCATATCCCATGAAGCGGACGCAATCCAGCGGCCATCCGGGCTGTAGACTGCCCTACGGCTGCCCTTGGTATGCCCGCTGAGCGTCCGTATCTCCGCTCCAGTCGCGACATCCCATACTTTGTTCGTGTAATCGTCCGATGCCGAGACGATCGATTCACCATCCGGGCTGTACGCCACACTGCTGATCGCGGCGATATGTCCGCCGAGGATCGTCGTATGGGGGGTACTCGTCGTGGAATCCCATACCTTGACCGTTTTATCCCACGAGGTTGAAATCATGGAGCGCCCGTCCGGCGACCACCCTACACAGGTGACAGGGGCCGTGTGCCCGCTGAAAGTTAGTGAATTCGCCCCGCTCAGCGCATCCCATACCTTGACCGTTTTGTCGAACGAGCAGGAAGCAATCCAGCGGCCATCGGGTGACCACGCCGCGCCTCGAACGTCGCCCTCATGCCCTTCGAGTGTCAGGCGTTCTGCCCCGGTTTTCGTGTCCCATACCTTAAGCAATCCATCCTCGGAAGCGGAGACCAGCGATCGCCCATCCGGTGACCACGCCGCACAGCGCACTTCGCCCGTATGCCCCACAAGGGTCAAACGTTCGATGCCGTTTTCCGCATCCCACACTTTGATCGTCTTATCAGCACAGGTTGAGGCGATTTCACGACTATCCGGTGACCACGCGGCGTAAATCACCGTCTCGGCGTGCCCGCTGAGGGTCAGACGCTCCGCTCCGGTCACTGCTTCCCACAGCTTGAGCGTTCGATCGCCCGACGACGACACGATCCAACGGCCATCCGGTGACCATGCCGCGTGGGTGACCTCGCGCGTATGACCGATGAGCGTCATATGTTCCATGCCCGTCGCTGCGTCCCACACCTTGATCGTCTTATCCCCGGACGCTGAGACGATCCAGCGTCCATCCGGTGACCATGCCACGCTGTTCACCATCGACGTATGTCCGCTGAACGTCAGTCCGTTCGGCACCCGTTTGCATCCTTACCTTGATCGTCTTGTTTCCAGAACGACGCCGAAGTGATCAAGCGGCTATCGGGAATTGTAAGCGGCAATCGCGTGAGCGGCAGGAACGTCAGGGTACGCAGCAGCGCAGGGTGCGGCAGATCCGGCAGCTCACGCCACGGAATCAGAAAAGACGGTTTCAGCGACGGCGCGACGGCATCACACGACGGTTTCAGCAGATCAAGGTGATTCAAGCGCAGGTGCAGCGTGAACAGCATATCCTTCGGGGTTTCGCAGCGGCGCAGAATATGCGCCATATTCCGGTAGTTCCGCGCCAGCAGTTCCAGCGCCGCCGTTTGATCATGGCTGTTGACACGGGCGAACTGCGCCGCCGTCTCCAAGTCACGCTCAACCAGTGTCGGACTTTTCACCTCAGTTTTGCGTGCTAAATAGCGCAAATCCAGCACCGTGCGGATCAGCGATTCTCCCCACCCGGCCTCGATCAGGTGATACGACAGCCACTCCCACAAATACGGCTCATCGTCGGGCAAATCCGCCCAACTTTCCAGCGTGATGCGCGCTTGCACAGCCGAAATACCGAGGAATTCTCGATGCCACGCCGGGAGATCGCCGCTCATCGCAAGGTACTGATCCGTGCCTAGATCGATGTTGGTCAGCGGGATCATCGACAAGGCATCGAGTTTGCCATGACGCGGCAGCAGGCTCCCCGCCTGCCGGATGAGCAGATCGCGGATCACGTCATGCAGCCGGATCGTCTGGGCGGTGAGGTCGAAATCGAGCAGCAGCGATAGATCGAACAACCGCTCACAGACGCGTTCCGCTCTCACTGCGCTGATCCGCCACAAATGGCTCAACGATCGCAGCGGAATCGCGACATCCTCTGGGAAAATCGCCAGCCGCTTGAAGTGCATCAGATCGATCGCATCCAGTTGATCGAGACTGGCGCGTAAAGCCGCTTCGACGATCGAGGTACGGTCATCCAGCGCCAAGCCAAACTCCGCCAGCAGATCGTTCACATAGGTCAGCGCCTTATTGAGCGGCTGCCGCTTATCGTTCACGCGTTCGCGCAAAATACCGTTTGCCAATTTGATCGGCAGGGGATATTCCATCAGGTCAGCCGCCAGCCGCATCAGCGCCGATCGTTCGGCTTGGACATCAGCGGCGGGCAGGGCGTGGGTCAGCAGCGCGAACGCTTCCTCCCCCGTCATTTGATTCACGCCCACCTGTTGCGCGCCGTCGGGCAGCACATCGCCCATGCGCGTCGTGATCAAGCGGGCGACCCGTTCGCCGCCCTGCAAAAACGGTCGCAGATGATCGGCATTCCACACGTCGTCGATCACCATCAGCATGTCGCGATCGGCCAGCAGTTCGCGCAGGCGTGTTTTCGCCGCTTCCAGCGAGGGCGCGTCGTAGCGTTCGCCGCTCAGCACGGTGATCAAGCTGTCGATCTGCTGGCGCACCGTGTCCGCCGTCGCGCTTTCGCCAATCGTCACCCACAGGATACCGTCGTCGAAGGCTTCCTGAATCCGTTCATCGTGGCAGATCGCCCGCGCCAGCGTCGTCTTACCGTAACCACCCGCCCCCTTGAGGGCCAACGCGCTCGTGATCGCTTTCGGGTCACCGCGCCCGGTGTGGATCAGCAGATCGATCAGCGCGTCGTATTCACGCTGACGCGGCACGAACACGCCTAAGTCATCCGCCATGAACGGGCGGCGTTTCAGTTCATACGTCGTTTGCAGGTCATTGAGGAACAGCGGCCAGTTCTTCGCTTGATCAATCTGGGACGGATCAAAACCGAGGCGGTACAACTGGATTTTCTGCATCCAGCGTGGCAGCGAATCGATCGTCACCTCCGGCGACGCGAGGATCGGCAGCACACGCACGCCTTCCTGTCGCGCCAACCGCCATTCCTTCTGCACGGTTGGGCGGCCCAAGGCCAGCGGCGTCAGCACCATCAGCACATACTTCACGCTGGTGATCGCTTCCACGATCTGCTGCCACCAGTTATCGCCCCCGCGCAGCTTGATCACATCCTGCCACACGTCGATGTGATGCGCGGTGAGCGCCGCGCGCAGCCCTTCGGCAAACGCCGTGCCGTCGCCCGTCGCGTAGCTGATGAAGACACCATCCCGTGCTGCCTGATCCGCCATGTCCGCTACCCTACTTGTGTGTACTCGTCATCACAGGCAAGTATAGCGGGGTGCCCTCAGCCGCGCGATGCGACGACCGGCAGGCATTTCTCCATCGCATTCATTTCTTATCCCCAATAAGGGCGTTATCTTCGATAAAATGAAAGCTGTATCGACAGCTTGTTCAGCGCTCCGGGATCATTTTCATGCAAAACACCGATTTACTCACCGTTATTTTCATCGTAGGGCTAATCCTTTTGGGTGCCATCGGCTCGCTGACCAAGTATTCAGGTAAACAGCGGCGGCGCAATCCTTCCTCTTACAAGCCGCGTTATGGTTCTTATGAAGACCGGCTGACCGGTTTCCCCTACGAACTTCAGCAGCATTTCCTCACCCCCGCCGAATTACGCTTCTACGGCGTCCTCCGGCGTGTCGTGGGCAATCGAGCGGCGATTTGCCCCAAGGTTCGCATCGGCGATGTGTTCTGGGTCAATGTGCAGGACAAGCGCACGCTCATTGGCTATTCCAACAAAGTCAATCGCAAGCACGTCGATTTTCTGATCTGCGACTTCGACACTATGCGTCCGCTGATGGGCATCGAGTTGGACGACAGCAGCCACCAGCGCGAAGATCGGCAGGAGCGCGATGCGTTCGTGGATGGCGTTTTCAATGCGGCCAAGGTGCCGCTGCTCCATATCCCGGTGCAGCACACCTACTCCGCCACCGAACTAAATGCGCAGCTTTCCCCGTATTTGGAGATTTCCGCACCTGCACCAACGCCTCAAACGACCGCGCCGAAATCATCAAAACCGGTTTGCCCGCAGTGCGGCGGCGCGATGACGCTGCGAACGGCACAGAGCGGCCCGAAAGCCGGGCAGCAGTTTTGGGGATGCGTGAACTATCCCACCTGCCGGGGTGTCCTAAGGGTGCAGACAACCTCATAAACATCGCTCAACCGTAGACCAATCAGCGAACAGTCGTCCATGATCCTGAGTTCATATCACTTATTATGGATTTAGGATTCACATGGGAGTAGTACGATGCGGCGCTTACAATGCTTTTTACTGATTCTGTTTACGTTTGCAGCAGCACAAGTACAGGCACAGGATACAACCCCTTCCCTTGAGTCCTATGCCTGTATCTCTGATAGCCATCCTCAGTATTACAGCGGCTCCCTTTACCGGTTATGGGATACCGAAAGCCGATTGGATGGCACACGCATTGTGTATCAACCCTACGCTCAGCGGATTGTCCTATTTGATACGGAATCGCGGACAGTATTAAGGGTGATTCAGGATCAAGTCACGACAACCGACTTCGGCTACCATTTGCATTCAGGCTGCCACCTTTTGATCTACCAGTTAGCGGGGCGTGAGGGCACCGATACTATTTTCTACGATCTGCAACTGGAGCGTGAACTGCTTCGCATTGAGAATGATGTAATTCGCCGGATGAGCGTCGATCCTTCGCAAACCTATGTCGTGATCGATACACGAAACGGGTCTTTCCTTTATAACCTGAATACGGATACCCATTTCCCTCTGATCCCGGCGGTTGCAGTGGCGGTGCTTGGTGCACCGGATATCTGGTCGTACAGCGGCATTGAATGGGATTTGATGAATGGGTTCGTGCGCGTGATTGGGGATTATGGTTACCGTGACTTCGATTTGAACACCGGGCAACTTCGGAATGCAGTGGGTCGCCAATGGCTGTCAACTGGAGGATGGACATTCGTACCTGTTACCGCATCCGAATTCGCGCTTTTGGAGGCACAGCGTACTGCCCCCTATGGCTGCGAATTTCGTATCCGATACCAAGCCTACAACCAACGCCTTGTGCTAACGGATTGGCTGACTGATGAGCTTATCGCCATTGTCGAGGATGAATTTCCGGTTGAAGTGATTACCGCATGGCCGTGGCAATCGCCGGACTGCCGCCTCATCGCGGCCAATGTACGTGAGAATGGCCAAGACAAATTAGTGGTTTGGGATTTGACCACGCTTCAGCGTGCACTAGAAGAACCGTTGGGCTTCACACCCACCCTCTATTCTCCTGTTCGCGTGGATTGGTCGCGATTGGTGTCGTATTGAGCAACTCATCACGCTTCTGGGGTGTCGCCGCGCTGCCAATAGTCTTCCAGCGTCACCCCTAAGCCGTCGGCGATGCGGTTGACATAAGCGTAATAGGCGACGATCTGCACCATATCGAGGATGGCGCGGTCGTCAAAACCGACGTTCCGCAGTCCTTCCACATCCTGCTCGGTGATGGCGCTCGGCGTTCGCGTCAGCTTGGCGGCGTAATCGAGCATCGCCCGGTCAGCGGGCTCAAGCGCCGCCTGCGTATAATCGGTTTCCAGTTGTTGAACCCACTCGGTGAGCTTCGTCAACTGACGAAGGTTACGCGCATGATGCTTCAGTCAGTACACGCAGTGATTGAGCGCGGAAACGACCGTCGCGATCATCTCGCGTTGGGCGCGCTTAAGCGGCGACTTTCCATACATGAGGGTCTTGTAAAGCTGCTCATGATCCAGCATCGATTGGGGGTTCAGGCTGTGAACCTTCATGATGTGATCCACCTGCCCGGTTTTGCGATCGCCACATACCTGATAAGCATTCGCAACGTCACCGTCGGCTTCCTGTTCATCGACCGTTTTGATCCAAGCGGTTCGTTTTGGCATGTGTGATCGCTCCCCCAACCTCAACCTGAAACGAGAGTATATCCCGCTTACCACAACCCTGCGATCTGGCGCAAAATGCCGAATTCACCAATGTGATACGCATTGTGATCGGCCACCACCAGCATTTCACGCAGAATGGTATGTCCATCGTAGCCGTGCGGGATCGGCGCGTTCAAATCCGTCTGCGGATTCTGCACCAGCGCCACCAGCGCCGCCTGATCCTCAAGGAACTGGGCGATCGTCGCCTTCCACCCTGTCTCATCGGTGACCGCACTGCGCGCGGGCCAGTAATCGCGCGGCCACTCGATCGCCTTGTAATCGGGGTTGCGGATGTAGTCGAGAATATCCCATTGGGCGATGCGCAAATGTTCCAGCAAATGCCAAAAGCTGTACTCGACATTGAGCGGGCGGGTGTTGATCTGCGCCACAGGGAAATCGCGGATGGCTTCTTCAAACGTCATATGAGCTTGTGCGAGTGTCAGCAGGTTGACAAGCTGAGTGCGTAGGTGCTGATCGGTCATCATGTCTCCTCGAAGATGGGGAAAAATCTGCCGGGGCGGTCTTTCGTCGTCGGTGCGCTAGGGATACAGTCCCGCTTCGAACCCTAACCGGGTACACAGCGCGTCCGTGTGCTGCTCGGCAGTAAGGCCTTCCAGCGATCCGATGCAGGTCACATCGTAGCCGAAATCCCCCACCACCACGCTTATCACATTGAATATCTCATACACATCAAGCCGAATACCCAACCCCGGAAACGGCGCAATCGGTAACTCGTAGTCGCGCACCCATGTTTGATTCACGGGCATCACGAGCTTGGTTTTGAGCTTCACCAATTCACCACCTCTTTATGTTCCCAATCCCG
>JAXLWG010000011.1:0-147649 GCA_046328615.1 Anaerolineae bacterium | reverse complement strand
AGGATCATGTCCTGCCCGATGACAAACCCGCCGCCGAATACATCGAAGCGTTTGAGCGGCTGCGCGACCCCAGCCACCATCAGGCGTTCACCGAATATGAATGGCGTGGGATGTATCTTGATGCCGGGCTGACCGTCGATTTCAGCGAACTGATGGCGCGCGAAGCTAAGATGATCCCATGGGCGGAACGTCAGGGCTGCACGCCGGAGGTGATTGAGCGGCTGCAAGTCATGATGGTACAGGCCCCCGCCGCCGTCGCCGAGTTCTATGAGATGAAATGCGCCGGGACAGCGGACGCGGGGTTTTCGCACCGGTATGTGTTGATTGCGGGGACGAAACCGAAGGTGTAGCCCAAGCGATCTCAACAACGTTACTGCCCAATGCTTGAACCAAGGACATCACAGAGATTCGGAGAGAAAACGTCCTCTGTGATCTCCGTGATTCGTGCTTCCGTGGTTTAATCGCTCAGTTGGGGGTGTCGCCGCGCAAAATGGCTTCGATAGCGTCAGCAGCGGCAGCGGCTCCGCCGAGCGCGTGCATTTCGGCGGCGAGCTGGCGAGCGTTGTTCAGAACGGTTTCATCGGCGGCGAGTGCGCGGATTCCGGTGAACAGCGCGCCATTCTTGACTTCGTGGGCGGTCAAGTTCAGACCGACTTTCGCTTGTGCGGCGCGTCGTGCCTGCCCGCGCTGATCGGCGGCGTGAGGGACGACAACCTGCGGGACGCCATAGACGGCGGCCCAATGAGTCGTGCCCATGCCGCCATGATGGGCGATCACACGGGTTCGCGGCAGCACATGGGCAAAGCTCACCCAATTGAGCAACCGTGTCGAGGGCGGCAGCGCGGCTTTGAGCTGTGCTTTTTCATCGGCGGTGTAGGGGTTCCAGCCGATCGATACGATCGGGATCAGGCCTGCACGCGCCATCGCCTGTGCCGCCCAACTGAAAAAGCCGAGTTCTCCGGCAAAGGTTGTCCCTAAAGTAACGAGCCCAAGCGGTGCCTCATCGGGGATCGCTTGCAGCCACGCCGGAACCGGATCGGCGGGCGTATCAGGCAGTCCGCCGACGAAGCGCGTTTGCTCCAACAGATTGTGCAGATCGGCTTGATACCACGTCGGGCTGAAGTAGTTCAGGTGCAGGTGTGGGCTGAGAATCGACGGCGTGGAGCCTTTGGAAATGTTGATCCCCTGTGCACCGAATCGATCATAGAGCGCCTGCATCCGTGCTTGACTGTCGGCTCCCAAGGTCTTTTGAACGGGGAAAAGAAAATCCTCGTCCAAATCGCGCAGGGCGGGCCAGCCGCACACGATCAGCGGAATGTGAAGCACTTCGGCGGCGATGGCGGAGGCCGTCAGAAACGGATCGGTGAGGATTAGATCGGGTTTACCCACCTCGCCCGCCAGATCAAGGAGCGACTGAACGCCTTCAGCGACCAGATCGACCGTCAGCCATGTGTCAAGCGCGCGTTTGTAGCGCAGCATGACGGCTTCCTGCGGCTTCAGGGTGGAGAGATCAGGGGCGGGTGGAGGCGGCCACAACCAGCCCGTTTTGCGGATGGCGACAAACGGCAGCCCGGCAGACTGTACCGCACCGCCGATCGCGTTTTCACTGATCCATGTGACATGGTGCCCACGCTGCGCGAGTTCGCGCCCGGTCTTAAGAAATCCGCCCCAATCCGTGTGGCTGAACAGGGGCGCGCTGATACACCAGATCGCTGCCATCGCTAACTGCTCTTGACCAACCAATGCGGCTGAATTTTCGCCTGCGGCATGTGCAGCATGCCGTAGAGCTTATGCGCCTCATCCCATGCGGCAGAAGCGGCACTTTCATAGCCGGTGCGCATCTTCTGCTGGCTGCGTAGATACAGCACATCCGCCAGCAATCGCTTGGATTCGATGCGGCGGGCCATGAGGGCGGCTTCATCAATGGCGGTGCCTGCTTCGGCGTTCGCGCCCACCAGCAGCGCGGAGCGCCCTTGTGCGGAGAGCGCACGGATGAGCAGATCGCTGTCCTTGAGCGCTCGTGCCTGCTCAAGCGACTCGGCGATCAGACGATCAGCTTCTTCAAGCTCGTTGAGCGACAGCAGCGTGTTGGCGAGGTTGATTTTGAAAGAAGCCTCCCAGTACGTTGGGGCCGTGGGTACATCCGAGAGCATCAACAGCGCTTTACGATGAAATTCAAGGGCATGCGCGTACTCGCCAAGCGAATCATAGGCCAACCCTAGATTGTCCGTTTGTACGGCGGCTTGCAGGGGGAGTTTGGCGGTTTGGCTGTGGCGCAGCGCACGCTCCAACGAAGCGATCGCACGGCGAGGGCGACCAACGAGGATCAGGAACCAGCCATAGTTGCCGCTGCGGGTCGAATCGGCAGCAGTATCGCCCATTCGCTCGGCAATCTGGATGGCTTCGCTGAAGAACGCATCCGCTGATTCGGCGTCGCCGGTTTCGGCGTAAATCGTGGCGGCGTTGGAGAGTACCAAGCCGCGCGTTTCCAAATCAGTGCCATCGACACTGCTCAGCGCCATGAGCGCCTGCTCGTAATCCTTGATGGAGCGCATCGTTTGACCGAGCGCGCGGCGAACCGCGCCGAGATCGCAGTACAAGCGCGCGATTTGAGAATGGGCGTTCTTTTCTTCGTAGATGTTGAGCGCCTGCGTCCATTCCTGCACAGCCTGAGTCAGCAGCCCCGCACGCTGGTAGATCAGACCGAGATCGCGGCGGCATTGGGCGATTTCAAGCGGATCATCGAGCTTTTCGGCGGCGCTGATGGCACGCTGATAGGTTTCGACCGCAGCGTCGAGCGTGCCCACATCGGCTTGTGCAGCGGCTAATCCACGCAGCACATCGATCTGATCGCGCGATACGGCACGCTGTTCGTCCATCGTGCTTTGCAAGACGGCTTCAAGGTGCGGGATCGCTTCAGCACTGCGACCGGAGGCGCGCAGCGCTAATCCCAGCGCGCCGCGTGCGCTCGCACTGGCATCGGCGGGATCGATCAGCGCGACAGGGGGATCAAGGGGCGCATCGACCAGATGCGCGAGCGCCGCGACGGCCTTTTCGCCTGCTTCAACGGCGGCGGGCAGATCGCGCAGGTAGACCGCCGATCGGCTGAGGCCGGACTGCACCGCGACATATGCGGGCGTTGGTTTTTCGGGATCGAAGAGGTGCAGTGTGCGCTGGAAATAGGTGCGCGCGTCCAAGTAGCGGCCTTCATCAAGCGCGCGAGTCCCAGTATCATCCCCAGTGACGTTCGTAGAGGCGGTGCTGGAACTGCTCTGATAAACTGAGCGCCCGCTGCAAAAAGCCAAGCCTTCAGTCTCTTGTCCATTGAGCGTCAACGCCTGACCGAGCAGCCCGACGAAAAAGCCGGACAGCTCGATGTCACTGGAGGCACCGAGCTTGGGCAGCGCTTCTTTCAACACATGCGCCGCATAGCTGGCGTTGCCTTCGCGCAAATACAGGTCGCCCAGATGACCCAGCGCGCGCCCTTCGGCCCCACCTGAAGCGGAGTCTTTCGCCCGCTTCAAGGCGGCTTCGAAGGCCGTACGCGCAGCGGTCAAATCCCCGCGCATTTGATCGAGCATGCCGCGGGCACATTCCAAGTAGGCGATGTGCATCTCACGCGCGGCGGGGGTTGGCGGGGCGGCGATCATCGTTTCGATGAACGCGGCGGCCTCATCGAAGCGGCGCAGGCGGGCCAGCGTTTCAGTGCGATGCAGGGCGATCACGGTGAGGGCGTTCGATTCGGCGCTGAGAGTGGGTGCGCCGCGCGCCATGTCGAGCGCTTGATCGAAATGAGATAGGGCTGCGAGGTAATCCTCTTTGAATTTGGCCGTGCGACCCGCAGTGACTTTCTCGCGCAGCGCCGAATCACGGGGACTGCTATTCGAGCGAAACAACCCCGCGAACTGTTCAGTCCATTTCATAGCGTCTCTTTCGGCGTCTGTTTGGGAAGTTCATACAGTTCTAGCAAAACCCCACCGGTGCTGCGCGGATGCACGAAAGCATAGCGCGTGCCGCCGGGTCGGGTTTTGGGCGCATCATTGATGAGTTCTATCCCTTTGGCCGTCAGTTGGTTCATTGTGGCGGCAATGTCTTCCACTTCAATACAGAGATGGTGCATTCCCGCGCCGCGTTTGGCGAGGTACTTGGCAATGCCGCTGTCCGCTGTAAACGGAGCAACGAGTTCAATTTCACCGCTGCCAATGGGCAAGAAGGCGATGTCCACCGCCTCGTCTTCGTTATGTTCAAGATGCTCAAGGGGAAGCCCAAGCGCATCGCGCCAGAAGGCTAGGGCCGCGTTCACGTCTTCGACGACGACGGCGATATGGTTGATTTTTATGGGGGTTGTCCGCTCAGGCATCTCGCTCACTCCGTTTGTGCAAAATGATTATACCGCGTTGGGTCATGATTTCGCGTCGGCTATAATCAGCCCTGCAAGGCACAACAAATGAGAGGATTTTTAGCAATGGTTGTTAATGATCTTGGTGGGCAGGTTTTTGTCCCCCAGCTTACCGAAGAACACGAGATGCTGCGCAAGATGGTGCGCGAATTTGCCCAAAAAGAAATTGTCCCCATTGCCGCTGAACATGACGAGTCCGGGGAATTTCCGCTGGAGACGGTCAAACAGTTGGGGCAAATGGGATTGATGGGGATCGAAGTCCCTGAGGAGTACGGCGGCGCTGGCATGGATGTGTTCGCCTATGTGCTGACGATGATCGAAGTTGCCCGCGCGGATGCCAGCCACAGCACCATTGTCAGCGTCAATAACTCGCTGTACTGCAACGCACTCACGCAGTTTGGAAATGAAGCGCAGAAACAAACATATCTGCGCCCCATCGCCAGCGGCGAAAAAATCGGTGCGTACAGCCTCACCGAACCGATGAGCGGCAGCGACGCCGGGACGATGCAAAGCCGCGCCGTCCTTAACGCGGCGGGCACGCATTATGTGATCAACGGGCGCAAGAGCTGGGTGACGAGCGGGCCGGTTGCCGATTATGTGCTGCTGTTCACCATGACCGATCCCGAACTGAAGCACAAGGGGATTTCATGCTTCATCATCGACGCGCACCAGCAGGGCTTCATTCGTGGGAAGAAAGAGCCGAAATTGGGCATCCGCGCCAGCGCGACCAGTGAATTGGTGTTCGAGGATTACCACGCGCCGGTCGAAAATTTGATTGGCAAGCGCGGCGATGGCTTCAAGATCGCGATGGCGGTGTTGGATGCCGGACGGATTGGGATCGCGTCGCAGGCCTTGGGAATCGCGGAAGCGGCGTATGAAGCGGCGTTACAGTATGCGCGTGAACGTCAGGCATTTGGCGGGCCAATCGGTCAATTGCAGATGATTCAGCAAAAGATCGCGGACATGAAAACGCGCATCGAGGCCAGCCGCCTGCTGATCTATAACGCATGCGTTGCGAAAGAAAAGTTCAAGCGCGATGGGACACGCTACACGACCGAAGCGAGTATGGCGAAGTTGTTCGCCAGCGAAACGGCGACATTTGTGACCGACGAGGCCGTCCAGATTCACGGCGGCATGGGTTACAGCAAAGAATTACCCGTCGAACGCTACTACCGCGACGCGCGCATCACCCGTATTTACGAAGGCACGAGCGAAATTCAGCGCATGGTGATCGCCCGGAACGAATTGGGGCTGCGCTGATGGCTGACGGGCGCATGAAAGCGGCGGTGCTGACTGGACACGGCGGGCCAGAGAACCTAAGCGTTATCGATACACTGCCGATCCCTGAACCGAAACGCGGGGAAGTGCGGCTGCACATGAAAGCGGCGGCGCTTAACCGGCTTGATCTGTGGGTGCGGGTAGGGTGGAAAGGCTTGGAGCTGGCGCTGCCGCATGTGGTCGCGGCAGATGGCGCGGGCGTGGTCGATGCGGTTGGCGAAGGCGTCACTGTGTTTCAGCGGGGGGATCGGGTCGGCATCAACCCGACGCTGATTGACCCCGAACAACTTCTCATGACCGGTGATGAAGCCCATATCCTGAACGCGCCGATCATGGGCGAACACGCGCCGGGTGTCGCTGCCGAGTATGTGGTGCTGCCCGCGCGCAACCTGATCAAGCTGCCGGATCATGTCACCTTTGAACAATCGGCGGCGGCGGGGCTGGTCTATGTGACCGCGTGGAGTTCGCTCATCACACGGGGGAACCTGCGCCCCGGTGAAAGCGTGTTGATCGTCGGTGCGGGCGGTGGAGTGAACAGCGCCAGCATTCAAATTGCCAAACTAGCGGGCTGCACTGTGTATGTGGTGGGCAGCAGCGCCGAAAAATGTGAACAGGCGAAATCGTTAGGCGCGGATGTGACGATCAATCGTGCGGACGATCCGGCATGGTCGAAAGCGCTGTATAAGCTGACGAATAAACAGGGCGTCGATGTAGTGGTCGATAATGTGGGGCAGGCGACGCTGCCGGACAGCTTACGATCGGCCAAGCGCGGCGGACGAATTTTGATCGTCGGCAACACAAGCGGCTTCAACGCGCAGATCGATACGCGCTACCTGTTCGGCAAGCATTTGACGATCATCGGCAGCTCGATGGGATCGACACAAGATTTTCAAACGGTGATGGGTCTGGTGTTCACAGGCAAACTCAAACCTGTGATCGGCGCGGTGCTGCCGCTGGAAGACATCCGCAAAGGGCACGAACTGCTGGAAGCGGGCAGCGTGTTCGGTAAAGTGGTGCTGCAAATCTGAGCGCGCGTCATCCACCGTTGATCAACTAGAGAAATGCCACCTTGTTGAAGGTGGCATTTCTCTTGAATAATTGAGAATAAGTTAATGCTTTGTGAACCCTAAATGTGGGCGTATGATAATGAGAGGAGTGTGAAAACTGTAAAACACTGCTTCAAGGGATCATGATGGATATACCTGCGACTGCGGCCAACCCAACCCCGATTCGTGAATTGCAGAAACGTTATACCCTCGCGCTGATCATCATCGCGGCGCTGATCTTCATCTCACAGGTCGTTGTGCAGCGAACCGTACTTGCTACCATGGACGATTCGCACATCGTCAATATCGCCGGGCGGCAGAGCATGCTGAGCCAGCGCATTGCAAAAGAAGTGCTGATTCTGGACACCTTGCCTGCCGATCAGCAGCGTGCCTCCCTCGAAGCGCTCACTAGCACCTTGGACTTGTGGGAAGACTCGAACTATGCGCTTCAATTCGGTAATGCGCAGATGGGCCTTCCCGGTGGAAACAGCGCGCTTGTGAATCAACTCTATCTAGAAGCAGGAAGCTACCTGAATTCAATTCTAAGCTCCGGGCGCTGCTTGGTGGCTCACTATCGCGGAACGGCTGCCGGGGATTGTGCGGCTTTGACGCCCGATGAACTGCGGACGACGATCTTGACCAATGAAGGGCCTTTTCTTTCGTGGATGGATGAGATCGTTTTCCAATATGAGGCTGAAACCACTACTGCCGTCAAGGTGATTCGCCTTGCATCGGCGGTGTTGATGTTCGTGACGATGATCTCATTGCTCCTTGAAGGCCGGTTTATTTTTCGCCCGATCGCACGGCGGCTGCAATCGACGCTTGATGCTTTGCATACCACCCAACGCGACCTCATGGACGCGAACACCTATTTGGAACAGCGCGTACGCGAACGTACCCAATTACTACAGCAGGCGAACGCCGAATTGCAAACCGCCAACGAGGAAATTCGCGACTATATGAGTTTTGTCACGCACGATTTGCGCAGCCCAATCGCGAGTGTGCGCGGCTTTTTGCACGAACTCACCCTCGATCTCACTGATCTGCGCAAGACGATCAATGGGGCCTACCCTTCGGCAACCGCGCTGCTTGAAGACAGTATCCCGGAAGCCGTCACCGCCATCGAAGTCTCAAACAACCAGCTTGACCGGTTAACCCATCAACTGCTGGATATTTCACGACAGGGACGGCGTGAATTGGACAGCATGCCCGTGGATCTAAACACGGTGCTCAAGCAAATTTTGCAAGTGTATGCGCCACAAATTGCCGAGAGTGGGGCGGAGGTGGTCATTCCTGCACCGCTGCCTGCTGTTGAATCCGATCCGGTGCTGATGGAACAGGTCTTTACCAATGTGATCAGCAACGCGATCAAATATCTTGACCCGACCCGGCGCGGAAAAATCACCCTCCAAGCCAAAAATGAAAAGGATCGGGTGGTTTTCAGTGTGGGTGATAACGGGCGCGGGATCGCTCCCGATGATTACGACAAGGTGTTCAAGCTGTTCCGGCGCGCTGGTTTGCAGAATACCGAAGGGGAAGGCATTGGCCTATACCATGTGCGCAATTTGCTGCGGCGCTTAGGGGGAACCATCTGGTTCGAATCGCAGGTGGACAGCGGAACAACGTTCTATTTTTCCATACCTAATAAGCTCGCACGAGGGGAAGCGTAATGAACAAGGCAGTTCGCGTTTTGTTGGTGGAAGACGAATTGGTGCATGTCAAGCTGTTTGAGCGCAACGTCAAACGTTTCGGTGCCAACTTGATCGTCGATGTCGTAGACAATGGGCAGCACGCGCTCGACTATCTGGCGACGTATGCCCAAAAACCTGCTGCGGAAAACTTTGCGGTGCTGCTCGATTTGAATATCCCGGTGCTGACGGGGTTTCAAGTGCTGGAACGAATGCGTAAAAACCCGAAGATGGCGAAGCTGCCGGTGATTGTGCTGTCTACCTCGGATGATCCTGAGGAAATGGCGCGCTGCAAAGCCTTAGGGGTAGAACACTTTTTGGTGAAACCAATCAGCTATGAACTCCTGATGCGAATACTCGAAGCCGCCCCGGTATAACGCGTGACCCTGCGTACTGGATGAGGACATTTTAGCGCCTCATCCAGTGCATTCCCCGCTTTTCCCTTCCTGCCTCACGCTCTCGTATGCACGACCGCCTTTGTGATGCGCGATCGTTCACGATTGGCGATCGCACGCGATCGATCACTGGTAGACCACAGGGTTCTATGCCACACTTAACGCGCGTGAGTGAGGTGTACTGGATCGTGCCTATGGCCGGATTAATCCGAAGTCATTTATCGCTGCTGCGAGATATTGCGAATGCGCTGAAACTACCCGATGTGCAGGCGGAAGGCCGCACCCCCGGACTGATCGCCGTGTACCGGATCACCGTGCGTTACCATGACGGGCGCGCGTGCGATTCAGCGGCGACGCTGTGGCATCAGCAAGGCGATCGGTGGCGGTTGGAAATTGGCTACCGAGGCGCGTTTGAAGGCAAGCTGCTCCATTACCCAATGACACCCGCGCGGGGCGATGCCTTTGCAGCAGCACTGGCGAGTGTAGGCTTTGACCGCTTGGGGGATTCGCCGGATGTACCTCTCTATCCGACGGCTGATTTGTGGTTGATTGAGCGGGCGGCGGGGACGTTTTATCGTGGGGTGCTGCTGGCCCCTGAAACGACCGGAGAACCGTATACACGGCTGGTCAATGCTGTCCAAAATGGACTGCCTGAGGCAGTCAAGCGAGTGGAGTGAATGGCATCCAACAATATTGAGAATGAAATCAAGCTGTATGTGCCGGATCATGAGCCGGTGAAACGAGCATTGGAAACGGCTGGTGCATCGTTGAAAGCCGCGCGCGTGTTCGAGCGGAATGTGCGCTATGACACGCCGGATCAAGCGCTGCGACCACGCGGCGGTGTGCTGCGACTGCGACAGGATACACGCGTGCGGCTGACGTACAAAGACGGCGATCGTGTGGTTGGCGAGTTCGGCACGTCGCGGTTTGAGGCGGAAGTTGAGGTCAGCGATTTCGACACGATGCAGACGATCCTCGGCAAGTTGGGCTATCGCCCCTTCATGGGCTACGAGAAGTACCGCACGACCTATGAACTGGATGACGCCGAAATCACACTGGACGAGATGCCGTATGGGAATTTCGTTGAGATTGAAGGGGAAGACACGGCGATCGGGCAGGTGATGGAGAAACTTGGCCTGAAGCATGCGCCGCGTTTCCATGCCAGCTATGTGGTGTTGTTTGAACTGGTGAAGCAGCACTTGAATCTGCACTTCACCGATTTGTCTTTTGAGAATTTCAAGGGGATCACCGTTCCCCTAAGCGCCTTCGCACAGGAATAAGAGCATGACTCAGCAGGACAAGCCCACCGCACAAGAAAACCGTTTCGTCACATCGTCCGGTATTCCGCTGAAACGCGATTTTCGCCCCGAAGATGCGCCGATCGACTATGAAACCGACCTCGGTGAACCGGGCGAATTCCCGTTTACGCGCGGGGTGTATCCCGACATGTACCGCTCAAGGCATTGGACAATGCGCCAGTATGCCGGGTACGCCTCCGCCGAAGAATCGAACCAGCGCTACCGCTTTCTGCTGCAACAGGGGCAAAGCGGCCTGTCCGTTGCGTTTGATCTGCCGACGCAGATCGGTTACGACGCCGATGATGCGATGGCGATGGGGGAAGTCGGCAAAGTGGGCGTGAGCATCAGCAGTTTGCAAGACATGATGCGCCTGTTCGATGGCATTCCGCTCGACAAGGTCAGCACGAGCATGACGATCAACGCCCCGGCGGCGGTGCTGCTGGCGATGTACATCGCGGCGGGCAAGCGGCAGGGCGTGGAGCCGTCGAAACTGCGCGGCACAGTGCAAAACGACATTCTGAAAGAGTACATTGCACGCGGCACGTATATTTATCCGCCGAAAGCGTCGATGCGGTTGATCACCGATGTGTTCGCGTTCTGCAAGTCGAACGTGCCGCGCTGGAACACGATCAGCATCAGCGGGTATCACATCCGCGAGGCGGGCAGCACGGCGGTGCAAGAAGTCGCGTTCACGCTGGCGAATGGGATCGCCTATGTGCAGGCGGCGATCGAAGCAGGGCTGGGCGTGGATGATTTCGCGCCGCAGTTGAGCTTCTTCTTCAACGCTCATAACCAGTTCCTTGAAGAAGTCGCCAAGTTCCGCGCGGCGCGGGCGCTGTGGGCACACTTGATGCGCGACCGGTTTGGCGCGAAGAACCCGGAAAGCTGGCGGCTGCGCTTCCATACGCAGACGGGCGGCAGTACGCTCACCGCCCAGCAGCCGATGAACAACGTCGTGCGGGTGGCGCTGCAAGCGCTGGCGGCGGTGTTCGGCGGCACGCAGAGCTTGCACACGAACAGCATGGATGAAGCACTGGCGCTGCCGACTCAACAGGCGGTGCAGGTGGCGCTGCGCACGCAGCAGGTGATCGCTTACGAAACCGGCGCTGCCGATACGGTCGATCCGCTGGCGGGGAGTTATGCGGTGGAGCACCTGACGCAGGAAATCTACCGGCGCGCGCTGGATTACATCACCAAAATCGATGACATGGGCGGGGCGCTGGCGGCGATCGAAGCGGGGTATGTGCAGGCCGAAATCCAAGATGCCGCTTACAGCTATCAGCGGGCGGTGGAAAAGGGCGAGCAAGTGGTTGTGGGGGTGAACAAGTTCACCGTGGAAGAAGACTCCCACCCTGATTTGCTGCGCGTCGATCCGTCGATTGAGGCGGGGCAGCGGGAACGGCTGGCGGTGCTGCGGGCCACCCGCGATAACGCGAAAGTGGCCGAACTGCGCGGTCGGCTGGACAGTGCTGCGCGTGGCACAGATAACCTGCTGCCGCTCATGATCGAGTGTGTGGAGCATGATGTCACGCTGGGGGAGATCTGCCATACCCTGCGCGGGGTGTTCGGGGAGTACCGCCCGGATGTGAGTGTGTAGGGCGAGTGAGAGAAAAGACTCAACGCAAAGGCGCAAAGAAGCCAAGGCGCAAAGTGTTAGAACGGGGCGAAGGTTTGTGCGGCGGAGGCAATTGGGCCTAAGATGGTGCCAGATAGTGCCGCTGGAGCATTTTTCGGTTGGTGACTTGTTGAGATTGCGTTTGTAGGGGCGCAGCATGCTGCGCCCCTAGACTTTGGCAGTTTGAGGAGCCGGTGGCAGAAGTCACCGGCTGTTTTTTTGAGCAAGCGGAGTGAAAGCGGGAAATAGCGAGGTCAAGAACGGGCGGCACCGAGCACAGCATTGGCGAGGGCGGGAAGCCAGCGCCGATTTTTACCCCAGTCGCCCAGTGTTGAGGGAGGAAGGGGATGAAAATCGGTGGTGTGCCACAGTTCCGCCCGTAAAGCGCGCCACAGGGTGTTCAGCGACCAGCGTGGAGCGCCGCGCCACCAACGCGTGGGCACGGCAGGCGCGCCCAACAAGCCCCAGGTTCGGTAAGCAGATAAGAGCAGCAAGGCGTACACCCAGGCCGACCACTGCACCGACAGCACGGCCGCATGAGGATTGAAACACTGTTTGTTGCCCAAGCCGAAGTTGGACTTCAGTTCGCGATGACAGACTTCGACTTCCCAGCGCTGCCACGCCCAAAACAGCAGCGTCTCCACCAGCAGCGGCAGCACCCACTGCCCCTGCGCGTCTTGCACGGCATTGACCAGGAACGGCAGCGGTTCACGGCGGGTGTGGTCGTTGGACTTGCCGCGCACGACGATGAGGAATAGCGGGCAGTGCGGGGCTCCTTTGCGCAGCAGCGGCGGGCTGACCTTGACCTGAAGGTGACGGAGGCGTCCGCGCACTTCCAGCGTGAGCGCCTGCCATCCGTCCCGCTGCTGCCACACCGCCTGCGGAGACGGCGCTCGCTCGCCGTACAGCCGAGGGCGTCCTCGTTGAGCGGGGACAGCGGGAGGCAGGAAGTGTAGCACCCGGTTCTTGGCGCTGCGGGCCAGCACCGTCACCCGCGCTGGCACCTGCTGCCACACGCCGAGCGTGTCGAAACTCCCATCGACCACCAACAGGACGCGTTGGTCTACCCGTCCGTGGTGGTCCAACTGCTGCACCACCCAACGGACGAAGTCCAGCGCCGCTTCCCATTCCTTGCACGCGCTTTCGACGGCCCGATGGGCTTTCTCGGTGAAGGCCGGCAGCCAGCGCAGCGGTAGCGCCCGACTGTACCCCTGCTCAGCCGGGACTAACCAACTCCCATTGAACCAGCGTTGGGCGTGATGAATGCCGACCCGAAACGCCGGCGTTCGCAGATTCCGCAGCCAGCCGACCCCTTCCAGCTTGGCACTACTGCGCGCTGTTTGGGTCCCGTCGCCCGCCACGACGTACACCGCGCTGGCCTCGACGTGCTGCAACGTTTCGGCAAACACCTGCGCGTTGGCCCGCTCGATGTTGAACCGCCGCTGGCTGAACACCCGATACCACGCGCTCCAATCCCATTCCGTCTGTCCTAACGTCATCAGCAATTGGCTGACCGTGTGCCGGGACAACGCAAACACCTCCGCCAGCACCAGCGCGACGATGCGCTCGAACACCCGCTGTTGTCCGGCAACGGACCGCTGGGCTTGCAACAGGAGGGCTAATTCCTTGAGAAGTGTTGTGGTTTGTGCGATAGTTTTCATCGGATGCACTCGTTGAGTTTGTGGTGTGGAAACTCAAGCTTGACCCAAGTGCATCCTTTTTTCAAAGAGCCAAAGTCCAGGGACGAGGCCCGCCTCGTCCACCATTCAAAAACTAAGCTCGTTGAGAAAACAAGATTTGCGAAGAAAAATAGCAGCGATTTTGTCGTGGTGCTGTTGGGAAAAGATACGCTGAAAAGTGCGATGACGCTGCAAGAAATCACATGGGCGAAGCAGGCGGGCAAGGTGATCATCCGATTTGGCACAATGGTTTTCAATACAAGGCGAGTGATTGGAATTTGATGCCGGATTTGGATGCAGTGCTGACGAACACGCACACCATCATCGTGCAGAACGAAAGCGCGGGCGGTTACAACAATGCGCTGGTGGAACTGATGAACCGGTTCGGTACACGCCGTAGGTGTTTTGTGGAAGATAAGGAGCGTTCTGTGAACACTCGTAGGGACGCAAACGGCAGTACCTTGAGCATTGGCAGTGTGGGAAGCGTATTGTCGATTGGAAGTACGGGCAGTGTGTTGAGCATCGGCAGCACCGGGAGTATTTTGTCGATTGGCAGCACCTTCAGCGTGTTGAGCATCGGCAGTTTCGGCGCAATTGGCAGTTTCTTCAGCATTTTGAGTCTGCTAAGCCTGTTCAGCGTGTTGAGTACCGGAGCCTTTCTATCGTATCGCAACCGGCGGATGCGTCACTTGCTGATACGCCGCTCGTTTCTGGGAGGAAACCGTCGTGGTTAAAGTCCAGCAGATCGATCATGTTGAAGTCTATGTGCCGGATCAATATGAGGCGGCGGCGTGGTATCAGCGGGTGTTCGGGATGGAGATCGTCAAGGCCTTCGAGGACTGGGCTGCTGACGGGCCGCTCATGATCAGCAGCAACGACGGCGGCACCATGATCGCGCTGTTCAAGGGAACACCGCCTAAAGACGGCGGGCCGTTCAGCGCGAAACGGGTGGCGTTTCGGGTCGATAGCGCGGGTTTTCTGTCGTTTCTGGATGAACTGAGCGGCTTCGTAATCAGCGCGGACAAGGGCGAACGGCTGACGCGTGCGCATGTGGTCGATCACGACAAATCGTGGAGCATTTACTTCACCGATCCGTACGGCAACCGCTACGAAATCACGAGCTATGACTATGCCACCATTAAGGAGCGGTTATAGCGATTGGAGCAGCACATGGCACATCATCACTTAGAACCGACTCGTGAGAATTTGCGAGGACGTTTTTCGCGTGAACATGCCCCGGTACTGACGGTTCAGCCGGGCGATACAGTCACCTACCGGACACTGGATGCCGGTTGGGGACTGGAGCAGGTGAAATGGATGCAAGAGCGGCTCATGTTTGAACCGCGCACGTCGCCGGACGATGATGGGCACGCGATGATCGGGCCGATCGCCATTGCCGGGGCGAAAGCGGGCATGACGCTGGAAGTCAAGATCGGGGACATCCGCCCCGGCAGCTATGGATTCACGTTTGCGGGCGGCTGGGATTGTGCGGTTAATCAGCGGCTGGGCTTGGTGGGAGAAGGCAGCGGGGTACTGCATCAGTGGACGCTCGATGCTGAAGCGATGACGGGCACCAATCAGCACGGGCATACGGTCACGCTGCACCCGTTCATGGGGGTGATGGGAATGCCGCCGAACGAACCCGGTATGCATTCGACGACCCCACCACGCTTCTGCGGCGGCAACATCGACTGTAAAGCGCTGGTGAGCGGATCGACGCTGTACCTGCCGATCCCGGTCGATGGCGGGTTGTTTTATGTGGGTGACGGGCATGCCGCGCAAGGCGATGGTGAATCGAGCGTGACGGCGATCGAATGCCCGATCGAGCGTGTCGATCTGACGTTCAACGTGCGGGATGATGTGAAACTCAGCGCGCCGCGTGCGAATACGCCGGACGGGTGGGTGACGTTTGGCTTTCATGAGGACTTGAACGAAGCGACGTATCTCGCGCTGGAAGGGATGCTGACGCTGATGGGTGAACTGCTCGGCGTGGGGCGCGCAGATGCGCTGGCGCTGGCGAGCGTCGCCGTCGATTTGCGCATTACGCAGATCGTGAATACTGTGCGCGGCGTCCATGCGATTCTGCCGCATGGAGCGATTCGCTGACGGAGGGTGGGGCTGTGGTATGCAGCCCATTTAAGGCCGAGTGGTTGTCATAAAAGTGTGAAATGTCCCCCATAAAATGCTAGACTAGGCGCATGAATGACGAAACATCCTCGCGCCGAACGGCTGCAACCCGGCTTTCTCGCCTTCTTGTCCCCGGCTTGTTCCTACTGATGTTGATTCAGGTTGGTGCGGCGGTGCGGATATTCACGCTGCCGTCTTCGCTTGCCGACTCGATCGCCAATCGGCTCTCACTGCCGGTCGTGTGGGACAGCGCGATCAGCGCTGTGTGGGCAGCCGCATTTGCGTGGATTGTTTCGAGGATTCTTCGTCATGACACGCGGGCGAACCGTTGGTCTGCGTATCTTGTCGCCAGTTTTGGGGTGTATACGGTGGGGCGTTTGGTCATTTTCGTGCAAGCCGATTATGATCGGGCGAGGCTGCCGTTGCTAGGAGTCAGCGTACTGGTGTTGAGTTTATTGCTTGCAGCTTATCTACATGGAGTCCGTCGATGACGCTTGATCCGAAAATTGCAAATCTGCGCCATATGCGTGAGCGCAGCCGCGCCGGGGGTGGAGCAGAACGCATTCAGCGCCAGCACGAAGCGGGGCGCAATACCGCGCGTGAACGGCTGGATATTCTGCTTGACCCGAACAGCTTCCACGAAATCGACGCGTTCGTCACACACCGTTCGCGCGATTTTGGCATGGATAAACAGCAGTATCTAGGCGACAGCGTGGTCACCGGTTGGGGCACGGTCAATGGCCGGTTGGTCTATGTGTATTCGCAGGACTTCACCGTCATGGGCGGCAGTTTGAGCGAAGTCCACGCCGAAAAGATCATCAAGATCATGGAAATGGCGATGAAAACGGGCGCGCCGATGATCGGCCTGAATGACAGCGGCGGCGCGCGTATTCAGGAAGGGGTGGTCAGCCTTGGCGGTTACGCGGATATTTTCCTGCGCAATACGCTCGCCAGCGGCGTGATCCCGCAGATCAGCGTGATCATGGGGCCGTGCGCCGGTGGGGCGGTTTACAGCCCCGCGCTGACCGACTTCATTTTCATGGTGAAGGATACCAGCTACATGTTCGTCACCGGGCCGGATGTGGTCAAACAGGTGACGCATGAAGAAGTCAGCTTTGAAGACCTTGGCGGGGCGAGTGTGCATTCGAGCAAGAGCGGTGTGTGCCATGTCGTCGGCGAAAACGAAACGCAGACGCTGATGCTGGTGCGCGAAATGCTGACGTACCTGCCGCAGAATAACATGGAAGACGCGCCGTTCAGCTCCAGCGGCGACGATCCGCTGCGCGCTGATCCCGAACTGGATACTTTGATCCCGGATACGCCGAACAAGCCGTATGACATGAAGGAAGTCATTCACCGGATTGTCGATGACGGGGTGTTCTACGAGATTCACTCGGATTTCGCGCAGAATATCGTCGTCGGGTTCGCGCGCTTGGGCGGCCATGTGATCGGGATCGTCGGCAACCAGCCGATGGTGCTGGCGGGTGTGCTCGATATTCATGCCAGCGAGAAAGCCGCGCGCTTCATCCGCTTCTGCGACAGCTTCAACATTCCGATCGTGACATTCGTTGATGTGCCGGGGTATATGCCGGGGACGCAGCAGGAACACAACGGGATCATCACCAGTGGGGCGAAACTGCTGTACGCCTACTGCGAAGCGACGGTGCCAAAGCTCACTGTGACGACGCGCAAAGCCTACGGCGGCGCGTACTGCGTCATGAGCAGCAAGCACATCCGCAGCGACTTGAACCTCGCTTGGCCGACGGCAGAGATCGCCGTGATGGGGCCTGAAGGCGCGGTCGAGATCATCTACCGGCGCGATTTGAAGGAATCGGAAGACCCGGCAGGCTTGAAATCTCAGTTGGCGACGGAATACCGCACCAAACTGGCGAATCCGTACATCGCCGCCGAACGTGGGTTCGTGGACGATGTGATTGAACCGAGCGAAACGCGCGCACGGTTGATCAACGGGTTGGAAGTGCTGCAAAACAAGCGTGACAGCAACCCGCCGAAGAAGCACGGGAATATTCCGCTGTAAGCGGCGAGGCGAGATGATGGAATACGGACAGCAAAAGAAGATCAACAAGATTCTCGTCGCCAATCGCGGCGAAATTGCCGTGCGCATTATCCGCGCGTGCCGTGACCTTGGCATTTCGGCGGTGGCGGTGTACTCGGATGCGGATCGATCGAGCCTGCATGTACGCTATGCCGACGAAGCGGTGCATATTGGCCCGCCCGCGCCGCGCGAAAGCTACCTGCGTATCGACAAGATCATCGAGGCGGCCAAGCGCACGGGCGCGGACGCGATTCACCCCGGCTATGGCTTTTTGAGTGAACGGGAAGCGTTCGCCCAAGCCGTGATTGACGAAGGCCTCATCTTCATTGGCCCGCCGCCGAGCGCGATCGCCACGATGGGCGATAAGCAGACGGCGCGCGAAACGGTCAAGCGGGCGGGCGTGCCGGTCGTGCCGGGGACGGAACCCGGTTTGCGCGATGATGAACTGATTGCAGCGGCGAATGCGATGGGCTTCCCGGTGATCGTGAAAGCGGCGGCGGGCGGCGGCGGCAAGGGGATGCGATCGGTGCGTAATCCCGACGATCTGCCCGGTGCGCTGGCGATGGCACGGCGCGAAGCCGAAAGCGCGTTCGGCGATGGCACGGTGTATATCGAAAAGCTGGTGGAAGGCGCGCGGCATATCGAGTTTCAGATTTTGGCCGATATGCACGGGAACACGATCCACCTTGGCGAACGCGAATGCAGTATTCAGCGCCGCCACCAGAAATTGGTGGAAGAATCGCCCAGCACGTTCGTCGATACCGATCTGCGGCGGCGCATGGGCGAAATGGCGATCAAGGCGGCGCAGGCGGTCGGCTATGTCAACGCCGGGACGATCGAATGCTTGGTCGATAAGGACAAGAATTTCTACTTCTTAGAGATGAACACGCGCTTGCAGGTCGAACACCCGGTGACGGAACTGGTCACGGGCGTCGATCTGGTCAAGGAGCAGATCCGCATCGCGCGTGGCCGGCGCATGGGGCCGACTGAAAGTGTACTGGAGCCGCGCGGATGGGCGATCGAATGCCGCATCAACGCCGAAGACCCGTACAATAATTTCATCCCATCGGTGGGGAAGATCAGCACGCTGGTGGTGCCGACTGGCCCCGGCGTGCGCGTGGACAGCGGCATGTACAGCGGTTACGAGATCACCCCGTACTATGACAGCATGATCGCCAAGCTTATCTGCTGGGGGGATGACCGCCCGGAAGCGATGCTGCGCATGCGCCGCGCGCTGGAAGAGTACAAGATCATGGGGCTGAAGCATAACATCCCCTTCCACCAGAACTTGCTGAACAGCTACAGCTTCATCGCTGGGAAGATCGACACGAAATTTGTCGAAGAACGCTTCAGCATGGAAGTCTACGAGCAGCAGCCGACCGAAGAAGAGTTGGAAGTCGCAGCGCTGGCGGCGACGCTGTTCACGCATCGTCAACGGCAGTTGGCGGGGCAGGTCGTCACGCGCGGCGAACGGGATACGAGCAACTGGAAGTGGCTCAGCCGTTGGGAGCGGATTCACCGATGAGATACATCACAATCATCAACGACAAGAAATTCGAGATCGACATCGACAAGGATGGCATTCTGCTCGTCAATGGGGAACGGCGCGATGTCGATTTTCGCGTGCTGGACGAAGGTCTGTTCTCCATGATCATGCAGGGAAAAAGCTACGAGCTGGTGATCGAGGAACGCGACGATCGCGTCGATGTCTCGGTGCGCGGGAAAGTGCTGGAAGGGCAGGTGTTGGACGAGCGCGCTCAACTGCTGCTGACACGCCGCGCCGGAGTCACCGCTGGATCGGGCGAAATTTCGATCAAAGCGCCGATGCCGGGGCTGATCGTCGCGATTAATGTGCGCGAAGGCGACGAGGTGAAGTCAGGGCAGACGATCGTGGTGCTGGAAAGCATGAAAATGCAGAACGAATTGAAAGCGCCGCGTGAAGGCATCATCCAACGCATCAGCGTGCAGCCGGGGCAAACGGTTGAGCAGAACAAACTGCTGATCACGATGACGTAGAGAAGATTCAACGCAAAGACTCCAAGATTGCAAGACGCAAAGGTTTGGGGCGCTCCTCCGGTAGCTGTGCGCCCCTATCCCCTCGAATGCCCTACATCTGCGCGGCGACCGGAACTTAAGCAATAGAAACCCATCATTCGCAGCGTGTGCATCCTGCTAACGAGATGATCAGGCTGACGACATATACGCTGCCGTCGCTGAGCGGATTGCGATGCCATGTGTATTTGAGCTGCTTGAACTGGGCGTTGAGCGCGGCTTCAATTTGGACGAGAAGCGTTTCCTGCCGGACTTGTTCGGGGGAGAGGATTAACCAAAAATGGATGACGCCGGAAGGTTCGATGCTGAATCCACATCCGGGTAGGGTGAATAGGATTGGCGGGAGCGGATTGGTCTCTGATTGAAACAGCCGAGCTTCCGTCCTACCTACCAGATCGGTGTAGAGGCCAAGAAACTCGACACAGCCCGGTGGTGCCGGTGTCCTCTCCGCCCAGAGAGTTGGCGCAAAAGCGGTCGCCGTTTGATACAGCGGATCGATGCTGGTCACGGTGGGGCGCAGTGTAGGGACAATGCGCGGGGTGTAATTCGGCGCGCTGGTCGTGGCTGCCCGTGAAGTCGCTGTGCGAAACAGCGGATCATAAAGCGCGGTAAGGGTGAGATCGGGCGGTTGAACTTGAGCAGACGTTACCGACAACGTGGTGAGGCCTAACGAGACGAGCAGCAGAGCGAGAATCGCCGCTACATTTCGCATGTCGATCGCCGTTTCCAGTGTTTACGATCGAAAAAGGGCGGTGCCAGTCAACCGCACCGCCCTTTATCATACTCGCCTTGTGGGAATGGGGGTTACATCAAGGATAGGGTAACGGTGAGGGTCGCGCCGCCATCATCGAAGTAGATGCTTTGCAGAGTGTAGTCGATGCCTGCGGCGGCGAAAATCGCGTCGAGCTGTGACTGCACGGCGGCATTCGCGGCGGCGGAATATTCCGCTGGAATCTGGTTGACAGGGGTGTTACGCCCATTGATGGTCAGTGAGAGCGGAACGGCGCTGACGAGTCCATTGACCACACTGACTTGAACCGTGATGACAATGGTCGCGCCGCTGGCAGGATCGATCACGGTGACGATCGCAATATCCGGTGATTGCAAATCGACGGTCACACTGTCGCCGCTGTAACCGAGCGTCATGGCGACGGCGTCCGCGCCTTGATTGACGTAGGCTTCGGAGAGATAGGTGCTGACGGTGAGCATCCCCGTTGCTTGATCGTAGTCATACGCCACTTGGCCATCGAATGAATCGAGCCACGCGATCACGCTGGTTGGCAGATCGTTGTAGGCGGCTTGCAGGGTGCCGACGAGCGCGGTCGCCGTGGCAGCAGCATTGGCCCCCGCACTATGAAGCCGTGTGGCGGCAGCGTGAGCGGTGGCCGCATAAGCGGTAGACTGAACACCAATCTGACCGCTCATAGCCGTCATTGTCGCTGCGATGGCGGTCAACTGTGCTCCGCGTTGATTTTGACGTGAACCGGCACTGCCGGCGAGGGCGGTCGCGGTGCCGCTCAAACGCCCGCCCTGCTGCGCCGATGGTGCGGCACTAATCACCAGCAGAGGAACCAGCAGCAGCGTAAACAGGGCGAAGCTCAACAGCACAAGTTTCTTATTCATCAATCGAACCCCTTCTGATGGAGATGTGTCTATCTTGTGGTATTGTCCACCCATTCAGCCTTCTAAACTGTGAATGATTCGCAAAATGAATGTAAAGCCTCAAATTCGCTCACCTCGTTGGCTTAAGCTAGCCGCCGTCCTGTGGATTGGCATGTGCGCAGCGTATATCCTCGCCGGGACTTCGATCACGCCGTTTCATGGTGACGAATCGACGCTGGTGTATATGAGCCGCGATTACGCCTACCAGTTTTTGCAGGGCGATCTGTCGCTGATTCGATACAGTGATCCGCCGGTGAGCGCGCAGGAACAAGACCTTCGACTGCTCAACGGGACGGTGAGTAAGACGCTGTTCGGGCTGGCATGGCATACAGCGGGATTCACGATCGGCGATTTGAATCAGCAGTGGGATTGGGGCGCCGATTGGAATTACAACCAATCGACCGGGCACGGTCCGAGCGACGCGCTGCTCAACGTAACGCGCATCCCTTCGGCGGCCCTGCTGGCGATCGGCGTGATCCCGATGTTCCTGCTCGGCTATACGGCGGGCGGGTGGATCGGGGCCTTCACCGCAGCGGCGTTGTATACCTTTCACCCGGCACTGCTGGTCAACGGGCGGCGGGCGGTGATGGAAGGCAGCCTGATGGCGTTTTCGCTGCTCACAGTGTGCGCGGGGTTGTGGTTTGTACGCCGCCGGTCGTGGATCAGCGCGTTGGGGATGGGAATTGCGGGAGGGCTGGCACTCGCCAGCAAACATACCGGGGCATTTACGCTGATTGCCGTATACGGAGCCTGCGCGCTGCTGATGGTGATCGGCCTATTTCGATCCGCCATGCGGCGTGAGTCAATCCGTGCGTTGGGGCTGCTCCTTGGGGCGGGTGTTTTGACAATCGGCGTGTTTTTGCTGCTCAACCCGGCGTGGTGGAGCGATCCGATCGGTGCGGCGCGGGAAGTGCTGCGGCTGCGATCGGCACTGCTGGAGGGGCAAACGGCGGCTTTCGGCGGCTATCCGGGCATCGGGGATGCACTGAGCGGGTTTTTCCGGCAGACGTTCGGCTGGACGCCGCAATATTTCGAGATTCCGGCATGGCAAGCCTACATCAGTGAGGCGATCGCGCTGCGTGAAGCGTCAGGGCTGGCGGGGGTGATCGCCGGGGCGTGGATCATTCCCGTGATGGCGATCCTGGAGCGCGGTGGGATTGATCGCGGTGGTGCGCGGCGGAACCAATCCGATTGAGCATGCGCGTGCGCTGATCGGCGTGTGGGCGCTGGTGATGTTCGCTTCGGCGCTGCTGCTGACGCCGCTGGAATGGCAGCGCCACATCACCCGCAATCCCGGTGGTGATTGTGCTGGTGAGTGCGGCGATCAGCGCGATGGTGGCAGAGGTTCGCAATCATTTGCTTGCACCCCGTCTTTCTCCGCTGGCGGAAAAGACGGGGCAGTCAAACGTCTGTAGAACAACGGGGGCAACCGAGGATTGAGTTGGTTTACAGCGCGGTGACGGCGTTGGCGAGCTGGCGCTGCACGGTCTTGCTGTTGAAATGCCGCCAGACTTCGCCGACCTGTTCGCGCAGTTTTTCTTCTTCCTGCCGCAGGGTGTCGATGTAGCCATTGAGCACTTCGGCTTCGGCTTCGCTTAGGTCGGGCAGGAGATCGCTCAGCCGATCCTGCGCCACGCGGCTGTCGTTTAGATTGCCGAGATGATCCTGAATGGCCTTCAGCTCGTTGATGAAGTTTTTGCTGGAACTGCCGAGGACGCTGGCGAACAACGAGACGATGTAGCGCAGCCGCTTAAATTCGATGCGCAGCGCGTGGAGGGTGGCGGCGTCTCCCTCGGCGATCTGCGCATCATAGGCGCGCACGGTGCCGAGATGCTCATAGATCAGCGTGGGTAGTAGGTAGCGCACCTGCGCGGGTGTGCCGTCCTGCGAGCGGGCACCTGCTCCCTGTGTGGTTAGGAATTCGGCGTAATCGTTCACGAAGCGGCGGAAATCGCCTTTGTCAAGGACGCGGACGAGGACGCGCCGCGCGTGCTGGCGATCGCCATCCAGTCGATCGATGACGGGTTGAAACAGGGCCTTCTGTTCGTCTCCCAGCTTGGCCTGATATTTCTGAAGGTTCTCGATCAGCACATCCAGATCACGGACGCTGCCAAGCGCTCCCGCGACTTTACGCAGTGAACGGTTGAAGGTTTGGATCGATTTCGGCTTGTAGTAGTCGGAGAGCAGGCGAAGCGCGCTGCGCATGCGGCGGGTGGCCACGCGCATATCATGCACTTCTTCGAGATCCTCACCCGTGCGGCTGCCATCCGCATGGCTGAGCATGTCGATGAAGTCCGGGAGCAGCGCTTTGCGACCCGCTTCCGCCATCGTATCTTCGGGCAAAACGCTTTGTACGTGCGTTTTTAGGTGATCGATAAATTCCTGAGCAGGACTCATGTCCATATTTGCGAAACCTCTGGCACGGTGCTTGGTATAGGTTGGGATTTTAACAAACTTCATGGAAATTTAGTGATCGCTTAATATTAAGCGTGGCCTACGTTTCCATTAAATCATGAGAAGTTCTCATGTTAAACCTGCTCCACTCCTGCTCGGCGCATCAAAACTGCGTTTGCTTTAGAATGGCGCGGAAGAAATCAAACACGGTGAGGTTGGGATTTTCGATGATGGCCCGCAGACCGTTATTCACCACCGCCCACTGATAAATCTGAATCGCCAGCAGCAGCGGAATGCCAAGGCTGACCACCCGAATAGGCAGACGGGCCACCGCCAGCGCGACGGGCGCTTCGCTGATTTCCGCGAGTTCCTGCCGCTCATTCAAGACTTGGAGCCGCTGCATGTTCATATCGTCGCGCAGCCCGTTCAATTGAAGGTAACGGTAGAGCGTGTCGAAGTTTTGGGTGAGGTTGAAATTTCCCTGCCCTGCGCGGCCTTCGTGCCAGATGCGATCGAGCTGCTGAATTTGGCGGTTGAGATCGTCCAAGCGGCGATCGACGGCGTGCAGTTGAATATTCAGGCGTTCGGCTTCGTTATCGCGCCAGCGGCGCTGCCCGCGCCCATAGGGCATGCGGATCAGAATGAAGTAGTGTGCGTAGAGCATCACCAGCGGAATAAGCACATTGAAGGCGAGGATGCGCCCCAACTCCGCCGAAATATTGGGCAGACGGCCTTCGGTGAAGACTTGACTGAACGGCAGCGCGAATAGATACAGCGTGATAATCAGGATGATCAGAAAGCCGATAGGCAGACGGCTGACGAGTTCGTCGCGTTCTTTGGCGGACATGCCGGTTTGGCTGATGGCGAAGCCGTAGAGCGCCAGCATGCCGACGATCAGGATATAGAACGGGGTGGCGAACAGCAGCGCGAGTGCCTGCTCGTTGGTCTCGACGATAGTGCCTAGGCTTTGGAAAATTTGCGCCCGCAGGAAACCGATCACGGTGCTGCTGGCCCCGCCGATGACGAGTAAATAGGTGGGGACGGTGGTGACGAGCGCCAAGGCGATCAACATCATGTCCATGTCGCTGATCGTCTTGAGGAAATTGCTGAGTCGATTCGGCAGCCATTCGAGCAGCGCGTCGGGCATAAAGCGCTGGCGCAGCCCGCGACGACCGGTATAGACCAAGATCAGGACGACGAAGACGATCAGCCAGATCACTGGGGCGATGGCGAGGACGGCGAGAGCGGTGTTCTCGCCCCCGGCAAGGTTCGCCGTACGCGGATCGGTGCGGGCGACCAATCGACTGGCGATCACGAGCGTCACGAGGACAAGGGCAAACGGTGCCAACAAGCGCGCCAGCAGAACCCACACATGATTGAGACTCAGCCAGTCATTCATACGCTGAATCCACATGAACTGTGTGCCCAAGTAGTAGAGCAGCACGCCCAAGCCCAAGCCAACGGCATAGGCGGTATTTTCGCGGGTGGTGAACACGTCCGGTTGAAGTGCATGCAGAATGTGCGTGCTTGTGTAGCCGGAGAGCAGCAGCAGGGCGACGGTTTCGTTGATCGCCAGCAGGATTTGCTCCCAGATGGGAATGCCGGTGCTGAAAAATTTGTAGCCGCGTTTCGTGAAGATCAACAGGGTGCGGGCCAGCATGATGATTAACCCGACAGTGATGGCCAGCAGTCCGACGGAATACGATCCGCCTTTGCCGCCGAATTCCGCCGGAAGGAGCATGCGCAGCACACTGATCAGGGCGATGCCGTAGATCCAGAAAAGGAAAAAGTGCGTCACATGGCGGCGATTGAAGCGCCGTCCCAACAGCAGCGTTTGTGCGCGTTGGCTGGCCGCAATGAGCACCATCACGAGCGTGGTAAGCGCGAAAAAGCCCGTCAGCATGAGATCCCCGCGCAAGAAATAAAAGGCACTCACGCCCAACCCAATGATCGCAATCGTCGGCACCAACAGCCGATCAAAGGGCGTATTCGCGTCCGCAGTTTGGACAGAGCGTAAAAGCTGCTGGGTGGAACGTTTGAAATCCTGCATTCCGGTTTCTCGTTTATCTGTCAGCGGACGCGGTTCTGGTACACTACCTCAAACCATCGCACACTTCAAAAGATACGGCATCTAGCCCGCCTGTGCAATCAGCCAGTAGGTTATAATCAGTACAGCGTAGGATTCTGGAGTCAAAAAATGACGTTTAATCAAGCGGCTTTAGACGATTTAGCCCGCGCGAAGGCGCATTGGGAACAGACGACGCTGAAGAAAACACTTGACCGGATGCCGGAACGCCGGAAGCAGTTTATGACGCAGTCCAGCGTGCCGGTAGAACGCCTATACACCCCGCTCGACATCGCAGACACCGATCCCCTACGCGACATCGGTCTGCCGGGGGAGTACCCGTTCACGCGCGGCATTCATGCGAGCGGGCATCGCGGCAAGCAGTGGACGATGCGCATGTTCGCCGGGTTTGGCACGGCTGAAGAGACAAACGCCCGCTATAAATACCTGCTGGAACACGGCAATATGGGGCTGTCGGTCGCGTTCGACTTGGCGACGCTGATGGGCTATGACACCGACGCACCGGAAGCGCTGGGTGAGTTCGGCAAGTGCGGCGTGGCGGTCAGTTCGCTGCAAGACATGGAACTGCTGATGGATGGCATTCCGCTCGGCGACGTTAGCACGAGCATGACGATCAACAGCCCCGCGCCGATCTTGTGGGCGTTCTACATCGCCGCCGCCGAAAAACAGGGCGTGCCGATGGCAGCACTGCGCGGCACGCTGCAAAATGACATTTTGAAGGAATACATCGCGCAAAAAGAGTTCATTTTTCCGCCCGAACCGTCGATGCGGCTGGTGGTCGATACGATCGAGTTCGGGACGAAATACATGCCACAGTGGAACACGATCAGCATCAGCGGCTATCACATCCGCGAGGCGGGCAGCACGGCGGTGCAAGAACTGGCCTTCACGCTGGCCGATGGTCTCGAATATGTCCGCTGGGCGATCAATCGCGGGCTAGATATTGATGAGTTTGCGCCGCGCTTGAGCTTCTTCTTCAATGTGCATAACGACTTTTTCGAAGAAATTGCCAAACTGCGGGCGGCACGGCGCATTTGGGCACGCGAGATGCGCGAGACGTTCGGCGCGAAAGATCCGCGATCATGGCTGATGCGCTTCCACTGCCAAACGGCGGGCGTCAGCTTGACCGCCCAGCAGCCGGAAATCAACTTGATCCGCGTGGCGATTCAAGCGCTGGCGGCGGTGATCGGCGGGGCGCAGTCGCTCCACACGAACAGCATGGATGAGGCGCTGGCGCTGCCGAGCGAACACGCGGTGACGCTGGCGTTACGCACACAGCAGATCATCGCGGAAGAAACGGGCGTCGCCAATACGATCGATCCGCTGGGCGGGAGCTATTTCGTCGAAGCGCTGACGAACCAGACCGAAAAAGCAGTGTATGACTATTTCCGGCGGATTGACGAGATCGGCGGGGTGATCCCGGCGATTGAGACGGGCTTCCTGCAAACGGAGATCGCCGATGCGAGCTACCGTCACCAGCGCGAAGTCGATACGCACGATCGCGTGATCGTTGGCGTGAACGACTACACGACCGACGAGTACCCGCCGATCCCGATCCTTGAGATGGATCCGCAGGGGTTTCAGCGGCAGGTGGCGCGGCTGAAGCGGCTGCGCGCCGAACGAGATAACGCCAAAGTCACGGCGGTGCTGAACGCACTCCGCGAAGCGTGCGCAGGTACCGCGAATACAATGCCTTATATCATCGAGGCGGCGAAGGCGTATGCGACGCTGGGCGAGATCACACAGGTGATGCGCGAGGTATTCGGCGTGTACCAAGAACCGGCCTTCATCTAAGCAAGGGACACGATGCAGATTCAAGGAAAAGTGGCGCTGATTACCGGCGCGTCGAGCGGAATCGGTTACGCGGCAGCACTGGCCTTCGCCAACCGGGGCGCTTCGGTGGCGGCGACGGCGCGTAGCCTAGAGCGGCTTCAACCGCTGGTGCAAGCCGGGGTTGGGCTGATCCCGATCCTGCCGATCGAAGCGGATGTGCGCGATCGAGCGGCGATTGAAGCGGCGGTGGCGCAAACGGTCGCGCATTTTGGGCGGCTGGATATTTTGGTCGCTAATGCGGGGATCGGCCAGCGAGGCGGGTTGATCGAGTCGCCGCTGGAAGACCTTGAATCGGTGCTGCGCACGAATATCGACGGCGTGATCTACGCGGCGCGGGCGGCGGTGCCGCAGATGCGCCAGCAGGGCGGCGGGCACATCGTGATCGTGTCGTCGGTGGTCGCCAACATGATCACACCTTATACCGCGGTCTACAGCGCCAGCAAAGCCGCCGCCAGCAGTTTGGCGCGGGCGCTGCGCTATGAGTTGGAAGCCGATCACATTGGGGTGACGGATGTGCTGGTGGGGCGTACGGGGACGGACTTCAACCGGAACCGGCTTGGCGCGAAAGGCTACGCCGATCGCGCACCCCGACTGCCGGTCATGACGCCCGACTTCGTGGCGCAAGGGATGATCCGCGCGGTGGAACGGAACGCGAGCACGGTGACGCTGCGCCCATTTGACCGGCTGATCGTATGGATCAACCAGTTTTTGCCTCAGGTAGTTGCGCGACGCGCGCTAAAACAGTATAAACCGAGTCTCTGATACCGATTATCAATGGAAGTCGAACCAAAGGCGAACGCTTATGCCCCTCACCGCTCCCATGTATAACGCGATGCTGCTCCTGCGGCAGGTTGCTGACGCTCAGACCAGCGCAACGACCCTCAGCAATGTTGATCTGATGTGGGGGCTCATCCTGCTGGTGTATATCGCCATCATTTTCCTGACGTTCTTGCCCACCCTGCGCGCTTATACCAAGAACATCGGCAAAATCAACCTGACGGTGAAAGAAGAGCAAATCATTTCGCACTCGCTGCCCCCGGAAGAACTGGAACAGGTCAAGAAGAATTATCGCGACATGGCCGGGGCGCTGAAATACTGGAATAAGCAGGTGCGGCAGGCGAAATTCCTGCACTTCTATTCGCTGGTTTGGACGACGATTGGCACGATTTTGGTGCCGCTGCTGCTGCCGTATGTGCGCGACAGCGGTTACGTGCAAACGCTGATCACGCTCATTTCGCTGCACACGGCGATTTTGCTGGCGTTTAACCGTCTGCTGAAGCCGGACAAGATGTTCCAGTCGTTCCGCCAGATCGAATCCGGCTATTACGATCTGCTCCGTGACATGCTGGATCGCCCCTACACGATCAGTCAAAGGGCCGGGAATGATAGCAAGCGGCTGGATTACTTCATCGACACGGTGAAGCAGTTCCGCTTGGACGCACGCCGTATGGAAACGGCGGAATACTTCCCCAGTTTGGACACGAGCGTCGCCGCGCAGGCGGTGCAGCAGGTGGCCGCGCCGCTCGGCGGAGTTTCCGCGACGGCGGCAACGGCTTCTGTGACGGTGGCGCAAGAACAAGCCGTGACTCGCGCTCAACTGGCGGTCGTACAGCCGAATACGCAGAGCTATCTGCCGCAAAGCTACTCACCGCAAAATTACCCTTCGCTGGCTCAAGGATATGTTACGCCACAACCGCAGCCCAGCGAGGCGATCTATCCTCCTTCCTATACACCGCCTGTGATGCCGCCCGTCGCCCCGGTTGTCGATCCCGCCACGTCGGCTGGTTTTATGCCGCCCAGCGCAGCACCTGCCGTACCGCCTACGGGTTCGTCTGCGGTGCTGCCGGTTGATCCGAATGCAAATACCACCGTGGTGAGCAGCACCGTCGTCACTCCGAACGCGCCTGCCATGACGGTTGACATCAGCGTCACCCCTGTGACCACCGATGCTGGATTTATGCCACCTGCTGAAGCGATTGTGGGTGAAGCGAGTTACATGCCGCCCGCCGAAGCGAGTGCTCCAGTCGAGGGATATATGCCGCCGGGCGATTCCAGCAGCGGCTTTGAAGGGTATCTACCACCCGCTGAGTCTGAAGGCGGATTCCTGCCGCCTGCTGACCCGACCGTATCGGACGAAGGGTTTTTGCCGCCCGCTGATCCGGCAATGCCCGAAGGCGGCTACCTGCCGCCGGAAGAGCCATCTGCCCCCGAAGGCGGATTCTTACCTCCGAGCGATCCGAATGCTCCCACTACAGTTGGGTGACGGCGAACACCCCTGACTTGTTGAAGCAGTTAGCCTATCGGAAATCCTCCTATATCTTAGGGGGATTTCTATTTATACGTTATCCGATCCCATAAAATGTGCTAAATTCCGAAAAATTCACTGTGCTTGACATGGGAGATGGACATGCTGAACATATTCCTCACCCTCATTTTTCACCCAGATGGAACTTGGATTCTTCTAACTGTTCTCTACGGTATTTTGATTACGGGTTCCTTTCTTCCAACACTGCGTGAGAACTTGCGAATGGGAGAAACCAATGAAGAGACGAAACCTGATAGTCGATGGTTTCGATGGCGTTCAAAACCCAATCGGAGCGTTTTTCGAGAAGTCTTTATCGAGGAATCTGGCCTCACCGCTGAGGAACAGAAAGCGCTTCTAAGCAAATTCCGCGAAATGCGCGGAACCCTCGTTTATTGGAAGAAGCAGGTGGCTCAGAATAAGCAGTTTCATCTTTATGTGATGTTGTGGACATCGGTTGCAGCCCTGCTCATTCCGATTGTTACGCAGGCGATCAGTGATCAAACGCCCAGCACAAAAGTGTTCCTGACGGTTATATCGCTCCATTCCGGGATTCTTCTAGCCTTTCATCGCTTACTTAAACCAAATCAAGCCTTTCGTGCCTATCGCGAAGTTGAATCGAAGTATTATGATTTACTCCGTGAGTATCTCGCTACAGCTCCTGCTGATACCGCCCAAATAACCCAACGCTTGCAAGATTTTACGATGCGCGCCTCTATTTTGCGCCAAGAAGGGCGACGGCTTGAACTGGCTGAGTTTTTTCCGTCGTTGGATCAGGCGGCAGTGGAAGCGCTTAATCGACCTTTGGGGGGAGGACAGCAGCCTATAGCTGATGGGCCGTCAGTGGGTGAAGGGCCTGTACAACCAAGAGGATAAAAACTACGAATGAGCAGTAAACTGAACTCCATGCGGCTGCTGGAGCAGAACAAGATCCCGTATGAAGTGGTGGAGTTTTCCGACGAACTGCGCGATGCGGAAGTGATCGCCGAGGTGATCGGTATGCCGCCCCATCTCGTCTATAAGACACTGGTGGTGCAGCCGGAAAGTAAGCCGGAGAAACCGTTTTTGGTGCTGATCGCGTCGGATCGCAAGCTGGATTTGAAGAAACTGGCGGCGCTTTCCGGTGAAAAGAAGGTGCGCATGGCATCGCATAAAGACGCCGAGGCGCTGACGGGCTTGAAAGTCGGCGGGATCAGTGCGCTGGCGCTGACGCAGAAGAATTGGACGGTCTTTCTTGACCAGCCTGCGACCGAACACCAACATATTCTGGTGAGCGCGGGACAGCGTGGGTTGGATCTGCGGGTGCCGACGATGGCGTTGATGGGGCTGCTGCGCCCTCGCTTAGGCGACGTCAGTTTGCCGAAGGAAGAGGGCGAAAGCGGCGATCAGTAAGCGCTGGTTGACTCGCATTTGTAGAATCACAACAAGGGGCGGTGTTTGAACCAACGCCGCCCCTTTTGAGTCAACTGACCGATTTCGACGAATTTAACGCGAGAGGAACTTCGCCATCCGGAAGTATTCTTCGCTGATGGGGCGAAGTTGGCTGATGGCGTCGGTCAGCGGGATGGGTTCCATCTTGCGACCGTTTAGGCCTACCATCACGCCGCGCTGTCCATCGCGGATGAGTTCAACCGCTTTCACACCCATACGCGTCGCCAGCAGCCGATCGAAGGCCGATGGCTTACCGCCGCGCTGGACGTGCCCAAGGATCGTCACGCGGATCTCAAAGCCCACGTTCGGAATCTTGCACAGATAATCGGATAATGCCGTTGCGCTGTAAGACGCACCTTCAGCGATCACCGCAATGGCGTGCGATTTGCCGCGCACATAGGAATCCTCAAGGGCGGTCGCGACTTCTTCCATCGTCGGCTCGTGTTCCGGCGTGATCACGAGTTCCGCGCCGCCGAGAATGCTGCCCATCAACGCCAGATACCCGCTGCCGCGTCCCATCGTTTCGATGATGAACGCGCGCTGGTGTGAGGTCGCCGTGTCGCGCAGACGGTCGAGCGCGTCAAGGATGGTGTTCAGCGCCGTATCGACGCCAATCGCCATGTCGGTGCCGAAAATGTCGTTATCGATGCTGCCCGGTACGCCGATCACCTGAAAACCAGCTTCGTGCAGCTTCTGCGCTCCCGTGAGGCTGCCGTTTCCGCCGATGACGATCAACGCATCGATTTTGTGTTCGTTCAGGCGGCGCAGCGCCTTTTTCTGCCCTGCGGGCGTTTTGAATTCCTCGTTGCGCGCAGTTTGCAGAATGGTGCCGCCGCGCTGCAAAATACCACTCACCTCGACGCTGGTGAGCAGTCCAAAATCCCCATTCAACAGCCCAGTATATGCCTGTCGGACTCCGTATACTTCAAAGTCCAGTTCCATGCCAGTTCGTACGACGGCGCGGATTGCGGCGTTCATCCCCGGCGAGTCGCCGCCGCTTGTCATGACTGCGATCCGTTTAACCACGGCTGATCTTGCTCCTGATCGACTTCGATTGAGCCGTCCTAATTGTAGCGCAGCGCGCCCCGATGGCAACGGCAGAAAGCGGGCCAGCTTGCCTGTAGCGATTTAGCCGCCGCTTCGGTGGGTACCGGGTGCGGCATCAAGTACCTCGAAGGTCACGCCGTTCACCCTTTTGAGCTTGTCGATCAGCGCGTCGGCGCAGTCGGTCGTGAGATCAGGAAACTCAATCCAGTCAATTTCCTCGCCGTTGAGGGTGAGAATCAACTGCACATGATCGCGCCCGTTGTACTGCGTCAGCAGGCCGTGAACGCGCTGCCAGCGGCGCAGTTCGTGATCGCCGCGCTCCATGCGAATGACGAGTGTGCGCGGTGGCCGGTTTTGCGCGCGGTTTTCATCCTCAAAGGCATCGAAGCCGGTGAAGTCGAGCGCCGCACTGCCATTATCGACTGCCCATTCCGGCGGTTCATTCGAGATCGGCGCACTAGGATCAAAATCGGGAACTTCCGGCGGTTCGGGCATGGAGTAGGCGTGTTCGCTGCGACCACCATTTCCATTGCCATTGGTGCTTCCGTTAGAGCCGCCATTTCCGTAGGCTTGGCGGGACGGTGGCGGCATGTCGTCTTCGACCCAACGGGCTTGAATGGTGTCCTGCGCAATCGGGCTGCTGGCGCTTCCCACATCTTCGAACTGCGAACGAATACTTTCGCACACAATCTGCCAGTTGCCACGCGAACGATCGGCTTTGCCGTTGAACATGAACACCTTGCCTTCGGCGATCATGTCCTGATATTCCGCCCAGCGGCGCGGGAACAGCACCGCATCCAAACTCCCAAACCGATCCTCAAGGGTGACGATGCACATCATGTCCTTGCTTTTGGTTGGCATTTTGCGCAGCCCGGCCACCAAGCCGATCACCTGCACGTTGGTGTTGTTCTTGCTGTCATCCCATGCCTTGATCTCCTGCGTCGTCGTCAGGTTATGACTGCCGCGCAGTTGGCTCCACAGGCGGTCGATGGGGTGCTGTGAGACGTAAATGCCAAGCAGTTCTTTTTCCCAGTCGAGGATGGTGCGAATTTCGGCCTCCTCGGCATGCGGCAGGTTGCGCAGCAGATCGTCGTTGGCGTCGGAAAGGCCGGTCGTCTCCCCGAATAGGCTGATCTGGCCGATCTCCTGTGCTTTGTGGTGTTCGGTGCTAAAGCTGATCATGCGATCGAGCGCGGCGAGCATCTGCGGGCGGTTTGCGCTCATGCTGTCGAACGCGCCGACTTTCATCAAGCTTTCCAGCGTGCGCTTGCCAACCGGTCGCAGGTCGATCCGCTTGCAGAAATCTTGCAGCGATTCGAAGGGGCCTTGGGCTTCGCGCTCGTGGATAATTGGCGTGAGCGCGCCGATCCCGGCATTCTTGACCGCCGCCATCCCAAAACGAATCCCGCGCCGTCCATCAGGGAGGTTCTGAATGTCAAAATCAAGTGAGCTGTGATTGATGTCCGGGGCCATGAGCGGGATTTCAAGGCGGCGGCATTCATCAAGCAGGATCGCCATCTTGTCGGGATCATCGAAGTAGACAGAGAGCAGCGCCGCCATGTATTCGGCAGGGTAGTGGGCTTTCAGGAAGGCGGTTTGGACGGTGATGACGGCGTAGTCGGCGGCATGACTCTTATTAAAACCATAATTAGCAAAAAATTCTATTTCGTCGAAAATCTTCTCTGCAACATCCGGCGTGATGGTCGGATCGACCTTTGGCCCCTGTTCCATGAAGATGCCCTTGTGCTTGTGTAGGTCTTCCTTCTTCTTCTTGGAGACCGCACGACGCATCAAGTCGGCTTCACCGAGCGAATAACCGAACAATTCGCTCGCCACCTGCATGATCTGTTCTTGATAAACCAAGATCCCGTAGGTTTCGGAGAGAATGCGCTCCATGCGCGGATGGTGGTAATGCACGTCTTTTTCACCGTGCATACGCGCATTGAATTCGGGGATGTAGTCCATCGGGCCGGGGCGGTAGAGCGACACCGCCGCGATGATGTGTTCGAACTTGGTCGGGCGCATTTCGCGGAGCATTTGCTGCATGCCCGAACTTTCAACTTGGAACACGCCGACCGTATGACCGAGGCTGATCATCTCGAACGTTTCGCGCAGCATCCGATCGAGGTTGGGATCGCCTTTGGGGCGGTAGGGGATGTTGTCCATCGAATAGCGTATGTTGTGATGCTTTTCGATCAGATCACAGGCACGGCGCATGATCGTCAACGTGGACAGGCCGAGAAAGTCTACTTTGAGCAGCCCTAACGATTCGCACGTTTCCATCGGGAACTGCGTCACTTGATTGAGCGAAATGCTGCCGCTGCTGGTTCCGTCACCGAATTCGTCGTCACTGTGCTTGGCTTCGCCTTTGGTCGGCTTGTGCAGCGGCACATAAGTTTCGAGCGGCTTATCGGCGATGATCACCCCGGCGGCATGCGTGGAAGCGTGGCGGGCAACGCCTTGCAGTTTGGCCGCCGTGTCGATCATGTCGCGGATACGATCGTCGGAGTTGTACAGGTCTTGTAATTCGGGGTTATCCTCGACGTACTGGTGAACCGGCTTCGGCTTGGGTTCGGTGGGGATCAGCTTGGCGGTTTCGTTGACGAGCTGCAAATCGAGGTTAAGCGCTCGGCCTACGTCGCGGACGGCGGCTTTCGCGCCGAGCGTTCCAAAGGTGATGATGGCGGCGACTTTGTCTTCACCGTATTTGCGCACCGCATACGAGATCAATTCGGCGCGGCGGTCGTCGGGGAAGTCCATGTCGATGTCGGGCATGGAGACACGGCCCGGATTGAGGAATCGCTCGAACAGCAGGTTATTCTGAATTGGGTCGATATTGGTGATGCCAACGCAGTAGGCGACGACACAGCCTGCACCAGAGCCGCGCACGTTCCACCAAATATCGGCGGCGCGCGCATATTCGCACAGATCCCACACGATCAAGAAGTAGGTGTTGAAGCCCATCTTGTCGATCACGCCCAGTTCGTAATTCAGGCGCTCGGTCAGCTTGGGATCGTTGTCCACCCGTTCATCACCATAGCGCCAGCGCAGCCCCTTTTCGGCCAGTTTGCGCAAATAGGTCGTGCCGTTATATGGTTCCGGCACGGGGAACACGGGCAGGTGATACTCTTTTTTGTCGAGATCGATGGCACACATCTCGGCAATCTTGATCGAGTTGGTGAGCGCTGCGCCATCTTGAATGTGACCGAACCATTCCCACATGCGCGTTTGGTTGATCAGGTAGTAGCTGTTATCCGACATCTTGAGCCGGTTGGTATCGGTCTTCAGCGCGCCGGACTGGATGCAGAGCAGGGTATCGTGTGCCTCGAAGTCGCTTTCGAGGACATAATGCACGTCAGCGGTGGCGACGAGCGAGAGTTCGTCCCGTTGAGCGGTTTCGATCAGCCACTCATTGACGGGCTTCAGCTCCGGGATGTCGTGCTGTTGAAGTTCAAGGTAGAAGTGATCGCGCCCGAAAATATCGACATATTCGTGAATACGCTCACGCGCTTTGTCGTGCTGGCCTTCAAGGACGAGATGGGGGATTTCGGCGGCAAGGCAGCCGGTGGTCGTGACGATTCCGTCTTTGTGCGCCTGCAAGAATTCCTTGTCGATGCGCGGGCGGTAGTAGTAGCCTTCCAACTGCGCGGCGCTGGCGATCTTGAGCAGATTGCGGTAGCCCGTTTCGTTCTGCGACAGCATGAGCAGGTGATAGGGCTTAGAATCGAGCCGCGCATCCTTGTCGCGCATGGTGCGGGGTGCCAAGTAGCCTTCCATGCCCAAGATCGGCTTGATGCCCGCCTTTTTGCACGCACGGTAAAAGTCGATCACGCCGAACATAGTGCCGTGATCGGTGATGGCAAGCGCGGGCATTTCCATCGACTTGGCGTGATCGACCAACCGGGAAATCTTGCTCAGTCCGTCCAGCAGGGAAAATTCGGTATGAACGTGAAGATGCACAAAAGGCGTATCAGACATAGCGGATTGGCGTGTCTCTTTATCCGGGCAGGGCGAGAAATTCTACTACAAATCTAGCACAATTGTACGCTGAATTCTGTCAAAATATCCCACACTATCGGGTTTATAATGGCAGTGTCGATGAAGTCTTAATGGTCAATATTCCGAACGAGCATGCCAGAACTTCCAGAAGTTGAAACCGTCGTTCGCGGACTACGCGAACCATTGATCGGGCGCACCATTCAAGGCGTGTGGTGCGATTGGAGCAAATCGATCCGCTCGGCGGATCTGAAGGCGTTCGAGGCGCGGATCATCGGGCAAACTGTCCGGTCAATCCACCGCCGCGCCAAGTATATCGTCTGCCAGCTTGACCATGATCTGCTGGTCGTTCACTTGAAGATGACCGGACGGCTGTATGTGGTGGATGATGAAGCGGTTACCGAGTCTGATCGCTGGGCGCATGTGCGCTTGCAGCTTGATGGCGGCAAGCAGCTCCGCTTTTCCGATTCGCGCAAGTTCGGCTTCGTCACGCTGGTGAGCACTATGGATGAAGTCGCGCCGACCTTAGGCCCTGAACCGCTTTCCGATGCTTTCACCATCGAGGGCTTTACAGCGGCCTTGAGTCGGCATCGTAAGAGCATCAAAGCCCTGCTGCTCGATCAGAATTTTCTGGCGGGCGTGGGGAATATCTACGCGGACGAATCGCTGCACATGGCGAAAATCCATCCGCAGCGCCCCGCCGATACGCTGACCGCCGATGAGATCGAGCGGTTGTATGGAGCGGTGCGCGTCGTGTTGTCTCAAGGAATTGAACGCGAAGGCGCAAGCGTCAATTGGTACCGGAAGCCCGATGGTACAAGCGGCAGCGCGCAGAATCACTTCGCGGTGTATGATCGAACCGGGGAGTCGTGCCTGACATGCGGCAGCCCGATCGAAAAAATACGGGTGGCGCAGCGCGGCACCCATTATTGCCCAATCTGCCAGTCCCTCCATCACTAAAAAGAGGAGCTTATGGAACCCGGACTCAATGACTTCATCCGTCAAATACCGCTTCAACTGTTCGTCATGTTATGCGGGTCGGCAGTTCTGTTAGCTGTCGCTATCACGGCGATGGTGGGGGCACGACGCGCACGGGCACAAGTGAGAGCCGGAGCAGGTGCGGGGTTCGCATCCCCGCCGCCGGAGCCAGTTTACTCGATGGCCAGCCCGATCGATCATGGGGATTTGCCCGATTTGGATGTGCTGACGAGTTCGCACGGCATGATCGATGATGTGCCGCCGAACCGCGCACCGCGTACGGGGACATTCACCGTGCAGGAAGCGGGCGGTGATTCGGTCGATGTGGTCGAAGTGCTGACGGTGCTGCGCGATGTCGCGGACGGCGGCCTGCTGATCCAGATTGGCGACAAGACGTACCGCAACCCGCCCGCACTGGCGGATGCGGAATTTAAGCGGCGGTTCAACACGGCGATCAGTGAGCTGGCGAAATCACTGTCAAAGACGCCTGTGAGCGCACCGCCGAAAGAGACGACGGTTTCGGCTCCATCGCCTGATCAAGCTGCGAATATGGAACTGCCGAGTTCGGATGCCATGGCGACGGGCACCTATACGCCTACACTGGGAATGATGCCCGGTGATCTGCCGAAGTTCAAGGTCACCGAAGCGCCGCGTCCTAACCGCCCACTGGGGCGGGTACCTAAGCCAACGGAGACGATCCCGGAGATCGATGTTGGTGGATCGGTGGAAGCGTATTTACAGCATAAGCTGAGCATGACGCCGCAGTTTGCGGGCCGCCGCGTTCACATTCGCCCCAATCCCCTTGGCGGCATTCGGATTGAGGTGGATGGTCAGTTCTACGATGCGGTCAGCGATGTGGGCGACCCTGCCGTGCAAGCCTTCCTTCGCAGCGCCATTGAGGAATGGCAGAACCGGCAGTAAATAAAACGCGACCAATCTGAACCGCAGAGGACGCAAAGAACGCAGAGAAAATGAGAACTCTCTGCGTTTTTCATTGTCTGTAGTTGATGGTTTCTTAGGCGAGGGTTATACGTACGGTTCGGGGATGGGGACGACGACTCCGCGCCCTTTGTCATCCAGCTTATAGCGCCCGATCGGGCGAAGCGGATCGTGCGGAAATACAAGGATCGCGTCCCGCTCCAGTGCCCATTTCTGCCAAACGCGTTTCGTCTCCAGCGTGATCAGCGGTTCAACATCAAACGATGTCATCCAGCCCAGCCGCTCAAAGTGAATCGTATAGCTGGCGAGATCGCAGACAAAGGCCAGCGTTTGACCGCCGCTTTCTAAGACAACCGCCATGTGACCGGGGGTGTGCCCCGGTGCGATGACGCCGCGTATCCCCGGCGTGATCTCGGTATCCCCCTCTAACAACCGCATCTGACCGCTGTCTACCAGTGATTGAAAATTCTCGGCAAGATAGGTTGCGCGGGTGCGTTCATTCGGGCGGATCGCGTCTTCGTATTCGCGGCGCTGCACGACGTATTCAGCGGTGGGGAAGGTGGGTACAAGCTGGCCGTTCGCATCATACCGGGTGTTGCCACCCGCATGATCGCCGTGCAGGTGCGTGTCGATCACCAGATCGACCGCTTCCGGCTGAACGCCTAATCGTGCTAAACCGCCGAGCAGCCCGCCGGTTGACCGATCCATGCGCAGAAAGGCGTGCTGCTTATCGGGAATTTTGTCGCCGTAACCGGTGTCAATGACGATATTTTTGCCATTCGCCTGCACAAACAAAATGTGATACGCCATCGGGATGAGGTTGTCCTCATCGGGCATCAGATAATCACGGAACAAGGCGCGCGGTACCAGACCAAAGGGGCCGCCTGCATCGTTTCGCGTCAGCGCTTCATTGATTAAGTGGACGCGAAAATCGCCGAGCTGGATCATTCGAGTTCGGCCTCAAATTGGCGGACGAGCGCTTCGCGTTCGGCGGGGGAAATAAAGGCCGCCTGCGCCGCGACCACTTGAAGCTGCTTGAGATCAGCGCGGGTGTAGCCGTACATCTCCTGAGCGGCGATCAGTTCATCGGTCAGCGAGATCCCGCAAATGAGCGGATCGTCGGTGTTGATGGTGACGCGCAGCCCGCTTTCGCGCAGGTTGTGGAACGGGTGCAGATGGCGTGAGATCACTGCGCCGCTGTGAAAATTGCTGGTTGGGCAGACTTCGAAGGTGGTGCCGCGCCGTGCCAGCGATTCGGCCAGCTCAGGGTCTTCCAGCACGCGGATGCCGTGCCCAATGCGATCGGCACCGAGCAAATAGACCGCGTCGTTGACGCTCTGTGCTCCTGACCACTCGCCCGCGTGGATGGTGACACCCAAGCCTTCGGCCTTGGCGCGCTCAAAAATGGACTGGAACGGCTGCGGCGGGAAGCCCGCCTCCTGCCCGGCTAGATCCAAGCCCACGACCCCCCGCGATTTATAGGCGAGCGCCGCTTCCAGCACCGCTTGCCCGATTTCTAGGCTTTCGTGGCGGTTCATGGAGACGATCAACTTGACGGTGATGCCCTTTTCGGCGGCAGCGGCTTGGGTGACATCGCATACCCACTCGATCACGGTGCCGTAATCGCAGTGCATGATGTTGTTCAACGCCTGTGGGGTAAAGCGAAGCTCCATATAGCGGATGTTATCTTGCGCAGCATCGATCACGGCTTCACGGGCGGCGCGTTTAATGATCGTTTCAGAACGAAAGAATTGACGCAAAAATCGAAATTTGCTTAAAAACTGCTCCATCGTGTGCGGTTCTTCGGGCATGATTTGCACGAAGGGGCGTACGGTCGTGGGCTCATAATCTTTGAGCGGCAGACAATACTCATGGGCGAGGTCGCACAGCGTTTCGAGTCGCCATGAGCCTTCAAGGTGACGGTGGAGTTCAATTTTGGGCAGATCATGAAGTGAAGTGTTCATACTGTGCAAGTGTAAGGAATTTAATCGCGTTCTGCCAGTAGCCAACTCCAATATCGCCAACTGAAAATCACGCCGAGCGTGATTCCCACGGCGGGCAAACCGTTATAGACCAGCACCCCTTCCAGTGAAAATTGGAGTGTGTCGTCGGGAAACCAGTGCAGAAAGCCGTTGGCGAGCCGCAGCACCACGCCGATCAACAAGAAACCTGCTGCGAAGTAAAAACCGATGTACTTCGGTTTGGCCCGCGTGGCAGTCCCAAGCCGCTTGCTGAGTAGCCCAAGGATGATCAGCACAAACGCGATCGCGAACTGCCCAAAGGCTTCAAGAAAGATGGAGGCGGTCATTGGGGACGCGTCCCTGAACTTACCGCGTCATCTTCACCGGGGGTGGGCATGACCGGATGGCGGCCTATGGTCATCTGGCGATAGAGGGCCGCCGCCAGCACCAAAAGGAACAGCCCTCCAATCCCCATCAAAACATTGCCAATCCAGTCGCCCGCTATGCGATCAATACTCGCATAGCGGACGGTAGCAGCTCCAAACAGTGCAGCGGGGACGATAAACCAACGATAACGGGTGATTTCCCCCGAAAACTTCTCGTAGAATCGTGCGATGAGCGCGAGGAAGAACAACAATGCCGCCAGCGCAAACCATGTGTAAAGCATCAGCAGTTGGCTGAGTTCGGCGGGGGTCACGAGTGCTCCAATTCAAAGATCGTTGACAGTACGGGAAGCTCGGTCAGCCGTTAGTGCTTGCGCCGAGCGGCCAGTTCAATCACAAAGCGGATGGCGACCAAACGAAATCGTTTGTCGTCACACGCTTGGACGAAACGGGTCACAAGCGCTCGAATTGCCGGGTCAGGTGCAAGGGAATAGGTGGTGATTCCCGAATTCATCTGGCGCGCGCGCAGCACTCCGGTTTCTACCAGTCCATCAAGGTGTTTTTCGACTTCGCGTACCTCACGACTGCTGTAGTGGGCGATCACCTCGGCGGGATCAACGGCGTGTGGATTATCGTTGAAGAAGCGGATCAGATCCCACTTCACAAAGGAGTCTGCGACCTGCTCTACAAATGTGAGCAGTTCAGGATCGATGTCGTCTGCCGGGCGCGAACTCGCGTCTTGCGTGATCATTTGCTTCCCCTGTGTCCATCCTCTTATTTATGGTCGGCTTGCCACCGCGAACGGCAGCAGGTCGACTCGGCCAAAGCAGGGTTTCACTCCCCCAAATGATCCCCTGCTATGATTTTACCGTGTTTATGAGTTTGTGGGTTGTCCGGTCGGAATTCCGCGCTGTGTTGATTGATCCGACCGCATATGGCAGTTCTTGTATTTCTTGCCGCTGCCGCACCAGCACGGATCGTTGCGCCCCGGCGCGGCTTTCGACGCGCGGACAGGTTCCGGTTTGGTCGTCACAGCGGCGCCTGCGGCGGCAGCCCGAACGGCCTGCACGTTGATGGGACGGCGCAGATTCGTCTGCGGAGAATTGACCGTCACGCGGAACAGATCGCGGGCTGCCTGACCCTTAATCTGCTCTTGCAGCGCTTCCCACATGCCGAAGGCTTCACGCTTGTATTCGACCAGCGGATCACGCTGCGCTACCGCGACCAAGCCGATGCCTTCGCGCAGAATGTCCAGATCGGTCAGGTGACGCCGCCAGTGGGTATCAATGGCGTTCAGATATACGAGCCGTTCGGCGCGCTTCATCACGTCTTCGCTGAGATCGGTCGCTTTCTTATCGTAGGCCTGCTGCAAGCCTTCCAACAGCATCGATTCAAGTTCTTCGTACGATTTGCCGACCATCGTCTCGTCGTTGATGTCCACCGGGACGGGGAAAATCGTCAGCAACTTGCGGTACAGTCCTTCGTAATCCCATTCGCTGGGGTCGGCTTCTTCCGGGGTGAATTCTTCCATCGCATCCACGACCATCCCTTCGTAGATGTCGAGGTAGTCCTGCACCAAATCATCCCGATCGAGCAGTTCGCGGCGCTGGCGATAGATCACTTCACGCTGCTTGTTCACCACGTCGTCGTATTCAAGGACGCGCTTGCGGATGTCGAAGTTGTGTCCTTCGACGCGCACCTGTGCCTGACCGATGGCGCTGCTGACCATGCGCGCTTCGATAGGTTCGTCTTCGGGGATTTTGGCCCAGTTCATGACCGCTTTCACACGGTCACCGCCGAAGCGCTTCATCAGGTCATCTTCCAAACTGAGGAAGAAGCGCGATTCGCCGGGGTCACCTTGACGACCGGAACGACCGCGAAGCTGATTATCGATACGGCGGGCTTCGTGGCGCTCGGTGCCGAGCACGAACAACCCACCCGCTTCGATCACTTTTTGGCGATCGATTTCACACTGTCCACGCACATCCGCCAGCACTGCTTTCCATTCGGCGTCGTCGATCTGTGTGACTTCCTTGCCGTCCTGACGTAGTTTTTCACGGGCCAAGCCGTCAGGGTTACCGCCAAGCAGAATGTCCACACCACGACCGGCCATGTTGGTGGCGATGGTCACGGTACCGGGGCGGCCTGCCTGCGCGATGATTTCGGCTTCTTTTTCGTGCATCTTGGCGTTCAAGACGTTGTGCGGAATATTCGCCTTTTTCAGCGCCTTGCTCAGCCGTTCCGACGTTTCGACGGCGACCGTACCGACCAGCACAGGCTGCTTGTTGGCGTAGCGTTCCTGAATTTCTTCGACGACCGCACGGAACTTGACGCTTTCATTGGCGTAGATGAGGTCTTCATAGTCACGGCGGATCATCGGGCGGTGCGTGGGAATGGAGATGACTTCGAGGTTGTAAATCTTCTCGAACTCTTCCGCTTCGGTGAGCGCCGTACCGGTCATGCCACCGAGCTTCTTGTACATGCGGAAGAAGTTCTGGAAGGTGATCGTCGCCATCGTCAGGTTTTCGCGGCGAACCTGCACGCCTTCTTTCGCTTCGATCGCTTGGTGCAGCCCTTCGCTGAAGCGGCGGCCATACATCAAGCGCCCAGTGAACTCGTCCACGATGATGATTTCACCGTTCTGGACGATGTATTCTTTGTCGTTCTCATACAGCGTCATCGCGCGCAGCGCATTGTCGAGATACGGGATCATATCGGCGTGATCGGGGTGGTAGAGATGATCGATCCCCAAGGCGCGCTCGATTTTTTCGACGCCTTCATCGGTCAAGTAGGAGGTGCGATCTTTCAGATCGACCACATAATCGCCATCCGGTTCCTTGTCGTCGATGCTCTCTTGACTGCTCGGTTCCAGAATGCGGACGGTTTGAGCGAACTGCTTGTAATAGTCCGAGGGTTCATCGGCCTGACCGGAGATGATGAGCGGCGTACGCGCTTCGTCGATGAGGATGTTGTCCACTTCGTCGACGATGGCGTAGAACAGCTCACGCTGCACCAGTTGGCCTTTATCGACCACCATGTTATCGCGTAGATAGTCGAAGCCGAACTCATTGTTTGTACCGTACGTAATGTCGGCAGCATAGGCTTCATAGCGGCGCACCGGGCGCAAGAATTGGAAGCGCGCATCGTCGGACGGGTACTGCGGATCGAAGATATACGAACCGCTGTCCGGGTTGCCGTTGCCGCTGTTTTGAATGACGCCGACGGACAAGCCGAGGAAGTTGTAAATCGGCCCCATCGTTTGCACGCCGACCTTGCTCAGGTAGTCGTTGGGGGTGACGAGGTGCGCCCCACGTCCTAACAGGGCATTCAGGTACAGAGGAAGGGTGGCGACGAGCGTTTTCCCTTCACCGGTTTTCATTTCGGCAATACGGCCTTCGTGCAGTACAATCCCGCCGATCATCTGAACGTCATAGTGACGCAGCCCGATCGTGCGGCGTGAGGCTTCGCGCACAACGGCGAAGGCTTCTGGGAGCACATCTTCCGTCTTAGCACCATCGGCCAGTCGCTTTTTCAGTTCATCCGTTTTAGCACGCAGTTCCGCATCTTTTAGTTTTTCAAGCTGCGGTTCGAGTGCATTGATTTTCTCGACAGTGACGCGATAGCGCGCAATGGCGCGATCCATAGGACTGCCCAGCACCCGTTTGACGAGATTATTCACCATAGAGCCAGCCTCTGCTTAGGTCATGTGTGGGGATGTGTTCGATACGGACTTCCCCCCTAACGCCGCGATTATAACACAAGCATTATCAAGTTCTCGTTAGAATGAGCCGTAAAACATTCGTAAAGAAAAGGACTGTTGGATGATGAAATACCAGCATTTAGGACGAACAGGCTTACAGGTGAGCGCACTGTGTTTGGGGACGATGACGTTCGGCTGGAGCGCCGACGAAGCGGTTTCCCATGCCATTTTGGATGCCGCGCTAGAGGCCGGGATCAACTTCATCGATACGGCGGATGTGTATTCGCGCTGGATTGATGGCAACAAAGGCGGCGAGAGCGAGACAATTATCGGCAAGTGGCTGAAGGGGAAAGATCGCCGCCGTGTGGTGCTGGCGACCAAGGTGCGCGGAGTGATGTGGGAAGGCGTGAATGGCGAAGGCTTGAGCCGTGCGCACATCCTGCAAGCCGTCGAAGACAGCCTTCGCCGCCTGCAAACCGATTATATCGACCTGTATCAAGCGCACTGGCCGGACGACCGCACCCCGCTGGACGAAACGTTGAGCGCGTTCGATTCGCTGGTGCAGAGCGGGAAAGTCCGCTACATCGGCTTGAGCAATTATCCGGCGTGGAAGATCACCAAATCGCTGTGGGTGAGCGATGTGCGGCGGTTTGCCCGCGTGGACTGCTTGCAGCCGCATTATAGTTTGCTGCACCGGCACGAATATGAAAATGAAATGGAAGATGTGTGTCTCGATCAAGGAATCGGCGTGATTCCGTACAGCCCGTTAGCGGCGGGCTTCTTGACCGGGAAATACACCCGCGAAAACCCCGCCCCGGAAACATCGCGCGAAAACAGCGGCCTGATTAAGCGGCTGCGCGACGACGAAAAGGCATACAACGTGCTCGATGTCGTGCGGCGGATCGCACACGATCGCGAGATCAGCATGTCGCATGTGGCGCTGGCATGGCTGCTCGCCCGCCCGTCGATCACATCGCCGATCATCGGTGCGCGCCGGGTAGAACAGCTCACCGAGCTGATCGGCGCGGTGAATGTGAATTTGACCGACGAGGAAATCGCGTCGCTGAATGAAGTGTCGCAGGGGTTCTAAGGTCTTGCGGGGTGGGTGAGGATTTGCGAGTGAGAAACCCAAGGTGGAATTGCTATCGGCTATTTTTGATCGCCCTGTTCACTGGCAGCCTTTTATTCACAAGTTCTAGCGTTATCCTTACCGACGCGCAGCAAGACAAGGGCACATATCATATCGCCGTTCAGATCACAGAGACATTCGCTCTTTACGCTGTCGATGAGATGGGTATAACCACTCTTATCCGAGATTTCGGATCACAATTTGGAATGGTCCGCACGGAGCGTGTCGTTGAGTGGTTTATTCTCACTCAAGATGACATCGTTCCTTCTCCGGATGGGCGGTTCATTGCGTTTGTTGGTTTGGCTCGGCAACCGTCTACCGACACAGCGCTGTTTGTATACGATATCGCACAGGACTCACTGCAACAAATCTCACTTACTGGTGTTGCTGTCTCCTTGTGGTCGCCCGATAGCAGCTCTATCGCCCTCATCGCCGATTCTCACTTGATCGATTTTCAACCGATCATGCCCTTAAGCATTTATGATATTGCATCTGGCGCGCTACTCAGCGTTACAGGAGCGGAGGGTGCCGGAGTTCCTTATGTATGGACTGGGGACAGTCAATTCTTGCTTTACACAGACAGGGGACAACCCTGTCCCGCCGCGTCCTGTATAGACGCATTTGCTGATTGGTATCGTGTAAATCGGATCGGGCAAAATCGGCAGCAAATTACGACTCTGAGTACAGACCTCGTGGGTACTAGCGCCCCGCCTTCGTCTACATGCGCCCCCGCGCAGGGTATATGGTCAGACGTCAATAATCGCCTTTATTACTCGGTAGGATGCATCAACGCCCAAACAGGCAATGATCAGTCTTTCATTTTGTCAACATCATTAGAGGGAGGAACTCGGACTGAAATTGATGATCTTGCCCTATACCCATCTGACCGACATAGTTATATCCGTGGTCTTGCGGCAAACAATGACGGTGTCATGGTTGTGATCGCCGCAGATGTGGATACAGGGGTTTTGAATACGTCCGGAATCGAGTGGAGGGTTTTGCATATCTCGACCGAGCAGTCTCTAACCACGCTTTACCAAGAACGATTTCCGATCGATGTATCCCGCATCATCGTGGACTTTAGTGTATTCCCTGATGGGAATAGTATGGTCGTTGTTGGTGTGGATGTAATTATGGATCGCACACATACCATTGCATTGTGGTGGATGCCAGAGGCGTTGAACTGGTACAACGCTATGCGTTTGACCGAGTTGTATGCTCAGCCACTTGGCGAGATGAGCAGTTTCTTATCTTTGGAACACAATTAGGTACAGGCTGCGGCGCGTATGCACCCCTTGGTGTTCAGATTTTGCTTGATACCGAAACCGGGAATGAGACGGTTATGACCAATCCGGCAGGGATGCTGTGGATAATTGATGTAGCCATAGCTCAACCCTCCATATTTGAAACGCCAACAGCGAATGCGCTCCAATAGATACCCTACACTGATCATGGAAACGATCGCACCTTGCGAACTCGCGTCGCTGAATAAAGTGTCGCAGGAGTTCTAGCGTGAAGAAACCAAGTCCGAATTGATATTGGCTTTTCTTAATTTGTTCTGCCTGTACTGATCACACGCACGTTCTTCACTGGTTTTGCATGCCTAGGGCTTATGGTTCGGGGGATTCACTTGCCGTAAGGGGCGCGCATGCGTCTGATTCGCGCGCCCCAGAGGATTATTCGTTGAATAGTTCGCCGACGCTGCGGCCTTCGTGGGCACGGCGGATGACTTCACCGAGCAGCGGCGCGACTGACAGCACTGTCATGTTCGGCAGGCGCTTGTCCTGCGGAATGGGGAAGGTATTGGTGGTGATGATCTCTTTCAGTCCACACGCGGCCAGCTTATCGGTCGCGTCGCGCGCCAGAATCGCGTGCGTGAACACGAAATAGATGTCGCGTGCGCCTTCGCTTTGCAGCAGCTTGATCGCATTGACCGCCGATCCGCCCGTCAGCACTTCATCATCGACCAGCAGTACATTCCGGTCACGCACATCACCGATCATGCTCAACGCTTCCGAACGGCTGTCGTTGCCCGTGCGGCGCTTCTCGATGATCGCCAGCGGGGTGCCGAGCTTCTCCGCCCAGTTGCGCGCTTTCTTAGCAAAGCCGAGATCAGTGGAACACACAGTGAGATCGGGGATATTCTTCAATTTGACGTAGTCGCTGGTCAAGTGAAACGCGGTCAGCGCGTCGCCGGGAATATTGAAGAAGCCCTGAATTTGCCCCGCGTGCAAATCGATCGTCATGTAGCGATCTGCGCCGACCGTTTCGATGATGTTGGCCAGCATGCGCGCGGCGATTCCCACACGCGGCTGATCTTTCTTGTCCGACCGCGCATAGGGCAGGTAGGGGATCACGACATTGATACGCCCCGCCGAATCGCGCTTGAGCGTGTCGATCATGATCAACATTTCGAAGATGTTTTCGTGCAGCGGCGCGCACATCGATTGGATGACATACACATCCTGCCCGCGCACGCTTTCGTTCAACCGGATAAAGATGTTCTCATTCGGAAAGATGGTACGGGTGTAGCTTCCCAACGGCGTGCCGAGATATTCTGCGATCTGCTGCCCTAATTCCGACGATGCGACCCCCGACATTACGATAATCCGACCATAGGCGCTTGCCGCTGCCCCCGTCATTGGTTTTTCCATCCCCATTTCAATCGTCGTCCCTGGTATCCGGTTGCTGATCTTCGCTTCCATCACGGGTGCCTGACCCCTCTGCCTATTGTGACGTGCGTTATCGAATGATCAAAAACGCGGCGTGTGATCCCATTCCAGTCCATCACACGCCGCGCCCGTTCACTGCGCTCAGAATTTCTGTCACCGCGTCTTGCGGCGCAAGCTGACGCGCTTGCACACGCCGCACCATTTCTTTAAACGTATCGCCCGCTAACGACTGCATCAAACGCACCATCAACTGCTCGCGCAAGCGATCGTGGAGTTCGATTTCGATCTGCCGCTGCTCGATGGCGGCGTAAGTGGTGACATCGCTGAGGAAGACGCGGTGCGCATCCACAGCGGCGATCACCTCATCAATGCCTTTGCCATCGTTGGCGATGGTCTGCACGATCGGCGGCAGCCACAGTGGAGCCTGCGCACTATGATCGCGGGCATCGTCGCCGGTCTGCATCAACTGACCGTGATGCGACGCCAACCCTGCTCTTGATGAAGGGTGTCCCAGTTCCAGCATGGTTTTGAGGGCGCGCACGGTGATGTTCACCCCGGCGCGATCGGCCTTATTGACGACCAGCACATCGGCAATTTCGAGGATGCCCGCCTTAATCGCTTGAATATCGTCGCCCAGTCCCGGTGCTTCTACGACGATCGTCGTGTGTGCCAGCCGCGCGATATCGACTTCACTTTGCCCCGCGCCGACGGTTTCAACCAACACAACATCAAACCCGGCGGCGTCAAAGGCGCGGGCGGCATCACGGGCGGCGCGTGCCAGCCCGCCAAGACTGCCGCGTGTCGCCATGCTGCGGATAAAGACGCCGGAATCGCCAGACAGATCGCGCATGCGGATGCGATCGCCAAGGATAGCGCCACCGGTAAAGGGGCTGGTGGGGTCAACGGCGATAATGCCGACTGTTTTCTGCTGGGCGCGATAGGCTTTTGCCAAGGCGGTGACGAGTGTGCTTTTTCCGGTGCCGGGGGAACCGGTCACCCCGATGATCCACGCTTTGCCGGTGCGCGCATACAACGCGCTTAAAATTTCGTCGGCGCTGTGGGTTTCGTTCTCAATCTCGGTGAGCAGCCGTGCCAGTGCGCGGCGATCGCCGCGTAGGACGCGCTCGACCCGATCCTGAACCATCGTCATCAACCGCTCTGTCCCTTTGCTGCCATGAGATCGCGGATGAACTTCACGATGTCTTCGGTGCTGGTGCCGGGGCCGAAAATGCCTTGAATGCCGACCTGTTCCAACGCCGGTTTATCTTCGTCGGGGATGATCCCCCCGACCATCAGCGGCACATCGGCCAAGTCGTGCGCGTTCATGACCTCGCGAATGCGTGGGACTAAAGTCATGTGTGCGCCGCTGAGAATACTCAGGCCGACGATGTCCACATCTTCCTGCAAAGCCGCTTCTGCGATCATCTCTGGTGTTTGTCGCAGGCCGGTGTAAATCACTTCCATCCCGGCATCGCGCAGCGCCCGTGCGATGACTTTCGCCCCGCGGTCGTGCCCATCTAAACCCGGCTTTGCGATCAGTACCCGTATCGCCATGCGTTTTCCTCAGCCTGAATGGTTGAACATTAAAACGGTGCTAAGAAGTGTTTCGATTATACCAGACCTCCAAACCGGTGCGCATGGGGCCTCAGCAAAACGCACAAAGAACGCTCCCTTTTTCGCGCTGACCCTTCGTATCGCGTCGGCGTGAAAGCATGTTACAATCGAGCCACAGGATTTATGGGTTCAGCCCCAAATTATGCTGAGTCGAGAGGACTTCATGACCGCCGCATCTGAGTCAACTCCATTGGGTGTTCCCCTGAAACGCGATCGTCAGGATCACCCGAACCCGCTGGCCTCCTATGAACACCGGATTGGCCTTGGGATTGGAATCGCGCTGCTGATCGGTGCGGTTGTCGTCGCGTTGATTTATTTGGTGTACGCCGTCCAGTTTCGCAGCACTCCTTTTATGGGCGCGATGGTTGCCAAGTCGCTGATTGTCGATGCGAGCGCGCCCTTGGCCGGGGATACATGGACAGGGTTGGACGCCGGATTAGCGCGGCGTGACCTGATCACCTCAATCAATGGGCAGCCCATTACGACGACGAGTGACTTGCATCAAGCGATCGCCTCGGCTTCGGTCGAGGAGTCGATCACGGTTGGGTTTCAACGGCCTGTCCTCAACGGACAAGTGGCCAGCGGCGGGCAGGTGGCCTGTCAGCCCGCTAACGCCTCGGATGCCTATGCATCGTGTACCGTTGTTGTCCCCTTAATGACGTTCCCGGATGGCGATTTCCTTGGATTCTTCGTCATTCCGTTCATTTCCGGCCTCATCACCATCGGCATCGGCGCGGCGACTTTTATGCTGCGTCCGCTGCAACCGGCGTCACGATTGGTCAGTGCGGTGTGTGTGCTCATCGGCATTTTCATGCTCGGCCTGTTCGACCTTGACACGACACATGCCTTGAACACCGGATGGATGGTGGCGACGATCTCGTTTGCCGGAGCACTGATGGCCTTCGTGTTGATCTTCCCGGTGAAGGCGAGTTTTCTCTACCGAACGTCACTGCTTCGCTATATCCCCATCGCGATTTCGTTTGTGCTCGCGGGGATTTTCGTCTATCTCTATGTGAACCCCTCCAGCCCCGAAACCGTGCTGGTGATTCAGCAGCTTGCGGTACTGGTGGCGATGGTGAGCGCGGGCATTACCGTGATCGTGATGCTGGATCGCCGTCGCAAAGCAGCGACCGCTGTGGTACGCGATCAGAGCAACACGGTGCTGATCGGCTTCCTGCTTTCGCTCATTCTCGCAGTGCTGTGGCTGATGAATTCGGTCACGCAGCTTGCGCTGGGGACGAATGCGGTTCCGCTCAATACATCGGCGGCGATGCCCTTCCTTGTGCTTCCCTGTTTAAGCCTTTCTTATGCTGTGCTGCAATACCGGGCGGTCGATACCGATCGCAGACTCAGTCAGGGAATTACCTACAGCGTCATGCTGTTCGCCCTCATCATTGGCTATTTCCTGCTGGTCTTGAGCGTGAGTCTGATCACCGGGCGTACGATCAACGCGGCTGATCCGGTCTTGATCGCACTCGTGATTTTCATTGTGGCGGTCCTGTTCCTTCCTGTTCGCAGCGCGCTGCAACGGCGCATTGACCGTGTGTATTTCCGCCAGCGAGTGAATTTTACGCAGCGGCTGGAGTCATTCAGCCAGCAGATCAGCACGCTGGTCGGGGTATCTGAGATTTTGCGCGCCTATCGCCAACAGCTTGATGAGGCACTGCTGCCGTCCACGCTGTTCGTATTTCTGCCCGATTCGCAGGTCGATGGTTACACGACCTCATGGGACAGCCAATCGTCAACCGACATTCGTTTCGCGCCGGACAGCCTCATGATTCCGTTCCTGCGCGATCGTGATGACGTGGTGGTGCTGTCGGCGGGGCAGCAGTGGCCGCCCGCGCTGCTGCCCGAAAAACCGCGTCTGCAAATTCTCCGCACGATGGTGGTCGCCAGCCTGCGCGGTTCGGAACGGCTGAACGGCTTCAGCGCCATCGGCGCACCGCGCAGCCGAAGCGGAAGCTATACCTATGATGAACTGCGCTTCATCCAAAACCTCACCACACAGATTGGCGTCGCGGTGGAACGCGCGCTGGTCATCGACTCGCTGCAGCGGCGTGTCCGCGAATTGGACGTGCTCAGCCAAGTATCGCAGGCGGCGAACTTCAGTGTAGACTTCGACGCGCTGCTGGAACTGATCATCGCGCAGACGAATAAGCTGATCGACGCGCCGCATTTCTATATCACCCTGCGCGATACGGCGACGAACGAGCTTTATCACGCGTTTTTCCTTGAAGGCGATGAGCGTGACCGCACCAAAGAGAACAAACGCTGGTTGATCGGGCGCGATCTGTTCAGCGATGTGGTGCGATCTAGCCAACCGCTGCGTGTGACCCACTTCGCCGCCGAAATGGCGAAGCGCGGCGCGGGCATCTTCTTCGAGAACCCGGAAAACCGTGCATGGATGGGCGTGCCCATGAACGCGGGCACCGGAACCTTCGGCGTCCTCGCGGCAGCGACGAGCGACCCGGATATGGTGTTCAGCGACGAGCAGCTTCAAACCTTCCGCGATGTGGCGGCGCTGGCCGCGACCAGCATCGACAAGGCGCGTTTGTTCACCGAAACGAACGCGCGTGCCCGCCAGCTTCAGGTATTGAACGACATCAGCCGTCAAATTGTGGCCAGCGAAGCGAAGTTGGAAGAACTGCTGCAACTGATCACGGCCAGTTCGACCGAAATCTTGAATGCCGAAGCCGGTTCCCTGCTGCTGACACCGGACGACGGATCGCACGACCTGATCTTCCGCGTGGCGATCGGCGGCTCGGCGACGGGCTTGGTAGGGCTGCGCATTCCGGCAGGGCGTGGGCTGGTCGGTGAAGTTGCTTCGAAGGGCAAGCCGATCATCGTCAATGACGTGAGCACCGATCCGCGCTGGGCGGGTGAACTCGCCAAAGGCGCGTTCCAGACGCACAACGTGCTGGCGGTGCCGCTCGTCACGCAGGATCGTGTCATTGGCGTGTTGGAAGTGCTGAACAAACGTGACGGGCGTTTCAGCGCTGACGAGGTGGAACTGCTGACGACCTTCGCCGGTCAGGCCGCCGTCGCCATCGAAAACGCGCGCTTGTTCCAGCAGACCGACTTGCAGCTCAGCGAGCGTGTGAGCGAATTGGAAACGCTGGAACGTATCGACATCGAGCTGAACCGCTCGCTCGATCTGGAAAAGGTCGCGGAAATCACCGTGACATGGGCGCTCGAAAACAGCAGCGCCACCGCCGCGATCCTCGGTGTGGTTGTGGGCGAACCGCCGCATTTGCAGGTGGTCTACCGCACTGGCTACACCCCAGAAGACATGCCTGAAGGCGCGGAAGGCCGGTTGATGCCGCTCGATCGTGGGATCGTCAGCCGTGTGATGCGTACCCGCCAAGCCGAACTGGTGCCGGACGTGAAGTATGACCGCGATTACATTCCCAGTTTGCGCGGCGCGCTCAGCCAAATTACGTTGCCGATGCTGTCGGGCGGTGTCGTCAACGCTTTGCTCGTCATGGAAACCAATCAGGAGCCGCGTCTGCGCCTCGCAGATATGGCGTTCCTCACCCGCTTGACCGAACATGCCAGCATCGCCATCACCAACGCGCAGCTCTACGCCGAAATCACCCGCGCCAACCAGAGCAAGAGCGAATTCGTCTCGTTTGTGGCGCACGAACTCAAAAACCCGCTGGCCGTCATTCGCGGCTACTCCGATACGCTGCTGAGTCCGATGATGGCGGCGGCGATGAGTACCGAGCAGCGCACCGGCTTTATCAGCAAGATACGCGGCGCGGCGGATCGCTTGAATACGCTCGTCGGTGACCTGAACGACGTGACCAAGCTGCAAACCGGAAATATGCGCATCGAACAGGTGCCGATCGACTTCACGCAGGTGGTAGACGAAACGGTGCGCCCGTTCGAAAAGCAGATTCAGGACAAGGAACAGCGCCTCGTCGTCAGCCTGCCGCCGGATATGCCGCGTGTGAACGGTGACAAGAGCCGCCTCATTCAAGTGCTGGTCAATTTGGTGAGCAACGCGCACAAATACTCACCGGAGGGCGGCGAAATTACCGTAGCAGCGTTCGTCGATACGACTCTGCGCGACAACAAAGGCCGCGCACTGCCGCCGATGCTGCATGTGTACGTCAAGGACACGGGCATTGGCTTGAGTCCGGAAGACTTAAACCGCCTGTTCACGCCTTATTTCCGCTCGGATAATCCTGAGGCACAGGCGCAGCCCGGTACCGGGTTGGGCTTGACGATCACCAACGGCTTGATTCGCGGTCATGGGGGGATTATCTGGGTGGAAAGCGAACTCGGAGTCGGCACGACCTTCCATTTCACGCTGCCGATTGTTGAAGAACCGGTGGGGAAATAAGCCAAGCGGCTACATCCGTCACTTGTGACAACTTACCTCGTGAGAAAGGGGCATTTTGACTCAGCATCCTCCCACTCACATGGACGCGGGCAAATCTGCGAAGCCCGTTCAGCACACACCCTCAATCGACTCAGAGGAGGCGCGTCAAACCGCCTCCCTGACCACCCTGCATCGACGGGCGACAACCGCCGATGTGCTGCGTTACCAAAACGTGATCGGAAACCGCGCCGTCACACGGATGTTCGCGCCGCTGCCCACGCTGAGTCAGCGGATGGGCTATGGCATTCAACGCGCGTTCGATTTCAGCAGCATTAAGACTCCTAGTTTGCTTGAGTTTGCCGTACTCACGTTCAATCAAATCGAGAGTCAAGACATCACGCCGGAAGAAATGAATGAACTGAAGACGGAACGGCAGCGTTTTATGCCGCTGTTGGGGCGTTTTGCATCGGCACCAGAGACAACGCTTAGAATCGCATCCGCTGCACAAAACATAACCGGCGACCTAGCAGTTACGCTTTTGTATGCCTTTAGCGAAACGGGCGCGAGATTCGAATACGATGGCGATCGCGCGAAGTTTCAGGAGTTAATCGACCATAAGGCGGTCAAGCGATTTGTCGTGTTTGTGGGCCTGAACCGCCGCCTTGCGGATCAGGCTCCTAATCCGGACACCTCTCCATTTAACACAAACAGCATGGGGGCGATTCTGCAAGCGATCACCCATGAACTAACTGTCCACGCGGAAAACATGCTCGATTTCATCGAAGACTACTGGACGTATGCAAAGGATGAAATGGGGACACCACCCGCGCCCCTTGAATCCTCCAGCGCAGAGCATGCGGCCTTTAAGGGCGAGGAAATTACTCGCTATGAGTATATGAGTCACCGCGCGAAGCAGCTTGGGGGTAATGTAGGGGAAGGCTTCAAAAATCGCGAAGTAAACGATAAGTTCTCAGCGAAATAAAGGGTTAGCCACCCAATAAAAGAGGACAATCCACGTGGATTGTCCTCTTGACGGGTCAACGTTAAGCGCCCGCTTAGGTGGTTTGGGTCAGGTGAGGAGTGATCTGCGCGAGGAGTTTTTCCTTCGGTTGGTAGCCGGTGATGCGCGCGACCGCTTTGCCACCCTTGAACACCATCAGCGTTGGGATGCTCATCACATTGTACTTGATGGCGAGATCCTGATTCGCGTCGGTATCCAGCTTGCCGACTCGCAGTTGTTCCTTGTACTCATCGGCGATCTGCTCGACCAGCGGGGCGATCATGCGGCACGGGCTGCACCATGTGGCCCAGAAGTCGATCAGTACCGGTTTATCACTGTTCAAGACTTCCTTTTCGAAGTTGGCTCCCGTGATTTCGAATGGTTTCGCGCTCATGGCGATTGAACTGCTCCTTCTTTACGCACTCTTTTTAGCGTGCTATCCTAAACACCACAGAGGTGTATTGTCAACAAGTTAGTGTAGAGCTTTATGACTGCTCCCATGGATTCAGACGACACACGACTTCCGGAACTTACCCGCCGACAGGAAGAAATTCTCTCTCTGATCGTCCGCTCGTACAGCCAGCATCCTGATCCGGTGAGCTCAAAAACGCTGGTTGAAGGCTTCAATCTGCCGTACAGCTCGGCGACCGTCCGCAATGAAATGTCGGCCTTGGAAGAATTCGGGTATATCAGCGCGCCGCACACCAGCGCGGGACGTGTGCCAACCCAGAACGGCTATCGCTACTTCGTCAAACGCTTGATCAGCCCCAGCACATTGTCCGTCGGTGAGCAAACGCGCATCAGCGAAAAACTGCAAAGCGCGCCGCTGGCGACCGAAAGCTGGATGCGGATCGTCGCCAATATCCTCGCGCGCACCGCGCAAACTGCCGCGCTGGTCACCCCACCTGCCGCCGATAACCGCCTGTTCAAGCATCTGGAATTGATCAGCATTCAAGGCCGCTTGATCTTGATGGTGCTGGTGCTGCATGAAGGGGCGGTGCATCAACAGATGCTTTCGCTGGCCGAACCGCTCGCGCAGACGCGGCTCAGCGAAATCGCTAACCGGATCAACGGGCTGTGCTTAAACCTGAATGCCAATGAAGTCCGCATGAAAAGCGTGCAGCTTCAATCGGTGGAGCAGGAAACCCTCGAAATGGTAGCGGATTTGATGGAGCGCGCCGAAAATCCGCGGGCGCGCGTCATCTATCGCGAAGGCTTAAGCGAGGTGATCGGTTCGTTTGGCAGCAGTGAAGGCGCGCAGCAGGCGATTCGTGTCTTTGAGGAACGCGCCTATCTCAACGTCATTTTGGATGAGATTCTCTCTCCGCTGATGAACAGCGTGCAGGTCGTGATCGCCGGGGAGGGTCGCTGGGAACAGTTGAGCCACCTGACGATGGTGATCAGCCGCTACGGGATCCCCGGTTACATCAGTGGGGCGGTGGGCGTGGTTGGCCCCACTCACATCAACTATGGACGGGCGATCAGTGCGGTAGGGTATGTGTCCAGCTTGATGACGGATATGTTGGCGACGGCTTACGAAACGAACACGCCAGAACCTCCCAAAATGTTTCCGCCGAAGCCCGATGAGTCAGAATAGCTGACTCCTTCATCAAAGGCGCTGTCCCCAGAGCTTTTGCTTCTATCTCCATTGGGCGAGCCCGCAGCTCGCCCCTACGACGGAATCCCCCCTCATCGATAGCCCGTGCTTGGACATACTTTCACACTTCTTGGATTGTTTTAACGTGATTCTATTACACGATGGCTACACTACGGGAAAGATAACACCAGAGCTGTATCACATTGTGTACCGCACATGAGGGAGGGAACGCTGCGTGAGTAACGAAGAGACCAAAGTCAACGGGGGCAGCAGCGCAGGCGATACCGCAGCGGAGTCGAATGGAGCCGCCGATAAGGCCGCCGAAAGCTCCAGCCATGCCACCGTGACCGCCGATAAGATGACGCCTGAACAAATTGAAGCCTTGCAGACACAGGCGATTCAATTCCGCGACGGCTGGCAGCGTGAACGTGCCGAATTCGCCAATTTCAAACGGCGGGTGGAGCGCGATATGAAAGATACCTACTCAAACGCTTCATCCGATGTTTTGAAAGGCGTCCTGCCCATCATTGACGACTTTGACCGGGCTTTGGCGAATGTTCCCGGTGATTTGCAGAACCACCCGTGGCTGCAAGGGGTAAGCGCCATTCAACGGAAGTTCATCAAACTGCTGGATGATTTCGGAGTCACGGTGATTGACCCCGCCGGAGAAGTGTTTGATCCGAATTTGCACCAAGCTATCGGGACGGACTCCGTCGACACGGTGCCCAGCGGGCACATCACGAAAGTAGAACTGCGTGGCTATGTCGTCGGTGAACGGGTCATACGTCCCGCGCTTGTCCGCGTGAACCAGTAAGTACACACCAGAAGACTCGAAACGACAGAGGAGAGCATTTCAATGGGTCGCATTATCGGTATTGACCTTGGAACCACCAACTCGGTTGTCGCCGTGATGGAAGGCGGCGAGCCGGTTGTTATTCCCAGTTCGGAAGGCGGACGGCTGATTCCATCGGTCGTCGCCGTGAATCCGAAGACCGGCGAACGTGTCGTCGGCAAGATCGCGCGCAATCAGGCCGTGATCAACCCCGAAAACACGGTTTTCTCGGTCAAGCGCTTTATGGGGCGCAAATTTGAAGACGCCGAAGTCCAGCGCGCGATCAAGTACGTGCCTTACAAGGTGAGCGCCGCGCCGAATGGTGACGTGCGCGTTCACATGGGCGGCAAGGAATACAGCCCGCCGGAAATCAGCGCCATGATCCTTCAGAAGATCAAGGTTGACGCGGAAGCGTATCTGGGCGAAACCGTCGATCAGGCCGTGATCACTGTCCCGGCGTACTTCAACGACGCGCAGCGTAATGCTACCAAGGACGCGGGCCGCATCGCCGGTCTGGAAGTCCTGCGTATCATCAACGAACCGACCGCTTCCAGCCTTGCGTACGGGCTGGGCGAAACGAAAGCCGGACTGATCGCCGTGTACGACCTCGGCGGCGGCACGTTCGACATTTCGATCCTCGAAGTGGGCGACGGCGTGTTCGAAGTCCGCAGCACGAACGGCGATACTTACCTTGGCGGCGATGACTTCGACCAAGTGATCATCAACTATCTGGCCGACGAGTTCAAGAAAGATCAGGGCATTGACCTGCGCGGCGATCGTCAGGCGCTTCAGCGCTTGAAGGAAGCGGCGGAAAAGGCCAAGATCGAACTGTCGAGCGTGATGAGTGCCGACATCAACCTGCCGTTCATCACGGCGGATGCCAGCGGCGCCAAGCACCTGAACATGACGCTCACCCGCGCCAAGCTGGAAAGCCTGACGCAGAGCCTCGTTCAGCGCAGCATTGAGCCGTGCAAGGCGGCGCTGCGCGATGCCGGTGTGGATGTCAAAGACATCGACACGATCGTGCTGGTCGGTGGTATGACCCGTATGCCCGCCGTCGTCGAAGCCGTGCGCAACTTCTTCGGCAAGGAACCGAGCAAGGGCGTGAATCCTGATGAAGTCGTCGGTGTAGGTGCTGCCATTCAGGCGGGCGTGCTGCGCGGCGATGTCAAGGACATTCTGCTGCTCGACGTAACCCCGCTGACGCTGGGCGTGGAAACGCTTGGTGGTGTGGCGACGCCGATGATCGAACGCAACACGACCATCCCGACCCGTAAGAGTCAGGTGTACTCAACGGCAGCCGATAACCAGACGCAGGTGGAAATCCACGTCGTGCAGGGCGAACGCCCGATGGCGAACGATAACAAGTCGCTGGGCCGCTTCATCCTTGATGGTATTCCGCCGAGCCCGCGCGGTATCCCGCAGATCGAAGTCACGTTCGACATCGACGCGAATGGTATTCTCAACGTGAGCGCGCGTGACAAGGCGACGGGCCGCGAACAGAAGATCACCATCACCGCCAGCAGCGGCTTGAGCGAAGCGGAAATTCAGAAGATGGTGAAGGAAGCCGAACGTTTCGCCAACGAAGACTCCAAGCGGCGTGAAGGCGTTGAAGCCAAGAATGCTGCCGAAAGCGAAATCTTCCGCGCCGAAAAGTTCATGAACGAAAGCGGCGACAAGATCGCAGCGGACAGCAAGAAGCAGATCAACGAGCACATCGCGGAAGTGCGCAAGGAAATCGAAATCGGCGAAGTCGAATCGATCCGTGCGGCGACCAACAAGCTCGGCCAGTTCTTGCAGCAGGTCGGCGCTAAGATGTACGAGCAGCCCGATGCTGCCGGAGCCGCCGCTGGTGACAACGGCGCGGGCAGCGCGAACAAGGGCAAGGGCGAGGACGTGGTGGACGCAGAGTTCACCGAAGCCTAAGCCGCCAAGCTGAATAACACGAACGCAGATAGGGGCGCAGCAATCGCAAGCGCCCCTATGTCGTTTGTGCCAACCTGATTGAAACCGGCATTGTGGTCGGTGATTCCGTACATTAAACTGTTCGCATACAACCCAACCATCAGCGTTTAAACGGGCTGCAACCGATCATGGCGAGAGATTACTACGAAGTACTGGGCGTTCCGCGCACGGCGAACCAGCAGGAAATCAAGAGCGCCTTTCGTAAATTGGCGCGTGAATATCACCCGGATGTGAGTAAGCATTCCGACGCCGAATCGAAATTCAAAGAGATCAACGAAGCCTACGAAGTCCTCTCCGACGAGGACAAGCGCGCGCGCTACGATCGGCTGGGTCACGCCGGAGTGCAAGGCGGCGGCTACAGTGGGGGAGTCGGCGCGACCGGGTTTGAAGAAATCTTTGAGGAATTCTTCAACAGTGTGGGCGGATTCGGCAATGTGCGCGGCGGTCAGCGCCGGCGCGGGCCGCGTCCCGGCTCCGATCGGCGCGTCGATGTGACCGTCACGTTTGAAGAGTCGATCTTCGGCGTGGACAAAGAGGTCGAATTCGAACGGCTCGATAGCTGCGAAGTCTGTCAAGGCAGCGGCGCGGAACCCGGCACACAGCCGACGCGCTGCCCGCAGTGCAATGGCACGGGTGAAGTTCGCAGCGTGCAGCAGACCTTCCTCGGCCCGATGGTGCAGGTCAACACCTGCCCGCGCTGCAATGGCAAGGGCGAAATCATCCCGACGCCGTGCGCGAACTGCAAGGGCGCGGGCAAGATTCGCATTAAGGTGACGCTGCCCATCCATGTCCCGCCGGGGGTGCGCGAAGGGCTGCAAATTCAAATGCGCGGCGAAGGCGATCCCGGTGAAAGCGGAGCGCCTGCCGGAAACCTGTACGTCGTCGTGCATGTGCAGGAACACGAATACTTCAAGCGTAAAGAAAACGATATTGTCCTTGAAGTCACCATCAATGTGGCGCAAGCCGCGCTTGGCGACAAAATCACCATCCCATCGGTGGATGGCGATGTTGAACTGGTCGTGCCAGCGGGCACGCAGAGCGGCAAAGTGTTCCGGCTGCGCGGCAAGGGGATTCCCCGTTTGCGCAGTGACGGCAGCAACAGCGGGCGCGGCGATCAACTGGTCTATGTAGTGGTCGAAGTGCCAGCAAAACTGACCGATGAACAGCGCCGCTTGTTCGAAGCGCTCAGCAAGACGATGGGGCGCGAAGTGCAGCCGCAGAAAAACAACGGCAAAGGCTTCTTTGACCGCGTTATGGACTTCATCTCCGGGGAGCCGAACTGAATTGGCACAGTGGATTGAAATTTCGTTGAGCGTGGACGGTGAAGCGGCAGAAGCCGCCGCCGAACTGCTCAATCGCTATGGCTATCAAGGCGTGGCCGTCGAACACGAGGGCATTCCGCCGGACAAACTGGACGAGGACGAAATCCCGCCCGCCACCCGCATGACCGTGCGCGCGTATCTGCCAAACGACGAGCGCGCCGACGAGGTGAAAACGCAGTTGGAACAAGGGCTGCGCTACCTCAACATGATGTACCCGATGCCGCAGCCGGAGTACAAGATCGTCGATGAAGAAGACTGGGCGAACGCGTGGAAAGTCCACTATCACCCGGTACGCATCGGCAAGCGGCTGTTCATCCGCCCGCAGTGGATCGACATCGAGATTCCCGAAGGCGCGGTCGAGATCGCGCTTGATCCGGGAATGGCATTTGGCACCGGCACGCACCCGACGACGCAGCTTTGCCTAGAAGCGCTGGAAGAATATGTCCAGCATGGGATGAACATTCTCGATCTGGGGACGGGTTCTGCAATTCTGGCGATCGCCGCCGCCAAACTCGGCGCGTCGCATGTGCTGGGCTTGGACAACGATCCGGTCGCGGTCAACGTGGCGCTAAAAAATGTCGAGGAAAGCGGTGTGACCGACAAAATCACGATTCAAGAGGGAAGCCTTGAGAACGTGGTCACGTCTGCGCGGCGGTTTGACCTGATCGTCGTCAACATTCTGGCGCGCATCATCATCGCGATGTGCGATCAGCACCTTGGCGATACCGTGCGCCCCGGCGGCATGGCGATCTTCAGCGGGATCATTCAGGAGCAGGGCGACGATGTGGAAGCCGCGCTGCGCAAGACCGGCTTGAACCCTACTCGCCGCCGCGTGCAGGGCGATTGGATCGTCATCGAAGCGACCCGCCCGAACGAATAACCAACGCGAAAAGAAAACAGAAGAAGAGTCAACGCAAAGGCGCAAAGGGTGAAAGGCGCAAAGAAAGATTGCTTCTCTTTGCGCCTTTGCGTTAGCTTTTTGCTTCTATGCTGACGAAAACAGGGCGGATCAGTCCGCTGTGGCTCCCCAGTCGTAAACCTCCCACCTTGACCACGCGTCGATCCCTTCGATGTTCGTCTCAGGCAGTGGATACCGCCCGATGACGGTGCCATCCAGCCCGTAGACCATCACCGCCGGATGCGCTGGATCACCGGGTTGTGCATGATCGACTGCTGGTCGGCAGGTGTAGGCGAGGCAGTCGAACTGCCAATCCGGGCTGTAGATTGCGAACTGTGACCCATCTTCTGACCACACGAAATCACCGTAATACGTCACATCGAGATCGACCCAACTGCCGGTTTGCCGGTCGATGATGCTGTTCAGAATGCGATAGCCGTTCATCGACTGCGACCAGAGCAGCAGGTACTGCCCGTTCGGTGTCGCGGTGGTGTCGTACATTCCGCCTTCGCGCAAATTCATCCCGGCAGAATTGAATGGAATCGTGGGGGCGGGCGTCGGGGTGATCGGCGTGGGCGGCAGCGGCACGAAAGCGAAGGTGTTGACCTGTTCCGGGGTTAAGGTAACCTGTTCGGCTCGCAGGCTGTCCACGAGCGTTCTATCGCCGCGCACGACGGGAAATTGAAACGCTGAGCAGCCATTATTCGAGCAGACATGCGGATACACGGTGATCGTCGTTCCGTCCTCCGACCAAACGGGACGCCCGCTGTAGCCAACTTGATACGAGAGTGGCTGATCACGTGGATCGCTGCTCAGGATGATGAACTCGCCCCACACGGCCTCTGTCACCGTTACTGCGGCGAACCAATGGCCGTTCGGTGACCATGCCGTTTCGGTCACCGGAGTTTCCACATAACCGGTCTGCATCACGCTCGCGGGAAGCCCGGCATTGGGGTCGGTCGGCAGCACCTGAAAACGAGCGCCGTCCATATTGAAGTACTCCGCGACAGCGACGGCTTCTCCATCTGGCGACCAACTAAAAATGGCTGCTCCAATGGAGTCACGCGTGGTCACCAATGGAATCTGGCGCATCGTGGCCATTGCTGGGTCAATGAGGTAAAGCCAATGCGTATAGGTATCGTTACCTGTGATCGCAGGGCCAGTGCTGTTCAAACCGATGATCAGCGCAAGTCTGCGTAAGAATGGGCGCATCGAATATGAGCTTACTGGGCTGACTGCTCCACTGATGAGCCGATTGTCCGGCGTGGTCGTCACTGTACCACTCTCGAACATCAAATAACACGGCGTACAGTCACGGCTCTGGTTTTCAGGGATCAGCCGGACGCGATACCGATCATTGAGCATTGTTGTGTTATCCGGCGGAGGCGTGCTCGGTATCGACAGTGAGTGCGCCGCTGGACGGGCAAAAGTTCCACAAATCGGGCGCGAACCCATCGTACTCTCTTGGCTGCAATAGACTGAAACAAAGGTCGGGCGCGCTGGGCTGCGCGACTGTTGAGCCTAGGGCCGTGAAACTTAAAATGATTACCAGCATACATTTGAGGAATACGATTGAGCGTGGGTAAAGAGGCAGCATGGAGTGTTTTCCACAAAGTTAACAGGTTATGATTCATCAACACCCTGATTCTAATTCTGGAATAGAAGATTTCATCGCATGAATGCGCGACGATTAGCCTACGCCACATGCATGAGCACGACCATAAAAGATTACGGTTCGTTGTAAAGATGGCACCTACATTGTCATAAGTATAAAGATGCGCAGATATGGGACGAATTCTTTACATCCCTTAAATAGAGCTTATGCTTACGTTAATGAAACACTCTCCTAACGCAGCATAGTAATGCGTAATTCACTGTATACTATTATAACCCCCAAAAATCAGGGGGATATGCACGAACAGCCTGCATATAATGAGGATAGGTGAAAAGCAACCAATAAGCCGAAAACCATCTCAAAACGGAGCGGATATTTGCGCTCCGTTTTGTTTGATACGTAACAACATAACAGCTTATCAGGGGACCTATGGCTGTACAAGAATTGAGACAGGGCACGCAGGTCACAGGGCTGACCGCCGCACAGGTGGAAGAAAGCCGACGACTGCACGGAAGTAATATCCTCACACCGCCCAAGCGTGACCCTTGGTGGAAACTCTACCTCGAAAAGTTTGAAGACCCCATCATCCGCATCCTCATCATCGCCGCCGCCATCACGCTGATCGTGGGACTGGTCGATGGGCATTTCGCAGAAGGCATTGGCATTATCCTCGCGATTCTGCTATCGACAACGCTGGCGTTCGCCAATGAATACCGTGCCAAACGCGAATTCGATGTACTGAACCGCGTCAACGACGAAGCACCTGCACAGGCCGTCCGTGATGGGACGTTTACGACCGTACCGCGCAAGGATTTGGTGGTTGGCGACATCGTCTTGATCGAAGCGGGTGACGAAATCCCGACCGATGGCGATCTCCTCGAAGCCGTGTCACTGCAAGTCAATGAATCGCTCCTGACAGGGGAATCGCTGCCGGTCACAAAAGTGGCTTCGAACGGTGCGCCTCACAACGGGGAAGCCTTCCCGCGCGATCAAGTCTTTCGCAGTACGCTGACCGCTGATGGTCGCGGCATGTTCCGCACCACTGCCGTCGGCGATCACACGAAAATTGGAGAGATTGCCCGCGAAGCCACCGCCGAAACCGACGAAATCACGCCGCTGAATGCTCAGTTGGAACGGTTAAGCAAGGTGATCGGTGTGCTCGGCTTTGCGGTCGCAGCGCTGACGTATATCGGGCTGGTACTGCGCGGCGTGCTAGTAGGCGATATTGTTCTCTCGGCGGCCAATTGGTACGTGGTCGCGTTGATCACAGCGGCGGTGCTGACGGCAGGTGTGCGCATCTGGCTGCCGATCGTGTTCGATGGGTTCGACGTGGCCGGACGCAAAATTGAGCCGCCCAAGTGGCTCGAAGAAGGCGGCACACGCGGGCTGATCCTCAACGTTGTGATGGGCGCGGCGATCCTTGTGATCGGCGGGCTACTCGGGATAGTGTTGGGCTTCTTATCGGGCGATCTCGGATCATGGCTGCCCGGTGAAGTCGCGATCGATCTGCTGCGTTACTTCATGGTGGCGGTGACGATCATCGTGGTTGCGGTGCCTGAAGGCCTGCCCATGAGCGTGACCCTCAGCCTTGCTTATAGTATGCGCCGCATGACGGCGACCAATAACCTTGTGCGTCGTATGCAGGCAACCGAGACGGTCGGCGCGGCGACGGTGATCTGTTCCGACAAAACCGGAACCCTCACGCTGAACCAGATGCATGTGCGCGAATACTACTTCCGTGGGTTGGACGAACGTCCGCTGATGGGAGAACTTGACAGCCTGACCGCGCGCTTGATTGCCGAATCGGTCAGCGCGAACACGACCGCCAATCTGACGCGCGTTCCCAATGAACCGATCCGCCCGATCGGCGACAGCACAGAAGGCGCACTGCTCATGTGGTTGGACGATAACGACATCGATTACATCGTCCACCGCACCAACTTCAAGACCAAGGTACAGCTCACCTTCTCGTCGGATCGCAAGTACATGGCGACGCTCGGCGAATCGGCGGCGGAACCCGGACATCTGCTGCTGCACGTCAAGGGTGCGCCCGAAGTGCTGCTGGATCAATGTAAGTTTGCAGTGCTGCCCGATGGCAGCACCGAACTAATCGATCAGCATCGCGGTGTGATCGAACAGGAAATCCTTGATTTTGCACGGCGCGGTATGCGCACGCTCGGCTTCTCTTATAAAGAAGTCTTGAGCGAACATGAAGACCTTGAAGCCATCACCGAAGACATGATCTGGCTGGGCTATGTCGCCATTGCCGACCCGATTCGCCCTGAAGTCCCGGCGGCGATCGCGGCGTGCGGCAAAGCTGGGATCATGGTCAAAATGGTGACGGGTGATAACTCGGAAACCGCCAAAGAAATTGCCCGCCAGATTGGCTTGTGGCAGCCCGCCGATGATCACATCCCGGACGCCCACATGCTCGGTCGTGACTTCGAAGCCCTCAGCGACGAACAGGCCAAGCGCATTGTCACCCGCTTGAAAGTACTCTCACGCGCCCGCCCGCTCGATAAGATGCGCTTGGTTCGCATCTTGCAGGAAAACGGTCAGGTTGTCGCCGTCACGGGCGACGGTACTAATGATGCGCCCGCCCTCAATTATGCGAATGTAGGGCTGGCGATGGGATCGGGGACGGACATCGCCAAAGAAGCCAGCGATATTGTCTTGCTGGACGATTCATTCAAGAGCATCGTCAATGCCGTGATGTGGGGGCGGTCGCTTTACCAGAACATCCAGCGCTTCATCCTGTTCCAGTTGACGATCAACGTGGCTGCATTGGGGATCGCGCTGCTGGGGCCGTTCATTGGCGTGCAGTTCCCGCTCACGGTAATCCAGATGTTGTGGATCAACCTGATCATGGATACGTTCGCCTCGCTTGCCTTAGCGACGGAACCGCCGCGCTGGGAAGTGATGGAAGTGCCGCCGCGTAAATCGACCGACTTCATCATCAGCCGGACGATGATGCGCGACATACTCAGCTTTGGCGTCACGTTCATTGTCTCGCTGGTGGCCTTCCTGCTCTACATCCAGAATGACAGCGTGATACGCGATCAAGAATTGAGCATCTTTTACGCGACGTTCATCCTGCTCCAGTTCTGGAACCTGTTTAACGCGCGCGTGTTGGGGCTGCGTTCCTCGGCTTTCACCAATCTTGGCGAAAACCGGATGTTCTTGTATATCGCCGGAGTGATCCTGATCGGCACCTTCTTGATCGTGCAGTTCGGCGGCGAAATCTTCCGCACCGTGCCATTGAGCATTGTCGAATGGCTGATCATCCTGATCGCAACCAGCGGGGTACTGTGGATAGGGGAATTCGGTCGCTGGTTGGCGCGCCGCAAGGGCGATGTGAAATCCTCGCTTGCTACAGGCGAAGTCAAGACTGCCGCCAACATCGACTAATCCTCGCAGCTTACACTATGCAGCGGGGCGCTCAGAGTTAGAAGCGCCCCGCTTTGTATTGGTACTGCTGACGACATCCGATGAACCTAAGCGCGCCTTGGCTCCTGAAGGCTCGTGTATAATGAGGCGGTTCATCTGGTTTGCCGCCGCTGGTCTGCAAAGCGGCGATGAAAGGTTACTTCGCCTATGCCTGCCCGCGACCTGCGCGGCTTTTTGGTCGCTCTTGATGCTGAAGGCGATCTCGCCCGAATACGCCTCCCTGTGAACCCAAACGGCGAAATTGGGGCGGTCGCTGCCCGTGCTGCCGATCTGCCACCGGCGCAGCGGCACGCTCTGCTGTTCGATCAAGTCAGCGGAGAAGGGGGAACGCCGTCCCCGTTCCGAGTCGCTGCCAACCTTTACGCGACACATGATCGAATGGCCTTGGCGCTGAATGCGACCAGCCTTGACGATATTCGCAGCCGGTTTGCCCGCTTGTTTGACTTCAACTTTCCGCGTGGTTCGATGGGAATGATGACGCGCTTGGCGGATTTCATCGATCTGGCGCGCAGTTTAGGCACGAGCACGGGCATGGTGCGTCCTCCCCCTGTGCAAAAAATTGTTCACCGCGAGACGGTGAATGCGCTGCTGCTCCCCGCGATTCGGGTATCAATGCGCGAAACACATCCCTCGCTGACGGCGGCACTGCTGATCGTCAAGGATGCGAACGGCATGTCTCACCTTCGATCGGTGCGCGCCGCCGTGCTCGATTCGCACACCCTAGCGGTGCAGCTTGATCCAGCGCTGTCTGATGATTGGACGGCATCGGAGGCTCGCCCTGTGGCGCTGGCCTTAGGGGCCGATCCGGCCCTATTATGGAGCGCTGCTGTGCCGCTGCCTGAAGGGTTTGATCGGGGGTTGTTGGCGGCGTGGCTGCGTGGAAAAGCGGTGCCGATGGCCAGTGCGCTTTCCCAACCGCTCGAAATCCCCGCCGAGGCCGAAGTGGTTATCGAAGGGCGCTGACGGGCGAACTTGCCCCGGTGGAATGGCTAGACGATCAGGGCGTGCTGCGTGCTGAAACACTGGCCTGTCTGCATATCACGGCGGTGACTCATCGTGAACGGGCGATCGTTCCGATCCGCTTGCCGGGAAGCCGCGATGCCTATTGGATGCGCCGTGCGGCAGAGCGCCTGTTTGGGCCTATTCTCAAAACGGTGCTGCCCGATGTGATCGATGTGCATCATGTAGACGAAACGCTGATCATCGCGCGGGTGGGTGCCCGTGCGGATCGGCATAAAGTAGTATATGGCTTGTGGGGAATCGTTGCGGACTGCCGCCGTGTCGTCATCGTGCCGTCGGATGTTGATCCGTTCGATGCGCAGGCGGTGATCGACGCGCTGTTGAACGGGATCGACGTGATCGCTGTAGACGATCGGTTTGCCCTCCTTGCCAGCGAAGAGAAATCCTCCACGCCGGGCTTCGAAGCGGATACCGCACTGGCGGAGCGGCTCACCCAGCTCGTCGGCGTGAACTGGACACTCTACGGTGGGCGCATGGCGATTGTCGGGACAGAAGCAGAGGCATTCGAGCGAATTGCCTTCGACGTGCGCTCGGTTTTTCCCGATCTAGGTATGGTGGGCGTCAATGCCGATGTGAATGTGTGCGATTTTCCCTTCGTGCTGGCGGAAGTCATTCGCTGGGGATGGGCGTACGCCGCACCGGGGGAGACCCCTGCTGTGCGTGCTTTTCACCCTCTTGAATCGGAGGAATGGACGCCGCACCTCACGGCGGATCGCTGGCGCGCCTTGGAAAACGATATCCTCGCAGCCAAGGGAAGCTGACATGATGAATGAACCGGCAGCGAAGAAAAGTACCGATTTACAGATCAAGTGCCAACACTGCGGCGGGCGCGCGACCTATCAGAATGCATTTAAGTCGGTGCGCTCACCGGAAGGGTATGATCCGGCGCATGTGCATCCGTTCGGCAGCACCTATGTCGTGGAGCGTTTCCCATCGATGATCGCGTGGGTGGTGGGAACGCGTTCGTACTCGTCGTATGGGCGCGGTGTCGCGTCGTGTGAGGACTGCCGGGCGACGTATGTGGTCGATCTGGTTCTGCCGGAACATCTTTATTATCGCTGGATGATCCGGGGAAAACTGCTGTATGCCTACAACCGTGATCATGCGGTCGATCTGCTAGACTATGTTGAAAGCACCGACCGCGATCTCAAAAAGTATGGGTATCAAGCGGCGCTGTGGCTGAAGCGCACCCCCAAGGAATTTTTATCCGCCAAAGTGCGGGATGAAGTCGTCAAGAAAATCCGTAAATCGCTGAAAGAGGGATAAACCCCGATGGCTATGCTGCAAGGCAAAGAACGCGCGTCGTATGTGCAGGGCATGTTCGACCGCATCGCATCACGCTATAACCTGATGAATCGCCTGATGACGTTCGGGCAGGATATTCAGTGGCGCAAATTTGTCGTCAAACAGGCGCATTTGTCACCTGGCGGCAAACTGCTCGATCTGGCGACCGGAACCGGGGACATCGCCTTTGAAGCGCTGCGCACGGTGCCGGGGATCACGGCAGTAGGCGCGGATTTCTCGTTGGGGATGATGGTCGAGGGCAAGAAACTGCCGTTGGGTCATCAAGTCATGTGGAGCGGCGCGGATGCGCTGAATCTGCCATTTCCCGATGACACCTTCGATGCGTTGACGGCAGGCTATTTAATGCGCAACGTGATCGATATTCCGCGCGCGTTTGCCGAACAGAAGCGCGTCCTCAAGTCCGGCGGGCGCGTCGTCATCCTCGATACCTCGCCGCCGCCGAAAAATCTGCTGCGCCCGTTCATCCAAATTCATCTGCGCTATGTGATTCCGACGCTCGGACGGCTGATCAGCGGCAACGCGGACGCCTATGAATATCTGCCGGAAAGCACGCAGAAGTTCAAGACCCCTGAAGCACTCGCCGCGCTCATGCGCGAGGCAGGGTTTACCAATGTTCGCTACCGGACGTTCATGTTCGACACGATGGCGGTGCATTGGGCCGAAAAGCCGTAGCCCGTGCCCTTACGGAATGCGCGTGAGCAGCCACAACTGGATAGACGCGGTATCGGTGGTTTCGCCGGGACGCGGATAGGCGGCGATTTCCTCGGCAGTGCTGTTAAATACAGCGGCCTCGTCGGGGAAACGCAGCCCGATCAAGCCGGGGCTCTCGGTTAAAACATAGGCTGATCCGGTCGTGTTAAGCGCTGCTTCGATTTCCGAAGTTCCGGGCGCATCCGTGCAGCGCAGCAGCACTCGATCGAGGGTGTAGAGGTTGGCGCGGCGACAGCTATCTGGGAACATGCTGGCAATCACGGGAATTTCGGGATCACGGATGGTTTGCGTCATCGATAAGACGGCCTCGCGCAGCCCATAGCCGGAAGCATGGGTGATGATATGCTGCATGTAGACGGTCTGTGGCAGGGGAAGGCGTTCCGGCGCTTGATAGCTGATCAGCGCAAACCCCGCGAACGCGGATGAGACCGACGCGACACTAAGGCCGACCAATCCCCACTTCAGCGGGCGGCTGTAGGTACGCACACGGTTGAATAGCACACCAAGGCCCGCGCCGCCTAAGGTCAGCGCCAGCGGGAGCGCGACGACAAAATGGCGTGCCTGTACATCACGCCCGAACATAATGAACGCCCCCAGCGGAAGCAGTAATCCTGCCAACAGGATGCCGCCGATGCGCCGCTTCAACAGCCCCAAGGTCGCCAAACCGATCAGCATGAGCGCCGACCCGATCCATGAGCCGTAATCGGTGAGCTGGCTTTCCAGCCGCGCCAAATTTCCGCTTAGCCCGGTGGTTGCATCTGCTGCGGTGCCACCTGTGTTGATCCACTGATAGGTGATGTCGAATAGTCCTCGATCGCGCAGCGTGAGGTAAACAACCGGAGGAATGAAGAGGATCACGACGATCACCGCAATCCAGCCGCTCCATATTAGGCGGCGGCGCAGCGGCCAGCGTTCGTTCATCAATAAGATCAAGCCGACAGCCGCCGCAAAGGGCGCCGCGCTCACCTTGAACAGCGCCGCCAGAGCGAGCGATACCCCGGTGGCGATAACATCACGGCGGTTCCCGGTGCGCGTCAAGTGGAGGGCAAACAAGATCGAAAGTACGATCAGCGCGCCTGCTTCTGCATCGCTGAACGCCAAGCGCTCGAAAAAGAACAGGTATGCACTGGTCGTCCACAGCAGCCCCGCGAACAGCGCCGCCGTCCAACCGAACCAGCGTCTTGCGAGTGTTACCCCGGCGGCTAACCCGATCATCGCGACGAATATCGTGGCGATGCGCCCGATAAAGACTGGATCGTGTTGTGGATAGAAAAGGGCGATCACCCAATGATTAATGATCTTGCCATCGCCGATTTCCCAATAGGGATGAAGTTTCCATACTTCAAGGGCGCGGGTGAGGTGAAGTCCTTCATCACTATGGAGCGGTAGAAGATCGAGTGCGGTGATGCGAGTCGCGAAGTAGAGCAGAAGGATGAAGCACGTCAGCCACAACGCCTTGCCAAGCCAACGCGAACGAATAGAAGACCGCTTCATCCTATAGGCAACTCCTTACTCAAATACACTCAAACGATAGTCTGTTTGGGGCAGCAAGGAATCAACAGGGAGAAACCCCGGTGGCAGGCCGGATCAAGTCGCGTGTACCGTCGCGATCGGTCTATTTGTCGACTTCATCACCCATGCGCTGATTATCGCGGTAGCGGTAGGTGATGCGCCCGCGCGTTGGGTCGTACATGCTCATTTCCAAGCGCACACGGTCGCCCAACAAAATGCGGATGTAGTTCTTACGCATCTTGCCGGATAAGTAGGCGAGTACGCGGTGCTTGTTTTCCAGCTCTACCATGAACTGCGTGTTGGGCAGGGCTTCGACGACCACACCCTCAACTTCAAGTTTATCTTCGGATTGTTTCGCCATAGAGTTCCTTTCCGTGTGGCGATAAGTTGTCAATCGGGTTGCTGTCTGGTATTTCAGATTTAGGCTGTTCAAACAAGAATACCGCTGCCCAAGGAGATTGAGCAGCGGTGTTATGTCAATTCGTGTAAACCGGTCGGCGTGAGCGCAAAGAGGCGGCGCGCACGACTAGCGCGACATCGACTTGCGCTGACGGCGGCGCGAACGACGAATGGCCTTTTTCTTTTCGATCCGGCGCAGTTCGCTTTTGCTAATGTGCCAGCGCTTGCGACGAACAGTGCTCAATACGCCGCTCGTCGTTACACGTTTACGGAAACGCCGAAGCAGCGATTCCTGCGACTCATTTGGACGCAGGGTGACATGTGCCATACGCAGCCCACCTCCTTTCCTTCAAGATTTTATCCCGCAGAGCGGGCTAAACTTCGACCGTACTTGCGTCGGTCGCTAATTCTACTGGAGTTGCCTCGGAAACGCTACCGTCAACCTGCGGGGCGCTTTCTTCCGCTTCAACGGCAGCACCATCCACCTCAGCGGCGGCGGCTTTCGTCTGCTGCCACTTGGCGATCTCTTCCGGCGACACTTCCTTCAGGCTTAGGCCAAGGCGCTGCTTATCCGCTTCGATGCTGATCACACGCATGAGCAGGCGCTGTCCTTCGTGGACGACCAGCGATGCATCTTCCGGTGCGGGATCGGCGATTTGGCTGGTGTGGAGCAGGGCTTCGATGCCCGGTTCCAGACTGACGAACGCGCCGAACTGCGTCACGCGGCTGACGATGCCTTCGACCAACTGGCCGACATGGTACAGCTCTTCGACCATCGCCCACGGATTTTCCTGAAGGCGCTTCAGGCTCAAGCCGATACGCTTGCCTTCCGCATCGAGGCGCAGGATGTAAACATCGATCTCGTCGCCCACCTTGAGGACTTCCTTCGGGTGGTTAACGCGGTGCCACGCCAGTTCGCTGATGTGGATCAGACCGTCAGCGCCGCCCAGATCGACGAATGCGCCGAAGTCACGCAGGCCGCTGACCACGCCCTTACGCACGTCGCCTTCATGGAGCTGTTCGAGCAGCAGTTCCTTGCGGGCTTCACGGCTGCCGCGCTGCGCGTCACGCTGGCTGAACACCAAACGGCGGCGCTTGCGGTTGACTTCGATGATCTTCAGCGGAATCTTCTGCCCGACGAGCCGCTGCATACGCACCTTGCGTTCGTCTTCGTTCAGGCCGCGCGGCAGATCCAGCACATGGCTGGCCGGAACGAACCCGCGCAGGTTGCCGAACAGGACGATCAAGCCGCCGCGATTGGCTTCGCTGATGATGCCTTCCCAAATTTGATCTTGGGTCATCAGCTCTTCGGCCTTCTTCCAGTCTTCCGTCTGCTGCGCCTGCGACACCGACAGCACGAGATTGCCGTCTTCGTCTTCCATGCGCAAAATCATGACTTCGATTTCACTGCCGACCGCGTAGTGGTCGGTGTCCACACCCATGCGTTCCAAATCACGGCGCTGGACGACGCCGTCACGCTTCATCCCGTCAATGGCAACGATAAGACCTTGCGGATCGACAGCGACGATCGTCCCCGGCACGATGTCCCCGCGTTCCGGCTGTTCCTGTGCAAACCATGCATCCAGCAGTGCGCCAAAATCCTCGACTGCCCCGGCCATAACATTATTTTCTTGCATGAGCTTCCCTTGCCCCCTAAGTCGGACGATAGCGATCTTCTTGAACGGGGAAAAAGAAAACTCGGTCAACCCAGTCATGGATTGGGCTACCGAGTTTTATTTTCACTTGGCATGACGCAGACAGACGGCGAAAATACACAACAATAATAGCGCCGTCGCCTTTAGGCGGGCGCTGCCCCTTTCCTTAAAGATCGCGCGGCAGTATACGGGGCGGCTAAGGCTTTGTCAAGGCAATTGTGACGATTGTCATATCAATCTGGTATAACGTATCGTTGTAGACAGGATATAACGCAGGTAAGGGGAATTTATGGAGCGGAAGCAGATGGAAATAAGAAACCCCTGCCATTCGACAGGGGTTTCAAAAAGAACCGCGCTACACTTAAAGGGTGTTGACGATGTTCGAGAAGATATTGCCGATGGCCGGGCCGAGCAGCGCCAGAATGACGATAACGACGACGGCGACCAACACGAGGATCAACGCGTATTCGACGAGACCCTGACCTTCTTCACGAGGGCTATAAATCATTTGGATATTTCTCCTTTGTAGGCGTTCAATCACATGGTAACACACGAATCTTTAGGGGGTCAATAAGATAAACGGTTCATGGGAAAAAATTGGGAACTTTTTCATAATCCGCTTGTGACGAAAGCATGCCTGCCCCTCATCCCCGTTTTCCCTTACATTTGTCCCACAGAAATGATGTTAAGTGTACCCGTACGTGTTTTGACAAGCCCTTAGTCGCGTCTTAAAATTTGTGCGAACAGGTAACCAAAAAAGGATCTGTTCTCATGAAAGAGTACACCACCGATAGATTACGTAATGTCGCCTTCGTAGGGCATCAGGGCTCGGGGAAGACATCGTTGGTCGAGGCGATGTTGTTTAATACGGGGGCGATCACTCGGCTGGGGCGCATCGAAGAGAAAAATACCGTTAGCGACTGGGACGAAGAAGAAAAGGAGCGCGGCCTTTCTCTCAGCACCTCGTTAGTCCCCATTGAATTTAACGATGTCAAAATCAATGTGCTCGATGCACCGGGCTTTTCGGATTTTCAAGGTGAAGTCAAGAACGCCATTCGTGTTGCCGACTCGGTGTTCGTCGTAGTCGATGCCGTTTCCGGTGTAGAAGTGGGTACCCAGCTCGCATGGGAATACGCGGAAGCCTACCAGCAGCCGATTGTCGTCACGATCAATAAGATGGATCGTGAAAATGCTGATTTTGAGCGCACGCTCCAGCAGTTGAAAGACAGTTTCCCCGAATACAAATTTATCCCCGTGATGATTCCCGTCGGGGCAGAGTCGTCGTTCAAGGGCGTCGTCAATCTGCTCACGATGAAAGCTTATTTCGCCGAAGGCAAGGAACGTTCAGATCTACCTGCCGAGATGCAGGAAGTTGCTGAAGCCGCCCGTACGGTGCTGGTTGAAGCCGCCGCCGAGGCCGATGACAAACTGATCGAGAAATATTTCGCCGAAGGCAACCTGACTCCAGAAGAAATCCGCGACGGGATGCGCAAAGCAGCCCGCGATGCTTATCTGAAAACCGTCCCCGTGTTTGTCACGTCCGGGACGAAGAATATTGGCACGGTGCCGCTCATGGAAGCGTTGGTGGTCTATGTAGGGCCGCCTTCCGAACGCCGCGTGACTTATACCGATCCGGCAGGGGAACGCCAGTTCCTGTATGCGCCCCAGTCCGACGAAGGCCCGCTGGCCGCTTATGTCTTCAAGACCAGCAACGACCGCTTTGTCGGTTCGCTGACCTACTTCCGGATTTTCTCCGGCAATATTCACAGCGATGGACGCTACTTCAACTCCACGCGCGGCGTCGAGGAACGCTTCAGCGGCCTGATGTCGATGCGCGGTAAAGAACAGAATCCTGTCCCCGTCTTCCATGCGGGCGACATTGGCGTCGTGACCAAGTTATCACAGACCAAAACCGGCGACAGCTTCAGCAGCCGTGAAAACCCGATTCAGATCACCCGCCCGACGTTCCCCGATCCGCTGTATTCGGTGGCGCTGCTGCCGAAGACCGCCGCCGATACCGGCAAGATGAGCCAAGTGCTGACCATGCTGGCGGAAAGCGATCCGACGATCCGCTGGCGGCAGGACGGTTCTATCAAACAGACGATCCTCGAAGGCATGGGCGAACTGCACGTTAACGTCGCCATCAGCCGCGCAGGGAAGTTTGGCGCGAACATGGACATCGCCGTGCCGAAGGTGCCTTATAAGGAAGCGATCACTGGCAAGGGCAGCGCGACCTACCGCCATAAGAAGCAGACGGGCGGCGCAGGACAATTCGGTGAAGTCTCGATCCGCATTGAGCCGAACCCCGGCAACGGCTTCCAATTCCGCTCGGAAGTGGTTGGTGGGGCAGTGAGCAGCTCCTACTTCCCGTCGATCGAAAAAGGCATCCATCAGGTATTGGAGACGGGCGTGATTGCCGGATACCCGATCAGCGATGTGGTGGCGATCGTTTATGACGGTAAGGAACACCCGGTTGACTCAAAAGACATCGCGTTCCAGATTGCCGGACGTGAAGCCTTCAAAGAAGCATTCAACGCGGCGAACCCTGTGCTGCTGGAACCGATCATGAACGTCAAGATTATCGTCCCCGAAGCGCTGATGGGCGATATTCTGGGCGACTTGAACACCCGGCGCGGACGCGTGCAGGGGATGGACACCGAAGCCGGAAAGAGTACCGTGACCGCGCAGGTGCCAATGGCCGAAATGATGCGCTACGGCAACGAACTCCGCTCGATGAGCGGCGGACGCGGCATCTACGAGATGACCTTCGCGCACTATGATACGGTGCCGTCACATGTGGCCGCCCCGCTGATCGCGGAAGGCAAGAAGCACATCCACCAGCACGAAGTGTAAGACTTAGGATTTCACAGCCTATGATGAAAAAGAGCATGGATGAATACCCATGCTCTTTCAATTGAGGACATGCTCATGCAGGCGCTTGGAAATGCGAGTAATTTGGTTGCGGCAATCTTCATACTGGCGGTTTTCGGCCTCCCGTTTCTTTATATGGGTAAGCTGAGTGGGCGTATTGCGACCCTTGCTGAACAGCACAACGGCATAATACCCGCGCACACGCTTTTGCTCTTCGGACGTGAGTCTGAACGTGACGTTCACCTCTCGTCATTCGTGGTACTGTGGTATCGCTTAACATCGTATATGTTATATGGAGCATTTGGAATCATTGTCGCGATGAGCGTCCTAGGCATTCTTGATGGTCTGATTTAATGGAATCAGAAGATGCACCTCATCACATGGAACCTGAACAAGCGCCGAGCGATTGAGCCGCAGGTTGCCGCGCTGATCGACCGTCAGCCGGATGTGATCGCGCTGCAAGAGGTATCCGTGCGGAATTTACCCCGTCTGCGCGAAGCGTTCGCCGCTGTAGGCTACCCTTATGCGCTCGATAGTGTTCACGCCGATCCGATGCCGCGCCGACCGTTCGTGATGCTCGTCAGCCGCCACTCTCTACAGCAACTCGATGCTCCTGTGCTGCCGTTTCAACAGGCCTATGTGTCTGCGCTTGTGGACATGTCGTATGGGCAAGTCGCCGTGCATAACCTCCATGTGCCCAGCATCGGCGCGTATGAGATGGAACTCAAACTCCGGTTTATGGAGGGCTTGTACGCACATTTGGCCCAACCATCAGCGTTACCGCGCGTTGTGTGCGGGGATTTCAATAGCCCGGCGGCGGAACTGCCCGACGGCACATTGATCACATTTTCGCAGCGGCTGCGCGCCAACGGCAGCTATGGAATCGTGCGCGGCTGGGATCGGTGGGATCGTGCGGAGCGTCATTTATTGGAAGGACTGCGCCCATTTGATTTACACGATGCCTATCGAACACTGCATGGCTACGCGGTCAGCGAGGCGAGCTGGGGGGCGCGCAATAAAGGCCGGTTTTTCGGCTTTAGGCTCGATCATGTGCTGGCATCGTCCCATTTTCAGCCCATGCACGTGACGTATCTGCATGCGTGGCGAGAACAGAACTTGAGCGATCATTCCGCGCTGGACTCTGTATTATTCATGAGGATTTCATAGCATTTGTATGCGATTCACGCCGTATGTCTGACCTAATCCCCTATAATGAGTCGGATACCATCCCGCTTCGCAGCATAATAGGTCAGTAAAAGCCATGTCCTTTGAAGTCAAACAACTTGGCGATGAATCCATCATCATCGTAACGATTACCCCACCGACCGATCTTCATAAAGATCCACAACAAACGCTTGAAGTCGTCAATGCGATGGCGCGTCGCATTCAAGGCCCGGTGTACCGGATCAGCGACGTTAGTCGTTTGGACATCACCCTCGACATGCTGATCGCCGGTTTAGCAGCAGATGTGCGGTATAGTGAGCCGAATGTTCGACATATTGTGGTCGGCAAAGGCGAAATGGTTGAATTGATTGCCCAAGCGATCAAACAGCCGCAATACGGTGCGCAAGAAGGCCATATGGTTGCCTCGGTCGAAGAGGGCATCGCATTGGCGCGCAAACTTTTGCAGGGCTAACTCCCGTTAGCCGCGCAGGGAAAAGGAGCGATAGGCAGCACCCATCGCCCCTTATTTATTGCTGAATTTCAAGAAATATTTCCGCTAATCTATAGGTTAGACACGGCTTTGCGAGTTTACAATGAACTTGTATTCTTGTTTAATCGCACCTCGCCGGAGCAAACCTCATGCCCTTTGAAGTCAAACAAGTTGGTAATGAACCGATCATTGTTGCCACCATTATTCCTCCCATCGATACTGTTACGGAACCACGCCTTACAGGTCAAGCGGCTAACGAAATTGCCCGTCGCTTTAAGGGAACCGTGTACCGCATTACCGATCTCACCCTTCTCGATCTTTCGTACGAAGAGCTTGTCATGGGCATGGCCGACGACATCAACCATAGTGAACCGAACATGGAGCATATCTTCGTTGGTAATGGCGACATGGTCGAACTTGCCACGCAGTCGATGAAACTGCCGCAGTACGGGGCCAAGGGCGCCCAGATGATCAAGTCGGTTGAAGAGGCTATCGCTTATGCGCGCAAGCAGTTGAATGGGTAATATTGGCTTTCAAACCAAAAACGAGGAGCGGTCGTGGCGTACGGCGGCTCCTTTTTTATTGCGAGCTTTTACTGAGTTCACAAGAGTTTCATAAAAATTTCATACGCATCCCCGCTAAACGCACGCTTGGTCGTCTATAATGATCCGCATTCTCGCTGTAACGCAGTCATCATTGGATCAAACCGTATGCCCTTTGAAGTCAAGCAGCTTGGCAATGAGCCTATTATCATCGTAACGATTATTCCGCCGGTCAATATGCAATTGGAGCCTACCCAAAGGCGCGAAGCGGCCAACGCTATCGCCCGCGACATTGATGGCCCAGTGTACCGGATCACCGATGTTACCCGTTTTGAGCCAACCTTCGACATGATCGTTGGCGGGATGGCATTGGATATTCGGCATAGTGAGCGGAATATTCGGCACATTTTTGTCGGCAAAGGCGAGATGGTTGAACTGGTAGCAAACGCCATCAAGCAGCCGCAGTATGGTGCGCAAGAAGGCAGCATGGTCGGGTCGATGGACGAGGCGCTTGCGCTCGCCCGCAAGCAGTTGAATGGCTAATATTGGTTTTCAAACCAAAAAAGAGGAGCGGTCGTGACGTACGGCGGCTCCTTTTTTATTGCGAGCTTTTACTGAGTTCACAAGAGTTTCATAAAAATTTCACAGGGGCTATCGGAATGGCGCCTGCTTATAGGTCTATAATGACTCTACATTCTCGACCGATCGTACTCATCATTGGAGCAACCTCATGCCGTTTGAAGTTGTGCAACTTGGCGATGAACCCATCATCATTGCCACGATTATTCCTCCCGTAGCAGTGGAAACAGAGCCAAAGCAAACGCTTGAAGCCGTCAACGCCATTGCACGTCACCTGCCGGGGCAGGTGTACCGGATTACCGATGTGAGCCGTTTGGAAATTACCTTCGAAATGGTTGTGGGGGCAATGGCTGCGGACATCCGGCACAGCGCCTCGAATATTCATCACATCTTTGTCGGCAAGGGCGACATGGTCGAAATGGTTACAGAAGCGATCAAGCAGCCGCACTACGGCGCGCAGCAAGCTCATATGGTTGGGTCGATAGACGAGGCGATCGCGTTCGCCCGTAAGCAGTTGAACGGATAGTGTCATGAAGGGAAAACGGCAGATTCCGTCACAGATGTGGGGACTCTACTGTTTAGATCTTTTTGTATTGCAACTGTCAATATAAAGTAATGACATTGTGGGAAAATAAATAGACTACCCTTAGTTAAGCAGGCGTCTTCACAGTCTCTTCACTCTTACACCTTGCTCAGGAGAAAGCATCATGACTGTTGTGGTAAAGCAAGTTGGCGATCAGCCCATCGTTGTCGCAACCCTCTATGAACCGATTGACATGGCTGTTGATCCGCAGAAAAATCGCGATGAATGCAACGCGATCGCGCGCAAGTTCAAGAGCAAAGTCTATCGAATCATCGATTTCACCCATTTTGAACTTACGTTTGATCAGCTCACCATCGGTCTCGCGGAAGATATTCGCCTTTCCGAGCCAAACATTGTGCTGTTGATTGTGGGAAATGGGGATTTGATTGAGCTGCAGCGCGATGCGACGAAGCAGGCTCAGTACGGCGGTCGTGAAGCATTTGTATTCAACAGCGTTGATGATGCGCTCGCCTTCGCCAACCAACAACTTCACGGTTAACGGCGAACGTTAGCAGCTTTTCAATAAACAAACGAACAGGGCGATCCAGCCGGATCGCCCTATTTTATTGCTTGGATACCTGCGCCTAATCTGCGGGTTCGCTGACAGGCGGCGGAGGCGGGATGACCGGCACCCCTTCGGCGGGTTCAGCGGCATCGTTCTCCGGCACCCCGGCGATTTCGAGTACGCGCGCCCGTTCGACAATCTCATTCGTCAGCAGGTCATTTGCCAGCATATCGAGCTTATCGGTGTTCTTCTTCAGCAGCGCGACGGCCTTGTCATACGCTTCATCGACAATGCGGCGGACTTCGGCATCGATTTCGGACGCCGTTTCTTCGCTGTAATTACGCCCCTGCGAGAGCGAATAGCCCAAGAACGGCTGGCGTTCGTCATCACCAAAGTTGACCTGCCCAATTCGATCGCTCATGCCCAACTGGGCGACCATTTGGCGCGCCATCTGCGTCACACGGCGCAGGTCATTCGAGGCTCCGCTCGTAATTTCACCGAATTTCACCTGTTCAGCCGCCCGTCCGCCCAACAGTACGATCATCCGGTTGAACAATTCGGTACGCGAGTAATTGCGGCGGTCATCGTCCGGCAGAATTGCCGTCACGCCGAGCGCTTGTCCACGGGGGACAATCGTCACCTTGAACACCGGGTCAGCACCGGGCGTCAGCGCCGCCGACAGCGCATTGACCGGCTTCGTGATAGGCGACGACGCGGCGTTCGGTTTCGTTCGAAAGCGGCGGACTCTGCGTGCCCAACACGATCCGGTCGAAGGCATCGGAGAAGTCGCGCGAGGTGATCTTCTTGCGATTGTTGCGCGCGGCGCTCAAAGCGGCTTCGTTCGCCAAGTTGGCGATGTCCGCGCCGGAGAATCCGATCGTCGCCTTTGCCAGCGACGGTAGATCGACATCGGTGCCGAGCGGCTTACCGCGTGTATGGACTTTCAGAATATCCTGCCGCCCTTGACGATCCGGCAGGGCAACCGTCACTTGACGGTCAAAGCGACCGGGGCGCAGCAGCGCAGGGTCGAGCACGTCGGGGCGGTTGGTCGCCGCCATGACGATCACGCTCTCGGTTTGATCAAAGCCGTCCATTTCGGCAAGCATTTGGTTGAGCGTCTGTTCACGCTCGTCATTGCCGCCGCCCAATCCTGCGCCACGCTGACGACCCACCGCATCGATTTCGTCGATAAAGACGATCGACGGCGCGGCGGCCTTGGCTTTGTTGAACAGGTCACGGACACGGCTTGCGCCCACGCCGACGAACATTTCCACGAACTCAGACGCGGCGATACTGAAGAAAGCGACGTTTGCTTCACCGGCAACCGCGCGCGCCAACAGGGTTTTCCCGGTACCGGGCGGGCCAATCAACAGCACACCGCGCGGAATACGCGCACCCAAGGCGATGTACTTATCCGGTTCCTTCAGGAAGTCCACGATTTCGACCAGTTCCGATTTGGCGGCTTCCTGTCCAGCCACATCACGGAAGGTGATTTTCGGCTTCTCTTTGGTGTATTCGCGCGCTTGGGTACGCCCAAAGCTGAACACGCCCGTCATCTGCCGCTGTGCGCCACGTGCTGACCACAGCAGGAAGCCGAGCAGCAGCAGGAACGGAGCGAAATTGAGCAGAATCGTTAGCAGCGCGCTCGGTTGGTTGAACTGGCCGACGATGGTTACGCCGTAGCTGCGCAGCGTGTCGGGCAGCGACAGATCGCCCGTTGGAAGCTGCGAAGCCGTAAACGCGCTGTAGGTTCCTTGGGTGATTCCCTGCTGAAGCAGCGGTGATCCATCCACCGGATAGCGGACGGGCTGCGAGAACTGAAGCGCAATCGAGTCGTTGTCGATCAGCGCTTGAATCGTCACATTGCTGCGACGGGCTGTACTGCTATCCCCGCTGGCATCCGTCTGCGGCGTGCCATAAGCCTGTACCAGCTCGTAGACTGCCGAATACGGAATGGTGATGGGAGAGTCTGACGAAAACATGCTGCCGATTTCCGGCGCATTGTTTAGTGCCCACAGCAGCAGCCCAATAAGGATGATCGGAAACAGCCAGCGCGGCAGATTATTCCATGGAGAGGGTGGACGCTGCTGGCCCGGTTCCTCGGGCTTTTCATTTGGATTTCTCGGATTTTGATTGGGGGGAAACATGTTCCTGCCTTAGTTTGGCAACTCGTTACCGTCAATACTACGGAAAGCGCATAAGATTCACATAAGCAATTCCTTTGGCACACAAGAGAACTCCAATCCTTTCTCTCTGTGCCAAAGAGATCGTCTATAATAGGCATACACTTAGGGGAGCGATACGCCGACATGGATAACCCGAATAACCGCAGCAATTTCGACGATTTTACGCTACCCTCAAAGGCGACTTTGCCTCGCCGCCCACGTTCAACCGCCGAGGCAGCAGCACCAATGGGGATGACAAGCGGTATGGCCGCAGCACCAACCAATGCACCACTGATGCTACAGCACTTCTTTGAGGGATCGATCGATCTTGACAAGGAACTCACGGCGCGTTTCGCCAACCTGCCTCTGCTGTCTGTGATTCGCGTGCGGCAGTTCAATGGAAAAGTGCGCTCCGGCTCGGCGATCCTGTCTAGTCAGGATGGCTCCGCGTCGGCGTTGGTCGAAGTCGATACGGCCAGCCGGGACGCGAATTTTACCTTCACGCTGAACGGAATGCTGGCGCTGACTTTTCAGCTCAGCCGCCTTAGCGACATGGATCGGGCGCACTGGCTTGACCCCATGCGGCGTGAGAACGGCGAAATCGCGTTTTTGTGGAATCAGGAACGGTGGGAAAGCGATTATCTCATCTGCACATCGCACAAGCATTTCACGAATCTATTCGCTTTTTCCACGCATCATGTTGCCGCCGCTGCCCGCTTGACGACCGATACCAGCCGGAAGTTCCTCGATTGGATCGCCGGTTATTGGTAAGCGGACTTGACGCACACAAAAGTTTGCTAGGAAACTGAATGAATCGTTTGCAGTACGAAACCAGCCCGTATTTGCGGCAGCATGCCGAAAACCCGGTCGATTGGTATGCGTGGGGTGAAGAAGCCCTGACGCGCGCCCAAACAGAAAACAAGCCGATCCTGTTGAGTATTGGCTACAGTTCGTGTCACTGGTGCCATGTGATGGCCCATGAGAGTTTTGAAGACCCCGACACGGCTGCGATCATGAACAAGTTGTTCGTGAATATCAAAGTCGATCGCGAAGAACGTCCGGACTTGGACGACGTTTATATGAACGCCGTGCAGGCGATGACGGGCGGCGGCGGTTGGCCGATGACTGTGTTCCTGCTGCCCGATGGTCGTCCTTTCTACGGCGGCACCTACTTTCCCAAAGAAGCGCGCTATGGCATGCCATCGTTCCAACAGGTGATGGACGCCGTGCACAACGCCTTTACTAACCGCCGATCCGATATGGAACGCGTCGCCGGTCAGCTCACCGACGCGCTGCGCCGTGACACGCTCGGATTGGGTGGCTTGAGTGACAACCTCACCGCTGAACTGCTCGATGCAGCGGCGGCGAAAATGCTGGCAAGCGCGGATAAGGTGCAGGGCGGCTTTAATGGCGCGCCGAAATTTCCCCAACCGATGAACCTCGCCTTTTTACTGCGCACGTATGCCCGCACGGGTGATCAAGCCGCACTCGATCAGGTGCTGCTGACCCTGCGCAAAATGGCGCGCGGCGGCATTTACGATCAACTTGGCGGGGGATTTGCGCGCTACAGCACCGATGCGGTGTGGCTGGTGCCGCACTTTGAGAAAATGCTCTACGACAACGCACAGTTGAGCCGCCTGTATCTGTCCGCGTGGCAGATCACCGGGGATGTGTTTTTTCAGCGCGTCGCCATCGATGTGTACGACTACATCCTGCGCGAAATGACCTCCTATGAAGGCGGTTTTTATTCAGCGACCGATGCGGACAGCGAAGGCGAAGAAGGAAAGTTCTTCGTGTGGACACGCGCCGAACTCGAATCGCTGCTGGGTGAAGACGCGCGGATCGCCATCGAATATTGGGGCGTGTCCGCGAGTGGCAACTTTGAGGGCGCGAATATTCTGTATGTGCCGAACGAAGACGCGGTTGTGGCAGAACGGCTCGGCCTCAGCGCCGAAGAACTGCATGCCAAACTCGCGATCATTCGCGATAAGCTGTTCGCCGAACGTGCCCAACGTGTTCCGCCGGGGCTGGATGACAAAATCATCGTGTCATGGAACGGACTGATGCTGGCCAGCCTCGCGGAAGCGGCACGCCTGCTCAAGCGCAGTGATTACCGGACTGCCGCCGTACGCAGTGCCGATTTTCTGCTCACCAAGCTCCGCCAGCCGGACGGTCGGCTGCACCGCACCTATAAGGATGGCACCGCTAAAGGCAGCGGCTTCCTTGAGGATTACGCCTGTCTCGCCGATGCACTTATCGAAGTCTATCAACTCACCTATGAAGAACGGTATTTCCAAGCGGCGAAAACGCTGGTCGATCACGCCCTCGCGCATTTCCGCGCCAACGATGGCGGTTTCTACGACACGGGCGACGAACACGAGTCGCTGATCGTGCGTCCGCGCAGCTTGCAAGATAATGCGGTGCCGAGCGGAAATGCGATGCTCGCCCGCGTGCTGGTGCGTTTGAACGCCTATACCGGCAGCGCCGACTATGACGACGCCGCGCGGCGGATTCTCAACCCGCTGGCGAATGCTATGCGCGAATATCCGCAAGCATTTGGCGAATCGCTCGGCGCGGTCGATGCGCTGGTGAACGGCCTCGCGGAAATCGCGATCGTCGGCGATTTGGTGGACGCGAATACGACCGCGCTGCTCGATGTGATCACGAGTGCTTATCGCCCGAACGCGATCACCGCGCTGGCGAAAACGGATGTGGATGGCGATGATGCCATTCCGCTGTTGAGCTACCGGACGCGCAAGCAAAATCAACCGACCGCCTATGTATGCCGTCACTTTGCCTGCAAAATGCCGGTGAATACGCCGGATGAACTGCGCGGGCTGCTTCCATGATAGAACCCGATGCGCTGTTGATTGTCGATGTGGAGTCGACCTGCTGGGAAGGTCAGCCGCCGGGAGGTCAGCAAAGCGAAATCATCGAAATCGGCGTGTGCTGGTTCGATGTGAAATCCGGACGCCCACACGATCAACGCAGTGTATTGGTGAAACCGCAGCGGAGCAAAGTCAGCCCATTTTGCACCTCGCTGACCACGTTAACGCAGGAAGAGGTCAATCAGGGCCTCTCGTTTGTCGATGCCTGTGCGCTGCTCGAAGTAGAATACGATGCGAAGGCGCATGTGTGGGGCAGTTGGGGCGCTTATGATTTGCGGATGTTTCAGGATCAATGCCGCAGCTTTGGCACCGCCTATCCGTTCGGCAGCCAGCATGTGAACTTGAAGCGGCGGTTTGCCGATCGTCTTAACCAGAAGAAACAGGTGGGAATGGCGGCAGCGCTTCGCATGCTCGATCTGCCGCTGATGGGAACGCATCATCGCGGTGGGGATGACGCTTATAATATCGGTTGTATCGCTGCCGCACTGGTGAAGCAGTTCGGCGTGAGTGTATTGGCCCCAGACGAGTAGCCTATGTTAGGACAAACCCCACAGGAACACTTTCGCCTGATTTTGATCGCCGTCGTTGGGCAGGCGTTTGGCGCAGCGGGCTATCTGCTGGAAGAACGTCCTCCACAGTGGGCGGGCGGTCAGTATCGTTTTCACAAAGACCTTGGCGGTGGGCTGAACAGCTTCATCGAGTTCATGCATCTGTATTATGCTGAGGGGAAACCGTCGCGCTTCCGGGTGATGCTCACCCGCACCGATCGCCCGGTGCCGAATATGCCTTCGGTGCATCCGAAGTTCGCCCAACGCCTGTTGAGCACGCTTGTTGTCACCGATTTTCGTGTCAACATCCTCCCCTCCGCTGATCATTGGTGGACGTATACCAATGGTGACACGCGCGAATTGGGGCGGGCACTGGGTGAAGCCGGATCGCTGACAGTCGGCTATGGGATGCCGTGGCTGGCCGGGGAACTCACCCCGCCGTAGTATTGAACCTCAACCGACGATCGATCTACGAACTCGCCGAAGTTGGGCTTTTGACTGGTCATGCGCGGCGGGTTCGGTAAAATGCTCACCATGATGACACACACACCTACACCTTTTCGAATGTTCAAGGCGGCGATCCCCGCTGCTGTGCTGATGGCTGCGCTCATGAGTGGGTGCAGCCTCGATTCCGGCCAACCGGTGGTGATTGTCACGGGGAATCCACCGACCCCGGTCGGTTTGGAAGCGACGCTGACGCTGCTTGCGCTTACACCACTCTCCGAACCCCTAAGCGTGAATACCCAAGCGACCACCGATACGCCCATCCCGCCGACCGATACCCCCGTTCCCACTCTATCCCGACCGGCTGATCAACTGCTGGCGGAGGCCGATCGCGCGCGCATCAACGGCTATTTTGAGGATGCGGTCAACAGCTACCGGATGATTCTCAATCAGGGTGCGGCAGTTCCTGATGAACTGCGCGCCACTGCCGCATTTAACCTCGGCGTGTCGGCCCTGCGCGAAGGCTTGTTTCAAGATGCCGCAGATGCGATGACGCTGTTCATCGATCAGTTTGCATCCGACAGCCGCCATGCACAGGCGTATTTCCTGCGCGGCGATGCCTATATGGGGCTGGAACGGTGGGTCGAAGCCATCAACGACTTCAGCGCCTATTTGCAGCAGCGCCCCGGTTTGATCGACAGCTATGCGTATGAGCGCATCGGCGATGGGCTGCTGGCGATCGGCCAGACGGATGCCGCGATCAACAACTATGTCAATGCTGCCAATGCATCCCGCAGCCTCGTGCCGCAGCTTGCCCTGCGCGAACGGGTGGCACAGGTCGAAGGGGCGGCAGGGCAAATGACCGAAGCCGTCGCCCAGTATGACGCCATCCTCGAAGTCGCAGTCAATGCACCCTATCGCGCCAATATCGAACTCGCTGCGGCGGAACTTCTGCTCAAAGCGGGCGATACCGAAAACGCGCTCATCCGTTACCAGCACATCCTCGACACCTATACTGATCAAGCCGCTGCCTACAGTGCTGCCGGGGCCTTGCTGACGCACGGCGTTCCGGTCGATAACTACAAGCGCGGGCGCGCCGCTTTCCAATACGGCGATTTTCAGGGGGCGATCTCAGCGTTCGTCCAGTACACGACCGAAACACCGGGGGTCAATGTCGATCCGCAGGTGTATCTGCTGTTGGGGCGTGCCTATCGCGAGATCGGCAACAGCCCGGCAGCGCTGACCGCCTTTGAGACGATCGTCAGCCAGTATCAGACCTCGACGTATTTCGGGCAGGCGCTGCTGGAGCAGGGGCGCACGCGCTTCCTCAGCGGCGATATTCCGGCGGCGATCCAGTTCTACCTGAACATTGCCCAGACCTATAACTATCTCCCGGAAGCGCCGGAAGCCCTGTGGCGCGCGGGCTATCTGTACAGCACCAACGATAACCCGGCACTGGCGCGGCAAACGTTCGAGCAGTTAGCCGATCGGTTCCCGGATAGCGAACAGGCGGTTAGCGGGCTGCTGCTGGCGGCGAGCGCCGCCTTGGCGACCAACGATTCGCGCGGAGCCGAACGTTTCTACGCCGAAGTCGCCAACCGTGCGACCGGCGAAACACAGGCGAATGCGCTGCTTTCAGAGGGGCGGCTGGCACTGCAACGCGGCGATAGCGCCACGGCCACCGACGCCTTCGCACAGGCAGTACAGGCGGCACCGGACAGCTATTTCGGGGCGCGGGCGCGCGACATCATCAATGGGGTCGCACCGTTCCATCGACCCGCCGGGGTGCAGTTCACCTTCGACGAAGCGGCGGACATTGCGGCGGCGGAAGTATGGCTGCGAACCACCTTCAACCTCAGCGAGGAAGATTATCCCGGCGATTTATCCGTCCTTTCGCCCGAACTTGCCGCCGATCCGCGCATCATCCGGGGACAAGAATTGTGGACGGTCGGCGCGTATGAAGAAGCCCGCGACGAATTCAGCGACCTGATCGACGCGAACGAAACGAACCCGGTTGCGTCGTTCCAACTGGCGATTTTCTTGCGCGATTTGGCGGCGTATCAGAACTCGATTGTGGCGGGTGCGAATATCATCCGCGCGGCGAACGTGGGCACGCTGGATGCGCCGCCGTTCATCGCTCGTCTGCGCTACCCGGCGTACTACAGCGAACTTGTGCAGGTATCGGGGCAGCGCCAAGGAGTCGATCCGCTGCTGCTGCTGTCGCTCATCCGCAACGAAAGCCTATTTGACACCTACGCGACCGCCGCAGCGGGCGAAAAAGGGCTGACGCAGGTCATCCCCAGCACGGGCGAGTATATCGCCACGCAGTTGGGCTTCCCGGACTACCAGCATGCCGATCTATTCCGCCCCTATGTCGGGATCGAGTTTGGCGCTTACTATCTGGGTGAACAGATTCGGACGTTCAACGGCAATGTGACGGCGGCCTTATCCGGTTACAACGCAGGGCCGGGACGGGCGCAGGCGTGGCTCGATATGTCGGGCGGCGATCACGACATTTTCCTGAACACCATGACGATCGACAGCACGCGCACCTACGTTCAGCGCTTGTACGGGTATTACACGATTTACCGAACCCTCTATGGGGTTGAAGCCCCGTAAATTGGGGGCTTCTGGGGTGTTAAATGGAACAAGGGAACGATCAATAAGCGGTAGAATCGTTCCCGGGGAAACTAGTATGAGTCTGGTTGCTGCCTGTGGGCAGTGCGCAGTGATACAGCCGAAGGCTGGCGAGCGCCTGAAACGCTGGGCTTAGCCGACTTCGGACGGGTTCTGCCCTAACATAGAGCGAACCTTCGATACGAGGTCGTGATGCAGAATAGGCTTGGGCAAATAGTCGTTCGCCCCGGCTTCAATACCTCGGATAATGCTCTCTGCGTCCCCGCGTGCTGATAAGATCAAGATGGGTGTTTTTCGCAGCGTGTCGCGCTGGCGAATCACACTGCACAGTTGGATTCCGTCCATACCCGGCATCATCACATCCAAAATGATCAAATCGGGGGTATATTCGTCTAGGACATTGAGCGCAGAGTCGGCATCCCGTGCCTTAAGGACGTTGAAGCCACCGCGCTCGAGCATGATACCGATCAGCGTCAATGCGCCGATCTCATCATCAACCACCAAGATTTGACGCTTCATGGGAGGAAAACCCCTTACCGATACCGTGTCAGCTTCAACGCAACTTCAACACTCAGAGACACGTAAATGAGAGAGAGTGTGCTTCACTCTATTCTATACTTTCCCTAAGCAGTTTAACATTGGAATGAAGCAGCACGCAACGGGACTTCCATTAAGTTTTATACCGGTTACTCATCTAGAGAGGACTGATCATGCCGTCAAATGCGGCGATTCGCGTAGAACACATCGCGAAATCCTATGGCGACTTCCGTGCAGTAAGCGATCTTACGTTTGAAGTTTATAACGGTGAGATCTTTGCAATGCTTGGGCCGAATGGCGCGGGCAAGAGTACCACCATCCGAATGATTCTCGATATTCTAAGGCCGGACTCGGGCTCTATTGAAGTTCTCGGCGCGAAAATCAACGACGCCACCAAGAATCGTATTGGTTACCTGCCGGAAGAACGCGGGCTGTATCGTGGTGTCCCCGTGCTGGAAATGATGACCTATCTCGGTACCCTCAAAGGCATGTCAACGGCGGACGCGCGCCGCCGCAGCATGCAGTACCTCGAAGAACTCGATCTTGCGGCGTTTGCGAAGAAGAAAGTCAGCGACCTCAGCAAGGGGATGCAGCAAAAGGTACAGTTCGCCGTCACGGTGCTGCACGACCCCGAACTCATCATCATCGATGAGCCGTTTAGCGGCCTTGACCCGGTCAATACGCTCATCATCGAAGATCTAATCAAGCGCTTCAAGGCCAAAGGCGGCGCGATCGTCATGAGCACCCACCAGATGTATCAGGTCGAATATCTGGCCGATCGTCTGGTCATGATCAATCGTGGGGCGCAGGCGCTCTATGGCAAGGTCGATGAAGTGCGCGCCCGCTATGCGCTGCCTGCTGTTGTGGTTGAAGGGCAGGGCGATTGGATGAGCGTCGGCGGCGTCGAGCGTGTCGAAAACGAAGAAGGCGGACGCGGAATCCTGTTGTATCTCCGTGCCGGAACCCAGCCGGATACCGTACTGGCTGAACTCGCCAAGCGCGATGATATTCATGTACGGCGCTTTGAACTGGCCGTGCCGCGCCTGAACGATATTTTCATTCAGGTGGTGGAACAGGGAGAATCGAACCAGCGTCCGGTGGCATCTGCCGCCGCTGGCATGAAGATGAAGCAGTAAGGGGCGCAAATCATGACGAAAGCATGGTTGATTGCCAAACGCGAATTCATCACGAATATTCGCAAACGGTCATTTCTGTTCGGCGCGTTCGGCGTGCCGCTGTTCATCATTGCGATCTTAGTCGTGGTGTTCGCCATTATCTCGGATACGGAAGAGAACGTCAGCCGCATCGGGAATGTCGGCTATATCGATCAATCCGGTGTGCTGGCGCAAGCCATCGATAAACCAGAAACATTCGTCCCTCACGATGACGAACCCACAGCCCGTGCCGCGCTGGAAGCAGAGGAAATTGGCGCGTATTTCCTCATCCCTGCCGACTATATGCAGAGAGCGGAGTGGGTTACCCTCATCAGTCAAACGACCGCGCCCACTGCGCTCAAACATCAGTTCAACGCCTACCTAATCGCGAATCTCGGTCAAGAGTTGGATACATACAGCGCCTTGACCGGTTGATCAATCCCGTCAATGAAACGCTGCTGCTGCTGGATACAGCGGGCGGCGGCTGGCGGAGTTGATGCTTTTCTCGGTCTTATTCTTCACCCCATTCGTGTTCGTGTTCGTGTTTCTCATGGCACGCGCAGATTTTTGACCAGCACGTATCTGATGAGCGGCGTTGGCCGGTATGCGCACATCCGTATCAGCGGAAATTCTCACGACCGTCACGCCGTTCCAATTGATGTTCGGCAAGATCATCGGCTTGGGCGCGTTGGGTCTGGTGCAGTTGGCCGTGTGGCTGGGCGCCGGGTTGATCGTCATCAACGTGGGGCAGTTTCTACCCGCGCTGCAAGGCGTGACCATTCCGCCGGATCTGGTGATTGCCAGTGTGGTCTATTTCCTGCTTGGCTACTTCTTGCAGGCCAGTGTGATGGCGGGAATCGGTGCAGTAGTGGCGAGTGAACAGGAAAGCCGCCAGTATGCCGGGATTTTCTCGCTCCTGTTCTCGATTCCCTTCTTCCTGATCATCAACTTCTTCACCGATCCGAATGGGCCGGTGGTGACATTCCTGTGCTTATTCCCGTTCACATCGCCCGTGTCGGTGATCATGCGAATGGGTTTCGGCTCCATTCCACCGGAACAGTTGATCCTCAGTGTCTTGATTTTGTTGGTGACGGTGGTACTGGTCACATGGCTTTCGGCGCGTGTATTCCGTTGGGCGCTGCTGCTGTACGGGAAACGCCCCAGCTTGCGGCAGATGTTCGACGTGCTTCGCCGCCGCGCCCCGGCGATGGCGACCAGTATTTCGACCAGCGCACCGGAAAACGGAGGACGGTAGACCCCTCATGCAGAACAATACCCTTCGCGTATATCTGTACGAACTGCGGCGTAATTTCCGCCGTCCCGGGTTCTTGTTCACGACGTTTGGCATTCCGCTGCTGCTGTACTTCGGGTTCAACCTGATCACGGCAATTGCGGGTAACAGCGTCAACATGAACGATCCCGAATCCGCACAGGAATTGATGAACACCTTCCAACCGGATCTGCTGGCACCGACCGGGTTTGTCGATTTGTCTGGTGTCTTTGCTGATGTCTCGCTGCCGAGTCATTGGACGCGCTACGCCAGCGACGAAGAGGCACGCGCGGCTATTGCGTCGGACGAGGTAAAAGTCGTCTACGAAGTCGATCCGACGTACATGGAAACTGGTAATGTGACCGTGCTGCTGCCGGAACTGGAGATCAGCCGCTTAGGCGATGATACCCTTGCGGCGATTGCCCGCGATATGTTCGCGTCGGGCATCGATCCCGCCATCGCCGCCCGGTTGACCTCTCCTGCTACCTATACTGAGCAGAATTTGCTGCTGACTTCGACCGATAACGGCGCGGTCGATGAAGATGCGTCGTTCTTGATCGTGTACGCGTTCGCGCTCACCCTGATCATGACGATCTTCATGACCAACGGCTATCTGATGCAGACGTTGATCGAAGAAAAAGAGACCCGACTGATCGAAATCCTCGTGTCCTCGCTTCGTCCGATTCAACTGTTGGCGGGCAAAATCGTCGCCTTGGGGACACTCGGATTGGTGCAGGTGACGGCGTGGGTGGGTACGATGCTGCTGATTGTCCGATTCGCAGGCGGCCAACAGGCGCAGAATGTCAGTCAGGCGGTGACGGTGATTGCCTCGCTGGCGAATATTCAACTGCCGACCAATTTGCTGCCGCTGCTGCTGGTCTACTTCATCCTGTCGTATCTGCTGTTTGCGGGGCTGTACAGCATCGTCAGCGCGCTGTCGAACTCGATGCGCGAAGGTCCGCAGTACACCGTGATATTCGTGCTGCCCGCGATGGCGCCGCTGTATTTCCTGCCTGTTTTCGCCAGTTCGCCGGATGCGCCGCTTGCGGTGGTGCTCAGCTTGTTCCCGCTCACCGCGCCGATTGCCATGACGGCACGCTTGGTCGTTAGCACGGTGCCCGCATGGGAAATCGCCGTGAGCTTGGGCTTGCTGTTGGTAGGCGTGATCGCCGCGATCTGGGTAGCGGCGCGCGTTTTCCGCGCGGGCGTGCTGCTGGCGGGCAATATGCCCAAACTGAAAGACATCCCCATGCTGATGCGTGGGTAACATAATTCACCCCCGCCCACGTGAATGGGCGGGGGTGAATGTCATTCCGCACAGTCCTAGAAGTAGCTGCTGATCAACTCCAACACACTGACAATATTCGCCGGGTCACCGGATTGGATGCGCGTGGCGCTGGCGCGGGCCAGTGCGTTAAGCGCGTTGATGTCCGCGTCCGATCCATAGGCGACCGGGACGAGAATGACCGGGTTCAGGTCATTGTGGCTGGCTTCCAGCGCGGCGATCGCATCGTTGAGCGTGACGCCCTTGTCGCCGGTATCTTCCCCGTCGCTGAGCAGTACCACCGCGCGGATGCGATCCGTTTCGCCCTGCTGATTCATGTAATCCACCACATCGCGCACTGCGCCGTATAACTCGGTGCCGCCATCGGCGCGCAGTGAACGCACTTGGCTGTTAAGCTGCTGCTGATTGGTTTCGTAATCGTCCAGCGGCACCCGAATGTTGAGATTGGTGCTGAATGTCGCCAACCCAATCCGGTTATTCGAGTCCATGCTGCTTAAGAACGCCTGCGCCGCCGCAATCGCCTGATCGATCTTCGCCTCGTTGTTCATCGAACCACTGACATCGATCAGCAGCATGATGTCCGCCTGTTTCTTGACGAACGACCAGCTCTGCTGAATCGCCGCGATCACGTCCGGGGCTGGCACATCAAGCACGGTGCGCGGCTGATTGACATCGACCCCGTTTTCCATCACCAGCGGGTAATCCAGCGGCACGTTCGGGTTCGCCGGACGGAAGCCTTCCACCATGATGCGCTGCTGCACGCTCGTCGTCAGCACATAATCGACGAAGCTTTGCGCGGCAGTGCGCTGTTCCGGCGTCGTCCAACTGGCATTGACGATGCCCATCGGGTGTTCATGCCAGAACGTTCCTTCGCTGGGATACAGTGCGACTAACCGTTCGGGCGGGACACCTTCGCTCGTGCGCCCCTGATTGATGTAAACCAGATCGTTTTCTTCCAGCGCGACGAAATCGAGATAATCCGGCCCCTGTGCGATGTAATTGCGGAATTCGGTTGTGCGCGTTGAATAGTGGCGGATCAATTCTTCAATCTGGCGCACGCCGTTCTGCACATTGGGATCGCGGACTTCGGCGCTGGTCAAACGCCGGCCCGTAAAGCCGTTGGCGCGGGCAGCGGCATAGAATTCCGAAATCAGGGTCGAAAGGGCGGTCGAACTCACCAGCGGATCGGTATGGCCGTAATAGACCGTGCGCCGCCCGCTGATGCCGTAGTCCTGCCAGCCGTTCGGGCTGTTCAGCACGTCGAGCAGGTCTTGCCAGCCGACATCGTCGCGCCCAATCGTATTGCGGATCGCTTGGAGGCGGCTTTCCCAAATCGCCATCACGACGGGGGCGAGGGCGGTTGCTTGGGTCGTGGAGAGGTCGAAGATCTGCCGCCCGCTTTGATAATTCGCCAAGACCAGCCAGTGACTCACCGACGGCTCGAAAATCGTTGGGCGGACGACATTGCTGTTGTTGGGTGCGATCACGGCGTTCACGATCCCCTGCATGGTGGTGCCGGACGACCCGCTTTCGCCGGTAATGCAGACGGACTGCTCACCGCTTGCCAGCGCCTGCCCGGTGACGGGGTTGCGCCCATTGCGATAGGCATCGTTGAAGTCGGACATGACTTGTGGCAGGTACGACGCCGATTCAGGCGCGTACACGATGGTGATGGCAACGCTGTTTGGCGCGCAGGCGCCCGCCGTGTTGGTGCTTGTCGTTGCGCCATCATCACGCGAACACGAAGCGAGAACCAAGAGTAGGAAAAGGGCTGCTAAAAAACGGACATGACGTGCATTGATCATGGGTAAAGGCCGTTTCTGAAGGGACATAACCGATACATGTGTCTCCCCTTATTATAAGGACATTCATGGTTCAGGGCAGGGCGGCGAAGCCCCCTGATTTTGAGGTAGAATACCGCTTTTCTTGCGGGAGGAGTCTGTGTGACGACCGAAATTCTATGGCAGACCGTGCAGGAACCGGGATTAGAGCATCTCTCGCTGGATGTGTATGAGCAGGGCGCCAGCGCGGATGGCTCCATTATCGGTATCAGTGATGGACAGCCATTTCGCCTGCGCTATGTGATACAAACCGATTCGGCGTTTCAAATCAAATCCGCGCAGGTGTCGATTCGGGAACCGTTCACCCGGCAGATCGAACTGCGGCGCGATGCGTTCGGCGTATGGACGGATAAGCTTGGCCTTGAACTGCCGCACCTGAACGGCTGTGTCGATCTGGACTTGGAAACAACGCCATTCACGAATACGCTGCCTATCCGCCGTTTGAATTGGAAAATCGGTGAAACCCAGCAGATCGAGGTGGCGTATATTCATGCCCCCAGCTTGACCGTTTCGCGCGTCGTGCAGCACTATACGTGCTTGGAAATGTCCCCGGATGGCGGCTTGTTCCGCTTTGAAAGTCGCGCCAACAACTTCACCGCCGATGTGCGCGTCGATGCCTATGGGCTGGTGGTCGAATACGGAAATCTTTGGAAGCGGGTACATTCCGGTTAGTGAACGACATGTAGATCGGATCGAGAGGAGATCATTCGATGACCCGGCTACAGATTGCTCAGATCAATGTTGCCCGCAGGCTTGCGCCCCTAAATGACCCGGTGATGGCGGAATTCGTCGCGCAGTTGGATAAGATCAATGCATTGGCGGATATATCGCCGGGGTTTGTGTGGCGGTTGAAGGAAAATTTGAACGATCCTACATCAATCCACGTGTTTGAGGACGAGTATATCCTCATCAACATGTCGGTCTGGGAATCGATCGACACCCTGTATCAGTATGCCTATTACAGCGCCCATGCGGATGTTTTTCGCAAGCGTTCTGACTGGTTTTCGCGCTTAGGCAAGCCGAATATGGCGTTATGGTGGGTTCCTGCGAATCACCAACCCTCGGAATTGGAAGGCAAAACGCGGCTGGAGCATTTGCAAACGCACGGCGCATCCGCATATGCCTTCACGTTCAAAGAACGCTTCGATCCGGTTGAAGAGCCGACCGAGTGATTACAATCCACCTGCGAAGATCACCAGTGTGAGTGTGACGAGCAGCACGTATACAGCAAGCTGAATGAACACCTGAAACGGCGTCATCGCCTGCTTGGAGGTAGCGTTGATCGGATCATCGTGCCCCTGCTTATTGAGGATGCCGAACGTAAAGATGATCAGAAAAACGAACCAACCGAAACTTTCAAGCAGGTGAACCAAGACCATCGCCCAGTTGGTGAAATTGAGCAGGCCGCCCATCACGATCAACGTGCCCAATGCGCCGCCGAGCAGAATGGCGGTCAAGCGAATGTCGTCGCGCTCGTTCAGCGAATTGTAAATCACCTTGAAGAACTGCCCCGCGTCCAGTGTCCACACCGGGATCAGGTTCATTACCGCCAGCAGCCCATTCACATAGATCAGGTTGGTGGAGAAAATGCGCAGTTCTTGACCGATCTCACCTTCCAATGGCCCAAGCACCGGGCGCATCAGCAGCGCGCCCACCATCAGCAGCACATTGACGATCAGCCCTGCTTGCAGCAGCCATCCGACTGTATTCCAGTGCAGCAGATCCGATCGCGCATCCTCTTCTTTGCTGATTGGTGTGGCGACCGCGCCTAACGGAAACAGCAGCAGGATGATGAAGCGAATCCCCGCCAACTTGAACACCACCGCGTGTCCCGCTTCATGCAAATACATGCTCAGAATCATCGCGAACGAGAGGCTCCACGACCAGCCGAATAGAAAGTGAAAGCTGATCATGAAGAGGGCGAACGCGGCAGCTTGAATCAGCGGCGGGCGTTCGAGGTCGATCAGTTTCCATACCAGCGATTGGCCGTCCGGCACGCGCAAACGGGCGAGCTTTTGCCAGAAGGTCGTAGGTGGTTGGGTAGGCGGTTGTGATACGGGCGTCATTCACACTTCCTGACTGTGCTGGTTCTTGGGGGTTCGCATGACCACTGCTGACATGAGCTGACGTAAAATGCTACTTCTTCTCATGTGGTTGATGTCAGAAGGGCGCACCGAAGCGCGCCCTTCTCAACTTACGACCTAACTGGGAGTTATGCCCAACGTACCACGCCAAGCTGGAAATCGGTGGTCAGCGCATCGTGATGCGGCACTACCCGCACTGAGAGACCACGCTCACCGCTGGTGCTGTACGCCACGCGCGCCACAAAGGTGTAGGTTCCGTTGCCGTTCCCCCCGTTGACGGGCTGCATGTTCTGCGCCGCGCCGTTATCACCAATCTCACCGTGCGGGGTCACCGATCCGTAGTACAACTGTACATTCACATCTTTGGGCGACAGATCACCGAGCTTGACGAGTGCTTTCACTTCCATCTCGCCCCCAACCTTGACTGCCGTCTGCGAGACGTCTACGTTGAGGATGCGCACCTGATCCCATGCCTGGCCGAGGTGGTAGCGCCATTCGCTAAAGCGCAGACCGCTGCTCAGATCGGGCGTGGTCATCGCTTGCAGACGCTCATAGGCCGGGGCGTACATCTTATCGGTGTATTCCTGCACCATCCGATGCGTGTTGAAGTAAGGGGCCAGCACCTTGAGCGCGTTCTTCATTTTGGCGACCCACTCGCGCGGCACATTATCACGGGCACGCTCGTAGAACATGGGGATGATCTCGCGTTCCAGCAGGTTGTACAGGGCAGAACTTTCGACGTAGTCCTGTAAGTCGCCTTCGTTGTCGGTATATTCTTCCCCGTTGCCGATCGCCCATCCTACCGACGGATCGTAGCCTTCATCCCACCACCCATCGAGGATCGAGCAGTTCAAGCCGCCGTTGTAGATGACCTTCATGCCGCTGGTGCCGCTGGCTTCCTTCGGGCGGCGTGGATTGTTCAACCACACGTCTACGCCCTGTACAAGGTAGCGTGCGACGTGCATGTCATAGTCTTCGATAAAGACGATGGAATGACGGAACTCCGGCATCCGCGAGAGGCGGACGATCTGACGAATGAATTCTTTGCCTTCTCCGTCATGCGGGTGTGCTTTCCCTGCGAAGATGATCTGCACGGGGTAGTCGGGGTTGTTGAGGATGCGTGCCAAACGCTCCGGGTCACGGAACAGCATCGTGGCGCGTTTGTAAGTAGCGAAACGGCGCGCAAACCCGATCGTCAGCGCATCCGGGTTAAGCAGCTCAGAAGCGATGGCAAGTTCGCTGGAGGGTGCGCCGCGCTTCTTCAGTACTTGCACCAACCGGCGGCGCGTGAAACTGATCAGGCGTTCACGGCGCAGTTCGTGCGTGCGCCAGAATTCGGTATCCGGGATGTTATCGGCTTCCGCCCAAACTTCGGGACGGTAGTCTTCAGTACGCCACGCGGGGTTCAGGTAGCGGTCGTACAACTGGCTCATTTCACCACTGACCCACGTTTGCGTGTGGACACCGTTCGTGATCGCGCCGATCGGAATTTCGTGTTGAGGGATGTTGGGGAACATCCACTGCCACAAATGGCGTGAAACCACCCCGTGCAGCTTGGCGACGCCATTGGAACTACCAGACAGGTGCAGGGCCAGCACCGCCATCGAGAACAGGTCGTAATCGCCCATGTTTTCGCGACCCAAAGCGAGGAACTGATCGCGGTTCAGCCCAAGCTGTCCCCAATATTGGCCGAAATGCTCGTCGATCAGGTCGAAGCCGAAGCGCTCCAGTCCTGCCGGAACAGGCGTATGGGTGGTGAAAATATTCGAGGCGACCAGAATATCGCGAGCCTGATAGAAATTCAGGTTGTTTTTCGCCATGAACATGCGGATGCGCTCCAACGCCAAGAAGGCTGAGTGCGGCTCATTCATGTGGCAAATATCCGGGTGCAGCCCCATGGCCTCTAGTGCGCGGATGCCGCCGATACCCATCAGGATTTCCTGACGGATGCGCGTACGCTTATCGCCGCCGTACAGACGGTCGGTGAGATTGCGATCTTCGGCTAGGGCATTTTCGGGGACGTTTGAGTCCAGCAGGAACAGTGGATTACGCCCAATCTGCATCTTCCAGACCTGCGCGTACAGCTCACGTCCCGGCATGGGAACACTGATTTTGAGCGGTACACCGTTCGCGTCAAGCACTTTCGTCACCGGCAGATTTGCCCAGTCGTTGATGGGGTAGAGCTCCTGCTGGTAGCCATCTGCGTTCAGGTATTGGCGGAAATAACCCTCCTGATACAGCAGCCCAACGCCAAGCAGCGGTAGGCCGAGGTCGCTGGCGCTCTTCATGTGATCGCCGGACAAAATACCGAGGCCGCCAGAATAATTCTGCACGCATTCGGTAATGCCAAATTCCATCGAAAAGTAGGCGTAGATGGGGCTAGCGTCGCTGCCGTGGTGCTGCGCATACCATGTGTTTGTATCGCCCATATAGGCGTCGAAATCTTCCACGACACGCTTGTAGTGCGCCATGAAAGCCGGATCATCACACGCCTGCATCAGTCGTTCTTGACTGAGCGTGCCCAGCATTGCGACCGGGTTATGCCCGCTCGTTTCCCATAGGTCACGGTCAAGGCGGCGAAATAAGCCGAGGGCCTCGTGGTTCCATGCCCAGCGAAGGTTATAAGCGAGTTCTTGTAATCGTTGAAGCGGCTCCGGTAAGTTGGGAACGACGCTCACAATGGCGACGGGTTTGACCATCAGGGATTTACTCCTAGCAACCAAATCAGTCATCAAGATAGCTTTTTTAGTGCTGATGAGCAAGGATGCGCTCATCGGGACACATTTATGTCCTCTTTATACCATGTCAGTTTTCGGTCAGTATAGCGGTTTGCGATCAAAAATCGTGCGATTCCTCATCCCTATTTGTTGACTTTTCTAGATGCTCGTCTTAAAGATTCTGTGCATAATTTCACGCAGCAACCCTTTTAGATCGGGTTAGATTGTGCTACAAAAGATTCTTGCATCGAACCTTTCCTTTCAATTTTCGATGCTTTACTGCCAGCAGTTGAAACATAGGGTGGCAAATAACGATGCTGAAGAAGCAGTTCCTCAAGACCAAGCCGGTGTGCAAAGTGACGTTTTCGCTGCCTGCCAGTGTGCAAGGCGATACGGTTCATCTGGTTGGCGATTTCAACGGGTGGGATGAACAAACCACACCCATGAAGCGCCAAAAAGACGGGAGCTTCAATATCACGCTCGATTTGGAAAAGGGAAAGGAATACCAGTTCCGTTATCTGGTTAACGCGACGGACTGGCATAATGATTGGGAAGCGGATAAATACGTCCCCAACCCGTTCAGCGGCGACAATTCGGTCGTTGTGACGACCGAACCGAGCGAATAGGCGCACTGCGACACGCCTTCAGAAGCACTGCATCATTAAGGGGCGCATTGTGCGCCCCTGTCTTCCGCGTTACCCTTACTTCTTACTTGAATAGCCCACTCTGGAGCCATTCGGCACCACTTTGTCTTTGAAGTTGTCGAAGTGTTCCAATCGTAGATCGGTGCCAAGGATCGATTTCGCGCCGATGGTGAATCCAGCCGGAATATGGGCGTTCTTGCCCACACAGGTGATCCCCAGTTCACCCATTTCGCTGATGGCACCCACCCGGGCATTCGCCCCAACAATGACGATCTTGTCGAGAATCGCCCGTTCGACGACGGCTCCTGCCTCGATGTATGCGTCCGTCAGCACAATCGATTCCCGAATGACCGCATTTGGCCCCACAAATACCCCCGGCGACAGCACGGAACGTTCAACGATTGCGCCTTCACTGATGATGGCACCGTTGCAGATCATACTGTTGCGGATGCTGGCCCCTGCGGCGATCTGGGCAGGCGCACGTTCTTCGCTGCGGGTGTGGATGACCCACGTCCGATCGTTTAGGTTGAGCGAAGGCGGACTGGCAAGCAAATCCATGTGCGCTTCCCAGTACGATTCGATTGTTCCGACATCGAGCCAGTAGCCGCCGTAGATGTAGGCGAAGATGTTCATCTTTTCGCGCACCATGCGTGGGATGATGTCTTTGCCGAAGTCGTGGTTGCTATCGACCATCTCGTGATCTTCGCGCAGCAGCATTTCTAGTACATCGTAGTTGAAGACGTAAACGCCCATGCTGGCGAGGTTGCTCGGTGGATTGGCAGGTTTTTCGACGAAGGCGGCAATGCGCGATTCCTGATCGACATCCACAATGCCATACCGGCTGGCTTCATCCATGGGCACCGTGATCGCGCAGACAGTGGCGTCGGCTTTCTTATCGCGGTGGAACTGGATGAGCGTATCGTAGTCCATCTCGTAAATATGATCGCCGGACAGAATGAGCACATAGTCCGGACGACCGCGCCGGACGAAGTTCACGTTTTGCTGAACGGCGTCTGCGGTGCCGGTGTACCAGTCCGTGTCGTAACGCCCCTTGTAGGGTTGCAAAATTTGCACACCGCCGGTAAACGAACGATCGAGATCCCAAGGGCGGCCCCGTTCAATATGATCGTTCAGGCTGTGTGGACGGTACTGCGTCAGGATCAGCACATCGAAAATGCCAGAATTCACGCAGTTGCTCAACGTGAAATCGATGATGCGATATTTGCCGCCAAAGGGCACAGCGGGTTTCGCGCGCTTGGTCGTCAGTGTGGCAAGGCGCGTCCCTTCACCACCCGCGAGAATAACGGCTTTGGTCTTCATGAATGCGGCTCTCTCCTCTTATTGATCTGTTCATAAAGGGTGATGTATTCTGATGCGCTTCGCGTCCAGCTAAAGTCAACGCGCATCGCACGCTCCTGCATCCGCGCCCACGCAGCAGGTTGTTCACGATAGGTTTGCAGCGCCCAACGCAGTGTGCCTACTACAGCATCGGAACTTTCCCATTCAAAGACAAAGCCCGTGCCGCTGTCTGCCGCTCCATTGTCGTAGTTAATCACCGTATCGGCCAGCCCGCCGGTTGCGCGCACTAGTGGAAGCGCGCCGTAGTGCATGGCGAGCATTTGCCCAACCCCGCACGGTTCGTAACGGCTTGGCATCAAGAAAAGGTCGCACCCACCATAGATGCGTTGTGCCATTGCCGCGTTGTACCCCATGTAAATCCGCGCTTTATCACGGAAATCCTGCCCAATTTGCCAGAGCTTGCCTTCGACATCGGCTTCACCGGCACCGAGCGCGACGAACTGCACATCGCGGGTGCTGAGGACTTCGCGCAGGGGATCGACCGCCAGATCAATCCCTTTTTGCCAAACCAACCTGCTGACTAATCCGATCACCGGGACGCTTTCGCGGACAGGCAGCCCGGCGTCTTCCTGAAGCTGCTTCTTGTTTGGCAAACGGTTTTGGCGGAAGTTATCTGCATTGAAGGGTGACACCAAGAAGCGATCGGTTTCCGGATTCCAGTGATCGACATCGATGCCGTTGAGAATGCCATAGAGATCGAGCATCCGCGACCGCAGCAGCAGATCCAATCCATAGCCCTGATGCGGATACTGAATTTCGATCGAATAGCGTGGGCTGACGGTTGTGATCACGTCCGAATAGGCCAGCGCAATTCCCATCAGATTATCGGTTTTACCGTAGCGTTGAAGTTCGGGATGCTCACGGGCGGGAATGCCGTATTCATACATCCATCCGCCGACATAATCGCCTTGATAAGCCATATTGTGGATGGTGTACATCGTGCCAACGTGCGCCCATTCGATTTGTTCCTGACGGGCACGGGACACCAAAAATGGGATCAATCCGGTATGCCAGTCATGTGCATGAACAATGTCCGGCATCCATCCCTGCTGGGTGCGCAGCGCATCACAGGCGGCCAGTGCTGCCTGCGAGAAAAAGACGAAGCGCGGTACATCGGTTTCCCATCCTTGGTACACGCTGCTTTCGGTGCCGAAGTAGGGCATGCCGCGCACAAAATAGATCGGCACACCCTCGTACTCGGCGGTGTACAGCTCACAATGTGTAAGGCCGGTGCGGCGCTGGAGTTCGAAGGAGAGCAGATAACGGGCCCCCCAACGATGCTTATCTAGAAAGCCATAGTCCGGCATCAGTACCCGTGCATCAATGCCATGCTGGCGCAGTGCTTTAGGCAGTGATCCGACAACGTCGGCTAGTCCCCCAACTTTTGCGAACGGATCGACTTCCGCGCTTGTGAATAAAACGTTCATCATTCCCCCTGAGGGTGCCCCGCAGGGCAGGTAGTGCGAATAAGTTTTTTCAGAAAGGGCGGGATCGTTTATGCGATCCTGCCCCTGCCATCAACGATTATCCTGTCCGTTGGCGATGAAGTCATAGGGATAGGGCGGCTGAATCGTACTCACTTCGGTGAGACGGCGCATTTGCTCAGCGTCCAACTTCCAACCTGCCGCGCCGAGGTTATCGGTCAAATGCTGCATGGTGCGCACCCCCATGATGGGCGCGGTAACCCCCGGCATTTGCAGCAGCCAGCGCAGCGCCACCTGTGCCGGTGTTTTGTTCGTCTCCTGTGCGATGGCGAACAACTCATCCAGTACCGACCATGTGCGCTCGTTGGCGTAATTCGTCCACGATTCGCTCCAGCCGCGCTTTGCCGCTTCATCAATGCGGGTATTTTCGACCGGGGCGGTCATCCCTCGCTTGTACTTGCCACTTAACCAGCCGCCGCGCAGCGGACTCCATGGGATGATGCCCAAGCCTTCGTTTAGGCACACCTGCGCCAGTTCCCATTCCACCGTGCGGTCAAGCAGGTTGTAGAGCGGCTGCAAGCAGGTATAGGGTTCCCATCCATGCTGGCGGCTGATGTCGATCGCTTTTTGAAGCTGCCAACCGCTGTAATTGCTTACACCGATGTAGCGGACTTTTCCACTTTGCACCAGTTGGTGGAGGGTGCTCAACGTTTCTTCCAGCGGTGTGCCGCGATCCCAGCAGTGGACTTGGTACAGATCGATGTAATCGGTTTGCAGACGGCGCAGACTGGCATCAATCCCTGCGAGGATATGTTTGCGGCTGACGCCGACATCATTGGCACCGCTGCCCATCGTGAAGCGGACTTTTGTGGCGATAATCCATTGATCACGCGGCTGACCCTTGAGCCAGCGCCCGACGATTTCTTCAGAGATACCCTGCGAATACACATCGGCGGTGTCGATAAACGTACCGCCCGCCGCCTTGAAGCTGTCCATCATAGCGATGCTTTCCGCTTCGGACGCCTCTCGCCCGAAGGTCATCGCGCCTAGGCACAGCTCGCTGACCTTCATGCCTGTTTTGCCAAGATACCGGTTTTCCATTCGAGTTATTCCGTTTTGTACGTGCGATACCAACGAAAATCGATGTCTATGAACAGCTTGTCGATTTCAAACAGTTCTGTCGCATAAGCGGTGTCGGGCTTGCCCGCCTCTAGGGATGCCGCCAGTTTCTCGAAGCGCTCGTGATGCTGGCTGAAGCGCTGCACGGCATATTCGCGCGCCTGCCCGGTCGTCACGAGGAAGCCCCAATCGCTGCTTTCCATGAGCATGAGTTCACGTGCGGCCTGTTTCAAGACGGTTTCTTCGTCAGTGCTGGGGCTGACGAAACGGTTTGCCAGCGCTTCCATGCGCTCTTCAGTCTCGTGGATTGGCTCCCACATCCAGTGGTTATCGGCGTTATCCCAGACAAAATGGGTTCCGCCCGCGCCCCACGAGCTTTCAGGCAGGTTCAACGTTTCAGTCGGGGGGTGTTCCTGCACGAACGCGCTCGCTGTGGTAAGGTGCACATCGGGGTTTTCGGTGAGATGCCGCAGCACCTTCCCAAACCAATCGACACCTTCAAACCACCAGTGACCGAACAACTCGGTGTCGTAATTCGCGCTCACGAGGCCATATTCATCGGGGTGCTGCTTGCGATTGGCACGCAGTTGATCGCCGACGAGGTGAGCGAAATGTTCGGCATGCTGATCGATTTTACACAGCGCCCATTCCGGCTCGTAGAGTTCTTTATCACCCAACGCTGTTTGATTGCTGGTGATACGCCAGTATTGAATTCCGGAACGTCCGCTGCGCCGGTAGAACTCGCGATAGTCGAAGTCACCGGGGTAGCCCCATTCAGCACTCCATACCTGCTGACCGACGCGTACATTGCGCCCAATAGCCGCCACCCCTGAACTGCCCCCCGAACCGCTCGTCGTATCGGCGGCCCAGTAGGGGCGGAAGGTTGTCGTTTCACGTTTTGGGGTTTTTTGGCCGGGCGGCAGCACATAGCGCCGTTTGATCACCCCATAGGGGCCGATCACATCACCAGTCGCGACGCCAACCGGATCGCCGCCTGTAATGGTGTGGGTTTCGGTGAAAAAGACCTTGATTCCGGCACGGGATAGGAAATGCTCAATGCCGGGGCGCGTTTCGCCTGTTTCGGTGATGTAAGCGGGGCGGTAACCGCATTCCGGGAGCCAGAAACCGGTTGGCGCACGCCCAAACAACCGCTGATAGGTTTGGATTCCCTGCTGAATCTGTGCATAGACACTGCTATCTCTGCGAAGCAGGGGCAGATAGGCATGGGTCGCGGCGCTGGTTGTGATCTCGATCCAGCCGTCGTCTTGCAAGCGCTTAAAGGCGCCGATCACATCCCGGTTGAAACGTATTTGAAAAGCAGAGAGTGCTTTTTCATAAACATTTTTCGTCCATTCCGCTAATGAGCTGAACTGCGCATGAGCGGTATCCGGTGCTTGATAGTACGCTATGTCACTCGCGGCAGCTTCGATGCGCTCGCGCATGTACTGTTCGAAGTGATCCAACACGAGGGGATCGGCAAGCTGCTCTGCCAGAACGGGCGTAATCCCCAATGTCAGCCGATAATGCACCCCTTCATCCCGTAAATTGTAGAGCGTTTCCAGCAGTGGGATGTAGGTCTCCATCATTGCTTCATGTATCCACTCTTCACCGTGAGGCCAGCGCCCCGCGAGCCGCGCATACGGCAAGTGGCTATGAAGCATGAACGTGAACGCGCCGGAAAGGGTCACGCGGCTGCTCCTGACTATCTATTCATTTGATGTTCACTGATTGGGAATTGTAACCGTGTGGGGGGATAGCTGGCAACGGTTTTAACACAAACCGGGAGAAGTTTTACTTGTATGCCATGACGACCGTATGACATTTTGAGGGGCAGCAGGGACGCTGCCCCGGGGAATCGCAGAAAAAAACACCGATGGAATCCATAAACTTTAGGAGGTGGCGCGCGGTAAATAAGTGCTGAAAATGCTGCCCGCACCGACTTGACTGCGTACCGCCAAATAGCCTCCGTGCGCTTCGGTGACTTTGCGGGCGATGAATAAGCCTTGACCCAACCCGCGCGGATCGATAAGTCTGCCCGCTTGGGTGCGCGCTTCACCGCGATAGAACCGATCGAAGATGTGCGGCATGTCTTTGTCGTTGATGCCGACGCCCGTATCGACGACTTGAACCGCGATCTGTTCATCATCGTGCAAGCGTGCGGTCATGATGATATGTCCACCGCGCTCGGTGTAACGCACTGCATTTTGCAGGATATGACCGAATGCCCACCGTAAACGCGGGTCATCGCCCAATACGCGCAGATATTCCACATTACCGACCATGAACGAGACATCGAGGTTGGCGCGCTTGATTTCGGGCTGCAACCCCTTGATGACATTCCACAGCAGTTCTTCAAGTTGGATGGGCTCACGGCGGATGCTGAATCCACCCGTCACCAGTTCGGAAATGTCGAGCAGTTCGACGATCATCCGGTCAAGAATATCGACGTTGCGACTGAGGGTTTCCAAGAGTTTGACGTTCAATTGACCCGCTTCGCTTTGCGCGGTCAGCACTTCGCTCACCCCTTTGATGACGGCCATCGGGGTACGTAGTTCATGGCTGATGGCGGTGATGAACTGGTCTTTGAGCCGTTCGCCCAACACATCGCTGGTCACATCACGGATCAAGACCAAGGTGCCGATCCGGTCGCCATGCTCATCCGCCAGTGCGCCTAACTGCGCCCCCACGATTCGATCGTTGACCGAGATGCGTTTCGGCTCGCTGAGGGGCGTGAGTTCGCTGGTCGAGGAGACCACCTGCCGGTACTGGTTGTACAGGGTGCCGAGTTCGCTGTCCCAGAAGGCCTTGATTGAGCCCAGCAGTTCGCGTGCGGCCTTGTTGACCATAATCACGCGGCCTTCGTTGTCCTGCACAATCACGCCTTCGGTGATGGTTGCCAACACCGCGCTGATCTGCTCAATATCGGCATCGCGCCGGGCAATTTTATGGTACTGCTGGCGGATGAAATCATCGCGTTTGCGCAGGTCATCCTCATAACGTTTGCGCAGCCCAAGGCTTTGATACAGGCGGCTGAACAGCTTTTCCGATGCGCTGCCAAGCGTATTGACGCGTTCGATCACGCCGGAGATTTCTTGCGGGTTGCGCTGCTCCATACCCTAGTTCCCGTTTTTCTTCTGGTCACGAATATTCAGCAGGATCGACTGTAACTGATCAAAGTCGGGCAGGGGTTTGCTCAGAATATGATCGACCCCGTCTTCGTCCATCATTTGGTGCCGTTCGCCATCGCTTAAGGAAAAGGCGGTCATCAGCACAATCGGCACTTTTTTCAGGGCCGGGATCGTCCGCATGCGGTTGGCAAGTTCGTTGCCGCGTTTGCCCGGCATGCGAATGTCCATCAACACCAATTCCGGCAGTGGATGGCCGTTTTCCTCCGTTTCAACGCGGTCGAGCCAATCCCAAACCTTTTGCCCGTTTTCATAGGCGACCGGTTGGTGTCCCCAAACTTGAATCATCATCGCGAGCAAATTACGAATATCTGCTTCATCTTCCGCCAACAACCACATCAAGCTACACCCCTATCATGCTCACAGCAGCGTTTCTGTTGTCCGGTTTTCCTGTGTGTTTTGAATCCGTCTCTTTATGAATTATATCCGACTTCGCACGATACACGGTGAAATGTTTGCCTAAACCGGGTAAGAAATCTATCATAAAGGGGTGAGGGTTCGGTTCATGCGTCGCGGCATTTCAGCAGCCGTGAACGAGGAGTGTGTGCATTGTCTACCTGGATGGTTGTTGAAGACGAGCCTGATATTTACGAAGTGCTGCTGGCGATGTTCGAGATGTGGGGCATCGAAGGTGCTGCCTTCGTAGATGGCGAAGAAGCGGTTGCATGGATCGAAGATGCCGATAAGGGACTCGCGCCGGGTGAACTGCCCGAACTGGCACTGCTCGACATTCGCCTGCCGGGGAACATCAGCGGGCCTGCGGTGGGTGCGCGGCTGCGCAAAAGCCCTGTATTGCAGAGCATCGCGATTGTGCTGATCACGGCCTACAAGCTGTCGGCAGAAGAAGAAAAGATGGTCATCCAGCAGGCCGGGGCGGATCGACTGCTGTACAAACCGCTGCCGAAATTCCACGATTTGAAGAAACTGCTGGAAGAAGTGATCGTCGAACGCCGCGCCAAGGCCACCGAATCCGTCACTAAAATCAGCCCCACCGGGCAGGATAAATAGCTATGCGGAATATTGCTCCTTCACGTGCTTTGACTCGTCGCAGCCAGCAGTTGATGACGCTCGCGCTGGTGGTGGCCGCCGCAGGGGTGTTCGTCACCGCGCTGGGTATTTTCTTCCGTGTGATTCCGCTGTTTGGCGGCACCGGCACATCTGGCTTTCAACTTCAAGTGACGATCGCGACGCTGGTGTTGATCAACGGGATCGTACTATTGGTGGTGGCGCTGATTATGTTCATCCGCGCGCGTACATGGAAAGTCGATAACGACCTCGCGATGATTACCGGAGAAGCGCTTGGTCGCGTGCTGGATGACAGCTATACGTTTATCCGCAATGTGAGCAAATCGGCCATTGGCTATGTTGATGCAGTGCTGGTGGGCACACCGGGAGTTCTGGTCTTCCGCATTCTCGATAATCAAGGCAGTTTCGCGAATGAAGGCCCGAACTGGTTGGTGCTCGATCAGCGCAGCGGCGACTGGATGGTTGCGCCGATTCGTCCAACGGTCGAATGTGTGGCCGATGTCGATAAAATTCGTGAATACCTTGCGAAGCGTGGGCTGCCGGATGTGCCGATCTTCGGCGTGGTGGTGTTCACCAAAGAAGAACCGTACACGGTACTTCGGGCCAAGAATCCGACCGTGCCGATTACACCGTTGAGCGCGATCATGGGGAATTTGCAGGGGAACTATCTCGCTGCGAATCGCCTTGATCCGGTGGTAGCACAAACCGTTGTCGATTTGCTTTTCAAATAGTTGGTTAGCGATCGCTTATGGAGTTTTACCTCGCGCCGGTTGGCAAAGGCAAAACGGACGCCGTACTCCAGCGTATAGCCGAGGTCAAAGCGGAAAAACCGCTGGCGAGCGTGTGGGTACTGCTTGCGACCGAACGACAAATCCTCGATTTTCGACGCCGCCTGCTGGCGCGGGATGCTTCCCGGCGGGTCTATTTCAACGTCGAAGTGCTCAATTTTTACACGCTCTATCAACGAATTGCGGCGCTGGCGGGTGAACCTCAGCGCCGTTTGCATGACCCGGCGCGGTTTGAACTCATCCGTATGGTGCTGCGCGATACTGCGGCGAATGGCGATTTGCCGCTGCTTTCGTCGATCGTGCATACGCCGGGGTTGGCGCGTGTCTGTGCCGACTTCATCTATGAATTGAAACAGTCGCTCATCGATGTCGATATGTTCACGGCTGCTGCTGCGGCATCCGGTGATCAAAAACAGATCGCACTGGCACGCATTTATGCAGCCTATCAGCGGGTGCTGGTCGAAAACCGGCTGGTGGATCGTGAAGGGGAGGGGTGGGTCGCCCTCAGCGTTATGGCGCGCGATTCGACGCTCGGCACGTCCATCGATTTGCTGGTGTGTGATGGCTATGATCAATTCAACCTGCTGCAAGCGCGATTGCTCACGATATTGGGGGCACGCGCGCAGGCCAGCTTAACCACTCTGACCACGGTTCCCGGACGCGAAGAAACGATCGGGCTGCGCTTCAAACGTGCCTTGGATCGCTTAATCGGCTGTCACAGTGAAGAAAACATTTACTACGATTTGCGCTGGGAACTCTTTAATACGGATACCCTGCCGCGCAAAGGGGGCGAACCCCTCATGCGGTTGGGGGAAGACATTTTTCTGCCCGATGCGCGACCGTATCAGCCTGCGACCGAAAATGTCATGCTGATCGAAGCACCTGATCCGACGAGCGAGATCGCGGCAGTGCTTAGGCGCGTGAAGCGTTTGCTGCTGAACGGCGTTCGCCCGGACGATGTGCTGATCGCCGTGCGCGATTGGAACCTGTATGGACGACCCCTGCTAACGCTGGCACGCCAGTATGGGCTGCCGGTCGCTATGCGCGGCGAACCGCTGATCGAAAATCCTGCACTGGCGGCGCTGATCGAACTGTTGGAACTGCCGCTGAACGATTTCAAGCGGCGCGAACTGCTCGATACCCTACGTTCCCCTTACTTCGATCTTCAACTTCCCGGCGATGATGCGGTTGATCTGTTGGATGCATGCAGTCGTGCGGCGCTTGTCACGGGCGCGCGTTCCGATTGGCTGGACTGCGTGCGCGCAGGCGGCGGCGTCATCACGGATGAGGATGACGATCGCGGTGAGGCTGCTGCGATTGTGTTGGACGAAGATACTGCACGGTTGATCCGTGCCGGATTGGAACGCTTCTTCGATGGAATCACCCCACCGGAAAGTGCATCCATCAATGACTATGTGCGCTGGCTCGAAACCTTGATCGGGGAGGACTCCCAGCCCGATCCTGACGAAGAAATTGCCGAAACCCTGCCCGCCGCAGCGTCTCGCGATGAGTCATCACCCAATGGGGTTGAACACGCACTGCCGCCCTACAGCCTGTCGATGATCGCACAAGTTCGAACGGACGGTGTACCCAATGCCCTCCGTGCCCGCGATCTGGCCGCGCTGACGTCGTTCAAACAGATTCTCGAAGGCATTCTCAACGCCGATACGCTGGTAAGCGCGCTCCGCGTCCCTAAAGGCAGCCGTTCGGATGGCTCCCGTTTGATCACATGGCAGGATTTCTGGGCGGCGGTGAAGATCAATTTGGCGGCACGCACCAACCGCTATGGTGAAATGAATGCATCGGGGCGCGATGGCTGTGTATTGGCAACAACGATCACCGATGCGCGCGGACTGCCGCACGCCCACGTATTCATTCCCGGTTTGAGTGAAGGCGTGTTCCCCGCGCCTTTGCCAGAAGATCCGCTGCTCTTGGACAGCGAACGCCGCGCCCTCAGTGGTTACGGTGCTCCCTTGGCAACTTCGGCGGAACGTGCCGACGAAGACGGTTTATTCTACGAATTGATCAATCTGGCGGGCGAGTCGCTCACCTTAAGCCGCTACACGGTCAAAGACGGTGCGCCGCTCCTTGAAAGCCATCTGTGGCGGGCAGTGCTCGCTGTTTTGCCGAATGCCGCTCAAAAACGCATTAAACCGGGGCAAATTGTCGATTCGGAGGAGGCGGCTTCGGTTTCTGAAGCCGAAATCGCCGGGGTTACCTCCCCGGAGACAGCGGCGTGGATACGCGCTGCGCACCCGGTCAGATGGATGCAGCGGCAGGCGGGTATGCGTGTAGAAGCCCGGCGAATGGCGCGCAATATCGCCCATGATCACTATACCGGTGTGCTTTACGATCGTTCAGTCCGTGACCGGGTGGCGGAGCTGCTTAACCCCAACCGGATTTGGAGTGCCTCTCAGCTCACCGATTATGGTACCTGCCCGTTCCGATTCTATTCGCGGCGTATTTTGCGTTTGGAGCCGCTTAAAGAACCCGCCGAAGGGATGGATGCCCTCCAATTTGGCAATGTCGTCCATGACTTGCTGGAATCGGTCTACAAGCGTATCACCGTAATCGATGCGGACAGCCTTGATGGGGCGCTGCGCATACTGGATGATGAAGCCACCAAACGCTTACGCACTGCACCGGAACGCTTCCGCTTCCGCCGCTCACCGTTGTGGGATCAGGAACGCGTGGCGATTGTGCGCCGGGTGCGCAAGCTGATGGCCGCCGATTTCACCGATGCGCTGAAACTAAGCGAAAAATTCAGTGGCGGCGAACGATCGCCGTACCGCCTTGAAACCCCATTTGGCGGTGCGCGCGGGATGGGCGTGCTGGACATTGGCAGCGAACAGATCCGTGTGAATGGACGGATCGACCGGATTGACCGCTTGTCGAATGGTGATGGAAACGATCGCCTGATCGTGATCGATTACAAGACCGGAACGACGCGCATTGATAAGGATGAGATCGAGCGCGGGCGTAACTTCCAGATGATGCTGTATGTGCGCATGGCAGAAGCCATGGCGGCTGAAGATCATATGATGGCTGCCGGGGGCGCGTTTGTGCATATCACCAACCAGAAAACCAGCGGCTTGATCGATGTGCGCATGCCGGAAGACGCCGCTGTGATCGATCACGGGATGGCTCATCTCGCGGCGCACCTTCAGGCGGGGCGGCACGGGAATTTCGCCGTGCGCGCCAGCAAGGTAGACGGTGGACGCTGCGCGCATTCGTGTGATTATCATCAATTCTGCCGGATGGCGATTATTCACCGGAACAAACGGCTGCCTCTATGAGCGAAAAACCCTACAGCGATGCGCAGCGTGCTGCCATTCAGACCACCGATCGCAATTTGATCGTCGTCGCAGGTGCAGGATCGGGCAAGACGTTCGTGCTGGTCGAACGTTTTTTGTATCTGCTGGAACAGCACCCCGATTGGCCGTTAAATGCGCTGGTCGCGATCACCTTCACTCAGAAGGCCGCCAGCGAAATGCGCAGCCGTGTGCGCAAAGAGCTTGAAAAGCGTGCCCAAGCCGCTGCCGCCGATGATCCTGAAACGCGCGCCCGCTGGACGCGCCATCTGACCGCGATGGACAGCGCGCGCATCGGTACGATCCATGCGCTGTGCGCGTCGATTTTGCGGGCCAATGCCGCTGAAGCCGGACTCGACCCGGATTTCATCGTGCTGGATGAAGTTGGTGCGGCGATTTTGCTTGAAGATGCGGTTGATGACACGCTGAGACAGTGTGCCTTGAATGGCGATCCCGCACTGGTGCTGTTTGACGAATATCAGGTGCGGGCGATCCGCGATGTGCTGATGCGCTATACCGCCACCAGCGATCTTATGACGACTGATGAGCGAATGCTGCGGGACCCTGCCGGGTATTGGCGCGCCGTATGGGTACAAGAAGCGGGTGACTGGGTGCGCTGGCTGCGCGAGAACGGCGATTTTTGGGCATGGGTGGATAACCCGACGCCGTTCCCTGTGCCAGAGGGTGATCGCCTATCCGATGTTTGGCTGAGTATGCAGTCGTGGTGTGATACCCTGCGCAGCGCTGCCGATCTGGAGCCATGTGTCGAAGCACTCCGCCGCATGGAGAAGGGCATTGTCGTCAATGTGGGGGCCGCGTCAGCATGGGGTGGTAAAGAAGCGCTAAGCGACGTCAAAGAGCGCTTGAAGTTAATTCGCGAAACGGCACACGGTGTGCTGGAGGCGATTGGCGATCCGCCCAATGAATCCGATGATCGCGCAGCGCGTATGATTCCGCATTGGACAGCGCTGATCACGGCGGCGCGAACCACCTACGCGCAGGCGAAACAGGCGCAGAGTGCATTGGATTTCAACGATCTGGAAATATGCACACGGGATCTGCTGCTTCAGTTTGAGTCGGTACGGGCACGCTACCGGGGTGCCGAATTCAAGCACATCATGGTCGATGAGTTTCAGGATACGAATGCGGCCCAGTGGCAAATTGTCACGGCGTTGGCTGATCCCGCGCAGGGTGGATCGATTTTCGTCGTCGGCGATCCCAAGCAGAGCATTTACGCGTTTCGCGGTGCGGATGTTGGGGTGTTTGAAGCGCTGCGGGTTGAACAATCGAGGCAGGACGCGTGGCGCGAAGTGGTGATGACCCAGTCATTCCGTACCCATCAACTGCTGGTCGATGGGTTTAATGCGCTGTTTTCGCAGATCCTCACGCGCGAGTCGGTCTATCATGTCGGCTACGATGCGATGAGCGCCGTGCGCAAGGCTCCCGAAAAGCGCCCGCCGGTCGCGTTCATGCTGCTCGATAAAAATCAGATCAGTGAAGACGAGGAAACCGCCTCTGAAGTGAATGGGGCGCGGCGATGGGAAGCGCGGGCACTGGCCGAACGTCTGCGCACGATCGTCGAGGTCGAAGGCTGGATGATTTACGATCGTGAGCGCCACACCCATCGCCGTATCACCTATGGCGATGTAGCGCTGCTGTTTCAGGCGATGACGCATGCATCCATCTACGAAGCCGCGCTGAAGAGTGCCGGACTTCCCTATGTGACCGTTGCCGGACGAGGCTACTACGATCGTCAAGAAGTGTGGGATGTGCTCAATTTGCTGCGCGCGCTGCACAATCCTTCTGACGATCTCTCGCTGGCGGCGGCGCTGCGGTCTCCGATGTTCTCGTTGAGCGATGACGCGCTGATGGCGCTGCGGTTGATCGGTGATCCCAGTACCGGGAAGCCAATTCCGCTGTGGGATGCGCTCGGCTTAGCGGCTGCGGATGCCAGCTTTGTCCCGGCGGAAGAAGGCAGTATGGTCGCGTTCGCGTGGGCCTGCCTCACTGATCTGCATCGCCGCGTGGGACGTGTGACGATCCACGAACTGCTGCAAACGGCCATGAATCAGACGGGTTATATGGCGATTCTCACGGGACTGCCTGATGGTGCGCGGCGGCGTGGAAATGTTGAGAAACTGCTCGATAAGGCGGCGACGAGCGGCAAAATCTCGCTAGGTTCGTTTGCTCGCTACCTCAGCGATTTGAGCGAAAGCGAAATCCGTGAGGGTGAAGTCACGCTGGATGTGGAAGGCGCGATCCAGTTGATGACGGTGCATAAGAGTAAAGGTCTCGAATTTCCTCTGGTCGTGCTGGTCGATCAGTCGTATCGCTTTAGCCACCCTGAGACGCTCCCGGTGACATGGGATCCGGTTTATGGGCTGGTCTGCGGCCTAAGCGAAAATGCTCAGGAAGATCACACGCCATTCGCGCTTCGCCGCGCAGATCAAAACCGATCGCTGCGGGAAAACGCGGAACGGCGCCGCCTGCTGTATGTGGCTGCCACACGCGCACAGGATTATCTGCTCTTCAGTGGGCAGGTGAGCGAGAACAAAAAAGGGGGATGGCGATCGACCGGATGTTTGAGCTGGTTGATCGACGCGTTTGCTTTGAACGATTTCGCATGGAGCGATGGCAGCGTTCTTGACACCCCGTGTGGAAAGACTCACCTTCTTTTACCCGCCTTTAGCCCGGACGATATAGAAGGCGTCGATGAAGCATTCGTCACAGCATGGGAAAGTGATGCCGAGCCTGTCGTGCCGCCGCTTGTTCATGCGGTGTCCCGCGATCGTGATGCGCCTGCCCGCACGATGACCGCCACGCAGATTTCTGATCTGGGGGCGGCGATGCATGCGTTTCCGGCGGCGGATCGTCCGATTTTCGCGGATCGTTGGCGGCGCAGTGTGTTATTTCAGGCACCGGGGCATATTCAAACCGTCAGTGATCGCGGGGATCGCGCTTTCCGGCGGCGTATTGGCGAAATCGTCCATGAAGTGCTGCGTGTCGGTGATTTGTACGCCGAGCAATCTGTTCTTAAAGGCCTCATACGAAGTCTTGCATGGGAAAATGGCATTGTTGACGATGATGAGTGCGAGGCGACGGTACGCGAATCGCTGGCGCTGCTGCGCAAAGTTGCAAACAGTGATGTGCAGCAAATGCTCCGCGAGGCGGTGCAGGTGTATCGTGAACTGCCGTTCGTTTTCAAATCTGAACGCCGCCTGATTCAGGGCGTGATGGATGTGCTGTTCCAACGGCGTGATGGCTCATGGGCGATTATCGATTACAAGACCAATGCTTTTCCACCAGAGCGGCGCACACGGGATTTCATGGATGTGCATGCCCGCCGTTATGCGCTTCAAGTGGGCGTTTATGCGGCGGCGGTCAATGAACTGCTAGGGGTTGTCCCAGAGACGCTCATTCACTATATTCGATATGATGAAACGGTGCTGATCCCTGAAAATCAGTGGCGCTCTGTACTGGTGAAAATGGATACCTACATCGGCGATTTAATGGGAGACGAGTGATGATCCAGCGGCTGACCGGACAACTGCCTACTTGGGCGCGCCCTACTCATCCGATTTTGCGGCATGAACTAGGGCAGCGTGGCGGGCGCCCCCGCTGGCAGGTGCGTTATACACGCGCCTTCATGATCATCGGCTTGATTGCGGTATTGGCGCTGATCGGTGTCCTCACGGCGACCGGTGTCGGTACGCACGCTGCTGGACAGAATATTGTTGAATCGACGAACGCGCTGCTGTATTACCCGCTGATCATCGTGCAGTTGGTCGCGCGGATCGCCGCGTTTTTACTCACGGTCGAGACGGTGGGGCAGCAACAGCGGTCGGGGACGTGGGATCATTTGCGTGCGACCGAAAAAGGTGCTGAACTGACCCTGCGCGCACGCTGGGCGACCGTGTTCTACCGGATGCGTGGACTGCTCGGCGGAATCACGCTGCTGCGTATTGTGCTGCTCGGACTCATGCTCTACGACCTGACCTCGTTCCAAGGTCGCCACCTTGATTTGTTCATCGTCGGCATCACGCCGGATGTTCCGCTAGTGTTGGCGGTGCTGCTGCTGTCGTTCATGATGACGGCGGGTTTGCTGCTGCCGTTCACCGGGGTGGGACTGGATGCATCGCTTGGACTGCTGGTGTCATCGCATGTGCAGCAGCGCGTCTACAGCGTGCTTATACAGGTGATGTTCATCCTCGTGCGGGTCATTGTGGTGGGGGCGCTGCTGCTGGCGGCCTCGACCTATCTCGGCGGTGGGCTAGACCTCAGCAGCGGGGTATCGTGGGTGCTTCTGTTCGCTTTTGCGGCAGTTGGCGATTGGGGATTGGCGTTCCTGTACTTGGGGCGCTTTGGCGAAGTGTGGGCAATTGTTCCCTACGGTATTTTGATCGGCTTAGCGCTGATGATTTTCGCTTTCGTGCAAGCTGGGCTTGCCGATGCCATTCTGGGGTTGGCCGCCCGCCGCGCTCAACACCGGGGGTAAGCGCGGTGGTCGATCTTGTGAAGCTGTCCAAGTTTTTGGCGGTGATGCTGCGCCACCAGCCGGAAAAATTCGGGTTGACGCTGGATGCGGAGGGCTTCACTGAAACTGATCGCGTGTGGGAACAGGTGCAGAAGCGCTACCCGGGACGCTTCACCTACGTCGATCTGTTGAAGGTGGTCGCTGGCGATCAAGATGGCAAGAAGCGCTATGAAATACGCGGTCGGCAGATCCGCGCCATGTATGGGCACAGCGATGTGCGCCCGATTGAGTACACGTCCGCTGAACCGCCTGAAACGCTCTATCACGGGACGACGACGGCTGCTTTGGCGGGTATTCGCCGTGATGGGCTGCGCGCACAGAGCCGCCAATATGTCCACATGACAATCAACCGATTGCTGGCCGAAAAAGTCGCGGATCGACATTCTGGAGATAACGTGATCCTAACGATTCGCTCCGGTGACGCGCACCGCGCCGGGATTGTGTTTTATCACCCTGAAGATCAGCATTATTTAGCCGACGCCATCCCGCCAGCGTTTATTGATTTTCCTCCGGTGGAATAGCCGCGCAATCCCATCGCCTGCCAAGCCACACAAACAGAGCGGCAGCAACCTCTACGCCCATTGTGAACCTAGAGGGCTTTGCCTGAAATGATATAGCTCGCCGTCGCGGGATTGGACGCCAGCGGCACATTATGCACGTTGCAGATGCGCAGCAGCGAGTTGATGTCCGGGTCGTGGGGGTGTGCGCCGAGCGGGTCGATGAAGAAGAACACCGCTTCGATTTCACCTTCCGCCACTTTCGCGGCGATCTGCGCGTCACCCCCGATGGGGCCGGAAAGCATCCGTGTCACCGTTAGCCCTGTCGCGTCTGCGACGCGCTGACCGGTCGTTCCGGTGGCGATTAGCTCATAGCGCGACAGTACATCGGCATGTGCTTTGGCGAAGGCGACCATCTCATCTTTCTTGTTGTCGTGCGCGATCAAGGCGACTGTTTTGCGCGTACTCATCGATTTTCCTGACTTGGTTGAAGCGTGCTAAGAACTGCTGGAATCGTGTCCCGATGGGCGGGAAAATCTGCTGATAGCGGCCATTGATCTGCACCGCTTCGTCGTAATGCGTTTCAAGCTGCTGAAGCACGTACTCCCAATGATTCTCCGCTACCCGCTGCGCGTTGAGCGCCATTGCTTCACGCAGTTCGGGATTGTCGCGGAGGGTACGTGCGGCGGCGGCGAATGCTTCAGGATCGTCGGGACATTGGAAACCGTTGAACCCGTCCTGTACCAGATCGGTGATTCCCCCTTGATTGATGATCACCGAGGGGAGGCCGGAAGCTAAGGCTTCCTGTACCACCTGACCGAATGTTTCAAACGCGCCCGTGAACATGAATACATCCGCGCTGGCGTAGGCATCGCCGAGATCGTCACCGAGCAGATAGCCGGTGAAATATGTACCTGTGCCTTCAAATAGGGCTTCGAGTTCGGCGCGCATCATGCCATCGCCAATGATGGTGAGTGCGACACCGGGAGTCCGCGCGACTTCGAGCAGCAGATCGACACGCTTTTCGTTCGCCAACCGCCCCACGTAAATGCACAGCAGGGAATTCGGATCGCGCCCGTTCAACAGGCGCGCACGCATGGCTTCACTGCGGCGACCGGGGTTAAAGCGCAAACTGTTGACTCCGCGTCCCCATTTTCGCAAACGATGATAACCCTGTTCGCGCAGTTTGCGCATCGTCCAATTTGTTGGAACCAGCGTCAAGTGACTGCCATTGTGGATGTAACGCAGCCAATCTCGCACCATATCGTGTAAGAAGGGCATCCCGTAGGCGTTGGCGTAGTTAGGGAGATCCGTCTGGTAATTGGCGATGACCGGAATGCGATTCTGCCGTCCGTACAGCATCCCACTGACGGACAGCACCGCCGGACTGAATAAATGGATCATGTCCGGTTTGAATTCGTTGAGCTTTTGCACGACGAGCGGGTGCGGAAGTGCCATGCGTGTTTCGGGGGCCTGCGGAAACCCAAGCGAAGGCAGCGCAATCACGTCGCTTTGGCTGACTGAGCTTGGGGCGATGTCAGGCGCGAAGACGATGACATCGCGCCCGGTTTGTTCAAGGTAACGCAGTGTGAGGTAGGCGGTCTTTGAGACACCGTCTACCTTCGGTAAAAAGGCTTCCGCAAAAATCGCGACCCGTTTGACTGGTGCCAGTGCTACGTTAGGGTCGGGCGGGTTGATTGCGCATTCGTTACCAAAGATCCGTTCAGCTTCTTTGGAATCATAATGCGTGAGAGCTTCAAATAGACGGTGAGTCCCCATGGTTTACCCTCGGCGGCGGTTAATCCCTGTGCAATAGACGTGCGCAGATCATCAGCCGTTCTGCCTACGAATCGTGTGATGCCGGTGCCAATGCTGGCGGGCATGTGTGCGTCGCTGTTCCCGACGATCGGCAGCGAGAGGTTTCTGAACACACATGCCGCCAACCAGTTACTACCCGGTGTGAATGCGCCTGCATTGAACACTTCCACAGCGTCCACGCCCGACTCTACTAACACCTTTGGATGCCAGAAGTATCGCCATGAGGCTGCCGGGGCGATGGTGGGTTCAAACGGATGCGCGATGATCGCCAGCCCGTTTTGCTCGTGAATCGCGGCGCACGTTTCCCTCAATGACATGCCTTTTGGCACCATTTCGGTACACCATAGGGCGAGGAGGTGCCCATCACGGCTTGTAACTTCTAATCCGGGAATAATCTCAAACGGATATTGATCGCGATGGGCATAGGCCCAGAGACTTGCATCGAGCCGATCGTGATCGGTGATTGCCAGCACATCTAGGGTGCCGCGCTCTGCCACATGTGCGAGCATTTCTTGTACAGATGCGATGCCATCGCTGACCGTCGTGTGCATATGCAAGTCAGCACGCCCATCGAGTACCACGCTTTTGGTTTGCCGCCGAGAAATCTGCATGTTCTCACCTCACGATAGGAAATCCGGTGGATTGTTCAAGGGTACCGGAGGATTGTGAAGCGGGAATAAAGTCGCGTAAACCTTGTATGAAAAGGCGCGTATCCTACGTTAATGATAAACTGAACCTTATAGAGCAACATCGGTTATCCTAACCGCTTATTCGTAGGAAAGTCGGATGATGGCAGAGCAATCCCCAAATCGTTTGTTATCTCTGCGCTGGCGCTTGGTGCTGCCCATATTGGCGCTTGCACTGGTGATGATCATCGTTCTTGTATACGCACTCGTCAGCCAAACGTCGCTGCAAGGGGGGAATGCGCCGCCTCTTGCACAGTTGACCGGTCTGGTTTTATCCAGTATTGCCGCGGGGGTCGTGATCACGGTTGTCATCATGGTGAATTGGTTGATGAGCCGTGTGAACCGGGTAACGCGGGTCGCACAAGCACTCGCCGCCGGGGATATGACGGCGCGCACGCTTATGCGACCAACCGATGAAGTCAGCCGGATGGGGAATGCCCTTGATGCCTATGCCGATGCGGTACAGGAGCGGCATGATGAGCTTCGAGTCACACTGCGCCGCCAACGCCGTGAGATTGCTCACCTGACCAGCGTGCTAGAAGCGCTGCACGATGGTGTCATTGTGCAGGATTTGAGTGGGCAAGTCGTATTCCTGAATGAGACGGCCAAAAACCTGCTCGATTTGCCGAGTGTGCTGCGGAATGCCGTCGAAGATGGGCGTTTGGAAGCGCTGACGCAGGTCGTCACCGATACGCTTGGCCCCGCGCTGGCCCCCGGTTTATTCGCGCTAGGTGAACCGCGCCGTGTCGATTTGCAATCGCCTGACGAACAGACTCACCGGACGGTGAGTGTGCAGGCGGCGGCTATCACCTCGCTGAATAATCAACGGGTGGGAACGGTGTTTGTGCTGCGGGATGTGACCGACGAAGCGCGCCGCGAGAAAGCCCGCGAAATGCTGCTGGGTCGCATCACCGAGGAAATTAGCAACCCACTGGAGCAGCGTACCCGTCGCTCAGCGCAGGAGGCAGGGCAGGGGATGGCGGAGTTCACACGCGAAATCCAGCGGAATGCGGTGGCCCTGCAAAAGATGCTGGTTGAGATGCGTGAGCTGACGGCGACCAATACCCGCAGCACGTCACGCGTCGACCGTCCCCTGAACCTTGACCGCTTGATGTACGCGCTGGTGAACGAATGGCGCAGTACCGCGACCGCTGCCAACCTTGAACTTGACATTCATATCGATCACGCTGGTTTGACGGTGATCGGTGATGAGCGGCGTCTGCGCTGGGCGATCGGCAACCTGATTGACAATGCGATCAAGTACACGCCGCCCGGTGGCAAAATTCAGTTAGAAGTCAAAGGTGAGGACAAGGGGATGGCGCGACTGCGCATCCGCGACACCGGTGTGGGCATTAGCCCGGACGAACTGCCGCATGTGTTCACACGCTTCTTCCGGGGAAACCCGACGACCAGCGGCGGGCGAGCGATCCGGGTGCCCGGTTCCGGGCAAGGGCTGACGGTTGCCAAGGAGATCATCGAGTCGTACAACGGGATGATCACGATCAAAAGTTCGCTCAATGTGGGGACAGCCGTGTATTTCACCCTGCCAATTGTGGAGGGCAGTGCTGCCTCTGGGAACGGGCATGAACTTCCGCCCATCATGGATATGGATGATGGAGTCGGTGAAGAGACGATCAAGCTGACGTAGGCAAAGCACGGGATGTCTATTTCATTTCGTGCAGCATTTTAGTGCTTTGATGCCCCGCACCAGTGCAAATAGAAAGGGCGCGCCATGAGTGACGGCGCGCCCTTACGAGTCAGTAGATGGACGCTTAGTCGTGCAGCGTAAGCAGATAAGCGACGATGTTCGCCAAGTCTTCCGGCGGCATGATGGTCGGATCGCTGTAGTGCTGCGGCATCAGGTTTTCGGGGAAGGGGACGCCGTTGCTGTCGGGCGGCACAATGAATGCCTGCGGGTTGATGATCGACTCGTGAATGTAGTCGATGGCCGAGGCATACCCGGGACGCTCTAACGCACGCACGGAGACATTCCACAGACCGGGGCCAATGATACGCAGTTGATCCGCCGTTACGGAGTGGCACTGCGAACACGCCCATTGAGAATTATCCGGCATGGTACGGGTAAGTTGGAAGGCCGCTTGACCCGCAGCCGGATCGGCATCCGCGACTGCGTCGGCAAAGGCTGCACTATCTGCCGTGCCGCCGCTCGCCGCTGCTTCAGTCGCTTCGGCGGTCGGAACGGTGGTTTCGGTGGCCGGAACGCTGGTTGCGGTTGCCTCGGACGTATTCGTTGGTGCTGCGGTCGGCGGCACAGCGGTGGCCGTCGGTTCCGGTGTATTCGTAGCGGTGGCGGTTGGCGCATTGGCCGTTTGCTGTGCTGCCGTCGCGGCAAGCAGGGTGCGAGTCGCTTGCGCATCGGCTGCCCATTCGGGCGTCGCGACGGAACCGCACGCGGACGCGAACAACGCCGCGCTGATGCTTAACAGAACAAGACCATAGCGGATCGGCTTGCCGATCATGGGCATTTCCCCTCAAATGTAGAGCTTGTGATGGAATGAACAAGTCGAATCAGTATACTCTATCGACCTTACAGACTGCAATAAGCAAGCTCACGGGTTTACGGGTTGTCAGCGCACCTACGCAGACACGACGGATTTAGATTCCAATAGCCGCTGCATAGGCTCGAATCGGTGTGGCAGCATCATGGATGATGGGCTCACCGTGACCGAAACAAGCGACTTCAATAGGCAGTGCCGCGATGCGCTTGATGGCGGCTTTGTTCTGCTCGTAATCGACAAACAACCCTCGCGGCAGCGTACGAATCCCTCGAAAGTGCATGACGACATCGCCAGTAATGAGCACCCGTTTTTCTGCCTGCCAGAAGGAGATATGCCCCGGCGCATGACCGGGGGTGTGCAGGACTTGTAGGCTGCCGAGCGGCCCGTCGATGAGATCGCCTTCAACCACGGTGCGGTGTACAGGTGAAGGCTTTGGAATGGTTTTCGGCGGACGGAACAGCTTTTGTATGCCTTCAAGCTTTGCTGGATCACTGCGTGGGATTTCGCGTTCGCCGCGAATCACGGGCGCTTCCAGTTCGTGCGCGATCACCTCTGCGCCGGTTTCCTTCGCCAGTAGGGGGAGCGCACCAATATGATCTGGGTGCGCATGGGTGATGAGGATGCGCTTCACGTCGCTCAATTGGCGTCCACTAGCGCGGATCTGTTTCAGGATGCTTGCGCCGCTTGGTGTGATGCTGGCATCCACGATCGAACAACCGCCGCCATTCGCATCATCAATCAAGTAGACGCGGCCCGCAATCATGCCGGTGAAGGTGTACAAACCGGGGATGATAAGTTTCAACATGCTTAAAATCCTGTCGTCTCGGGACGGCGATAGTGAATCATGCGCTGAAGCACTTTGAGTTCGTACGGATAGTCGTACCACTGGCGCTCGTAGCGCCAACCGGACAACCCTTTGAGCATCTTGCGCATCGTCCCTTGCAGGCGCATATCAGTGACGGTGGGGTAGTAGGCATTGATCACGGCTTCGAAGTCGCGCACGCGGCGGCGAATCTTGTCCTTGAACCACGGTGTTCCGGGATCACGTCGGAGGGCGAACGATCCCCATTCGGCGCTGACCCAACCGTCGAGGGTTTCAGGGAAGTGGAAACCGTGTGCTTTGGTTTCTTCGTAGAGGGCGCTTCCGTCCTGCGGCACAGGTGTGTAGATGTAGAGGATCAGCTCGGTAGCCGGGTTGATCTGTTTGATCTTACGGATGAAACGCAGCGTTTTTTCCATGTCGGCTTCAGGATCAGGCGGGTTGCCGAGCACGAACGAGAGTTCCGGCACGATGCCGAAGTGTTTCATCCGTTCGACAATGGCGAGGGTTTGCTCGGTGCCGCTTTTACCGCCTTTGTTCATCAATTTCAGGGTTTCGTCATCGCCGCTTTCGGCGCCCATGAAGATCATTTTGGCACCGCTGCGCTTGATTTTCTCGAACGTCGAATCGTCATAGCTCATCAAGGTATCGATGCGGCCCAACGCCCACCAGTTGATGCCAAGCGGCGTGATGCGTTCAGCAATTTCGGCGGTGCGCGCTTCATTGACGAAGAAATCCATGTCGGTGAATTCCAGCCCGTCAATCGCATAATCATGGTGTAAGCGGGTGACGATGTCACCGACACGACGAGCACTTTCGCTTAACCAGCGCTGTTTAGACATGGCGACAACGGCGCAAAAACTGCACGCGAACGGGCAGCCGAAGCTCGTGTGATGCGAGAGCACACGACTGCCGAGATAGCTTTTGCCGAGGTAGCGCTTCATGTCGATGTGGTCATACGGATAGAAGGGGAGATTATCGAGCTGGACAAAAGGCGCGCGTGTGTTGATGTGAATGCCGTGCGAATCCTTATAAGCCAGCGAAAGGGTTTCATGAAGCGCGCCGCCGCGATGAAGTGCATCCACGAACTGACGAAAAGGCGCTTCGCCTTGCCCCTGAATGACATAATCGACATAGCCGCTGTTGAGAACCACATCACTGTGCTGGGTGGGGAAGTAGCCACCCCAGAGGATGGTCAGATCGGGGAGTTCGGCTTTGACTCGTTTGCAGACGGGAACGGCTTGCTGAAGCTGCGGCCCGGCCATCACCGTCACGGCGAGCAGTTTCGCACCGGTCGCGCGGGCACGCTCGATGATCATCTGGGCGGGATCCGCCGTGAGGTTGCCGTCGATGAATTCAAGGGCGTAGTCGTCCGCTACAACGGCGGCAATCGCCAGCAGCGATAATGGAAGCCGCTGTTTACCGGGCGAGGTACTAATGGGATTGTAGAACAATAGGGTAGGGCGCATGTGCCATCCTGACGCTGGTATGCGGGTACATTCACTATAACGAACAGAATCGAATGCGCAATCACCCTTCGCCGAGGCGGCTGGCCGCACTGTGATCTCCGCGATTTGATAACCCCCCCAATCTGCGAGTGATTATTACCTTTCATCACCCTTGATGAGCCGTCAAAATGTCTTTATGCTGTATAAGCGACTATGAACCAACGCGTAAACTGACATTGAAAGGCAAATGATCATGATGACGCAGCGGGGTATCTGGCTGGGGCCGTATCAGCGTCTTTAGGAAGGCTGTATTCGAAAATTCGGATGGAATCTTCCGTCAGAAAGGCTTGACATTGGATTAAGATAGACGTAAGGGAAAGCGCTCCATGAGCGCACTAGGAGCCAACGATGTGGACTTCTCGCTATGAACTCGCCCGTAAACGCGTCGAAGAAACCCCACGCTCCCTCGGCGGGTGGACTGCACTCGGCGCTGATGACGACGGTTCCGAACGAAAAACGATCGATGTGATCGATAATCACATCTACTTCTATGCCGACATCGACGCCGATACCGGCTTGAAATTGATGCGTACGGTGCACAAGCTGGACAAAGAACTGCGCACGCAGCATCTCACCCATGAAATGGATGAAGTCCCGCTGACACCGATTTGGCTGCACGTTCACTCGTACGGTGGCAGCTTGTTCGCCGGGTTCAGCATTGCCGATCAACTCGCGCTGGTCAAGTCGCCACTGATTTCGGTGGTGGAAGGCATCTGCGCCAGCGCCGCCACCTTGATCGCGATGAGTGCGGCGAAACGGTATATCCTGCCGAACAGTTTTGTGCTCATCCACCAGCTTTCGACGCTGATGTGGGGGACGCACGAGCAGTTCAAGGACGAAATGACGCTGCAAAGCAAGGCGATGGAGCGGTTGGTCGAATTCTATTCGCAGCGTTCACATGTCAGCGCCGATGAAGTGCGCTCGATGCTGACGCATGATTATTGGCTGGATGCCGAGCGCGCGGTCGAGCACGGGTTCGTCGATAAGATTCTGCGGTAAACGAAAAACTTAACGCAAAGACGCTAAGGGTGAAAGGCGCAAAGGAAAATTCTTTCTTTGCGTCTTGGCATCTTTGCGTTGACTCTTTTTTATCAGTTTTCTTTTCGCGTGTTACTATACCGAACGCTCTAGAAACATAGGCTTGGGTCAGACTATAATCTGCCACATGAGCCAATACCCCACTTTCCCCCTCAATGTTGACTGGATGTGCGACTATCTTGAGCCATCCAGCCCGACCAGCTCCGCGCCTATTGCCGACCTGCATGGGTGGCGGCCCAAAAACTACTCTGATTCAGCATGGGTGCATAAATCGTTTGGGCTGGAAATCACCGAGGCGTGCGTGAACTATGTGCTGCATATTGAGGCCGCACCGCCGAACACGCAGCTTTACCTCAACGATGTCCACTTAGCTGTTATTGAGCAGTGCCCGTTTCAACGGGATGTGACCGATGTGATCACGTGGGAAGCCAACACGATCGCCTTTCGAGTGCCCTGCGGCGAATCGGGTGGTTCCACGTTTGGGGCAATTCGATTACAAGCCGTCCCATGCGATTCATCGATCTAGGGCTGCTGGTCACGTCGCTGGAAAGTACAGCGGGCAAGCATTAAGGCAATCCAATTGACGTGTGCGGCAGGTTGTCAGTAAAATACATCCATCCTTAAGTTGTTCCGGGTAAGCATATGTCGCAGTACTACATCTGGACGTTCGGATGTCAAATGAATACCGCCGACTCGCAGCAGCTTGCCTCGGAGCTGGAGCGGATGGGGCACCACGCCGCGCAAAACCCCGACGACGCGGAAATCCATGTCGTCAATACGTGTGTGGTGCGGCAAAGCGCTGAAGATCGCGCGATGGGGCGGTTAGGGCTGCTGGCACAGTTGAAGAAAGCGCAGCCTGAAACCGTGATCGGCGTGATGGGCTGCATGGTGGGTGTGCGCGATCCGCTGCGGTTGCGCAAAAAGCTGCCGTATGTGGATGTGTTTTTGCCGCCGTCCGAACCGCAGCCGATGGTCGATTTTCTGCGCGAACGGATGACGGAAGCAGAACTGCGCGCCTTGGAAGCGGGCGAACGCTCCCGGCGCGATCAACTGCAAGATGGTGAACTGCTTCTCCCTGCGCATGAGCAGCATAATCTGATCACCGCGCATGTGCCGATCGTGTATGGCTGTTCGCATGCCTGCTCGTTCTGCATCATCCCGTTCCGGCGGGGTGTTGAGCGCAGTCGCAGTGTCGGTGAGATCGTCGGCCATGTCAGAAGCCTCGCGCTGCAAGGCGTCAAAGAGATCACACTGCTTGGTCAGATTGTCGATCGCTACGGGAAAGATATTCCTGATGGGCCTGATTTAGCCGATCTGCTGCGGGTGATTCACAGCACCGCTGAAGAAACCGGGTTGGAGCGCATCCGCTTCTTGACGAGCCATCCGAATTGGATGACGGATAAGCTGCTGGATACGGTCGCGGAACTGCCGCGCGTGATGCCGCACATCGAAGTGCCGGTGCAGGCGGGTGATGATGTGGTTCTCGAAAACATGAAGCGCGGTTACACGGTGGATCAGTACCGCCGGTTGATCGAGCGGATTCGGGCACGCATTCCCGATGTAGCGATCAATACCGATATTATTGTTGGGTTCTGTGGCGAAACGGATGAACAGTTCCAGCACACGTACGACCTGCTGGCTGAACTAAAACTGGATAAAATCCACATTGCGCGCTACAGTCCAAGAGTAGGTACGGTCAGCGAGCGGCGGATGCCGGATGATGTGCCGGAAGACGAGAAGAAACGTCGTTCCGATGCGTTGGAAGACCAGCACGCGCAGGTCTCGGCGGAAATCAATGCCGCATGGTTAGGACGTACCGTGCAAGTGCTGGTGGAAGATCAGGTTAAAGGGAAGTGGCGTGGTCGCACGCCGCAGAACAAACTGGTGTTCTTCGAAGACAGCGGACGCGATTGGCGCGGAAAGCTGGCGGATCTTGAAGTGGTATGGACAGGTCCGTGGAGTATGCAGGGACGTTTGCCCGGTTCGACTGCATCGCCTGTCATGGGCGATCCGCTGGTCGTTTTTGCCGGGTGATACGCGAACGTGGGAGCAATTCGCTGATCTGCGCGAAAGCTTTTTGGGAATTTTCATGCAGACAGCGTATACTGAGGATAATTTCCTGATGTCTCCGTCAGCGCCTCAGGACTTGAGGGCAATTGCCGAACGCACAACGGGAGGAAGCCGGCACAATGCCACCTGCTAAGAGCGGTTTTTACTATCCCAACAAATTTGCCCGTCTCGCCATCGAGGCGATGGAAGAGATCATGGGGCAGAATGGCTTGAACGCCATTCTGAATCTGGCGAAACTCGAACAGTTTATCAATAACTACCCGCCGGATAATCTTGAGAAGCAGTTCGACTTCACCGACTTCACTGCGCTGAACGTCGCACTGGAAGACATGTATGGCCCGCGCGGAGGCCGTGGTTTGGCGCTGCGCGCTGGACGTGCGATTTTCGCGGGTGGGCTGCGTTCCTTTGGGGCGCTCGCCGGGGTGAGCGACCTTGCCTTCAAAGTGCTTCCGCTAAACGCGAAGCTGAAGGTTGGCGTCCCCGCGATGGCGAACATCTTCTCGCAGTTTTCCGACCAAATCTCCAATGTGTACGAAGAGGGCGGCGACAAAATCATCTATACGATGGAACGCTGCGCTTTGTGCTGGGGCCGTCCGAAAATCGATCGCCCGGTCTGTTTCATGGGGCAGGGTCTGCTGCAAGAAGGTCTGCGCTGGGTGAGCGGTGGTCGCGAATTCAAGGTTGATATGACCACCTGTATTGCCAAAGGTGACGATATGTCCCGGTTCGTCATCTTCAAAGAGCCGATTGCTTAGGCTGTCTATCCCGACCATCTGGCGGATGGTGGTTCTCACCAATCGATCTTTCCATTGCGCATTCGAGGGAAAAGAAGCCTCCAGACAACTGGGGGTTTTTTTGTTGGAGGAGCGGCTTGCAGGCTCCGATTTCCATCCTCTTGGCGGAACAAAGGGCAAGGGTGGGTCGTCAAAATCGCACGACTTCACTACAATGCGAAGAGATGATTGATATTCACTGCTGTGTGATGTAAGGATTCGACATGCGAACCCGCTTTTCAGTGCTGATGTTTGCGCTGGTGATGATCCTCAGCGCGTGTAATCTGTCTGCGTCCAATTCACAGCCAATCCCGGGAACTGCGCAATCTGGCAAGCCCTCGGTACAGATTATTTCGCCACAAGACAGCTCGGAAGTGATCGTCAATACCCGCGTGCTGGTCAGCGTCACCGCGACGGATACGGTCGGCGTAACACGCGCGCAGCTCTTCGCGGATGGGCAGGTGGTCAAAACGGTCTCATCGGAATCGGCAGGCGGCGAGCAGACGTTTAATGCCGTCCTCGACTTCACCCCGCGTGCGGCGGGCGACATTGAGATTGAAGTGATCGCTTACCGTGCTTCGATCGCCAGCGATCCGGCACGCATTCGGTTGGTGGTGCGTGAAAATCAGAGTCAGGTGACGGCAACGCCGATCATCGTGCCGCAAACCAATGTGCCCATCATCACACCCAATGATCCGACCTGCCGTGTGGTTACGCAGACCAACCTCAATGAACGCACCGGCCCGGATACGGCGTATCCGGTACTGCGCGTGCTGCCCGCCGGTTCGGTGCTGCCCATTATCGGACGCATCGCCTCGAATCAATGGTGGCAGGTGCGCGATGGAACCGTCTTTGGATGGGTGAGCGGTGCGTTTGTGCTGGTGTATGGCAACTGCGCGCTGATCCCGATCGTGCCTGCGCCGCCGCCGCCGCCGACCTTCACCAGTCTTCCGGTTACGCTGACGCCAACCCCAACTCCCACCTCAACACCACCGACGCCCACCGTAACTTCAGGGCCGTCTGATCTGGTGGTCGCGAGCATTGTCGGCAATCAGAATGTGACGCTGGGCGCGGGGAACACGCCGATCACCGCGAGTTATGCGATTACCGTGTCGAACACAGGGCAAAGCCCGACCGGGCAGTTCGCAAACACGATCCTTGTGCAGCCGGGCGGTTCGGAAGAACAGCTTGGGGTGGTGGCGGGGTTGAATCCCGGTGACGATCCTGCCGCAAAAGGACATCACCTTCACTACCCCGGTGTCTATACGATTACCGCGCGTGCGGACAGCAGCAATGCTGTTTCGAGTTCAGCGAAGTGAACAATGTGGGGGATCTCCAGCGTCACCGTGAACGCGAATCCGTAAATTAGAAAGGCAACGAGGCAAGAGTGTTCTGCCTCGTTGCCTTGAGTTGCCAAGAACGCTGAACAGGCATTAAAATCAATCTATGGTTACGAGAGTCCTCTTCCTCACTGCAAATATTCCGTTCGCGGCCAGCATCCGCGCTGCGCTGGAACGCACCGGCACCTTTGAGGTACGCCCGTTCAGCCTGCCCGATGCGGCGGTCGAATATCTGCGCGAAAATTCCAGCGATGTCGCGATCGTCGATTTTGCATGCCGGGGATGTGTCGATCAAGTGGTGGGTGCTGCGCACCACTGCACCGCAGATTGCGATCGTCGCCATTCCGCGCCAGCATGAGGAAGTCATGGCTGCTGCGGCTGCAAAATCTCGATCAACGTGCCCCTTTAGTGCGCGGTGGCGGTCATTCTGTGCTGCATAAAGCGGCGTCGCGGATATTCGATCGAATCCACCTGCGCTACCGCAAACGCGCCCTGCTGTGAAACCCACACTGCCAACGACGATGGTGTTCAACGAAGATACGCCAGTTGTCAGCGCTGATAATTTGGGCGTACGGCAGGTTCCTGACGCGGCGATCCCACCTCGGCACAAGTAGACGCGGCGTTTCAGGAAATTTTGAGTCACATCGAACCGTCTTCGATGACCAAACCGCTGAAACCCAGCGATTTCAACCAGCTTGTCAACTCGATGCGGGCTGATCAGCAGCGTGAATCGTCGCCCACCCGCCAGCAGCAGTATGTCGATCTGATCCTGAAAGGGACGGTTGATCCGCTGAACGCGGATGAGGCATGGGCGCGCCGCCTGCTGAGCTGCCTGTTGAGGATGAGCCAGCGCCCGATACACCTTCTGTGGTACGTGGGCCGATCCTCCCAGATGAACGTGCGGCACTTAGCCAGAGCGCATTTGACCGGTTGGCCGACGAAGAACCACCGCCGCCAACGCTCGAAGAAAGCGGTACCGTCAGCGATCTGATCGTTGGGGTGAATGAGCGCGGGTTCCGAAATGTGCTGGCTGTGCTGCGCGGCGATGAACTGGAACAAACGCCGCCACCGCAAAATGTCTTCGAGGATGTGGAACCGTCCGCCGCGCCTGTGATGCCCCTTTCACTGCCGGAGATGCCCGATTCGGAACCGTCGGACTCGTCTGTGCCGGTGGTCTACGATTTCGACAATATACCTCCCACACCCCCGGATACCTTACCGGAAGAACCGCCCCTCATCAGCACCGCGCAGATGGTGCTTGAGGAAGCACAGGATACCAGCCGCTGGCTGAATGCGTTCTCGCTGGAAGATTTGATCGCCAGTATCGAACGACAGCAGTCGGCACACCGTCCTAAGATTCGCCCGCTGCCTTCGTGGATCAAAGAAAGTTCGCGGCAGAAACAGCGCGGCAAGGATGATGCGAAACCGCTTGTGCCGCTGGAATTTTTGGAGCGCCCTGCATCACCGCCTGTGCCTTCAATCCCGGATACGCTGCCAGAAATGCCGCCACCCGGGCCTAGCGATGTGATGAGCCTGAGCCAGCAGTTTGTTGACCAGCCCACACGGATGTCGTCCGCGCAGGAACCGGTGGTTCAATCGCCGGAAGACTGGGAGACGATGTGGGATCAACCTGCTGAACGGGAGGGAGGCCGGTTCGACGATGCCAGCTTCGAAACCCCGCCACCGTTCGAATCGCTGATGCCAGATTCGCTGCCCGAAGGTATTCCTGATTATTTCGCGGAGAAACCGCCGTCCTTGGCGGAAGAATTCCCTTCCTTCGTGCTGTCCAGCGACGACGAATGGACGAACTTCCCGCCGCCGCAGGTACGCGATGAAGCAGCGGATAATTGGGAAGAAGAACGCGAAACACCGACGTTCATTCCCGTCGATGCCGCCGAAGAATCACTGCCGCGTTTCGCGACTGAGGACTTCAACACCGAATTCGAGCGCCTCTCGTCGTTTGAATTTGCGGCTCGCCAGCGCGCGGCTGCCGGGGACGGCCTTAGCGTCGAAAATCCGTATTTGGCCCAGCTTGCGCTGAGCCTGACGCAGGTGTCGCTGGAACTCACTGCTGAAGCCACGCTGCTCACCCATGACTTGAACGCGGGCGGCGGATTAGCGGCTTACGCAGGGCATATGGCGCCTGAGGATGTTGATGAACTGCGCACGCTGATCGCCGATGATTGGAATGTCAACGACGACGAAGCCCGCATGCGTTTCATCACGCTGCCCGCAAGCGGCAAAGACTACATGTTGTATTCACGCCGTACAGTCGATGGGTTAATCCTGTCGCTGGTGTTTGCCGGGGCAACGCCGCTGAAGGATATTCGACGGCAGGGGAGACGGTTGCTAGAAGCGCTCAAGGCCGTGCCGGACACGCTTACGCCTTCCGCGCCGATTGGCATGTCACAGGGTTCCGCCGCCCGTATGCCGGTTCCTGTTGCGCCGATTCACATCGAACCGCCGCCGGATCTTGGGCCTTACATGGGGTATGCCTGTGTGTGGGTGCTGCGCGATCCGAATGGGCAGATCGATGAAACGGTCTCACAGGCCATCACCGCCGGGATGAATACCCAACTTCGCGAGCAGTTCTGGCGCATTCAGGATTTACAGGCGCGCGAAGACTATGTGTACCTGTATGCCGATGTTCCCGGCGAAACACCTGCTTTTAGCATCATTCGCGATCTTAAGCGCCGTTCCGCCGAAATCGCGCATAAGACCAACCTGAACTGCCGCGCGATTTGTGGGCGGATGGCTATCTGGTGGTCACCCCCGGTCGATCGCTTGAGGAAGATGAGATTCAGCAGTTCATCAACTTTGAGCGTATGGACTAGGACGATGTTGCGAATCGAGCGTTTAAGACTCGGTGAAGGCTGAACACTAAAAAGCGATGCGAAAGTTATCCCAAGTGCAGCCGCCCGCACTTGGGATGAAGGCTGACTTCCCCACCATGACCGATTGATCCTTGTTTGCAGTGCGTTTGAGCGGCGGATCGATCTGGTTTGTGAGCATTGGTGGTTTGGTTTGAAAGATCATTTAGATCCCCCTACCCCGGTTTACACCCCATGTCATTTGGGATATCCGTTTGCGGACGCGGCAAAACCCTCTACTTTCGCATCGGCACTGACTATCGATCCGTAGGGTTTTGGGCCTGCTCACTGTAGCTTGCAGCAAGCCCCCCATAACGCATACGCCAGCTTGGCGTGAGGATGTCAAACAGACTCGCCAATTCGCGATACGCCTCCACGGTCGTTTCACGTTCGACCATCAAGCGATACAGGCGGCGAATCGGGTACTGCGGGTAACGCCGTTCGATGATGGTGTAGGCCTCCCCCGCCTGAACATCGCCAGTTTGCAGGACTTCGTGATACCAGCCACCCCATTCCTTTACATCTACATAGTGCGATAGCTTCTTGATGCCCACACGTCGTGACAGTTTCCAGCAGGGCATGCGCGGCTGCGAAACGCGGAGTCGTACCTCACCCACCTGAATGATGTCGCCCAAACACACACTGTCCTCGTCCACACCTGAAACGGTGAAGTTTTCGCCAAAGGAGCCGTATGGCAGATCCCGGTTCAATTCCTGCTGCCAGATCGGATAGTGATCGGCACTGTAGGCCAGCACGGCACGGTATTTGCCGCCGTGATTCTGCAAATCATGCTGTCCGTCACCTGCGAGGTTGAGCGTGTCGAGCCTAATTTTGCCGGTCACCGCTGTTTTGAAGATGCCGGATTCCCAAGGCTGATCGGAAATCAGATCAGCACCATGCTGCGCGGGCAACCCCACTTGAATAGAAACGATCCGGGACTCCGTCATGGGCATTCTCCTTGTGCGATCGCTTTGTTTGGTTGTGTTGTACTGCATCTGACAGCGCAAAAGGGGCTGCCATTACGAAAACTCGCCTACGGACGGGTTTCAGGTTGGCATGCGCTCGTGGTATAATCGCTCAAGTGTTCTCATCAGGCATGAAGGCTGCTCTATGACCCGGTATCACGCCCACTGTTTTATATCGTGGACGGGTACGCGCTGGCGTACCGCTATTACTTCGCCAATCGTGAACGTGTGTTTTCCACTTCGGCGGGGGAGCCGACGACGGCGGTACTCGGCTTCACGCGGATGCTGATGGATCTACTCGAAAAAGAGAAACCGTACTATCTTGCGGTCGCTTTCGATGATGGGATGAGCGGGCGTGAGGAACTGTATCCCGGTTATAAGGGCACCCGCGAACAGATGCCGGACGAGCTGGCCCAGCAGATCGGTCGCATTCAGCAGATGGTGCGTGCTTTTAGCGTTCCTACGCTAATGCTGCCGGGGTACGAGGCCGACGATGTGATCGGCACAGTGAGCCGACAGGCGGAAGATGAGCATCTTGACGTGCGCATTTTCAGCGGCGATCGCGATCTGCTGCAACTGCTGAGCGATCACATCACCGTGCGGTTGTTCGTGCCACAGGCGAAAGTGCCGGACGCGATCTACGATACGGCGGCGTTCCGCGACCGTTATGCGTTCGAGCCGCACCAATTCATCGATTACAAGGCGCTGGTTGGCGATACGAGCGACAACATCCCCGGCGTGAAAGGGGTGGGCGATGGTACGGCGACCAAACTCCTGCAAGCCTATGGCACCCTCGACAATATTTACGCGAACCTTGAGCTGATGGCGAAAGGTGTGAAGCAAAAGCTGATCGATGGTCGCGAGGATGCGTATCTCAGTCAGAAATTGGCGACGATCAAGCGCGATGTGCCGATCACACTGGATAAGTCGCGCTGCGTGACGCATTCGTTTGACCGCGCCGAAGTTGAGGCGCTGTTCCACGAACTGGAATTCAACAGTCTATTCAATCAACTGGGGCGGTTGGGAGTGCGACCGTCAGGCGGGCAGCTTCCGCTGTTCGCGATGGATGAACCGCTTCCGCTGGAAGTGGAAAAACCTGCTGCCGTCGATGTGCCGACCGTGATCGTAGACACGCCCGAAAAGCTGGATGCACTGGTGGAGACGCTCAATCAGGCGGCGGTGATCGCCTTCGATACCGAATCGACCAGCAAGGATAAGATGGCGGCTGACCTCGTCGGGATTTCGCTGTCTATCGATGGCGTGACGGGCTATTACATCCCGGTTGGTCACCATGAGGGGCAGCAGCTTCCGCTGGAGCGTGTGATCACCGCGCTGCGTCCACCGCTGACGAATCCGGCAATCCCGAAAGTGGCGCACAACGCCGTTTACGATCTGGTGGTGCTTCAGCGGCATGGAATCGACGTAACGCCGATCACGTTCGACACGATGATCGCCGAATGGCTGCGCGATCCGCTGAACGGGGATTGGGGCCTGAAGCGGCTGACGCTGGCCAAACTGCACCAGCACATGACCGAAATCGACGAGCTGATCGGCAAAGGCAAGAACCAGATCACGATGGCGCAGGTGCCGATCGAACGTGCCGCGCCTTATGCAGCGGCGGATGCGGTGTTCACCTGCCAACTGGTGGAACCGCTGCGCAAGCCGCTCGAATTGATCCCTTCAGATGTGAACGGCGATGGCAGCCGCAATGAACCGGCTTATACCGCTCGCCCAAGCGTCGATGGCCTGTGGGGGACGCCGAACCCGCCGCTGCCGATCGACGTGTTCCGCAGCTTAGAAATGCCGCTGATCCCGGTCATCGCTGATATGGTGCGGACAGGCGTGCTGCTGGACGTGCCGTATCTACGCGAGATGAGTGTGCGCTTCACCGAACTGCTGGCCGGACTGCAAGATGAAATCGAAGCGCTGGCGGGCGGGTACGGTCATATCAACATCAACAGCCCTAAGCAGTTGAATGATGTGCTGTTCGGCAAGTTGGGGTTGAAACCGGCAGGACTGCGCAAGACGACACACGGCTTTTCGACCGATGCCGCGACACTGGAAGAACTGCGCGGGCAGCACCCGATCATCGAGAAAATTCTGCAATACCGCGAATTGACCAAGCTGCAAGGGACGTATATTGATGCGCTCCCGGCCCTGATCAACCCGGCGACGGGGCGCGTGCATACCGACTTCAACCAGACGGGTACGGTGACTGGGCGCGTGAGCAGCAGCAATCCGAATCTGCAAAATATCCCGATTCGCACGGATCAAGGGCGCGAAGTACGCGGGGCGTTCATCGCACCGGAAGGCTATAAGATCCTTTCGGTCGATTACAGCCAAGTGGAACTGCGCATCATGGCGCACATCAGCAAAGAACCGACGCTGTTGGATGCGTTCCGACAGGGGCAGGACATTCACGCGGCAACGGCGGCGATTATCTACGGCGTCGCGCTCGATCAGGTGACGAAATCGCAGCGCATTTTCGCCAAGCGTGTGAATTTCGGCATCCTGTACGGAATGGGGCCGTTCCGGTTGGCGCGCGACAGCGATTTGACACTTCAGCAGGCGAAAGAATTTATCGAGACGTATCTGGAACGGCTGCCGGGAGTCAACCGCTACATCACCGGGACGATTGAACTGGCGAAGGCGCAGCGTTATTTGACGACGATGTTCGGGCGGCGGCGGACGTTCCCCGGACTGTTTGGCGGAAACCGCAATTTACAAGCGCAAGCCGAACGCGAAGCGATCAATATGCCGATTCAAGGGACAGCGGCAGACATTATGAAAAGGGCGATGATCCGCTTGCATGATGAGCTGAAACGCCGTGATCTGGGTACGCGGTTGATCCTGCAAGTGCATGACGAACTGGTGCTGGAAGTGCCCGACGATCACCTGCGTGAAGTGGCGTCGCTGGTCGTCATTGCGTGATGGAAGGCGCGGCGGAATCCTGATGCGCCGCTGCGGGCGAATGCCTCTTACGGTCACAACTGGCGCGATCTCCAACCCGTGCGTGATCGCGGGTTGATGCCATTAGGCTTTTATAATACTGGGTGGCTTTGCTATATCTGTGCGACGTTTTATTCGTCAGCAACTTGAGCTGTCTATGGAGATTAACCCCAACGCACCGCTTGCTGCCCAGAAAGAAGACGCTCATCGCTGCGCCCATCGAGAAAGTCTGGGCTGTACAATCTGATATTGATCGTTGGGCTGACTGGCAGCCTGATGTCGCCAGCGCGAAACTAGAGGGTACACTGGCCGCCGGAACCGGGTTTCGCTGAAGGCTGCCGGAATGCAGATCGTTTCGACCCTGCACACAGTGGAAGCCCCGTGAAAAATCGGCTGGATGGGGAAATCACTGGGGATGCAAGCCGTCCATAATTGACTTTTGAAGCCGAAGGCTCCAACACCCGGGTCAAGACCGAAGAATCGCTTGCCGGATGGTTTCCGTCCATTCTGAAGGTGTTTGCTCCCCAGTTTTTGAGCAATTCGCTTGAAAAATCGCTGCGAATCCTCAAGGAACGCGCCGAGCGTGAGTAGCTAGGGCAGTGGGGCGTGCCCGTCGTGGTTGGCAATCAACCAGCGCACCCGATTGAGCATGGTTAGGTAGCTGATCGCAACGAACACCAAGTAAATCAGTGCGCCGGTTGGCTGACCCGCTGCCCAAAACAGCACGCCCGCGCCGATCAAGAGGACTAGCTCAAGCAGCAGTCGCACCACGCCGGGGACGGCCACCAGTGCCTTCCCCGGTGCATTATCAACGCGAAACACTCCCCACAGCACCGCCGCCCCAACCGGCAGCCCCAATCCCAACAGCCATGCAAGGATGCCGGTCTGGGTTTGGAATCCCCAGTAGCCGAGGAAGATGAGCATCGCAATTTCGAGCAGAAATGCTAGTAGAAGCTTGAATGGATGTTCATTCATGAGGAACTCTCTCGTGAACTTTTCGACGAAATGGCTATGATAGTGCGGAATTTGTCGCCAATACAAGCCTGACAGGACAGTAGTATGAGCAGCCCGTTTGAATTGGACTTCACTCCCGAAGATGTCGAGGCCAACCGTCAAGGGCATGTGACCGAGAGCCAACAAGCGAAGCTCACGGCGTTGGCACGCCAGCAGCGCCAGTCTGTTGGTTGGGGCATCGTTGCCTTCGCGGTGTTGATCGCGGGCGGCATCGGATTTGAGTTTGTGCGCACGGGGGGTACGCTAGAGCGATTCGCACGGGGACAATCGCCGCTGGTGGTGTGGGGCTTGGCCTTCTTCTTTGCGGTGCTGGTGCTGATGACGATCATCACGATGATCGCATCACGGGCACTTAAGCATCCGGTGGTGCGGCGTATTGAAGGCAAAGTGAAGATCGATACCTTCAGCGCGAAGCAGGGGCGGGGCGCTGTTTATACGGTGCATTTGGTGAAAATAGGAAAGACGACCTTTCGCTTTTTGGATGCGCACAGCCTTTCCTTCTTCCGCGATGGGGCGGCGTATCGGGCGTACCTTATCAAAGCACCATTGCAGCCGTCTCCCATACCGCTGTCTGTCGAAAAAGTGTGAATCAGTTTCGCTCAACCACTGGTCTTAAATTCATGTGCTAAGTACATGGTAAACCCGTCATGCCGTGTTATACTTCACGTTAAAGGGGTAAGTGACAATGCGGCATTTCATTGATCTAGCAGAATGGTCTAGCGATGAGATTCGAAATCTTATCGCGCAAGCGGTTGAGTTAAAGCGAGAATGGAAGAACGGCGGTAACCAGCCGCTGCTGCGCGGAAAAGTGCTGGCGATGGTGTTTCAGAAGCCGTCACTGCGCACACGCGTTTCGTTCGAGGTGGGCATGAAGCACCTCGGCGGGATGGCGCTCAACCTTGGCCCCGATGAAATTGGGCTGGGGAAGCGCGAAAGCGTGGCTGATGTGGCGCGGTCGTTGTCTGCATTCACGCAGGGCATTATGGCGCGGGTGTTCGATCATGACCACCTGATTCAGCTCGCGGAGTGGGGAAATGTTCCGGTTATCAACGGGTTGAGCGATACCCAGCATCCCTGTCAAGCGCTCGCCGATGTGCTGACCATTTATGAACGCTTTGGCAAAGTGGAAGGCGTCACCGTCGCGTTTGTGGGCGACGGCAATAATGTTGCCTTTTCGCTGGGTCAGGCGGTGGCTCATTTTGGCGGACATTTCCGTTTGGCTTCACCGCAGGGGTACGAATTCCCTGAAGAATCGGTTGATGTGATCGCCGAGATCAGCGCGCGCAACGGTGGAACGGTCTCTTTATACGAATCGCCACACGAAGCGGCCAAAAACGCCGATGTGGTGTATACCGATACATGGGTAAGCATGGGGCAGGAAGATCAAACGGAGCGCCGCCTGCGGGCGCTGCATCCGTATCAGGTCAACCCTGCGCTGATGGATGTCGCAAGCCGTGATGCGATTGTGATGCACTGTCTTCCCGCGCATCGCGGGCAGGAAATCACAGATGAGATCGCCGATGGCAAACAGTCGGTGATTTTCCAGCAGGCCGAAAACCGCCTGCACGCACAGAAGGCCGTATTGGCAGCCTTACTGACTTAGCACATCGTATTTCCGTATCAAGCACGGTCAGCCAGAAGATGCGAAGGTGAGGGGTCGATGCCCGGAAATCGTGAAGCCTACGAAAACGCGATGAATGCGGGGCATAACGCGGCGTGGGATCAAGATTGGATGGTTGCGGTCGCTTCCTATGGGCGCGCCGTTCAGGAGTTTCCTGAAGATCCGGAGGCGCACATCCATTTAGGATTGGCGCTGCTGGAAATGGGACGTCTGGAAGATGCGCTGAAGGTTTACAACCGCGCGCACCAACTCGCACCCAACGATCCGATCCCGCTTGAAAAGAGCGCGGACGTGCTGGAACGTATGGGGCGGCTGCGCGAAGCGGCGACTCAATACGTGAACGTGAGCGAAGTGTATTTGGGTCAGCGCGACCTTGATAAAGCGATTGGAAACTGGGAACGCGCGACACGCCTCACCCCCGGCTTGATTCCGATTCATGCCAAACTGGCCCAAGCGTACGAACGCATCGGCGACAAGAAAAAGGCTGTGCGGGAATACCTGACGCTGGCGTTCAACTTCAAACGCATCAACGATGTCGATAAGGCGATCAAGGCGACTCAGCGAGCGCTGCGATTGGATGGCAAAAATTCGCAGGTGTTGAATACCCTGCGCGCGCTTGAAACGGGTGGCGATATTATGCCTCCCACGGATGATGGTGCCTCTGCGCAGCAGGCACGCGCCACGAGTTTTGACCGCGACAGCAAGCCGGGAAAACGGGCAACCCAAAACCGTCCCGCCGCCTTGATTGAAACCGGCGATTCCGATCCGCGTGGGCCGATCGGTGAAGCGATGACGATCTCGCTTAATTTGCTGGCGACGTACATCATGGAAGGCAACGCGCTGGAGGGGGCGACCGATACGCTGGCGGCGATGGAAGCACAGCGCCAAGAGGAATTCGACCGCGCGATTGAGGCCTATCAACGCGCCGAATCGAAAGTGAAGCACCCAGCACTCAAGATGAATTTGGGCGCGCTGCTCGTCACCCGCGACCGGTCTGGTGACGCGGTCAAACCGCTTTTGGAAGTTATCGGGCATCCGCAGGTAGGCGCGGGCGCACTGCACGCGCTGGGCTTGGCGACCTTCAAGATGGGGCGTCAGCGTGAGGCGTGCAAGTATCTGCTGCAAAGCCTGCATATGATCGACACCAGCTTGTCGATTGACGCGGATGAAGCTGCCGAACTCGACAATACGTATAAAGAACTGACAGCGGCGCTGAATACAGCCAACGACGAAACGCTGGCAAATATCAACCGCCGCTTTATCGAACTGCTGCAAGGGAAAGACTGGAAACAGCGCGTCGCGGATACCCGCCGCCAGCTCGCCGAGACGATGGAGGAGCAGGGCGCGAAGGGTGTGCTCGATATTCTGGCGGCGGCACGCGGTGACAAGCTCACCGAAGCGGTGGCGACGATTGACCGGTATCTGCGCCGGGGCCAGCTTACACTGGCGATGGACGAAGCGCACCGTGTCGTCGAGTTTTCGCCCAACTATCTGCCCATTCACACGCGCATGGCTGAAATCATGATGCGTGAAGGCCGTTTGCGTCAAGCGATCCAGAAATACAATGTGATCGCCAAGACGTACCTCGCACGCGGCGAAAATGATCGCGCTGCCGGGATATTGACTGAAGTGCTTCAGCTTGCGCCGCTTGACGTGAGCGTACGCGAAAGCCTGATCGATCTGCTGGAAAGCGAAGAACGCTGGAGCGAAGTGCTGGATCAGTACATCGATCTCGCGGATACGCATCACCAGTTGGGCAACTACGAAGTTTCACGCGAAACGTACATGATCGCGGAACGGTTGGCGAATCGTGTCGGTGCGGCGGTCGATAAAGCCGTCCACATCAAGCACCGGATCGCTGACTTGGATCAGTCACGCTTGGATCTGCGTAAGGCACAGAAAACCTACGAAGAGATCATCGCGCTGGCCCCGGATGATGAGCGCGCGCATCGCATGCTGGTCGATATGAACTACCGGCAGGGCAACCAAATTGAAGCCATTCGGCGGCTGGACAAGCTGCTGAGCATTTATGCACGCAATAAGCAGATCAACCGCATCACACAGCTCCTTGAGGAGTTGGTGACGCTGTACCCGAACGACATGGGGCTGCGGTCACGGTTGGCGCAGATCTATAAGCAGTTGAATCGCAAGCACGACGCGATTGTGCAGTTGGATGCGCTCGGTGAACTTCAGCTTGAAGCCGGGCTGCATAAGGAAGCCGCCAATACCATCCGCACAATCATCGGGTTAAACCCGGATCATGTGGACGATTACAAGAAACTGCTGGCTCAGTTAGGCGGGTAATCAAACCAACGAAAGCGCCGCACGGTCATGACGTGCGCGTAGGGAAAGAACAGCGTTTGTGAACTTGTGGTACACCCTCGCCACATTGCAGCTAAGCGACCTGCTGGATATCCTGCTGGTCGCTTTCGTGTTCTTCGGCTTGAGTTTCTTTTTACGCGGAACTCAGGCGATGGCGCTGCTGCGTGGGCTGGTGATCCTATTTGGCATCGCCGCGCTGCTCAGTACGGTGTTCGACCTTGTAGCGGTGCGCTGGCTGTTGGAACGCGGCCTAACGGTGCTGATCATCGCCGTACCGGTCATTTTTCAGCCGGAACTGCGGCGTGTGCTCGAACGGCTGGGGCGGGCGGGTTTTCTGATCTCACGGCAAGCACCAGATACGGTGCGCGCCCGCATCATCGATGATGTGTGCCAAGCGGCGGAACGCCTGAGCGAGCGTCGTCACGGTGCGCTGATCGTGCTGGAGCGCAACAGCAGCTTGCAGGAATACATCCGCACGGGCATTCCGCTGAACAGCGATGTGAGCCCACAGCTTTTGCTGACGATCTTCTGGCCGAAAACCGAGCTGCACGACGGCGCGGCGATCATCGATCGTTCAGGCAGAATCGCGGCGGCGGCTTCGGTGCTGCCGCTTTCATCGGCGCGAAATTTGCAGCAGCCGAAGTTGGGAACACGGCACCGCGCCGCGATCGGCATGAGCGAAGTCAGCGATGCGATTTGCGTGGTGGTGAGCGAGGAAACCGGGCGTATTTCGATCGCCAACGGTGGACGCTTAATCCCACGATTGGATAGCAAGCGCCTTAAGACGATCTTGAATGCCTTTTACGGCCCTGAACGCATGCAGGCGCAAACGCTGATTCAGCGGGTGCGCGAACAAATCACGGATCTGCTGATTCGTCTGCGCGAGCGCGAAAACAACACGTAGGAAGTCACCGGTTTTATGCAAAAAAACCTGCGCGCCCTGATCATGGAAAACCTACTATGGTTTATGGGATCGCTGATTGTGGCGGTATTCGTCTGGATGTTTGCCGTCTCGCAAAGCGATCCGGTTGAGCAGTGGCGCTTAGGGCAGCGCGTGCCTATCCGCGTGGTGACTGATGATGGGTATATCATCACCGATCAGAGTGAAACAACAGCATCGATTCAGCTTCAGGCGCAGCGCAGCGTCCATGAAGCGCTGGAAGTCGATGACGTGATTGTGACGGCTGATCTGCACGGCCTTGGCCCCGGTACGCATATTGTGCCGCTGACGGTGACGACTACGCGGCAGGCGACAATTCTCGACCGATCACCGCGTCAAATTACGGTGAGTTTGGAAATCGAAGAATCGCAGTTGAAGCCGGTGCAGGTGGTGATCACGGCTGAACCACCGCTCGATTATCGCTATTCAAGCCCAGAATTCAGTGTGCTGACCGTCACCGTTAGCGGGCCGTTGAGTCAGGTACAGCAGGTGGATGCGGCACAAGTCTCACTGGATTTGACCAACCAGCGGACAACGTATGAAGATGATGCACGTTTGACGCCAGTCGATGTGGATGGGAATCCTGTGAACGGGGTGACGGTCGATCCGATGGTGATCGGTGTCCGTGTGCCGATCGATCAGCGTGACGATGTGAAGCCGATGCGCGTGCTGGCGAATACCGTCGGCGATCTGCCGCGCGGCTATTTGCTCACCTCGTTCGATTATGAGCCGCAGTCAGTGTATGTGAGTGGGCCGCCGGATGTGCTGCGGGGAATTGGCGATACGCTGTTCACCGCGCCGGTCGATTTCGCGTCGCATACGGAAGATTTCGAAGTGTCGGTGCCGGTTCAGCTTCCCGATCCGAGTCTGATCCTGATCCCCAGCCGGAATGTAACCGTGCGCGTGGGCATTGAGGCGCAGACGATCACCCGCCAGTTGGATCGCGTCCCGGTCGAGGTGATCGGGGCAGGGGGCATCAATTCGGTGCAGCTTTCGCCGGATACAGTAACGGTGCTGATCACCGGGCCGCAGCCGGAAATTGAAGCGCTGGATGAATCTGGCGTGCGCGTGATTGTCGATGCAAGTTCGCTGCACCCCGGTGAATCGTCCGCCATTACGCCGATCACGACGGTGCGCGATGGATCGATCCCCGAAGTGAATGTGCAGGTGATCCCAGCGGCGATTGATGTGCGGTTACTACCGCTGCCCACACCGGCGCAGACTGCCGAGGCAACGTTTGAGGTAACGCCCGATGTAACGGCGGAAGTTACCCGCGAAGCATCCGCCCGTGCCGTACCATAATCACACCATAAGCGTATCTACTGTTTCCACATATCCTCTGATAAAATCGTGTTATTCCCTTCGATTTTTGAGCAAAAGGTAGTCATGGAATGGCGAGGAAACCGCTCGTCGCTCTTGTGGGACGCCCGAATGTAGGCAAGAGCACTCTGTTTAACAAGTTGGTCGGTGAGCGCATGGCGGTGACGGATGATGTCCCCGGCACCACGCGTGACCGTTTGCAATCGGAATTTGAATGGCGCGGGATATTCTTCAATGTGGTCGATACCGGCGGCATTGAAGTCTACCAGCCTCGCGGTGAACAACGCGTGATCAGCGAAGGCAGCGCGGAATTCGTGCCGCAGATCAAGGCGCAGGCGATGATGGCAGTTGAGGCCGCTGATGTGGTGATCCTCGTCGTCGATGCGGTCGCAGGGATCACAGCGGCGGACGAAGAAATTGCGGTCATTTTGCAGCGCAGCCAAAAACCTGTTTTGGTTGCCGCCAACAAAGTCGATCACATTAGCAAGACCGATGATGCGGTCGAATTCTTCTCGCTCGGCTTAGGGGAAGTTTACCCGACGAGTGCGATTCATGGGGCAGGGGTAGGCGATCTGCTTGACGCGGTGTACCAATCGCTGCCTGAAGAACTGCGCCAGATTGACACAGAAACGCAGGACGATGAACTCAAAATCGCCATCGTGGGCCGCCCGAACGTCGGCAAAAGCAGTTTGGTCAACCGACTGCTGGGTGAAGATCGCGTGATCGTTAGCCCGATTGCCGGGACGACGCGCGATGCGATCGACAGCACCATCATGTTCTACGGTGAATCCGTCACACTCATCGATACAGCGGGCATTCGGCGGCGCGGACGGATCGAACCCGGGATTGAGAAGTACAGTGTCCTGCGCAGCATGAACGCGATCGAGCGGTGTGATGTTGCGCTGCTTTTGATCGATGCGGCGGATGGAATTACCGATCAGGATATGCACATTGCCGGGTACGTGATGGAAGCCGGGAAGAGTATCGTCCTGCTGATCAACAAGTGGGACGCGGTGCCCGATAAAACGAGCACGACGTTGACCGATTTTCAGAAGTTGGTGCGCGCCAAGTTCGACTTCCTGCCTGATCCGCCGGTGTTGTTCATCAGTGCTTTAACGGGGCAGCGTATTCACGAAGTTTTGGAAACGGCGAAACGGGTGTGGGAAAACCGCCACTTCCGCATTCCAACCGCTGATCTCAACCGGATTGTGCGCGATGCGATGCAGACCCATACGCCGCCCGTGCGTGGCACCCGCCGACTGAAGATCATGTACGCGGCACAGGTCAACACCAATCCGCCGTTCATCCTGCTGCATGTGAACGACGTGCGCCTCGTCCATTTCACTTACAAGCGGTTCTTGGAGAATCAGATCCGGCAGGCGTACCCATTTGAGGGAACCCCGCTGCGTATGAGTTTCCGCAATCGCGACAGCGATGTCTAACGCTACGGCTGGCGCTACGGCTCGGATGCCGGGGTGTAATTGAGCAGCTCAAACACCTGCACCTGCTTAGAACGGTTGCGGAGCGTTAGGCTGCCGATGGGCTGCACTTGAACGCTGCCGCTTGGCACCGTGCCGTTGAGGCGCTGAACCACGCTGTCCTCTACGAGGATTTGCCCCGCTTTGGCGCTTTCCTGTAAGCGTTTGGCGACATTGACCGCGTCGCCAATCGCCGTGTAGTTGATGGCGCTGTCGGTGCCAACATAGCCGACGACGGCTTCACCGACGTGGATTCCGACGCTGAAGGCCAGCCCGTCGCCGCGCTGACCGGAGAGATCGCGGGCGGCGATTTGAAGCATCACAGCGGCTTGGGCCGCTTGATTGACATGATCGGCCTGCGGCTCCGGGGCGTTGAAAATCGCCATGATTCCGTCGCCCAAATATTTATCGAGCGTGCCTCCATACGAGAGGATCACGTTGGCGGCGAGGCTGAGATAATCGTTGAGCATTTCGACGACTTTTTCCGGGGGCATGTTTTCGGCATAAGCGCTGTAGCCGCGCAAATCGGCAAACAGGATTGAGATTTCCTGCCGTTTGCCACCCAACTGCACTTGATCCGGTTTCGCCAAGATGTCATCAACGACACGTGGTGGGACGAAGCGCTGAAACATGGTGCGGATTTTGGCTTTTTCGTGGTCTTTGCTGACGCGCAGCGCTTCATAGTTGCGCGAATTTTCAATGGCAATCGCGGCGTAGTCGGTGAGGGCGCTGAGCAGGGCGCTGTCATGGCGGCTGAACGGCTCCATGCCGGGGGAAACATTCCGCACCCCCAATACGCCGATGACACTGTCGCGGATCACTAGGGGAGCGGCAGCAGTCGTATACGGGGTTTTTCCGCCTTTGGCATTATCCGGCATGACGATGATCGGCTGCTTGGTTTCGACCACACGAGCGGCTACGCGATCATTGACTTCGACGTTTGCCCATTCCGCACGGTTGGAACTCTGCCGCTTGCTGGCCTGACAGATCAGTTTGTCATGGTGAATTAAGTAGAGATAGCCTTCTTCGGCTTCGGTGAGCTTGACGGCGGCATCGACGATACGCGGCAGGAGCTGCTGCATATCGATCTGAGCGGTGACGCTTTTCCCGATGCTGTAAAGGATATTCAATTCTTGCAGACGGAACTGGAGCTCACGGTTGGCTTGAATCAGCCGCTCGGTCAGCGCGTCTTTTTCTTGACGCAGCCGTACATCGTTTAAGCTCCGCTCAACCGCGATCAACATCTCGTCTACGGTGAAGGGTTTGCGCACATAGTCCCGTACGCCGAGGCGATAGACCTCAATGGCAATTTCCTCTGAGCCGTAGAAGGTCATGAGGATCACGGGGATATTGATCGCGCGTTCGGTCATGGTGCGCAGGACTTCGATCCCGTTCATGCGAGGCATCTGGTAATCGAGCAGGATCAAGTCCGGCTTTAGGCGATCGATCGCATCGAGGCATTCTTTGCCATCTTTGGCTGTCGCAGCGCGGTAGCCATTGGGCTTGAGAACATAATCGACCACGAATTCGCGGTTCTCTTGCCCGTCGTCAACGACGAGAATCAGTTCATCAGCCAAAGGTCATGCCCCTCAATGTGCTCTTATTACTGATCATTCCGTAATGCTTTCCATCAGTATATTCGGTCTTTATGTGCTCCGAAATGGTGCTGTTTTAGACCGCTTGATAATGCCAATCACGGATTGTCTAGCTTCTCGCAAACCAGTATAATGGCAGGAATGGAAACAACCCTTTTCCCCACCTTACGCTCAGTCACGGCTCACCCATCTGCGGACGTTCATGCACCCGACTCATGATCTCATGGTAAGGTACCTTCATCATCTCAGAAGGTGCTGACCTTTGCTGATTATAGCAAAGCCTGTGAAAGCATGCCGCGCGAAGTCTTGAGATGCTGCATCTCAAAACGGCCAGACGCGGCGGACAGCGAGCGGCGCAAAGCAGGGAAGTTGAGACAGATCGGGGTTGGATGAACGGTGAGAGGGGAAATTGGTGCTAGCCGCCTATATGTACTGCGGATAGAGGCAATC
>JAXLWG010000010.1:0-148456 GCA_046328615.1 Anaerolineae bacterium | reverse complement strand
GCGGCATTTGACCCCGGTCGATCATCTCCGCCATTTCGTCCCACTCGATGCGGCGATCTGTCGAGATGTTGAGTGCATCACGTCCTTCATGGACGTCATGTGCTACCAACCAACCGAACGGGGCAACATACGAATACCAAGGGTAGACTGTTTCATTCGAATGACAATCAGCGCATGCCTGCCGCCAAAGCTGCTCGGCTTCCGGCGAATTCCATACTACCTGTTGTGTAACGGGCGGGTTGTCCAACTGAAATTCCGGTACGACAAAGCGCACGACCTGCAAGAGGGCGAAGACGACAACGATGATCCCGATAACCCACAGGAGGGGTTTGGGTAAGCGGCGTGGTGCTGTGACAGTCGTTTGGGTCATGATAGTTCAGATGTCCTTAGTGTTGTACCATGGGGACTGCTCCTCAATGGTTGAGCAGCCCCCGGAAAAAACTAGTCGTCGCCTTCCCCACCTTCGTGCTCTTCGTGTTCATGGTCTTCGCCGGAGCCGCTGGTTCCAGTACCCGAACCACCACCGACGATAACGGAACCACCGCCCGAACCCGGCGCCTGTGTGACCACGATCAGCGGGGCAGGCTGTGCATCACGGGTGGGAATATTGAACGTCGTCAAGGCTGCGCAATCACCACTGGTTTGGGCGGTACTGCGTGAAACCCATGCCGTCGTTCCATCTTGGCGTGCCACCAACAGCCAATTGTCTTCGGCATTATGCCCACCGACGTTGTAAATCTCGCTTCGATACCCGTAACCAAGCACCGTGTAGCCTGTGCCGGGACCGCTGCGAAGATTGGTTGAACTCACTGCAACTGTAGCTGTACAACTGCCATTCACTACAGTGCTGTCTTGCGCACTGGCAGGCGCAGCCAACGCTACAATTCCCGCGCTGTCCGCCGAAACAAGGCGCACACCTGCCATAATATCGGAAGCTAGACCTCCACTTACCATTGTAAACTGATAAGCACCGGGATCAACCAGAAGGTTTATCCCATCGACATGACCACCAACGGATTCGACCACGACCACCCCTGATGCATCGACAAGTTGTGCGGTCGCGCCAGCACCGGGAAACGTTGCCGTGATCAGACCTGCTGTTTCACCTGTGACCGAAATGTTGACGGAATCACCGGGGTGATCTGGCGTCAGTGGCAGCGAAACTTCCTGTCCGGTCGCAACTGACAGTCCGGGTACGAGATTGGCACTTCCATACAGAGAAAGCTCTGGCAGCGATGTCACGCGTACAGCGGCTTCCGTAATGCCGGGAAGGCGTTCCACGGTGAGCGTGTGCGATCCACTGTTCGGCGCGATATTCATTTCCAGTGCATGGAGGCGCGGATCAGCGGCGGAGAACACCAGTGCGCCGGTCGCATCGGTCAAGCGTACTGCTGCCCCACTGAATTCCAAAGCGACCGTGCCGGTCGTATCAGCGGGCAGTGTGACGACGACATCGATTGCTGGGCTCGCATCGTTTAAGGTGATGACGTTGGCGTCGGCTTGTCCCAATACGGACAGTGTAGGCAATAGGCCAATGAGCATCAGAAGCAGGGCAAATAGAGTCACGCGTTTCATAGAGCACTCCTTTGTGCTGGGTTAGACAATAGCTGAGATGAGAATTGTGGTGTCGCAAGGACGGTGCCGTTATGACGGACAACCAGCCCCGACGCTCCCCACTGAGATTGCAGCCAGTTCAATCCATTTTCTGCACCGCGCAGCAAAACGGTTTTGGCATAGGCTTCGGCAGTAACAGCATTTTCGTGATAGACAGTGGCGGTCATCACATCGGTATCGGCAGAACGCCCGGTACGCGGATCGATAATGTGATGATGCGATGTGCCATCTTGTGTCACCCAGCGCCTGAAATCGACGCCGCTGGTGACGAGGCTGGCATCGCGCAGCCACACACTGCCGATCGGCGCGTTTTCAACCGGATCGGCAACGGATACTTCCCAACCGGGCTGATCTTGCGGCGCACCGCGCGCCACCAGATCGCCGCCAAAGTTAACCAAACATGCGCCATGAGCAGCGAGATCATCCGCAATATGCTCTGCCGTCCATCCTTTGGCGCTGCCGCCGAGATCGACAGCGCTGTTCGGCGGAATGCGGACTTCACGCGTTTGCGGGCGCAGTTCGATACCATGCCAAGCGGCGGCAGGGATCGAAGGCTTTGTTTCCGGCATTGATACTGCTTGAAATGTCCGGTCGTAGCCGTTGGCGATGAGCGCTGGAAGCACCAGCGGATTGAACGCGCCTTCGGTCAGGCGGGCAGCGTGCTTGGCTGCGCTGAGGTTAGTGAACAGCACATCGCTGACGTTCACCCACTGCCCTGCACGAGCGTTGAGCCGCATGAGCTCACTTTCAGGACGAAAGCGTGACAACCGTGCTTCAAGACTTTCCACTTGACCGGGAATCGCGCTCAAGATTGCCTGACCGTCGCGCTCGGTCTCAATCTGCACGGAAACAGCGCAGCCCATCGCGCGCCACTCGATATGAAACAGACGACTCATCGGCTGGAGCGGCTGGATTGAACGACTGGCTGCTGGACGATCACAGGAGCGGGTGCAGCAACTTGTGGGGAACCTGCTCCCGGTTGCTGGACGATCACAGGTGCAGGAGCCGCAATTTCAGCAGGAGCGGGCGGTTGAAAGCCCACCGATGCGGACGAACCATTGTTCACAGCACCGGTCGACTGGCCTGCGCGCCGCAGAATGATAATGCTGGGTGCAGACTGCTGGATGACAAGGCCCGGAGCAGCATTGACGATTGCAACGGGGGTTGTGATTTCCGGCAGGGGATTGACAACGGCGGCACTTGGCGAGGGGGTAAACACTGCTTCCAACTGCGTCGCGTCGAGCATTGCCAAATTTTGCGCACCGACGAAGGTCGCAATTGTGGCGCTGGTAACGAGTGCGCTTCTCACCAGTAATTTTCGGGCGCGATCAGGGTTTGCCATTTGAAGATGCCTCCGCATATATCGTCGTAACTGTCCTAACGATACGCGATTGAGAGCATCTCTGTTTAAACCAGCACTCAACGTTGGCTTAAATCTGACTTAAATGCCTACTGCTGCCTATCCGCCTTTATGCTCATCCGGGTTGAAAAGCCCCCGCCGCCGGATAGTAACGCGTGAGATACGTCATAAACCTCCGTGCGATGGGAGAGATTGGTATCTCGCGATCCCAGACGAGTTTTAACTCACGCATGAACGGTTTTCCTTCAACTGTAACCGGATGCAGCAAGTGCTGATCCGCTTCGCGCTCAAAAATATAGGAGGGCAGCACTGCCATACAAGTTCCCGAGGCGACCGCTCGTTTTATGGCTTCGAAATTGTCAAATTCAGCCCCAATCACCGGTTCAATGCCGTGACGCCACAGCGTTCGCTCCAGCCAAATGCGTGATTGGCTTCCCTGTTCCCGCATAATAAAGGAATGATTGCTCAATTCAGCAAGTGGCACAGACTGTCGTTCCCAGAAAGGGTGCTTGAACCCGACGACGAGTTGCAGTTCCACTGCTGCCAACACCAAAACCCCTAAACGCATCGGCGTGCTGTCCGGCACTTCGCCCTCGATGATCCCGATTTCAAAGCGGTGAGCTAATACCTCATCGACAATATCACCCGTGACATCGGTATTGAGGGCCACCGTGATCTTTGGAAACTCGGTGCGGAACTCCTGTACCCAATTCGGAACGAGATAAACGCCAATCCCCGGCGTTGCGCCCAATGTCAGCTTTCCGGATGTCACTTCAACATCTGCGGACAATTCATGTTCTGCTTTGGCGAGAAGATCGAAAATTTGCCGAGTGGTTTCCGCCAGTATCTCGCCGCTTGGCGTAAGGCGTACCCCATGCCAACCACGATCAAACAGCGTGCGGCCAATGCCTGACTCCAACGTTTTGATTTGTTGGCTCACCGCCGATTGCGTGATGTAGAGCCGTTCAGCGGCGGCGCTGAAACTCCCTTCCTGCACGACAACATGAAATACATGCAGTTTTTGCAAATCGATCATCTAAGCCCTCAGTGTGGTGCATAAGTACAGCTTATGCCTAAGTCTAATCAATTGGGGAGAACCGGAAAAGGGTGTGCACCTTTAGAATGTGCCCTATTGCTATCGGGAAAACTCTCTATTTCGCATGAATACGCTCTGGCTTGATCTTATACTCGGTTTTGCAATTGGGATGTCGCTCGGCATGCTTGGCGGCGGCGGTTCGATTTTGACGGTTCCGGCGCTGGTGTATCTCGTTGGGCAGTCCCCACAAGCCGCCGTGACGACCTCCCTCGCAATCGTGGGAGCTAACAGTGTCATGGGGGCGCTTCTTCATCGCACACAGGGAACGCTGAATTGGCGAGTGGCCCTCGTGTTTGGCGGTACTGGTATGGTTGCTTCCTACGCGGCAGCGGGACTCTCCAAGCAGTTTTCGCCGCACCTGCTGATGGTGGTATTCGCCCTACTGATGCTGCTTGTCGCGCTGCTGCTGCTGCGTGGTCGCTCAGCAAAGAGCACCGATACAGAAACCTCGATTGCGCTGTGGAAAGTCATAGCGGGTGGGGCAGGGATTGGGCTCGTGACAGGTATTCTCGGTGTGGGGGGTGGATTTCTCATCGTCCCGGCCTTGGTGATGCTGATCGGTTTGCCTATGCACCACGCCGTTGGCACCTCACTGGTCATCATTGCCATGAACAGTGCAGCCGGTTTTCTCGGTCACTTGAGCGGCATAACCATCGACGGAACTGTGATGACGGCATTCGTTGCTGCCGGGATAGTTGGAACTTTTGTCGGGGTTCGCTTTGGCAAGCGGCTTAATCCGGTCATCCTTCGCCGTGCTTTTGCCATCTTTGTGATCATTTTGGCGCTGTTTTTGCTTTATGACAATTTTCCGAAACTCATCGCTGATACCGTTGTCTCTTCAAATCCACTGTCTTTGACGGTTGCTTAAGAAAGGAACCCTTATGTATCTCCAGCAGTATTTCATTAACGGACTGGGCTGCGCCTCATATCTGGTCGGCTGTGAATCAGCAGGGATCGCTGCTGTGATCGATCCTGATCGTGATGTGCGCAAATATCTCCAAACCGCCGCTGAACACGGCATGAAAATCACACATATCATCGAAACGCATCTGCATGCTGATCATGTGTCGGGTAATACAGATCTTGCCGAACGTACCGGGGCGGACATTTATGTCCACGAAGCCGCGAACGCCAAATTCGAACACAAAGCTGTCAAACATGGCGATGTGCTGACACTAGGCAAGACAGATCTGCATATCCGTTTCACGCCCGGCCACACGCCGGAAAGCATTACCGTGCTGGTGGTTGACAAAACGCGTGCAGATGAGCCTTGGATGGCGCTCACAGGCGACACTTTATTCGTCGGTGACGCTGGTCGCCCTGATCTGGTAGGTATGGAAGCGGCGCGCGGGTTGGCAGCACAAATGCACACCACGCTGCACGACGAATATTTGACCCTCAGTGATGGGGTGATGATCCTACCGGGACACGGAGCAGGCTCACTGTGTGGAAAGTCCATTGGCTCCGTCCTCAGTACGACGATGGGTTATGAACGTCACCATAACCCGGCGCTGCAAATTCATGATCAAGCAGCGTATGTCGAATTTGCTACGACGGGATTACCGGAGCAGCCGGGAAACTTCAAGCGCATCAAGCAGATCAACACGCAGGGGCCGCGCCCACTGGGAGAAGTTCAGCCGAAAGGGTTGAGCACACAGGAAGCGGTGAATGCTTTCCGACGCGGAGATACGGCGCTGCTCGATACGCGCTCGAAGGCCGAGTATAAAACGAAGCACATCCCCGGTGCGGTGCACTTGGAGGCCGACGACCAGTTGAGCAATAAAATTGGCTTCGTTCTTCCCCCCGATGCAGGGATCGTGCTCATGGTCAGTGACCCGTCAGACTATGTATCGATTGTCTACAGCCTTGCCCGTGTGGGTTATGACCGCGTAGTCGGTTACTTGGCGGACAGCCTGCAAAGCTGGGAAGCATTTGGTTTGCCAACCACGAGCGGCGATGTGCGCGACATTGATGTAATGGAACTTAGCGATTTGCTGAAGCAGGACAGCGCGCCAATCGTCGTCGATGTACGCGAATCGTGGGAATACACGATGGGACATGTCCCCGGCGCAAAGCTGATGTCACTCGGTGAACTGTCCCGTCGTATCAACGAACTGGATACCACACATCCAATCGCTGTGATCTGCGCCTCTGGTTCGCGTTCACAGTCCGCAGCGGCGCTGCTCGGCCAGAAGGGCTTTGATACCGTCTATAACGTGATGGGTGGAACTTCAAGTTGGATCGGACACGGGCTGCCGCTCGAAAAATAAGGACAAACGCGCAATGTTCAAGAACAAATCGCTGATTTTCGCCGCCGCAGTTGTTGCCGTGGTGGTTGTGGTAGGGGTAGTCCTGCTGCTTCAAACTCAAGCTGCGCAGGCAGCTCCAAAGATTACTCCAGCCGAGTATCAATCGCAGTATGGCGAAACTGGCACCACTCACCTGTTGATTGATGTGCGTACCGCAGATGAATTTGCTACCGGGCACATCCATGGCGCAGTCAATATTCCGCTGCAGTCGATACAAGATCACATGAGCGAGATTCCGCACGATGTGCCGGTGATCGTTTATTGTCACAGTGGCAATCGCAGCGGGCAGGCGGGGCGTGCGCTTGTAGAGGCGGGATATACCAATATCCAAGACTTGGGCGGCATTAATGCGTGGACAGAGCAAGGTTATCCGATTGAATAGGGGACGTTGACAGCATGAACTTTCTGAAATCCATTTTTGGTGGGGGCGGCAGCGGCGTCACATCTGTGAATGCTGCGGATGCGAAGGCTCGACTCGACAGCTCCACTCCGCCCTACATCATTGATGTGCGGCAGCCGGACGAATTCAAGTCGGGGCATTTGCAGAATGCCCATCTCATCCCGCTGAACGAATTGGAATCGCGACTCAACGAAGTGCCAAAAGACCGCGAGATCCTATGTGTCTGCCAATCGGGATCTCGCAGTTCTGCTGCCTCGCGTTTTCTGGCCGGGGCAGGTTATACCGTGTTGAATCTCAGCGGCGGCATGATTGGCTGGCAAATGGCACGACTGCCCGTTAAAAAGGGGAAATAGACCCCAAATACGCGCCGTTTCAGCGGAAAATCTGAGCGGCTGTGTTCGGGTATTTTATGCGTAGAGGTCGGCTATCCAGCCGATCTCTACCTTGAGTCCTTACCCTACACCTAGTCCATCTTCTCGTCGTACACATAAACATGGGTATGCAAGACAACCCAGTTGTCCCACAGCCACTTCGCGTCGCTGACACTCAAGTTTACACAGCCGTGTGACCAATAATAACCGAAGTTATCGTGCCAGTAGACCCCATGAAGCGCCTCGCGCCAGTTGAAGTACATATGGTAGGGTACCTGATCCAGCGCATAGAAATTATCGCTGCCCGCGGCACCTTCCATTGGCCCTACTTCCCAGAAGAGGTTAACTTCCCAGTCACCGGGATCGGTGCGCCATCTTTCCTCATCCATATCTCCGGTTGAGACCAATGTCGCCATCACTGGCTGCTCCCCTTCATAGGCGACAAGGTTCTGTTCGTAAGTGCTCACGCCAATCCAACGACCATTGAAAGCAGCCGGGGGTGTTAGGTGCACAATGCTGAGATTCGTTTGCACCGTCCATTGCCCCGGCCCAACGAGATGCCAATCCCAATCACCGACGGTGACGGTGGCATAAATGTTCACCAATTGATAGCGCTGGAGCGAGCCTGACTGCCGGCAGCTGCGTGGGCCGCCCGGCGTAAGTGATGTACAGTGATCGTAAATTGCCCATGCGAAAGGCATCTCCATGTGATTAATGGTTACGCCAGTAAACGTCGAGGGTGTGGCAAAGTGTGCATTTTCGAGGGATGCCCAACGATACGGTCGAACTTCTGCCCAGTCACCGGAGCGCTGGAGTACGTTGACATACCGGCTGCGTCCAGCCGTCAGCAGACCGGTTTGTTCGCCGTCGGGGCCATCGTAGAGGGGAACCTCGTCAGAATCGAAATAGACAAAATCCTGCCCCGCGATGACCCCAAGATCGTAAGGAATGGAGGTGACATCCGGATAGGGGAAGGTCGCCATGGTGGCATCGCATTCTGGCGTCTGCGGCGTCGCATAGGTGATGTTCATACAGCCGGGGTGCCCCTGTTGGGCCGCCGCCGGAAGAGAAGGAGTCGGCGCGATGCCGATCAAAGCGATAAGCAGAACAACGAATATGACATGGGAGCGCATGTTGAATACATCAACTCCGCCTTAATTCACACCATGTGCCATCATACCGTAAATGTACTTATGGAAGCGAATGATGGTTGCTTACTCAGCACTCAAAAGCGCCAAGAATGCAGCTAATGCGCGGCTCACTGGCCGATCTTTGACGGTCACTTGAGATAATGTCCGTTGAAGCTCAAAATTATCTACTTGAAGGACACAAACAGCACCCGCTTTGCGCTCTAGCTCAACGGTTGCTTGGGAAACGATGGAAAGGCCGAGCCCGGCAATCACTGCCTGCTTAACGACTTGGTTGCTGCCCAGTTCAATGGCAATCTTTGGCGTAAGGCCACGTTCCTCAAAAGCCTGCTCGATAATTTCGCGTGTTCCGGAGCCTGACTCTCGCTGAATATATGGAAAGCGCAGAACATCCTCGATCATAACCCGCTCCTGACGACCTAGGCTATGATGGGCGGGAGCAATCACCACAAGCTGATCGATTTTCCACGGAGTGACCACTAAATCGCCGTTTTCGATTGGCCCTTCTACAAAGGCAATATCCAATGGAACGGTGCGCAGTTCTTCGATAATGTCGTGCGTATTCTGAATACGTAGAGATAACGCGACTCCCGGATACTGCTCATGGAAGCGCTGGAGTACGGGTGGGAGCAGATAAGTGCCGGTAGTGTGGCTGGCGCCAATGGCTAGATGTCCTCGCTCTAATCCGTGCAGTTCTGCCAGACTGCGGACTGCCGCGCGCTCGATGGCGAAAAGCTGCTGTGCATATTCGAACAGAATCATCCCCGGTTCTGTCAGGCTGATGTTCCGCCTTGAACGATCAATCAGAAGCACACCGAGCTGCTGTTCAAATTCCTGAATACTCTTCGATACCGCGGGCTGGCTGATATAAAGCGCCCTTGCCGCCGCACTGAAACTTCGCTGCTCAACGACGGTCATAAAAATCCGTAGGAGATGCAAATTGAGAGTCATACACACAATCTGTCATGAACCGATCACCCATGCCACACCATTATAAACAGAAGTTATGTATCCTATGAGCTCTATGTATTGGAGTTATGCCTGTCGGTGAAGTAAGTTTGAGTCAATTTTCACTAGCAGGAGTTTTGTGTGACGCTGTCGCAAGTCCTCGTTGTTGTTGTCCTATTCGTTCCCTTAGTCTTTGTCTTTCTCAACCGTCTACGTGAAGATATTGCCGCTCTACTCATGGCTGTGCTGCTTGGCCTTGCCCAATATCTGGGGCTAGGGGTTTTAGGCCCTGCCAATACTCCATCGGATGCCCGAAATGCGCTCACTGGATTTGGCACACCAGAGGTCATGACACTTCTTGCACTGTTCATCTTGACGGCATGCCTCGACAAATATGGCGTGACTCGCTGGATCGCAGGGCGGTTACTCAAACTCGGTGGCAGCTCAGAACGCCGCCTGATCGGGTTATTCGCGCTGAGCGCGGCGGTACTTTCGTTGTTCATGAACAATTTGGCGGCGGGTGCCCTGCTGCTGCCAAGTGGGCTAGAAGCAGCCCGCCGTACTAAGGTGAAACCCAGTAAGCTGCTGATCCCAATCGCATATGGCACACTGCTTGGCGGCTCGGCAACTTATTTGACGACCGCCAATATTATCGTCAGTGGATTGCTTCCGCTGGCTCATCCACCCCAGCCCGCGCTGGGGTTTTTCGACTTTATCCCCACTGGCGGTGTGGTTGCGATTGCAGGCCTGCTCTTCCTCTTCCTGTTTGGAGGTTATTTACTGCCAAATCGCGAGCCACTTGCGGTTGAGGTGGCACACGACAGTGATGAATTGGTCAAAACCTATCAGATTCAGGAGCGGTTGTGGGAAGCCGAAGTTACAGAACGTTCTTCGATCGCCAACAAAACGCTCGGTGAAACCAAAATTGGCGAAACGCTAGGTTTAGCAGTGCTTGGTGTTCGTAGAGCAAATCGTGTGCTCCCAGTGGCCGGATCTTACACACTCCACAGCGGAGATACCCTGCTCATCGTTGGGCGCGAAGAGCGTGCGATTCAGCTTCAGCAAGCTGGGCTGATCGTACGTCAGACTCTCAAAAGCCCTACCATTCAGCCGAATGAAACCGTTATGGCAGAAATCATTATCCCCCCGCGCTCTGCTTTGGAGGGAAAGAATCTTCGTGAAATTGCGTTTCGCGCTCAGGTTGGTTTCACTGCGGTCGCGCTGTGGCGAAATCAGCGCAGCTACCGAACAGATGTTGCGCTGATGAACCTCATACCCGGCGACACCCTCTTGCTGCTAGGGCCACAGGGACGCCTCTCTGACTTGAAAAAGATGCGTGACCTGATTGTGGTACAAACGGCTGCAAATGGCAGCCCTCTAAACGGACGCAAGGTTGCCTTGACGCTCGGTATTAGCCTAACAGCCCTACTGCTGACGTTCGTTGGGATGCCGGTCGAAATCGCCATGATGGGAGCGGCGCTGCTCATCCTTTTGACAGGACTCATGAAACCGGAAGAAGCGTACGCGGCGGTTCGCTGGCGCGCGATATTCCTGATTTCTGGAACGATTGCGGTGAGTGTCGCAATGGTGCAAACCGGGCTTGCCGCCCTTGTCGGGGATGTTGTTGTACAGCTTATTGCCCCATTTGGGCCGATGGGGTTGGTTGCAGGAGCCTATATCTTGTGTGCGGGACTAACGCAGGTGATGGGCGGGCAGATTGCCCCACTGGTCATCGCGCCTATCACCATCAGTGCGGCGATCAGTTTAGGCGTAAACCCTCAGGCAATCGCAGTCGTGACGGGGATCGCCGCATCGGCCTCGTTCATCACCCCTATATCGCACCCTGTCAATATTCTGATGATCGCACCGGCAAACTACAACTTCCGCGATTTTCTCAAGAGCGGATGGCTGCTCACGGTCGTTTGTTTTGTGACCTTGATGATTGCCGTGCCCCTCTTTTGGCGGTTATAAAATGCGCTACTTGAATGGGGAGGAGCATTATCACTCCTCCCCATTCCAAGCCTAGGGTGTGAGCCGCGCCATGTCTCGCGGAAAGAGCGCAACCTCACGAACATTCTTCGCGCCAATCAACTGGGCGATGAATCGTTCTAGCCCAATCGCAAATCCGCCGTGCGGTGGCATTCCATGCTTGAATGCTTGCAAATACTCTTGAAACAGATCAGCCTTCAAGCCGCGCTGTTCGAGCGCATGCAGATAATCCTCATAACGGTGGAGTCGCTGCCCGCCCGTGACCAGTTCCACACCGCGAAAGAGGAGGTCAAAGCTGTTTGAGTACGTAGGTTGCGCCGGGTCAGGGTGTGTATAAAACGGACGCTTGAGCATAGGATACCCGGTTACAAACAGAAATGCCGAGCCGTATGTCTGCTGTGCCCATTGGCCCAACCACCGCTCTTCAGCCGGTGATAGGTCGGGTTCGCCGCGCACATCCTCTCCTGTCGCTTCAAAATAGTACGTGTGCGCTTCGCGGAAGTGAATCGACGGAATTTCCGCCGGTACGGTCGGAATTTCGACTGAAAGATGCGACAACGCCGGCCCATTATCACGTTGAATGCGCTCCAGCATGTCGCGGATCACCTGCGTTAGCAGCCCCATGATCGTCCGGTGATCCTCAATAAACCCCATCTCGACATCCAACGAGGTGTACTGTGCGAGGTGACGAGTCGTGGCATGAGGTTCGGCTCGAAACACAGGGCCAACTTCGAAGACACGTTCGTACACCCCTACCATGATCTGCTTGTAGAATTGTGGGCTTTGGGCTAGATAGGCGGGTGTCCCAAAGTAGTCGAGGCTAAACACGTTGGCGCCGCTTTCAGTAGCCGAGGCGACAATCTTGGGCGTTTGGATTTCTGTGAACTGCTGCTGCATCAAGGTTTCACGAAACCCTGCCATTGCGGATGCTGCGAGCTTCCAAGTGCTGCTTAGGCGGACATGACGCAGCGCAACGGGCGCATGATCGAGCTGGGTTGGAAGCTGTGCCTTGATGTCGGGGCGGAACAAGTCAAAAGCAGGTGGCTCAAGCGCGGGGGAAATGACTTTCACCGTAGGTTGGTGAATTTCCACTCCTTGAGGCGCTTGTTCCACACCCTGAACCACGCCCGTTACTTGCAGCACTGATTCCGGTGGCAGTTGATCGACTAGCGCTGCTACGACCGGGTCTTCGATGACGATCTGCGCGAAGCCGGTTCGGTCACGCAGAATCAAAAAACTCACCTGTCGCAGCCGTCGCAAACGATGCAACCAGCCGCTCAGCGCAACCGTTTCCCCTATATGATGTGGTAATTCTGATGTGTATGTACGGGTCATTGCAGCACCTCCAAGGTAAAGACCCCTTCCTCATGGGTATGAGGACCCGTCGCTGCGGACGAGGGGGCTTCTCGTGGTGCCACCACAGCTTTACCGCTGCCACACTGTTTGTGTGAAGTTATCAGCGGACTTTGAACCCGGTGACGAGGGTCAGGCGGCGTGGCTTACTAAAACGACTGCTGTAAAGTCGCTTGTTCTTCCACACGCTCCAGAGGGTCTTCACGCAAGCGACGGAGGCTGTTTCTCAGCAAACAACAGCTCTCTGTACTCCGAACATCCGCGCTACTTGTCTCTATCATCGCTTTCGAACACACTACACCCACCAACTATCGTGTGTCAAGCCACTTTAAAAACCTTGTGTACTTCTTTGGGCAGCAAGGTTTAGAATTCTGCCACTGACTCGATATTATGCTTAGGACATTCAATGTTGCCTTTGACACCGCCCATTGTTGTACATCACATGGCAGCGCTTGATTCGGGGCATTACCCGCCAAACTCACTTGAAGCAATCCGCGCTTGCTTAGAAGCTGCTGCGCCTCTCATCGAAATCGATGCAACCGCGCTTGCTTCGTCGGATTATCTTCTGGTACATGACAGCGTACTCCAAAACGAAACCACTGGAGACGGTGAGGTAAGCGCTGCGTCGCCGGAACAGGCAAAAACCCTTTATCTTCGCCATCGTGGGGAACCAATTCCGTATCACCCAGCGCTGTTAAGTGAAGTTGTGGCGATGTTTTTGCAGTACGGCGGGCAATCACGATTGCAAATCGATTTCAAGAATGTGTATCCGATGCCCCATGAAGAGCCGCTGCGCCGTTTGATCGCGCTCATTGAGCCGCTGGGCAGCCGCGTGCAGGTAAGTACCGGTGCGGACTGGCACTTAAGAGCGATGCATCGCCTTGCTCCTTGGCTGGATCTCGGCTTCGACATTGGTTTCTATATCGATTACCGCACGCAGCCTGCTGATCCGCGCAAACCACCTTTCCGTGAAGGTGCCTATCACTACCATGACGATCATCTGTTGGCACTGCAAAAGCTGGTGCCTGTCCAGCAATATTTGACCGAGCGGTGCGAAATTCTGTACCGCCTTGTTCCAGAGGTCAGCACTTGGTACGTGAATTACCACCTTATTGCGCAGTGCTTGCAAGATGGTTTCACTATGGCCTCATGGCTTCATGACAAAGGGATTAAACTAGGTGCATGGACGCTGGATGCTGATAACGCATCCATCCATGCGCAAATTGCCTCTTTAAAAGCAGCAGGTGTCGATCAGTTTACGACCAACACCCCCATTGCACTCACACAGATCCTCAAGGACAGTGAATGAAGCTCTACATCATCCGTCATGCAGATCCCGATTATCCGAACAATACCATCACCAATGCAGGGAAACTGGAGGCCGCTGCGCTTGCTCGGCGGCTTGCGGCACATGGACTGGACTATATTGCTGCCTCTCCGCTGCCACGCGCGCAATTAACCGCTCAACCGACGGCTGATTTATTGAAACTCCCAGTACAGACGGAAGAATGGCTGCTGGAGGTAGCCGGGTGGGATACCGATCCTGACCCGATTGATGGCGGATTCATCCCTGCGTGGGACATTCCGGGTGAAAAGCTGCGCGCCAATCGTGCCTATCATGGCTGGGAAACATGGGACAGCACCGAACCGCTGCATCGACCAATTTTCCGTGAAACGGTGACGCGCTTTCAACACAATGCCGATCAATTTCTTGCCCGCTTCGGCTGTGTGCGCAATGGAACCAACTATCAGGTTTCGGCTGACAATACGATGCAGATTGCAGCATTTTGTCATAATGGGACGGCGCTGCTGTGGCTGTCACTCCTTTTACACATTCCACCACCGCTGATCTGGGCGAGCTTTTGGCATGCTCCAAGCTCGGTTTCGACGATCTTGTTTGAACTGCGCAGCGAATCCAATGCCGCGCCACGCGCTTTGAGCGTAGGCGATACATCCCATCTATATGAAGCGCGCTTACCGGTTCAACCGCGCGGGCTTCGGGGCAACCTGCGTTAGCGATTTCTCCAAAATGGGGTGGATAGACTCTGCCCTTCTTTGGATTCCCTCATGCGCGAGTATTTTTCACAAAAATTTCATAGCGATCTGTGTTCATCTCCAGTATCTACCCCTAAAATTAGGGGTAGAAAATGACACTTCAATAGTTGTGTCATTCAATGGGGCATTGGAGACAACATCGCATGGAAAACCCATTTTTGTCGCGTTTAATAACGCGATTCAGAAATCTCAATTTACAGACTAAATTCCTCATCGCGTTTGGCATTCCCTCATTGATGGTAGCCGGCGCTGCGGCGGTGATGATCCCGACGGTGAATCAATTAATCACCCGATACGACCTGATGTTCAACGTTGAAGGTCGGCTGTCGGATCTCGCCCACGAAATCCGTTACTATGACGCTGTGCTGACAAACTCGGTGCAATCTTATGTGATGAACCCGGCGGACAACTCGTCATATGTGCGTTACAACGAGTACGCAGCGGCACTGGACGCAGTCATCGCCGAAGCACGATCGCTGATTACAAGTAGTAATCCCGAAGACTACCAGTTCTTCGATGATATTGACCGTGTAAATCAAGAATTAGTGGCCATTGAGCGTGACTTGATGGCAGAACCCTCGGTCGCCATCACTGACGCGTTGTTTAATGGGCTGTATGGCACCCTAAAAGCGGAATACGCAGGGTACGTCGATCAATTCATTGAAGACCAGACGGCGGAGTATGAGGCATATTTTGCAGAAAGTCGCGTGCAGCTCACCCAAACGGTGACGTTGATCACGGGCTTGATGCTCGTTCTTTTTGCGCTAACCTCCTCCTCATCCTACTTTTCTGCGCGTTACTTCAATTTCCGCATTCAAGCAGTTAAAGATGCGAATAAACGGTTTGCCCAAGGCGACCTCAAGGCGCGTGCATTGGTCTTCAGCAGCGATGAGATCGGTGAATTAGCCGTTAACTTTAATGAAATGGCGGCACGGCATGAGCAAAATGTGCATGATTTGAAGGCGGCGCGACGCACCGCTGAAGAAGCCGTGCGCATGAAAGACTTGTTCCTAGCAACGATGAGTCATGAACTACGCACCCCCCTGAATGCCATGATCGGCTTCTTACACTTGATGTTATTCAGCGGTCAGTTGGATGAAGACAACGAGCATATGGCAGACCGTGCACTTGCCAATACACAGCGTTTGCTAACGCTCATCAACAACATCCTTGACCTATCGCGGATTGCTACAGGTGGTTTAGAAATCGTCCCCATCGATATGAAACCCGCCTATGTTGCCTCGTCCTTGTATAACGAATTGAAAGTGCTGGCGAGCGATAAAGATGTTCGCCTTGAACTAGAAGTTGATCCTGCGCTGCCTGAAGTTGTACATCACGACGAAGTGCGTATTTCACAAATTGTGACAAATCTGGTCGGCAATGCGATCAAGTTCACACAGCAGGGCACAGTGAAGCTGGCCTTTAAGCAGCGCGATGATCACCTTGTCATTGAAGTGACGGATACGGGCATCGGCATCCCGCAGTCAAAGCAGCATTTGATCTTCGATGACTTCTTTCAGGTGGACAGCACCTCGACTCGTAAGCAGCAGGGCGCGGGCCTCGGACTGGCTATCGTTCGACGCCTCGTGATGTTGATGAAAGGCACGATTTCGCTGAAAAGTGAAATCGATCAGGGCAGCACCTTTACGGTAGACCTTCCGCTCAATTTGCCGCGTTATGAACCTCGCGAACGTGGCAAACGCACGGAATATGAGAACGTGTTCGTCAGGAACACAGGTGTCGAAGCACCCGCATTGCAGCCTGCCGGAGGTGGCAAATGAACAAGATCCCGCGTGTTTTCGTTGGTTGGAGCGTGCTGGTCGTCGATGACGAGGCTGACAGCTTAGAAGTCGCCGCGCGGTTGCTCAAAATGGCGGGTGCAACAGTACAAACAGCATCCAACGGCAAAGAAGCTTTGGAGATTGTGCGGGAGCATCCCTTACAGTTTCGTTTCGTCCTCACCGATTTATCAATGCCGGACATGGATGGGTGGGAACTGCTCTATTTACTGAAGCGGGAGCGCCCAACGGAGAATATCCCTGTGATCGCGCTGACTGCCCACGCCATGGTTGGTGATCGTGATCGCGGAATTGCGGCGGGATTCACCAATTACATCGTCAAACCGCTTGATCCGACGAAATTCATCCAGCAGTTGATAGTCCTGTTGACCGAAATCCCAGAGTACGCTGCCCTACTTCACGCCGTGTAAGCGTCTAGGCGAGCAGGATTTAAGGAGACATAACGCTCATGATCGCCCATGCCATTCTGGTCGTAGAAGATGACCCTGACGGACAAGAAGTTGTCGCCCGCATGATAAACCAAGTGAATATCGATACCGAAATCGCCGGAACCGCTGAAGAAGCGTTCGAACTGCTGCAAAAACGTCAGTATGTAGGGGCCATTATCGACCTAGCACTCCCGGGGGCTGATGGGTTTCAACTCTTAAATGCAATTCGCTCTGACGACCAGTTGAAAGACCTTCCCTGCATCGCAGTGACTGCGTATCACACGCCGGAACTCAAGCACCAAGCACTCACCGAAGGGTTTGATGGCTACTTTGCCAAACCCATTAACCGGACGCTGTTTTTAGGTGCGGTGGAAGACATCTTCTCCTCGAAATAGGCTGACCATCAGCTCTTCGTAGTATCTCCAGTGATGATCGAGGTGGGCCATAAAATCAGCTGCCCGCCTCGATGCATGTTTACGCCCTACGCATCAACGATGCTTCACCTTAGCATGGCATCACTCGCTTAATTCCGGCATACTTCGAACCTTTCATTACTCGCTTGCTCGAATGATGGTCGGGTTATATATAAGGGTTGGTGATTCACATGCCGCACTTTGAACCTAATTGGCAATCACTTTCACAGTTTTCGACGCCCCGCTGGTATGAGGATGCTAAATTCGGCATTTTCATCCATTGGGGAGTTTTCAGCGTGCCTGCCTTCGATAATGAATGGTATTCGCGCAACATGTACTTGCAGGGCAGCCGCGCCTATGAGCATCACCGGGCGCAGTGGGGCGATCAAACCGTATTTGGCTACAAGGATTTCATCCCCTTGTTCACCGCTGATCGTTTCGATGCGAATGCATGGGCCGATCTGTTCAAGCGTTCAGGGGCGCGCTATGTCGTTCCCGTCGCGGAGCATCACGACGGGTTTGCAATGTACGACTCAGCGCTCACAGGCTGGAACGCCGCCAAGATGGGGCCCAAACGCGATGTGATCGGCGAACTATCCGCCGCCATCCGCCGCGCCGGACTCACGTTCGGCTTGTCCAGTCATCGGGCGGAACACTGGTGGTTCATGAACGGCGGTAAACAGTTTCCATCGGACGTACAAGACCCGGTTTATGCCGACTTTTACGGCCCGGCGCAGCCAAGCCCTGTGAACTGGGAAAATCCGGCATGGCACCGCCGCGATTGGCAGCCCGCGCCCGATGCCGCTTATTTGGAGGATTGGCTGGCCCGCACCGTCGAATTAGTCGATAAATACCAACCAGAACTGGTGTACTTCGATTGGTGGATCGAACAATATGCATTTGAGCCGTATCTCCAGCGCTTCGCCGCCCATTACTACAATCGTGGGGTTGAGTGGGGTAAACAGGTCGCCATTAACTGCAAGAATAATGCCTTTCCCGAAGGGACTGTTGTTTTCGATGTCGAGCGTGGACAGTTGAGCGACATTCGCCCGACTTTCTGGCAGTCGGATACAGCGGTGGCGAAGAATTCATGGTGTCACACGGTTGAACTCGATTACCGCACCTCAGCGTCGATCCTGCATGACCTGATCGACATTGTGAGCAAGAACGGCGCACTGCTGCTCAATGTGGGGCCACATGCCGATGGCACCATTCCGGAAGCGGATGCGCAGATTTTGACGGAGATCGGTCAGTGGTTGGCGGTCAATGGCGAAGCGATCTATGAAACGCGCCCCTTCAAGATCTATGGCGAAGGCCCAACCGAGGTCTTGAGCGGCGGCTTTACGGACGCCAAGCGCGCAGGCTTCACCGCCCGCGATATTCGCTTTACCACGCGTGGGAACACGCTGTACGCGATTCTGCTCGGTATGCCGGAAACCTCTAGCGCAGCGATCGATTCGCTGGGTACAGGGCGCAATCTGCTGGATCGCCCCATTCAACGCATTGAACTGCTTGGCAGGCCTGCCGCACTGGACTGGACACGGGACGACGCAGCCCTGCACATTCAAGTGCCTGAGGGAATGCCTTCACAGGCTGCCTGTGTATTCAAAATCGTGATGTAGAGGCGTGATCGCCGGCTCGGTCGGTGATGAAGGAATGAACGGCAGCAGAGCATAAGGGGGCGGGTGCGCCAACCCCAGACGGCCTTCGCAACTCTAAGACAACCGAGCGGCACTCTATCCACTGCCGCTCGGTTGAGCGAAGGCATGTTCCAAAACATCGTGCCAAATAGTGCCACTGCGTAAACCCCCTATTTACTGCCTTGTATGTGGTGCGTTTATAGGCCTATGACGGGACAATACCCCCTCCTAAAGGGGGAACCCCTCACCGCCCCCGATCGTCTAATGGGTATACCTTTAACAGGAGGGTGATTCTTGCGTATCCGTTTCCTTCTCGTGTGTTTTGCTGCCGCGCTCGTCAGTGTTGCCTCCGCCACCGCGCAAGCCATACCGCATATCGACTTTTTCACGTCTGATCTCGTCACCATCACCCCAGATGACGCCGAATCGGGGGCGGTCTATGCCAACCTCAATTGGTCAACGTCCGGTTTGGCGGCTGGTGAACAGGTTTATGTGCAGGTATTCGTGTCGGGCGCTTGGCACGATGTTCGCCCGGAACCTGTGCCCCAAAGCGGCAATCTGCGTTGGGCAGTGGCGCACACGCTCGACTTCGCCCCACCTACGTTCCGGTTGGTAGTACGTGACACGCGCGGAAACGTCCATGCCAGTCAAGAACTCGTTATTCCGTATGCAAATGACCCGGATGCCCCCACCCTGACCTTCAGTACGAATATTGGCTACGTCAGCGATAGTTTCCTCCGTGCAGGTGGTCATATCGGTATCCGGTGGGAAGTTCACAACCGCCCCGCTCGTGCCAATCTGGTTTTCGAGCAAATCCTCGATGATGGGCGCATTCTCAATATCGAACTGCCACGCCAAACCCTTTGGATTCGCTCCACGGGGGAGGGCGAGGTACAACCGCTGCCGGACGGCGACCCTATCACGCTGCGCGCCCGGTTGGTCAATGTCGACACGGGCGAGCTGTACACGGCGCAGACGGTTACACTGCCAGTCGATTTTTCGGCAGCATCCACGCCTGTGATGGCTCCGTCAGCATCACCGACACCCGGCCACGAATTGATCACGGGGGTTGGCGCAAACGCCTATCAACCCCGGCGCGGCGATTCCGTGCGATTGAGCTGGACAACCCAGAACGCCGACACGGTGAGCCTGCAAATCTTTGACATCGACTACTTTCCGCATGCGGGACTGCCTTCGCTCGTGGTTTTTGCGCAAGATAACCTGCCCGCTTCTGGCAGCCTTGACATACCGATTTCGGCAGACTATACCGGCGCCGGATGGCAGATTTACCTAACGGCAAGCCGGGGCGGGCAGCCCCCGTACGACAATGCGCGTCTCGATCTGGTCTTCGCCGATGTGCTGCAACCCGTTCTTTATCAGATTACGCAGTTCAGTGTGACACCTCCCGCCCTCCGGCGCGGTGAAACCCTCACGATCACGTGGGCGGGAAGCGTGACGACCCGCGTCAGCCGCGCGGGTGTGGCCAGTTACGAGCCGATCACCGGCTACGAAGGCCGCGTTGGATTAGAACTGGACAGCTTCCAATTTCCGCTCCCTAATGGTGCGGGATCGTTCAGCCGGATTTCGCTGCGGGATCTACCCTTGTCGGGCACAACCAGCGTAGTTATCCCGGCTGATACCCCTCTCGAATACACTCGGATGGATGTCCATCTCGGGCTCGTCATCGATGGGGTTTACAACATCTTCGACCTCAGGTCTGTGGAACTGCTGCCAAATTAGTGCAATGGGCGCACGGCTGTGCGCCCATTGCATCTCTGAAGCGCCACCCGCTTTAGCCGATTTTCGAGCAATTCCTTTACATTAACCGGGTCTTCAGACGAAACTTATCTCCGATTTACCTTGCTGACATAAGGTTAGCTCATCTAATCGTTAGCACAGCTATGGAAGGTCTTCATGGAAACTGTTGATGTCGTCGTGGTGGGTGGTGGTCCCGGTGGAGTCATGTTTGCTTATCTAGCAGCGCGGGCAGGGCTGCGGGTGCGGCTCCTCGAAGCCGCTGCTGATTTCAACCGCGAATTTCGCGGCGATACACTCAACCCGCTGGCACTCACGCTCCTTGAAGAATGCGGCTTGATCGATCAAGTGATGCAGCTTCCACATGGCAAAGTGAGCACACTGCGCGGGTCAGGGACGATCCAATACATGCTCAGTTATGGGATGCTTAAGACCAAATACCCGTATGTGATGATCCTGTCGCAAGCGCTGTTCCTCGACTTTATGGTCAAACAAGCCCAGCAGTTCCCTACCTTCAGCCTGACCATGCGCGCCCGCGTCAATGCGCTGATCGAGGAAAATGGGGCGATCAAGGGTGTGGAATACCGCGACGAAAACGGGATCGTACACAGCATTCGCGCGACGCTGACCCTCGGCGCGGATGGGCGCAATTCAACGATACGGAAGCTGGCGAATATCGAAACCATTACCCTGACGAACCAACCGGACGATATTCTGTGGATGCGACTGCCCATTCAGCCGGAACTTGACCCGATAGAAGATCTCAACACCCGTCAAGATGAACATCATTCGCTGTTTATGTTCCGGCGGCCCGCAGAGGGGGATTGGCAGATCGGAGCCACGCTCCTTAAGGGAGGGTACAAAGAACTGCGCGCCCATGACATCCGCTATTTTCGTGACATGATGGGCAATTTGCTGCCGGAGTTCCGCGAACGGCTGGAACACATCGATTGGCCGGATATTGCGTATCTGCCCGTCGATCTCAAGCGCGCGGTTAAGTGGTACCGGGAAGGGCTGCTGCTGATTGGAGATTCCGCGCATATCATGTCACCCGTTGGCGGCGTTGGGATCAATGTCGCGCTTCGTGATGGGGTGATCGCTGCGAATCTGCTGGTCGCAGCACTCAAGTCCGGCCATGTGAGCGTCGAACAATTGGCGCAGGTGCAGCGCAAGGTCGAATGGGAGATCAAACTGACGCAGGGGTTCCAAGCATCGATTCAAAATGCTAGCAAGAAGACGGCGCAGAACAGTATGGGCAGCAAGATTGGACGGAAAATGGCTGGCCTCTTCACCAAACTTCCCGGTGTGCGAATGATCCCGGTTCGCTTGCTTGGGTATGGTCTTGTCGATGTGACGGTCGATCCCGTACTGCTGGCGAGCTGAAGATCGCCGCTGTGTTCGCGAAGCAATAGCACAACTCAAACACCCCGTACTAGGCGGGGTGTTTTGTGTTCAGCTTGCGATCATGCGCTGCCTTAAGCGAACTGCACGGTCGCCAACGCACATGGCGGGAGATCGATACACCACTGACCATCCCCATCCGCGCTCACATCGAGCGATGACAGTGTGACATGATCCGGCGCTTGCGCGCTGTTGACGGCATGCGGCGAATTGGCGGTGAGAATCTGTGCACGCGTGATTTGCTTCGTCCCGGCGATATTCACGCGCACGGACGCCGCTTGATCATAATGGCGGTTGATGAATGAAATGCTGAGACCTGTCTGTGTAGAAGATGCGGTCGCAGTGACGACGCTGGTTTCGCTGCCGGGCATGGTTTGGCTGTGCGTCACTTCGACGGGGATCGCCGCCGCCCCGATGTGCGGTGTGTGCAGTTGCAGCGCGTAGTACGTCGGCGTGACCCACATGGACTCGCCATCGGTCATCACCGGGGCGTGCAGCACATTGACGATCTGGGCGAGATTCGCCATGCTCAGAATATTGCACTGGCGATGGAATCCTTCCAGCGCTGCCCCTACCGCCAACGCATCGCGGAGTGTCCCCGCCTGTTCGTAGGTGACGGGTTCACGCGGACATGCATCCGGCCCCCATGAGCGCGCTTCAGGGTGCCATACCCCCCATTCATCAAGTGCGATACCGATATGGCGATCGCTGCTGCCAAGTGCATCAGCCAAATAACCGGCGGTGCGTGTGACGAAGTCTTCGGTCGCATCGGCTTCGGCCAGCAGCCCGTAATACTGCGCTTCGGTGAAGTCGATTTCCGGCCCGCCATTAATCCAGTAACGATGAATCGAGAAGTGATCGACCATATTTAGGTGGCGCGCATTGGTGGCGATGAAGCGCTGATTCCAATCGTCATCATGGCCGCAGGCGACAAGCTGAATCGTGGGATCGACATGGCGCAGCATGGTCGCGTAGCGTCTATATTCGCGCGCATAGCTTTCGGCATCGTAGGTGCCGCCGCAGCCCCAATTCTCATTGCCTACGCCCCACAAGGTCACGCCGAAAGGCTGGCGCGATCCATTAGCGACGCGTTCGGCGGCCAGAATGTGTTGAGGGCGCGTTGCAATATTCCACCCAATCGCACAATTCCTGTGAGTCCCACTGCCTACATTTCCTGCGAGATAGGGTTCGGCTCCCAACAGGCGGCACAAAGCGATAAATTCGTGCGTCCCAAGGCTGTTGTCATCTTCAACCTGCAAGCCGCACGACAGACCTAAGCGGCGGAAGCGCTTGGCAGGTTCGCCGATCCCATCACGCCAATGATAATGATCGGCATAGCAGCCGCCGGGCCAGCGCAGCAGCGGCACCGGCATTGCCTTGAGCGCATCCACCACATCTTTACGAAAGCCGTTGTAGGTGGGGATCGCCGTCTGTTCTGTGCCGAGCCACAGCCCGCCATAGCAGCAGCGCCCCAAGTGTTCAGCGAAATGCCCATAGAGCCGTGGTGAGATTGTCCCAATGGGACTATCTACACGAACCGTAAAATGTGTTTCTATCATTGAATTATTCTCCACTGAAGCGATCAAGCGCCATGTGCTGGAAGTATCTCCTATTATTTCCTGTTAATCACCCCTAAATCGCATCATGCCCATAAATCATGGTTATAGACGACTTTGAGCGTTTATTGGCTGTTCTTTCCTAGAATGTCATTAGATTTCCCAGAGCGATTGTCGCTCTGTTAAAAATGTGTGAAACTCTACAGTGGCAACCTTTTATCAACGCAACTGAACAGAGGACGCATGACGAAAATACATGGGATGCTGACCCTAGATACCCTCACGGAAATGGTTGATCAACGAGAGATCGAAACGATCGTGCTCGGCTTTACGGATCACTATGGGCGTTTAATGGGTAAACGTATCGACGCCGAGTTTTTTATTCAGGACATTGCCAACGCCGGAACACACGCCTGCAATTACTTGCTCACGACCGATATTCCCATGGAACCCATAAGGGGTTATCAGTTTGCGAATTGGGAACATGGCTATGGTGATTTTCACCTCGTGCCCGATCTGAACACGCTTCGGGTCGCCACATGGCTGGATAAAAGTGCAATGGTATTGTGCGACGTGAAAGACGAGCGAACCCACGACTATATCAATGTCGCGCCGCGTTCTATTCTACGCCGTCAGCTTGATGAAGCCGCGCAAAAAGGCTATCAGGTGATGGCGGCTTCTGAACTTGAATATTATGCTTACGAAGATTCTTACCGCAAGGCTGCCGAAAAAGAATACAATCAGCTTCAACCCCTTGGCTGGTACATTGAAGACTATCACATGCTTCAAGGAACGCGGCAGGAGAAATTCACCGCAGAAGCACGCCGCCATCTGAAATACTCTGGAGTCCCGATTGAAAATTCCAAAGGTGAATGGGGACACGGGCAGCATGAATTAAATGTGCGCTATGCCGATGGCTTGACGATGGCGGATCGACATATCGTTTTCAAGCAGTGTTTAAAAGAACTTGCTGAACGCCTTGGGCTAAGCGTCAGTTTTATGGCAAAACCCACGCCGGATGCGACGGCTGGCTCCAGTTCACATATCCATCTTAGCCTGTGGGCACAGGACATCAACGCTTTTGCCGGACAAACCAAGCTTGGCCCTGTTGAGGGCTCCGATGTGTTTCGCTGGTTTCTCGGCGGCTGGATGGCCCATGTCCCTGAAGTGATGGTGTTCTACGCGCCCACGATCAATTCGTATAAGCGTTACATCGATTTTTCATGGGCCCCCACCCGTATTGCGTGGAGCTATGACAACCGCACCGCAGGATTCCGCGTGGTGGGTAAGGGAAGCAGCTTGCGGATCGAATGTCGAATCCCGGGAGCCGATTGCAACCCTTATCTCGCCTATGCAGCCGCGCTGGCATCCGGTTTGGATGGAATCGCCAACAAGATTGAACCGCCACCCATCTTTGATGGAAACATTTACGCCGCGCAATCGTTACCCCGGGTGCCCTATACCCTTGAGCATGCGGTAGACATTTTTGCAAACAGCGACTTTACCAAGCGTGTTTTTGGGGCGGAGATCGTTGCTCACTATACTCATTTTTATCGAACCGAAGTCGAAGCATTTCACCGGTGGGTTACCGACTGGGAACGTAAACGTTACTTCGAGCAGATCTAAACATCACACTTGAGAGGACATCAATATGCGTCTGCAAAACAAAGTTGCCTTGGTCACAGGAGCAGGCAGCGGCATTGGGTATCACACCGCTTTGTTGTTTGCTAAAGAAGGGGCGGCAGTAGCCGTTATCGATCTCAATGAGGCGACCGGGCAAAAAACGGTACAAGAGATCGAAGCCGCAGGCGGAAAAGCGATTTTCATTCGCGCGGATGTTTCAAAGGCTGCCGACTGCGAACGAATGATTCAAACGACCGAGTCGGTGTTCGGGTTACTGAATGTGTTGTTCAATAACGCGGGCATCAGCCATGCCGATGATGATGACGCTATCAACACGAGCGAAGATGTATGGGACTTAACCATGCAGATCAACGTGAAGAGTGTGTTTTTGGGCTGCAAATACGGAATCCCGGCACTGCGCCGCGCGGGAGGCGGCAGTATCATCAATACAGCATCTTTTGTCGCTACGTTGGGCGCGGCCACACCGCAGCTTGCTTACACGGCGAGTAAAGGCGCGGTGCTGTCGATGACGCGCGAACTAGCGGCCATTCATGCCCGTGAGAATATCCGAATCAATGCACTGTCCCCCGGCCCGCTGCGCACCGAACTCTTGATGAAGTACCTGAACACCGATGCCAAGAAGCAGCGCCGCTTGGTTCATATCCCTATGGGGCGTTTTGGAGAAGCGCAAGAGATCGCCAATGCGGTTTTGTTCCTCGCTTCCGATGAATCGTCGTTCATGACGGGATCGAATTTCCTCGTCGATGGCGGCATTACCTCCGCATACACCACCCCCGAGTAGACGATGCCGACACTGCAAACGACGATCTCGCCGGTAGACGGCTCGGTTTACGTCCAGCGCGAACTGGCAGATGCACAGCAGCTTGAACGGATGCTGCAACAATCAGTCCAAAGTCATCAAGCGTGGAAGCATACGCCGCTGGCAGATCGCGCCGCCATTTGTGAGCGCGTGGTGCAGTTCATGCTTGATCAGGCGGATGCGATTGCTTTAGAACTCACGATGCAAATGGGCCGCCCCATTCGCTATACCCCTTTTGAAATCAAACGAGGGTTTCAAGAGCGTGCACGGCATATGGTGTCGATCGCACCGGAAGCCTTGAAAGACCTTCCCACACAAGCAAAGGATGGTTTTCAGCGGTTCATCCGGCGCGAACCTGTAGGCACAGTGCTGGTGTTAGCGCCTTGGAACTACCCCTTCCTGACCTCTGTGAATTCGATCATCCCTGCCCTCATGGCGGGCAACAGCGTGATTCTGAAGCATTCGGATCAAACGCCGTTGGTTGCCGAGCGCTACAGCGCAGCTTTTCGTGCCGCAGGGCTTCCGGAAGGCGTATTCCAGCATGTGCATATGACTCACGATGACGTGGCACGGATGATTGCCGATTCTCGTATAGATTTCGTTGCTTTCACGGGGTCAGTCGGCGGTGGGCACGCGGTGCAAAATGCCGTCAACCAGCGCTTTATTGGGGCAGGCATGGAATTGGGCGGCTGCGATCCCGCTTATATCCGCCCCGATGTCGATATGGCGCATGCGATCGAAAACGTGGTCGATGGTGCGATGTTCAACAGCGGCCAATCGTGCTGTGGCATTCAGCGTGTGTATGTTCATCAAGATGTCTTTGATGAATTCGTCGCCGGGGCCGTAGACCTGACCAAAACCTATGTGCTTGGTAACCCGCTCGATCCGGAAACCACTTTAGGGCCGCTGGTGCGAACCAGTGCTGCCGAAGCGGTTCGTCAGCAGATTCGTGCTGCCGTCGGGCAAGGGGCCAAACTCTTGATCGATCCGGCATTGTTTCCGGCCAATCAGGACTCAAGCCCGTACTTGGCACCGCAAATTCTGGTCAATGTCGATCACAGCATGCAGATCATGACCGAGGAAAGCTTTGGCCCCGTGATGGGGATTATGAAAGTCAAAGATGATGCTGAAGCGGTCGCGCTGATGAATGACAGCCGTTACGGTCTGACGGCTTCCATTTGGACACAAGATGTTGATGCGGCGCTCGCGATTGGCGATCAAGTCAATACGGGCACATGGTTCATGAACCGCTGCGACTATCTCGATCCTGAATTGGCATGGACAGGGATCAAAGACAGTGGGCGCGGCTGCACCCTCTCCAGTTTAGGCTATGACAGCCTAACACGACCGAAATCCTTCCATTTACGCACGAAAACAAGCTAAACCGTTCAAGAGGTGGGATCAATTTGATCCCACCTTTTCGCCCGATAGGTTATGCATTCAGCACGATTTCGAGCCACCAGCTTGCGCTCCCGCCTGCCGGGATGATCGACACCCGTTTTTGCGCGATCGCACGCTCGAGGGAGTCGTAATAGCCGCTGGCCGGTTCAAGTGCAACCGTCGCCTCCGTCGTGTAGATTCCCTCATCGATCCAAATACCAAGGTAAGGTGCGGCGCTAGCCTCCCATATGAGGTTGAGTGCGCAGTGTGCAGCCTCATTCAACAGCCCAGCGTTAGAAATCGACTGATCAGCCAGCACATAGACTTTGCGTGAGTCCTTGAGCGCCGCACTGCCGACGACATCGAGCTGTTGAGTGTTCCCATCCGGCAGATCACTGAGGCCAATCAAGCACCGTGGGCAGCACGGGAATATAGCGATGATCGACCGCGATCACCTGTCTGATCGATAGCGGCAGTCCCACGCGGACATTCACCCCATTGAACAATGGGTGCGCCGCCCATAGGTACGGCAAATCGCGCCCGCTGTGATTCGTCGCCGTGTATTCGAGACGCACTCCCGTGGGCTTCACAGTCGTTTTGCGCGTTAGGATGTAATCCAAAGCCCGCCCGCGGACTTGCAGCGTGATCGAGTCCTCATTTTGGGCGGAAATATCCCACGGCAGCGCCCATACCTCGCCGTGATCGGGCAGCATGAGGGCTGGATCATGTGGTGATGGGCATCCGTCGATGGTCGGGAACATCTCATCCCAACCGCTTAAGTCGTGCTCGGCGAAGTCATCCCCGTACTGTCGTGGACGAATGGGGCGAGTAGGCGATGCCATCCATTCATGCCCGGTCGATTTATCGATCAGGGAGGCGATTTTTGCGCCCAACGCCGGGACGATCACGATACTTAAGGCCTGATTTTCGAACTTCCACGCGGGGTAACCGTGCCAATCGAAGGATGTCATGACGCTATCCGGCAAAAGAGGCCGCCGGGATGCCCCGGATGTCCTCATCAAAGCGTAGGCGGAACAGATCGCCATCGGCGGACGGCTTTTTCCGTTGTTCCGGGGTGAGTTCATAGCGCGCGCTGGTGATATACAGATCGCGCAGTTCATCTCCACCAAAGGCGGCACTCGTAGGGCAGCGTACGGGAAGCGGAATTGTTCGCTCCAACCGCCCATCGGGATCATAGCGATCGATGCACGCTCCATCCCAGCGCGCACTCCACACGAAACCATCGAGATCGACCGTCAGTCCATCGGGCACACCGCGCCGATCCGAACTATCGACGAAGATGCGGCGGTTGGCGATCGTCCCGCGTAGGAGGTCAAAATCATAGGCATAAATGATGGCGGGCGTCGAATCGGTGAAGTACATCGTCCTGCCATCCGGACTCCAGCCGATCCCATTGGAGATGTCGAATCCGGCATCGACTTGGTGAACGGTATGGTCGTCTTCCAAGCAATACAGTCCGTTGTTGTTCGCATCGCCCATGGTGCCGACCCAGAACCGCCCGACGCGATCGACCGCACCATCATTGAAGCGGCGCATCGGTTTGTCGGCTTCGGCATTGGCGATCAGGGTCAGCGAACGTGTGTTGAAATCCCATGTTTCCAATCCTCGATGGGTGGCGATGAGTAATCCACCCATCTGTCGCAGCGCGATCACACCGATGCCAATGCCAATGTCGATTTTCTCATGCGCGCCCGTCTTTGGATCAAACCGAAAAAAGCAGGTGCTTTCGTTATCGACCCAATACAGTGCGTTTTCGTCGGGGTGCCAGATGGGACACTCGCCAACTTCGTTTTGTACCGTCAGGACAGGCTCGACTTCCACCATAGAATCGCTTCCCCCCTTCGTCGCAGTGTGATGCGCCGCTGCCTACAACACTCGCAGCAGCGTCGAGCTTTCTTCGGGCATCGAGTCGAAGGTCAATCCTGTTTCCATCAGATCCTGCCCCCGATGTGCGCCCATGTCTTCACCTTCGAAGCCGACGACGCGGTAGACACGATTTGGCTGCAAATCGCACAGCGTGATGGTGCGTGTGGCGACGGCACCCGGCTGCCGGAAGACGAATAACACGCTTTCGGTTTCATCGGGCAGACGATATTGGAAAGCGGCCCAGCCATCGCCGCTGCCATCGCGCCGGGGCTGCTGTGTCAGGCGATACACATCGGCTTCTTTGACGAAGCGGCGCACATGCGATTTATACACACGGGTATGATGATCGAAACGCGCTTCGATCCATGCAGGCAGCTCGATCAGCTTTTGCGAGAAACCATACACGTTGAGCATGGAGGTGCGGGTGTAGTAATCCAACTGGTGCGGCTTGAGCTTGGGATCACGCGGATTGAAATTCTGATAGGGTGGCGGATTCTTGTTGATCCAATCCCCGAAGCCCCAATGCAGCGCAGAATCCGGCGCAAGCATGGTCGATACGCCCCAGAACAACTGGAGATTGTGTGGTGCCCAGTCGGGGTCGCTCAAGAAAGTCATATCGAGGCGGCGCATAATACCTAGATCGATGCGCAGCCCGCCTGACGAGCAGTTTTCAAGCACGACATGGGGGAAGTCTGCCCGTATGCGCTCCAACATGCGATAGTAGCCGCAGTAGTGTTCATAAAGGCCATCGCCCGCGCCATGCCCGTGATCCGTCCGGTTGCAGCCTGCCGCCGGGTCGAGGTTGAAGTCGAGCTTGATCCAGTCGAGATCGTTTTCGCGGATGAGCCGGGCGAGAGTCTGATAGGCCCATTCTTGGGTATCAGGGCTGCCAAAACACACGTAGCCTAACCGCTCGCCGTCGCGGAGAGCAACCAGTTCGGGGTGATCCTCGGCCAACTTCGCTTTCACACCAAGCGCTTCGATCTCGCACCACATGCCGAACTTCATCCCTTTTGAGTGAGCGTTATCGGCCAGTGGGCGCATGCCTCGCGGGAAACGTGCGGTGTTGACCAGATCCCAGTCGCCGCGATAGTCGTACCAAAAGGTGCCCGGATCGCTGGGGCCAAACCACCCCGCATCGAGCATACAGATTTCGACGCCGCGCCCCTGTGCGACATCGGTATTCTGTATAAAGATCGACTCGTTGATGTGATCGTCTTCGTAGGCCCACCAGTGATTCCACTCGACCGGAGCCAGTGACGAGAGCGCGTTGCGCGGATACCAGTGTTTGCGCCCTACACGCGCATACTGCCGCGAAACGCTATTCAGATCGTCGCCGATCACCAGAATCACAGGCGGTGAGTCCATCGCCGCACCGGGAGCAAGATCCTTGTCGAACTCCCAGTCGTGCAGACCACCGCTCAGCCGGTGCCCACCATGCGGTAATGGTTCAAAGCGGAATGTCCAGTTGCCCGACCATGCGACCGATCCCGACAGTACCGCGCCGCTGCTGTGCGTCAGGGCGAACCACGGATGCATGCCCTTCGAGGAACGGCCCAAGCGGGTTTCGATGTGAATTTCGCCTTCCAGCGGCTTGTGTACCGGTTCGAATTCGCTGCCCCAATCCGACGTGTAGTACATGAGCTGATACGACTCAGCAGGCAGGTCGAGCGTGATCGAGTCGATGCGGCTGACGCGGATTGGCGCGGTACCAGTATTGACGATCACCTGCCAGGCTTCAGTCAGCGCAGTATCTTGGTAAACTTTCACATGGTGCGCGACGGTAAAACCCACGCCCGCGAATAACGCGATGATGTGCTGCACCCCCGCGCACGAATAATCCACTTGAAGATCGGTCAATGTCAGTGTACGGCTGGTAGAGCGTTTCTGGTCAACCGTGACGGCGAACAAGGCGGCTTCCGCTTTAGGATGCTGCCAAAACTGCCCAGAGGCTTGAACCGACTGCAACGCTAAGCCGTGCCCTGCGCGCTCAAGAAGATACCCAAGGGTGGCCGTTGAACCATTCACCGTAGAGGGAAATGCAAGGGTCATAAGAAATGGCTCCATGTATCAACAACAATCATTTGCCAATGCCCGCCGAAATGCCTTTGACCAAATATTTCGAGAACATCACCAAAACGACAACCGTCGGCAGGGACGACATCAGCAGCCCGGTCATCAGCAGCGGCTGATTGGTGGTGAAACGCCCCACGACCATCGAGACGGAAGCGGTGATGGTGCGTTTGGTTTCATCAGGCAGCAGCATGAGCGCGAGGATCAGTTCGTTCCACATGCTGAGGAAATTGAGAATACCAAGGGTCAGAATCGATGGGCTGCCGACGGGCAGCACAATGAAGCGGTAGACCTGCCACAGCGATGCCCCGTCGATTTTGGCGGCCTCCATCAGCTCATTGGGTAGGCTGCGGAAACTGGCGCTCAGAAAGAAGATGCTGAAGGGCAGACTGCCGACGGTATACATCAGGATGACCGAGAGATAGTTGTTGATCATCCCCAACCGAGAAAAGACGAGATAGATTGGGATCAGCAGCACCTGACCGGGAATTAACTGGAGCGAAATCAGGAACAGGAAGAACAGCCGCTTACCTCGAAATTCAAGTTTGGCGACGGCGAAGGCCGCTAGGCTGCCCAAAATGAGCGAAAGTGCGAGTGCAGAGCCGACAATCAAGACCGAGTTACCCAAACTGCGCAAAAAGGCGTAGGTTTCGATCATGATGCGGACATTATCGAAATTGATCCCGCTTGGAAGGCCGAACGGATTCACGAGATATTCTGTCCGGTCTTTCATCGCCGTCATCGTCATGTAGAGGAGCGGCAGCAGCGTTGAGAGTGCGACCAAGCACAGAAGGATGAAGACCGGCAGCTTGACGAATACGGCACGGCGCAGCCTAGGATTTGCTAGTAGGCCGGGGACGGATTGTGCGGTTGGGTAGGGCTGCCTCAGCGTTCCCATCGTTAGGTTTCCTCCCCAAAGCGAGCAACACGAAGCTGAATTACGGTCAATAGCAACGTGATACCCGCAAGCATGAGGGCCAGCGCTGCGGCTTGACCAAAATCAAAGCCGCTGAAGGCTTTGAGGTAGACAAAATAGTCGAGTGTCGTCGTCTCATAGCCGGGGCCGCCGTTGGTCAGCACGAAGATCAAGCCAAACAGCGAAAGGAAGGTGTAAATGACATTGATGACGGTTAGGAATGCCAGCACCTTGGCGATCAGCGGGATGGTGATGAAGCGAATACGTTGCCACCAGTTCGCGCCATCTAACCGAGAAGATTCAAAGATAGAGGGATCGATGTTTGACATGGCGGATAGCAGGATCAGCATGCCATAGCCGAACCCGCTCCACACCAGCACAAGGATGATGACAAAAAACGAGGTGCTCCCGCGTGCCAGCCAATCAACGGGATCATAGCCAAGGGACTGAAGAATTAGATTGACCGGCCCATCAAAGCGAAACAACTGGCGGAACAGCGTACCGATCACGACGGTCGAGATCACCGACGGCATGAAGAAGACGACGCGAAAGAAGCGCCATCCCCATACCTCTTCGTAAATGAGGGCTGCACACAGCAGGGAGGCGAGGATCACCAGCGGCACTGAGATGAGAAAGACGAAATTGTTGAGCAGCACCCGAAACAGGGTTGGATCGCGCAGCAGCCGCAGGTAATTGTCCAGCCCGATCCACGTAAACTGGATGCCGTTGACCGTCCGATTGAAGCTGATGAAGACGGCATAGCAAATCGGGTATAGCAGCAGTATCCCGATCAACACGACGGCGGGTAGGATGGCGAGGTAGGCGAACCGCTGTTCAGCTTTTGCCAAACTACTCATACTACTCATGGGCAATTCTCTTTTCGCAAAAAGGGTGGACGTTTATTCAGACAGGGCGGGCGATGAATCTGCCCACCCCGTACTGTTGAAACTATCGCGTACTGCCGATACTACGGCATCGCTTCATAGGCCTGCTGAAGCTGATCGGCGGCATCCTGCGAACTGAGCTGGCCGATAAATACTGCCGCGTTGAGGCGATAGAACATCGCATTGATTTCACCGGGCATAATGTTATCGAACGGATAGACGGTATTGCCCTGTAGAATCTGTTCCGCTTGGGTTTGCAGCAGCGGGTTCTGAATGACCGACGGATCGGCCTGCAAACTATTCGACGGTTCGGTCTGGTTCAGCGCTACATAAAGATCGAGCACTTCCGGGCGGAGCAGGAACTTGATGAATTGAACGGCTTCCGGTTTGTGCTGGCTGTAGTTCATCACCGCGAGGGCGATATTCGGGCCGCCTGCCAGCAGGCCGGGGTATGGCGAGGCCGCCAGCGTCGGAATTTGGAACAGACCGGCGTCTTCACCGAAAATGTTGTTGATGTCTTTGTTTGCCCAACCGCCCTGAATCCACATGGCAGATTCGCCTTGAGTGAAGCGAAGCTGGCCGTCACCGCTGGGGGTCGATCCGGCATCGGTATTGGTGAGGCCAAGATCATAAAGCTGGCGGTAGGCTTCATAGGCCGTCACGAATTCCGGCGAATTGATCGGAAGATCGCGGCTGCGCATTTGGAAGAAGGCATCGGGGCCAAGCAAACCGCCCACGAGGGTCGCCATCACCCACGCGCCGGTGTAGCCTTCCTGCTCACCGATGGCGAACGGCATGACACCGTTATCCTTGATCGACTGCGCCAACGCGATGAGGTCTTCCCATGTGGCGGGTGGGGTGAAGTTTTCCATATCCACGCCGCCTTCGATCATCTTGGCGCGGTTGTAGTAAATAGCGAAATAGGAACCTGCACCGTAGGGCACGCCGAGCAGTTCACCGTCCGGACGGAAATCATTGCGCACTGCGTCCCAACCAACGATCTGCGACATTTCGTCGGCGGTGAAGTAGCTGTCCAGTGGTTCAATGAACGGCGCGAAACTGATCAGGTTGCCGCCCGCGAATTCGTTGAAGACATCCGGCCCATTGCCCGCGATGCTGGCTGCACGCAGAATTTGGTCGAAGGTACCGAGATCAGGGGCTTGGTGAATGCGGTCGATGACGATGTTCGGGTTTTCAGCTTGGAACATGTCAATCGCCCGGTAAATAAACTGATCTTCACGCGGCCCTGTTTCATCGACGGAGAACAGGTTATCCCAGAACACGACGTGAACCTGATCCTGAGCGCTGACCGGTGCGATTACCGTCATCAGCAGCGCCAGACAGACGATCACCCACAGTTTTGAATGGCGAAATGACTTAAACATGCAATCCTCCCCAAAAATGGTGAATAGTCTTTAATGCAACCTCCGAGCGCGTTCCGTCGTGCTTAACCGGAGGATCTTACCGATAGGGATAGTGCTTCACTTTTACGCGCTTGAATCTCATGGATTCGGCGCTTCAGGAATTGAATCGACTGTTCATCCACCTGAAAATCAATGATCACGTCCGGCGCACGTCCGATCAATTCCGCGACCTGCTCGGCGCAGGTATAGGTTGCCAGTACATGATCGCAGTCGTCGGAAAAACGTTTAACTGCGTCGGTTTCGTTGATGGTGGCGGCATGAATGGTACGACCCGGATAATAGCTATACAGAATATGTTTAAGCATGTGCGACGTGTTTTGCAGCGTCGATACGACACCGATATTCGATTTGGGCAGCCGTGCGATGCGCAGCATGGTTTCCGGCGTGAGGCGGGTATCAATGCCGACCAGTTTTACTCCCGCATCCGGGATGCTTTGGCTGACTTCGGCAAGGTGATGAAAGGTCGTGACGATTAGATCGTAGCGGGGCAATGTCGCATCCACGGAGGTATACAGGTCATCGAGCAAGCCGTAATGGATATTCATATCCAACGCTTGACTGATAAACGCTCCCATATCGTGGCTGTCGTGCATGTTACACTCATAAAAGGCAATTTTGACCCTGCTCGTGTCGTAAACCTCAGTCACGGCGCCTAAAATTTGTTCCCGAACTTCCTCCGCCGACAGCCCTGCGGCCAGCGCTTGCCAGACTAAATTCACCGACTGCTGATAAAAGTAGCTGCGCAGATCGCCGCGCGACTGCGTTTCGATTCCGCTGATGTCCTTGACGCTGAAACCTTTACGTCCGCCGGGCAAACTCTCGATGTATCCCAACTCTTCTAGAAGTTGGTATGCCTTGTTCACTGTGTTGCGATTCGATCCCAGCTCTTCGGCTAAATCGCGCACAGAGGGCAGCCGATCGCCGGGCAAGTACTGACGACTGCTGATTCGCTGAATCACCGCCTGCCGTATTTCTTCGGCTGTTACCAGTTCTTTTGGCATTGAGTTTGTCCTATGGCTTGCGACATATGACATTACCGCGTAGTATAGGAGCATTCCAATAAACTTGTCAACTTTTCCAAAAAGATGCGTACTGCGGAGGATTTCACATGGGAGATCGGCGTAAGCGGGTAATCGTTACCGGTGCTTCCTCTGGAATCGGTAAAGCGACAGCGGCGCGGTTTGCCCATGAAGGGTGGGATGTGTGCGTGCTGGCACGCCGCGCGGAGCTGCTCTATGAACTGCGCGATACCTTTCCACCCGGCAGTCATTTGGTCATCGCCGGTTCCTACGATGATCCCGCTGTCATCCAGCAGATGCGCGAAGCCATTCAGCGCGAATGGGGACAAGTGGACGTGTTGGTCAACAACGCGGGTGTTGCCATGGGCGCAGATGCCATCACATCAACCTTGGAAGCATGGCGAAAACCCTTTGACATTATGGTGAATGGTGCGGTACTGGTCACACGCGCGGCGGTACCACTGATGGTCGATGGTGGACGGGTGATCCATGTCACGTCTATTCACGGCGAACGGGTCGAACTGCATCACAGCGCCTATGCCATGGCGAAAGCCGCGATCAATCATTACTGCCGTGGGCTGGCTATCGATTTGGCCCCACGCGGGATTCTCGTCAACGCGATTGCCCCCGGTTTCATCAATACACCGATGAGCATCGTCAATGGGATCAACGAGATCGAAACCGATTGGTTCCGGCAGAATTACGTCGATGGAGGGCATCTTCCCCTCAAACGGGCGGGGATGCCGGACGAAATCGCAGGCGTTGCTTATTTTCTCGCTGGGCCAGATGCATCGTACATCACCGGACAGGTGATTACTGTAGACGGCGGGTTAACGATTACTTTTTAGCAGTTTGTACGACAACGACGGTTGCCACCATGAAAATAGATGCAGTCGATTTTTTCTACCTTTCCATGCCGCACATCGAGGATATTGGAGACGGCAGCCAAGATGCGCTGCTCGTGAGGGTGGCAGCAGGCGGCTTTGTAGGATGGGGGGAATGTGAAGCGTCGCCGCTGGTGACGATCGCCGCGCTGATCTGCCCGATGTCGCACAGTGCGTGCAAACCTGTACTCGCGTCGGTGCTTGGCCAACCGATCGATACCCCGGCTGACATCGCTCGCATTCATACCGCTGTCCGGCAGAACAGTATGGACGTGCTTCAAGCCGATCACGCGCTTTCCGGGGTAGACATCGCGCTGTGGGATTTGCTCGGTCAGCGATACGAGCAGCCCACATGGAGTCTGCTCGGTTACGAGCGTGCCTACCCGAAAATCCCGTATGCCTCAATGCTGTTTGGGAGTACGGCGCAAGAAACCTTCCTCAAGTGTCAGGCAATCCGCGAACGCGGGTTTCAGGTGATTAAGCTGGGATGGGGCGGCTTCGGCAAAGACAGCGTGCAAACCGATCAAGCGCATATCGCAGCAGCACGTGAAGCGTTGGGAGATGACGTTCGGTTGTGTGTCGATGTCGGAACGGTGTGGGGGGATGACCTTACGCAGGCCGAAGCGCGTTTGAACATATTGAAGGCTGCCCGCGTGTATTGGCTCGAAGAACCGTTCCATACCGGGGCCTACCGCGCCTACCACGCACTGTCGCAGCAGAGCGCGCCGATCATGCTGGCCGGTGGAGAAGCCGCACATAATGAACACCTTGCCCGCCACATGATCGATTACGCAGGGATTGGCTATGTCCAGATCGACACCGGGCGCATCGGCGGGATTACCTCTGCAAAGCAGGTGGCCGACTATGCCGCTGCCCACGGAGTGCGATACATCAACCACACCTTTACCTCCCACTTGGCGCTAAGCGCTTCCTTGCAGCCCTATGCCGGATTGCCCGATCATGACCTGTGCGAATACCCGGTTGAATTGAAGTCACTCGCCCATGAATTCACGATCGATCATCTGCTGCCGGATGCGAACGGCCACATCCACACGCCGGATGCGCCGGGGCTTGGGCTGCGGCCTAACGTAACAGCACTGCAAAAGTATTTGGTCGAAACGGAAATTCGCGTCGGCGGCAAGCTTTACTACAAAACACCTGAACTCTCATAACCGATAGAAAGTGACCTTTCAATGACACTCATACCTGATCGATTCAAGGGCCGGGTCGCCATTGTGACCGGTGGAGCCAGCGGTATTGGCGAAGCGATTGTGCGGCGGTTATGTGCGGAAGGGGCGGCGGTCGTCATGTTCGATCGTGATCCCGCTGGATTAGAGCGGGTGAAGGCGGCATGCAGTGTTGATGGGCGCACCCCTGAGGGTCGTCTCGTAGATATGGCCGACGAGCAGGCGGTAGCCGAAGGAATCGCGGCGGTGGCTGCGCAGTATGGGCGGTTGGACATCGCCGTGAACAGCGCGGGCATCGTCGGCAAGACCAGCACCAACATCATCGATTACCCATCCGATGAGTTTCAGCGTGTGCTGGCGATCAACCTGTTCGGTAGTTTCTACCTGACCAAATACGCGATAGCGCCGATGCAGCTAAACGGATATGGGCGGATTCTGCTCTTGGCGTCGATTGCAGGAAAAGAAGGCAATCCCGGCATGATCGGCTATTCGGCATCGAAAGCAGGGGTGATTGGGATCGTCAAAGCGGTGGGCAAAGAGTATGCGGAACGCGGTATTACGGTCAATGGGCTGGCGCCAGCGGTCATTCGTACGCCAATGAATGAAAATACATCACCGGAGCAGCTTAAGTATATGACCGAGCGCATTCCGATGCGGCGGATCGGCACAATTGATGAGGCGGCAGGGATGGCGTGCTGGATCGTTTCGGATGAGGCGAGCTTTACCACCGGCTTTGTGTTCGATCTCTCCGGCGGGCGTGCAACCTACTGATGATGAGCGTGGAATCGTGGGCAGGGCTTGCTTTCGAGATAGAATGAAGTTGAACACTTCTCAACAGAACGCTGAAATCAACACTTACCACTGAAAGTGAAACGGTCATGCCTCTCCCTCACCAGCAGATCGACGCGCTTTTTGCCCCGTGGAACCGGACAGACTCACCCGGCTGTGTGCTGGGAATCGTTTGGGATGGCAAGCTAATTTACGAACGCGCTTATGGCATGGCAGATCTAGAGCGTGCGGTTCCGTTGAAGCCCGAATCCGTCCTCGACATTGGATCGACAGGAAAGCAGTTTGCCGCCATGCAAGTCGCACTGCTGGCCGAACGCGGCGATCTTTCGCTGGATGACCCCGTTCAGACATACATCCCCGAACTTCCTACTTATGACCAACCGATTACAATTCGTCATCTGATGCACCATTCCAGCGGCTTACGGGATTATCTACTGCTGCTGCTGTTGGCGGGTAAAACCTTCGATGTAAGTTATGGGGCGGACGAACTGCTTGAACTCGTCTGCCGCCAGCACGGTTTGAACTTCAAACCGGGTGAAGATTTCCTCTACAGCAATACTGGCTATCTCCTGCTCGGCATCATCGCGTCTCGTGTGACTAAAACCCCTTATCCCGAACTGCTGAGGGCGACGTTCTTTGAGCCTTTGGGGATGACCGCCAGTGACATTAACGACGATCCAGCACGCATTACCCGCAACCGCGCCCTTAGCTATTCCGGCAGCCTCGAAAGTGGATTCCGTAATGAGGCGATCGCCCCCGGCGGCTTTGGCGATGGGCCAATCCTCTCGACACTGCACGATTTGTATCGATGGGATCAGAATTTCTACGACAATCGGCTTGGCGGGGGCGGCGCGTTGATTCAACAGATGGTCACATCAGGGAAGTTTAATGATGGGGCACTGATAGGCTATGGGCTGGGGCTGTTTATCAGCCGCTATCGCGGTCTTCCGGTCATTCAGCACGGCGGCGCTTGGGCAGGCTATCGCGCCGAATTGATGCGCTTTCCTGAACAGCGGTTTTCGGTCATCCTCCTTGCAAACCTTGGAAGTATTTCGCCCACACAGCTTACCAAGCAGATCGCTGATCTTTGTCTGGCCGATGTCTTCCCGGAATCGATCGCAGAATTCCCCGCTCTTCCAAGCGATCAGGCGGTCGATCTCGCTCGATTCGAAGGTGTTTATCAGAGTGAAAACACGCGATCTGTGATCGAATTGAAGTCTCAAAAGGGAGAACCAATCGCTGTTGCGTCCGGTTTTCCACTCAAACTTGTTCCAGAGACGCCGCAGCGCTGGCGCGCGATCAACGTGTGGTATCGCCTCTGCATTTCGGTCGAAGAGGAGGTGCAACCGCGCGGTTGCAAACCGAAGACGAATTCAGCCCTCGCGGCCCGGAAACGTATGCCAAACGCGAAACGGCACCGGTTGCCCTGAGCGACTTGCAGGCTTTGTGCGGGGAGTATGAATCAGAAGAGTTAGGCGTAACCTACCACCTGAGTCCAGAAGAGGATACGGTACAGGTACGAATCGGCAGCGCTGCCACAGCGCATGTTTTACAGGCGATCAATCGTGATCTGCTTACCAGCGACGAAGGTCTCGTTTTCGATGTGCTGCGCAGTGAGGGCGGTTCGATAATCGGTCTCGCGGTCTCCGCCGGGCGTGTTCGCAGCTTACGGTTATCCCGCAGCAGCAAAGCACTCGCATAGACCCCTCTATAAGAGTGGACGGGGACGCGCCTTCTGCTATTCTGCACAAAATATTGCAATAACAGCGCTGTCTTACACATAATAGTCCTCAGAATTCAACAGAAGGAGCTTATTATGGCGCTGACTTTCCAATCCCTTGATGTGTACCCTATCGCGCTGACCTATGTCGAACCGCTTAAGACCAGCTTCGGCGATCAAACGTTGAAAGCCGCGGTCGTCATTCGGCTGTGCAGTGCCGAAGGGATCTGCGGATGGGGGGAAGCGTCCGTCGAGCTGCGTCCCGGTTACGGCTCGGAAACCGTTGCGACCGCTATCCATGTGATTCGCAATTTCATCGCACCAGCACTGATTGGAAAGACTTTTGCGGGGCCGCAGGCCGTCGCAGCGGCGATGCGATCGATTCGAGGGCATCATCATACGCGTGCAGGTGTCGAGGCAGCAGCATGGGATGCGTTCGCGCAGGCGAATGGACTCTCCTTAGCGGCGTATTTCGCGACGTTCCTTCCTGCCGGTCATGATCCGCGCCCCAGCGCCTTAGTCGGCGTGAGCATTGGCATGAAGCCGACTTTTGACGCCACGATTGAAATCATTCGCAAGCGCGTCAACGAAGGTTACGGACGCATTAAACTCAAGATCGAGCCGGGTTGGGATGTGGAGATGGCGCGCGCGGTGCGGGCAGCATTCCCTGATATTTTGCTCATGTTGGACGCCAACAGTTCTTATACCCTCGACGATACCGCGCATCTGAAGCAGTTGGACGACTTCAACTTGCTCATGATTGAGCAGCCCTTAGGGCATGACGATATTTATCAGCACAGCAAGCTCACGCCGCAGTTGAAAACACCGATTTGCTTGGATGAGAGTATCAAATCGGCGGATGATCTACAGCTTGCGCTTGATATTGGCGCGATTCGCATTCTCAACCTCAAGCCCGCGCGTGTGGGCGGTTTCACCGAATCGCTGAAAATTTATCAGGTGTGTGCCGAACACCAACTGCCGCTGTGGATCGGTGGGATGATGGAAACGGGCGTTGGACGGGCGGCGAACCTCGCCTTCGCATCCCTGCCAGCGGTTACCCTGCCGTGCGATATTTCGGCCACCGACCGCTACTATGTAGAAGACATCACCGAACCGCCGTTCCGCCTCAATGCGGACAGCACGATCACCGTGCCGACGAAACCGGGTTTGGGGGTGGACGTAAAACTTGACCGTATCGAAAAAGCGGCTAACGCATGGCATGATATGCATGCTTACGTCGAGTAGATCAACATGATATGAGCCAAGAGGAAATCCGATGAGCGACGGCGAAGTAGTCCAGCGGGTACGCGACCATTATGAGGGCATGAGCAAAAGCCAGCAGAAGGTCGCCGAGTTCTTTATCACCAGCGAAGAAGCCCTGTATCTTTCGGCGGCAAAAATCGCGGAAATGCTGGAAGTCAGCCATTCAACCGTCGTCCGCACGGCTCAGGCCATCGGATTCGAGGGCTTTCCCGATCTGCAAGCGGCGCTTCAGGAGCAGGTTTTCGGGCGTTCGACATCAGCGGCGGCCTACGAGCTTGGGCGGCGTAAACTGGACGAAGATGGCCAGAGCGCTAAAGATCCGGCCTCGCTGCTCCGGCGTCTCATGCTCTCCGATGCGCGTAACATCGAAATGCTGGCTGCGGAGATTCGCGGGGACGATTTCGCAGCCACCGTCGATCGGCTGATCACTTCGCAGCGCGTGTATGTGGTCGGCCTGCGATCATCGGCACCGGTCGCGCGATCCCTCGGAACGGCGCTGCGTCAGCTTCGCCCGAACTGCACCCTGCTTGAACCGGGCACCGGCGATTTGGTCGATCAGATTTTCGATATGAATGAACAGGATTTGCTGTTTGCGATTTGTTTTGGGCGCTATGCGCTGCTGACGCTTCGCTGCATGGAATTCGCCCGCAGTGTTGGCGCTCATGTGATCGTCATCACCGATTCGCCGCTGTCGCCGGCGGCGCGGCGGGCAAACGTCAGCTTTGTGGTCAAAAACGGCGTGTGGTTTCACGGGGCGTCGGCGGCACTGCTGAGCCTGCTCAATGCGTTCATTTCCGCCATCATGGTGCAGCAGCCGGAACTGGCCAAACAGCGACTTGAAAAGATTGGGAATACCCTCAAATATTTCGATGTGTTCGACTCGGCAGATGATGCGCCGCCCCTGCGCGAACCCCCGCTGCACGAGGAAGAGTAGTTCTTAAACAGGATCAACCACAGCGAAGATGGAGATCACAGAGAAAATGAGAGCGGTTTCTCTCAGAATCTCTGTGATCGCTCCGGTTGAATGGGATGTATTAGGTGGACGCCGCCATTTCTGACTTTGCTTCAGCGGGTGATTCTATCTTGCCCAACACATAGCGATTCATCCACTCCAGCAGCGCGTCATTTTGTGCTTTGCGCACGGCAGGTGCGCCCATGATCGCGCCCGCATGCGGCGAATTGGGCATGCGCAGCATTTCGACGGTGCAGCCGTTCGCCTTCAGTGTGGTATAGAACTGCTCGGATTGTTCAGCGGGACAGCGCCAGTCGTGCTCGCCTTGAATAAGCAGCGTGGGCGTGGTGCAAGTATGTGCATTGGTGATCGGTGAACAGCGTGCATAGACTTCCGGAATTTCGTGGGGCGCGCCGCCCAACTCCTCGACGGCGAACCATGCTGAAATATCGCTCACCCCGTACATGCTCACCCAATTGACGACCGGGTTTTCCGGCACCGCTGCTTTGAACCGGCGGTTATTGGCGACGATCCAGCAGGACAGGTTCCCCCCGCCCGAAATCCCAAACACGCCGAGGCGATCGGGATCGGCATACCCTTTGGCGATGGCCGTATCCACGCCTGCCATCAGATCGTTATAGTCGAGGTTGCCCCAATCACCGCGAATGGCGGTCGAGAATGCATCCCCATAGCCGAGCGATGCCCGGTGATTGATCATGAGCACGGCGTAGCCAGCACCGCACAACATCTGCGAGTCAAAGTGGAAGCTGTGGCCAAAGGCGCTGTGTGGGCCGCCGTGAATATTTAAGGTCATCGGGTAGGGCGCGGCACCCTCCGGCGGCAGCAGAAGCCATCCCTCAACTTGTACACCATCACTGCCGGGGAACAACAGATGCTCAATGGTAGGCAGTTTGACGCCGCTCAGCCAGTCGGCATTGATATTGGTAAGCTGCCGCTCGTTCTTGCCGTTCGTATCGGATACCCACAAATCGATCGGATGGTTGATCTCGCTGACCATATAGACCAAGCGACCTGATCCCCCCCCTTGGAACATGACCGCCCGATCGCCTTCCAAGAGCGGCACACAGGATTCCGATCCGGTGAGCGCGACTTTATACAAGTGAATGGTGCCGCCGACCTGCACCCGTGCATACGCCCACTGGCCGTCATCGGTGATGATATTCCGCGAAATGATCCCCGCAACGGGCATGTCTTCCTGCAATCCGCCATCGACGCCCACGGTAAGCCCCGCTGTACGGCATTCCGGCGTTCCGCCCTCGGCGCTCATCACCCAGAGATCCGATTTTGAGCCGATTAACCGCCCGTGGGGCCCTCCGGTGAGCACGATTTGTTTGCCATCGGGATGCCAGCTCGCCGTATTGACCTGTCCCCACGAGTCGGTGATGGAACGGATAGCGCCCGTTTCGACGTTTGCAATCCGCAAGTGGCCGAAAAAAGTATCGAATTTATCGGGGAACATGCTGGACAGAAACAGGATCTCTTTGCCATCCGGCGACCACTGCGGACTGGAATTCATAAGCTTATCGTTCGTCAGCGCACGCGGTTTGGCATCCTGAGCGTCCACCGCTTGGATGTAGATCGTTTGCACGCTGTCATCCAAGTATTCCGCCCCGTCAAGGCGATACACATGGCGGGTGACGCGGTACGGTTTGGACGGATCGCGGGGTGTTTCGGCGGCGGCAGTGGTGAACGCGATCTGCTTCCCATCTGGCGACCATGCCGCCGGACTGCCGACTCCCTGCTTCATCGAGGTGGCCGCACGCGCCTCACCACCATCGACCGGGATCACGTAGATTTGCGGCCTTTCGCCCCGCGTGGACAAAAATGCGATCTGCTTGCCATCGGGTGACCAACGCGGGCTGCTATCACGGGCGGTGCCGCTGGTGAACTGGCGGTTGTCACCGGTCGAAAGGTTCAACATCCAAATGGCAGCGAATTCCTGCTCTTTTTCGGCATCCACACGGGTGATGGTGTAGGCGATGCGCTCACCATCCGGCGAAAGCTCTGCTTCGGTGATGAACTTGAGGCGAAACAGATCGGCGGGTTCGACAAGGCGTTGTTGTTTATCCATAAAAGTCTCTCCTTAAACGCGCGGGAAGCGCAGCAGGACACCGAGCAGTACCGAGTCCGGCTCAAACGTTAGCAAGCCAACCGGGAAGACGAATTTCCCCGGCCCAACCGATTTTGCGGGGAACTCGACATTGCCGAACAGCGGCGAACTGACCAGCATTTGATCGCCCTCCACTTTGACCACCAGTTTCGTCAGCGGGCTTTCGTAGGTTCCCGCGAAGGCTGTCCATTCCGCCGGGTTGGGTGTGAATGCCGGATCGATCTCCAGCCGAGTGAGCGAGATCAAATGGCCGGGCGCGACAACAATATTCAGGTATTCAAGGGTGCCGTCACCGGCATAATCGAAGCTAACCGCCATCAAATTTCCGTCGGGCATCTTGGCGATCATTAGATCGGGGCGAAGGGTGATGAGGGGAAGCGACTGCATTTGCCAGACCAGCATTAACTGGTCGCCGTCCCGCTGAATCTCTGCTGCGCCGGAATTGGCGCCGATATACATCCCCACCAGCCGATCCCATTGGCTGCGATCGGGTTCGATGGGCGCGGGAGCAGGCACCTCAGCAGGCAGGTCGAGCAGGTTATCTAAGATGTAGTGCAAAATCTGGGAACCCTGCCATAACGCCGAATTGTTGACCTGCAAAATGATCGCTGTGCCGGTCTGCGGGACGAACTCAAACATGCTGGCGAAACTGCTAATGTTGCCGCCGTGACCGACGACACGCACGCCTTTATAGTCGAATGAGGAGAGAGTCAGGCCATACCCATCGTTATACAATCCATTGAAGCGCGCGACCGGCGTATGCATTTCCTCGACCAATTCGGCGGGTAGAATCTGTTTGCCGCCAAAACTGCCGCCGCTGAGATGCATAATCGCAAAATTCGCCATATCGAGCACAGTAGACATGACGAAACCGGACGGATAATGCATGCTGTTGTCCGCGTAGTGGTGATCGACCGCCAGCTTACCTTCGGGAGTCAGCGTGTGCGACTGGGCGACGGGGTACGTCATGGCAATGGTTGGATCAAACGTGCTGCGCTTCATCTCCAGCGGTTCGAAGACTAATTCCTGAATGAGCTGGGCAAAGGGTTTTCCGCTCACACGCTCGGCAATGTAACCGGCGAGATTGATCCCCGGATTGCTGTATGACCAAATTTTGCCGACAGGCGCGACCAGCGGGTAGCTGGCAACATCCGTATAGATGCCTTCGCGCAGCCCTCCTACATCACGGGTGCCATAGTGCTCGGCGGCAGTGGGCAGCCCGGCGGTGTGCGAAAGCAGTTTGCGCAGTGTGACCTCTTTGACGGCACCCGGCACACTGAACTGAAAATCGGGCATCACTTCGTCAATCGGCGTATCCAATTCAAGCTGACCAGAGGCAACCATCTGCATGATAGCGGTTGTGGTGATTGGCTTAGACGTGGAGCCGATGCGGAAAATCGTCCCCGGCGTGACTGCTGTGCCGCCATCCTCAACACTTGTTACGCCAAACCCGCGCGCGTAAATCAGCTTGCGTTCATGCACAATCGCCAGCGCCGCCCCGGGGACTTTGGCCGTTTCCATCGCGGATGTCATTAATGCTTCAAGCTCGATCAAGTTCAGCATAACAGCCTCACTGTTCAGCACATGATGGGAGGAAAACGGGCAGAGTGTAGCATGCCCGCAATATTTTGTGCAAGCAAGGGCTGAATTTGCACAATAGCAGTCGTATTCGTATAGTTGTAGGCTGAGGACTCTAAAAACCTTCAACGGGTGGCGAAAAATGAGCACTTATGACGTTGTTCTGCGTGGCGGAACGCTCTACGACGGCAGCGGCGGCCCGCCGCAGACGAGAGATATTGCTTTCCAAGGCGATGTGATCGCCGAGATAGGTGCGCCGGGAACGCTGAACGGAAGCCGCACGATTGACGTAACCGGGCTGGCTGTCGCACCGGGCTTCATCAATATGATGTGCTGGGCAACTGAATCGCTGATCGAAGATGGACGCTCACAGAGCGATATTCGTCAAGGAGTCACGCTCGAAATTATGGGCGAAGGCTTTTCAATGGGCCCGCTTAGCGAAGCCATGAAAAGCAATGTCAACGGACTGCTCGGCAGCGATGACATTAAATATGATGTCGAATGGACAACGTTGGCCGAATATCTCGATTTTTTGGTCAAACGTGGGGTTTCCTGCAACATCGCTTCGTTCGTCGGAACCTCGACTCTGCGCATCCACGAGATCGGCTATGATGACCGCCCGCCAACCGCTGCTGAACTGGCAGCGATGCAGCAGTTGGTACGTCAGGCGATGGCCGAGGGCGCGATGGGATTATCCTCCGCCCTCATCTACCCGCCCGCCAGCTACGCCAAAACGGACGAATTGATCGCACTGGCGAAGGCCGCCGCCGAATACGACGGCATTTACATCTCGCATTTGCGCAGCGAAGGCAGCCAATTCTACGAAGCGCTCGACGAATTCATGACCATCCTGCGCGAGGCGAATATTCGGGGCGAGATCTATCACCTTAAAGCGGCAGGCCGGCACAACTGGGACAAGATGGACGAAGTGATCCGCCGTGTGCAGGCCGCCCAAGCCCAAGGGAGGCAGGTCAGCGCCGATATGTATACCTACACTGCCAGCGGCACCGGGCTTGCTGCATGCATTCCGCCGTGGGCACATGATGGCGGCGATGAAGCGCTGCTCAACCGACTGCGCGACCCAGTGATGCGCCAGAAAATCGCCGCTGATATGAACACTCCCGGCACCGACTGGGAAAATATGTGGATGGAAACAGAAGGGCCGGACAAGATTTTGCTGGCGGGTTTTCGCAACGAAGCGCTCAAACCGCTGACGGGCATGACACTGGCACAGGTGGCCGCAGCACGCGGTAAAGCGCCGATCGAAACCCTGTTTGATCTGCTGATCGAGGATGGTGGGCGCATCTTCACGGTGTATTTCTCGATGACTGAAGAAAATGTGCGCAAGCAGATCGCGCTGCCGTGGGTGAGCTTCTGTTCCGATGCCGAGTCGCTGGCTCCGGAAGGCGTTTTCTTGAAATCAAACCCACACCCACGCGCTTACGGTAGTTTCGCCCGTTTACTTGGGCGCTATGTTCGCGAAGCGCAGATTATTTCGCTGCAAGAAGCCGTGCGTCGGCTGGCGGCCTTCCCCGCATCCGTGCTGAAGGTTAAGCAGCGCGGTTGGCTGAAACCGGGCTATTTCGCCGATGTGGTCGTCTTTGATCCGCAGACGATTGAAGATCGGGCCACGTTTGCACAGCCACATCAATACGCGGTTGGCATGCAGCACGTATTCGTCAACGGCATACAGGTTTTGGAGAACGGTGAACACACAGGGGCACGACCCGGACGTGTCGTCCACGGCCCCGGCTGGAAGGGCGCATGATCGATATTCACATTCTACACACCATCGCGGAACTGGAAGCCGCCGTCGATGTCGAGGTCGCCGTCTGGGGGTTGAATCCACGTAACGCGGTGCCGTCCGCGCTGATGCACGTGCTGACACTGCGCGGTGGGCTCGTGCTGGGCGCTTATGATGGCGATCAGATGGTCGGCATCCTGCTGGCGCTGCCCGCCCGTGACGGAAACGATTGGATTCTGTGGTCGCACATGACGGGGGTGATTCAGCAGTATCAAGGGTTGGGGATTGGGCTGGCGTTGAAACGCTTTCAGCGGCAGTGGGCGCTGGAAAATGGCTACCGCGCTATCCGTTGGACGGTCGATCCGTTGCAGCGCGGGAATGCTCATTTTAATTTTCACCTGCTGGGCGAAGACGCCGCGCTTATCACCCGTACGTATCATGTCGATTTCTACGGCGAAATGGACGACGACATCAACCGGGGGATCCCATCAGATCGGATCGAAGCCGAATGGCAGATTGATCAACCCTGTTTGCACACGCCGATCGATTTGACGGTGCCCTCGCTGCTGTCTCCCGGCGATGATTTGCATCCGATCCGTTTTGTCACCGAAACGCAGTGGGACTCCGCCCTCTACCGCGCTTCGATTCCCCGCAGCCTAGAGGTGATCCGCAGTTCGGCACCGGGCGGTGTGTTCGCGTGGCGTCTCGCGCTCCGCGAAGCGCTGCAAGCCGCCTTCGCACGCGGCTATGCGATTGTTGACTTTTATTCATCCCCTGACGCAGCACAGTACATTCTTAAGCGCACTGGAGATGCCCAATGAAGTTGTTTACTGCCTGTCTTTCGACCGAAACCAATACCTTTTCCCCTATTCCCACCGGGCTGAAGAGTTTCGCTGTCACACGTCACGGCGACTACAGCACCTATCCTCCGTTTGCTGACAGCGGTGTTGCCTTCTGGCGCAAAATGGCGACCGAACGCGGCTGGGACACGTTCGAAAGCCTGATCGCTGCCGCAGAACCCGCTGGAAAAACGCTGCGCTATGTTTACGAAAAGTACCGTGATGAGATCGTTGATGACCTGAAACAAGCGATGCCGGTCGATGTGGTGCTGCTCGACCTGCACGGGGCGATGGTTGCCGAAGGCTATGACGACTGCGAAGGCGACTTGATCGAGTCGATTCGCAAGGTGGTTGGGCCGTCGGTGCCGATCGGCGTCGAACTGGACTTGCACTGCCACATCACCCCGCTGATGATGGAACAGGCGACGGTGATCATCACCTACAAGGAATATCCGCATACCGACACGTTCGACCGCGCGGTGGAATTGTTCAACATCATCGCAGACACGGCGGCGGGCAAGGTCAAGCCGACGATGGCCTTGTATGACACCGGCATGATTGGCCTGTACTACCCCACTCAGGAGCCGATGAAAAGCTATGTCGATGGCATGAAGGAACTGGAAAAGGAACCCGGCGTGCTTTCGATCTCACTGGGGCATGGCTTCCCGTGGGGGGACGTGCCGGGACTGGGCACCAAGACGCTCGTCGTCACCGACAATAATGCAGGGCGAGCGAGCGAATTGGCGGAGCAACTGGGGCGTGAACTGTACGCGATGCGCAGCCGCGCTTTCCCCATCTTCCACACGATCGACAGCGGATTGGACGCTGCACTCGCCATCACCGAGTCACCGGTCGTCATTGCTGATGTGTCCGATAATCCCGGCGGCGGCGCACCGGGGGATTCGACATTCGTCCTGAAACGAATGCTTGAACGCGGGATCACGAACGCGGCGGTTGGCTGCATTTACGATCCGATTTCGGTCAAATTGGCGTTCGAAGCCGGAATCGGCGGGACATTTGAACTGCGCGTGGGGGGCAAAATGGGGCGTATGTCCGGCGATCCGCTGGATTTGATGGTGACCGTGACGGGGCTCAAAGAGCAGGCGGCGCAGCATTTCGGCAGCGAGGGCGCGCAGGTCGTCATGCCGATGGGGGACTGTGCCGCCGTCCGCGCCAGCGGAATCGACATTGTGCTGTATTCCATTCGCGGCCAAACGTTCAGCCCCGAAGTCTTCAGCAACGTTGGCATTGACCCGATGCAGCGCCATATCCTGATCGTGAAATCGACGCAGCATTTCTATGCAGCCTTCTCGAAAATTGCGTCCAAAGTGCTGTATATTGCCGCGCCGGGGACGACCGCCCCCGATTTCAAGTCGATTCCGTATGAAGTCGCCAGCAAGAACCGCTTCCCAATGGTCGATAATCCCCTCGGAGACTAAGCGATGGTCACCTTAGACGAACTGCGCGCACGCCTACCGGCGATCACCGAGTGGTTGCAGAGTGAAATCGATGCCGGACACACACCCGGCGCGGCGGTTGGTATTTTGTTGAATGGGGAAGTGGTTTACACAGGTGGATTCGGTCTGCGTGATGTGGCGCGCGGCCTGCCCGTCGATGCCGATACGCTTTTCGCGATCGGTTCCTGCTCCAAGGCGTTTACGGCTTTCGGGGCGGGGATGCTGGTCGATGAGGGCAAGCTCACATGGGACACCCCACTCCGCGATCTTCTGCCGGATTTTCGCTTATACGATCCGATCGCGACACAACTGAGCACGGTGCGCGATCTGCTGTGCCATCGCACCGGGCTGCCGCGCCACGACTTCATGTGGTACGGCTCAGATGCGACGCGCGAAGAACTCTATGCGCGGCTGCGCTACCTGAAGCCGAGCGCAACATTTCGCGAAAAATTCCAATACCAGAACCTGATGTTCATGACGATGGGCTATGCGGTCGGCAAAACGGCGGGTACCACTTGGGAAGCCTTCACACAAGCGCGCATTTTTGAGCCTTTGGGCATGGAGCGCACGCAGTTTTCGGTTGCCGAGTCGGAAAAGGACGTGAATGCCGCCCTTCCGTATGAATTCAGGAAAGCCGCTAACGCCCATGAAGCCGTTCCCTTCCGTAACATCAATGCGGTGGGGCCTGCCGGGTCGATCAATTCCAACATCAACGACATGCTGCGCTGGCTGCGCCTGAACATGGTCGGAAACCCTGAACTGATCAAGGAAGCCACACTGCGCGAGCTGCACACCACACAGGTCGTCATTCCGCCATCACCGGAATACCCTTGGTATGGGACAACGGATATTACGAATACGGGCTATGCGCTCGGTTGGGCAACGCTCGTCTATCGCGGGATGACGATGGTACGCCATGCGGGGGGCATTGACGGGTTCAACTCGTCGGTCGCGTTCTTCCCTGATAGTGGGCTGGGCGTAGTCGCCCTGTGCAACGCGCAGGAACGCGATCCCGCGAGTGCCTTGACCTATGGCCTCTTCGATCGGGCACTGGGTTTGGAGCCGATCCCGTGGTGGGATAAATTCGCGGCAAACCGCGAAAAGCTAGAAGCCATGGGAGCCGCGCAGAAGCAAGCATTCATGGATGCCCAGCAGGATGCCAAGCCGTCACATCCCCTTGAGGCCTACGCGGGGATTTATCGAGATGCGGGCTACGGAGATTTCACGATCAGCGCGGATGGTGACCGGTTGAAGGCTGTCTTCAACGGATTAACGCTCCATCTTATACCGCACCACTTCGACACGTTCCGCATTGAGGTGGAAGGCGCGGACATGATGTTGATTGGCACTTTCACCGCTGATGCGCGCGGAAATGTCGCACGGTTTGAGACCGCGCTCGAAGGGGCAGTTGATCCGATCCCATTTATTCGCGTGAACGCTTAGATGAGACGACCGCACGCCAATTGATTGGGGCGCGGTCGTTTGTTTTTCATGTCGTCAGGGTCGGATCGAGGGCATCACGAAGCGCATCGCCGATGATGTTGAGCGCCAACACGACCAGCGTGATCACCATGCCGGGGAAAAAGGAAATCCACCACGCATTGCGGAGATAGCTCTGTCCCGCCGCCAGCAGGGAGCCCCATTCCGGCGTCGGCGGGCGCACCCCCAGCCCCAAAAAGCTCAAGCTGGCACCGGTCACAATCGCGCCGGAAAAACTGAGGGTCGCGACCACGATCAAAGAGCTGAGGATATTGGGGAACACATGGTTTGCCATCACTCGCACCGGGCTGGCCCCTAAACTGCGCGCTGCAACCACATACTCGGCATTTTGAGCCGACAGCGTGATTCCGCGCGTCAGCCGGGCATAGGTTGGCAGCGAGAACACGGCGATCGCCAAGATCACGTTCGCAATACTGGAACCGAGCAGCCCGACTAGCCAGATCACCAAGATAAGGCCGGGAAACGCGAGGATCAAGTCCATCACGCGCATGAGGATATTATCGATTTTGCCGCCCATATAGCCCGCGACAAGTCCCATCGGTACTCCTAAAATGACCGAGAGGATCACGGACAGAAAGCCGATTTGCAGTGAAATCTGCCCCCCGTACAGCACACGGGTGAGGACATCGCGCCCCAACTCATCGGTGCCCATCGGATTCGTGATGGATGGCGGAAGCAGTCGATTGCGCGCATCGCGTCCCACCGGATCACTGGTCGTCAAAAGCGGGGCTGCAACCGAAGCAAACACAACGAGAATAAGGACGACGACCACGGCCATAGCGAAGCGGTTGCGAACAAAGTGTCGCAGTGACTTGACGTAGGGGTTTTCGGTGCGGCGCGGTCGTGTGGGTTTGATGGCCGGGATACGCGACACCGGAGCCGTTTGCTCTTCCATGCCTGTCCTTGCCTCACGAATACCGGATACGCGGGTCGAGGTAAAGGTACAACACATCGACCACCAGATTGACGAACACAAACGCAACGGCGACGAGCAGCACAGTTCCTTGAATCATCGGGTAATCCCGATCCAAGATCGCCTGAATGGAAAGACGACCAACCCCCGGCAGGCCAAAGATACTCTCCGTGATCACGGCACCGCCGAGCAAACCGCCCAATGATAAGCCCGCGACCGTCACGACCGGAATCAACGTGTTACGTAGGGCATGTGTCGTGATCACCCGCCGGTTGCTTAAGCCTTTGGCGCGCGCGGTCTGAATATAAGGAGCGGACAGCGCTTCGAGCATGTTCGCGCGCGTTAGTCGTGCGATCAAGGCCGCTTCGCCGATCGAAAGTGTGGTCACCGGCAGGACGAAATGCTGCCAAGTTTGTGAACCTTGTACGGGAAGGATGCGCAGCCCCACCGCAAACACCAAGATCAGCATTGTGCCGAGCCAAAACGTCGGAATCGAGTAGAAGAACACGACAAAGACGATGCTCACTTTGTCGATCCATGTGCCGCGCTTGACAGCGGTCAGCACGCCCACACCCAGCCCGATCGCTGTGCCAATGGCGACGCTTAAGATCGTCAGCAAGACAGTGAATGGAAAAGCCTTGAGGATGACCGAAAAGACGGGTTCGCCAAATTTGACCGAACGGCCCAAATCACCTTGAAGGGCGTGCACACCGAAAAGCAAGAGCTGTTCGGGGATGGGGCGATTCAACCCCAAGTTTTCGCGGATTTGCTCGATCAATTCCGGCGAAGCCCGATCCCCTGCCATCAAGACCGCCGGATCGCCGGGGAGGGCTACACGCAGCATGACGAACACCAGCGCCGTGATTGTGATCACCAGCAGAAATGCGGTTATGGTGCGGCGCAGCAAATATTGGAACAAGATCACCCCCGTGATAGGCGGGGCACAAAGGGCAAACGCCCCTGTGCCCCCGGATACGATGGGTTGGTTGGTTAGTTGATTACTGGCTGAAGGAAGCGTTCCAGTACAGGAAGCTCAAGTCAGGGTTCACACGCCAGTTCTGGAGTTCGCTGCGCACCCCCAACAGGGAAGGCGGGGCTGCAAGGAAAATCCACGGCGATTGATCGATGATGTACTGGCTGACTGCCGTCACCTTCTCATAGCGCGTCTCTTGGTTGAGATCGGTATCCGCCGCCTGAAGCAGTGCGGTCAATTCATCCGAGACGAACCATGTACGGTTGCTGCCGCCACGCCGATCGGGGTCAAAGAAGTAGGTCAAAATGCTCGGATCGGAGTAGCCGTAGTACAGCAAGAAGAGATCGTGCGTGCCGGTGGTCGTCAGGTCGATCAGCGCAGACCGTTCCATCGGCTGAATTTCGACCGGAATACCGAGCGCGCGCCACTGGGCATCAATCACTTCAGCGATGCGCAGCATCTCGTCGGAGTTCACTACGGCCAGCGGCACCGACCATGCGCTACCATCGGGATTATCGCGCACACCGTCACCATTGGCGTCCACATAGCCCAACTCATCGAACATCGCAGCAGCACGTTCGGGTTCGTAGTGATAGGAGGTGGCGTCTAAATCCGGGTTATGACCCCAAATCGCAGGCGGCAGCGGCTGATAGACGGTCTGCGCGAGGCCGTCGTAGGCGAGCAGATTGACTTCTTCGCGGTCGGTTGCATAGGCGAAAGCGCGGCGCAGTTCGACATTATCCCAAGGGGCTTTTGAGGTGTTGAAGCCGATGTAGCGCAGTTCGTTAAGCTGAGCGGTATCGACGGTGATGTCCGGATTCGCCTGCACATCGGCAAGATTCTGTGTCGGAATGCCTGCGACGGTCACTTCGCCGGTTTCGAGCGCTGAGAGAATTGTCTGCTGTTCGTCAAGGAATAGGATTTGCAGCTCTTCCAGCGGCACGGGGCCGGGATTGTCGTACAGTTCCGGCGGTGCCCATGTGAAGTCCGGGTTGCGCTGGAGCAGCACATAGTTATTGGTGTTCAGCTCTTCCAGCATAAAGGGGCCAGCGCCAACCGGAGCCGTCCCGAAGTTTTCGGGGCCAGCGGCTTCATAAGCGGTTGGCGAGACAATCTCCAGACCCGACAGTACATAGAACAACGGCGCAAACGACGCATTCAGGTTCAACTGGACGGTGTATTCATCAATCACATCGGTTGAAACCAACAGGCCGATCAAGTCCGCCCCCTGAGAAGCACCGGTATCGGGGTTCGCATACTTGTCGAGATTCCATTTGATCGCCTCGGCGTTGACGGGCGTTCCGTCCGTAAAGGTCGCGTTCTGGATCAAGTGGATAGTCAGCGACATGCCATCTTCGGCAACTTCCCACGTATCGGCGAGGAAGCCGACATAATCGAGGTTCTCGTCACGCACAAACAAAGTGGAGAAGATCGCATAGTGCGGCCAAGAATGCCAAGCAGTCACAAACGGATCAAGCGAAACATTCGATGCGCCGTCGGCAACGACCAAACGTCCACCCTGCGGCAAGTCCTGCGCACTGGTGGTGATGACGCCGGATAGGGCGAAAACGAGCAGCGCGATGACCAGAATTCGGACGGGATTCTTGCGGTAAGTCATTGTGCACCCTTTCGTAAAATCACAGACACCATTCGGTTAAGGCTACATGTCGCAGCTTGGTGACAACGTCATGTATTGCTTCGATTTCCTCCCCTTTTGTCCCACATAACCCGATCATGAGTTGTTTGGCAAGGCAGAGAGGATTTAGGCCTCTGCTGCCGATTCCCCGGTTTGGTAGTGCTCGTAGACGGCTTTCCCGATGCGCCCCAAGGCAGATTCGACTTCAAACAAGCGTTGATTGCGGGCTTCGGGCTGTTTCCAATAGCGTTCCTCTTCCCACACGCCAAAGGCGGTCACTGCGACATGATTGGTGTCCGAAATCGTCATCACGCCGCTGTCATTGCAGAAACCGCCAATCGTACCGGTTTTGTGGGCGAATGGGACTCCCGGCGGAAGGAAACGTGGAAGGCGCTGGTTAAACTGCTGGGTATGCAAAATGCGGATCAGTTCGTCGCGCACCTCGCCTGTGACGATTTCCCCGGTGAAGAGCATCACGTTGAGTTTCGTCATGGAATGCGCGGAGCTTACATTGTTATCACTGCTCCGGCTGAAAGCGACCCCGTCGCGGAGAATATCGTTTTCATTCGACCACGCATGGATTTCTTCCAGCGGACGGCCCATCAGTTCTGCTGGAAACAGCGATTTCAACAGATCCTTGCAGTTCATCTTGAAGAAAATATCGGTCAGGCCAAGCGCATGCATCGTCGATTCAACCACCTGCGCGCCGCCGACCAGATCGACCGTCATGTCCGTTGCCGTGTTATCGCTGATGATGATCATGAGGGTGAGCAGATCGCGGCGGGTGGGCTGCAATCCTGCTTGAAAAAACGGGAGGATGCCGCTGCCTGCGCTTTTGTCGGTGTCTTTGAGTTCAATCCGCTCATCAAGTGAGAATCGCCCAGCCGCGATCTGCTGGCCGACGGTCACTAAAATCGGAATTTTGAAGGTGCTTGCCATCGGGTACAGTTCGCGCCCGTTGACTTCGACCTGTTCACCCGTTTCGATGTGAGTGACGGCGATGCCCGCTTCCATGCGCGCCTCGTCAAGGATGGAACGAAGGGTGTGTTCAAGCGACATGCATTTCCCTCATGTTCAATAGTAGGCCTCGAAAGTTGGGACGAGATGGTGCAAGCGAGTAAGAATGATCACAGATGTGCATTGGTTTGGGAAGAGATGTTGTGCGCGCATCCCTTCCCGATTAATGAACTAGGCTGAACCTCCGGCGGCGCGTTTCGTCGCCGTGAACGTCCCGTTGGGCTGCGAGATTTTGATCTCGGTGACGGCGTCGTTTTGCTTGACAAATTCGAAGCTGAAACCGGGCATCCCTTTCAGATTGAACGTGGTTCCTTGGAAGGGTTCCAAAATCACATCGCCCTGACCCGGAATCGATGCCAACAGTGCATCTTCGCCGCGCACTGTGACGGTAAGCACCATCCCCATCAGTTCGTATTCCCCCGCGAACTGATCGAGGAAGGCACGATTCTTCAAGCTGGCGTCGGCCATGCGGGTAAATGTGCTCGGCGCGATACTGGGTTCCAGCGATACACACAGACGATCAATATTGCCCTTGAGATCCATCAAGTATTGGAGCTTGAAGTTGATGTCGAGTGTTTCGAGGGTCGCTTCGAAGGTATCGTAGTGATAGTGATCGACCTTCATCTCCAACCGGTTATAGGTCGCCGTCAGTTTCCCGTCGGTTTCCTTGACGCTCATGATCCCATAGCCGGGATGTTCGAACTCCCCAGCGTAATCGGCAATCGGATGCGAGGGCTGCGTATTGGGCTTCCGATCGCTGGCGCTCTGTTCTTTGGCCTTTTTGGCTTCGTCGCGCATTTTGTTGACGAAGCTCAACATCTTGCCGTGCCAATCCTCTGGCTCCAGCTCCATCAGCAGCTCATAAATGTAGAAGCTGGTGACTTCGGTCAAGAAGTTGCTATTCAGATTGGTCAGCGTGACTACGCCGATATTGCGATCCGGGATAAACGATACCAGCGCCGAGAAACCATCGATGTTGCCACCGTGCTGAATCAACGTCACACCATGGAAGGCATGCAGGAACCAGCCCAGTCCGTAAGTGACAACATCCGCGCCGAACATTTCCTTCCAAATGGGCTCTGAGATGACCATTTGCGGGCTGTGCAGTTGGCGGGCGTTCGCTTCGGACAGGATTTGCTGATCGCCAAACTTGCCTTTCGCCAAATGAAACTTGACCCACTGCGCCATCTCGTTCACGCTGGCATTGATCGATCCGGCGGGGCCAACTTCGGTGATGTTGCGGAACTCCATCAGCCGGACTTCGTCGTCCTTCGCTTCATAGGGCCGCGCGAAATCGGGCGCGGTCTGCGATTCATCGACGGAGAAATTCGCTGTTTTCATGCCCAGTGGGGTGAAAAGGCGCGTCCGGACAAGGTCTTCCCAACTCGTCCCGGCAGCCTTGCCCGCCAGATAACCGGCGGTCATGTACATCAGGTTTTGGTACTGCCAATAGGCACGGAATTCTTTGTTCGGTTCAAGGTGGCGCAGACGGTCAAGGAGCTGTTCACGGGTTGCGGTTGAGTTATACCAGAGCACGTCATGGCGCGGCAGGCCGGAGCGATGACAGAGCAGATCGCGTGGGGTCATATGCTCGGTCGCCACGGGATCTTTGAGCTTGAAGTTGGGGAGGTATTGGCGAACGGGTGTATCCCATTCGAGCTTGCCTTCATCGACCATCAACGCGACAGAGGCGGCGGCAAACGCTTTGCTCGACGAGCCGATGGCAAACAGGGTATCTGCCGTTACGGGAAGATTCTGCTCCTGATCGCGGACGCCGTAGCCTTCTGCGAGGATAACTTCGCCATCCTTGACGACCGCAACGCCAATACCGGGGACTTTCCAGTCCGCCATTTTGCTGGGGAGCCATTCGGCCAGCGCTGCCGACAGTTTCGCCTTCGCTTCCTGATTATCCATGTACAAAATCTCCTTGAAACCGCAAAGCACTGTGCAAATCAATATCCGCTATCTGGGTTACTGCCGACGTGGATCGAGTGCGTCACGCAAACCATCTCCGATCAAGAAGAGGAAAAGCACTGTCACCGCGATCATGATGCCCGGCCAGACGATCAAGTAGGGGCCGCGATAGAAGTGAGCGCGCGCTTCGGTCAGCATATTGCCCCATGTTGGGGTTGGCGGCTGCACGCCTAGTCCCAAGAAACTGAGGCCGGACTCTATCAGGATAAGAGACCCCGCATTGATGCTCAAGGAAACGATGATGAGGGGGAACAGGTTGGGGAGCAGGTGACTCATCATGACACGCCAGTTGGGTGCGCCAAGCGCTTGAGCCGCCAGCACATAATCGCGCTCCCGTAAGGCCAACACTTCACCGCGCACCAGTCGGGCGGTGCTGCTCCAGCCAAGAAACGCCAATAAAACGATTAACGTGCTGGGGCCGGGTGACCAAATCGTCGTGACGACGATGAGCATGAAGAAGGCGGGGATCGAATCGAGCGTGCTGATGATCCAGCGTAGAATCGCATCGACCGTGCCGCCATAATAACCCGCGGCCAACCCCGATACCACGCCGATACCCATCGTCAGCAGCGCGCTGAATGATGCGATGGCTAACGAAATACGCCCACCATACAACAAGCGCAGCAGTTGATCTCGCCCCACATTATCGGTGCCGAGCGGATGGGTTGGGCCGGGTGGGGTGTAGCGTTCAGTGACCGAAGTGCGCGTTGAATCAATATTCAACACTTGCTCTAGAATGGGCGGGCCAAAAATACACAGCAGGGTCATGAAGAGCAGGCCAAACAGCGCAAACAGGGTCAAACGATCCCTCAGCATACGGCGCAGTGCCCGCCGCCAAAAGAGGTTGCGGATGGGCGCGTGCTTCAGTTCTTGTACGGGGTGCGAGATCGTGTTGGTATCTTCCATCAGGACAACCGAATTCTTGGGTCGAGCAAGCCGTAGATAATGTCTGAGATGATCAAGCCAATGATGTAGAGCACCGCGCCTACCAAGACAAACCCCATCACCAACGGGTAATCGCGCGCTACAGCCGCCTGTATGGACAGCCGCCCCATCCCCGGCCAGCTAAAAATCGTTTCAACGATCACGGAACCACTCAACAGGCCGCTTAACGAAGGGCCGATGAACGTCGCAACGGGCATCAGGGCATTCCGAACGACGTGACGCCCCCAGACCTGCCGGTTCGGCAAGCCTTTTGAATAAGCCGTTCGCACGTAGTCCTGCCCCATCACTTCAAGCGCGCTTGCCCGCACATACCGAATCAGCCCGGCGAGCCCACCGAACGTCAGTACCGTAATCGGCAGCACCATGTAAGGAAGCGATTCGATAATCGAGAACTCACCGGTACTGGTCACGTCGCGCATTCCGGTGAGCGGGAGCCAGTTCAACTGCACACTGAAGATAATAATTAGGATGAGCGCGAGCCAGAAACTGGGAACCACCGTGCCTAACACGGAAATGACACGGGCAATTTGGTCGAACCAGCCATTGTGATAAACCGCTGACAGCAGACCTATCACGATTCCCAAAATGTAGACCATCAGGAAGGCCGGAACACTTAACCGCAGTGTGGCCGGGATTCGCTCGACGATCAAATCCAGCACAGGGCGTTGATAGGTGATCGACTCGCCCAAATCGCCGCGCAGTAGGCCGTGCCGCGCCCCCTGCATATCCGGTGTCCCATCGTTGTTCACATCAATCTGCGTGAAATCGTTACCGATGAGCCAATAGAGGTATTGCGTCAGCGGTGGCTGATCGAGCCCAAGCAGTCGGCGCTGCTGTTCCAACCCTTCCGGTGTCGCATGAGGGCTGAACGCCATCATCGAAATTGGGTCACCCGGCGCGAAAAGCACCAGCAAATATGAGATGACCGTGATTCCAAAGAGAGTAGGAATTGCAAAGACCAGACGCCGTATGACGAAGCGATACATACCTAGACCTGCCGCGTTTCCAAACTTGTGAAACGAACATAGCATACCCATCAAGAATGTGCAATAATTTGTGCAGACGGGAGAGCAGCTCACCACAGCCAGCATTAAAGCCTACTGCTTTCCCGTCGGTAAAGTGCAGCCTCATTGTTCTAAATGTCTTACGGGGAGAAAAGAGCCATGAAACGTGTACCGCTGCTTCTGTTGGCGCTGGTTCTCGCGCTAGCAGTCGGGAGTATCACCGCACAAAGCGATGCCAATACATTGGTCGTCGCCATTAATGCCGATGTGCAGGGTTTCAACGCCTTTGCGCAGACCGCTGTCACCAACTTTGTGACGGGTTTTTTGTGGCCCACGCTCATCACCATCAATCCACAAACGGGAGCAGTTGAACCCAATCTGGCCTCTTGGGATGTTTCAGACGATGGTCTGACCTATACGTTCCACATCCAGCCGGATGCAAATTGGAGTGATGGGACGCCGATCACCGCCGATGACGTGAAGTTCTTCTTCGAAGCTTCACAGTCGCCCGCGGTCGGGAGTTTCATGACCGGGCAGTTCTCTTGGACAGCGCTGAATGTCATTGACGAAAAGACGCTCGAAATTACCCTCCCCGCAGTGGACTGCACTTTCCTGACCAACATCGGCTGGGGAATTATGCCCTCGTCGAAATTCGCGGCGGACTTCAGTGATTACAACACGGCAGCATTCAACGATGCGCCGGATGTTTCGGGTGGCCCTTACATCCTTGACGAACATTCGCCTGACGAGTTCATCCGCATGCACGCAAACCCGGAGTATTGGCTGGGGCAGCCGCACATCGAGAATCTCGTTTTCCAGATCATCCCAGATAATGAAGTTCAGTTCCAAGCGCTGATGAGCGGCGACATTGACGTCGGTGCCGTTTCGGCGGATCAGGATGCCCCGGCTTCTAGCAATTCGAATCTGACTATTTTCCGTTACCCGGCCAATACGGTCTTCTTCACCGCATTCAACCTCGCGGACGCGACGAACCCACAGCCCGCCTATGATGAAAACGGCAATTTGGTTGACCAAGGTTCACACCCCATTTTTGGCGATGTGCGGGTGCGTCAGGCGTATGCAATGGGCTATGATCACGATGCTGTTACCGCTCTCGCTGGTGAAGGTGCGACTCGTTCTGTAGGTCCCGTGCCGCCCGGTATTAGTTGGGCCTACGCCGATGGCCTCGCTCCCAACCCCTACGATCCCGAAGCCGCCGCCGCTTTGCTGGACGAAGCCGGCTGGACAGACAGTGATGGCGATGGCATCCGCGATAAAGACGGCGTGCCGCTCGAATTCCAGCTCGATTACCCGGCAGGCGATACGACGATTGAAGGCACTGCGCTCATCATTCAGGATCAATTGGGGCAAATCGGCTTCCGCGTTAACCTGAACGGTGCTGAATGGCAGTCACTGGTAGGCGCGCGCCTGTTGGCACAGACATTTGATGCCTTCTACCTGTCGATCAGCGGTGGCGCGCCAGAGCCGGATTTCCTCGCCAATATGATGCTCAACAGTCATCAGGATATCCCCGGCGCAGGTTTGAATCTGTCGTCCTACGTCAATAGTGCGATGGACGAAGTCCTGCAAAATGGGCGCTCGGTATCCACCTGCGATCCGGCAGAACGTGCCCCCTTCTATGTGGATTTGCAAGAACTCGAGCTCACTGACCTTCCCTACGATTTTGTGTACTCACCGACCTCCCGGTTCGTCTACAACAACCGCATTCAAGGCGTTGAACCCGGAACGTGGGGACTTTGGTGGAACATCCAAGATTGGACGATTGGCGAATAAGGAACTGCGCCCTTCGTTTGGTTTGCCAACACTATCGCTCCTACCATAGAGAGCAGTGATCAGGGCGTTCAGACGAACGCCCTGATTCATAGATGGAATAATCGTGACCTGTTGATGTGAATGAGTTCACGTAAAACCGGAGGAACGATGTACCGGACACGACAATGGGGGCCGGATATAGCCACATCCACGCCCGCGCTGATCGATCAAGCTGTGGAACTGCTGTGGGGTGTTAAAATCCCCATGCGCGATGGGGTGAAACTCAACGCAACTGTGTTTCGCCCGAAAAACTCCAATCCCTTACCCGTCATTTTCACACTGACGCCCTACCTCGCTGATACGTATCAAATTCGCGCCGCCTATTTCTCTCGCAACGGGTATGTTTTCGCGATGGTGGACTGCCGAGGGCGTGGTAATTCCGAAGGCGAGTTCCTGCCTTTTTTCAACGAAGGCCGTGATGGGTACGATCTCGTCGAGTGGTTCGCGGCGCAGCCGTGGTGCGATGGCCAAGTGACGATGTGGGGCGGCTCCTATGGCGGCTTTGATCAATGGATGACGCTTCGAGAACAGCCGCCGCACCTGAAGACCGTCGTGCCGGTCGCATCCGCGCACATGGGGGTCGATTTCCCGATGTTCGGCAACATCGCCAATCCGTATCTGCTCCGCTGGATGACCTATACCAGCGGCGTGACTCCCAATATGAATCTGTTCGGGGATACCGCCTTTTGGACGGAAAAATACCGCGAGCTGTACCGAACCCATGCGCCGTTCCGCTCATTTGATCAGATTGCGGGGAACCTCTCGACTTCATGGCAGCTATTCGTGGATCACCCGGTGATCGATGAATTTTGGAATCCCCTAGCCCTCAAACCGGAAGAGTATGACCGGATCACCCTGAAGATTCTGACGATCACCGGGCATTATGACGGCGATCAGCCGGGGGCATTTGCCTACTATAAACGGCACATGGCCTCTCAATCGCCAGCACGTGACGACCATTACCTGATCGTAGGGCCTTGGGATCACGCCGGGACGCGCACGCCCAATCGAAACGTTGGGGGGCTCGATTTTGGGGAAGCATGCTTGATCGACATGCATAAGCTGCACAAAGATTGGTATGACTGGACGCTCAAGGGCGGCAGCAAACCGGAATTTCTCAAGAAGCGGGTCGTTTATTACGTGGTGGGCTCGAACGAATGGAAATACGCAGACAGCCTAGAGACAATCGCTTCTGAGACGCGCTCGCTCTATTTGGACTCGCATGGGCGGGCTGACGATGTGTTCCATTCGGGCATATTGAGTCCGGAGAATCCTTCAGGATCTGCATCGGATAGCTGGATCTATGATCCGCTCGACACGCGCCCCGGAGATGCCGAAAAAGATGATGGCGATGCCAACTACCTGATCGACCAGACGAGCGATCTCAACCGGTTTGGCGGTGGCGTGGTGTATCACAGCGCACCGTTCACCGAAGCCACAGAGATTACCGGCTTCATCAAGCTGACGGCGTGGATCGCGATCGATGTGCCGGATACGGATTTCATGGTCACTCTTGCGGAGGTGCTGCCGGATGGTCGCTATGTTAGACTGACCGATGACATGAAACGTGCCCGCTACCGTGACTCGCTTAAGGCGGAAAAGCTGGTGACACCGGGTGAAATCGTCTGCTACGAGTTCGACAGCTTCTTTTTCTTCTCGCGCTTGGTGGGGAAAGGCAGCCGACTTCGACTCTCCATCTCAAGCCCGAACACGATTCAAATGCAGAAGAATTACAACAGCGGTGGGGTGGTTGCCGATGAAACGGCTGCCGATGCGCGCACTGCGCACATCACCCTATATCATGATGCGGATCATCCGAGCAGGCTGGAACTGCCCATCGTCTCGACCTCATCCGGTACAGGTGCAGCGACGAAAGCAGCGATTATCACCCCAGAGATGTGAACGATAGGACTGCATTTGCCGAACTCATGTAAGGCGAATGCAGTCCCGCTCAACGCAAACCGCGCAGCCGGGGATCAAGGATGTCGCGGAGACCATCGCCCAGCAGGTTAAAGCCCAACACGCCAAGCATGATGGCAAGCGCGGGGTAGAGCATCAACCAAGGCGCCATTTCAGCAAGTCCCCGGCTTTCGCTCAACATCACTCCCCATGATGGCATCGGCGGCTGAGTCCCCAAGCCAAGGAAGCTCAATCCCGCTTCGGTGAGCAGCGACCATGACAGCGCGAGGCTGATCTGTACGATCAGTGGGGCTAAGGTATTCGGAAGCACATGCCGGAATACAATACGTCCATCCGATGCGCCGACACAGCGCGCCGCGAGGACAAACTCCATTTGCTTGACCGCTAACACTGGGCCGCGCGCCACGCGCGCAAAAATCGGCGTGTAAACGGTCGCGATCGCAAAAACGGTATTGTTGATGCCCGGCCCTAAGACGCTGACCACGACAAGCGCCAACAGCAAAGCGGGCAGCGCAAAGAACACATCCATAATGCGCATAATGACAATATCGACACTGCCGCCGATGTAGCCGGAAAGTGTCCCCAGCAGCGTGCCGAGCGCGGTCGCTAACGTGACCGAAAGCACCGCTACCCGCAGTGAATTCGCCGCGCCGCCCATGATGCGGCTGGCGACATCGCGCCCGAACATATCGGTGCCCATGAGGTAAGCTGAACTGGGCGCTTGCAGCCGATCGCGCGGATGCTGTTCAAGCAGGGGATAAGGCGTCAGTTCCATGGAGCCAAGCAGCCCGATCACGAAATAGAACGTCACCAGCACCAGCCCAACCGCTCCGCTTCGATTGCCCAGCAGCCGCTTAAGAAGTTTCAATGAGGCATTATCACGCGGCTTTTGCATACGAGACTCGCGGATCAATCGTCGTGTAGATCAAATCGACGAGCAGGTTGATGAGGATGAAATTGAAGGCGACGAACAGCGCCACGCCCTGAACCAGTGCGTAATCCCGCTGCGAGATTGCGTTGAAGACGAGGCGACCGATTCCCGGCAGTGCGAAGATTTCTTCGACGATCACGGTGCCGCCCAGCAAATAGCCGAGTTCGACGCCGACCAGCGTGATCACCGGAATCAGCGCGTTGCGGAACGCATGCCGCCGGACGACGTTCATCTCGTGCAGGCCCTTGCTGCGCGCCGTTCGAATAAAGTCTTGATTCATGATCTCCAGCATCGCGGAGCGTGTCGTACGCATCACCGAAGCGGCGAAAGGAAAGCCGAGGGTGAACGCGGGAAAAATCATCTGTTGAAGATTGAGCAGCGGATCTTCGTTGAAGCGGGCAAAATCGCCCGAATTGGGGAGATAGCGGAAGAAAACCGAGAGCGCGTAGATGATCAGCGTACCGAGCAAAAATGCCGGTGTCGCCAAGCCTATCAAGGCCAGCAGCCGCCCAATCAGATCGATCACGGAGTTATGCCGCACCGCCGAAAGCACGCCAATCGGCACGCCAATACTGAGCGCGATCACGAGGGACATCAACGCCAATTGAAGGGTGACGGGAAAGCGCGACAGAATCACATCAAGCACGGGCTGACCGTAGCGCACCGACAAACCGAGGTTGCCCTGCACGGCGCTTCCCAACCAAACAAAATATTGTTCGACCGGAGGCTTATCGAGCCCGAAGTATTCTTCCAGCGATGCGCGCTGTGTTTCCGTCAGCATTCCGGCTTCTGTGCCAAGCATAGCGACGATCGCATCGCCGGGAACCAGACGGATCGCCACAAAGATCAGCACCGAGACGCCAAAAAGGGTCGGAATAAATGCGAGAGCGCGTTGTAATAGGTAACGAATCATAGAGGCATTATAGGATGAATGAGATGAAAAAAGGGGCGCAGTTCAGCACCGCACCCCGGACAACTTTAACGGTTCAGCGAGACCTGCGCCAACCCAATCAGCGAGTCGGTCGGATAGGGCACAAATCCTTCTACGTACGGCTGCTGAGCGGTGTATTCATAGCCGGTGTACAGCCAAATCCAAGGAGCCATTTCGGCAAGGTGGCGCTGGAACTGGGCGAAAATCTCATACCGGGCTGCCGGGTCGGTTTCCGCGCGCCCTGCCGCCATCAGTTGATCCAGCGTCTCATCACTGTAGCCAGCCACGTTGTTGAGGTTGCCGGTGCTTTGCCAATAGCGGGCATACATCGTGTACGGATCAGGGCGTCCGCCGTTAAGCGCGATGGCGGCCTGGAAATCACCCGCCAACCAGCGATCGACATAGACGCTTAGTTCCAACGTTTCAATCTCAACCGTGATATTGATTTCGGCAAGCTGCGCCTGAATGCTCTGGGCTTCAGCAATAGCGGTCGGCGGTTCGTCGTTCGCGGCGATGACCGTGAGCGTGAAGCCGTCGGCATGGCCCGACTGCGCCATCAGTTCGCGCGCTTGGTCAAGGTCTTTCTGGTAGCAGAACAGTTCGCTCGGATCGAGCGCGTAGGAGGGCATGGTCAGCGGGCCGGTCACGGTGCCTTCGCCCAGTGAAGCCGTATCGAGCACTTCCTGACGATCGATCGCGCAAGAGATCGCCTGACGCACGGTCAATTCACCGAGCGGTGTTTCCGTGTCGGCGGCGCGGAGCTGTAACGCGTGGTAGGCGATCGCCGGGACGCGGTTCAGCACGACGGTCTGATCGCCTTCGAGCAGGGTGGCGACGAGCGGGTCGTTCAGGAGGGCGAAATCGATCGTTCCGGCACGCAGCGCGGCAAGAATCGAGGTCTCATCCGGGATAATGCGGATTTCGATGCCATCGACGTTCGGGCCATCGCCCCACCAATTTTCATTGGCGCTCAGGATGGTCGATTCATCGGGTGTCCAGCTATCCAGCTTGAACGGGCCGGTTCCATTGGCAACGGTGGCAATCGCGCCGGAATCGATGTCTTCTTTGTTGGCAATCGCGGCGTTCGTCGTCGCCAAGGCAGCCAGCAGCGGCACATCGGGCTGCGACAGATTGAACACGACCGTGTAATCATCCGGTGTGTCGATCGAGGCGATGTTCGCATAATTGGCACGGGCTGCGGCGCCGGTTTCTTCGTTCAGGATGCGCTCAAAGGTCGCCACGACATCTTCAGCAGTGAAGGCCGAGCCATCGTGGAAGGTAACATCGTGACGCAGATTCAGCGTGAGCTGTGTCGCATCGTTATTGAAGGCCCAGCTTTCCGCCAGCGCCGGAACCACGTTCAAATCGGCGTCCAAATTGACCAGTGGTTCGTAGATCAGTTCCAACAAACGGAACGATGCAAATGCCGTCTGCGTGTGCGGATCGAGCCCTGTCGTATCGGCGGCGCGTGCCATCACAAGGATGTTACTGTTATCTTGTGCGGCAGAGGGCAATGCAAAACTCAAAACTGCAAGAACCAGAACGAGAAGCAACAACACTTTTCTATGCATAACGGCATCTCCCATGCTAAATACATCTGTATTACTTTAGCGCTAAGCGAACATTTGCGAAACCGACTTGGACTTACCGCGAAACGGGGCGAATCTTCTTGTAAAAGATCATCTCCGTCACACCGGTCAGTACGAAATCGGGGATTGCCCCAATCTGCTGATAGCCTTGACGCTGGTAAAATCGATGTGCATCGCTATTGAAATCAGACGCAAGTAAAAACAGTTCATTACTTGTGACCAGCGTTTCTAGGTGGTCAAGCAGAATTGCGCCCAGCCCTCTGCCACTCTGATCGGGCCGCACGCCAAGCATTTTCAGATAAGCGCTTCGTCCGAAACCGCCGCGCGGAAGACACCACGCCAGCCCGACGGCAGACTCTTCAGTATCAACCGTGAGCAGGAGATCGTTGTCGAGCGCGGTCGCGAGCTGTCCACTTAGTTTTTCGACCGTTAATCCGTAGCGCTTCCACAGCGGGATCGTCACAATCCACGCCGATACCAGCGGAATATCCTGTGCCGTCAAAGGGCGAACGATCATCGCGTGCCGCTTTTCATGTTCCACGTCCGCTCAAGCAGGCTGAAATAATTGCTTCCCGGCGTGATGTTCCCAAGAATCACCGCGCGGCTGGCCCCTGTGAGCGAGGGTAAATTACCCGCACGTGCATGCCAACTTTCATGCGCCAGCAGCGCAAACACCAGTGCTTCTTTGTTATCGCCATCTACGCCAATTTGATCGCTGGAAAGCACACGCGCCGGAATGAGCGCGTCAAGGAGTTCCATGATCACCGGGTTGCTGCGTCCGCCGCCGCTCAAAATCACCTCGTCAATGGGTGCTGGCGCGAAATGCTCGTAGGCATCGGCGATCGATTGGGCGGTGAGGGCGGTGAGCGTGGCGATGATTCCCTCATCATTGAGTCCGCGACGGTGGCCTTCTTCAACGAGATCCGCCGCCATGTGCGCGCTGAACAACTCACGACCGGTCGTTTTAGGCGGTTTCACGACATAATAGGGGTGTTCCAGCAGCGTTTGCAGCCAATCTTCATCTACCCGTCCACGACGTGCCCACATCCCATCGCGATCGTAGGCCTGCGATCCTTTGGTAAGCAGCAGCATCGACGAATCAATGAGCGCATTTCCGGGGCCGGTATCAAAAGCGGTGGGCATGCTCGTGGAATCAGACAGCGGCGGCAAGAAGGTGACGTTGCCGATGCCGCCGATATTCTGTACCGCACGCCAGTAGGTCGGGTGTCGGAGCAAAAGCCAATCGGCATAGCCGGTCAGCGGCGCACCTTGCCCGCCCACCGCTACATCGCGCGTGCGAAAATTGCTGATCGTCGTGATCCCCGTGCGTTCAGCGATGACAGCAGGTTCGCCTAATTGCAGCGTTGACGAGACATGCCCGTCCACATCGACGGTGTGCCAAAATGTCTGCCCGTGTGATCCGATCAGATCGACTTCTTCGGGCTTGAATCCACCAGAGTCGATCGCATGAAGCGCCGCCGCCGCGAAGAGTTCACCAAGCGCGAAATTGACGGCGCAGAGTTCATCAACGCGCCCGCCCGCACATGCGTTTAGGATACGCTGTTGAAATCCATCCGGGTAGGGAAACGTAACGGCATGGGCAATCTTGGCTTCGAGGCGTGGAGGGGCACCACTGATTTCGCATACGGCAGCATCAATTGCATCTGCGGAGGTGCCCGACATCAATCCGACAATACGCATCACGGGGTCTTTCACAGAGAATGGAGTGAATAGACACGACTATAAAACGTTTCAGTACGGGTGTCAAAGGGGTGGAATGACTATCCATTCACCAGCACTTTTTGCAGAAATACCAAGTCCAGCCAGCGACCAAACTTGTAGCCGACCTGCTTGAAGTGCGCCACCTCTTCAAAGCCGAGTCCCCGGTGCAGACGTAAACTCGCCTCGTTGCTTTTTTCGACGCCGCCGATCAGTACGTGTTTCCCCAAGCTCCGCGCTTCACCGATCAATGCCTGCACAATCGCACGCCCCACGCCCTGTCCGCGAGAGCCTGCCGCCACATAGACCGAATGCTCAACGGTAAATTGGTAGCCGATCTTTTCCCGAAACTTGCTTAGCGCGCCCCATCCAATCACGCAATCCATCTCGTCGTGCGCAACCAGCACCGGAAAACCCTGATCCTGATGCTGCCGGAACCACTGCATCCGCTGATCCAAGGTAGTGGGCTCGTAATCCCAAGATGCGGTGGTGTTGAGAACGGCATCGTTGTAGATGTCCACGATTGCAGGAAGATCCGAATTTTGGGCAAGGCGAATATGGGTTGACATGACCATTTCCTCAAACACTGCTCCTCACAAACCATTTTTTGAGGATAGGAGGATTACCGGTATCATTCAAGCTGATTCGATTGATACTCACTATTGAATATTTGGATATGAACCTCGATCTGGAGCAGCTCATCACCTTTGAGCGCATTGTGCGCGAAGGAAGCTTCAGCGCGGCAGCGGTTGCACTGGATCTGCCTCAGCCAACCGTCAGCGCACGGATCAAGTCGCTCGAACAAGCGATCGGCGGCAGCCTATTTCTGCGACAGGGGCGAAAGATCACCCTGACGGATTTAGGACAGGCATTTCTCCCTTACGCCCAACGCTCGATTGCGATTTTGAGCGAAGGCGTAGAAATGGCGCGCCAGACCAACTATGGGCAGCGCGGACGCGTAACGTTTGGCGGCCTCACTTCACTTTCGGGCGAACTCATCGGCGGTGCCGTCGCAGCATTCCACCAAACCCATCCACAGGTCGAACTGCTCATCAAAGGAAGCGATCACGAACTGGTGGTGGACTGGCTGCGGGATCGCGTGATCGAACTGGGATTAATCGTGTGGCCATGCCCTGAAAGCACCTTCACACCTATGGAAGCGCTGCTTCGTTTTCGAGAACCGGTCGTGCTGGTGGTTGGCGCTCGGCATCCCTTGGCAGGTCGTACCACGATCACATACGAAGAACTGGTTGAAAGTGCAAATCCCTTTTTCAGCCTGCGCTGGTGGAAAACCATGCACCCCATCATTACCAAGATCGCATCACAGGTGGAAAACATCACCGCCTCCACCGAAGTCGCGCGCCATATGATTCGCTCAGGGTATGGGATGGGATTTTTCACGCGCCTCCGCATTCTTGATGATTTGCAAACCGGCGCGCTGGTTGAACTCAAGGTTCAGGATCTGCCGCCCATCACGCGCGATACGGCGCTTGTTTGGCTGCCCCGAGAAACGCCGTTAAGCCCGGCAGCACAAGCATTTGTCGTGTGTATTCGTGAACGGGCACTCCAACTCGGCATCGAGCAGCTTTCTAGGTTCGAAACCTCTTGACACATCGACAAATGTCAATATGATTAACAATATGAGCACAAATCAGGTTTTATTTGCCAAAGCGATCGCCGACGAAACTCGCCAAGAAATCATGAGCCATTTGTGCTGTGTTTGGCTCAGCGTGAATGATTTGGTTGAGAAAATGGACGGCAAAGTGAATCAGCCCACCGTCAGCCACCACCTCAAGAAACTGGAGGAGGCAGGCTTGGTGTATGTCCGCGAAGAAGGCCGCTTTCGATATTACACCCTCAATCAAGAACAATTTACGGTGTGCTGCGGCATGTTGGTACGAAATTTCGCCCCGAATTACGCCGAAAAAGTCGTCTCGCTGGATGACATCCCCGTCAACAAAGCATAGTGCGCTCACCCCATCAGCACACCCCGAAAATATGATACGATCGGAGTCATGAACGTCTGTTCGGTCGGGGTATTGTGTAGGCATGATCAATAGTGAGCAAAAGTGGCAGCTTGAGCGCATCGAGCAGGTACAGCAGTACATCGAGCGACACCTGCATCAACCCCTCAACCGCGATATCCTTGCCAGCGTGTGCGGGTTTTCCATCCCTCATTTTCACCGTGTGTTCACCCAGCACGTGGGCGAAAGTGCCATCAGCTATGTGCGGCGTATGCGGTTGGAACGAGCGGCACGCAAACTGCGCATGGGCGCGATCGATGTGTTGGAGGTGGGGTTGTGTGCCGGTTACGATTCGCTTGCAGCCTTCAGCCGGGCCTTCAAGCGGCAGTATGGGCTGACACCTGCCGAGTTTCGCCGTCTCCCGTGCGGTGCCGCCACTGAGCTCATCAGGACAAAAGGAAAACCTGTATGAAAGTCATGCTCGCCAGTATTCCGGTCGTCGATCAGGATCACGCGCTGAAGTTCTATCGCGATGTCCTAGGTTTTGTGTTGAAGCGGGATATACCGCTGGGTGGCCCGCGCTGGTTGACCTTGGTATCGCCGGAAGCACCTGATGGGGTTGAACTGCTGCTGGAACCGAACGGCACCTATCCGGCGATGAAAAGCCTCAAAGAAGCACTCGTTGCCGATGGCATTCCGTATACCGCGTTCCAAGTTGCTGATATTCACGCCGAGTATGCGCGTTTGACCGCGTTAGGGGTGAAATTCACTATGGAGCCTACGAACATGGGCACCACGACCGCCGCCGTGTTTGATGATACCTGCGGCAACCTGATCCAACTCTACGAATTGCAGAAGTAATGAGCGATCCCCGCCCGACAGTCCGTTGGGCGGGGATTAACCGCTTATCGACTTGCTGCGTCTTGTGCCGGAACTGTGATCGGTTCAGGATCGCGCAGCCGGGTGATGACCGCCGCAGAAATGACGAGGAGGATTATCGCCAGCAGCAGCGAAGGCGTAAATGAGGCATCGCCCGTTTTCAACACGTTCATAATAAAGACGAAGACCACTGATGCTTGACCGAATAACTGAATCAAGCCGTTGGAAGTTCCTTCCGGAGTGGGGTAGGTGATCTCAGCCGCATACTGCATGGCAATCGGCATAGTGCTGACGAGGAAAAACCCTAAGCCAAATGCCGAGACGATCAGCAGCCAGAACGGGGTCGCAAACGTCAGTCCAATCAGACCGGGGATGGCCAGCACAATGCCAAGCAGCAAATAACGCTTGCGTTTGCGCTGCTTATCAGAAAAGGACGGGATGATGACGGCACCGAGCACACCGCCGACGAGCATCAGCGCACCGAGCGTCCCCGCATCGGTTGAGCTGAATCCGCGGAGGCGCACAATTCCCTCAATCCATGTATTCACGCCATTGAAAATGCCCAACCCAATGAAGGAAATCAGCAGAATGAGCCAGAACATCCGGCTGCGGAGCGCGCTTTTCAGCCCATCGAACATGAGGGCGCGCACGTCTTGACCGGGTGGACAGGGAGGTGTGAGCGGTTTTTCGCGCGCCAGCACAAGGAATAACACGGTGGAGATCACCGTGATGATGCCGTAGATCAGTTGGATGGTCGGCAGATCAAGCGATTCACTGAGAAGAGGTGTGACAACCATGCCGATCGCCGTCCCGACCAAGTTTGCCAGTGTGACCAACCCGACCGCGGTCGCTCTTTCTTCGACGGCGAACCAGTTTGCCGGGACTTTCGTCCATGCGTTCAGCAGGAAAGGCTGCGCGATCGCGATCAAAATCGTGCTGATCAGCACCAAGGTGAAATTTGCCCCGGATAACCCACGCGCCACCCCGCCGATCGCCATCAAGATCACGCCAATACCCACCCCGCGCCGGAAACCATAGGTATCGATCACCCATGAGGCGGGGATCGAAAACGGGATGAAGGCGATCATGAACGACATTGCCAGCAGCCCAATTTCCAGATCAGTCACGCCATAGAACTGCGCGGCGCTGCTGGTGACCGGAGCATAGCTGATCCACAAGGTTTGGATCGTCAAGTTGACGAACATGAACACGGCAAGGACAACCCACCGGTAACGGTAAACGGGATACTCGGTCTTCGACATCAACATTATTCCTCAGCCGCATTCAAGGTCTTAAAGAGCGCTTTGTTCTGTTTGTGCAACTGCCGGTAAACCGCATACTGCTTGTCGTACAGGGCGCGATAATGGGCGCGCGGTGTGAACGTTTTGGCGACACGGATGATATGGGGAATATCGTCGAAGCGAATCACCCCCAAGCCAACCCCACATACGAGCGCTGCACCAGAGGTGCCCGTGTTTTCTGGGCGTTCGGTGACTTCGATCACACGCCCGGTCACATCGGCTAAGATTTGCGCCCATGTGTCGGATCGTGCCCCTCCTCCGACAAACCGGATGATGTCGCGGTGCGGGATTTTCTTTTCGACGGTTTCGAGCATCCAACGCTTGTGATAGGCATCGCCTTCGAGCACTGCGCGGATCATGTCGCGCTTGCCCGTTTCTAGTTTCAAATTGAAAAACATCCCACGCGCATAGGGGTCTTCAAATGGGGATCGGTTGCCGTGCAGCCAAGGGGTAAAAATCACGCCGTTCGCGCCGGGCGGCGTTTCTTCGATCGCTTGTGCGAGGAAATCGAACAGCGATCGAAATTCCGCTTCGCGGTCGGCTACTGTACGCTGCTCAAGATAAAGCCCAATTTCGTCTAGTGCCAGATGATCACGAACCCACTGCAAGCAGCGGCCCGACGTTTCCTGTTCGGAAATATAGTTATATTTGCCGGGAGCGGCTGCAAGGATCGATGCGACCATGCCGTCAATATCGGTCATGCGCCGTTCGACTGTGGAGCACACCCACCCGGAGGTGCCAATGTAGATATGCGTGCTGTAGTTTTCCAAACAACCCGATCCCAGCGAGATCAGAGATAAATCGCCACCCCCGCCAAACACTGGCATTCCAGCAGACAGCCCCAAGGCTTCCGCCGCCTGTGGCGTGAGGCCACCGACGGCATCGGTGGCGCGCACAACCGGCGGCAGATGATCCGGGTTCACATCGTAAGTTTTACACAATCCCGTGTGCCATGTCAGCTTATCTGGACGGGTATCAAACAGAAAGGTTGCGTGCGCGCTGTCGTAGCCGAAGGTGAACTTCCCCGTGCTGCGCATGACCAGATAGTCTTTGACATCCATCCAATAGCGCATGGCTTGAAAGACCTGCGGCTGCTCATCGCGCAGCCACAGATATTTCCAGACCGGATCTTTCGCCGATGCCGACGCGCCGCCCGTGATGCGCAGCGCGTTCAGCAGCTTAACGGCGTTCATCTGCTCGATCTTGATCAACCCATCTTGTAGATACCGCTTACGCTGCGCCATCCCGCGCGCATCCATATAACTCATGGCGCGGCAAAGTGCGTTTCCTTCGGCGTCCACCGGGATAAATCCCTGCATTTGCGCGCAAAACGCCATCCCTTTCACCGCTTCTGGGTTGACGTGCGCTTTTTCGAGCACTTCCCGCGTTCCCCGGCAGATCGCAGCCCACCACTGATCCGGGTCTTGCTCCACGCCGCCATTCTCCAGCACGTAGATCGGGTATTCCTCCAGCGCGGTTTCCACCAGTTCTAGGTGATCGCCAAGCCGGTACAGACAGGATTTACTACTGGTGGTGCCAACATCGTGAACGAGGATCAGGGATTGGCTCATGTGTTGCGCCCTTATGTGCAGCAGGACAGGACAGTTTCAAAGCGATTCAGCGCATCATCGACCACATCATCAGTATCAGCCATGCTCGTATAAAGACGGCTGCCCGCCAGCACAATGACCCCGTTCGCCATGAAGGCCGCGCCCATTTCTTCCATCATATGCTTGCGCGGCTTCACTTCGCGCATCAGCTTGATGGGGTTTTTGAAATCGAGCAGCATCACCGCAGACGTTTCCAGATGCACGATGGAGCCTTGATTGTAGGTGACGAACGGCAGCCCCAAGCGATCAATGATCGATTGTAGACCCATGCGCAGTCGATCACCGGCCTTGCCCGCCAGCACAGCAGCATTCGTCTGTTCCATCGCTTCGATAGCGTAGTAACCTGCGGCACAGCTTAGCGGATTTGCGGAAAGAGTCCCACCGACATAGGCCCGTTCACCCGTGCCGCTGATCCCCGCCGCGAAGTGCTGCATGATTTCGCGCTTGCCGCCGACACCGCCCGCCATCGGGTAGCCGCCTGTGATGCATTTGCCGAACACCGTAAGATCGGGGCGAACGCCGAAATAGCCTTGTGCGCCCCCCAACCCAACGCGGAAGCCTGTCACGACTTCGTCAAAAATGAGCAGCGCGCCGAACTCATCACACAGTTCGCGAACCTTCTGATTGAAATCGAACGCAATCGGGCGCGTACCACTTTCCGGCCCTACAGGTTCGACGATCACGGCGGCGGTACCGCCGCGCAGCCGGTTGCGAGAAAGCAGTCGGCGCAGATGATCGAGGTTATTCGGGTAAAACTCTTGCGTATGTTTGGTCGAGGCCTTGGGAATACCGGCGGCTTCATGGCGTCCGGTTCCGGGGATGTGCAGCCCGTACACCATCTGGTCGCTCCAGCCATGATAAGCGCCGCCGACCTTGATGATTTTCTGCTTGCCGGTATGGACACGCGCCGCACGGATCGCCGCCATGACCGCTTCTGTGCCTGAACCGAGCATACGGAACATTTCCACGCTGGGCATGTGCTGATTGATTTTGCGCGCCAGTTTCAGTTCGTATTCGTGGAATAACCCGGTCACCGGGCTGCACTCGTGGATCAGTTCGATCAGCTTATCGCGCACGGGGGCATAGTTGCTCCCCAGCACGGTGGGGCCGCCCGCTTGCAGAAAGTCGATGTAGCGGTTGCCATCTTCATCCCAAAGGTATGCGCCTTCGGCGCGGCGGATGGCGATCGGGAAGGGATGGTTGAAGGCCAAATTATGCTGAATGCCGCCGGGGATAACCTGCTTGGCTTCGTCAGTCAGCGCCTTTGATCGTTTGCACTTCTCGTCGAAGTAATGCAAAAACTCCGCCATTTTATCCCGGCGGATCGCGTGCATGGGCTGTTTCACCAACTGGTTCAATTTCTGATAAATTTCGCCGGTGTCGTGCCATGCGGAAATCGCATACTGCTGCGCCGGGGGTGTCGCAGCCGCTGCAATCGTTGTCTCAGGAGCTTTCACCTGTTCCATAGTTCATCCTTCTTGGGCAGCATGCTCGACAAGCTGCTCAATTTTCTTCTGTTCTTTGCGTAATTTCGAGAAGGCAATCTCGCGGATGGGGAGCGGAATCTTGTCGATCTTTTCGCCGGTATACAGCGCCAGAAGATAGCTCAGCGCGGCTTTTTCCAAGAGCAGCACATTGTGATACGTCCGTTCCGGGGTGGGGCCAAGGCAAAGCGCCCCATGATTCTTCAGAATGTAGGCGTTGTGATGGTTCTGGACATGCTTGCGTACCTGCTTCGCCAGCATACCTGTTCCGGAAGGTGCATAAGGAATCACCTCGACACTGCGACCGAGAAAGCGCACCTGTTCATCGAACAAGGCAGGGATCGGTTTGTTGATCAGAGCGATCGCGCTGGCGAAATCTTGATGGGTATGCATCACACTACCGACATCCGCGCGCACTTGATAGACTGCGCTGTGAAACCCCATCTCGATTGAGGGTTTCAGATCCCCGGCGATGTGCGTTCCGTCTAAGCCATACACGCAAATATCATCGACGTTGAGGGTGTAATAATCTTGATTGGAAGGGGTAATGGCGAGGGTATTTTCCCCGCTGACACGGACGGAGACGTTGCCACCTGTTCCTTTGAGGAAACCGTCATCGGCAAGCTTGCGGCTGTAATCAATCACCTGCTGCCGAACAGAGCGATAATCATTCATGAGGGCACGCCAATATAACTTTACATTGTAAAGATTGTAAGGCGCAATCTTTACATCGTCAAGATAGTGGAGTACGATTCAATTTATGAACACTCCCTATCATCACGGCGACCTGAAAAATGCCTTGATCCGGGCCGGGATCGACATCCTATCGAAAGACGGAATTCAAGCCCTCAGCTTGCGCAGTGTCGCCAAGCGTGCAGGGGTGAGCCATGCGGCTCCCTACGCGCATTTCTCCGACAAACAAGCCCTCGTTGCGGCGATCGCAGCGGAAGGGTATTCCAAACTGTATGCACACCTCGCCGCCGCGCAGCACCCCCAAGCGGAACCGCTGACCCGCTTGATCGAAGCGGCGCATGCTTATCTTCACTTTGCCCTCAATGAGCCTGATCACTTCAAAATCACCTTTGCCGGTGTGGTTGAAGCCGAGAAAAACTATCCGGAATATGTAGAGCAGTCGCAGCGCTGTTTTGGGCTTGTCCTTGCCCTCGTCGCTGACTGCCAAGCCAGCGGTTTATTTCCCGGACGCGATATTCAACTGGTGACCGTTAGTATTTGGTCGTGCATTCACGGATTCGTTCAGCTCCTATTGAACAATCAACTGCCCAGCGCGCTGATCAGCCAGTATTCGACCGACGATTTATTCCGACTGCATTTCCAACAAAGCCTAGGCATCTTCCCCAATACGTAGGCCACTACCCTTGTCGATGGTCTCTCTGCGGCCTTATTGCAGGCTGTCTATCGGGGGATTATCTTCTCTGCGGGTGGGCTGATTGCCCCATCTGAGTCAGTGTTGTCTCCCGGACGACAATGAACCTTTTGGCTTCTCCAAAAGTTGTATAGGTATGCTGCCCGTTGGCGATGAAGGGATCTAAGGTCGTGACTACGCTTATCCGGCGTTTTCCTATGAGCTGGACGATGCGCCTCGCCCTGCTGCGGCTGTCCGCGCAGTGGCGATCGCTGCTCACGGTCGCGATTGGGGTGCTGCTGGCGGCAGCGATCGGCGCGGCGGCGCCGCTCTATACCGCCGCGATTGCGCAGTATGGCATGGTGCAGCGGCTCAACGCGCTGCCATCCAACGAGGCGAACCTCACCCTACGTGTCGGATTTTCGGCGGGACAGTCCGCAGAAAGCGGCGGCATCGATGCGCGGCTTTCCGCACTGGATCAACAGGTTGACACGCTGATTGGTGGTTCACTTGGCGGCTTTCCCGGTTGGGTCAATGCCATTGTCCGCTGGGGTGAAAGCGGCAGTTTGTTCGTCATGCGCGATGGGACTGAGCTCGAAGGGGTCAAGCTCGCCGCAGCCTTTTATGACGATTGGCCCGCACACGTCACATTGGTGAGCGGCGATTTGCCAGACGATTCGCTGGATTCTGGGATCGACTTGGAAGGCGTGATCAGCGCGGAAGCAGCGACGACGCTCAACCTCAATCCCGGCGACACAGTGACGCTTGATCAGCGTGGATGGGACACCAGCCGACCGATTACGCTCAAAATCACCGGAATTGTCGCTGAACGCGACAGCCGATCAGCGTATTTTATGACTCCGTCTCCACTGCGCATTGAACGCGCCAGTGCGGGCATTGAAGCAAATGTATTGGTCACGCGCGAAAGTTTGCTGCGCATCTCCGAGCAGTATTTGCCGGATACAGGCGGCAGTTTTGGCTGGCGCGTGCTGTTCGATCATCAACAGTTTCCGTACACGCAGATTCCACAGGCGGTTGAAGCGCTGGATGGGCTGCGCCTGCACAGTCTGGAAACCATCGAAGATGCGCTTCATCTTCCCCTCACTTACCAGACAAACATCCCTGCTGTGCTGACGGCCTACGCGGGCGAAGTCGGCTTGCTGAGCGCCCCGTTTGGGCTGCTGCTGCTCCAAATCGGCGCGTTGGTCTTGTTCTTTCTTGTGGTCACCGTGACTCTGGTGCGGCGGGGCGAACGCCGCGAGATCGCGATGCTGCAAAGCCGGGGAGCATTCGATCAACAAATCGTGATCGTACGGTTTTTTGAAGGGCTGGCGATCTGTATCACGACAGCGGCAATCGCCCCGTTTCTCACACGCCAGTTTCTCGTATGGATGGCTCCGCTGGTCACGAATGTGAATGCACTGCCGCTCGTGCTGGATGCGGCTCCCTTTGCATATGCTTTTGGCGCAGTATTGACGGCGCTGGTTGTGCTGATTCTGACCCTCCGCCCGGTGCTGCGCCTTCCACTGATTTTGGCGGGTGGGGCTGCGCTGCGTGGGGAGCGGCAGTCATGGTGGCAGAAGTATTATCTCGATCTGCTCCTGCTGGTGATCGGGGCGGCAGCACTGCTGCGCATGGTGGGCAGCAATTCCGCTCTTACACAAACGGTCACGGGCGGCGCACAGGCTGATCCTTTACTGCTGTTAGCTCCGGCGATCCTATTCGTCGCCCTCGGCAGTCTCAGTTTGCGCTTATTCCCCGCGTTCGCCGATGCTGCGGCACGCCTTTATACCCGGCAGCGCGGGCTTGCGGGTGCATTGGCGACATGGCAGCTCAGCCGTGAACCCGCGCACTATGCGCGCGTGACGTTTTTGCTGGCACTGGCGATCGGCGTTGGCTGGTTCGCCACCAGCTTTCAGGCAACGCTGGCCCGCAGTCAAGCCGATCAAGCCGCCTATCAAGTTGGTACCGATGTGAGATTCAGCGAACGGGATGCCAACATCGGGGCGGATCGTGCTCAGAGCACCGCCATCTACCAAGCGATGCCGGAAGTCGAAGCGGTTTCCACCGGGCTGCGCTTCGATGGATTGAATCTCGCACAGGGATCGACGGGGATTCAGCAGGGAACGCTCTTGGCGGTCGATCCCGCGACCTTACCGCCCGTCACCGAGTGGCGGCCTGATCTGGGAACGCTGCCCTTACCGGGCAGCACGACATCTCCATCTACCGAATCGCTTCCCGGCGAAGGGTTGTCCGGTGAGCGGTTGCCCGCTGCCCCAGCGCGTATCGGCGTATGGGTGCGTGCCACCACCCGATCTCAAACGGGGGTGGCGGATGATGGTGAGCCGATCTTCGACTATTTTCCGCTGTTTGATTTTCCGCTTAGCTACCTCAACTTTTTCGTCCGCTTGCGCGATTCGTCTGGGACGTATTTCCAGATTCCGCTGCATGCCGCCGCCATCGAAGGCGCGGAGAGTGTCGAAGAAGCATCGTATACGCTGCCCGTCAACGCCTCGGATATGGATCAAATCAATGCCGAACTAGAGCGCGTGCGAACCCTCCGCGCGTCGTTAAGCGGCTGGATTTATCTGGAAGGCACCGTCGAGGAACCCCTCACGGGGGATGTGTGGCTGGATGAGGTGTATTTTCAGGCAGGAGAGCTCCAGCCCACGACCATGCAGTTTGGTATCGACCGTGCGACCGAAGATCGATACCGGCGCGTCACGTTCGCGGACATGAGCATGACCGACGCTGCGGATCAGAGTCACCCACTCCCCCTGTTGGGTGAACGCTGGCAGCTTGCCGAAGGATCGGGACTGGGATCCTTTGGTCTGCTTCTCCACGTGGCACACTCGGATCGGGGTACCAGCCAAACATTTGAGTGGTTCCAGTGGCAGGGAACCGATACGTTCGGTTTCATGCTCAATTATCCACCACGCGGCCCGATCTCGGCACTCATCAGCAGCGGCTATGCGGAGGAGAACAATCTGCCGGTGGGCGCGGTGTTCGAGTTGTTCATCAATCGTCAGCGCCTAACCTTCACGGTGCAGGACATCATCGACCATTTCCCAACCCTGTATGCCGATCGCACGCCGTTCGTGGTCGTCGCCCGTGATGATCTGCTCTACAGCCTCAATCGACGGGCGGGCGCGGGATATTATGCCAGTGAGGTCTGGCTCAAACTGCATGAAGGGATTGCGCCAGATACATTTTTGGAGCGCTACCGCATCAGCGCCGCGGCAGACAGCCACCTCATTGAACCATCGCTGACCCGAAGCGACGCCCTTCGTACGCTGCAAACCGATCCGCTGGCCCTTGGCTTGATCGGTTTGCTGTTCATCGCCTTTATCGTAGCGCTCACGTTGAGCATCGTCAGTCTGCTCACCTACACCGCGCTCACCGCGCAGGCGCGGCGCGGGGAATTCGCTGTACTGCGTGCGCTCGGCATGTCGAGCGGGCGGTTGATGGTGAGCATCGCCGGAGAGCAGTTGTTTGTGTTCGTCACAGCGGTGGGGCTGGGGGCGGTGTTGGGCCTGCTTCTCAGCCATCAAGTGCTGCCATCGCTCGCCATCAGCACGAATGGGAATGCGATCACGCCCCCGTTCCTTGTGCAAATCGAATCCTCCGCGCTGCTCGGCTATGGCGTCATCCTCATGCTCGTGCTGGCACTGGTGCTGGCGGGGAGTATGGTGTTGGTGCGCCGGTTGTCGCTCTCACAAGCCCTGCGCTACGGAGAGGAGTGATCGATCATGTCCCTTTCAGCCGTCTTTCAACGTATTCTCCGGCAGCGTCGCACCCTACTGGTACTGCTGGCGGCGATGTGCCTCGTCACCGGGTTTTTCGCATTTAGCCCGCTCTATTTGAACGTCGTGGCGGACGCAGCACTGAGCTACACCCTCCAGACCAACCCACCCGAACGCTTTTCGCTGGAAATGCGCAGTGATGAACGGATGGACACGCGCTACGAAAGTGTGATCCGCGATCGGTTAGGCGCGTTGGTCTCGCAGACCGAATCGATCTCGCAGAGCGCGACGTTTTTCTGTGGTGAAGCCCTCCGTTCGCCTCAGGCTCGCTGCTACATCGATGGACGCTACCCGTTCGGGTTTTCGCGCCTCACCGATCGCTTTGAAGTGGTTGAGGGTCGTTTTCCAGAAACCCTGACCAACCCCACCGGCACCTATGACATCGAAGGGGTGGTGACGACCGGCGTGGTCGAGTCATCGCGCATCTTCCGCACCGACTTGAGTGTCGGCGCGATCGTCAATATTCCCCCGCTTAGCGGTGCACCCGTGCGTGTCAAGATTGTTGGGCATGTGCAGCCTACCCATCCCGACGATCCGATCTGGGAAACACGGCGTTTAGTTACACAGGGTATCGTGATCGATGTGGACGACAATAATCAGCGGCTTGATTTCGGGTTAATCGTGCCGGAGAGCGAGATCGATCGGGTTTTCGAGCCGATCGCGCTGGACGGCATGACCTATTTCTGGCACCTGACGACCGATGTGAATGTGCTGCGCTCAGCCTCACTCAATGATCTGAACGCGCGCTTGAACGCGGTCGAAGGCGATTTTCGCACTGTTTATGCCCACGCGGATTTGATCGGCTTTTTGCGCACCACACTTCAGCAGTTTATAGAGCAGGTGGCGAACGCGCAGCCGCCCGTGATTTTGCTCTCATGCGCTGTACTGGTACTAATGCTGTACCAGTTGGTGACGACAGTCGCCATGATTTTGGAGCAGGATGGCGCGGAGTGGGCAACCCTCGCCAGCAGGGGCGGCAGTACTTTTCAACTCGTCAGCATGCAGGCGATCACGATGGCTGTTGTTGGCGCAGCGGCCTTCGTGATTGGTTTGCCGCTGGCGCTGGTGCTCACGGGATTCCTCACGCGCTTTGGGCCACTGGCACAAATTTTGAGCGCTTCAACGGTCAGTCTCAATGTCCCGCCTCTTTCCCTAGCGCTAAGCGCTGCCGCTGCCGCCGCGGCGGTGATCATCCTTACGCTTCCCGCGATTCCAGCGGCAGGGCGGGGGATTCTCCGACTCAAGCAGTCGGTCAGCCGCCCGCCAACCCGTCCGTTGTGGGCACGTTATGCCCTTGATTTTGTCTTTCTCGCCGTGGGCGGGGCGCTGTTGGTACGCCTTTATTATCAAGTGGGCGGAAGCGCCAGCGAAGGAATCGGTGCGCTGATTGCCAATCCATCGCTGCTGCTGAATGCAATCACCTCCGATCAAGCAGCACAGGCCGGGATTCTGAGTGACCCTTTCAATCTCGCTGCCGCCGCGCTGTTGATCGCTGGTGCTGCGCTGCTGTGGCTGCGTTTTTTCCCACTGCTGATGCGCTTCATCGGTTGGATTGTGGGACGCCTGAACAATCTGCTGGTGCCGCTGGCCTTGTGGGGCGTGGAACGCGATCCCGGTCACTACACCCATCTGGTTACCCTGTTGATCGGTACGCTCGTCCTCGGCACCGCATCACTGGCGCTGGCGGCAACCCATGACGCGGGTGCATGGCGGGTGGCACAGCATCAGATAGGCGGTGATGTGAGTATTTCCGTGCAGCAGGATCACCCGGAAGCTGTGGACGCTATCCGCGCCACAGCAGGCGTGACGAGTGCCGAAGGTCTGATGCGCTATACGACCGCCTCAACTGACACGCTATCACGGCTGACGCTGTTCGGCGTCGATCCGGCGGCGTTGGCGACCGCACTCCCCGACACAACTGCGGCGCTTGATCCGTTGGCCCAAACCGAACCATTCCCGCTGGCGGGTCTCGATCTACCTGCGGGGACGATGCAGATCGGCTTACATGTGCGCATCGATCCCTCGTTTGCCCCTCCGCCGTTACCGCGAACTCGCCTTGCTGTGCAGATTGAAGATGCTAACGCCGTTCGTCATACGATCGAAATGACCACGCCCGATCCAACGCTCACCGGTGAATTTCTTCCTTTCGTTGCGGATCTGCCACCGGCGATGCCCGCGCCGCTGCGCCTGACCGGGATTCAGTTCTTGGGCGAGGCCGCGTTTCGCGGATTAGCATTCCTTGATGCTTTAACTGCGATGGACGCGAATGGTCAATCTACGCTGGTGGAGAGCTGGGAAAATCAACCGAATGCAGCATGGACACAGCCCAATCAACGCCTCAACGGTGCGTTTGTGACGGTCGTCCAAGCCTTCGCTGCTGAGGGGCGCTACAGTTTGCGCGTTGAATACACCTTCACCCCGTTAGGCGCACGCCTGATTGAGCCAGTGGTGATCGTGAATCAAGTGAACGACACCGCGCTGATCGTGCCGCTCGTCGTGTCACCGCGCTTTGCCGAGGTGAATGGGCGGCGTGCAGGACTGCGGCGCGCCTTCCGTGTTGGTGATACCGGAACCCTGCCGCTGGAACTCGCGCAGACGCGCGGCACCGTCACGATCGACATGCCATTTCGAATTGTCGGTATCACCGATAATTTCCCGACCGTAGACAACGGAACGTTGTATGTAATCGCTCGTGATGATCATTTACGCCGCTGGCTGAACACGGTCGCGACGCCAGACGCTTTTTACGCCGATAACGTGGTGTGGGTGCATACCGATCAGCGTGAGCCACCTGCCACGCTCGTCGATACGATCCGGGGGATCGCTGGCGTGAACGATTTGTCGTATGCGTGGACGCAGTACAACGCATTACGCCGTGAGCCGCTCCCCAATGCGATCACGGGGATGCTGTTTGCCGGGTTCTGGGTTTCGCTGGCCTTGGCGGTCATCGATTTTGGGCTCTATATGGCGCTGACCGCGCGGCGGCGGGCCGTCTCGTTTGCCGTGCTGAGGGCGATGGGTTGGGACAGCCGCCGTGTATGGGGGCTGCTGGCCGTCGAGCAAACCGCGTTGGTCGTGCCCGCGTTGGTCGTTGGTGTGGGCTTGGGCATCGTATTGGCCTATCTACTGCTGCCATTCTTGGCGTTACTGGGACGTGAAGCGCTGCGCGTGCCCGTTGATGGGATCGGCGGGCTGCTGGCCGGATTGGTCACAGCCTTCACGATACTGCTGGCGATCACGGCTGTGCTGCTTCAGCGATTGAGCGTGAACCAAGTGCTGCGCACGGGCGAAGAATAGGAATATCGAACAGGGTAAGGACGTGCTTCATGGTGAATGCATTTATCCAGTGTGAAAATCTGGTCAAAATCTACAAAGTGGCGGATCTTGAAGTGGTGGCACTGCAAGGCGTTGATTTGCAGGCGCAGGCGGGCGAAATGATGGCGCTCGTCGGGCCGTCGGGGTCAGGGAAATCCACGTTGATGAACATCCTTGGCGGGCTGGATACGCCGTCCGCCGGGAAAATTCATGTCGGGCAGCACGATTTGCTCAACATGACACGGCGCGATCAAGTGCTGTACCGCCGCCGCGCGGTCGGTTTTGTGTGGCAGCAGACGGCGCGTAATCTGCTCCCCTACCTGACAGCGCAGGAAAATGTTGAACTGCCGATGGCGCTGAACGGGGTGAATCGGAAAGATCGCCGCATGCGTGCCGCGACGCTGCTTGAACAGGTGGGACTGGGCGATCGACTCACTCACAAGCCAAGCCGGATGAGCGGTGGTGAGCAGCAGCGCGCGGCGATCGCGGTAGCACTGGCCAATTTTCCGCCCCTGCTTTTGGCGGACGAGCCAACCGGCGAAGTGGACAGCGAAGCGAGCGCGCGCATCTTCGAGATACTGCGTCTGCTCAACCGCGAATATGGCACCACCATCATCATTGTGACGCACGATTATGGGGTTGCCAGCCGTGTCGATCGGGTAATTGGTATGCGCGACGGGCGCGCCAGCACCGAAGTTTTGCGCAAACGCGATGCCGATGGCGCTGCGCTGACCGAAGAAGAATTCGTCATCCTCGACCGGGCGGGGCGTTTGCAGCTCCCCGGTGCGTATGTCCAATCCTTGAGCATGAAAGACCGGGTGCGGCTGCGCTTGACGGACGATCATGTGCGTATCTATCCCGATGCCTCCGCCGAACCCATGTTGAATGGAGATCACTCCCATGCTGAATCGTGAATCCAAACCGCCAGTGTATCCCCTACTCGACGCCGAGCCGCTGTTTCGCATCCGTGATCTGCATCGCATCTACCAAATGGGGAGCGAACAGGTGCATGCTGTGAACGGCGTCACCGTCGATCTGCTCCCCGGCAAGATGACGGCGATTGTGGGGCGCTCCGGTTCCGGCAAAACGACATTTCTCAACCTCATTTCCGGGTTGGATAAGCCGACACAGGGGGAAATCTGGTTCGCAGATCAGCGCATCGACACGCTGCCAGAAGCCAATTTGTTAGCGCTGCGGCGCGAGAAAATTGGGTTCGTGTTTCAGTCGTTCGGTCTGCTGCCGCTGCTCAGCGCTGCCGAGAATGTGGGCGTGCCGCTGCGGATGCGCAGTATGGGGCGGCGCGAGCGCGAAGAACGAGTCACACAGGCGCTTGGATGGGTTGGCTTGTTGGAGCGTGCCCATCACCGCCCCTATGAGTTAAGCGGCGGCGAACAGCAGCGGGTTGCGGTTGCGCGGGCACTCGCTGCGGCACCGCGTGTCATCCTTGCCGATGAACCAACCGGTCAGTTGGATAGTCAAACCGGGCGGCGTCTGCTCGACTTGATGCGGCGGCTTGTAGCGGAACAGGGTATCACTTTGATTATCGTCACGCATGATCCGCAGGTGATGTCCGAAGTGGACATTATCCATGAAATGCGCGACGGCCACCTCATTGATACACGCCACAAATAAGGTTGGCTGTGTACGCCCTGTGGAGAAGATCAGCCGTCCGGCTGATCTTCTCTCTTATGGCTGATCTTGTGATGAAACCGATATGCACTCTACAAGTCCCCTCTTTGAGTTTCAGCATCACACATCTTGACAGCTAAGTACAACCACAAGAGTCATGACGGAATCGATAGGACTTGTGGGAGTGTTTTGTATAACGGCTTGGATACTTTCAAATGGCTCGCCGTGGGCGACTTCGCGACGGAAATACCGCTAGGGCATTTCAGCCAAGGGCTGTAAGTCGGTAAATAGAGCAAGGCTAAGCGCACAGATGCACCGCGTACCACGGATTCGACTTCGTTGTCTTTATGGCTTCCCGAATTACCCAAGCCACATAGGCGGTTTCATGAGTATGTTTGTCCAGAATCGCTTGGGGCAGTTGGGCCACTTCCATGCGTCGCTTGTGCTGGCGAAAATTGAGATACGGTGCGGGTGAAACCGCGTAGGAGGGGGAGTTCACTAGGTCGATTAACGGGATTGTGGCTGGAACTTTGTGTCACGATCAGCGGTTTACAAAGAGGCAGATTAGCATATTGAATGGTTTCATTTGTCACGATACAAGGGCGGCCTTCCGTCCCATACTTTCAGTCGCGCGCCATTTCACTAAAGGAACCCCTCTTGATTGCGACAAAAACCAAATCGTCATCCAGCGTTGCCGAGTTCATAATCATTATTTCGATGATGATGGCGTTAACGGCTTTATCGATTGATGCGATGCTGCCTGCTCTGCCACAAATTGGCAACGATCTCGGAATCGTCAACCCGAATGATCGGCAGCTTATCATTTCGGTCATTTTCCTAGGGCAGGCGTTGGGCCAGCTTTTCTTTGGACCACTTTCCGATAAAACAGGACGCAGACAGGCGATCTTTGCCGGATATGCCTTGTTCATTGCAGGTGCGCTTCTGGCGGCACTTTCAACAAGCTTCCCGATCATGCTGCTTGGACGTATCATGCAGGGGATTGGCGTTTCTGCCCCGCGAGCGGTATCTACAGCCATGATCCGCGATCTGTTCGAGGGCCGCAGAATGGCGCGCATCATGTCGTTTGCGATGGCTGTGTTCATCCTCATCCCCATGGTCGCACCGAGTATCGGTCAAGGGTTGATGTTAATTGGAGGATGGCGCAGCATCTTCGGCAGTTTCCTCCTCTTTGCCTTGATCACGGTGCTCTGGTTTGGGCTTCGCATCCCGGAAACGCTGCCGCTTGAGCGAAGACATCCGTTTTCATTCCAGCGAATTTCAACTTCTATTGTTGAGACCTTGAAAATCCGCGCCGCGCTGGGCTTCACCTTGACGGGCGGTTTGGTGCTCGGCGTGTTTGTCGGCTATCTGAATTCGTCGCAGCAAATTTTCCAAGACCAGTATGGGTTAGGGGAGCAGTTCCCGCTTTTCTTCGCTGCTAATGCGCTGTCTATGGGACTTGCCTCTTTCTTGAACGCACGCTTTGTGATGCGCTATGGCATGTTGAAAATGGTTCAATGGGCGCTCGCGGCCATCTTTGGCGCAGCGCTCATCTTCCTAGCCCCTGCGATTCTTTTTGCAGGGACACCCCCGCTGTGGCTGTTGATGGTTTTTTTCCTCGTGGCATTCTTTTGCATTGGCATCCTCTTTGCCAACGTCAACTCGCTGGCGATGGAACCCTTAGGTCACATGGCGGGACTCGGTGCCGCTGTGGTGGGATCCATTTCAACGCTCATCTCGATGGTGTTGGGAATAGTGATTGGCGGCAGTTACAACGGAACCATTCTGCCGCTACTGCTTGGGATGGTTCTCTTGATGGGGTTGGCGAATGGGGTCGTGCGGTGGACGGTTGCGAGCCAAACCCCGGCTTCGTGAAAAACGCTTCACCACAGGAATGCCGCTCGAATAAGGCGGCATTCTTGTGAATTTGGTCTCGTGCTAGGCCGCTTCCCTGTGGCACAACATCCCGATTTTGAATGGGTTGACATGGGATTATGACATATTGACAAAGTCCATGACCTAGGTTATCTTGTTGATAACCTGAATAAAAATTTTTCGCTGAATATTTATTCAGACATGCAGGTGTGTCAATAAACTGGCTTGTCGAAAGTTGAACTAATGATGTTTTTGTCTCTGCTCAAGCAGCGTTTCGGCTTTTTGCTCGTTTTGGCGGCGGTCTTTTTGAGCGGCTGCACACTCGCTACTATTCGCCCTCTGGATCCTACCACTGGCAGACCTATCATCGGCGATGAAGATCAACAGTTCAACGCCGCCAACTACGTCGCTTCGATTTGGGATTCGCAAGTGATCCCCACGCTCCAGAGCGAAGCGCATGATCTGCTCACGGTGATCGACGCACTGCACGCAAACCCAACTGCTGGTTCCGAAGAATACGGGCGACATGAAGGTTCACAACCCTACAGTTTCATGGTGACTGGGACAGGAACCATCGTGAGCGTTAATTTGGAATCTCGCGCTGGAGTGGCCTTGATCGATTTGAATGATGATGGCGAAGCCGATGCATCTCTTGCGATTGGCCCCGTCATTCGCGGAACCGCTGTGCGCGACTCGATGCCTTTCATCCTCTTCAACCAATTCACTAATCAGATGGAATACGCCTCCGTGTCGAATGAGATGCACGCGCTGATCAACCGCACTGTGTTGACACCGATTGGCGATCTCACCACGCTGCAAGGCAAGAACGTGACTTTCTTCGGCGCGTTCACGCTCGGTGATGTCAACACCATTATTGTCACCCCAGCAATCTTGACCATCAACGGATAACCCTCATGGATGGCGAAAACATTGTTTTGCATGCGGATAAAGTCACCAAGGTTTATCCGGGTACCGTTGCCCTGAAGGACGTGAGTTTCAATATTTATCAGGGCAAGGTTAACGTCCTGATTGGCGAGAACGGGGCCGGTAAAAGTACCCTGATGAAAATCCTCGCCGGGGTTGAGTATCCGACGAGCGGCAGCCTGTTCTTAGATGGCAAGGCTATCACCGTACGTTCTCCGCGCGACGCCGCGCATTATGGCATTGGCATCATTTATCAGGAATTAAACCTGTACCCGAATTTGAGCGTTGCCGAAAACATCTTCATGGCGCGCGAACTCATCGCCCCCACTGGAACGATCCGGCAGCGGGAACAGCAGCGGATTGCCCGCGATCTGATGCTGCGCTTGGAACAAGATGTCGATCCCAAAACGCTGGTGGGTGATTTACGCATCGGCCAGCAGCAAATCGTCGAAATCGCCAAAGCGCTGGCGAAGAATGTCCGCATCCTCATCATGGATGAACCGACTTCGGCGCTCAGTAACACTGAGGTCGCGGTGCTGTTCCGCATCATCCGTGAATTGACCGCGCAAGGCGTTTCGATTGTTTACATTTCGCACAAGCTGGATGAACTCCTGCAAATTGGCGATTACTTCACGGTGCTGCGCGATGGTCAATTGGTCGCAGAAGCGCGTGCTGATGAAGTGAGCCTTAACTGGATCGTCGAAAAGATGGTGGGACGCCGCCCTGAAGCGTTGTTTCACCGCGATGAACACAATGTCAATAAAGAACTGCTGCGCGTCGAAAATATCGTGCTGCCACGCGCGGGTGGCGGATATGTTGTCGATCACGTCAGCTTCTCCGTGCGCAGTGGCGAAATTCTAGGCATTTATGGCTTGATGGGCGCAGGGCGTACTGAACTCCTCGAAACACTGATCGGTCTGCACCCGGAAGCCAATGGAAAGATTTGGTTGGATGGCACGGAACTGCGAAGCCGTGATGACATTGGCATGCGTATTCAAAAAGGACTGGCGCTGGTGCCGGAAGATCGCCAACTGCGCGGGTTGGTACAAAAGCAATCTGTTGCAGCCAACATCACCCTTGCCAGCTTAGCACGTTACCTGAACCGCTTCTATCTTTCGGCAGTCAAGGAGCGTAACAGCATCGATCAGCAGGTGCGCGATCTGCGGATTAAAGTGGCGGCTGTCGAAAACCTCGTGACCTCTTTAAGCGGCGGCAATCAACAAAAAGTTGTCGTTGGCAAGAGTTTGCTCACTTCCCCGCGCGTGCTGATGATGGATGAGCCTACTCGCGGCATCGATGTCGCCGCAAAAGGCGAAATCTTCGAAATTATGAACCAACTAGCCTTGAAAGGGCTTGCGGTTGTGTTCGTGTCCTCGGAACTCAAAGAGATTTTGGCGATGGCGGATCGCGTGTTGGTGATGGCAAAAGGACGGCTGGCCGCAGAATTCACCCGCTCCGAGATGTCTCAGGAAGCGATTGTGGCAGCGTCGGTTCAAACTATAGAAAAGGTATTGGCATGAGTCAGGCAAACCCGGCAGTTGCCCGTCAGGCGACGGCAAAACCCAGCGCGCAGCGCGATCCGCGCATGCTGTTTTTACAGCTTCGCACGCTCATCGCACTTTTTATTTTGGTGGTGATTTTCTCATTTACTGCTCCCGCATTTTTAACCACCGGGAACATCGTCATTCTCGTGAAGCAGGTTGCCCTCAATGCGCTTCTCGGTATCGGCATGACCTTCGTTATTCTCACCGGGGGCATTGATTTATCGGTCGGATCGATCGTCGGTGTGTGCGGGATGATCGCGGGCGGGCTGATCAATGAGGGACTCATCCTGCCGATGTTCGGCGTCTCGATCTTCTTCAATATCCCGATCGTGATTGCCCTTACCCTTCTGGTTGGTATGTTGATCGGTATGGTGAATGGGCTGGTGATCACACGCTTTAATGTGACCCCATTCATCGCCACATTGGGCATGCTTTACCTCGCTCGTGGCGCTGCGCTCTTACGTTCCAATGGTGCGACTTTCCCGAATCTGGTCGGCAATGAAGCACTTGGTAACACGGGATTCCCGCTGATCGGTACTGGAACACTGCTTGGACTGCCCTATCCGATCTGGTTGATGGTGTTGTTCGCGATAGTCGCTATGTTCATCGCCATGAAAACCCCCTTCGGGCGGCAGGTTTATGCGGTGGGCGGTAACGAACGTGCCGCCGAACTTTCGGGCGTCCGCGTAAACCGCGTGAAAGTTTTCGTCTACATGATTTCTGGCTTCTGCGCCGCCGTCGTTGGCCTGATCATCACCTCTCAGCTTGTCGCCGCGCACCCGGCGACGGGCACGAACTATGAACTGAATGCGATCGCGGTCGTCGTGCTGGGCGGAACATCGCTCAACGGCGGACGCGGCACGATCTTCGGCACGATCGTCGGCGCTTTCGTGATCGGCGTGCTCAACAATGGCATGGTCTTGATCGGTTTGTCCGAATTCGTGCAGGTTGCCATCACCGGTTTCGTCATCGTGGCCGCCGTCGTGATCGACCAATTTCAACAGCGTCTGCAGCGTCAGCTTGTTTTGCAGCAAGCGACTTCTCAAGTAGTTGAGCAACTATCAACGAAGGGAGGCGCTGCGGATTAGGAGCATCGGTTTCGGTCAAGATTACCGAAAGTCATCACTTACTCAATGGCTATCTTTGGAGGCAAGTATGTTTCACAAAATGAAGTTTAGTCGTGTATTGTTGGCCATTCTTGCAATTCTGCTTCTCAGCGTGTCGGTCGTGGCAGCACAAGGTTCGGATGTGCCCCAAGGCAACGGCGAATTGATCGTGATCATTACCCCGTCGCACGATAATCCGTTCTTCGCGGCGGAAGCGACCGCAGCAGAAGCACGCGCTCAGGCGCTGGGCTATGAGACGTTGGTGCTGTCGCACGATGACGATGCGGCGCTGCAAGACCAGCACTTCGACACGGCGATCGCCCGTGGCGCAGCGGCGATCATCCTCGACAATGCCGGGGCGGATGCGTCGATCGCGGCAGTGCAGAAGGCGAAAGATGCCGGTATCCCGACGTTCCTGATCGACCGTGAAATCAACACGACGGGCGTGGCGATGGCGCAGATCGTCTCTGACAACTATCAGGGCGCGACGTTGGGCGCAGAAGAATTTGTCCGCTTGATGGGCGAACAGGGTCAGTATGTCGAACTGCTCGGTCGTGAAACCGACACCAATGCGCACATCCGCTCACAGGGCTACAACGATGTGATCGGTCAGTACCCGGACATGCAGCTCGTCGCCACCCAGTCGGCCAACTGGTCACAGACCGAAGCCTTCGATGTGATGCAGACGATCATTCAGGCGAACCCGGACATCAAGGGCGTCATCAGCGGCAACGACACGATGGCGCTTGGCGCATCGGCAGCACTGCAAGCAGCAGGCATGACCGATGTGATCGTGGTCGGCTTCGACGGCAGCCCGGATGTGATGGAAGCGATTCGTCAGGGCACGATTCAGGCGACGGTACTCCAGCCCGCCGCGTACATCAGCGAACTGGCAGTTGAACAAGCCAGCATCTACATTCAGACAGGTGTTGCACCGGAACAGGAAAAGCAGTCGGTTCCGTGTGAACTCATCACCCCCGATAACGTCGATCTATACGGCGTGTTCGCACGTCTGAGCTAGTTTCAATAGCCGAAGGGATATACGGTCGCAAGCCGCATATCCCTTCTAAAGTCATTGTTTCTGTCATCGCCGCCTACCCGCCTAAAACTAATCAAAAGACGTTTATTGAAACTATCGGTTTGTTTGAAGTGAAAAGAACCTTGGCGTAAGGGAAGGTTAGGCATGGACGACCGGGAACTCCGACTCAAATCCATCCAATATAGAAAAACGATCATTCAGATGATCAAACGGGCGAATGCCGGACATACAGGCGGAAGTCTCTCGTGTGTCGATATTTTGAATGTGCTGTACAACCACGTCATGAACGTAACGCCGGAAAACTTCGACGATCCTGACCACGATCGCTATGTGCAGAGTAAAGGCCATTCGGTTGAGGCACTGTATGCGGTGCTGGCGGACAAGGGTTTTTATCCCACGAGCGCCCTTGAGTCTCTCAATCACGTCGGGTCGCCTTTTATTGGGCACCCGACGCGCAAAGTGCGTGGTGTTGAACAGAATACAGGTGCGCTCGGTCATGGGCTGTCGGTGTCAGTGGGGATGGCGATCGCGGGTAAGAAAGATAGGCGTCCGTTTCGCGTGTTCACGCTGTTAGGCGATGGCGAACTTGCCGAAGGCTCAAGCTGGGAAGCCTTGATGACGGCGGCACACTACAAACTGGATAACCTCACGGTCATCATCGACCGCAACCATTACCAGATCACCGGGCGAACGGAAGATGTGAATGGCCTAGAACCGCTGGCGCAGAAGTTCAGCGCGTTTGGCTGCGCGGTGACGGAATGCGACGGCAACGATCTAGGAGCGTTGGTCAATGTGTTTGATGGCCTGCCGTTTGTCGCGGGCAAACCCAGTTTGCTCCTCGCTCACACCGTCAAGGGTAAGGGCATCAGTTTCATGGAAGCTGGATCGAAATGGCATCACCGGGTGCCGACGGATACTGAATATGCGCAGGCGCTCGCGGAACTTGAGCAAGCGGAGTTAAGCGTATGACCAGCATGGGCAAACCGAATCTTGATGTATTTGCGGAAACACTGCTGGAAATGGCACAGGCGGATCACAATATTCTCGCGGTGACCAGTGACTCGCGCGGATCTGGCAAGCTCACTCGTTTCGGCGAAACGCTTCCCGACCAGATTATTGAAGTGGGCATCGCAGAACAGAACTTGGTGGGTATCGCCGCAGGGCTAACCGCCGCGGGGAAAATTGTCTATGCGGTTTCCCCGGCTTGCTTCTTGACTGCGCGCTCGTTTGAGCAAATCAAGAATGATGTTGCCTATTCCGATCAGGCGCGTCAAAGTGATCAGGATCAGCGCGGGCGTGAGCTATGGTGCGCTTGGTTCTACGCATCACTCGCTGCATGATTACGCCGCACTCCGCACCGTCAATAACATTGATATTGTCACCCCTGCCGATAACTACGAAACACGCGAGGCCATTCGTGCCGCCGGACATCACCCTCGTCCGATTTATCTCCGGTTTGGCAAAAAGGCGATGCCAAACTTTACGCCACGCCGGGGCACGGTTTGAGATCGGCAAGTCGATACCCCTACGCACCGGCACCGATGTGACCTTTATCGCCATCGGCGAGCCCGCACAAGCGTTAGAAGCTGCGGAACAGCTCACCGGCGAAGGGATCTCAGCCGGTGTGATCAGTATGCATACGCTGAAGCCGTTTGATACCGAAGCCCTCTTGCATGTGGCCGCAACCTCCCGGGCGATTGTCACGGTCGAGGAACACAGCGTCTACGGCGGCCTTGGCGAACGATGCGCATCACTTCTGATGGAGCACCGCGTGTCACTGCCTTTCAAGATCGTCGGTTTCCCCGATGAATACACTATCAGCGGAAGCCAAACAGAAATTTTCGCCCACTACGGTATTTCGCGCGAAGGGCTGTCTCGCATTGCGCGAAACCTCTTACAAGCGGAGCAGGTTGGATGAGCACCGTCCTCGCTGTGGATCAAAGCACCTCCGCGACAAAAGCCCTGCTGTTTGATGAAACGGGTCATGTGATCGATCGGGAGTCGATGGAGCACGCGCAGCATTATCCTAAGCCGGGGTGGGTCGAACACGATGCCGATGAAATCTACCGCAATACGGTGGAAGCGATTCGGATACTCCTTGCTCGTCATTCTGACATCGAGCGCGATCTGCTGTGCCTGAGCATCACCAATCAGCGCGAAACGGTGGTCGTGTTTGAGCGAGGTACGGGTAAACCGCTTTATCACGCGATCGTGTGGCAGTGCCGCCGGGGCGAGCCTATCTGTGATCGGCTGATGAAAGCTGGACATAGTGACATGGTGCGGCAGAAAACCGGCCTACGTATCGATACATACTTTCCGGCATCGAAGATCACATGGTTACTCGAAAATGAGCCGGACATCAAGCGAAAACTGGAGTCCGGCGAGGCACTGCTTGGCACGATCGATACGTATCTGATTTACCGGCTAACGCATGGGACTGTGTTCGCCACCGATCAAACCAACGCCAGCCGAACGTTACTCTTCGACATTCACACCCTTCATTGGGACACCGAGCTGTGTACGCTGTTCGGCGTTCCCCACCATGCGCTTGCGGAAATCCGCGATAGCAGCGCTGTTTACGGCGAAACCAGTGTTGAAGGAGTGCTTTCTAGGCCTATTCCAATCTGCGGGGTGATGGGTGATTCACAGGCGGCGCTGTTCGCAGAACACTGCTTCAAACCCGGTATGGCTAAGGTCACCTTCGGCACCGGATCGTCTGTGCTGCTGAACATCGGGGATCAAGTGCGTTTATCCGGTACAGGCGGCGTCACGACGATTGGTTGGCGCGTGAACGGTATCACCGTTTATGCCTTTGAAGGGATCATCAATTTTACGGGCGGCACCATTGCATGGCTGAAAGATCAGCTTGAATTGATCCATGATCCCCGTGAAACCGAAACACTGGCCGAGTCTGTCCCTGACAACGGCGGCGTGTATTTAGTGCCTGCCTTTGTCGGCCTCAGTGCACCTTATTGGAATCCGAACGCGAAGGCCGCGATCGTAGGGCTGACTCCAGCGGCGACGCGTGCGCATGTCGTTCGTGCCGCATTGGAATCGATCGCCTATCAGGTCAAAGATGTGCTTGATCTGATGTGCGCCGAAGCCGGGATCACGATGCAGCAGGTACACGGTGACGGCGGCATGGTCAACAATCATTTTCTGATGCAATACGTCGCCGATGTAACAGGGCTCACGGTACGTGCGTCCGATACGCCGGAACTGTCACCGCTTGGTGCCGTGCTGGCAGGACTGCTTGGATTGAAACGCTATGCCTCGCTTGCGGATCTTGAAGCGCTGCCCCACGGTTTTACGGACTATGCCCCCACCACGAATCGCAGCCGCTTTGAAGCCGCCTACGCAGGCTGGCTAGCAGCCGTACAACAAGTATTGATTTAGCTGAGAAGAAATCGTTCACAAAAGGTAAATGCCACCCATGAACAATAAGATGACTTTAGGTGTGATTGTCGGCAATCGTGATTTCTTCCCCGATGTACTCATCAGCGAAGGGCGACGCGACATCCTTGACGTACTGAAGGAAATGGGTGTCGATGCGGTTATTTTAGACGAAGAAGCCACCAAGCTCGGTGCGGTCGAGACATGGGAACATGCCAAGAAATGCGCGGAATTATTCCGCCAGAATGCCGATCGTATTGACGGGATTTTGGTTACGCTGCCGAACTTTGGCGACGAAAAAGGGGTTGCCGACACCATTAAACTGTCACGCCTGAATGTGCCAATTCTTGTGCAAGCCTATCCAGATAGTCTCGATCAATTCAATGTCGAACGTCGGCGCGATGCTTTTTGCGGCAAGATTTCGGTGTGCAATAACCTGTACCAGTATGGTTATGCTTTCAGTTTGACCGAGCAGCATACCGTCCACCCAAAGACCGATTCATTTAAGCACGATTTGCGCAAATTTCTCGGCGTGTGCCGCGTGGTAAAGGGCATGCGTAATGCGCGTTTCGGGGCAATCGGTGCGCGGCCAAATGCCTTCAATACCACCCGCTACAGCGAAAAACTTTTGCAAGCCTATGGCATGACGGTTAGCACGCTCGATCTATCGGAAGTGTTCAGCCGGGCGAACAAAGTCGCCGATGATGATGCACGTGTGACCGAACGTTGGCAGCGGATCGGTGCTTATGTGCGTACCGGCAAGGTTCCTGCGCCTGCGGTCGTCAAACAGGCAAAACTGGGCGTCGTCATTGATGAATGGATGGCGGCGAATGACATCGGCGCGACTGCGATTCAGTGTTGGACATCGCTACAAGCGAACTACGGAGTCAATGTCTGCACACTGATGAGCATGATGAGCCAAGCGCTGATGCCGAGTGCGTGCGAAGTTGATATTACGGGTGTCGCGTCGATGTATGCGCTTCAGTTGGCTTCCAATACGCCAAGCGCGCTGGTGGACTGGAACAATAATTACGGCGATGATCCCGACAAATGTGTGCTGTTCCACTGCGGCAATTGGGCGAAAGACTTCTTGCAAGACAGTATGGAAATGCTTAACGCGCCGATTTTGGGGACGACACTTGGAGTCGAAAATACGTACGGTACGGTTGTTGGTCGAACTCCGGCTGGGCCGTTCAGCTATGCCCGCGTGACCACTGATGATCGACACGGTGTGATTAAGACATATGTGGGTGATGGTGAATTCGTCGCTGATCCACTGGAAACGTTTGGCAGCCGCGCGGTGGTTCGCGTGTCGGGGCTGCAAAAGCTGATGCAGCATGTATGCAAGAATGGGTTTGAGCATCACGCTGCGATGAATGCTTCTCATGCGGCTGCAACCTTGGTTGAAGCTTTCACAACCTACTTTGGATGGGAAACTTACCACCATCTCGGGTAAAATACAGAATCTCGTCTTTTTATCGACTGAGTTAGCAGCAATATGCCTATCGCTGACCGTCAGGAACTACGACTGATCGCCAAAGTGGCGCGCATGTACTATCAGCAGGAGCTAGGGCAGTCGGAGATCGCTCACCGGCTTGATTTATCGCAGGCGACGGTCTCTCGACTGCTCAAACGCGCGCTGGATGAGCGGATCGTGCAAATTTCGGTCAATTTGCCCAGTGGGTTTGATGCAGCACTTGAAGACGAACTGCAGGCGGCGTATGGCCTCAAAGAGGTGATTATCGCCGATGCCTCCCCGGATGATGATGACGAACAGCTTCAGCGAGCGTTGGGCGCGGCAGCGGCTTACTATGTGCAAAGCACGGTTAAAGCGCATGAAATCATCGGTTTATCCTCGTGGAGTGCGACCCTGCTAGCAATGGTCGATGCGATGCGCCCCTTCCAGCGTTCCGTCGATGCCCAAATCGTGCAAATTCTCGGCGGCATTGGCAGCCCGAACGCCAAAGTTCACGCTAACCGCCTCACTGAACGCTTTTCGCATTTGATGCATGGGCGTGCGATGCTGCTGCCAGCACCCGGTGTCGTGGGTTCAGAGGAAATGGCACAGGTCATTTCGGAAGATATTTTCGTCAAAGAGGCGCTGGGGTTATTCGGGCATATCACGCTGGCGCTGGTTGGCATTGGCACCGTAGAGCCATCGAAATTGGTCGCTAGCAGTGGCAACCGCTTTTCGGCGGAAGAACTCGATCATTTACGGGCGCTCGGCGCGGTCGGCGATATTTGCATGCGTTTCTTTGACCGCGACGGCGCGCCCGTCGTGAACCAATTGAACAGCCGCGTGATTGGCATGACGCTGGAGCAGTTACGGCAAGTCAAACGCACGGTCGGGATCGCCGGGGGGCTGCGAAAATATGCCGCAATCCGGGGGGCACTGCTTGGGAAGTGGATCAATGTACTGATTACTGATCGGTTGGTTGCGGAAAAACTAATTGCTAACAAGCCGATGCAAGAGTAATCGACTCTAGAACACCACCCCTGCGATCAAGATCACGTTCGCGTATGGCGTAAACTCACCCGTCCGAACGATCGCGCGGGCGGTCGCTGTCTGTGCCTTGAATTCGACATGCGGCACAGCCCTCACAGGAATACTGCCAAGGACATCCTTAAGGCTTCGGTACATGTCCGGGCTGCGTGTTTCCATCTCGGACGCAATGACAGCCCCTTCCACCTGCATTTCTTCAAGTGCAGTGCGTAAGACCTGCAAAAATCCCGGTATCCCTTGCGTGACCGCCAGATCGATGCGGGCGGTTCCCATTGGGATTGGGAGTCCGGCATCGGCAATCACGAGGGTGTCCATATGCCCCATGCCTGCAATCACGCTCGATAAGGGTTGATTGAGTAATCCAATCTTTTTCATCAGTCTTTTTCCTACAGGTACGTCTAAGTTTCACCCGTAATTTTAGAAGGCCACAGGGAATGTGCCAATGATCGGAGCCGACTTTTCGTATCGATACTGGCAGTTAGCTCCTCACGTGATAGCCATCAGATGGGAATCATAACGGTCAAAGTGGTTCCTTTTCCTGTTTCAGTTTTTACTTCGATCCTACCGTTATGCATCCGCACAATTTTCTGTGCGATCGGTAATCCCAACCCAAACCCGGGAGTCGTGTGTGCCTTATCCTGCCGCCAGAAGGTTTCGAAAATATGCGGCAACTGATCTTCAGAAATCCCTGAACCCTGATCAGAGATGTCAATGCGAACATGATCCGCGGCAGCGGCAGTCGTGATGCGAATGGTGCTGTTCTGCGGGCTGTAGCGGCAGGCGTTCTCAAGCAGTTCTTTGAAGGCAGCAGATAAATAGTCTGCACGCCCCATCAGTTCGGGTAAATCTGGTTGCAATTTGCAGTCTAAAATGCGCTTCATCTCACGCAAGGCAGTGACTTCCGAACAGACCGATCTTAAGTGATTGTTGACATCGATCCGTTCTGCGGGCGGCAGTTCTTCATTGTCCAATTTCATCATAAGCAGCAGCATATCGATCAATCGTGTGATGCGTTTTATTTCTGTCTCGATCTGTGCCTTTTTTTCCTGACGTAGTAACGGATCTTCGGAACGAGTGAGTAAATAAAGACTTGTTCCAATCGTCGCGAGGGGGGTTCTGAATTCGTGGGTGGCAGTTTGAATAAACGCCGTCAGCATGCGATGCCGCTCTTTTTCCAACGCCAGTTCAAATTCCCGTCGCTGTGCCGTTTTAATCTTGGTGATGTTACGGACGATGGTTAGCACTTCATCTTGCCCACACACCACCATACGTGCTTCAAAATCCATCAGCTCACCGCCGATAGAGAGAGAGTACTCGTGCACCTGCTCTTGGCCCGTCTCCAACACGCGCGCAACAGAATTCGTACGGCTTTCGGCATGTTTAGGCGGGAGAATCTCTCCAATGGGGCGCCCCATAAACTGTTCTGGTGGTACCAAGAGCTCGCGAGGATTCCTCGCATGATAATCGATAAATACCCCATCACGGCGATTACGGAAGACTAAATCCGGAATGGCATTCAGGAGCGCTTGGTGCCGCTCGTTGCTTTCCCGCAGGGCTTTTTCTATCCGCTTATGTTCCGTGATATCGATCGCTGTGGTGAAATTGTAGGCAACGCCATGCAAGAAGAGCGTTTGCGCCGTAAGCATCACCGAAATCGGCGTTCCATCTTTGGTATAAATCACGGCTTCTTCGTCACGAACGAAGCCATCTCGTTTGAGCTTCTCAATGACTACCTGCCGGTATTGATCGTCTAAATGCAAGAGATGGGTCGATGGCTTGCCGATCACTTCTGCTGGCGTAAACCCTAGTTTTTCGCAGAAGGCGCGGTTAACCTCCACATACACGCCGGTATCGACACGACTCAAGCCAGCGATCGCCGGATTCGCATGGAAAACGGCGGCGAATTTCTCTTCGGACATCTTGATGTCAGAAATGTCTTTTGTGACCCCGAACAATGCAGGCTGACCGTTCCATAGACCCTGTGTGATGTAGGTTTCAACCGGGATCAATTCCTGCGATTTGGCCTGAATTGGAACAGGACAGAAGGAGCGGCTTCCTTGCAGCATCTCATCGACAATCTGTGCGGCTTCGGTTCGGCGCTCTTTGGGGTGGACGTTCAACACCGACTGATTGATCAGTTCTTCCGCGGTGTATCCAAGCCGCGTAATCACCGTCTGGTTGATTTCTATAATGTTGCCCTGTATATCCAGTACAAAAAGAAAATCTTTAATGCTATTGAACAACGTGCGGAAATTTGTTTCGCTGTTTCTTAGGGCTTCATCTGCATGTTTACGTGCGGTGATGTCTCGACTCGCAATCGCAACACCGTCCCCAACTTTGACTGCCTGCTGCTGATACCAGCCTAGAGCCGCACACCCCTCAGGGACTTGATATTCCTGTACCGATGGTTCGCCAGTTAGTACAACCTGTTTGTACTGTTCGAATAAGCCATAATTCCGAAGACCGGGGAACAGTTCACAAAGAAGGTGATTCTTCAGCTCAGCAGGAGACAGTGGTGTTTGGCGGGCTGCATTTTGGTTAATCTCAGCAATTCTGAAGTCGACGATTTCGCCTTGAGTATCACGCACACTTTCCAGCACACAAAATGCATCTAGGCTGGATTCCGTTGCTGCACGAAATCGTTCTTCGCTTTGTGCAAGCCGTTTCCGGTTTTGGTTTCCGATTTCAATGACACCCCATCCCACCAATGAAATCAGGGCGACAAACACCAAATATGAAAACGCAAAGCTAAACGGTACCTCTGGCAAAAAGAAGAAAACACCAATGATCGCCAGCCCACTCGCGATGACCAACACGGTATCACGTCTGCGCAGGAACATGCTCGATACAATGGCTGCCAGCGATAGAAAATTCAGAGCCAGCATTCTCGCCCCAACCGCACCGGGTGCAATCAAAATTGTCGTGTCGACCAGAATGAAGATAGCCGCAACCACCACGACAGCACCCGCCTCGTAAAAGCGGGTGCGGCTTAACTCATAGGCCGCCATGAAGGCCATCAACAGCCCAAGAGAAACATAGGGTGTTGCTGAGAAGTGCGGAGAAGACGTAATCCAAATGGGGCAAATAATACATAATGCCGCGATCACTGCCATGGAACAAGCTGCAAGACTCTGGGCTAGATAGCGCTGCTCTTCATGTTTGAGATCAGACGACGGCTGTGTAAATCTCCAAAAAAGGGCTTCAGCCCGTTTCCATGTCCGTTGGGTGAACATCCCGATGTCTCCTGCGTAGGCATTGTGCGGAAGATTGCTGCTTCCGGTGGCAGAAACAACACCGTACTCCCTATAAAGTACATCATGGCTAATGATATATCAGCATTGAGGGCGTCGTTGATAAGCCTTCGGCTGATTCAGATGTAATAGTCTGGTTTTGACATCATCTATGGGCATAACGTGGGTTTATGGCAGGCTTTGTGGGGTGAGATGTATGCTTGATACCCACCAACCTCATGAAATCGCCGCCATTGTTCAAGAAAGGTAACGCTCGATGAACACACGCCGCTTCAGTGGCGATATTGAACGACTGCGCTCAGAGGAGCGCATTGCAAGATTGGAATTGGATCGGGTGGTTAAGCTTAGCCTTGAAGGATTACAAGCCGATTCGATGCTGGATATTGGCACCGGTAGTGGATTGTTCGCAGAGGCGTTCGCCGCACGAGGCCTTAGAGTGGTGGGGGTCGATGTCCGTGAAGATATGCTAGAAGCCGCACGACAGTATGTACCGCAGGGGGATTTTAAGCAGGGGGTAATGGAAGCGCTGCCCTTTGGCGAAAAAACCTTTGACCTCGCCTTTATGGGCATGGTACTGCATGAGGCGGATGATCTGGTCACGGCATTGAATGAATCACGCCGTGTCGCGAAGTATCGCCTCGTCGTGTTGGAGTGGCCTTATGAGCAAGGTGAGTTTGGGCCGCCGCTTGAACATCGTCTGCGCTCGGAGGAAATTACCCGTGCAGCGGGGGAAGCAGGGTATACAAAATTAGAAGAAATCCCACTGACTCATCTGCGCCTTTACCGACTTGGTGTATGAGTAGGATACGCCGCTTTCTGAAAATGGGCTTTCCCTTCCCAAACTGTACTGGGAAGGGAAAGCGCTTTACTGGGAGATCAATTAGTGTGAAGCCTGCGGGTTTGGTTGTGCAGCGATGAAATCTGCGATGCGCATGGCAGGCTGACCGGTTAGATCCTGTACGGCTGCGGAAACACCGTTCAATTTGCCTTGCAGTCCGGCGTCATCGAAGGAAACGATAAGCTGTGCAATCGGTTCAGGGAGCCCGGCTTGGACAAGCTGTTGAGTCATGACTTCGACACTCAGCGGGATGTAGGTGATGGGCTGACCATAGACTGCTGTGCCGATGGCCGCCAGCTCTGCGTGGGAGATCGCCTCTGGGCCAGTAACATCGAGGACACGCCGTCCCTCAAACGAGGCTGCTAACGCTGCCGCCGCGGCGCGGGCGCAATCCTCACGGGTGACATAGGCGATTTTTCCATCACCCACTGCACTGAACAACTTTCCACCCATCCCAAGTGCTTGCGTCAGCATTCCCGGCAGGCCATCGGCATAGACATTGTTGCGCAGTATGGTATAGCCCAGTGTGCTGCTTTCGAGCGCGGCTTCGGTTGCTGCATGGTCGGGCGCAAGGGGGATGGGAGTGTTCACCGGGTTGACCAGCGATGTATAGACGACGTGTTTAACACCAACCGCGGCGGCGGCTTCAATTGCGGTTCTATGCTGACGCTCACGAAGCCCCGGCACGCCCAACGCATCTGTGCTAATCAACAACAAGCGATCTGCGCCTGTGAACGCCGCACGCAGCGATTCCGGATCATCGAACGTCGCTGTGCGTACCGTGACACCGCGCGCCGCAAAGTCCGCCAGTTTTTCTGGCGTACGGGTGGTTGCAATGATGTGGGTTTCGCCGGCTTCCAGCAGCAGTTCCAACACGCGGCGTCCGAGATGTCCCGACGCGCCAGTCACGAGTAAAGTCGTCATTGAAGGGCCTTTCATCAGTGGAAATGATTACATGGTTACTATAAGTGACTTGGTATACAATGGGAAGTAGGCACTTTCACGTAAGTCAGTTACCTTGAGGAAACCTATGTCGGTTCCATCGACCAACTTTCGCGCTTGGCAAGAGCGCTACCGTACTGCGTATGCATCGGACTGCCCGGTGCGGCAGGCACTTGATCGACTCGGCGATAAATGGACAACGTTGATCATCGGTATGCTAGAGGATGGGCCAAAGCGATTTTCAGAGCTGCGACACGGGATTCAAGGCATTTCGCAAAAGATGCTCACCCAAACGCTGCGCAGTTTGGAGCGTGACGGGCTTGTGAAGCGAACGTTGTATCCTGAAATTCCACCACGTGTGGAATATGAACTGACGCCCCTAGGGAAGACGCTGTGCGAACCGATCGCGGCGATTATTCGATGGACAGAAGAGCATATCAGCGAGGTTGTCACAGCCCAACGCGCCTATGATGAGGTACAGGCCAGCGATACGGATTGAGGCTGGGCTGTCGTTTGTTGGTGCGTTATCCATCCCTGCAACGTAGGGATGGATAACGCCTTGTAGGTTCTTGACTAGGCCGGACTAAAGAGCAGGAGGCTCTGATCGAGCAACCCCAACAGATCGGCTATTGTTGGGCCTGCATCGCCGGACGTTTGCACGGTGAACAGCACTGCGGCGTTGGCCTGTTCGTTGAAAACGCTCACGAGTGTTCCTGTCATCGGGCCTTCATCAGAGGAGGAGACATAATCTACGCTCAGAGCGGGCATCCCGCCAAAAGTGATTTCGTTCACATCCCCATACTCAACATCAAAGGTTTGCATGGCATTATCGAGCGCAGTTTGAGCGTCGATTTCTGAATAGCTATCCACAAAAATCGCGCGGTCACCTGATTGATTGCTGACCGAGGTGGTCAACGATCCGTCGTCATTCGCTAGGGTCAGCCCTTCACCCCATTCACGCGGGTACTGGAAATAGATGCCTGTGGAAATGTCGGTGTAACCGCGCAGCGTACCGTCCGCCCCACTATTGTCAATTTCCACCTGTGTACTGCGGTAGGTAACATTTCCAGCAAGATCGCTCATGCGTAAGCCGATTTCATAGCTACCGGAGTCCGCCAGTTCATAGCTGAGTGTGAAAGGTTGGGTGCCAAACGTGAGCGGTGAATCGGCCAGCGGATTCCGCGCAACCTCTCCATCGGCGGAAATCGTGATCAAGTCTACGATGAATTGATCGCCGGGGTTGGGCGTCACTTCAGCAGGCGATTCATCGGTGACAGCCAACAGTCCGATGTAGGAGTAATCAGCATTATCGAAGACGAGATAGGCAGGCAGCGATCCTGCCGCGCTGACATACGTCCCCTGAATATAAGCCTCACCGCCGCTTGCACTGCTTGACTGCGCTAAACCCAATACCCGATTGGTGCCGTCTGTCAGAATTGGAACTTCGGCTGACCATGTGAAGGTACTCGGCGTCAATTCGTTGGGATATTCGATGATTTCTTCGCCCGTGGGCAGGACGCTGGTATAGGCGATGGGTGCTGTATCGACGATGATGCGCGACCCATTTTGAAGGAGATAGGTGATCGTATAGGTCAGATCGATCACGCCCAGCCCGCTGGCATCAAACATCACCACCGGGTTATCGAGGACGCTCGCCTGCGTGTTCATAGTAAAGATGCTGCTAATGTCGATTTGCAGGGCGCTGCCGTCCAACTGGTTCGTGATCGTGGTGTAGAACTGGTTCAGGTAGCCCTGCCAGAATGCAAATCCTGCGGGCGCATCGGCTGGGTACTGCTCACCATAAGTGGTGTAAATGATCGGTGTGCGCGGAAGGTATACGCCTAACCCGTTCGCGCGAGGCAGCTTGCCATCCGCGCGCGAGTAAACGACTGCTGAGTCAAAAGCGGCGATGACTTCTTGTGCTGCGTTGTATGCGGCATCGGTAATCGTCGTTTGCAGGCTGAACCACGTCATGAAATCACGCAGGTCAACGTACGAATAGACATCCGCACGATCGCCCAGCGAGGTGCCGAAAGCTTGACTGTTGTTGCGGGCGGTGCCCAAGGCTGAAAGGAGTTCGACGGTGTCTGCACCAACGACCTGCGCGAAGTTTTGCAGCGAGTCCAGCAGTGCGGGAAGCTGGTCGGTTTGCACCAGCGAAAGCCCAACTTTGGAGCGCGCGCCGGGTCCCGCGTAGTACTCCATGTAGCTGTCAATGAAGGCTGCTCCCACCTGAAAGGCATCCCAATCGGGATTCGCCTGCATGGCGGTGATGGCATTGCGATACTCCCAACCGCTGCTGGGGATCACTTCCTGCGAGGAAAGCACATAATCGGCGTGAGATTCAAGCATGACGGCAACATCGGTCACCCCCATAAGACAGGCGTCAAAACCGACAATATCGAACTTTTCGATCCCCAAGACCAACTGTGCTTGAGTGAGCGCAGCATCAATTTCCGGAAGGTCGAGCATGGAAGTCCCTTGACCTTGATCAGGGCCAATTCCACGCCACCCGCCGCCATGACTGCCAATGACGATCATATAGTGGTTGGCGGGGTAGTTCTGCACGCCCCACACGATGAAATCTGCCAGCGACTGTGGATCGCCCATATCGACTTCACCTAAATCCTCGACCGGGGTTTGATCGAAGGTGACGCCGACGCGATTGGTATAGAAGCGGCTCACAAATTCGTCAGGCAGCGCATCAACCTGCGGACGAAGGGCTTCCGCAGTGCCTTCACCCGCCTGAACTAGAAAATCGACAATTGCAGCGCGCATCCCGGTGATGTCCAGATCCGGCAGCGGATCGACATGCTCAATATGGAAGCGACGAGTCCCAGTCCAATCGCCAAACCGGTTGTCAAAGCCCTCGGCACGGTCAAACTCGGTGACGATGTTGACACCGGAGCCGCTGCCCGCCGACTGCATTTCGTAATAGTCATTGAAGGCATCGCCTTCCAAGTTGTTATCGACGGCGGTGTAATGGAGGATCGTCCAGTTATCGACGGACTGAGCGAACGCTCCCTGTGTGAGCAAAACACTGACTGCAAGAATCAGCATGGCTGCAATGCGCTTCAAAGATGGCTCCTATTCGAATGTAGGGTAACTGCGTATGAACAGCATGAGGGTAATTGAGCTGGCTGTCCATTACTTTTCGAATTTTTTGCAGGTGGGGCGGAAGTCAGGGGGAATTTACGACAGGAGACATGACGGTGAAATATACACAAATAATTTGTTGGGGGTTAAAGCACATCCCACATCGCTGTATAGATGTGGGATGTGCTTCAGCTTATTGTTGAAGTGAAAAGAACTGATCCAGTACGAGGCCTTCGGCAAACGGTTCCAGATCGAACGATGCACCCATAATGTCACTGGCGCTCCGTGCCCGTCCGCGATCGGTGCTGATCAACGCAAGGTTGAGCGTTTGTGGATGAGCGAGCAAGGCGCGCGGGATTGCCAGTTCAATTATCGATGGTGCGCCGTTGTGAACAGCGGCACCCCCGGTAAAGGTTCGGTTTTCCCATTCGCTGCCCGTCCATGCGCTGAGGGTGTAGCCGCCGATCATGCTGCCCCGGTCTTCACGGATGGCGACATCAAGGCGAAACTCCGGCTCATAGGGTTCTGCAACTGTAATGGGCCGCCGCCCCACATCCACCGTGGCGCCTTCAGTGTCATGGGTGGTATCGATATAAAGCAGATAGCTCCCTTCGCGTGACAGCACATCACCCGCCGCTGTGAAAGCGACATGGAGCCAGTCATCATCCATCACGGCGTAAAGATCGATGAGATCGAGCGCCCTCAGCGCATCGCCTTCGCTGTCCTGCACAAGCGGATCACCATAAGCTGCATCGATTTCACCGTCAGGGAGGGTGAGCGGGTACAAATAGGGATCGCTGAGGAAGTTTATCCCTTCGAGAACTTCATTCCGGTTGTTGAAATCGAAGAAGGTGGCATTTTCCCAGTGGGAGCCCTGCCCCCATCGTGTCCAGCATCCGGTCGATACCCATGCGGGCTCCCAGTAGACGACCCCAAGCGCGCCATTGCTGATTAAGCTCTGGGTCACATCATCCATGAAGCGATGCTGCCCTTCTGGGCTGAATGAATAGCCGCGCAAGCCTTGATCGAGCACATTATCGGCGGTATCGCCTGCCGAGTCGCGCGTCCACCCGTAGCCCGTTTCTAAGATCATCACGTCTTTGTTGAAGCGCTGGCGGAGTGTCGTCACCTGCGCGCCCATATCACCAATCGAAAAAGTGCTCCATTGTGGATAGTAAGAGACGCCAATCACATCAAAATCGGTGATACCTGCGGCCTCGGCCTGTGTGAACCACCACAGCGTATTTTCCGGCTGGGCGACATGCAGCAGAATCTTGATCGAATGGCCGGTTTCGGCGGTGAAGTCACGGACAGCACGAATGCCAGCATTGAAAAGCTGCGCATCGCCGACCCAATCTTGATCCGCACCGCGCTTGAGAATGCCCGAATTGGTTTCATTGCCAATTTGTACGAACGCTGGCACCAATGCTTCGGCTTCGAGGTCGTTGAGGACATCGGTCGTGTATTGGTAGACGGCATCGGCCAATTCAGGGACACTCAACCCTTGCCATGCGGGCGGGATCTGCTGCGTTCCGGCATCTGCCCATGTATCGGAGTAGTGAATATCGAGCAGGGTTTCCATGCCCGCATCACGGGCACGACGGAAGGTTCGTTTCACGTCTTCAAGCGTGCTGTACTGTGTCCAATCCGGGTTATACCACAGGCGAGCGCGTACCAAATTCGCGCCGTGTTCTGCGAACAACGCGAACGGATCGCGCGCTTCCCCATTTTCACGGAAGACCGCGCCGCAGTCTTCTACTTCGTTGACATAGGACAGATCAACACCGAAGTAAAAGGGAGGTTCGCTGCTTTGAGCCAGCCCTACTACAGAAGCACTCAGCACGAGGGTGAGAAAAGCCCATAGGAGGATACGTTTGGGAACCATCGCCGCTTATCCTTTGACCGATCCCGCTGTCAGCCCATCGATTACGTACTTTTGCAGCGGAATATAGATCAAAATGATGGGAATGGCCGCCAGCACCGCGCCCGCCGTGATCACGCCGAAGTCCTGATCGAAGCGGTCGGTCTGAAACAATTGCAGACCGACCATCACCGTGAGGTTATCCGCGCTCTTCAGGAGCACGCGGGCGATCACGAAGTCGCCATAGGCTGCGATGAAGGTCAGCACGCCGATGGTAATCACGATCGGTACCATGATCGGGAAGATGATGTGGCGGAAGGTTTGCCAAGGTGTCGCGCCATCGACCAACGCGGATTCATCCAGCTCAAGCGGGATCGAATCGACATACGCTTTCACCAGCAGCACATTGATACCCATCGATCCGGTGGAGTAAAGCAGGATCAGCGCGACATGGGCATCCAGCCCCAGCCATTCGATGAATAAGCCCAACTGCTGGAGCATCGAGAAGATCGCCACCATCGCCAGCACCGATGGAAAGACGTTCAGAATCAGAATTGCCATCATCAGCGCCCGCCGCCCTTGAAAGCGAAAACGGGACAGCGCATATCCGGCGAGGCTGGTTAGAAAAACCGTGATGAGCGTCGTGATAGAAGCGATTTTGAGCGAATTGACAAACCACTTCGCATAAGGGAAGAATTCGCTCGACAGAAGCTGTTCGTAGTTGATGAGGCTGGGGTTTTCGGGGAAAAACGTCCCCCCAATCAGTGATTTCGCCGGGTTCAACGATGCCGACACCACCCATAACGCCGGGATCACCGCGAAGAGAATCAGCGCGACAGCGAGCAAATAGAGCAGGAACAGCCGGGTCACTTTTTGGCGCAACCGCGCACTGGCGTAGGCCCCGGTGGATTCCAGAAAATCGTGTGCGTGTTCCATGATTACGCCGCCTCTTTGAATGCTTTGGTGAATCGGAGCTGAACAATCACCAACCCGGCCACGAGAACGAACAGCAGCACTGTAATCGCAGCGGCCAACCCATAGTTGGTGACATTCGAGGTCACGAAGGCCAACCGGTACACGAACGAGATCAAAATGTCGCTGTATCCCATCGGTACAATGGTGTTGGGCATCGGCGGAAGGCCGAAATTGAAGATGTAGATCACATTGAAGTTGTTGAAGTTGAACGTGAACGACGCGATCAAGAGCGGCATCATAATGCGCAGCAGAAGCGGCAGCGTAATGTGATAGAACTTATCCCACCCCGCCGCGCCATCGACTACCGCCGCGTCGTAGATTTCACCGGGGATCGATCGGATTGCCCCGGCGGTGATCACGTAGAAATAGGGGTACGACAGCCACACGTTCACCATGATCACGGCGAAGCGCGTCCAACCGGGATTCGAGAACCAATCCGGTGAACTGCCGAAAATTCGCTCCAAGATGGGCGCGACGAAGCCAAGATCCGGATTGAGCATGCTGCGCCAAATCAGAATCGAGATCAAGACAGGAATTGGCCAAGGGATGATGAGCAGGGCACGGATGATGCGCTTCCCGGAAGATCGTCGAACAAGATCGTCACAATCAACCCGACGCCAAAGCTGAACAGCACCGAACAGAAGGCAAAAGTAATATCCCACACCAGCATGCTTAGCAGCGGTTCGCGGAATCCTTCATTGCCTAGGAAGTTCTGAAAATGCCGTGTGCCGATGAACTCGATGTAGCCAATTGCCAATTCATCACCGGAATCGGAAGTGAAGGTGCCTTCGATCGGGCGGTAGATGTCTCCGGTTTCCTGATCGATAATCGCATCCTGTGCCGCATCATAGCGATACTTCGGCAGCAGAGAGGCCGCCGCGCGCAGGGAACTGATGCGTACGGTGTTCGGCGCTTCGCCAAAATCGATCGCGCTTAACTGGGTGAGGAGCGGCACCGTGCGGTTGAGCGGCAGCCGTTCGTATCCCTCGATAGAAACCGGGATGTTATCCTCATCGAGCTCTCCGACGATCCCGGTTCCGGGGGCGATCGTCTCGATGGCGGGGCGCGCCAGCATCCCTGTCCCGTTCGCATCGAGCAGCCATAAAGCATAGGAAGTGCCATCCGTCGATTGGAAGGCCGTCCATTGATAGGTGGCGCCGTTTTCCGGCAGATACATTTCCTGTTCCAGCCGGTTGATCGCCTGCTGCTTCGGCATCAGGTGGCCGCTGCCCATATTGGTGGTGCTGATGTACAGCGTATAGAACAGCGGATACAACGTGAACAGCATCGCCAGCGCCAAGCCAAGCCCCAGCCAGCGCAGCGGTGTGAATTTTCGACGCAGATACACCAGCGCGATGAACACCGAAATCGCGCTGAGTGCCGAGGCCAGTGGCATAAGACCCTGCGACATCAAGGATGTGATCAGCCACAGCGCGCCCACTAGGAATGCGCCAACGACCGCCAGATTGAGCAGATAGCTTCGAGTTGGGATAACAATAGCAATTTTGTTCATGGACAGTAGTCTCGCGGTTTCAGGTGGGACTTCCAACGCGGGGCAATAAAACGCTCTAGGTGACAGCGGTGGGCTATCACCTAGAGTGTAACTCGGTTACGCAGCGGGCTTAGCTGCCCGCAACCTGTGATTGAATTTGCTCGACCGCTGCATCCAATGCTTCCTGCGGCTGGAGTTCACCCTGAGCGACGAGCGAACCTGCATTCACCCATGCATCCCACACGAAACCCATCGCCGGGATCGAGGGCATCGGCACCGCATTGATGCCTGCCGCGTTGAAACCTGCCGTGTTCGGGTCGGAGGCCGATTCGAAAATCGATGCCCACGCCGACGGGCGTGCTTCTGCGTCGAAGATCGCCTGATAGTTTTCTTCCGTCGCCAAGAAATCGACGGCGAAAGTCTGGGCGAGGATGGCGTTTTCCTTGTTGGCGTTGACGACGATGCCCTGAACGCCGAGGAACGGATAACCGGGATCACCGCCTTCGGTCGCCGCCGGGAAGGCCGAAATCGCATAGTTGACGCCCGCCGTATCGAAGCGGTTGAGCGCCCACGGGCCGGTCATGATAAATGCCGAGCGACCGGTTTCGAACTGAACGTGCGAGGCTTCCCAGTCGATGTTGGCCGAGACTGCGCCTTCTTCGATCAAGTGTTGAATCCACGTCAATCCCGCGACCATGCCTTCGTTGTTCATACCGATGTCGTCGGGGGTGAAGTTACCGGCGTCATCGCGACCGAAAATGTAGCCGCCAAAGGAGGTGTAGATCGGATAGCTGTTGTAGGTCAGGTCGGGCAGGCCAATGACCGAGTCAATGTCGCCATTGTCGAGCAGTTCCATACCGATTTGTTCGACTTCATCCCACGTCGCGGGCGCATCGGGGACGAGATCGGCATTGCGGAAGAAGCCGATGTTTTCAACCGCCAGCGGCACACCATAGAGTTGACCGTTGTAGGTGAAACCGTCGATGGCGCTGGGCAAATAGCTTTCAGCCTTGTCGCCCAAATCAATTGGCAGTGCGGCGCCGTTTTCTACGATCGGCCCCAGATTGTCGTGCGGGATGATGATCATGTCCGGGCCTTCGCCGGAAGCGGCACCGAGCGTCATGGCGTTGCGAATTTCGCTCAGGTCAACGACTTGAACGGTCACCGGGACACCATATTCGGCTTCGAACTGCTGCCCAAGTTCAGTGAGCACTTCGAGACGACCATCATCGTAAATCCACAGGGTAAGCTGCATGTCTTGCGCAAATGCCGTTGAGGCCACCGTAAGGAGCATCAGCCCTACGATCAGAACCCCTAAGAAAGAAAAAGCCTTCTTCACGTTCAGTCTCCTTCAAGCAAAGTAAAGGATTGATAATTGTTGTTACGCCTGTCAACACGTGTTGACTACTCGCGTTGACTCAATATATACTCGCTGTTGTTGAAGAGTCAAGTATTTTTCATCGTTAAACGGATGATTTATGCGAATCGTTCAAACCTTCACTCAAAATTGGCAGTTTGCGCCTTTTTCGGCACCGCTCGACGCAGATGATAAGGCGTTTCAACCCATCACACTGCCCCATACCAACAAGCTGTTTTCGCGCATTTCTGTCGATAATGCGGAATACCAGTTCGTTTCGACCTATCGCAAACGCTTCACGCTCGATGAGGATGTGAGCGGCAGGTGTGTGTTCGTTGACTTTGAAGGGGCGATGCTGGTCAGCACCGTCTATCTCAACGGCGTGTTGATCGGCACACACAAGGGTGGTTTCACGCCGTTTTCGTTCGAGATCACTCCTCATCTCGTCTCCGGCGAAAATGTGCTGACCGTCTATGTTGATTCAACCGAAGATCCGTCGGTTCCACCATACGGCGGAACGGTTGATTTCCTGACCTTCGGCGGGATTTACCGCGAGGTGTCGCTCCGTATGGTCGATCCGTGCCATCTGGTGAGCGTGTTTCCACGCCCAACGAATGTGCTGAGTGCGCCTCGATTGGACTGCGACATTCAGTTGAGTGCGGTTCCCGAAAATGCCTCGCTGGAGCTTAAGCTGGAAAGCGCGGACGGCCATACGATTGCGGCTCAAACACAGCCGATCAGCACGGTGGCTTTCAGCACGACCCTTGCCGACTTGAGCGGAATTTCCCTGTGGTCGCTCGAAAAGCCGACGCTGTATACGCTGCGGGCCTCGCTTGTGAGAAACGGTCAAGTATACGATGAGCAGGTCGTCCGCTTTGGTTTCCGTGAGGCAGCCTTTCGCGACGATGGGTTTTATTTGAATGGGCAGCCGCTCAAACTGCGCGGGTTGAATCGGCACCAAACCTATCCGTACCTTGGCGCAGCGGCTCCCCAGCACTTACAAGAACTCGACGCTGACATCCTCAAGCACGAGCTGGGCTGCACTATCGTTCGGACATCTCATTACCCACAGTCGCCGCATTTTCTAAATCGCTGCGATGAGATTGGACTGCTGGTTTTTGAGGAACTGCCGGGTTGGCACGCTATCGGCGACCCACCATGGAAAGCGCTGGCGCTGCGCGATTTACAGGCGATGATTCTGCGTGATCGGCATCATCCCTCAGTCATACTATGGGGCGCACGGATCAACGAGTCGCCCGATGATCATGAGTTCTATACGCAAACCAATGCGCTTGCCCATCAGCTCGATCCGACTCGTCAGACGGGGGGCGTGCGCGATTTCATCGAAAGCGAGCGGTTGGAGGACGTGTTTACGCTGAATGACTTCCGTCCGGGTCTGCAAGCGCCGCGTGTACGCCCGCATTTGGTCACGGAATTTGCAGGGCACATGTTCCCCACCAAAACGTGGGATCACGAGGAACGCCGCATCGAGCACGCGCTGCACCATGCGAACAAAATGAACCTTCAGTGGGGTCACCCTGATGTTGCTGGAGGCATTGGATGGTGCGCGTTCGACTATCATACTCATAAAGAATTCGGCTCTGGCGATCGTATTTGCTATCACGGGGTGATGGATATTTATCGCCTGCCCAAGATGGCGGCCCATTTCTATCGCAGCCAAAAATCACCGCTGGACGAGATTGTTCTCTACGCGGCGACCAACTGGACAATGGGTGACCGGGATAAAGGTGGCAACAATCCCCTGATCGTGTTTAGCAACTGTGACGAGATCGAGGTGTTCATCGGCGATGTTTATCAAGGGCGTTTCCAGCCCGATCGCACAACGTATCCCTATTTGGAGCATCCCCCGTTCGTGATTCGCGCCCCCGAACCGTATAATCCATGGGGAACGCCCTTCCATGACTTGTGGGTGCGCGGGATGATCGCTGGGGAGGTGGTCGCGGAGCACAGAATTGACTCTGCACATATTCCGCATACACTTCGCATGACAGCCAGCAAACTCACCTTGAACGCCGATGGGATTGATGCGGCGCGGATCGCGGTTCAGGTGGTCGATCGCTACAATAATGTGCTGCCGTACCAAATGCGCGTTGTTCAGTTGAGCATTGAGGGTGACGCAGCGCTGATCGGCCAGAATCCGCTGGTATTGATGGGCGGGCAGGCGGCAGTGTTTATCAAATCCCGCCATTCCAGCGGGGTAGTCAACGTATTCGCCTGTTCAGAGGGGCTGCCAACCGCTACCCTATCATTTAACCTGCGCGAGACGGCTCAAACATGATGTTCAGTGGGATGGGATGGCTCACAACGCTGGCCTTCTCCTAATCAAAGCAAACGGCGGGATCATGTCAGATCGAAACACAGTGACACAGGAGGATGTTGCGCGCAAGGCAGGGGTATCACGCTCTGTCGTCTCCTACGTGCTGAACAATGGGCCGCGCACGGTTTCGGAAGAAACACGCCAGCGCGTGCTGGATGCAATCAACGAGCTTCAGTATCGCCCGAACGAGTTTGCTCAACGCCTGAAGCAAGGGGCGGATGCCGTGCGCGACACGATAGGTATCGTGACCGGCGGCAAAGGGTACAACCTGCTAGAGCGCCCGTATTACAACATCATTCTGGCGACACTCTACGATTATGCCTATCAGCAGAATCAGCAGATTGGCTTTCTCGCCTATTGGGAAGCCCTGCGCGATCCGATCTTTTTCAACAAGCACATTCATGAGCATGAAATCGGGTCGCTGATCCTCATCCTCCCGTCGTTGATTCCCAAGACGCGCGAAGACGAGCAGATGCTTCAACAGGTGATCGAGCGTATCCCGAATATCGTTTGTCTGGAAGAAGCCCTGTTTGACCTGCCTACCGTGATGTTTGACCGGGCAGAGGCAGCCCGCACAGCGATGAATCATTTGATCGGGTTGGGGCATGAACGCATCGCATTTGTCGGACTCAACGATCAGCGCGTCACCGGCCACCGGCAAGCACTCTTAGAACATCACCTACCCTACGATGAGCGGCTTGTCAGTTTTCTCGATCCTACGCGCATCCCGACACAATCCGCCTATGAGAGTATCACGGGCTTTCTGCATGCCAACCTGCCCTTTACCGCTATCTTCACTGCGACCGATGAAGCGGCAATCGGCTCAATGGCCGCTGTTAAGGATTATGGGCTGCGCGTGCCGGAAGATGTCGCGGTGGTCTCGATCGACAACATTGAGCTTGCCAGTATGGTACGTCCGTCGCTGACGACAGTCGATATTCCCAAGCAGTCCCTCGCACGGGCGGCGATTCAATCGCTTCAGACGCAAAATACCTATCCCGATCAAGCGAAGGCCTCTATGCTGCTGCCTACCAAACTAATTATTCGGGAATCGTGTGGCGCAAAGCTGGCAGGCAAGGGATTGGTTGATGCCACGTAAGACCCTCCTGTTATCTTGTCGTAACAAGTAGGGTGCCCCCTGAGGCAAACAAAACCCCACCGAAGCAGCTATTTTGATGGACATGTGATCGCTTGTAACCACAGGCTGAAATAATTATACTGGCCCGCGTAAAGAGATGTGAAAATATTCCTTTTCGAAACAGGTATGAAAATGCGGTCTAATTTTGTTATCGCCCATGATTTGGGAACGACCGGCAATAAAGCAACCCTTTATGACCGTGAAGGGCGATTGGTCGGAAGCGCTTTTATCCCCTACATGACCGAATACGCGCACACCGGATGGGCGGAACAAAATCCTGAAGACTGGTGGCGCGCAGTGTGTCAATCGACACGCATCCTGCTGCAAACCACTCAAACCCGTAAAGACGAGATCGCTTGTATCACCTTTAGCGGGCAAATGATGGGCGTTGTACCGCTTGATGAGCAGGCACGCCCTCTGCGTAATGCCATTATCTGGGCGGATCAGCGCTCGCTGGCGCAAGAAGCATGGATTGGCGAGCGTGTGTCCTTTGAGGATGTTTACCGCATCACCGGACATCGCTTAAGCGCATCGTATTCACTGGCAAAAATCCTGTGGTTGCGCGATCACCAACCGGACATCTACACCCGTACCTATAAGTTTGTTCATGCCAAGGACTCCATCGTCGCCCGCCTGACCGGGCAGTTCGTCACCGATCCGTCTGATGCGTCGAGCATGAATCTGTACGATTTAGAACAGGGGATATGGTCGCAAAAGATTCTCGACGCTGTTCAACTCCCGATCACGAAGCTGCCGACCATTCGACAATCGCACGAGGTCGTCGGCGCAGTCCGCCCGGAAATTGCTGATGAGGTGGGGGCCGCCGCAGGAACACCCGTCGTCATCGGCGGCGGAGATGGGGCCTGTGCTGCCGCCGGAGCAGGCGTGATTAAGGAGGGGGCGGCGTACAACTACATCGGATCTTCCTCATGGATCGCGCTATCAACACCCAAACCCATCTACGATCCGGAGTATCGCACGTTTACTTTTGGCCATGTGATTCCGAACATGGTCATGCCCACAGGGACGATGCAGGCAGCAGGTGCGTCGTATCAGTGGACGCGCGATCAACTGGCCTTATTCGAGAAAGAAACCGCAGAACGCCTCGGAATCAGCGCCTATGAACTTCTCAACCTGCAACTTGAGCGCGTCGCAACGGGCGCGGAAGGGCTGGTCTACCTTCCATACTTGATGGGCGAACGCAGCCCGCGCTGGAATCCGCATGCGCGCGGCGCGTTCATCGGTCTTACAATTCGGCATACGCGCGCCCATATGTTCCGCGCAGTACTCGAAGGCGTAACGATGAATCTGCGTGTCATCCTCGATGCATTTCGCAATCAGGGAACCCATATTGAGGCGATGCGCGTGATCGGTGGCGGAGCACGCGGGCGTGTCTGGACTCAAATCATGGCCGATCTTTATGGGATGCCCGTCCATCGTCTCGCCATTCTGGAAGAAGCAACCTCGATGGGTGCGGCACTGGTCGGCGGTGTGGGGGTTGGTCTGTACCCGGATTACTCTATGATCGAAACCATGAATGAGATTGCGGATACGCTGCATCCCAACCCGGAGAACAGCGCCGTTTACGAGAAACTGTATCCTATTTTCAACCAGCTCTATGAAGCACTGGTTCCGGCTTATCGTCAACTGGCCGCTCTCTAAAATTGCCGCAGGAAATTTTCCCTGAACAATAGAAAGCACACCCCTCATGCTTGAATTATGGATTGAAGGCAGCCCCGATGAAGTCATCGAAGTGGCGAACAGCGGTTTAGCCGCCGCGATTGCGACGAATCCCAGCATTATGGAACGCTGGACGGCAAGCGGGCGAACCATGGAATATCTCGTTGCCTACGTATGTGAGCGGGTAAATGTACCTGTTTTCGTACAGCTTCACGGCCCCTCTGTTGAGTCCTATCTCTCTGAAATGGCAGCACTGCGTCAGATTTCAGACAAGATTCAGCCGAAGTTGGTGGCTACTCATACAGGGATTGCAGCAGCCAAACAAATCGCCGCGCAGGGGTTGAAGCCGCTGATCACGACGATCGCGACGCTGAATCAAGCATTTCTTGCTGCCAGTGTCGGGGCGGCCTACGTCGCACCCTATGTAGGGCGTATTGAAGATGCGGGTGTGGATGTGTACCAACTCATCCGTGATATCACGAACTTGTATCAGCGGCATGGGATAAGCACACAGATCGCTGCGGCCAGCATTCGCACACCCCAGCAAGCCGAGGCCGTGCTGCGTGCAGGGGCGCCGATCGCCGTCATGCAGTACAGCGTGTACCAGCAGATCCTTGACTCTGCCCTCACGCAGAATTGGATTGAGCGTTTCGAAGCCAACTGGAAGCAAATTCGCAGCGAAAAAGCAGGGCCGTCGAATGGGCATTGACGATAGTCATGGATGCTGAGGCCACCCTTGAAACTATCCTCAAGCGACATGAAGATGTGCTGACTGCTTGATTTTCGCTAAAAGGACACATTTGCCATGCTTGGCACTCATATCAGCGGTTTTCAACATCTCGGCGTACCGGTCACCGATCTCGCACGATCGAAAGCGTTTTACAGCCGTTTGGGTTTTCACGAGGTCATGGCCACTGCACTGCCCTCACCAGAGGGAGAAATTCAAGTTTCCATGATGGAGATTGCAGGGTTTATTCTGGAAATGTACCAGCTCCCCGGTGCAGCAGGTGCTGAAATTGGCACACGTAACCACGGGCATATTGATCACGTGGCGTTAGATGTTGATGATATTCGCGTGGTATTTGACACCGTCAAAGCCGCTGGGCTGCCGCCCCTTGAAGATGAGCCTGTATTCCTACCATTTTGGGAAAAAGGCGTGTACTACTTCAATATTCAAGGGCCCGATGGTGAAAAAGTTGAATTCAACCAGCGTGTGAAATGATACCTGTGTTTTGGAAAAGCGAAGCTACAGGGCTTCGCTTTCCTGTTTTAGCGCTTCTGCAAAACCTGCCAGCGTTTTGTCAGCCGTATATCCGCGCAGTTCGTGTTCTAATGCTTCCAACTCTTCCCCGCCGCTCATCATGCGGATCATTTCGTCGCGAGAAAGATCATTTTTGGTGAAGGTACCCAGCGTCCGACCGCGCTTCAGGATGGTGAACTTATCCCCAATGGGGTAGGCGTGATGCGGATTGTGTGTGATGAAAATTACCCCTATGCCCTGTGAGCGAGCTTTGGCGATGTAACGCAGTACGGTTCCCGCCTGTTTCACGCCCAATGCCGAGGTTGGTTCATCGAGGATCAGCACCTTCGCACCGAAGTAAACCGCACGGGCAATCGCTACCGATTGGCGCTCACCGCCCGAAAGCGTTCCGACAGGCTGTTCAGGATCGCGGATGTCGATCCCCATTTTTGCCATTTCGCTGCGGGCAATCTCACCGGCCTTCTTGATGTCAAAGCGCTTAAACATGCCGCGCCCAACCGTTGGCTCGCTGCCTAGAAAGAAGTTGCGGGCAATACTCATGAGCGGGATCATCGCGAGGTCTTGATAGACGGTCGCGATTCCATTTGCCAGCGCGTCCCGCGGTGACGTGAACACAACCGGTTTCCCTTCAACCAGATATTCGCCCTCATCCGGTTGGTGAACGCCCGACAGCATCTTAATGAGGGTAGATTTGCCCGCGCCATTATCGCCGAGCAGACATAGCACCTCGCCCGCCATCAGCTTGAGCGATACATCCTTGAGGGCGATGACGGTGCCAAAGTATTTCGAGATACTCACGACTTCCAAAACAGGCACTTGCGACACGACAGCCATGTCACTTCGCCTCCGAAGCTTGTTTACGAATGAAGTTGTTGACCAGCACGGCGATGATCAGCATGGCCCCCATGAACACCAAGAACCAGTCCGAGTCTATCCCCGTAAACACAATTCCCTGCTGTACCATTCCATAGATCAACGCGCCGAAAACCGCCCCAATGGCCGATCCGTAACCACCTGTGAGCAACGTTCCACCGATGACGACAGCGATAATGGCATAGAATTCGCGCTGCTGGCCGCGTAGGGTATCCGCACCACCGGTCGACAACACCTGTATCGTCGCGACGAGCCATGCAGAGGCCGCCGTCAACATGAACAGGATGATTTTCATACGGTTCACCGGAACCCCGACATTGCGCGCGGCGTTTTCATCCCCGCCAATGCCGAAAATCCAGTTGCCGGGTTGGGTTCGCAGCAGGAGATAGGTCGCTAATGCTGCGATGATGATCCACCACAAAATAGAAATAGGGAACTGCGCTTCGGCACCCCGTGACGAGGTTGGATCGACAATATTTAGAGAGTTAGCGAAAAACGCGGCTGCCGAATCGTAGTGCAGTGCGTCTTTGATCCCGCCAATCTGAGTACGCCCAGTCACCAACCGTGTGAGACCGACCGTTAGGCCGCGTATGATGAACAAGGTGGCGAGGGTAATGATGAAGGACGGTAGTTTCGTCCGGTTAACGAGAATACCGTTGATCGCGCCGACAATCAGCGCCGCAATCAAGGAGACGATCACCGCGGCCCACACGCTCCAACCGAACTGCACGGTCAATATGGCGGTGATCATCCCCGTACCGCCGATCATGGAGCCGATCGACAAATCAAATTCTCCGGCGATCATCAGCAGCGCGACGGATATGGCAAGGATGCCGAGCTCTGCCGCCACACCGAGGTAATTCGCCGTCCCGCGCAAGCTGAGAAAACCACTGTCTCCCGCAACAATCGCGAAGAACAGCCACACGAGAATGGTCCCGCCAACCGCTCCAAGTTCAGGACGGCGTAAGAGCTTTCGCAATATCCCCTGCCGCCGTACTCGTTCATCCGAAGCGGGCGTTAATGTTTCGCTGGCCATAAATGCATTCCCATAAATAGTGTAGGAAAACGCCATGATGCCGGATGTTTCCCCCCTCGATAAATAGAGAGGGGAAACAACTAAGGTGAAGCGAGGTTTAGCGTGTGCCGCGTGCCGCGTATTCAATCACCTGCGCGGCGGTGTCCTGCGTCACAAAGCCGGGGCCAGTTGGGATCAGAACGGCACCGGGGGTGTTCAGGTTATCGAGGTAGAGGGTCAAATAGACGATGGGCAGATAGCCCTGTGTGTACTGCTGCTGATCGATCGCAAACAGCATGTTGCCATCGCGCACGGCAGCGAGTACATCCGGCGACAGATCGAAGGTGCCGATCTTCATCGTGCCAAGCAGGCCTTCCGCATCAAGGGCGGCGAGGGCAGGGCTGGCACCCGTCGGGCCAAGCGTGAGGATACCGTCAATCGTGCTGTCCTGCTGGAGCGCGGCAGCGATACGGCCCTGTGCGCCCGTCGGGTCAGCGAGATCGACCGCAAGAACCGTAGAGGTAGCACCCGCTTCAGCAAGCGCATCGCCGAAACCTTGGCAGCGCAGGTCAAGGCCAACATTCCCAACTTCCTGATTCACGCACAGCGCATTGGTTACGCCTGCTGCCGCCATGCGCTGACCGCCACCAAAGCCCGCTTCGTATTCCGTCTGGCCAACGTGCGCCAAAACGCCAAGGTCAGCCGCGTGGTCGCTGCCGCTGTTGATCGAGATGACCGGGATACCCGCATCAACTGCCGCGCGGATATGATCGCCAAGGGCGTCATAGTCCGGTACCGACACGACCAACCCATCGGGATCGCTGGCGACTGCGGCATCGATCAACTGAGCCATTGCCACCATGTCGAACGTAGCAGGAGCCTGATACTCAACAGTGACGCGCATATCGGCAGCCGCAGCGTCCACACCATTCTTGACGACCGACCAGAACGGGTCAGAGGCCTGACCGTGCGTGACGACAACGATACGGTAGGGGCGAGCATCCTGCGCGACAACAACCGTGCTGACCGTCAGCAAGACCAACGCCAAAACCAATAGTACTCGAACAAAGCGGGACATCTGTGACAACTCCTTATTAGTTTGAAAACCCTATTCTTTACCGCAGCGGTATGCGCTGGAGTAAACCTGATCGTTTCGCCAGTTTCAGTGTCAAGAGTCGTCGAGGCGAAGTCTAACTTTGGACATCCTTCACATGGATGACCCGATTTTCCAAATGGGATCGTGTTGCTGCAACCCCAATCTGTAGAGCGGCCCGCGCGTCAGCAGCGCTGACCGACGGTTCCTTGCCGGTACGAAGGCATTCCGCGAAATGCTCAATTTGTTTGGTATAAGCGGCCCCAAACCGCTGAGGGAAGTGCGGAACAATATCGTGCGTAACACCCGACTTTGTCACCGCAACGACCGGCGTGTACTGTAAGTAGCCTACCTTAAGGGTGCCCTTGCTCCCAACGATCTCCGTCTGGATATCATAGCCGTAGACCGCGTCGCGGCTGACTTCGACATTACCTAGCGCCCCATTTTCGAAGCGTAAGCTGATCATGGCGTAGTCAACATCGCCAACCGTATTCAGTTCGGGAAAAACAAGAGCACTAGCTTCTGTGTACACCCGCTCGACCTCAGCACCCATATACCAGCGTACCAGATCGAAGTCATGAATGCCCATATCAAGTACCAAACCACCGCTGACTTTCGGGTTGGCAAATTCGAGGCTGGTTCGCCCTGCATCACGTCCAATTGAACGTACCGCCACCGGGTCGCCGATCACTCCCGCATCCAGTTGGCGCTTGGCTTCGGCGCATCCGGCGTCAAACCGGCGCATAAACCCGACTTGAAACAGAACCCCTGCCTTGCGAACCGCGCTGACCATCTCGTCAGTGGTCGCCAAAGTTAAAGAGGTGGGTTTCTCGCAGAAAATCGCTTTTCCTGCTTCGGCGGCGGCGATCACAACTTCGTGGTGTGTGCTGGTGGGGGTTGCTACGATGACCGCGTGTAGATCCGAACGGGCGAGGAGATCGTGATAGTCGGCATACACATCGACGCCGCCGACCTTCGCACTAAACTCCTCTGCCACTTCTTTGCGTGGATCCGCGACCGCGATCAAACGTGCGCCTTCGATTTGGTGGGCGGTGTGGGTGGCATAAACCTGTCCCATACGCCCCAAACCAAGGACGCCAATATTCAATACAGTAGACATAAAAATCCTTACATCCCTAAATTCCGTCACCTAATCGGCCAATAGCACCGGTGACGAATGAGTTTGAAATTTTATCTCAAATTGATGTGTATATCTCCATACTAGAAGTGTGTTGCGCATTTGTCAATAACTTCGGTTTTTCAACCACTTCTATGGTAGAATGTTGCATATTATGCAACAAAGCCTTGATGGATGAACGATGAGCGAAATACAATCGTTGGCACGTGGGTTACAGATTGTTGAAATGGTGTGGCAAGCAGGAGGTTCGGTCGGCATCACCGAAATAGCGGAAAAGCTCGGCATCGACAAGAGCAGCGCTTCACGTTTGGTCAAAACATTGGTGACTTCAGGCTACCTTCAGCAGGAACGGGGATCACGCCGGTTTGTCATTGGGCCGCGTCTCTATCAAATGGGATGGGAACTCGTGAACCGCCTGCCGCTGCGCGAAAAAGCCCGCAAATATCTTTATCGGTTGGTCAACGATACCGAGGAATGTGCGCATACGGCTGTGTATTCGGAAGGGAAAGCCCTCATGATCGACGATGTGGAGGCGACGCACTCACTGCGCGTCGTTGGGGGTGTGGGGCGTATGCTGCCAATGCACTGCACAGCGGTTGGCAAAACGCTGTTGGCCTTCGGTGATTTGCCTCTGCCAGCCATTCTTGAGCGCAAAATGCCCAACACCCTGACCGATTCTGAGATGCTTTCTCGCCACCTCGCTCAAGTTTGCGAACAAGGCTATGCGATTGACGATGAAGAGCATCAGCCGGGGGTGCGCTGTCTCGCGGCTCCCGTTTACAGCATGACCGGTATTGCCGTCGCGGCGATTGGCATTTCCGGCCCTACCGTGCGCGTCACCAAAGATCGGATTGCTCCATTGGCGGCTCATGTGATGCGTGCGGCGCGCGAGCTTTCGGCGGAATTAGGGTACAAGGATGAACAAACATCATGACCGCATATGACAGCCTGCATATGGGGCGCAGCAGCATTGATTTGTACTCCAACGATGTGGGCTCACCTTTTGAGCAGATCAGCAGTTTTGCCGCTTATGTGGGCGGATCGCCGCTCAATATCAGCGTAGGGGCGCACCGGCTGGGCCTGAATACGGCGCTTCTGACAGCGGTCGGTGTCGATCCGGTCGGGGATTTCATCCTCGATTTTTTGAAACGCGATGGGGTAGAAACACGCTTTATTCCACGTAAGCCGGGACGCCGCACCAGTGCGGTGATTCTGGGGATTGAGCCGCCCGATAAATTCCCCCTTGTCTACTATCGCGATCACTGTGCCGATAACGCGCTCGACATTGACGATGTGCTGGCATCCCCTATCACCGACTGCAAAGTATTTCAGTTCGCCGGGACAAATCTCAGCGTTGAACCGAGCCGCAGCGCTACCTTTTTCGCGGCAGAACGCGCCAAAGCCGCCGGCGTGAAAGTCGTCCTCGATGTCGATTTCCGCCCGAACCAATGGCACGATGTCCGCGCCTTTGGGGTACAGGTGCGCGCGATCCTTCGCTGTGTCGATATTGTCATCGGCACGGAAGACGAAATCAACGCGGCACTGCTGATCGAAGAAGGGCAAATGTCGCTGACACACTCGCAGATTTCCGATACGCATGTGCAGGGGGATACCGAACGTGCGATCGCGGCGATCTTATCGATGGGGCCGGAAGCGCTTCTACTCAAAACCGGCGCACGCGGATCGCGCATCTACTTGAAAAATGGGGAGGTGATTGACGCTCCCGGCTACCCGGTCGAAGTCTATAACATCCTCGGTGCCGGCGATGCATTCGGCGGCGGCTTTCTCTACGGCTACGTCAACGGCTGGGGGTGGAAGAAATCGGCCCGGTTGGGAAATGCCTGCGGCGCGATCGTTGTCACCAAACATGGGTGTGCCAATTTCATGCCAACCCTCCCCGAAGTCGAAGCATTTGTGAGTACGCGTGGAGGCTTGGAATAGCGATGAAGTCGCTCAAACATTCCGTTTCGTGGTGGTGTTTCGTCCCGGATAAGCTGACGCCCGAAGCGTTCGTTCGCACGGTGGCAGCACTCGGTTACGACGCGATCGATCTGGTGAGTCCTGAGCACTATGCGCTGGTCAAGGATCACGGGCTGGAGATCGCCGCCGTACAGGGGCATGCGCTGCAACCGCAGGGCTTAAATCGCCTTGAAAATCGCGGCAGTATCGAGAAAGAACTAAGTATCAGCCTTGCACGCGCAGTGCAGTGGAACATCCCCTACCTGATTTGCTTCAGCGGGAACCGAGAGGGGCTTAGTGATGCACAAGGCGCAGAAAACGCGGCTGCCAACCTGAGCTATTTCGCGAAAATGGCCGAGGACGCAGGTGTCACGCTGGTTATCGAACTGCTCAACAGCAAGGTCGATCACCCGGACTATATGTGCGACAGTACCTCATGGGGCGTCCAAGTATGCCAGATGGTCAACTCTCCGCGTGTCCAACTGCTGTACGATATTTATCACATGCAGGTGATGGAGGGAGACGTTATTCGAACGATTCAAGAGAATCACCGTTACTTTGGACACTACCACACCGCAGGAAACCCCGGTCGCAATGAAATCGATGAGTCGCAAGAGCTGAACTACCGCCCCATCGTCAAAGCGATCGTTGACAGCGGTTTTGAAGGCTATCTCGCGCAGGAATTCATCCCGAAGGGCGATCCGGCAGCAGGTCTGAAAAATGCTTTAGCGATTTGCAAAACAGAAGTCTTGTAGAAGGGGTGTTGAACGTGAAAACAACACGCTTAACGATGGCACAAGCGCTCATCCTGTATCTTGCCCAGCAAAGCGTCGAACGGGATGGCGTCGAAAACAAGTTTTTTGAGGGGGTGTGGGGCATCTTCGGGCACGGGAACGTCGCCGGGATTGGTCAGGCACTCCAACAGTATTCGAACGAACTTCGATTCTTTCAGGCGCGCAACGAACAGGCGATGGTGCATGCAGCCGTTGCTTTCGCCAAGCAGAAAAACCGCCTCGCGACCTTTGCCTGTACATCATCGATTGGCCCCGGCGCCACCAATATGATCACTGGGGCTGCGGTAGCCACGGTCAATCGCATACCGGTGCTGCTGCTTCCCGGTGATATTTTCGCGGAGCGCATCCAATCGCCTGTGCTTCAGCAGCTAGAAAACGAGCATTCGCTCGACATCAGCGTGAACGATGCTTTCAAACCCGTTTCGCGCTTCTGGGATCGGATTTACCGCCCGGAACAGTTGATCAGCGCCCTGCATGAAGCCATGCGCATTCTCACATCACCTGCCGATACTGGCGCGGTGACGCTCGCACTGCCGCAGGATGTGCAAACCTACGCCTACGACTATCCGGCGGAAATGTTTGAGCCGCGCGTATGGCATATCCGCCGGGATCGCCCCGATTCCGCTCTGCTGCTGCGCGCTGCGGCAGCGATCCGTGCTGCCAAGCAGCCGATGATCGTCGCAGGGGGCGGGGTTCACTACAGCGGCGCGCATGAGGCCCTGCAAATGCTCGTCGAAAAGCTTGGAATCCCGGTTGGAGAGTCGCAGGCGGGGAAGGGTGCGCTTCCCTACAACCATCCGCTCAACCTCGGCGCCATCGGCGCGACCGGCACGAACGGAGCCAATATCATCGCCCGCGAAGCCGATTTGATCATCGGCATTGGCACCCGCTACAGCGATTTCACCAGCGCCTCCAGCACCGCTTTCCAGAATCCGGATGTCCAGTTCATCAACATCAATATGATGGAGTTCGATGCCTACAAGCGCAGTGCGATCCCGCTGGTTGGCGATGCCCGTGCCACGCTCGAAGAGTTGATCGATCTCGTCAGCGGCGGGGGAACCAGTGCGGAATATCGGGCACGCTGCCGCCAATTTAACGCGGAGTGGGATCTCGAAGTCAGCCGCATTTATAACTTGGAACACGAGCCCATGCTCAGTCAGGGTGAAGTGGTCGGCATGATCAATACCTTCAGCCGTCCGCGCGATGTGGTGCTGTGTGCGGCGGGCAGTCTGCCCGGTGACCTGCATAAACTCTGGCGCACCCGCGACAGCCGTGCTTACCATCTCGAATACGGATTTTCGACCATGGGCTATGAGATCGCAGGCGGATTGGGCGCGAAATTGGCCGATCCCAGCCGCGAGGTCTACGTTATGGTCGGGGATGCTTCCTTCTTAATGCTCAACAGCGAACTAGTCACGATGGTACAGGAAGGCATCAAAATCACCCTCATCATCCTCGACAATCACGGATACGCCAGCATCGGCGGCCTGAGCAAGAGCGTTGGCAGTGATGGTTTTGGGACGAAATACCGGCATCGTACCGGCAGCGGTCAACTCGATGGCGAAGTGCTGCCGCTGGATTTCGTCAAGCTTTGCGAAGGGATGGGTGCGGTCACGTTTAAGGCGCTGAACCGTGATGAATTCGGCAATGCCCTTGAGCAGGCACGGCAGATCACCGATCGCCCGGTGTGTATCGTCACCGAAGTCGATCGACGGCAGCGGGTAGGCGGATACGAGTCATGGTGGGATGTCAGCATTGCTGAAGTCAGCGAAAACCCGGATGTGCAGCGTGCACGTGAAGCGTACGAGGCCGCCAAACAAAAAGAACGTCATCATCTGTAATCATGGAAGTACACAAGGAAAAACAGCATGGCGATCAAAATCGCAAGCGCCCCGGTGTCGTGGGGCATTTATGAGTTCGAGGGTATCGCCCCAAAATATCCGTATCAGCGCGTATTGGACGAGATTCAGCAGACGGGTTACACCGGCATCGAATTAGGCCCCTATGGTTATCTACCTACCGATCCCGATCTTCTGCGCAAGGAACTGAGCGCGCGCGGATTGCAGCTTCTTTCGGCGTTCGTCCCGGTAAAATTAGTCGATGCGGCGGCGCATGAAGCGGGTGCGCAGGCGGCGCTCAAGGTTGGGCGGCTGCTTGCAGCGCTCGGCGCACAGTACATCGTTCTAGCCGATGATAATGGCAGCGTGCCGGAACTGGTCGCTAAAGCCGGGCAGCGATCGGGCAGTGCGCTGAACAGCAGCCAATGGGATGTGTTCGCGCGGGGCGTCAATCTGATCGCGCGCCGCATCAACGATGAACTTGGCCTGAAGGTTGCGTTCCATCATCACTGCGCCGGGTATGTCGAAACACCCGTCGAGGCGGTGGAGCTTCTGTCGCGCACCGATGAGAAGTTGGTGGGGCTGTGTCTTGATACCGGGCACTGGCACTATGCGGGCGGCGATGCCGCGAAAGCGATCGATGAACTCAAAACCCGTGTGACTTACCTGCACCTTAAAGATTGCAGTACCGAGATCGCTGCCCGCTGCCGCGCTGAAGGCAAAGATTACTTCGAGGCGGTCAAGGCGGGGGTGTTCTGCGCGCTGGGACAAGGTGAAGTCGATTTCGCCGCCGTCAAGGACAAAATGCTCGCCCTTGGCTATGATGGCTGGGCGATCGTCGAGCAGGACATCCTCACCGACGATCTCGATGTGCCCAAGCGGTTTTCGGCGGCAAACCGTGAATATCTCAAGTCGATTGGTCTCTAACACACCCTTTCAAGGAAACTCACGATGGCAGATAAAATTGGAATTGGTCTGATCGGCGCGGGCCGCATCGGGCGTGTTCACGGCGAAACCCTCGCGCGCCGCGTTCCCGGTGCGAAGCTCGTCACCATTTGCGATGTCAATGCGGTTGCGGCTCAAACCCTCGCCGATGATCTCGGCAGTGCGGTATCGCCTTCGGTCGAAGCCGTTTTAAGCCACCCTGAAGTGGATGCGGTCGTGATTTGTTCGTCGACGGACACCCATGCTCCCTTCATCGAGATGGCGGCGAACGCGGGCAAGGATATTTTCTGCGAGAAGCCTATTGCGGCAGATTTGGCGATCATCGATGCGGCCTTGAAAGCCGTCGATGAGGCGGGCGTCAAGCTGATGATCGGCTTCAACCGCCGCTTTGATGCAAACTATGCGCGCGTTAAACAGGCAATTGTGGATGGGGAAATTGGGGTACCGCACCTGATGCATATTATCAGCCGTGACCCAGCACCGCCGCGCGTTGAATACATCAAGGTATCGGGCGGCCTCTACATGGACATGACCATCCATGACTTTGATATGGCGCGCTTCTTGCTGGGAGAGGTGACGGAAGTGTATGCGGTGGGCGGCGTCATGGTTGATGCGTCGATTGGCGATGCAGGCGACATCGACACGACCATCATCACGCTTAAGTTTGCGAGTGGTGCACTTGGGACGATCGACAACAGCCGCAAAGCGGTTTATGGTTACGATCAGCGCGTTGAGGTGTTCGGCAGCGCGGGCAGCGCTTCGAGCGAGAACAACTACCCTAACGCAGTGACGATCAGCACCGGGGACAATGTGCGCCGTAACCTTCCGCTCAATTTCTTCATGGAGCGCTACCTTACCGCGTACCAGACCGAACTGGCGGCATTTGTGAAGGCGCTGAGAGACGGGACGCCAATGCCGGTGACGGGTGCGGATGGACGCGCACCGGTCGTGATCGCGAAGGCGGCGCTGAAGTCGCTCAAGGAAAATCGCCCGGTCAAGCTGTCTGAAATTTAAGGGTCATGCAACGCATTTGAGCTTTGCCGTGTTGAGAGCGATTGACTGAAAAGGAGAACTATGGTCGATCAAATTGTAGACTTCATTAATGGGCAGTGGACGGATGCCAACGCCGCCAACCGCCTGAATGTCATTAACCCGGCGCTGGCGAAACCGATCGGCGAAGTGGTGCTGACGCCGCAGGAAGTGGTCGCGCAGGCGGTGGATGCAGCTTACAAAGCCTATTTGGAATGGCGGCGAGTGCCGGTAGGTGAACGCATCCAGCCGTTGTTCAAGCTGAAAGCGCTGCTGGAAGCCAATATCGAAGACATTGCCCGCACGATTACCAACGAGTGCGGCAAGACCTATGGCGAAGCGATCGCCGAAATGCGGCGCGGAATCGAGAATGTTGAAGTCGCCAGCGGGATGCCATCGCTGATTCAGGGCTACAACAATGAGGACATCGCCAGCGGGATTGACGAGCACATGTTCCGCCAGCCGCTTGGCGTCACGGTCGCGATCACGCCGTTCAACTTCCCCGGCATGATCCCGTTGTGGTTCCTGCCATATGCGGTTGCGACGGGCAATGCCTTCATCCTGAAGCCGAGCGAAAAAGTACCGATGACCAGCGCCAAGATGTTCGCGCTGATCGAGCAGGCGGGTTTCCCGAAAGGCGTGCTTCAGCTTGTTCATGGGAGCAAGGAAACGGTCGATGCGCTGCTGGATCACCCGCTCGTCAAGGCTGTGAGCTTCGTCGGTTCAACACCCGTCGCGAAGTACATCTACAGCCGGGCAACTGGCAACGGCAAGCGGGCGCAGTGCCAAGGCGGGGCGAAAAACCCCGTCGTCATCATGCCGGATGCCGACATGGACATGACCACGCGCATCATGGCGGATTCGGCGTTTGGCTGCGCCGGGCAGCGCTGCTTGGCGGCGTCGGTCGCCATCACCGTCGGTGAGGCACGCAGCAGTTTCACCGAACTGATCGCCGATGCAGCATCAAGCCGCGTGGTCGGTTATGGTCTGGATGAAGGCGTACAAATGGGGCCGGTCATCAGCTCCGAAAGCAAAACACGCATCGAGAAGATCATTGCTGAGGGCGAACGCACCGGCACGGCGAAAGTGCTGGTTGATGGACGCAGCAAAGCGGCCTCCGGCTATGAGGACGGCTATTGGGTGTTCCCGACCATCCTCGATGAAGTCGATCCCGGCAGCGAGATCGCCCGCACCGAAATTTTCGGCCCGGTTTTGAGCTTGATGCACGCCGCCGATATGGATCAAGCGATCGAACTGGTGAACGCACGATCGTATGGAAATATGGCGTGCATTTTCACCAGCAGCGGCGCTGCGGCGCGCAAGTTCCGCAACGAAGCGGATGCCGGGAATGTCGGCATCAATATTGGCGTCGCCGCGCCGATGGCCTATTTCCCCTTCAGCGGTTGGAATGACAGCTTCTTTGGCGACCTGCACGGTCAAGCCCGTCACGGTGTCGAGTTCTATACTCAGACGAAAGTCGTGGTTGAACGCTGGCCGAAGACGTGGAGTCGTACCTTCTAGTTTTTCTCTGTATACGCCCTCACATCTTTCTGTTTAGAGAGGTGTGAGGCGAGGTGATCCCCCTATGACAACCCTTGGCAAATTCCGCCACCTAAGCCGCTGTGCGACGCCCAACGGTCATTTCGTGATTCTGGCAATCGATCATCGCGGCATTCTGCGCAGTGCCATCGACAAATACGCCCCGCAGCCCATCACCGATTCTGAATTCGTCGGTTTCAAACAGGACGTTATCCGCACCTTAGCGGGTGACGCATCCGGCGTCCTCACCGATCCCGAATATGGGATTGCGGCGGGGATCGTGAACGGCACGATCACACCGCACCATGGTCTGCTGGCTCCGTTGGAAGTCACCGATTACGATGTCGATATTCGCCACCGCGAAATCGACTTCATCCCCGATTGGTCGGCGCGTCACATCAAGCGCGTGGGTGGGGATGGTGTGAAACTGCTGCTGTACTATCGCCCGGATGCGGCGAATGCCCAAAAGAATGTCGAGATCGTGCGCCGCCTCATCGACGAGTGCGCCGAAGAAGATATTCCGTTCTTCGTAGAGCCGATCCCCTACTCGCTCGATCCCTCTGTGCCGCTTAGCAATCGCGATCTACTGGATATTCTGGTGGGTGCAGCCCGTTTGTTCAGCAGCATGGGTGTCGATGTTCTCAAGCTTCAATTCCCAGTAGATGCCGATCAGAGCCGAGATGAGGCGGAATGGCGCGACGCATGCCGCCAGCTCAATGAGGCATGCTCTGTTCCATGGGCGCTGTTGAGTGCAGGTGTTGACTATGAGACGTTTACCCTGCAAACCCGAATCGCTTGTGAGACGGGCGCATCGGGCGTGATCGTCGGGCGTGCGGTTTGGAATGAGGCCGTAACCCGTCAGGGCGTGGAGCGTGAGCGCTTCCTCGCCACAACCGGACGTGAACGTATCCGTCAGCTCAGCGCCATTTGCGCGGAATCGGGCCGCGCATGGACAGAGGGTGTCAGCGCGCCCGCTTCTACGATACCGATCCCAATGCCTTAAGTGGATGAGTGAGCGTGGGCAAGCTCCTTTATGGAACTTGCCCACTTGCTTTCACGCGGAAAGGCGCTCATAGAAGGTGATGCATACACCGGCGAGATCACGGACGGCGAACTCGCGGGTGCCCCAAGGTGTTGACTTGATCGTCGTCAGCCCTGCCCCATCGTTTTGCTCAAACGGGGCAATCCCGTGCGCATGGTACTCCGCATAGAGCATATCCACCCCTGTGACTTGAATACGCATGCTTGTTTGCGACGCGGTATGCGGGTCGTTGTAATCTTGCAGCATGATCTCGACATCGCCGCGCCTTAAAATGCTCAAACTGAGATCGTCGGCCTTGTATGTGGGCGTGAACCCCAATTTTTCCTCATAGAAAGCGAGGGCGGCTTGGACATCTTTTCCGGCAGGCAGCATGGGGGTAAGCCTGCTGAAGGTCGGTTTTGCATCAGACATGGGCTGGATATCTTTCTAAATTAGAACATCTGTACTTATTGTACTGACGAAACGAGATCGCTGCAATTCGATCAGATCAAGCGGATACGTCGCCCAATGTCCGCAGCCGCTCGATCCGCGCCGGTTCTTGCCGGACAAGCCATGAATCTTGTGAGAGTTCCACATAGGCGCGTGCAAAGTAGGGTTTCGCGGCGTCCGCGCACCCTGTGCCAACAAACACTCCCCTCAATTCCTCGGTCACATAGCCATCGCTCGTCCCGGCGGCCTCATGTTCGGCTTGCAGCCGCTGTTGAATGGACAGGGCTTCATCGATCCGGTTTAGCGATCGCAGTGTTCGCGCGATACACCAATCGGCAATTTGAATTTGATCCAGCGTGCTGCCATCCTGCTGCCTTACCCTGAGCGCCTCTTGGAAGGCGGTCAGCGCTTCGGTATACGCGCCTTTATCGTGATACGCCCAGCCGATGTTATTGAGCAGTGATCCCTTCCAGCGGCGGGCGCGCTCATCAGTGCTGCTTTCGGCAAGCGCAAGGGCTTTCTGATTCCATTCGAGTCCGGCATCCGGTTCCTCGACAATCGCGACCATATGAGCGGCGTCAATCGCCAATACCATTTCACCGTGCCGCTGAGCGATCTCCCATGCCTGTAAGAACAGCGGTTTGGCACGCGCCGGATCGCCAGACGAATTGAACACCCGACCGCGTTCCAGCGCATAGCGAATGCGTATGCGATACCTATCCGCTGCCAAGCGCTGTTCCACATCATCCAGCGTGCGGTGCGCCTCGTCAAAATGCCCTTGAAGCCCTTGCGCACGCGCCAACTGCGTTAGCACCTCTTCATAGTCGGGCGATTTTGTTTGATCCAGCAGCGCCCGGAAGCGCTGCTCGCTGACCTGTGGCTGATTGAAATCCCATGCTGAATCGATGTTCATGTTTCCTCCGTGCGAAGCTGCACTCTCGTCTCAGCATAAGATGTTTCCACGTTACCGGATTGTGCCGACGTTGTCGTTTGGAAGGTGAATGCCGCATTCGGTTTTGGTGGTGCCGCTCCAACGACCAGCGCGGGCATCCTCACCATCGGCAACGGGGCGCGTGCACGGGAAACAGCCGATACTGCGATAACTTTGATCGTGCAGCACATTGTACGGAAGCTCATGGGCGTTGATATATGTCCAAACCATTTCTTCCGTCCATGTCGCCAGCGGCGAAAGTTTGACATTGCCGTACTTGGCATCCCACGACACGATTTCGACGTGGCGCCGACTGGTCGATTGATCGCGCCGCAGCCCGGTGATCCAGCCTCCATAATTGCCGACGATCTGCTGCGCAAGTGGAATTGTTTTGCGTATATGGCAGCAGCGATCGGCATCTCGCTCCCATAACCGATCGCCTTCGGCCTCTGCTTGCTGGGCGACAGTCAGTTCGGGGCGTACACGGATTAGGTTGAAGTCGAAGCGCTGCTCCCATGCGTCGATCAAGGCGTAGGTTTCAGGGAATAACAACCCGGTATCGAGCGTAAGGACGGTCACACCCGGCGCGATTGACTGGAGCATATGGAGGGTCACAAGACCGGTCGGTTGAAAGCTGGTCACTACCGCCAGCCGATCTCGAAAGGTCTCCGCCGCCCAACGCAGAATATCTTCCGGCGCGGCAGTTTCAAAGGATTGGTTCAACTGCGCATAATCGATCTCGCTGAGATGGGTTGATTTAGTCACCTTCAGCACCTGCGACTTCCCACTGAGGGGTTACTGTGGCTCGCAGCTTGTCTAGCCCAACGCGCATGCAAAAATCTCCGAAGCCTTCCGCACCCATGCGATCGGCTCGATAGGCCGCCAACACGGGCGTGAGCACCGTTACCAACTGATCGAGCGGTACCAGATCAAGGAACGGGCGGGCAAGCCGCGTACCTGCCGGATCGCCTCCCAAAAAGATCGTGTACTTGTCGAGCGACCGCCCAACGAAGGCGATCTCCGCGACGTAAGGGCGGGCGCATCCATTCGGGCAGCCGGTCATGCGCGCGGTGATGTCGGCGTCAGCGAGGCCAAGATCGGCAAGTGCCTGCTCGAATTCATCGATCACAGCCGGGAAAACGCGCTCGGATTCGGTGATCGCCAGCCCGCAGGTCGGCAGTGCGACACAGGCCAACCCCTTCCGCCGGATCGTGCTGATCGCTTCGACACGGCGAATGCCGTACTCGTCGAGCAGCGCATCGACAGCGGCACGATCGGCGGTGGGAATGTCCACCAGCAGCAGATTCTGCTGTGCGGTGAGGCGCACCGGCAGGTTGAAGCGTTCGATCACAGCGCGCAGCCCGGAACGAAGGCGGTAACTACCGCGATCAACGATGCGTCCATTTTCGACATGCAGCCCCAAGAACCAGCGATCGCCGCCCTGCTCGTGCCAGCCCATATGATCATCCACTGCAAACGGTGGCATCGGCTGAACGGGCTGAAGCGAAAACCCGGCGCGCTGTTCGAGTTCCGCGCGAAACCATTCCACGCCGCGATCATGGAGGATATATTTCAGGCGCGCGTGTTTGCGATTTTCGCGGTCGCCAAAATCACGGTGAATAGTGACGATCGCGGTCACAGCAGGCACCACCTGATCGAGCGTGATAAAGCCAATTTCATCGGCAAGGCGAGCATATGTCGCGTCGTTGGCATGTGTCATGCCCATGCCGCCGCCCGCCAGCAGATTAAAACCGGTCAGGCGGTTCTCGTGATCGAAGATGGCCACCAAGCCGACATCGTTGGTATAGACATCGACGCAGTTATCACCTGCATAAGCGATGGCGATTTTGAATTTGCGCGGAAGATAGGCTTTGCCGTAAATGGGATCGTCAATTTCGTGATCGTCGATGAGTTCTTGGCCGTCGAGCCAAATTTGATGGTAGGCGTTGGTCTTGGGGAACAGGGCCGTACTGAGATCAAAGGCCACCTGCTGCACGGCTAATCGCTGCGGATCGTCGGTTGGCGCAGGGCAAGCCATCACATTGCGGACAATATCACCGCAGGCACCAAGCGTGGTCACCAGCGCGGCGTTGATTTCCCGCATGGTTTCGCGCAGATCGCCTTTCAATATCCCGTGGAACTGGAAATCCTGCCGGGTGGTGATGCGCAGGGTTCCATTGGCGTATAACGTGGCGATCTCGTCGTGCGCAATGTACTGCGCGGCGCTCAACTGACCACCCGGAAGCCGGGTACGGATCATGAACTGGTGATGATCGCCCGTTTTATCGCGCTTGCGCTCGTCGCGGTCTTCCTGCTGGTAAATGCCGTGAAACTTAAGGATTTTCTCGGCATCCCCGGTGAAATAGCGGTCAGTGTTTTCGAGTTCTGCGCCGATGCTGCTGCGCAATCCCCGGCTTTCCGCCTTGATAGTTTCGACGTTCTTCTTGGCCATATTCCCCCCCAACAAAAAGCCCCGGTGACGTGCGCATCACCGGGGCTGATTTCACCTTGAATGAACCTGCACTCAGGCGAGCCACAACCGATGATGCGGTGACCGATCACGGCGACAACAGCTCAACCAACACATCGATTGGAACCGGTTTGTTACCACCTGAATGGCCTTCTCTGTAATAAAAAAGCCCCGGCATCACTGCCGAGGCTTTCCCATTCACACACGATGAAGGTGCGTGTCATCAAATGGCGAAATCCGTGCAGGACGCAGCGTGTCCTTCCGAAAGGGGACAACAACACATTGCCATACACATCGACTTCGCCGAGAAACGCACGATTGACCTTACCGCTCTAAGTTGCACAATCAACCCATAATGCCGATTATAGAGGGCTTACCTAACCTGTCAACAAGCACGATTTCAAATGGATAACCCCACAGTGCATACCGCTTTGATCCTTGCCGGACACGGATCGCACATCAGCCCAAATACAGCCGGGATGGTCTGGGATCTGGTTGACGGTTTGCGCGCCGCTGATGTTGATTTCACGGCAAATGAGATTACGGCGGCATTCTGGAAAGAAATGCCGTCGTTTCATCAAGTTCTGAATACGGTCACGGCAACGGATATTACCGTTGTGCCGATCTTTACCGCCAACGGCTACTTCACGCAGACCGTGATCCCCTCGGAAATGGGACCTTACGGGCAACATTACCAAACGGAACGGGCGGATCATTCGCTATGCACGCCGCCTCTGAGCGAGCATCTGGATTTTCATGAAACTTGTGGAACGCAGTGTTGCGCTATGAGAATTCCTCAAACGCAGTCTTGTCCCGCCACCCGATCAAGCTGCTGTTGCTGATCATCGGTCACAGCACGCGCCGCACCCCAGAAAGCCGCAAAGCCGCAGAAGAACAAGCCCAGCGTGTGCGCGATGCCAGGGATCGCGGCGGAAGTCGTCACCGTATTTTTGGATGATATGCCAGAGATCGCGGAGGTTTACAGGCTCACTCGCGCGCCGATTATCCTGCTGATTATGCCGTATTTTCTGGCGGCAGGGTCACACACGACGATCGATGTGCCGCGCGAACTTGGACTCTGAAGCAGGAGCCGCAAAGGCATCATTCAGGGCGTACGGTGTATTATCTGCCGCCAGTAGGCCTTTGAAGCGGGCTATGCGGACATCATCCGCGATCTTGCGCGGGCTGCGGGAATGCCGCATTTCCGAAAAGCATGAGATAGAAATTGCCTATGGAGCGGTTTTCGACAGTGGAGTTCGGCTGCACTTCGAACATGCCGCGGAACGACGGAGTGATATGCGCTTTGGCCAGCTTCGATCTCAGCCGCTAATGAAGTCTGCGTTTGGGGGGATGATGCGCCGCATTACGGAAGTGATCGATTCGCCAGTTATGTGCTCCGCGCCCGTGTGCGCGAAAACCCGTTCCGTTCACTGGCAACTTCTAGACGATCTGCCCCGTGGATGGCTTCGGTGCAAGCAGATCCTTTATCTGGCGCATATTCCTGCTGTAGTCGAGACCGTTTATCCCGGCGCGATGTGGCTGACTGGAGCTGCCGAAAATCTCGGAAGGCGATCGAACATCACTCGTTGAGCAGACCTGGCGGCCCGCCAAACCGGAATGTATCGCCCGCTTGGATCGTTAAGGGAAGATGAGCAGCGAGAGATCGCGTATTGTGAGAGCGTGTGCGATACCTGCGTACGGCATCCGCTCTGGTTCAGCCCTGCGACTAGGGGATACTAAACTTCCCGCCCAGGCGTGTAATCATTGGTTAAGCGCGGCAGTACGCAGCGCAAACAGCGCTGTTGAAGAGGACTCATGACAACGATTGGAACCGTCTATCTAGTCGGTGCTGGCCCCGGTGATCCGGAGTTGATCACGGTGAAGGGCTTGAATTTGGTGCGGCGCGCCGATGTGATCATTTATGACCGGCTGATTCCCCACGAACTCCTCAAAGAAGCGCGCCCCGATGCCGAGTTGATTGACGCGGGCAAGGCGCAGCACGATCACCGCATTCCGCAGCCGCAGATCAACGCGCTGCTGGTTGAGAAAGCCCAAGCCGGGAAACTGGTTGTGCGATTGAAGGGCGGCGATCCGTTTGTCTTTGGGCGCGGCGGTGAAGAAGCGCTCTACTGTGCGGCGGCAGGGGTTCCGTTTGAAGTGGTTCCCGGCGTGAGCAGCGCGATCGCGGTGCCTGCCTATGCCGGGGTGCCGGTCACGCATCGCGACATCGCAGGGGCTTTCAGCGTGTTCACCGGGCACGAGAACCCCGACAAGCTCGAAAGTCAGATCGATTACCCGGCGCTCGTCGCGGCGGCACGTGCCGGAACGCTGGTACTGCTGATGGGCGTGACGTATCTGCCCAAAATTATCGCGCATTTGCTCGATTCAGGAATCGACCCTGCGCTGCCCGCACTGTGCATTCAATCTGGTACACTGCCCGATCAGCGCGAGATCGAAGGCACGGTCAGCACGATCGTAGATGGGGCAGTGGAAGCGGGAATCGGCTCCCCAGCGATCACGATTATCGGCGAGGTGGTGAAGCTGCGTGGGCAGGGATTGGCATGGAAAACAACCCCTCCTGAGAAAACCTAATGACTTTTTTATGCTCTGATGATGAGAATAGGGGTATCATAAACGCGGTGTTGATAAGGTTGAAGGTGCATCAGGAATTCATGGACGACGGCCCTAGTTGCAGTCCTATTTGTCTTACATCAGAATGATGCGCCCTGACTTCCTCTCGTAACCTCCTCACGATGAGCGAACGGAGCGCCTTTCTGATGGCGCAGCCGTTTTCTCAGCCGAATAACGTCTGCTGACAATTCAGTTCTGCCCACCACTGTCCGCGCCCGATGTTATTTTCGGTCGTGCTGGCTTGCACGGATTGTGCAGGAGGTTCTATGACGTTACGTGAACGCGTTTTTCGATCCCCATCACGCGATGGGGCATTATTTGGCCTTGGGGATGTCATTGTTCTGTTGGTCATCGGGGTCGTGCTCTATTTGGGCATTCGCCTCGCTGTTGGCACCCCAAATGTGATTCAAGGGCCGGAAATCAACCATGATCCGTCCGCGCTCCCTTTCTACGCGCTGCTGTCTGTTGGTCGAATGCTCGCGGCCTATCTGCTGTCGATGACGTTTTCGATCTTTTACGGTTATACGGCTGCCCGCAGTAAACGCGCCGAGCGCTGGCTTATGCCGCTGCTGGACATCCTGCAATCGGTGCCGATCTTGTCATTTCTTCCGGTGGTGCTGCTGGGGTTGACCGCCATTTTGCCCCAACGGGCCGCCGTTGAGTTGGCCGCAGTCATCTTGATCTTCACCAGCCAAGCATGGAATTTGACCTTCAGTTTCTACCAATCCATGCGCACGATCCCGACTGAATACCGCGAAGCGGCGGCAGTGTTTCGCTTAAGCCGCTGGATGCGCTTCAAGCAGGTGGAACTTCCCTTTGCCTCGATGGGGTTGATTTGGAACAGCGTGATGTCGTGGGCCGGGGGGTGGTTTTTCCTGATGGCGGCTGAGATTTTCACGCTTGGCGATCGTGACTTTCGCCTGCCCGGTTTAGGGGCTTATCTGCAAACTGCCGCCAGCCAAGGCGATACACGGGCGCTTGTTCTCGGCCTCGGTACGCTCATTTTCATCATCGTCGTGCTCGATCAACTGGCGTGGCAGCCGCTGCTGGCGTGGGCAGAACGGTTCAAAGTTTCGCAGATCAGCAACGATAACCCGACTGAGTCATGGTTTTTGAGGAGTTTGCAGCGCTCTGAACTGGTACGAGCGTTCCGACAGCGCGTAATGCGTCCCTTGAGTCAGCAGATCAACCGCCGTTTGAGCGCTCCTCCACAGTACATCGCTGGGCTAGAACCGGTTGAGGACGAGAAACGTTCGCTGGTGGGCTGGCTGATACTCATCGGATTGGGATTAGGGATCGCTTATGGAGTATACCAAGCCGCCGCACTCCTCATCACACTCCCGGTCACTACATGGGGCGATATTGCGATCGGCGCGTTGGCGACGCTGCTGCGCGTGATGATCGCGGTTGGGATTGCCCTCGCATGGACGATCCCGGTGGGCGTGTTGATCGGCACGAATCCGCGTGCAGCATCCATTCTTCAACCGTTGGTGCAAATCGCGGCGTCGATTCCCGCAACGGCGTTGTTTCCGCTGCTGCTTTTAGGATTGTTGGCTGTTCCCGCCGGGGCGAATATCGCTGCCGTGCTGCTGATGCTGCTGGGGACTCAGTGGTATTTGCTCTTCAACGTAATCGCTGGGGCGTCGGCCATTCCGCAGGATTTGCAGTACACCAGTGACTTGATGCGCTTGAAAGGTTGGAAACGCTGGCGAACGCTGATTCTGCCTGCGTTGTTCCCCTATATCGTCACGGGATTGATCACTTCCAGCGGCGGCGCGTGGAATGCCAGTATCGTCGCAGAATTCACGTCGTTTGGGGGAGAAGTGAGCCGTGTTACCGGGTTGGGCGCGCTGATCACTTCTGCCACAGCCGAGGGGAATTACGCCCTGCTGCTTGCTTCCACACTGACGATGATTCTGCTGGTCGTCACCGTGAACCGCTTTGTCTGGCGGCGTTTATACCGTGTTGCCGAAAACCGCTTCCGTATGGATCAGTAGCCGAAAAGAGGTTGAAACATGACCACGAAAGAAACCCTGCTGCAAGTTGAGCATGTGACGAAGGTCTACGGACGCGGCGACCGGCAGTTTACCGCCGTGAAGGACATCAACCTGACGATCCATGAAGGCGAGTTCGTCGCACTGCTTGGGCCTTCAGGCTGCGGAAAAAGCACGCTGCTGCGCATGATTACCGGGCTGATCCCGCCGACCGAAGGCAAAGTCGATTATCGTGGGAAACCGGTCAACGGCGTTAACCCTTATTCGACGATGGTGTTTCAGACGTTCGCGTTGTACCCATGGTTGAGTGTCTTGGACAATGTTGCACTCGCCCTAGAAGCACGCGGCGATCTCTCAAAAACGCGGTTTACACAGGCTGAAAAGCTGGTAGATCTTGTGGGATTAGACGGTTTTGAAAGTGCCTATCCACGCGAGCTTTCCGGCGGGATGCGGCAAAAAGTTGGTTTCGCACGGGCACTCGCTGTTGAGCCGGAACTGCTCTGTCTTGATGAACCCTTCAGCGCGCTTGATGTTCTCAGTGCGGAATCGCTGCGCGGTGAATTGATGGAACTGTGGACGAGTGGACGGCTGCCCATCAAGGCAATTCTGATGGTCAGTCACAATATCGAAGAAGCGATCTCGATGGCAGATCGAATCGTGGTGATGGGAAAAGAGCCGGGGCACATTGTGACCGAATTTGCCGTGACGCTGCCGCATCCGCGTACTCGCAAAGAGGCAGGCTTCGAATCGCTGATGGATCGCATTTATGCAGCGATCGCCGGGCGTACCGAACCCGACGAAATTCGAGAGATGGGAACGGCACCCGGCACACCGGGTATTACGCGTATCCTGCCGCATTCATCGGTTCAAGCGCTGGCGGGTTTGCTCGAACATTTGGAGATGAGCGGGCACCAATCCCATGATATTTATAAGCTGGATGGCGATCTCGGCGTTGAGATGACCGACTTGGTACAGACGATCGAAATGGCGGAGCTGATGGGGTTTGCGACTGTCAATGCCGGAGACATCCAGATCACCCCATTGGGGCAGGCGTTTGCGGACGCATCCATTTTGACGCGAAAAGAACTGTTCGCCAACCGCGCGCGGCGCTTGCCCATGATCAAGTGGATCATGGATATGCTGCGGGCGGATGATGATCAATCGCTGCCGTGGCGTGTCTTTTACACCGCGCTGCTCCCTGAATTCCCGGATGAGATTGCGACTCGCCAGCTCGACACCGCCATCGAGTGGGGGCGCTACGCTGAGCTGATCGATTATGATGACCGAAATGAACGGTTCAGCCTCGATCCGTCCGATGGCAAGGTGACCGTACCCGCTGCCTGAATCCTATCCACTTGAAAATTTCTTCATTGAACACCCTGCGATTGTGGCAAGAATCGTAGGGTGTTTTGCTATCTACTGAGACTATTCTTGCAAGCGCTTGCAGCTTTCGGTTTTCTATTCCAAGCGGCAGTTTGTGCAAAACTCTCAAGTGTTTGATGAACTAGCGCAGAATGCATGTCGAAATCGATCGAAATCCTTGACAGTGATTTCAGAAAGTGCTACTGTTTTTGCAAACGCTTGCAATTTACGGCTTGCGGCAAGTGTGAAAAGATGCGGTCAGGATATTTGCTGAATACACACCAATTCTTTGGGAACGCAGATTGTGGAAAGCAACCGCAAAAAGAATTCTAAAGTCACTATCCTTGATGTCGCTCGTGAATCCGGGGTGTCTTATTCGACCGTTTCACGCGTATTGAATGATTTTGACTTTGTCAAAGGCTCCACCCGCGAAAAAGTGTTGGCAGCGGCAGAGCGTTTGGGCTATGTCGCCAATATTCAGGCGCGCAGCCTCGCCGGAGGCCGGACACAGATCATCGGGGTGCTTGTTCCCGGACTGGATAACGGTTATATCAGCGAAATCGTCAGCGGGATTGACCAAGAGCTTGCCCGATCTGATTACGATTTAATGCTGTATACGACGCACCGTTTTCAAGGCAAAGAATCGCTGTATGTGAAGACGATTGCCAATGGGTTGGTTGATGGTCTTCTCCTGCTTGTCCCTCATAACGCGCAGAATTATCTTCAAGCGCTGCCAACGCAGAATTTCCCTTACGTGCTGGTCGATCAACTGGATACGAAGTACAACAGTTCGTCTGTGGATGCGACCAACTGGCAGGGTGCGTATGATGCCATCTCACACCTGATCAAACTTGGGCACCGGCGGATTGGCCTGATTACCGGCCATCTTCAGCTCAACAGTGCCCGTGAGCGCCTTGACGGCTACCGTGCTGCCTTGCAGTATCATCAGCTCCCTTACGATGACGCGTTGATTGCTGAAGGGGATTACACGACCAAAAGTGGCTACCTAGGTGCGCGCCAACTGATTGCGCTTGCGCAGCGACCTACGGCTATCTTTGCCTCGAATGACTTGGCTGCTTTCGGCGTACTCGATGCCATTCATGAAGCTGGGTTAGGCATCCCCGATGACGTATCCGTTGTTGGATTTGACGACATTCCACTTGCATCGCTGACCTATCCAAAACTTACGACAGTTCGCCAGCCGCTTGTCCAAATTGGGCAGGTTGCTGTTCGGCTCCTTCTTGAAAGACTGGAAGAACCCGAAAACGAGGCGCGCAGGGTGACACTCTCAACCGAGCTTGTCATCCGCGACTCGTGTGCCCCGCCCCGGCCTTAGGCCAGACGGGGTTAGCTGACGAAAGGAGTGTTAACCGACCGAACGAATTTTGCGCGCAATTCTGCAAACGCTTGCAAGTAACCTATAATGAATTTCGAGGAGAGAGATGAACGTTCGTAAAGGCCTATTGACTGCTGTACTTTTCGCAACATTGGCACTCCTCTCGGTTGGAGTGGTCGCTGCACAAGATAATGTCACGATTGACTGGTGGACGATTTATACGACGCCGCCGGAACTGCCCGCATTGGCGGAAACGCTGGCGCAGGAATACATGGATGCCCACCCGGGTGTCACCATTGAACTGACGCACCTCGAAAACGAAGCCTTCAAAGAACGCCTTGCGACCGTCATGCAGTCGGGCGATCCGCCGGATCTGTTCCAGAGCTGGGGCGGCGGCGTGATGTGGAGCTATGCCGAAGCGGGTCTGCTGCGTGACATCAGCGCGGAAATGACCGCCGATGACAATGCATGGCGCGATTCGTTCAATACGCAAGCAGCGCTGAATCTGTACAGCTATAACGGCGCGTACTATGGCGTCCCGATGACGTTCGGTGCCGTCGGTTTCTGGTACAACACCCGTCTGTTCGCAGAAGCGGGCATCGAAGGTACCCCGGCGACGTGGGCTGAATTCCTTGCTGACGTGCAGCTCCTCAAGGATGCAGGCATTACCCCGATCGCCCTTGGTGGCCGTGACAAATGGCCGGGTCACTTCTGGTGGGTGTATCTGGCGATTCGCGAAGGCGGGCAGGCAGCCTTTGAATCAGCGTATACCCGCAGCGGCTCGTTCGCCGATGCGCCCTTCGTGGCAGCCGGTGATCGCCTTCAGGAACTGATCGCCCTTGAACCGTTCCAGACGGACTTCATGGCGATGAATTATGGTCAGGAAGCTGGTTTGGTCGGTAACGGCGAAGCCGCGATGGAACTGATGGGCCAGTGGGCACCCGGCGTTCAGCAGGGCAACAGCACCAGTGGTGAAGGCCTGCCCGCAGGTGAACTCGGTTGGTTCCCCTTCCCGTCGGTGGAAGGTGGCGCTGGTGGCCCGACGGATGTGCTCGGCGGCGGTGACGGCATTGCGGTTGGTGTGAATGCCCCCGACGAAACCGTCGATTTCCTCCGCTTCCTGACGACGCCCGAAGTTCAGGAACGCTATGTTGCGCTCAACATTGGCTTCATCCCCACGGTCGCTGGCACGGAAGACTCGGTGACTGACCCGCTGCTCCAGCAGGTATTGGCAGCCCGTAACAACGCCGAATACTACCAGTTGTACTATGACCAGTTCCTGCCCCCGGCGGTCGCTCAGGCCGTTCTGGACGGCGTCGAAGGCCTCTTCGTGGGGACGCTGACCCCGGCGGATGCTGCTCAAAGTATCGAGGACGTTGCCTCGTTCGAACTATAGACAATCAGCGTGTAAGAGGGGTGAGGAGTACCGTTTGGTGCTCCTTACCCAACCCGATGCCTGCCCTCAGTTGATGTGAGAGGACCTTTGAATGGGAACCCGATCGACACCACGTTTTCGCTTTACCTCCCGTGAGCGGACGGATCTTAAAGAACGCCCGCGTACGAAGAATGATCAGATGCTCACCATTGCGCTGTTCATTATTCCGGGAGCTATTGTCTATACCTTGTTCTTGATCATTCCGATCGTTCAGGCAGCGTACTACAGCCTTTACGACTGGAATGGGTTGGGCCCATTAACCGATTACTTCGCGTTTGGCAATTATGAACGCGCTTTTTCGCATGAGGTCTTCCAGAGTTCTGTCATTCACAGTCTGCTCATTACCTCGCTGTCGCTGTGCATTCAGCTTCCGCTGGCGATGTCATTGGCGCTCATGGTCGGTCGAAAACTGCCGGGACGCGCGATCTTCCGCAGCATTTTCTTTATGCCGTATGTTTTTTCCGAAATTATCACCGCCATTATTTGGACGTTTGTTTACAATCCCGGCGGCGGGATGCTCAACACCGTGTTGAGCACCATTTTTCCGAATTACGTCCCACAGGGATGGCTGGCAAACCGCGATATTGCGCTTCTGGCCGTTTTCTTCGTGATCACGTGGAAGTATTTCGGGCTGCACATGATCTTGTATATGGCAGGGCTTCAATCCATCAACGGAGAGATCGAAGAAGCCTCACGCATTGACGGCGCAAATGAATTACAGGTACTGCGTTACGTCACGCTGCCACTGCTTGCACCCACTATCCGTTTGACGGTCTACCTCTCTGTCCTTGGATCACTGAACCAATTCGTATTGATCTGGATTCTCACGTCCGGGGGACCCGCCAACGCAACGCAGGTCATGGCCACTTACATGTACCGCTTCGGAATCAAGAGCTTCAACCTTGGCTTTGGAAGCGCCGTCGCCGTGATTATCTTCGCGATTTCGCTGGTATTCTCGATTGGTTATCAACGCACCGTGATGCGCCGCGATTATGCGGGTTCGGTCTAGGAACGAGGCTCTAATGGCAACCTTGACAAACGAAATCACTCGTACATCCCGCAGACGCCCGCTTCCCCTACGGTTTTGGGCGGCTCGTTCGCTTCAATATGCGGTCTTGATCGCGCTGGCGCTGATTATTGTGGGGCCAATTCTGACCGCCGTCCTTGGTGGTCTGAAAACGACAGGCGAGCTCTTCAATGAGCCGTTTGGTCTGCCGACCGTGCCCCGATGGGAAAACTACATCGGTATTCTCAGCAGCCCGATTTTTTGGCGGCAGCTCCTTAACAGCGCCATCATCGTCATCGGCACCGTTAGCCTTACGGTCACCTCGTCGGCGCTGCTGGCATTCGTGTTCAGCCGTCTGGTTTTCACTGGACGTGAAGTCATTTTCAATTTTTTCACGTTGGGCCTGTTGTTCCCTGTGACGATCGCCTTTCTGCCTGTGTTCATTCAGGTGCGGCAGTTAGGACTGATAGACAGTTACTTCGGGGTGATCCTTCCACTGGTAGCCTTTGGCATCCCCGGCAGCACGCTTATCTTACGCGGATTTTTCCGTGCGATTCCTTCCGAACTTGAAGATGCGGCTTATATTGATGGCTGCGGCACCCTAGGGTTTTTCTGGTTCGTCCTGCTGCCGCTTGCCCGTCCGGCACTGGGTGCCATCATTGTGCTGCAAACGATCGTGTCTTGGAACGAGTATTTTCTGCCGCTGCTGGTGCTGACCGACGATTCGAAGTGGCCGCTCACGCTGGGCATTATGCAGTTTCAAGGCCAGTATGGAACAGACTGGGGGCGTGTCATGGCATTCGTGTCCTTGCTCATCGTCCCGGCGGTTCTTTTCTACATCTTCACGCAGCGCTATATTGTGACCGGTTTAACCGGCGGCGAACTTAAGGGATAAAGGTTTCGCGTCATGACTAATTTTCGGGATCAGACGCTTGGGGTGACCGAGCGTGTTGAAGCATTACTGGCGGAGATGAATCCGGCGGAAAAGGCTGCGCAGTTATGGGGAGTCTGGGCGATTGCCCTCCTCGATGAACAGCGGCAGTTCAGGCCAGAACGAAAGCCTGAACTGTTAAAACATGGGGTTGGACAGATCTCGCGTTTGGGGGCAAACGCGCTGGTCAGTCCGCCCCGTGTGGCTGTGCTCGCCAATCAGATTCAGCGCTATATCATCGAGCAGACACGGTTGGGCATCCCAGCGATGATCCATGAGGAAAGCTGCGCGGGCATCTTGATGCGGGGAGCCACGACGTTTCCTCAGTCGATCGGTCAAGCGGCCACTTGGGAACCTGAGTTGATCAGGGCGATGACAGATGCGATTCGCGAACAACTCCGCGCCATTGGATCGCATCATGCCTTGGCACCCGTATTGGATGTTGCCCACGATGCACGCTGGGGCCGTGTTGAAGAAACTTATGGCGAAGATCCTTTCCTGATCAGCGCGATGGGCACCGCTTATGTACGTGGTTTGCAAGGAGATAACCCCAAGACCGGGATCGCGGCGACGGCTAAGCATTTCGTCGGTTATGCAGCCAGCGAAGGCGGTATGAACTGGGCACCTGCGCACATCCCCCCGCGCGAGCTGCGCGAAATCTATTTGACGCCGTTCAAGTCGGCGATCAAAGAGGGTCATCTCGCCACCATCATGAATGGCTATCAGGAACTCGACGGCATTCCGTGCGGGGCATCTAAAGAACTGTTGGTCGATATTCTGCGTAATGAATGGGGCTTCAAGGGCCTCGTCGTTTCCGACTACTTCACGATCGCGCAGTTCGTGGATTATCACCACTTGACAACCGATCGAACCGAAGCGGCACGGATGGCGCTCGAAGTTGGCATGGATATTGAGCTTCCCACGCCGAATGGCTACGGCGATCCGCTGTTGAGTGGGCTGGAAAGCGGCAGCATTGAGATGTCGCTCGTAGATGCCTGCGTCAAGCGCGTGCTCTCGACGAAATTCGAAATGGGGATCTTCGACCACCCCTACGTAGATGAAGGGCTTACGCCCGAAATTTTCGCCAAACCATCCACGGTTGAGCTGTCGCGCCAGATTGCCCGGAAATCGCTGGTGCTGCTGAAGAATGAAGGATCGCTGCTGCCGCTGTCCAAGTCGCTCCGCAAAATCGCCGTGATTGGCCCCAGCGCGGACAGTGCACGCTTGATGCAAGGCGACTACCACTACCCGTCTCACTTTGAGCATATGTTTAACCCGAATGTCAGCCCGGATGCGCCGACTGCTGCTCATGAAGAAGTGGTCGATTGGACGGATCATTTCCCGCCCACGGTTACCATTTTGCAGGGCATCAAGCAGTTGGCTGCACCGAACGCTGAAGTTTTGTACGCCCACGGCTGTGCTATTCTGAGCGACGATACGAGCGGTTTCGCAGAAGCGGCGGCGATCGCCAGCCAAGCGGAAATTGCCATTGTGGTCGTCGGTGACAAGAGTGGACTTGCACCGGGATCCACAACCGGCGAGTCGATCGACCGCGCTGTTCTCGATTTGCCGGGAGTGCAGCAGCAGTTGGTCGAAGCGGTCTATGCGACCGGGA
>JAXLWG010000001.1:0-351033 GCA_046328615.1 Anaerolineae bacterium | reverse complement strand
CGATGGCGCGAACGTGATCCAGCGCTTTCGTCACATCTCAATGCCCGGTCTTCGCTATGTCATCATCACGACGCTGCTGCTGTCCTTCATATCGACGTTCAATACATTCGGGCTAATCTATCTGATGACGGGCGGCGGCCCCGGTGGAGCGACGCGCCTGTTCTCGATTCTTGCCTACGAAAAGGCGATTATCGGGCTGCGATTCGGCCCCGGCGTCGCCACTGCCTTGAGCGTCGCACCCTTTTTAGCGGTCATTATTTTCCTTTTAGCACGGGTGATGCGCCCCAGCGAACAGGGGCAGGTACGAACAAAAGAAACCCTGCTGGATTGGATTGGGAACTGGGCTGATCGCGGGATAGGGCTGGTGCTCGATATTGTGCTGCTGCCGTTTCAGTGGCTGTTGGTCATCTTGAACGCGATGATCAAGCCGCTTCTACCCAGAACCGCCGATGGTCAGTCAAGGTTGAAGCGTTCTCAATGGGAGACCATCGCACTCGGAACCCGCCTTCTACTGCTGATTCCGGTATTTATCTTTGTGCTGTTCCCGTTTTACTGGATTCTGATCACGTCCTTTAAGACGGATCTTCAAATTCAACGGTTCACATCTATATTTGTCCCGAATCCGTGGACAATCGAACAGTACCGAACACTGCTTACGGATACCCCATTTTTGACATGGTTCCGCAATACGTTCATTGTCGCCACCACCAGCACCGCGCTTTCGGTCTTCATCGCGGCGCTTGCCGCCTATGCGTTGGCGCGGCTTAAATTCTTGGGCGCGGGCCTGCTGACGACCGTGCTGCTGATCACCTATTTGCTACCCGCCTCCCTACTTTTTATACCGCTGTACCGAATCCTGACCGATCTAGGCGTGATCAATACCTACGCGTCGCTCATCATTACCTACCCAACGTTTCTGATGCCGTTTGCAACGTGGGTCATGATGGGATATTTCCGCTCAATTCCTGTCGAACTTGAAGAAGCCGCGCTCATCGATGGAGCCAAACGTTTTGGCGCTTTCTGGCGCGTCACACTGCCCCTTGCTGCGCCTGCACTCCTGTCGGTAACACTCTTTGCCTTCACCAACGCATGGAATGAGTTTTTGTATGCGTTCGTTTTCATCACCAGCGATAACTTGAAAACGCTCCCGGTAGGTCTGCAACTGTTGGTTTTCGGCGATATTTATCCTTGGGGGCGGCTGATGGCGGCATCCCTATTGATGGCAATCCCGGTCGTGATCGTATACATCTTGGCACAGCGCTATCTAGTCGGCGGGCTAACCGCAGGCAGCGTTAAAGGATGATCGCGTAACGACATTCCCTTCAAGAAATGTAGTTGTAGGGGCGAGTCTGAGACCCGCCCTCCCTTACTGAGACGCTTTCTGCCGCCGCCGATAGACAGCCGTTCGCAGTTCGACCGCATATGCTTCTACATGAGGGACATTGACCTTCCGCGCCACGTCGATCTCAGCCTCAATATCATAAGGCAGTCGTACAAAGTCAATCGAAAACAGGTCTGGTTTCTGGCTGTCAAGCCGACCGGTCAGAATGGCATAAGTCGCCAGCGGCAGGTCAAGCCAGGTTGCCTACGCTCCCCGTATTGAACAAGACCTTGGGATCATCCGGCAGAGGCAGCATGAACGCGGCGTGAATATCGCCATAACCCACGACATCCGGCTCAGGGCAGTCCAGCCCGGTGAAAAGCGTGTTGTTGAACATCGCACGATGCACTTCCGGCGGATGCCACGGCTGAACACGCTTATACACGCTCTCTTCACTTGCGTGATAAAGCCGGATGCGCTTTCCGCTCAGCCAGAAATCATGTACAGCGGGCAGGCTGTCTAGATAGGCGAGTCGCTCCTTGCCAAGCTGCTGGCGATACCAGTTTGCTTCAGGATCGTCATCTTCTTTGATAAGCGCATCATCCCAGTTGCCCCGCACAATCACCTGACACACCTCCCGGCAGCGATCAACGACAAGATCGGAACGTGCGCCCTTTCCAATCAGATCGCCCAAGTTGTAGATGAGGTTGATACCACGCCCGCGAATATCATGCAGCGCCGTTTCCAGCGCCACCTTATTGCCGTGTACATCCGAAATTATGGCGATTTTGTCCAGCAAGCCCCACGCCCTTTCCGCGTTATGCCGATCCTTCGGGAACAAAAAAGGCGGAACCAATTCATGGCCCCGCCTTTGATCCATTCGGAAGAGTCCGACTGGAAACAAATTACATATGGTCGGCCATCAGCTTGGCCAGTGCATCGCGCGACGGGCGCAGTTTCTCAACCGGAAGCTGTGCCAGCGGCGTATCAACTACATGCAGCGTATCGGTGAAGGTCGGGCGCGGTTCTTCGTAGTAGATCAAGCCGGTCAGGAACAACTGCTCATTCCCGGCCTTTTCCAGCGTCGCGATCGCCGAAGCGCGGTTGCGCGGGTCGTGGTCGTTGTCTAGCTTCTTCAGGCTGATGAACGAACCATCGTGCATTTCCACCTGAATCGTCTCGCCTTCGGAGTAGTCGCCCACCGTGATTTCTTCCTTGGCGGGGACATAGCCCTTCGGCATGAAGTCGATTTCGTGCAGTGCGACTTCGTTCTTCTTGCCGTAATCGTAGCTCTTGTTGCCCTTCGGGTCGTTATTGAAGGTCACACAGGGACTGATGATGTCGATGACCGCCGTCCCACGGTGGCTCATCGCCGCCTTGATCAACGTCTGCGCCTGCTTCGCGTCACCACTGAAACTGCGAGCGACGAACGTCGCGCCGCCGATGATCGCTTCAAGGCACAGGTCAATCGCCGGGAGTTCGTTGCGACCGTAATACTTCAGTTCTTGACCCTCGTCCGAAGTGGCGCTGAATTGGCCCTTGGTCAAGCCATACACACCGTTGTTTTCGATGATGTAGACCATCGGCACGTTGCGGCGGATCAAGTGCTTGAATTGGCCGAAACCAATGCTGCCCGTATCGCCGTCACCGCTGACGCCGACCGCGATCAGGTCGCTGTTGGCGATCATGGCACCCGTTGCCACCGACGGCATGCGACCGTGCACCGAGTTAAAGCCGTGCGAGCCCTTCAGGAAGTAGGCGGGCGTCTTGCTGGAGCAGCCGATCCCGCTGAACTTCGCCACACGGTACATCGGCAGCGACAGGTCATACGCCGCGCTGATGATCTGGTTGGAAATCGAGTCGTGGCCACAGCCGGGGCACAGAGTGCTGGTTGCGCCGCGATAATCCTGACGTTCAAGTCCAAGTGCGTTTGGCATCGTTCGTTCCTTACGCCTTCTTTTCCACGGTCATAATTTGATCGAACACCCACTGTGCCGTCATCGGCAGCGTATCACCGCACGCCAGCGAAATCATGTGACGGTTGTCTTCCGGCAGTTCCATGCGAAGGATTTGCGCCATCTGGCCGTCGAAGTTGTTTTCGATCACATACACCCGCTCGTGACCGAGGACAAAATCACGGACGTTGTGCGCGAATGGCAGTGCACGGACGCGCATATAGTTCGTCTGGATGCCCGCTGCTTCCAGCAGGTCGCGCGCTTCGGCAATCGCCGGGTCATTCGACCCATAGCTGAGAATGGCGATTTTCTTCGCTGCGTCTTGATCGACGATCGGCTGCGGCAGCACATCGCGGGCGTTTTCCATCTTGTGACGGAGACGCGCCAGATTCTTCACCCAGTCATCACTCTTTTCACTGTAGACGGCGCCTTCGTTGTGACCGGTGCCGCGCGTGAAATACGCCGCACGCGGGTGATTGGTGCCGGGGACGGTGCGATAGCCAACACCATCACCATCATAGTCTTTGTAGCGCATCCACTCGTTATTGTGCTCTTGTAGGAATGTCGCGAGACTTTCGGCATCGAGCATTTTGCCACGGTTGATCGGCTGATCCGGGTACTCAAACGGATCGCTCATCCACAGGTTCATGCCAAGGTCGAGGTCGCTCATCACGAACACAGGCGTCTGAAGCTGTTCGGCATAATCCAGCGCGCGCCAGCCGAATTCAAAGCATTCCTTGACACTGCCGGGCAGCAGTACCGGGTGGTGTGTATCGCCGTGACCGAGGAAATACAGGAAAATCAGGTCGCCTTGGCTGGTACGCGTCGGCAGACCGGTGCTCGGCCCCATACGGGTCACATCCCAAATCACACACGGGATTTCCGCGAAATAGGCCAGTCCGGTGAATTCCGCCATCAAGCTGACGCCGGGGCCGCTCGTCGCGGTCATGGAACGTGCGCCTGCCCAACCCGCACCAATGATCATGCCGATCGCGGCGAGTTCGTCTTCCGCCTGCGCAATCGCGACGGTGCTCTTGCCGGTTTCGGGGTCTACGCGCAGATCAAGGTTTTCCATGATGCCATCAACAAGGCTGGTCGAAGGCGTAATCGGATACCACGCCACCACACCCACACCGCCAAACAGCGTGCCAAGGGCAGCCGCTTCGTTGCCTTCGATGAGGATCTTACCGGCGGTGTTGTTCATCGGCTCAAAGCGGAACGGATCCACCTTGGCGAGGTTAGCCTTGCACCAGTTATAAGCCAATTCAGCCACGCCGAAGTTCATCGCCGTGGGCTTCGGCTTATTGTTGAACTGATCGAGCAGCGCGCGGTTGATCGCGTCCAGCGGCAGATCAAACATAGCCGCCACCGCACCGACGTATACCATGTTCGAAATACGATCGCGGAAGTCGGTCGGGATCTGCGCCTGCGTGATTAATTCCTTGACCGGTACTTCATAGTAAGTGATGTCAGGGCGGCTGCGGCCCCATTTCCAGTCAGACGGGATGATCGCCACACCGCCGCTCGGCAGGTTGGCAATGTCTTCCGCCGCCGTATCTTGATTGAAGGTCACGGCGATTTCCGGCGTGGGGCGGCGGGCAATATAGCCATCCTTGCTGGCGCGGATGGTGTACCACGTCGGCAGCCCCTTGATGTTCGACGGGAAAAGGTTCTTCCCACTCACCGGAATGCCCATGCGGAACAACGAGCGAATAATGACGGCATTCGAGGTTTGACTCCCGGAACCGTTTTTTGTCGCCACCATAATGCTGAAGTCGTTGACGACGGACTGGCCTTCGTACTGTCTTTGAGTGTTTGTTTGAATATCAACTACCATAGTGGGTTAATTTGCTCCTGTTCGGACTCCTGAGTCAAAGCTAAGGGGAGGTTGTATTCAGTGGAGCAGCCGCGCGCTCCATATTTTGCATACGCGGCTGATGGCGAAGTAACTGCGTGTGTTCTATGAAGAGCTGGCGTGAGCGCTCGTACTCCCCACCGCAGATCGCATCCAAAATCTGTTCGTGATAGTCCCATACCCGCCGGTGATAGTCATAATCGGCATACAGGTTCAATTCAACCGCTTCGTAAGCATCCCAATACGCTTCCATCAGCCCCATCACGAACGGGTTTTCCAACCGTTTGAACACGGTCAGGTGGAAACGACGGTGCTCCTCATTGGGGATGACGATGTGCGCGCTCATCAGCTTTTGACGGGCCGCATTTACATACGCGCGCATCTCGGCCTTGTCTTCATCCGTCAAACGGACACAGGCTTCTTCCCAAAAGGCGCTTTCGATGTGGTTGCGAAGTTGGCTGAAAAATTCAAAGTTGTGCGGATCAAAGGCCAGTGCGCAAAATAGGCTGAGGCGGACAGCCGGGGCAAAGCTGTATTCTTTCATCCGCATCCCGGTTTTTGAGCGGACTTCTACCAAGCCCAATGCCCGGGCGACTTCGAGCTGCTCGCGCACTTTGCTAATGCTAATGCCGAGCTGGTCTTTCTCTTGCAGCTCATTGATCGTCGGCAAACGATCACCGGGCTGGAAACCATGCTTGACGATATAGTCCAGCAAGTCAGATTCAAGATCGATATGCGGCATACTTGGAACCAACAATTGGATTGATCAGATTAATCTGTTCAAAGTGATGAAATTGATTTTAGTGGATTGCGCTAGTTTTGTCCATGTAGATTCGTCAATTCCCACAAAAAAAGGAGGGGCTTGGGCATCGATGAGGCTTTCCCCTACAACTTATTTAGAAGTTTATATCGGTCTTCTACACGAATGCGTTGAAGTTTCCCGTACAATCAAAGACATCAAATCTAAACAAAAGGATTACGATAATGCGCCGATTGAGACTGTTTGCGGCTGCCCTCATGCTGCTCATACTGTCTGCCGCCGTCACAGGGTATGCCCAACAGGCCCCTAATCCCATCCTCACAGTAGGCCAGCCGTCCGTCGGTCAAATCGTCCAAAGCACCGATGTCCTGCGCTTCGATTACACGCTAACCGGCGCAAAAGCAGTCACACTGCAAGTGCTCAGCGAAAATATCCACGCAGCGATTCGTGTGGTGCAAAACGGGGCCGTAATTGCCGATCAACCGAATGCGGCAGGCGATGCGGTTGCGGTATTGAACGCGGTGCTGGCCGCCGGAACCTATCAAGTCGAAGTGAGCGCGTCCAATGGGGCGACCGGCAACCTGATCGTCCTTGTGGAAAGTGAAGTGGATATCGTCCCGCAGGTGCTTGCGCCCGCTGCGGGTATTCAAAGCAACACCGGGGCCAGCGCGCTCGCCCTCTATGTATTCCAAGGCTTAGATGAACCAGCAAACGTCTTGATCTTTACCGATCTGACCGATCACGGTGTGAATGCGCGCCTGACCGATCCGCTGACCGGGCAGGTGATCGCCGTGTTGTCGTCGGCGACGCTGGGCGGTCGTATTCATCTGCCCACGGGAATCCGTACTTACCAGCTTGAGATCACGCCGAGCGCCCCCGGTCAAGCCGATCCCTATACGATCTGCTTCACCCCAGCCGCGCTGAACACCTGCGATACCGTGATGATTCAAGACTCCAACGTAGGCGGTCAGCCCGTTCCAACCGCGATTCCCCCGGTCACGACACCTGAAGTGAGCGCAAGCGGCACGATCTGCACCATCACACCAATTCCGGCGGGTGGCGTCAACATTCGCCAATCGGCCAACGTGCAGGCGCAAATTCTCGGCGCACTTCCCGGCGGCCAATTTGCAGATGTGATTGGCATTTCGCCCGATACCGCCTTCTATAACGTCAAATATGGTACGGTCTTCGGCTGGGTCTCCGCAGCCGTCGTGACCACTCAGGGAGATTGCGCGGCACTCCAAACGATCCAACCGCCTGCGCCGATCATCCCCGTGCAGCCCACCGCTACGCCGCTGCCCGCGCAGCCTACACAGCCGCCCGCACCGCCGACGGCAGTACCGCCAAGCGGCCCCTGCTTGATCACGATCAACACGCCCACCTACGTGTACTCGATCCCGAATACGGATATATCTAATCTCTATGATCAGACGCAGAACAGCTATCAGTTGATCCCCACCGGTCGTCTTGCTGATAACTCGTGGTGGCACACCAACTACGGCGGTGCATGGATTCAGACCAGCACCTTCGGCAGTTCTGCAACGGTCACGGGCGATTGCTCCGGGCTGCCGATTGTAAGCCCGTAAGCGATACGGAATTCCGCCAGTAAACAAAACACGCCGGATCGCAACGTTGCGATCCGGCGCGTTTTCTTGTCGATGTGAAGGGTGTCGGTTATACGCGTGAAAGCTGAGCCTGTACGCGTTCTTCAATTCCCCGCAAATCTTCCGCGTTGTGCTGAAAATCCAATCGATCCATATCGATAGTGAGCACCGGGCAAACCGTCCAATCCTCAATCCACTCATTGTAAAGGCGGTTCAGCCGCTGCAAATAATCGAGTGGAATATCGCGCTCGTAATCATGTCCACGTCGCTGAATATGCTGTGCCAATGTATCGACGCTTGCGCGCAGATACACGATCAACTGTGGAGGGGGAAGGAAACTGCTGACCGCGTGATACAAACGGCGATACGCATCATAATCGCGTTCGCTCATTTGCCCCTGCTCGTACAAGTTACGGGCGAAGATTTCCGCGTCCTCGTACACCGTGCGATCCTGCACCACGCTGCTGGGGTGATCGATCAACTGGCGGTGATGCTCAAGCCGCTTACCAAGGTAAAAGACCTGCGAATGAAAACTCCAGCGGTGCATATCGGCGTAGAAATCTGCCAGATAAGGGTTTTCGGCTGCCGCCTCGTAAAAAGGTTCCCATCCCAATGAGTTTGAGAGCAGTCGAACCAGCGTGCTTTTCCCGGCTCCAATATTCCCAGCCACGGCGATAAATGATTTACGGAAGGTCATGCCTGTTAAATCCTTTGCATTATTCCTTAAATTTTACTTGAACACAGGTGTTCTGTCAGGAAATTGGTCGTAGATTCACGCTAAAATACGGTTAGAACTCTGTTTCCTTCGTATAATGGACACAAGAAAGCCTAGTCGGATTCTTCAGTAAGGGCAGGCAGGCGCATGGCATCGGAAGTAGAACTGCTCCGGTCAGGAGTCGCCGCGTTACAGAGCGGCAATCGTGAAGGCGCCATTCAAGCGCTCTCACAAGTCGTCGATCTCAATCCATACAATGAACAGGCTTGGTTTTATCTCGCAGCAGCGGATACTGATCCGTTCATGCGAAAACGTTATTTGGAGCGCGTGCTTGAACTCAATCCGAACAACGCCAAGGCGCGCGATATTTTGGATAAGCTCATTGCTAAAGAACAAAGTGTGGTCGTTACCCGAAGCACTGGGCCGCTGACTCCACCCTCCACGGGGCCGTTGATCACCCCCCCGGTTCAAACGCCAACACCGCCCCCGCAACCGCCAGCACCAGCAGCCCCCTCGCCACAATCGTCAAGTGCGCCGGAATATCGACCTGCATCGTTACAAGCACGTTTGAACCGCACCAAATCGATCGACTCACCCTCTACACCCGTACCACCCCCACCGGCAGCCCCTGTCCAGCCTTCTGAACCAGAAGAGTCTCCTGTCTTTCAATCATGGGATGCACCTTCAAGCTATTCGTCCTCATGGAATGATCCATATTCGTCTTATGTCAATCCGGATGAATACACCAGCGACAAAACGCTGATCTTTCGTGATGAGGTGGAAGAAGAACTGCCGGATCCGGGTAGTTTCGCCCCTTTGAAGCGAAATTCGTCGGCGCGGGCCGCGAAAATTGCTGCATCGGAAGGCGATGAGGATTTATTGTCACGCATTTCGGGGACGGGAGAAGTGCCGTCAGCCAAACCTGCCAGCCAAAAAGTTTCTGTCAGCAGCACGATCCGCCCGCTTGCCCCGGATGCAGGATCGTTGTTGGGTGCGGCCCCCGGCGACAGCGGTTTCGCGCTCCCCTTCGACATTCCGGGCGCACCCGCCCGCATGAGTGTCGGCAGTATTTTGCGCGGCGGCCTATCGCTGCTGCGTGGAAGCCTGCGTATCCTGACGCGCCGCAGCCAAGCCTATGCCAACGAGATCGAGCGTGCAAGTTGGTGGCGATTCCTCCTGTACGCGGTGTTTGTCGGTCTGCTGCAAACATTGCTGCTGGCGTTTACATTGTGGAATGTCGACGCGCGCATCACAGCAGCGCTGAACGCCGCCGGTATTCAGCGCATTTTCAATTTCGCCAGCGGATTCGTGATGCTGCTGCTCGGTGTCCCGTTCTATGTCGCTTGCGTGATGGGTGGCAGCGCGATCGGCTGGTTAGTCCTGCGCCAGTGGTTGAAAGTGCATGTGCCCTACTTGAAATTCCTTTATGCAGTCAGCGTCGTTTGGCTGCCGCTTGGGCTAGTCGCGTCCTTTTTCGCGTTCTTATTCAACATTCTGGGCTTCGTGCCTGTTGGGTATTACAGCCTCATTGCCATTCTCGCCAGCATCGCGATTGCCGCGTATGCCGGGTTCAATCTGTACGATGCGGTACAGCACTTTGAAGGCGATGTAATGATGGATGAGAAGGAGCGCAGACGCCGTCGCATTGCGGGTGCAAGTGCGGTCATTGGCATTTTCGTCATGCGTCTTTTGTTGGGGTTCGTCCTCACCGCCATTACCGGATCGACGCTGCTTGTCTTCTTGTTCACATAAACAGCGACCAGTCAGCCGGGAGCGAAGGCTTTTTGCTCCCGGCTGCGCACCTAGACGCGCAGTTTTGCCAGCCGTTCGCAGGCCTGTTGAAGCAGGGCATCGCTTTTGCAGAAGGCGAACCGCGCCTGCGTGCTTGCCATATGGGCGTGTTCCTGACTGTAAAACGCGGTAGGTGGAATGCACGCTACCCCAATTTCACTCGTCAAATAGCGTGCGAACTCAATATCATCCCCGTCGAAGATGTCGCGAAAATCACCCATGATGAAGTACGTCCCATCGGGCACCCGCACCTTGAACCCCGCATGCTGCAAGCCGCCGACCAGCAGATCGCGCTTGGCGGCGTATACCGCCTGAAATTCCTCAAAATACGTTCCCGGCATTGCCAAGGCATTTGCGATGGCGATCTGTGATGGGTGATTCACGGCGAATGTGATGAACTGGTGCGCGCGGCTCACCCCGTTGATCATATTGGCGTGACCGTATACCCAACCGACCTTCCAGCCTGTCGCACTGAAGGATTTGCCCGCGCTTCCAATCGTAACCGTCCGCTCGAACATTCCCGGCAGTGTAGCGATCGGGATATGGGGTGCACTGCCAAACGTGAGATGTTCGTAGACCTCATCGCTGATGGCGATCACATCGTGTTCGATGCACAAATCGGCGATGAGCTGCAATTCTTCACGGGTATAGACCCGCCCTGAGGGGTTATGCGGCGTGTTGAGGAGGATCGCCTTGGTTTTCGGCGTGAAAGCGCGGCGCAGTTCGTCAGCATCCAGCGTCCATTCTGGTGGGTGCATCGGCACAAACACCGGAGTCGCGCCAATCCATTCCAGATTCGGCACATAGCTGTCGAAGAACGGTTCGATCACAATGACCTCGTCGCCGCGATCGACCAACCCCAAAATCGATGCGAAAATACCTTCGGTCGCACCAGCGCTGACGACAACTCCCCGATCCCTATCGACATCGAGGTTATAGAAGCGCCCCGCATGCTCAGAGATGGCTTTGCGGAGCGCAGGCGCGCCTTGTCCCGGCGCGTATTGGTTGATCAGCGCACCACCTGCGGCTGCTGATGCCAGTTCCTGTATGAGTTGGGGCGGTGCGTCAAAATCGGGCTTTCCTTGTCCCAAATTGATCGCATTGTGTTTCGCAGCGAGGTCATTGATTTCCGTGAAAATGGTCACCCCAAGATTGGCGACCCGATTGGCAATTTGTGGCATGGTGCGTATCCGCAGAAGTCAGGTCAGCTAAACGCTGAGGCCGAGAGCACTGAAAGTCGTTAAGAACGGAACTTGGCAATTTCCGCGACGGCGAGTTTATCACAACGCTCGTTGTATTCGTGCCCCGCATGACCGCGTACATAAGTCCATTTGACCTTGTGAAGGTGGCACAAGTCGTCAAGTTGTTCCCAAAGTTCCTGATTCTTATTACGCTTCCAGTTCTTGGTCATCGTATTGATGACATATTGCGAATCGGACACGACCATCACAGGCGACGGCTGAGTTAAGGCGCGCAGCCCTTCGATCACAGCGCTGATTTCCATCTGGTTATTCGTCGTCATCTTGGCACCGCCCGAAACGACTTTCTCCTTAGCGGGCAGTCCTTCCGCATCATAGGCGACAAGGATCGCCGCATAGCCGCCGGGGCCGGGGTTTCCCGAACACGCACCATCGGTGTAGAGCACAATCTGATTTTTATAAAGCGTCATAGTCCCTCAGGGAAACAGCGTTCAAGCTAAATTCGGTCGTGCAAGTGCGGATAAATCATTCAGATAGAGGCAATGGTATTTCAATAATTTATACTAAACAGTTTATAACCATCGTGGCATTTTTGGTCAAACGGCACTATATCGGTGTCTCAGCTTGCAATTCCGATGGAATGAGGCACCCATTGAAGGCAGCGGGCCATCAATGAATGGCCCGCTGTCTAGTGTAAAGGGGAAATCCTAGTTCAGGAACTTACGCAGCACGGTCGGCAGAATCCCGCCGTTGCGGTAATACTCAACTTCTACCGGCGTATCGATACGGCAGGTGACGACAAATTCCTTGACCGCGCCGGTTTCGAGGTTCGTTGCGCGCACGGTGACATCCTGCTTCGGGCTGAGGCTGTCCACACCGAGGATCTCGAACGATTCCTTACCCGTCAAGCCAATCGTCTGCGCCGATTCGCCTTCCTTGAACTGGAGCGGCAGCACACCCATCATGACGAGGTTGCTGCGGTGGATGCGCTCGAAACTGCGGGCGATCACGGCCTTCACGCCGAGCAGTGCCGTTCCCTTTGCCGCCCAGTCACGGCTGGAGCCTGTACCATATTCCACGCCTGCCACCACCACCAGCGGAATTTGGCTGGCGATGTAGCGCTGCGAGGCCTCGTAGATGCTCATCACTTCACCCGTCGGCAGGTAGACGGTCACGCCGCCTTCCACACCGGGGACAAGCTCGTTCTTCAGCCGAATGTTGGCGAACGTGCCGCGAATCATGACTTCGTGATTGCCACGCCGCGCGCCATACTGGTTAAAGTCTGCCGGTGCAACACCGTTTTCAATGAGGTACTTACCCGCAGGGCTGCTGGCCGCGATGTTCCCCGCCGGAGAGATGTGATCGGTCGTGATCGAATCACCGAGCAGTGCCAGCGCACGCGCCCCGGAGATCGCCCCCACCGCAGCCGGTGTGGCGCTGAAGTTTTCGAAGAAGGGCGGTTCCTGAATATAGGTGCTCTTGCGGTTGAAGCTGAATACATCGCCCGCCGCGCTGGGAATCTGGTTCCACGCCTCGTTGACGGTGTAGACTGCGCCGTACTGCTTCTTGAACATCTCCGGCGTAATCGAATGCTGGACGGTTTCCAGAATTTCCGCCTGCGACGGCCAGATTTCACGCAGATAGACTGGGTTGCCATCCCGATCATGGCCGATCGGGTCGCTGACCAAATCAATATCTACCGTCCCGGCGATCGCGTAAGCGACGACCAGCGGCGGCGAGGCCAGATAGTTCGCCTTCACCAGCGGGTTAACGCGGCCTTCAAAGTTACGGTTGCCGCTGATCACGGCGGATGCAACCAGTTCACCAGACGTTACCGCTTCGGCGACGCGCTGCGGCAGCGGGCCGCTGTTGCCAATACACGTTGTGCAGCCATAGCCGACGGTATGGAAGCCAAGCGCTTCCAAATACGGCGTCAGGCCCGCCGCGTTCAAGTAGTCGGTAACTACGCGCGAACCGGGTGCAAGGCTGGTCTTGACGTAGGGCTTCACGTCCAAACCCTTTTCGACCGCTTTCTTTGCCAGCAGCCCTGCGCCAATCATGACGGATGGGTTGCTGGTGTTGGTGCAGCTCGTGATGGCGGCGATCACGACCACGCCGTGACCCACCTTCATCGCCGTGCCGTTATCCTGCACCGTCGCTTCACGTTCCACGCCCGTTTCATCGAGCGCAAATCCACGCTGATCGACCGGTGCGCGCAGTGCTTTCTCGAACGAGGTCTTCATATCGCGCAGCAGCACACGATCCTGCGGGCGCTTCGGCCCGGCGAGACTTGGCTCAACGGTGCCCAAATCCAGTTCAAGCATATCGGTGAACACCGGATCGGGGGTGTCGTCGGTGCGGAACAAGCCTTGTTCCTTGGCGTAGCGTTCGACCAAGTCGATCGTCGCTTCGTCACGCCCGGTGCGGCGCAGATACGCCAGCGTTTCCGTATCGACGGGGAAGAAGCCCATCGTCGCGCCGTATTCAGGTGCCATATTTGCGATCGTGGCACGGTCAGCCAGCCCAAGCGAACCGCAGCCGGGGCCGAAGAATTCCACGAATTTATCGACGACGCCCTTCTTGCGCAGCATTTGCGCGGCAGTCAGCACGAGGTCGGTTGCAGTCGCGCCTTCGGGCAAGCAGCCCGTCAAGCGGAACCCGATCACCTGTGGCAGCAGCATGTAGATCGGCTGGCCCAGCATCGCGGCTTCAGCTTCGATACCGCCGACACCCCAACCAAGCACTCCCAACCCGTTGATCATGGTGGTGTGGCTGTCGGTGCCTACAAGCGTATCGAACAGGGCTTCAAGCTGACCGTCAACATCATACAACTGGACGACTTTCGCCAGATATTCGAGGTTCACCTGATGCACGATGCCCGTAGCAGGCGGCACCACGCGGAAATTGTTGAAGGCTTTCTGTCCCCAGTGCAGGAATTCATAGCGCTCACGGTTGCGGTCGAACTCAACCCCCGCATTGAGGAGAATTGCATCCGAACGTCCGAAGTAATCGACCTGTACCGAGTGGTCAATCACCAAATCCACCGGAACAATCGGGTTGATTTTGCGCGGATCACCATCGGCGCGCTGCATGGCGCTGCGCAGCGAGGCCAAATCAACGGCAACCGGCACACCCGTAAAGTCCTGAAGCACCACGCGTGCAGGCTTAAACGGGATCTCTACCGGGGCGGGCGCAGGCGCATTCCAGTTTGCCAGTGCAATGACATCCTGCTCACTCACTTCGAAGTTATCAAGGTTCCGCAGGGCATTTTCCAGCAAAATCTTGATGCTAAACGGCAGCCGCGCAATATTGGGATACTGCTCCGCCAGCTTGCTCAGGCGATAGATCACCGCTGGGCCGCTGGCTGTGTCGATGGTGCCGCGTGTACCGAAAGTATCTACTCTTGTGCTCATTCCGTTCACCTTACCAGTGGGTCATCGTGGGAGTCATGACCTTTACCCAACCAAAGGGTCTTGGAAATAAAGAGGGTTCTTGTGTTGTATTGGGTGGCTCAAAAGTCATTTTACCCTATTTTCGTGGGATTGGTCAGAGCAAAGTATCGCCCTATGCTGGGGAATGATCTTATACTTGGCGCGCAAGTAATAGCATCTCTCGAACTGCTGTTTGTTCGCCATCGGCTGTGCCTGTTCGCAAAGGATAAACAACGATGACCGATGAAAGTCACGCCGCTTTTAACCGGCTGCGCCGTCTGCAAGAACACAACCTATCCAATATACCTTCCTTAATTGCCCAACGCGCACTGAGTTCATTCACGCTGCAAGAAGAACCCATCCCCGAAGAAAGCGCGGATGTGCGTGTATTCGTGTATCCACAAGACCCGTTCGTGAGCGCGCCGGAAATCCGCCGTATGGCATGGTCAGATATTCGCCCCGGTCTGATCAACTCTCGCGTGCGCGTCCGTGACACCGACGGCGATCCTGCTCAACCGGATGATGAGGGCAATTACTACTATGAGCCGGGATCGCGTGAGTTCGATCAGGTCAATGCCTTCTACTATTCCACCCTCACGCTGCGGATGTTCGAACGGTATTCCCACCGCGAGCTGCCGTGGTCATTCCCTGCTGCACGACTTGATGTCGATCCGCACGTGGGGCGCGGTGTGAATGCTTTTTACAGCGAACAGGATCGCCTGCTGGGTTTCTACGGGTTAGAGCATAACGGCGAGTCATTTGTCGCCGCCCAAAGTGCGGATATTGTCAGCCATGAAACTGCGCATGCCGTACTCGACGGGCTGCGCGATCTGCACAATGAGTCGTTTGGCCTTGGCCCAATGGCGTTCCATGAAAGTTTTGGGGACATCGCGGCGGTCTTGGTTGCCCTGCATGACGATTCACTGGTGACACGTCTGCTCGATTGGACAAAAGGCAATCTGCGCACGCCTAATTTCATCGCCGCACTTGCGGAGCAGATGAGCAAAGCGACGCCGTTCCTTGAGGAGCACATTCAGGAGCACACTTACTACCTCCGTAATGCCATCAACGAACTGCGGATGGTGGATTTCAAGAAACTGCCCTACCGTGCCACCAATTATGAAACTGAACTAGCGCGCGAATCGCACAACTACTCGCGTCTGTTTACCGGGGCGTTTTACGATGCCCTCGTCGCCATTTACGAAAAACTGCGCGCGTCTATGCAAGAGCGGATCGCCATCCACCGCACGCGGGATATTCTTGGACAGATACTCATCTGCGCCGTTGAATCCGGGCCTGTCGGTGAATTTGAATTTTCTGATATGGCGCGTTCGTTCTTGAGTGCGGCCTACTACCTGTACCGCGATCAATACACCGATGTTCTCATCAAGGTATTCGACAAGCGTGCCATTCTGAGCGCGAAAGAAGGGTTCGCGCATCTGGAATCGCTCAAGAATTTACCGAATGTACAGCTTCCGCGCATGTTGAACTCAGCGCTTTCATCGGCGCGCTTTCTGGAAGAAGACGTGATCCCCGGCCTCAAACTGCCGAAGGATGCGGAGCTCACACCGATGTCCGCGTACAGGAATGCGTCCGGCACTGCATACCTCACTTACTTCTCGCATCGCCGTATCACCTTGAGTGGTGCCGAATACCGGCAGTTTAACGGCGCGCACATTGACCTATTCGGTGGGTTGACTCTGATGTTCGATAAGAACGATCAACTGCGCAGTGCTGTCTACCGCCCGGTGAACGATCAAGATGCCGAACAAACAGGGATTTTGACGCGCGAACTGATAGAGCAGGGGTTGATCGCTAATCCGATGCTGGTTGGAGAATCGCCGGAACCTCCGCTTCAGTGGATGGAGAGTAAACCGAAGGGACTCTGGATTCCCGACACACCCGCCGAACTACCTCCGCTCGAAACACCGATTACACCGCCAAAACCGAGCAAATTAGTCAAGTTTCCGGTGATTTTCGATGGGATTCCGCGCGGGTTAGGCACCTTCCGAGAATATTTGCAGAAGTGGATGAAGAATGCACCGCGCTGAGTTCCCCTACGCATCCGCCCTGCGGCAGTGTAGACTCATGAGCAGCTATCCAACCGAGAATGATCTCATCAACTTGGACCTGACCCTCCACAGAGCTTAAGGACTCACAATGTCGAGTGACCGTAATCGCACACCTCGATCCAATCGCGAGAACCGGACAGGTAAAACGTCCGGATCATCCGGGACTCCGAGTGGCGGCGCATCATCGAGCCGCCGCCCTTCCGGAAGTTCCTCTGGAAGCAGATCAACGCGCGGTGAAACACCTGCCGCCGCACCGGGCAGTACACCTGCTTCACCTTCCCTAAGCGCGGTCGGTCGCAAACGTGCCGAAGAACGCATCAAAGAACGCGAACAGGAAAAGCGCCGCCAGCAGATCATCACCGCAGTGGTCATTGTCGCAGTATTGGTGGGCGTGGCTTTGTTGGCCGTGGTGCTGCGCAATGCACCGGTTGATGCCCCGCTGCTTGCAGGGGCCGCGGTGCGCTATGACGGGCTGGCAGCCGACCGCACAGAAGATGGTTATCCACGCTTAGGCAATTCCGCCGTCCCGATCGAAGTCCTCTACTATACCAGTTTCGACTGCGATTCCTGTGCGGCTTTCCACAACAACATTATTCAAGGGTTGGTGGATCGTGTACGCGGTGGGGGGATCAAGCTGGTTGAGGTAACCATGGCCGGAACCGGCACCTTCACCAATGGTCGCGGTGCGTCGGTCGCGGCGATCTGTGTAGCGGAGCAAGATCCGTCCGCGTTCTGGGAATTTCAGGATACGTTGTTCGCATGGCAAACGCAGTTCGCCAGCCAAGCGTATACCGATCCACGGCTGCGTGCGGGTGCGGAACAGCTCGGTGCAGACATCAATGCATGGTATGGTTGTGTGAACAGCGGTCGCCCCAGTGGTATTCTGACACAGGCTGCAACGGAGGCGCGCGCGCTGGCAAACTATACGACGACGCCGACGATCGCCATTAATGGGATTGTGCCACTGGGTGAGAACAACACACCGTTGATCGAACCGGAAGCCATTCTGGCACGCATTGACGAAGAAATTGCTCGCTTGCAGCGTCCGGTCACACCGGCACCTGAAGCCACCGCCGAGGCAACCGCAGAAGCCACGACTGAGCCAGCGGTTGAAGCCACTGCCGAAGCCACGGTGAGCCCGTAAGAGCACACGCTCTCACGAGTGGCCGAAAAACAAAAGGGCACACCTCGACTAAGCGTGTGCCCTTTTGATTCTGTGGATTGAGCTGCGTTAATCCTTCCGCGCCAGCATCGCGCCGAGCTTGCGCCCGCCGAGCAAATGCATGTGCAGATGATACACTTCCTGCCCGCCGTCTCCCTTGCAGTTGACGATGAGTCGGTAGCCGCTGTCGCCAATGCCAAGCTGACGGGCGACTTTCTGCGCCACCACAAACAAGTGCCCCATCACAGCCTCGTCGGCTTCGGTCACATCATCGACCGTCGGGATTTCCTTGTTCGGAATAATCAGGATATGAACCGGGGCGGCGGGGTTGATGTCTTTGAACGCCGTTACCCGATCATCCTGATACACGATCTCAGCGGGAATCTCCCGCGCGATGATTTTCGAGAAAATGGTTGGCATAAATTACCTCCTCGTTTTCCGCACCTACATCGCTAAACCGCCATCAACCGACAGAATATGCCCGGTGATGTATGCTGCTTCATCCGAGGCGAGGAACGCGGTTGACTGCGCCACATCATCGACCGTCCCCCAGCGCCCCAATGGAATCGTTTCGTTCAGTTTCTTCAGCATGTCTTCCGGCAAATTCGAGGTGAGATCCGTCAGCACGAATCCCGGAGCGACCGCGTTCACCGTGATGCCGCGCGAAGCCACTTCACGTGCCAACGCTTTGGTGAAGCCGATGATCCCCGCTTTGCTGGCGCTATATTCGTCTGCCCGCCAGTACCCATGATTCCGCTCACTGGTGATGTTGACGATGCGTCCATAGCGTTTGCGCATCATCGAACGTACAGCCGCTTTGCTGACCAACCATGTGCTGCGCAAATTCGTGTTGATGACGGTATCGAAGTCTTCCAGCCTTCATCATCATGATCACATTATCGCGCGTGACGCCCGCGTTGTTGACCAAATATCAATTTTGCCGTAGCTATCAATCGTGGTTTTGATCAGCGCATCGGCGTCCGCTTCTTGACTCACGTCTGCTTTCACGGCGATCGCCTACTGCCCGCCGCTTCAATTAAACTGACCACTTCATTCGCGGCATCGGCTTTGGAATTGTAATTGACGACGACCGTTGCACCGCGCTTGCTGGGATTCAGCGCAATCGCCCGACCGATCCCTCGACTCGCCCCGTGACGACCGCAATTCTGTCCGCAAATGGCATAAGAGAGTTCCCTTCCTCGAAGAATAAAACGCATCCATTATAGACAAAAAGAGTGGGTCGCGACCCACTCTTTGCACAAAACGAACGCAGGATACCGATAGCAGCCGATCAGCCGCCCACCCAACCGAGCAGCATAATTTGCCCACGCAAGCCTTGAGTCAAATTGCCGATATAAGCGCCATTGTTGTTGGCTACGTACACATCAATGCGCCCATCCACGCGTGGATTCACCCCTGAATAGGCGATGTAGCGACCATCCGGGGAAAACGTTCGCATACTGGGGGGAGGATTCGCGGCGGTGACCACTTCCAAGCGGTTATTCAGGACTAACGCTCCAAAAGGACACTGTCCATTGACGCCGCCAATCGCGATTCGCGTCCCATCAGGCGAGAAATCCGCAGACATCCCGTAGCGGCTGAAGGTGAAGTCACTCGTTCGAGCAGCATCGTTCCCGTTCAAATCGGTGGTACCAACTCGGTCGAAGTATTCGAAGCCGCTTGATAAAATACCTGCCCCGTCCCCGATGACCATGCCGCACTCAACTTGATCAAATCATCTACTCCACCGCTTCGGCAGATCTCGTGGCCGTTCCGTTGACAATATCGCCAATCCACAGCCCACGACGATCATCCCCAGCGTTGGATCGCCAACTGAAGAGCAATCTGGCGTGAATTCAACCAAATCGGCGCTTCCGTGACGAATTGATCTCCCACCTGTATCTGGTTCCCCGTCAGCGTGTCAAAGCAAAATGTTCCCACCATAGGGAGCTGCGGCCCCGGTTCCTTCACAGGTTCCGGGTTCGCCGGGACGCCAACTAGGGCAAGTATTTCGATCGCTCACAAAAGCGAGGAAGCGGCCATCTGGCACCATACAGGGTAAAATTCATCAGCACCACTGCCCTGCGTAAGGTTGGTCGGGTTAGATCCATGCGCCCAACCGTATAAATGTCAAGGTCGTAACCGGTGTCCAATGTGACCGCCAAGCGTGATCCATCGGGTGCCACGCGGGGCGCTGAAAATATTCAACTGCATAACGACGGAATCGGCAGCACACGTCCATTGATTCCAATTTGCATATCAATAATGTACAGCCCGGTTGGCTGCGCGCCCCCCGGCGGGCGCAAAAATGCGATCGCATCTCCGCTCGGTGCGATGTAAATCTGATCGCCAGTCGCGGCATTCATCTCCACGACCTGCATTCGTGATCCCGGCGCTTGCGGATTCACATAGTAGAGCACCTGCGTATCGTTAGCTGGTTGGGGGGTACCGCCGACGGTCTGCCGGTTGTTCGTGTTGACAAACGCAATCAAACCACTGGGAAGCTGTCCGAGGATGGTATCCGCCGGGATGCGTTCCCAGTTGTCATACACAAAGCCAACGAACGGGTGCGGTGTGCTGGTCGGCAGCGGCGTAATGGTAGGTGTCGCACTGGGAGTCGCAGTTGCGGCTTCCGTCGGGGTTGCCGAAGGCGTCGCAGGCGTCGCTGTCAAGGTAGGCTGAGGTGTATCCGTCACGGTGGGAAGTAAAGTTTCTGTCGGCGTAACCGTAGGGAGCGGAGTCGCCGTCGGCGCACTGAGGGCTGTACACGCTGAGCTGAACAGAAAGACAATAAAAAACAATCGTCGCATAGGCGTTTGTCTGCTTGGTTTCTTAGCCGAAAACTCAACGGGCAAAGATACCACAAACATCACACAGCCACTATGGCAGAGGCCTTACGGAGGGGAAACGTGGGATAACGGTAGAACCGTTATCCCATCGGGTCTCGCAGCATTCGCTCAATAACTGGGCGATGATACTGGGCTAATCACCTCGACGTGAACGGTTGCGGTCGAGGAGCGTCCATCGGTATAGGCCATGATGAAGACATAGTCCGTAGGCACTTTCGGGCAGTCCATCATGGTTCCATTGAGCGGTACTGGAAGTCCATTCAGGTTTGAGTAGCTAACTTCGCCCTGCCCACCTGTAACCCCCCATGTGAGATCTATGCAGTCCCCATCCACAATTTCTTGGGGTACTGCCCTGATGAACGCGCGTACTTCTACGGGCGTTGCTGTCACCGTTGGTGTAGGAGTGGTTGGCGTATTCGTTATGCGTGGCGGTGGCGATACGAAGATGGGGGTGCGCAGCGTTTCGCCGGGCCGGATAATCCGGCTGATCGAAACGCAGTTGCCGCGTGTGAGGTCATCAAGCGATACACGAGCCCGCGACGCGATTCCTGATAAACTGTCCCCCGGCTGAATGACATAGACAAATGTCCAATCAGTGCGCGGTGTGCAAGCACCCGTTGGCGTGGACATATCCGCCATTGAGCCCCCTGCATCGATCGGCGGTACAAGCGTGATTGGGCGATCGAGCAGTTCCAGCGGCAAAAGCTGCATCGCTTCCAAATCGTATCCGCGCACCTCTGACGGGGCATTGTCTACCGTTGTGCCGCCTTCACCGCCCAGCGGCATCCATACTTCGGAGCCCGGCACCAACAACCGCTGTACTCCGTAGGCTTGTACTTCTCCGGAGCCTTCAAGCAAGCTGATGATCATGTCATCGTTGGCATGCGACACAATCCGCGCGGTTGAACCGAGGATGACATCCGCGCCATTGATGTTCATACGTACTCGTTGATTTTCTGGGGCTTGAATCAAAAGTGATGATTCAGGCAGTTCATTGCACACGACCGTCCCAATCCGTGTTTCGACGGTAAAAGCGCGCATCGTCGTGGTTCCAGTGCTGACACTCGTGTCACCAAACAGCAGGAAGGTCACGTTTTGACCGGGCAGCGCATCCGGTATATCGACCTGCGCCTTGAGCAGAGCAATACCCCATGTATTCGAAATGGGGTTGAACGGGGTGGTTTGAATGCGCTCGAACGAAATCAAATTCGCGATGTCGCCGCTGCGGTTGAACAACACAGAACCGGGAGTAACATCAGGGCGATACTGCACATTAACCAGATCATTCCCGTAACACGCCTGATTGCGCCCCATCGCAGCACAGTTGGAATCCACTTGATTGAGCGCTTGCAGCAAATCAGGCGCACAACTTTGATTGCCGGGGAGTTGAGCTGTGTAGGTCTCCAATGCCAGTGTTGGCTGTACTGGGGCAGCTCCGATGAAGACAAAAAGCAAGAGGCATATGAAGATTAGGCGGATGTACTCACCCGCACGAATAAGCATCAGTCGTCTCATGTTCCACCACAGGTTACAAGTTAGTTACACAGCAAACTTGATTTCAGCATAAGGGGATTTTACGCAGCGTCAACCCACGCCAAAGCTCCGACTTACATGCGCAGTAAAGCATGTTTTGTATCTTCGCCCAAACCTTATCCATTGAAATCAACATTGAGAATATAGTATGAGCCGCGTTTCTCGCCTAATTTCCTGAGAATCTTCTTGTTGACAAGATCGACCAGATCACGCCGAATGGTCTCGGCATGAACATCCGGGCATAAGGCTTGCAAATCGCTGTTGGTGATGCGATTGCTGTGTGCCTGTAGATGATTCAGGGCAGCTTCTTGGCGCGGGTTTATGGGAATCCCCTTGTACATCCCCTCAAGCTGCGGGTAAGCCAACGGAACCGGCACAATCTCCGGCGGGGGGCTAACTTCAGGGCGATTAAATAAGGTTGCGCGGAAACCACCTGCTGTTTCTTCAAATTGCGGCGGTTGCATATGTTGTTCGCTCAACAGATCGTAAATCCGGTCAACACCATAGCCCAACCGCTCAATAAAACGCAAATCAGACAGCACCTGCACAATCACCGGGTTGCGTGAGAATCGCTCAGTCTTTATGTTGGTGATCGTTACCGGGCCGGGAAGCCCACCGGGACTGCTCACTTCCATACGATCGCTGAACAAAAACAGGCGAATTTCATCCCCGGCGATGCTGTAATCACGATGCGCGACCGCATTCACGATCAGTTCGCGCGCGGCTTCCAGCGGATATTCAAACTGTTCGGCGCGCGCCATCGCTGTCCCCAGCATGACATTTTTGCGCAGGTGATCGATTAGGAAGGTTTCAGCTTTACGAATCTGATCCGGCAGTGTTCCCGTGAGATCGATGCGCGTGAATTTGTCGCTCATTGATGATCCGCCAAAGCGCACGGCAGCGATCATTGCACCACGGACAAACATCTGCGGATCGGTGCCAAACAGGAGAATTCCAGCATAGGTGGGGCGCAGCAGATCGTCTTGCCGGGCCAAACAGCCGCGTTTCAAGAGCAGGGTTTCCGGATCGCTGCCGCTGCCCAACCCACGCGCATAACCTTTAATTTTCTCCCAATCCAGATCATCGAGACTAGCGCCGCGGGCGATTTCCGTCTCAAAACTAGCTTCGCCGCGCTCAATGATCAACCGGCGTAGATCACGCGGTTTCAGGGCCGCATTTTCTGCCCCCTGCCGGAACAAATAGCGGCCATCATGCGCATACACATGAGGCATGCCCAGCGGAATCTGAACGAGTACCACCGGGCGATCTTTCACATGAGAAGCGCGTGGCATTGGGAGAATTAGCGGAGGATCAATGCTCAGCGCCGCTTGCAGCACACGATCGATCGTGTTGTCGGCATCCTTCACGCCGACAACGGTTCCCGCCGGTCCCAAAACGCCAATCACGAGCATTCCACCCTGTGAATTAGCCATCGCCGTCAGCGTGGCGGCGATGCTGTCCATAGGAGCGTTTTCACTCAACCAATCGAGATGGGATGTGCGTCCACCTTTGATAGCGCTTTGGAGGTCGTCAGGCTGTACGATCATGATCGGTTAGCACCTGGCTGGCTTATTTTTCATTCTCTTTGTCTTTTTCGTCGCGTTCGCGGCGAATTTTGTCACGCTTCAGTTCAGTATCCGGTGGATCGCACAGCACCAGATCCATCATCTGTCCCATGTGTTCGACGAAGGTAATCTGCATATCTGCCAGCGCTTCCTTCGGGATATCTTCAAGATCCTTTTCGTTCTGCCTCGGCAGAATAACCTTGAAGATTCGCGCCCGCCGCGCGGCCAGCACTTTTTCCTTGATGCCACCCACCGGCAGCACCTTTCCACGAATGGTGATTTCGCCTGTCATAGCGTAATCATGGCGAATTTTGCGCTCCGTAAACGCAGAGATCATCGCCGTCGCCAGCGTGACACCGGCAGAGGGGCCATCCTTCGGCACCGCCCCTTCGGGAATATGCACGTGAATATCGAAATCCTCGAAATCATCGTAGGGGATGTCGAGTTCTTCCGCAATCGACCGCATATAGCTCATGGCCGCTTGTGCAGATTCCTGCATCACGTCCCCCAGCGATCCGGTCATGGTAAGCGTTCCCTTGCCGGGAAGTACCTGCACTTCGATCGTGAGGACATCGCCCCCGTAGGGAGTCCATGCCAGCCCGGTCGCCACGCCAACCGCATCGGTATCATTCACACGCAGATCATCAAAGGGCGGCGGGCCAAGGAGATCATGAACCTGTTTGCCCGTGATCCGCTTGTTGATCTTCTTGCCTTCCGCAATCTGACGTGTGATCTTCCGCGTGACATTGGCAATCTCGCGGTTGAGGTTGCGTACCCCGGCCTCGTACGTGTATTCGCGGATGATCGTTTGCAGCGCTGAGGTTTCGAACTTCACCTGTCCCTCTTCAATCCCATGCTCTTCTAACTGGCGCGGGATCAAGAATTGGCGTGCAATCGCAATTTTCTCTTCTTCCGTGTAGCCGTTCAGCTCAATGACTTCCAACCGATCGAGTAGTGCGGGCGGCAGCGGATCGAGTTCGTTCGCCGTCGTAATGAAGAAAACTTTGGACAGATCGTACGAGACATCCAAGTAGTGATCGCTGAAGGCGTTGTTCTGTTCCGGATCAAGGATTTCCAGCAGCGCCGATGCCGGATCACCGCGAAAATCCATGCCCAGCTTATCGATTTCGTCGAGCACAAATACCGGGTTGATCGTGCCAGCACGCCGCATGGTTTGAATGATGCGACCGGGAAGCGCACCGATATAGGTGCGGCGGTGGCCGCGAATTTCCGCCTCATCGCGCACCCCACCCAAGCTCACCCGGACGAAACTGCGCCCCAGCGCGCTGGCGATGCTTTTGCCGAGCGAGGTTTTACCCACACCGGGCGGGCCCACAAAGCACAGGATCGGACTCGCGGAACGCACCGGCTTATCGTCACCAGCCATTTTCTGTGTGGCTGCACCAACGATAACGGCGGGATCAACCGCCGCGCCGTCTTGGGTGGCACCATTCTTGTGTGCCTCGTCAGCAGAGGCCTTGTCTGTTTGCTGACGCTTGGCTTCCCGATCGGCCAATACCTTGCGTACGGCAATATACTCAAGGATGCGATCCTTGATTTTCGGCAGCCCGTAGTGCTCGCGATCCAGCACTTCTTTCGCGCCCTTCACATCAAGCTGGTCTTCGCTCTGCTGTGACCAAGGGATCGAGGTCAGCCAGTCGAGGTAAGTGCGCACCATGCCAACTTCAGGGGCCATTGGCGTCATCATCGCAAGGCGCTGAAGTTCTTTGATCGCCTTTTCGTACACATCTGGGGGCAGCTTGGCGTTCAAAATCTGATCGCGAACTTCATCCATTTCCTGTTGGAAGAAATCACCTTCCCCCAGTTCATCTTGTATCACGCGCATTTGTTCGCGTAGATACATTTCTCGCTGGCTGCGATCCAGTTCCGCCTGCACCTGATTGGTGATCTCGTCCTTTAGTTCAAGGACATTGAGCTCCTGATTAAGCAGCCCCGCGATATGATGCAGTCGCTCCACCGCATCAAGGGTTTCCAGAATTTTCTGGCGTTCCTCAATCGGCAGCGACAGTGTCGAGGCAATCAAATCGGCCAACCAGCCGGGTGTTTCGGCATTCAGGGCATACAGCAGCACTTCTTCAGGGATGTTGTCGTTGAGTTCAACAATCCGCTGAAAAATGGTTAAGACAGCCTGCATCATCGCCTCAACTTCAGGCGATCCTTCTTCGTCCAGCTCGTCGTTGATCTCTTCAAGCGGACGTGCGCGGGCGATCCAGTACGGTTCGGTCTGGAGAATTTCTACAATTTCGACGCGCCGACGGCCTTGTGCCAGTACACTCTGCATATCGTCAGGCAAACGCAGCGTGCGCCCCACAGCCACTTCTACGCCGATCTTTTGCAAATCATCAGCCGTAATGTCGAGCTTATCAGGATCGCGCAGGCTGACTGTAATGGCAGTCGATCGGTGCGCGCTGTCAATCGCCGCCCTTGCCGCCGGCGTCGTGAGGGGAATCGGCGAAATTACATTGGGGTAGATCACCATGCTGCGGAGGGGGATCAACGGGCGCGTAATCAGCCCGTTTGAGTCCGCATCGGCAACATGAATGCTATGAAACTCATTCGTTCCTATGGAGTCGGTCAACGCTTATCCTTAGTACACCGCAGGGTTACAGCGAATCTTCAGATGGGGAGTGAATTCCTCATTTTACCTGAATTGTTCGTCACTTTGTATAATCCATCCGATGAGGATATGCACACAATCAAACAAAGGTTTACAGGCGTCATTCGACTATACTCATCTATTCATGGATGTTTTATAGGACTACAGCGATGGACGGTTCTTCCACCAAAGCCTTTTCTGCACCGTTCGCGAACTACATGATCGATGCGGGCTGCTATGATGAAATGTTCCACGACGATGGCGGATCACGCAGCCACTATAAGACTTTGTATGAGCGGCTGCTCGACCTAACTGCCGAAGAACTACGCTTCCGTCAATCTGCCGCCGACCTGAGCTTCTTGCATCAGGGCGTAACCTTCACCGTTTACGGCCATGAAGAGGGCACCGAGAAGATTTTCCCTTACGATCTGCTGCCACGCATCATCCCCAGCGTGGAATGGCAGACCGTCGAAAAAGGGCTGGCGCAGCGCATTACCGCCCTCAACATGTTTCTGCACGACATCTACCACGCGGGAAAGATTATCAGCGACCGCGTGGTTCCTTACGATCTCATCTACAGCAGTAAACACTATCGCCGCGAAATGCGCGGGGTGGATGTGCCCCGCTCCCTCTATGTCAGCGTGTGCGGCACCGACTTAATCCGCCTGCCGGATGGGCGTTTCGGGGTACTGGAAGACAACTTACGCGTCCCCAGCGGTGTAAGCTATATGTTGGCAAACCGCCAAGTTATGAAACGTGTGTTTCCGCACATGTTCTCCAACTATGGGGTGCGTCCAATCGACTACTACGGTCAAGCGCTGCTCAACACACTGCGGCACCTCGCCGAACCGCGTAACCCCAACCCGATGATCGTGCTGCTCACGCCCGGTGTCTATAACTCCGCTTACTTCGAGCATACCTTCCTCGCACGGTTGATGGGGATTGAGCTGGTCGAAGGCCGCGATCTGCTCGTGCATAACAACATCGTCTATATGCGCACCACGGCAGGACTGCGCCGTGTCGATGTGATTTATCGCCGCCTTGATGACGATTTCATCGATCCGATGGCGTTTAGATCGGATTCGATGCTGGGTGTCCCCGGACTGTTTAACGCTTACCGAGCCGGGAATGTCGCGCTGGCAAACGCCATTGGCACGGGCGTTGCCGACGACAAAGCCGTGTACTATTACGTCCCAGCGATCATCAAGTACTATCTGGGCGAAGATCCGATTCTGCCGAACATCGAAACGTATCTGTGTATGGATGACAAGCACCGCCGCTATGTCCTCGCCAATCTAGATAAGCTGGTCGTCAAAGCTGTTGGGGAAAGCGGCGGCTATGGCATGCTCATCGGCCCACACAGCACCGCCGAGGAGCGGGATGCTTTTAAGCGTCAGATCGAGGCGAACCCACGCAATTACATCGCCCAACCGACGATCCAGCTTTCGCGTGCGCCCTGCTTCATTGACGGTCAGATCGAATCGCGCCATGTCGATCTACGTCCCTACATTCTCAGCGGCGAAACGGTCACGATTGTGCCCGGTGGCTTGACACGGGTTGCGCTCCGGCGCGGATCACTCGTCGTCAATTCTTCACAGGGCGGCGGCAGCAAGGACACATGGGTGCTGTACGAATAGGAACAGCGGCGGACGCGCTGGCGGGCCGCCGCTTTTATGATAGGGACATACGATGCTCTCTCGCGTAGCAGACAGTCTATACTGGCTAAGTCGGTATCTGGAACGTGCCGAACATACGGCACGCCTGTTAGATGTGCATCTGAACCTTGTGTTGGATGAATCGCAAAGTGCGCCGCTGCGTCAGCGTCGTCAGCGCCTGCTGCAAAGTGTTTGGGTCGAACCGGTCGGCAAGGTGATTGACGACGACTATGCACTGACGCAGTTCATGACGTTCGATGCCAGCAATCCGGGTTCCATCACCTCGGCGATCGCCTTGGCGCGCGAAAATGCGCGTCAGGTACGGGAACAGATCAGCAGCGAAATGTGGACGCAGATCAATACCGTTTACTTGACGATCAAATCCGCGAGCATGAATGCCGTGTGGGGCAACCAGCCGCATGAGTTCTTCCGCGCCGTGCGCGATGGTTCGCATCTGTTCCAAGGCATCACCGACGGGACGATGAATCGCAACGAAGGCTGGATGTTCATCCAAGTAGGACGTTACATCGAACGTGTGGGAGCCATTGCGCGGCTGCTGGATGTGAATTTTGATGCGCTGAGCGAATCGACGCACGAGCGTGACGACTACTTGCAGAAGTTGGGTTTGCTGAAATCCGTCACCAGCTTTGAGGCGTACAGCAAAGTCTATCATGGCGATCTACGCCCAAACTGGATACTGGAATTTCTGCTGTTCAATGAGCAGTTCCCGCATACGGTGCGCTTCTGTGTAGAACAGTTGACTAAGGCGCTGACGGCGATCAGCGATGAGACCGGTGTGAGCAAAAACAGCGTCTTATACCGTCGTGCAGGGCGTTTGCAATCAGCCTTGAGCTATGATGTGGTCGATGATGTGCTGGCGGGTGATCTACATCGTTACCTATTTGAAATCCAGCATTGGTGCGAACAGATCCACACGGCCCTTTACGAGACGTATATCGCGTATACGATAGAAACAACCTAAGCGCGTGAACAAAACACCGATTCGGTGTTTTCATGCGCGATTCGAGCAGCATTACGGCAGTACTCCAGCGGGAGTCCCTCCGTAGGGAGCTAGGAATTTGTACTATTCGATTCAACATACGACGGCGTTCCGCTACAGCCACACCATCACCGAAAGCGTGATGGAACTTCGCATGCAGCCGCGTTCAGAAGAAGCCCAGCATTGTTTTAGTTTTCAGCTACGCTTAGAGCCGAAAGCGGCGCTGCATTCGTACCGTGATCATCTAAACAATGTGATTCATAGTTTCAACATCCCCGGTTCTCACGACCGGCTGACGGTGATCGCCGACTCGCTGGTTGAGATTCGGACACCCCTGTTTGTACCGCACTCGGTCGAAGACTCTTTGTGGGAAGCGCTGGATAACAGCATTTCCAGCGCCGATCTATTCGATATGCTGCTGCCCAGCCCGCTCACCCAGCCGACCGAACTGCTGCGCAGCGCCAAGGAGGAGATGGGGATTGAGCGGCTTGCCGATCCAGTCTCTACCTTATGGGCGATCAATCACGCAGTTCACCAGCGCTTCGAATACGCGCCTGACAGTACCACGGTCGATTCGCCCATTGACGACATACTCACCAACGGAAAAGGCGTGTGCCAAGACTACGCCCACGTCATGATCGCGCTGGTACGTGACCTCGGCATTCCCTGCCGCTATGTGAGCGGCTACTTGTACCATCGCCACCCTGAAGGGGAAGCGGCTGCCCTCGATCAAAGTCACGCGTGGGTGGAAGCGTTTGTGCCGCATATGGGATGGATTGGCTTCGACCCGACGAACGCCATCGCTGCTACCGATCGCCATATCCGTGTGGCGGTAGGGCGCGATTACGGCGATGTGCCGCCCACGCGCGGCGTATTCAAGGGGAGCGCGGAAACCCGTCTGCAAGTGGGAGTCAAAGTCGAGGCGATGGATGTCCTCCCGGTCGATGATGGGATGATCGGGACTTCGGGGGCAGATCTGAATGAGCCGCCGACGATCCCGGCAAATGGCACCCGCCGCCAACCGACGCCGCAGCCGCTCGATATTCAAATCCGTCAGCAGCAGCAGCAACAGCAGCAATAGGTCTTCCCTCAACGGCACAGACATAGTGCCAGATAGTGCCGTTTTGGGAAAATTACCCACATGCCTGTAATTTACATAACCTATTTACTTTCATAAATATTCCTAAGTCTCTGTTATGCTCGGCATTCTTCAGTATTCATTGAGCGGACTTCGGCGGCTTAGACTGGTCAGGATGGAACGCATCGACTAGACTTCCTGTCGATTGATCTGGGCGGGTGAGTGTTTACACCCTAGGTGGTGCCGCTCGCCCATACTGCGATACTCAACTTGAGGAATGAGAGTCCAGACACAATGCGGATTCCTGTGCTACTCACTGTTATTGCGGCAGTCCTTGTGGTGATCGTCGTCATCATCGCCGGGGCCGCGCTGTTGAATCCTCCGCGCGCTTTGATCACCGATGCCGCGTTTGAACCCCAAACCATCACCCCGAATGCCGATGGGGCGGACGATGTGACGGTCTTCAACTACACACTGACGCGACCGGCGCTGGTGTCCCTGTCGCTGCTGAACCAAACGACCGGGCAGAACTTCCAATTCCGCCAGAACGAATCACGCGCACCGGGCGATTACTCCGTCGCTTTCAGCGGCGTCGTCGATGGCTACACGCTGCCTGACGAACACATCGAAGGCGAAGTCCTGCGCCGCCTCATCCCGGATGGCACTTATACATGGACGCTAAGCGCTGTCGATGAAGCCGGAGAAGCGCTTGACTTACAGGGGACGCTCGATGTGCAGAATGGCGATGCACCGCTGCCAGAAATTCCCGAATTCACGGTGTCGCCGCATATTTTTACGCCAAACCAAGACGGAATCGCCGATCGCACACAGGTCAATGTATCCCTGACCAAAGATGCACGCTTAGATGTGTATCTTGAACCCGCGGGCGGCGGCGCGCCGATCTATCTGCCCGAACTGCTCAATGAAACCCGTGTTGGTCAAGCAGGCCGTCACACTTATGACTATGATGGCGGTGTCGATCTGGGTGCAAACCCGCCCCCGGATGGCGACTATACGCTGATCGCTTACGCACAGGACGCGGTTGGGCAAGAAATCCGCCGCACGACCGATTTCACCATTGCGCAGGGCGGCAAACCAAACGCGCAGATTCTAGCCCAACCCAGCGGTGCAACCGTCGTCTTTGAGGCACAGCCCTACGACGAACGCTACTACACCGATCGCAATACACAGGGCGACTTGATCGTGCCGCCGAGCGCCCCCGATTCGGTGAGTTTGACGACGATTGCGATGCCCGTCGGGGATATGCTCGTTTTCAAGCTCACGATCGAGAATTACAGCGGTGTTCCCATCCGCACCAGCGGGCCGCCCCCCGGCACCGTTTACAACTGGGATCAAGCCGACAGTACTTTCGGTTGGTACGAAGAAGCCGGGGCGTGGCGGGTCGGCATTGACTGCACCACCGCCGCACGCGACTATCCATGGCGCTGGGCGATCGGCAATGCGGACAATTTGATCGCCGTCGAAGACCCGGACACCGGCAACACCTACTACTATCTCCCTGCCGGGGCGCGCAGCGTGGTGTGGGGAGCTATCCGCATGACCCGGATGGAAGCCCGCAACCCGCAAAACTGTTGGGCAGGCTTGATTCACGAGCAGGTTGAAATCGCTGAAGCGAACCGAAATGTGGGATCACGCGAGATCGAGTTGATCCCGGTGGAAACGAACAGCAGCGAAACGGCAGGCGGTTAACGACTCTAAGCGCGAATGGCCGCATCCTATTCTGACCATTTATTGTCTGGAAAGGGATTGGGGCGTTACCATACAGGGTACTATTCGATGCTGAACTCAAGGAGCAGGCGAACGTGAGCGCCACCCGCTTATTTTCTCACCGCTCGGTCTTATTGGGCGCGCTAGTCCTTATCCTGCTGGTGAGTGGATGCCGTCGCATCACAAGCGTGCAGCCGACGCTTCAACCTACCGCAACCTACACCCCACGTTCAACCCCTCTCCCGACGGTCGCCACCCCGCCGCCGCCGGGAGATTCCAATAACCCGTTGGACGTGATCTTCTTACGTCCTCCCGCCCTATCACGGAGCGCCGTCACCAGCGCTCTCAGTGAACTTGAAACATCGCTCGCAACCAGCACCGGCTTAACGCTGAATCTGCGCACTGTGGCCAGCGGCGCGGAGGCCGTTGAAGCGCTGTGTGCCTCGCCGGATGGCCCGGCGGCTGTCGCATGGGTGGATGGCGTCACCTATGCCGTCGCCAAAGCACAGGGATGTGGAGATCCACAGCTTATGTGGTCTCACGAGAAGATGGCATGGAAGCGCGGGTTGTCATCATCGTGCCGCGTAGTTCGGAAGCCCAAAATGCAGCCGATCTGGCGGGCGCGCGTTTCTGCCGTCTTGGAATCACTGACCTGTATACATGGATCGTCCCTTCGCTGATGCTGACCAATCGGGGCGTCAACCCAACTGAGCTGAGCAGCGTACAGGATTTTGAAGATGTCAGTCAGCTTGTTTCCGCTGTCGCCGCCGGAGATTGTGACGCTGCGGGCATCGCCCAAGCCGATCTCGATGAGGTTGGCGCGGGCAATCGTATTCGCACGCTGGAGCCAATCGTCGCCATGCCGTATGACATTCTAGTCATGCCGCCTGTGGTGCCGTTGGGTGCGCGTGACGCATTGATTGCCGCCTTTATCGCCGCCGCAAACGATGAGACAGAAGCCGCACTCTTGCAGCCCTTGCTCGGTCAGGTCGCGATTGGCGGAGGGGATACCGAGGCGGAAACCCTGCGCCAATGGGATACCTTTATCCGTCAGACGCGCTTAGATTTCGCGGAAATGGGCCAGTAAGTGTGATCGATCTGGCGGTTGTCATTGTTTCGTGGAATACACGCGATTTGGTCGTACAGGCGATCCGATCGCTGCTGGAAGATGTCTCGACCAGCGGGCTAGCCGTTCAAGTCTGGCTGGTCGATAATGCCTCGACCGACGGAACGGTCGAGGCTGTGCAAACCGCATTTCCCGGTGTGAAGGTGATCGCCAGCCGCGAAAATCTCGGTTTCGTGCGCGGGAATAATGCCGCTTTGCGCGCGATAGGGTTCGATTCAGCGGATGGCACGGTGCCGCCTGCCGATCTGCCGCGTGCGGTGTATTTACTCAACCCAGATACGATCACAACGTCCGGCGCAACGCGTACCCTCTACAATGCGCTGATGGATAATCCGAAGATTGGGTTGGTGGGCGCACACCTCAGCTATGAGGATGGCAGCTTTCAGCATGGCGCGTTCGCCTTCCCCGGCTTACGTCAGATTTGGGTTGAGTTTTTCCCCACACCGGGCCGCTTGATCGAAGGGCGGTTCAATGGACGCTATCCGCGCGCCCTTTACGACCATGGGCAGCCGTTCCCGGTCGATTTTGTGCTTGGCGCAACGATGATGCTCAAACGGGAAATCATCGAGAAAACCGGGCTTTTCGACGAATCCTTCTTCATGTACTGCGAGGAGATCGATTGGGCATGGCGCATTCATAAGGCCGGATGGGGCGTATCCTGTGTTCCGGCGGCGCATGTAGTGCACCTCGCAGGGAAAAGCACAGGACAGGTGCGGGCGCTCAGCGTGGAGCGGTTATGGACAAGCCGCCTGCATTTATACGAAAAACACCAACCGCGATGGAAAGTGTGGGCCGCGCGGCGATTGATCGCATGGGGCATGCAGCGCAAGCTGCGCGCATTAGGCGTGATGACGCCGGAAAATCAGCCGCTTGCAGAAGCCTATCAACGCGTGCGAGGGCTGGCGCTTGGCAAAACAGCACTCATGACTACCGGTGAGAAGCAGCCTGTATGACCATAACTTTGACGGCTATCATCCTGACCTATAACGAATCGGCACACATCACCGACTGCATCAAAAGCTGTGCGTTCGCCGATCGCGTCCTCGTAGTCGATTCATTCAGCACAGACAACACAGTCGAATTGGCGCGGGCGGCAGGTGCCGACGTACTTCAAAATCACTTCGAGGATTATCCTCAACAGAGAAATGCTGCACTGGAGTCGGTTAAGGGACGTGCCGATTGGGTACTGTTTGTCGATGCCGACGAGCGCATCACAGGGGAGTTGGCGGCAGAAGTAAGGGGTGTGATCGAGCAACCCAACACCATCGCCGGTTACAACATTCCCCGTTTGAATTACATCTTCGGCAAGCTGACGCGCGGCGCGGGTTGGTACCCGGATTATCAGCTTCGGTTGCTTAAGGTTGGCAGCGCGCGCTATGATCCGGCCAAGCGTGTTCATGAAATCGTGCAGTTGGACGGGGACGAGGGAAAGCTCACCCATCCACTGATCCACTACAACTACCGCGATGCGCGCCAGTTTCGCGATAAACAGCGCCGCTACAGTGCCTATGACGCGCGCATCCTCTACGAGCAGGGGATTCACCCCAAACCGCAGAATTACGTCTTGCAGCCGCTTCGCCAATTCAAATGGCGCTATATCACACTGCACGGCTATCGAGATGGCGTGCATGGCCTGCGTCTGTCCGCGCTGATGGCGTGGTATGAGCTGCGCAAGTATGTCCTGCTGCGCCAGCTATGGGCCCAAAATCCATCTCCGGCACAGCAGGTCTAGCTGAGCCTATTTTCGAATCAAAAGGGCGTGAAGGGCACGCCATCCCCGGCGAACCCTTCACGCCCTTGCATGATCCGTGTGTTTACTGCTGCGGCTGGTTTTCTGGGACAAGTACCCCATAACCACCGCTGCGCCGTTTGTAGACCACACTCACCGACCCGGTCGCTTCGTTGAAGAACATGAAGAAGTTGTGTCCCAACAGTTCCATCTGTTCGACGGCTTCTTCTTCATTCAGCGTCGTCACCGCGACCGACTTGCGGCGGATGATTTCGATCGGTGCTTCTTCTTCGACCGCTACCGCATCAGCAGTCGCCCCATTGACGGAAGATTCAGCCGTTTCAACTTCGTCTTCGGGGATTACTTCAGCGGCGTTCCATTCTTCGATGCTCAGGCTAAAGCGGGTCTTTCCTTTGCGTGTCCGGCGGCCCTTGAAGCGTTCAATTCGGCGGCCCATATTATCCAGCGCCATGTTGAGCGCCGTTTCCATATTGTCGCCGCTCACGCTTTCTTCAGCGCGCAGGATTGCGCCACGCATATGGCGAATGGTGATCTGTGCCGTCGAACGGTTGTCCCCGTGGCGGCTTCGCTGGAGCGCAAGCTCCAGATGAATGCTCGCGATATTGGGTAAATACCGATTCAGGCGGTCAAGTTTTTTGGTTGCGAAGTCCTCCATCGCCGGACTGACCCGGTAGTCTTTGCCGCGGATGGTGATCTCCATTTGCATACCCCTTTTTTACGACAACGGACTCATTTTTTCGGGTGCCGCACCTGCCGCTGTGACGGTTAAGCCATAGACGGCTTCCGCGCCCGCATCGATCAACGACGCGGCGCACGCGGTCAGCGTTGCCCCCGTTGTGCACACATCATCGACCAGTAAAATAACACGACCCGAGACAAGAGTCGGGTCGGCTCGAAAAGCATCTTGGACGTTCTTGCGGCGCTCTGCACGGCTCAATCCTACCTGCGAGCGAGTTGGACGCCAGCGGATCACGGCGCGGTCGGAAGCTGAAATTCCGGTACGCTGTGCCAGCGCCAACGCGAGTATTTGACTCTGATTATACCCCCGATCGCGCTGGCGATCCTTGTGAAGTGGGAGCGGAACGATCAAATCCACTGTCCATCGGCTGTGCTGAAGCGCCCATAGAAGCCGTTCTGCCAGCGGGGCAGCGAGTGCATGGGCAGTGGAGCGATCGCTGGTGAATTTGAAGGATTTGACCACCCGCCGCAGCAGCCCGGCGTGGGTTCCTGTTGCCATCAAACCCCTTAGCGGGCTTAGAGCTGGGAGCACCAATGGGCTGGAAATCGCATCGAGAACCGCGCGGCAGTTTGGGCAAAGCACCGTATCGACCTGCCCACAGCCCGCACAGCGCGGCGGATACAGCAGATCGAGGGTCGTACTCCACATCGCCTGAATTACGCTGTTCGCCCGACGCATAAACAAAAGAAGCTCTGGGATACCCCGAGCTTCTTCGTTGACTGCATTATGGATGTCAGCGTGCTGCCTGCCGTCATCGTCCATCAAAACGTACCCGCACCTAAAACACTTGGTTAACGGTGGAGCTGCCGAACAGAATAATTGCGGATGGGCCGAGCAGAACAATCCAGATCGATGGGAAAATCAGGAAAACCATCGGGATCATCATCTTAACCGGGGCTTGGTGCGCTTTTTCCTGTGCACGCTGGCGGCGCTTCACACGCATCTGGTCGGCTTGCACGCGGAGGATCTTGCCCATACTCACGCCGAGCTGGTCGGCCTGAATAATCGCGGCCACGAAAGTGGTCACATCCGGCACATCCATACGGTTCGACATATCACGCAGTGCGTCACGGCGCGTCTTGCCGAGCTGAATTTCACGCAGCACACGGCCAAACGCGACCGCAAGTTCGTTTTCCCACTTTTCGAACACTTTACCCATCGCCATGTCGAAGCCAAGACCCGCTTCCACGCAGATCACCAACAGGTCAAGCGCATCGGGGAGTGCCTTGATGATATTGTTTTGGCGGCGCTTAATACGGCTGCTGATCATCATGCCCGGCATGAAGTAACCAATGGCCACGAACCCGACTGTAAACAGAAGGGCCTGCGTGCGACCAAAGGTGTTCGGCGCCATGATGAAGAAGACCAAGAACGCACCAATTCCCATTGCGCCGGTGAAGATCAAACGCAGCGTGAAGAACGACGCGGGATCAGTGCTCATCCCGGCTAGTTCAAGCTGGTGACGGATGTCCTCCAACTGCTTTTGCGGGGTCATCTTAGTCGTTAGAGAGGCGATCTGTTTGACGAGCGGCACCAGCACACGGTCTTTGAACGAAATCGACAATTCGATGTCTTCCAACGACTGCGGCATTTCTTTATCTTCGAACTGGGCAAGGCGTTCCTGTAAGGGATCGCGCCCAGTATCTTCACGTACGCCCACATAGACGAGCGCGCCGACGACAATTGCCCCTACGGCCAAGATAACCAGAATGAAGGTCGATTCCATGTTCGCTAAACCTCAATATCCACGATCTTCTGGATGAGTGCCATACCGATGCCGATCATCGCAAGCCCGGTGCCTAACAGCGGCCAACCACAGGCGCGGTTCTCGAACAGGTTGCCCATGTAGTTCGGGTTAATCCCGTACAGGAAGAGTGCCAGAATGATAGGCAGGAACGAAATCAAATAACCGGTGATGCGCCCCTGCGCGGTAAGCACACGAATCTCGCCTTTTAGCTTGATACGTTCGCGCACGGTGTGTCCGATGACATCAAGGATTTCCGCGAGGTTACCACCAACTTCACGGTTGATGTTCACCGCCGTCAGGACGAGGTCAAGGTCGTCGCTTTCTACGCGGTTGAGCAGGTGATCTAGGGCTGATTCCATGTCGATGCCGAGCTGGACTTCCTGCACCACACGCTTGAACTCAGTCGAGGTCGGATCTGGCGCGTCGCGCGAAATCGCTTCCATAGACTGAAGCACGCTGTAACCGGAACGCAGCGCGTTCACCCACAGGCCAAGCGTATCGGGAAGCTGACCTTCGAACTTGATCAGGCGGCTCTGCGTCGCACGGGAAACGTACAGACGTGGGGCGAAAAACCCGACAAAGGCCGCGATCACTCCCATCACCATCTGCTGACCGAAGAGCACAAAATAACCGAGGGCGAAAAAGCCAAAGACGCTGAACACGTGCAGCGCGGCATACTCGCTCACCGTCAGTTTGATGTCCGCACGGGCAAGCTGCTGCTTCCACGTTTTCGCGAAACTACGCTCCGAGACGATAGTGTCAAGGCGCTCTTGCAGAAGGGTGCGGCGGCGATCACGTTCACGTTCCGCATCTTCTTGCTTGGTCTTTTCATCCAATTCAAGGAACTGCTGCATCCCGCCGCCTTCTTCATAGGCACCAAGACGTTCTTCCAGCAAGTCCTTTTCGGTACGGGCGCTGATTACCCCCCACACCACGATACCGATGGCGATGACCACCGCCGCGCCGATAATTAGTGCTTCTGTACTCACTAGGCCACCGCTTTCTCTAAAACGGTACTTCTATCATGTTGAACAGGTAGGGGCGTTTTCAGAAACGCCCCTGACTCACGATGATTATACGCCGATCATGCCCAAGAGAATTAGTACCCACGCCCCACGCCGAACACGGACGGCGGCAGGTAAATCCCAGCGGCTTCGATACGGTCGGTGAACTTCGGTCGGATACCGGTCGGGCGCAAACGTCCGACGATCTTGCCGCCTTCCACACCCGTCTGCTCGAACTCGAAAATGTCGGACATGGTGATCATTTCACCTTCCATGCCCTGAATTTCCGTGATCTTGACGACCTTACGCGTCCCGTCACGCAGACGTTCTTGGTGACAAACGAGGTCAACCGCACTGGCGATTTGTTCGCGAATAGCGCGTACCGGTAGTTCCATACCAGCCATCAAGCACATCACTTCAAGACGGGCAATGGTATCGCGCGGGCTGTTGGAGTGCAGGGTGGTCAGCGAACCGTCGTGACCGGTGTTCATCGCCTGAAGCATGTCCAGCGCTTCACCGGCACGGCATTCCCCGACGACGATGCGGTCAGGGCGCATACGCAAACAGTTGACCACAAGGTCTTGAATGGAGATTTGCCCTTTACCTTCAATGTTGGCCGGGCGGGTTTCCAGCGTGATCACATGTTCCTGACGGAGTTGAAGTTCCGCCGCGTTTTCCACGGTGACGATGCGCTCGTCGTTCGGGATAAAGCTGGACAGAATGTTGAGCAGGGTGGTTTTGCCGGAACCGGTACCGCCTGACACGATAAGGTTCAAGCGCGCGATAATGCATGCGCGAAGAAATTCAACCATTTCACGGCTGATCGACCCGTAAGCAATCAGGTCTTCGACCGACAGCGGTTTCTTGAAGAATTTACGAATGGTGATCGTGGGGCCAACCAGCGAAATTGGACGGATGACGGCATTCACACGCGAACCATCCGGGAGACGAGCGTCTACCATCGGGGAGGCTTCGTCAACGCGGCGACCGAGCGGAGCGACGATACGGTCGAGAATACGCATCACGTGATCGTCGTCTTCAAAGGCGACATTAGCGCGGGTGATATTCCCTTTGCGCTCAACAAAGATATTTTTGGGGCCGTTCACCATAATTTCGGTGATCGTCTCATCAGCCAGCAGGATTTCCAGCGGGCCAAACCCCATGATTTCCGCGACGATTGATTCGAACAAACGCTGACGTTCCGCACGAGCGAGCACCATGCTCTCTTCGGCCAGCACGGCGTTAAACAGCTCTTCAATGTGGGCGCGCACTTCGTTTTTGCGCGTCAAGTCAATGGCTTGATCAAGTTCTGACAGCAGGCGATTCTGGACACGGGTTTTCAGGTCAACATACGTGTTATCCGCACGCCCTGCGCCCGGACGCCCCGCAACCGCTTGATTGCGCGTGCGCATTGCCGCCAAACGCGACTCATCGCCGCTGCCACTTGCACCCGGATCGGCCAAAGGACTTGGAGGGGGATTGCCACCACGCGGCGGTTGGCCGCTGTCGCCGCCACTTCCGCCCTGATTGCCGCCTGAATTACCGCCTTTTTGTATCCGGTTCAACAAGGACATCGGATTACTCCACTGCTCACACGACGAACTTCCAACATGAATATATGTATACAATATGACGGTTTCAGCAGCCCCGTCAATGCGCGTTCGGTTCGGATTTCGCAACCCTTCGCGTGTATGGCGGGGCTGAAAACGATCAGACCGAGGGCTACTTGTTCAAGCGTAAGCCCAACCCCGATTTTTTCTTGTTCTTGTCGTCTTCGTCTTCCTGCTTGTTCGCCGATCCCATGAGTAGATTAAAGAGATCGTCGGCGAAGGCCTGAAGTTCCTTCACAGCAGGTTTGTTCTGTTCCGTCTTGACTGCGACCGCCGGGACGCCCTTCATCACCGCGCTCAAAATCGAGGTTTGGTTGTCGGGGAACTTGCCTTCGACGATGCGTTTGAGGAATTTCTCAATGCGTTCGGTTTCCAGCGTCACACGCTGACGTGCCCGATCATCTTCAACACGGTTCAGCACCAACATCACTTTATCTGCCGGGTAGTTCAGCTTATCGAACAGATCGAGCATGAACTTGGTGTTTTTGACGCCGGACAGGGTTGGCGTAGAGACCAATACGATCTTGGTGGCGATGTCCGTCAGCGAGAGCAGCGTTTCATCCAAGTGACGCCCGGTATCAACGACCACGAAGTCATACGAATTGGCCACTTTTTCGATGATGCGCGCAATGCTGGTCGGGTCGGCTTCAATGTCTTCGGCATATTCGGGGCGCTGCGGGCCAAGCAGCACTTTCAGACCGCTTTCGTGACTGCTCACCACCGAGTCGAAGAAATCCGAGTCGAGATCATCAACCTTGCTCACCAAATCGATCAGCGTGGACTGCGATTGCAGCTTGAGGAAGACCCCCACATCGCCGAACTGCAAGTCAGCATCGATCAAGAGCACCTTGATATTCTTCTTCATCAACCCGCTGGCGAGGTTGGTGGCAATCGTAGTGCAGCCAGCGCCGCCCTGCGGGCTGTAAACGACAATCACATGACCGGGGCGCACTTCACCATCGGTTGAGACGGTCTTTGTGGGCTGCCGCACATCCATCGGCATTTCCATCATGGCGCGCTGCTGCACACGGATGGCGTCATAGCTGCGATACACCGCACGAATGGTGTTATATAGTTCGTCCGGGTCAATTGGCTTGGTTAAAAAGTTGCGCGCCCCGGCCTGCATCGCGCGGCGAAGATAATCTGCGTCGTTATTGACCGACATCATGATCACGCCCGCCGTCGGCACGACTTTGGTAATTTCGGCAGTGGCCTGAATGCCGTCCATGTCCGGCATATTGATGTCCATGATGACAATATCGGGTTTCGTTTCGATCGCCGCCTTAAGGGCTTCACGTCCCGTGCCGACCGAACCCACCACCTTGAATTCTTGCTCCTCGAACGCCAGCAGTTTCTTGACGTTCTCGCGTGTTTCGGGAATGTCGTCGACCAGCAGAATGCTGATCTGACTCTTGGACTCTGGTTGTGCGTTCCCACCCCGGTTCAGCATACGTTACTCTCACACTCTGGGGATTATGACGATAGAAAGTTGAGCGAAAATGCCCTATTGCCGTATAAAGCGAAAGGGCATGGTGTTTGACTGGATCACCATGCCCTCTGTGATAAACGTGGTGGTCTTACTCCGACAGGGAGATCTGGTTGTCCGCCAAAAGCTGACGGATGCTGCGGATCGCCGGTTCAATCGAGTACGGGCGCTTGCCGGGCAGTTCGATACCGTAAGTCGCCATGATGTAGTCCAGCGTCACACCGGTCGTTGAAGCACGCGACGTATCGTTCACCGAACGGATCGCCAGTGTCACAGGAACATGTGCTTCAATCATCCACGTAAGCACAACGGCGTCCTGCGGCAGCACACCGAGTGTCACAATGTCACGCGCGGGGGTCGGCGTCGGCGGGACAGGCGTTGCTTCCGACTGGTTTCCACTGCTCTCATCGGGCGGCGGGACGGGCGTCGGCGTGGGAACGCCGATATAACGGCCATCGGACGGGAAGTTGCCGACATGCAGCACGATCGCGTCCTGAATAGTCATCTGCGAAATCAGGCGCGGGCGCTGGCGTTCAGACGGGCCAACGATCACCGGGCCAAGGGTCGTGCTATCCGGGCGGCCTTCAATCGCGTCTTGCAGCGTGATCGAACCGTCCTCAGCAATCGAGAACAGCGTGATCGAGTTCGGGGACAGCGTCTGGAAGGCTTCGTCCACATCGACGAACAGAAGCGACATGATGAGGTTGACGTGATCGCCATCCTGAACACCGTTTGCAACGCTCGTCAAACGATCCATCGGCAGCGCAACGGCGACCATCCCGTTGGGAAGGATCGCAGCCACATCGGAACCGACGCGGGCGATGTCGATGATGTCGTTCACCACCATATTTGTCAAAATAGGCTGTTCGCGGAAAATATCCGTACGAGCAATTTTATTGACCACATCTTCAAGGTTCGTGATCGCATTGAACGGTGCAGCCTGTTCAGGCCACGGGCGCAGCACCACCGCGTTCGGCGTGATACGGAACCCACGCGGCAGGTCTTGCACTGCCATCACGAGGTCGATAAAGCGGAAGGGCGTCGCCGTCGGCAGCGGCGTTCCCTGCACTTCAGTTGGAGCTTGAACAACTGGATTGCCCGAATCCGCAACCGGCGTAGGGGCCGGGGGGTTAAGACTGGGCAGTAAGAAAACGACGACAACCGCAACCGCCAGTACGACGACCGCGAGAATCAAGAAAATGCGCAGACGATTCATCCATCACCCTCCGTCCGAGTTCGCAATGTATTGTCCGCCCATCCTGCCCTCGTAAGGTTCAGCATCTGCGCGAACGACCAAGCAAGTAAAAAGCGCTACATCATTGTAGCTGTCCTTGTGCTTCCCTAGTGTAAACATTCGCTTTCGAATGTCAAACAGCTCTAACGTCCTGTCTACCGACATGTAGCGTAAATATTACCAAACTCGAATTTTTCAAGTTTGGCTGTCCTGCGTTGAATAACCGGCAAGGATGCCGGTTACATCATTTCGTCACTTTCCGGCAGTTCCAACCGGATCGTCGTGCCTTCCGGCGCGCTGACGACCTGCATTGAGCCGCCGATGAGCTCAAAACGCTCACGCAGCGTGATCAAGCCCTGCACACGCGCATCTTGATGGCCTTCTTCACCGCTGAATGCCGCATCGGCATCGAACCCGCGTCCGTTATCTTCAACCTGAATCTTGATGCGTGATCCGCTCAAGTCGAGGCGAATGCTCAGTTCGGTCGCGTTCGCATAATCGCGCGAGTAGCCCATCAATTCCTGAATACCCCGGAAGATCGTCACTTCACGGTGAATTTGCAGACGGCGTTCCTCGCCCAGAATGTCGAGTTTGACATTCATGTCATTCTTTTCGCGGAAGGCTTCCACATAGCGGCGAACGGTCGGCACCACGCCGAGGTCGTCCAACATCATCGGTCGCAGGTCGAAGATGAAGTCGCGCACCTTCTGGAAGGTGATGCTGGCAACTGTTTTGAGGTTATCCAATTCTTCGGCGGCACGGGCGGGGTTGCGGTCGAACAAGCGCTGGCAAATTTCGCTTTGCAGGATGAAGTTGGTCAGCGATTGCGCGGGGCCGTCGTGCATTTGACGGGCGAGGCGCTGGCGTTCATCTTCCTGCGCCTGAATGATGCGCACGATGTTAATCGTTTTGCCACCCCCAGCCGCTTGATCAGGCGCGCCGGTAGGGCCGCCGATCACATCAACCCCTTGCAGCTTGTTCATGATAGTAGAGAGAAGCTGCTGCTCGCGTTCCAGCATTTCTTTCGTCTTCTGGAACTTTTCCATCTGGCCTTTCATCGTCGTCAGGCGAAAACGTGCATCCAACGCTTCGTCGTATTTCTGGCGGATGTCCTGACGCGGCACGGTTTCAATGTTGTCTTGAATGGTGCGCAGCTCGGAGGCGAGGTCGCCATTTCGCTGCTGTTCACGGTCGATAAACACCTGCGTTTGTTCGACCTGAATTTTCAGCTCGTTCAACTGATTACGCACCGCCTTCATTTCCTGCGTGACCTGTTCAATCAGCTCGTCTTTGGCGTGCGTATCGGTACGATAATCGGCCATACGTGTTTTCCTTCAGACTTTCGCTAGGCATTTGACTAAACGATGCGACTATACCGTGTCGGAAGGCCCTTCCCAAGTTTGATTCTGGCCTTCGTTCGGTTGATACGGCAGCTTTCGTGAGTCCGCTAGGCCTTACCCGCGTTCCGGTGCTCGTTTTCTACCCGCACCCACCCCCGGCTGAGTGCCATGACCGCCGCTTGGGTGCGATCTTGCACGTTCAACTTTTTGAGGATGGATGTCATATGATTTTTGACCGTTTGCTGGCTAATGCGCAAACGGCGGGCGATTTCTTTGTTCGATAACCCGTTGGTCACACACTTAAGAATTTCCATCTCGCGTGGGCTAAGGTTCCCGTACGCTTCTGCCGTTTCGGCAGCGTAGGGGCCAGCCGTTTGTTCGACCGCCTGCATATACCACTGCTGGGCTTCGCGGGCATCCATTTTCTTGTCGCCAATCACATAGTACCCCCGCGCGACGGTACGGATCGTATCGATCAGTACGTCAGGGGCAATATCCTTACTGCAATAGGCCTGCGCCCCCGCTTTGACCGCGTGAAGGACTTGACCGGAGTCATGGTATCCCGTCAGCATAACGATCGCGAGTTGGGGATTTTCCATTTTGAGCTGCCGCGCCACTTGAAGACCGTTCACCTGTGGTAGGTTAATGTCGAGAATCATCACATCAGGTTTACGTTGAGCCGCGACGCGGAGCGCCGATTCTCCGTTGTCACACTGCGCGATGACATCCAGATCGTCTTCGAATTCAAGGGAGCGGATCAATCCATCCCGTACAACGGGGTGATCATCGACGATCATGATCTTGATTTTTGTGGCAGGACGCCATCGCTCACGTTCCATCATACTAGTCTCACTTTCCATTCTGCTGCATGTGCGCAGATGGGTCGATGTATTGATATGGAATTGACTTCATCGTACCGCATTCACCATCTGTAGAACCATAATGTGGAGGCGATGTATCAATTTTCTAAATTTTGTAAAGCGTTCGCCCAACGATACGTGACAATAGTACCAGACAGATACAGTATAACCATACTTTGACAACGTGTAAACCGAACCAGCATGGACTCCGAAATGATGCATGTGTAAGGAGGCATTCTAAAAAGTGGAATTTTCTCCTGTGATCGATAATCATGCCATTTCAATCCGCAGTATGTACTCCCATTGGCTATAATGATCCCGTTCGAAGAATAAAGGGCAGCAGGTATGGAGCGCCACGAACAAAACGGCCTCGTTTACTATCGCTTTGATTTACTGGGAGCGCTGAAGCACGGAGTTTTTACGAGACATGGCGGAACGAGCGCCGCTCCGTTTGCATCGCTCAACCTTGGCGGCAATGTGGGGGATGACCCGAAAGCCGTGCGCCAGAATCATGTGCGCATGTACGAGGTGCTGGGGGTTGAAGACACGCGGGCCTGCACGGTATGGCAGGTTCATTCGGTCGATACCGTCCTCGTCAATCAACCGGTCAAAGGCCGCCGCTGGATCGCCGCCGCTGACGGCATGATCACAGACAAACCGGATACCCCGCTGTCCATGCGCTTCGCTGACTGCACCCCGATTTTGCTCTATGATCCTGTACAAGGCGTGATCGGTATGGCGCATGCCGGATGGCGAGGCACAGTGAAGGGAATGTCCGCGCACATCGTGAAAGCGATGACGCAGGCCTATGGCTGTAAACCGGCCAACATTCGCGCGGTCATCGGCCCTTCGATTGGCCCAAATCGGTATCAAGTGGGTGCAGAAGTCGTCGATGCGGCCCGCGCCTATTTTGGCGATGTGACCGGCTTGTTTCACATTGATCCCCGCGATAACACGCCCTATTTCAATTTATGGGAAGCCAACCGGCGCGATTTGGAGCGGGGGGGCGTTGAACAGATCGAAATCGCCGGGATTTGCACGGCTGAACATACAGGTGACTTTTTCTCACATCGTGCCGAGCATGGGCAAACCGGACGCTTCGGCGCGGTCTTGTCGATGAGTTAGCGGTCGCCAGTCACGGGAGTGTTTGTTTATGACTACTGCAGGTGATATTGCGCAGAACATCGCCGTTGTACGCAGCCGGTTAGCAGCCGCGTGCCTCAAAGTAGGCCGCGATCCGGCTGGCGTCACGCTAATTGCCGTGAGTAAAACGCACCCCGCGCAGGCCGTTTATGAAGCGGCGGCGGCGGGTGTGCGCGATTTTGGCGAAAATCGTGTTGAAGAAGGCAGCGTTAAAATCCCAGAGGTCAAACAAAACCTCGATACCCCGCTCATCTGGCACATGATCGGGCACCTACAAAGCCGCAAAGCCAAAGAGGTTCCCCCGCTGTTCGACATCATCCACAGCGTCGATACTGTGAAACTGGCGAACAAGCTGAACGAATCGGCGGCGGCACTGGATAAACCGATAACGGCGTTTCTCGAAATCAATGTCAGCGGAGAAGCGAGTAAATCCGGCTTCAGTGCTTTTGGGTGGGAACAAGATAAAGCGATGCTGGCAGCACTTTGTCAAGAAGTGCGAACGATCGCGGGGCTTTCGCATCTGCGACTGCGCGGACTGATGACCATGGCTCCGATCGTAGACGAGATGGAGCAAACACGCCCCGTCTTTGCCAGCTTACGCAAGCTGCGCGATGCGCTGCAAGCCGAGCTTGGAATCGCGCTGCCGGAACTCAGTATGGGCATGACCGACGATTTCCCTGTCGCCGTTGAAGAAGGGGCGACGATCATCCGGGTGGGGCGGGCAATCTTCGGGGAACGCCAGACGTTTATCGCAGGCGGATAACGATACAACCGAGATGGATAGTCGATCGTATTGATATTCCAACGACGGATTTACATTTGGCATGTAGACTGTTTTCCAGTTTTCTGCCCATCGACTGAGGTTAATCAGAAACCATGTTCCTCTTCACCATCATCCGCTACATCCTCCTGATCTTCAACTTCTTGCTGTTTGCTCGCGCCCTGTTGAGCTGGTTTCCCGATATTGACCGAAGCAATCAACTAGTGCGTATGCTGTACGAGGTGACCGAGCCGATCCTTGCGCCCGTTCGGCGTCTCCTGCCGCCCACGATGGGCATGGATCTCAGCCCGCTCATCGTGTTCGCGATCATCTATGTGCTGCTTCAGGTTTTACCTTAAGCATATGCTAACGGTTGGGCATCGATTGAGAACCCGTGATAAGATAAGTGGGGAATTTTCCTGTTCTGACCTTATCTTAAGCATGAGTTGGATGCGTAAAAGAGGGCGGCTATGCCACTAAAACGGAACTTTCAGATCAATATCACCGATGCCCGCAGCGGCGCAGCAATCACTGTACGAGTCACCCCCGGTTCGCCAGCCGCCGAAATCGCAGGCCAACAAGACGGCGTGATCAAGATTCGTCTGCGCGCGGTGGATGCGGAAACAACCGAAGCCAATGAGGAATTGATCGCCTTTCTCGCATCGCAGTTGGATATTCCGGTCAAGCATATCGAGATCGTCGCCGGGGCGAATGGCCGCGACAAGATCATCAGTATCGAGGGTTTGACGACGGCACAGGTCGAAGGGGCACTGCTCTCGGATGCATCCAATTAAACGCTTTTCGGCAGTGTGGATGGCTGTCGCAGCGCTTGGCGCGCTGTTGGCGGGCTGCACCACTGCCGGTGATGCATCACAGCCGGTCGTTCCGACGGCAACGCTTATCGCTGCAACAGTGACTTCGCTGCCGCCCACACAGGCTGCAACCGATACACTGGTGGTTACCGAAGCGCCTGAAGTGACGATCGAAATCGTGCCGACACTGACCGAGACACCGGAACCTGCGAGCGGAGACTTTTCGCATGACCCGGTCGCGACCGAACTGGTGATGATCGCGCAGCGCCTTGTCGCCGATCAAACTGGACTGCCCACGCGCCGCATCCGCGTCGTCAGCGTGCAAGACTTAACGTGGCGCGACAGCAGTCTTGGATGCCCTGCACCGGATCAAGCGGTCGCGCAGGTGGAAACACCCGGTTATCGAATTGTGGTTGCCGCAGGCGATGCCGAGTATCTGTTCCACACAGACGTGGATCGGGTCATTCCGTGTGACCCGGCCAATGAAGTCTTACCGGCAGATGCGCTCATCAGCAGCGACGCAACTGCGGAAATGACCACAGCCCCTTAACGACAGGGCACACCTTCAACCGGTGCCCTGTCGTCTTTCCCGAATCGCTGCAATCCTAACTAGGGGCAGGGAGCGGTTTCCCCAAGGACATCTGCATATCTGCCAACGCTTCATGCGCGGCAGCACGCACTACTTCTTGCTTATCCCGCAGCGCACTGTACAGTGATTTGATCATCAACACCTGCCCAATCTGACCGATATTGCGTGCCGCCATGATCCGCGTCGGTTGATCACCTTCCTGTAAGGCGCGCAGCAGCATATCGGCAGCCGCGCGGCCCGGCGGGAGTTTTTCCCCCTTTTCAGCAGCCCATTCTTGCAACCAGCCAATTTTTTCCGGTTCGGGATAATGCTGCGTCAAAATGTGATTGCGCCCAAACTGGAGTTCTTCGAACGCATTTTGGGCGGCGCTGCGCACATACCACTGCTCATCTTCAAGGAATGCACGGTAAATAGCGATCAAGCCCCAAACGGTGCGCACACGACGCAATCCGAAAATTGCGGCACGGCGAACCGCCATATCGTCTTCTTTCATGGCATCGTACAGCACCGCGTGGCCTTCTTCAGGCAGAAGTGCAAACTGCTGCGCGATCACCTGACGCACCGGCTCGTTTGAGCTGGTGAAGGCCATCACCATCGCTTCAAGGGCTTCCTCGGTACCAATCACCCCCAGCGCCGCCGCACCCGCGATGCGTACCGGCACGTCCTGATCTTCCAGCAGCGGAATCAGGTCTTTAGCGGTATCCGCTTCGCCGGTCGCTCCCATACCCCATGCCGCCAACCGGCGGATTTCCGGGCTGAGGTTGCGCACCGCACGGCGGAACGTATACGCGGCATTCTTGAAATCGCGCGTACTAATCAGCGCGGCAGCGGCACGCGCACGCAGCAGGGGATACTGCGATGGCGCACTGATGAGATCCGTCAGCACCTTGAGGATCGCCCCACGCCATGCCGCATCAGGCGGTGCAAACGCTGCCCACCGGGCAACTTCCATCAGGCTTGTGTAAAGCAAATCCGGCGGGTTCGTCAGCCGGTCACGGACAACGAGGTCAAGGTTCGTGTGTGCTGCCGCGTAGGTGAATGCTTCACGCCATGCAGGCGCACCCGACTTGACGCGCACAATATCGCGATGCGCTTCTTTCAAGCTGAGGCTGGCAAGGTACGAGGCGATCAGGGGATGCTTGAACAAATAACGGTCACCGCGATAGCGAACGAGCAAACCGCTTCGGCGCAGCAGACCTAACAACCGCCCCTGCGAGCTGGTCTGCTCGGCATCTTCTTCTTTCTTCTCGCCCGATTTCTTGCCGTTTTCCTGCGCGCTCGCCGCCGCCTGCGCTGCCGCTTGAGCCGCTGCTGCTTGGGCTTCAAGTTTCGCGTCGTCTGCCCCTGAAGACTCCTGAATACCAAAGGCTTCCCCGGTAATCTTGAGCGCTTGCAGCTTTTGAATGGTCAGATAGCCTTCGTCAAGCTGAAGCACCGCCAACCGTGAGAGGCTGGGCAGCAGTGCGGTTAACGCTTGATCGGTGTTTCCGGCCAGTTGGCGCGTCAAATACGCGAAAATCCAGCCCTCAAAACCGGCACGATCGGTATCTTTGGCGAAATTCGCCCATGTTTTGAGCGTCAATTCAAACGGGTTGTAGGCGCGAGTGTTGGCCCCTGCTGCTTTGAGAGCATCTTCTTCCGGCTTGGCAACTTTGCCGCGCCGCTTCTTGCCAAACTGTCCCCATGTCTCTGAGAGACGGTACACCGACCAGCGGGTGTCCACATCCGTCCATGGACGCACGAAAACCGGAGTAAATCCTGTGCTCACCAGCGATCCATAACCCACAGCCGGGCCGGACACAATGATGAAATTGTCTTTGTACTGCTCCAACAGCGCTTTCAGCCATGCGAGCGCCGCCGGACGCTCCGCTTCGGGGAGTTCGTCAAACCCATCGACCAGCAGCAGCGCCTGCCCATGATTCAGTCGATCGTAGATGTAACGCGGAACCGTACTGGCCGTCACCCGCCCCACCATGTGCTGAATGGTGCGCACAATAGGTTCAGCGGGATCGACCTCCGGCCCAAATTCGTTTTGGGCGCTCAGGTTCAGGTTCGCCATGTGAACGTAGATCGGCAGCAAACGGGAGAACAACGGAATGGCCTTTTTGAGATCCTCGGCGGTCTGCTGATTCCAGTCGATGCCTTTTTCCGTCGCGAGGCGTTCCTGTGCGCGCTGTTCCATCAAGACACGTTCTTTGACGCGAACGGCGCGCTGTTTTTCGTTCAGTTCTGATTCTTCTTTGTCGATCTTGTCCTGTACACGGTCAAAGGCGGGCTTAAACGTAAGCTTCCCTAAGCTGTTCAGGATGATCGCCATCATCGCCGTCGTTCGACCACTTCCCGGCGCACCCAGCAGCGCGATCGCTTTATCGCCTTGGCTGAGCTCCTTGATCGTCAGCGTGTCGATGTTATAGGAGCCGTGGAGATAGGGGTGATCATGAATGATCGGCACAAACCGCATCGGATCGGCATGTTCTTCTTCCGCCGGGGTGACGAATTCCGGAGCCGGGATGAAACGAGGTTCGACCACGATGTCGCTCAAACGAACATTCGAAGCGGCCAAGTGATCGGTTTCGCACATTTCGACCAGTTCGTTGATAAAACGGTTATCGGCGGTGCGGGTCGCAGAGGTCTGCGCCTGCTTTGCGCCCTGCCGTGCTGCATCGAGCACTGTCTGCACTGGCTTGCGAAGCTGGTAAGCGACGAATGATGCTCCCACACCTGCGACAAAGCCTAAGGCAAAATTCTCTATATCAAAGCCCATCCGCGACTCCTCGACATAAGGACAACTTGAACGAATTCGCCAGCACACGATATAGGATTGGGCGGCGGCAGATCATCCTGATTGTATTACCATTTTTCTAGTCAGAATTTCAATTTTTGGTCTGTCGTGTCACAATGCTTGTGCGCTGGATGTCCGGTTACAATGATGGGGAACAACGACAGGAGCGGATAGTGCCACATTCAGCAGTTACCCAAACCAACCGCCTTGAATCCGTTGGGTCAAGGGATACGGCACATATCACCTCGCACGAATGGCGATGGATGATTGTGGTCGGTTGTTTGCTCGTTTTGTTTGCCTTTTTGCCATTGATCTGGGTTGCCTTGCGTGGAACTCCCGGTTGGCAGTTCATGGGCAGCCTCCACAATTACTGGGATGGGGCGACTTATCTCGCCAAAATGCGAATCGGTGCCGACGGTGGGTGGGCGATTCAGTTTTTGCACACGCCGGAACCTCACAGCGGTGCCCTGATCATGCTGGTGTATCCGCTGCTGGGACACCTTGCCGGTGCGCTTGGCGTGCCGCTGCTGGTGATGTTCCACGTCGCACGCGGTGCTGCTTCACTGCTTATGTACGTGGCGATCTATCAATTGGGTGCGACGGTATGGATGAAAGTGTCCACACGGCGCATTTTCTTCTTGATCGCATCGCTTGGTGCCGGGTTGGGATGGCTGTTCGGGCCGCTGCTGGGAATCTCGGAAATTCCCGATTTGTATATTGCCGAAGCTTTTCCTATTTACAGTACCTATGTCAATGTGCATTTTCCGCTGACGATCGCCTGCCTCGCCATGCTCATCAGCTTGCTGATCACAGCGTTTCGCCCCGCAGCCAAGGCAGATCCCAAATTTGACTCCGGTTTATGGGTGGCCGCCGTCCTAAGTTTTATGCTGTCCATGTTGTATCCACAATCGCTTGTTCCGCTGGGCGGGGCGATGCTGCTGTATTTTGTCTATGACGTGGTCAAGCACCGCACATTTGACCTGCGCACCGTCAGGTGGTTGATGGCTGTGGGGTTGCCTGCGCTGCCTGCCGCAATCTACGATCTCGTCATCATTGGGATTAACCCAACGATGGAGGCGTGGAATATGCAGAATCAGATGCTGGCTCCTCCCTTGTGGACATGGATTATCGGATTAGGCATTCCCCTTCTGCTTGCACTCCCTGCCTTAATTCGCGCCGTGCGCCGCATGGAGCAGGATGGCGACCGGATCATGCTGCTGTGGCTGGTATGCATGTTTATCGCGATTTATCTGCCAACCCATGTACAACGCCGTTTCGCCGCCGCAATGATGCTTCCCATCGCTTATTTCGCGACGAGAGCCATTCAGGATGTGTGGCTGAACTTTATCCGGCGGCGGGCGCGGCGGTTGTTCATTGTTGGCGTGGCGGGCATTGCCATGACTCCGCTGTTCATGCTGTTCTTGCCCGCCGTTCCGGCAATGATAGGCGATCCCAATCCTCCGGTTTTCCTTGACGAGAATTACCGCATCGCCTACTCATGGATCGATGCCCATACCACTGAAGATGATGTCGTGCTTGCTGCCCCCACCAGCAGTTTATGGCTGCCGGGATGGGCCGGGGCACGCGTGGTCTATGCACACCAATATGAAACGCTTGATGCAGATGCCAAACATCAAGCGGTGCTGAACTGGTATAATGCCACCGACCCGGCAGCCTGTGATACACTGCTCGACCAATATCAAATTCGCTATATCCTGCGTGGGCCAGAAGAAGCGGAGCTTGGGAATACGGTGTGTTTCAACTCGCTTCGCCTTGCAGCATCCATTGGAACCGTTTCGATTTATGCAGGCCACACTGTCAACTCGATCAATGCGCCATAAAACGGTTTCCAACGCGGTTCTTGCCCTCCTTATCACTGCCTTTTTGCTCTTCGTGGGTTTTCGTCCCAGCGCGCTCCCCTTCATTCCGGGAGCGCGTTTTAGTGATGCGGTTACCGCGCACCTAACGGCGGCTGGCTATCTGCGCCACTCAATCGCCGCCGAAGAAGTGTTTCCGCTGTGGAATGAAGCGCTGTTTGCGGGAACTCCCTTCGCGGCGAACCCCCTCAATAAGACGGCATACCCACTCGAATGGATCGGTGCATTCATTCCGGCAGATCTATTCCTCAACGGGATGATCGTGCTGCATTTGACCCTCGCCATTTGGGGCATCATGCGCTGGACGAGCGGACTCGGTTTACGGCGTGAAGCGGTGCTGTTCTGTGGACTGGCTTACGGCCTTTCGCCGCGTTTGATTGGGCATTTGGGGGCGGGGCATCTCGACATCGTATACGCGATGGCATGGCTCCCTTGGGTCATGGATGCCGCTCATAAACTGTTTGAACCGGGCGATTCAGAGTCCCCCTTGCTCATTCGCCTTACAGCGCTTGGTACCTTCGCCGCATTTATGGTGATCGGCGATGTACGTGTCGGGTTCTTCGGCTTGTTGATCGCTATTGTATACGGGATCAGTCTGTTCTGGAGGCTGCAATCCGTGCAGCGCGCGCAGATGATTCCAGTGGTGATGGGAGCGGGAGGGCTGTTCGTGATTCTGACGGCGGCATTGTCCGTTCCTCTGCTGCTGTGGAGCCCGTATCTATCACGCGCAGGGCTCACACAGGCCGATGCAGGGATCTTCGCGCTCCAGCCGCTCGACTTTCTCGGCATGCTGCTTCCGCTTCAACGTGCCAACCCTGAAACGCTCACCTATCTCGGTTTGCCTGTACTGGTTTTAGCGTTCGCCGCTTGCGCGACTCAGTTTCGCAAACACCGACTGTGGATTGGGCTTGCAGCCGCGCTCGCTCTTTATGCGATGGGCGCGAACGGTGGGCTTTGGACGGTTCTCACCAGTGCCATTCCCGCGCTGCTCTGGTTCCGTGTGCCGTCGCGCGCATGGATCATGGTGGCTTTGATGGCGGTGCTGCTGGCGGGTTACGGTTTCGACGGATTGTTACGCGCGCTGCAAAAGCGCGGTGTGCGCCGTCTCACGCTCCCAGTGTTGATCGTATTCGGCCTCACCACAACCGATCTCTTCCTGAGTGGACAACATTGGCTTGAATGGCGCGGCGGGGAAAACTGGCTGGAACCGTATGTACCGCTTGCGCGACGGCTCCTGCCCTTGGAACCGGATCGCATTTACCAACCCGCCTATAGTTTGCCGCAGCAAGCCGCGCAGCTTTTCTATCTGCACCTGTTCGGCGGGGTCGATCCGTTTCAGATCGACGGGGTGGCGCGGGCTATCCGCGAGGCGGGTGGCATTTCGGACGACCATTACAGCGTCATTCAGCCACCGCTGACGGGTGTAACAGGCGATGATTTGACTCAGGCTAATCAAGGCGCAGCCCTAGATACCGCAGCGCTTGCCGCGTGGAAAGTGAGTCATGTGATCGCCCCCTATGATCTGAATCAAGACGGGTTGACATGGATCGATACGGTGGACGGCATCCGTATTTACCGCGTCGATGCCTATCAACCTGATGAACCGCACAACCCCACGGTTCCAGCAGCTTACCCCCGCTGGGCAGAACGCCCGGATTTACCCTCTGCGATCGAAATTGGGCGGCTGAATGCTGCGACGAGTGGGGTGCATGTGGTAAGCTGGATAGGCTTTACCTTTTCGGGGCTAATCGCCGCGTGGGCTTCTCTGCGGCAGCGAGTGAAATCGTAAATGCGACGTTGGCTGATCCTCCTCGGCGCGGCGCTGGTGATTCTTTTCAACCGGCTGTTTGTGGGCGAGGTATTTTATTGGGGGTTACCCTCCTTACAGTTCATTCCTTGGCGGGCATTCGCGCTTGACCAACTGCGTCGAGGCATTCTCCCGCTGTGGAATCCATTCAACGGGGCAGGGACTCCCCTGTTTGCAAATTACCAATCAGCGCTGTTCTATCCGTTTAGCTGGTTGAGTTTCCTTGCGCCGAATGTCCAAACGCTCGCTTGGGTCATGAGTCTGACCGTCGTCGCCCATTTGCTCATCGCCGGATGGGGAATGTGGCGGCTCACCGGCAGATTAGGACTCAGCGATTTTGGCCGCGCCGTAAGCGCGATCGCGTTTGCCCTATCCGGTTATCTCGTCGCGCGAATCGGAACCTTTCCGATGATCAGCGCCGCCGCATGGCTGCCTTGGTTGATTTTTTGTGCCCATAAACTCCTCACCGAAGGCCGCTTTCAAGATGTGGGATGGACGGCGTTTTGTTCGGCGATGCTGCTCACCGCCGGCCACGCCCAAACCGCATGGTATGCCATTTTGCTCACCGGCCTATTCAGCCTATGGTGGACGCTGCGTTTCAGAATATTTTCTTCGCCAAATCGTATAGAAACCACTTCGAACCGGGCAGCGATTTGGTCACTGGAAAGTTTGAAAACGGCGCTTCTTCGGTTGGTTGCGGTCGCCGCCGCGATACTGCTCGGTGCAGGCGTCGCCGCTTTCCAATTGGCAGCGACAACTGAGTTACTCAGCCAATCGCAGCGCAGCGAAGGGGCTCAATACTCATTTGCGGTCAATTACAGTTACTCCCCGGTACGAACGCTTAACTTAATCAGCCCAAATGTTTTTGGCACCCCTGCCGATGGAACTTACATTACGGAAGGCGCTTATTTTGAAGATGCCGTTTATGTGGGCTTGATCCCGCTTATCGCCGCCATCGCTGCTGTAGTCGCGTGGGTGCGGCGCAAGCAAAGCGACGGGTGGCCTTCTATTTGGTCACTCGTCCCGTTTGGATTCGGCGTGATCGTGGTCGGCTATCTGCTGGCCTTGGGGCGCTTTAGCCCGGTATTCCCCTTTCTCTACGACAATGTACCCACGTTCGACTTGTTCCAAGCTCCGGTACGCTGGCATCTATGGACGGTGTTCGGCTTGAGTTTGCTGGCGGGCATCGGTGTAAGCGCTTGGGGACGCGACCGCATCACCCGGCGCTTTGCGCGATGGGGATTGATGGCGGCAGTGGGAACGATGCTCGCTGCGCTCGTCGGCGCTGTCTTTTTGAGCAGCGTAGGCGCGGGCTTTCAAGTGCTGGTGCGCGCGGCGTTCACTACCGCCGTGATCGGCGGCATTGCGGCTTGGCTCACCTTGCGCCAACCGGAGACTGCTTCCAGTGCCCATTGGCGATGGTCAACCGTCGTGCTGTTGGTCATCGTCGCGGACTTGGTGTGGGCAAACTGGGGACTCAACCCCACAACGACACCGGAACTCTACGTACCGGCGCAGTCAACCCTTGTGGGGCGAACGTACACGACCGAAGACGCCGAAGATCAAATTCGCTATCAGGAAATTTTCGACTTTGCCGATTATCGCCTCACTGATTCCACGTTTGATCTGATCCGTACGCATCAGATTTCGAATTGGAACATCCTTACCCGCTCCGAAATGCTGAATAATTTCGAGCCGCTGCGCGCCGCCAATGCCGTTCGTTACACATCGCTGATCGATCAGATCAGCGGGCGCACCAGCGGCAGCGAAACGGAAAACGATCCCTCCATTCCGCTCTTGGAAGCAGCGGGAATTACGCGCTTCCGCAATGGCACGCAAACGCGGGATATTTCCAACCCGAATGGACAAGATTCCCCGCAAGTTCAGTTGGTCGGTTACGAATCGGCCTGTTGGCAGGGGACTGATTTGGGCCTGTTGGAAGCCCTATCCAATCCGAATTGGAATCCACAAACACAGGTCTTTTTAACGGGTGAAGGGGCGTGCCCAACGCCAAGTGATGAATCGGCTGGAACCGCCGTGATCACTGAAAATACCGGCAATCGTGTCACCATCGACGTGACGGCTAATCGACTGTCATGGCTGGTGTTGGCGAATACCGCCTATCCCGGTTGGCGCGCGTTCGTTGATGGCCTACCAGTCCCCGACTACCGGGCGAATCTGGCTTTTCAAGCGGTGCAGGTCGATGATGGGGCGCACACTGTCGTTTTCGCTTATGGGCCATCATGGCTGCTGCCGGGATTGTTCATCACCATTCTCTGCACCATACTCATGATAATCTTGATACAGGTACGCGAGTCGGACGAGGACACACGCGGCACCGCTTGAAGGGGATCGGGTTTACATGTACGTTTCACCCCCGCCGAAACGCAGTCGGCCTCAGCTTCAGATTTCGGAGCGCAAACTGCTGCTTGCTGCCGGTGACATCATCGCCGTGTTTGCTGCTGTCCTAATCGCCCTCTTTATTTGGACGGTAGTCGATCAGCAGCAGTACCAACAGTATGCCTTTACGCCGACTTTCGTGCTGACCCAGAGTTTCTGGTTTGTAGCGCTTTCGGCGTTGTGGGTACTGCTGGCCGGAGCCTATGATCTGTATGATCTGCGCATCGCCGCCGACCGCTGGAAAACGTTTCAGCGAATGTTGATCGTCACCGCACAGATGATCGTCGTGTATGTGTTGGTCTTCTTCCTCTCCCCGGTTGGCGCGCTGCCCCGGCTGTTCATCCTGTATTTCGGCGTCGCCGCGTTTGTGCTAATCGGTGCATGGCGCTTCGCACGTCCGGCACTCGTCGGTTGGATGAGCGAAAAACGCCGCGCCTTGATCATTGGCAGCGGCGCGGGAGCCGGGTTAATCGCCCGCGCACTGCTCGATCATGCCGCTAGCGAATACGATCTGCGCGGGATCATAGGCAATGCCGACGATGTGGGCAAGACGATTGAAGGCGTGCCGGTGTTAGGGACAGGTGCCGACCTGTCCAACTTCGTCTACCGCGATCACATCCGCGAACTGATCGTCACCACGACCAATGGGTTGGACGGCGAAACCTTTCAAGCCGTCATGGATGCTTATGAGCACGGGATCGCCATTCTTCCGATGCCCATCCTGTATGAGCGCATCACCGAACGCGTCCCGGTCGAACACGTCAAAGACGAATGGACGGTCGTTTTTCTGCCCATCAGCAGCAGCGACAATGCGTTTAACCCCTATCCGCTGATCAAGCGCGGTATGGATATCCTGCTGGCGCTCATTGGCATGACGATCTTTCTGATCACGCTGCCGTTGATTGCGGCGGCGATCGTGCTGGACAGCCGGGGAAATGTGTTCTATTCACAGGAACGCGTTGGCCAAAACGGAAGGGTGTTCCGCATCTGGAAATACCGATCCATGCAGCGCGATGCTGAAAAGCACACCGGAGCCGTCTTTGCCGCCGAAAATGATCCGCGTGTGACGCGGGTGGGGCGGCTGCTCCGTAAGACCCGCGCTGACGAACTGCCGCAGGTGATCAATGTGCTGCTGGGCGACATGAGTGTGATTGGGCCACGCCCGGAGCGCCCGGAACACATGCTGCGCCTGACCGAAAAAATTCCGTTCTACCGCACCCGGTTGATTGTGCGCCCCGGCTTAACCGGTTGGGCGCAGGTTCGCTATAACTACGGCGCGAACGACGAAGACGCGCTCATCAAGCTCCAGTACGACCTGTACTACCTCCGCCATCAGTCGTTGGTGCTCGATCTCAACATCATTCTGCGCACAGTGGGCAAGGTGTTGAGTATGAGCGGGCAGTAATCCGGCGGAACCTTGCAGCGCTTGAGTGGGATATTGTGAAAGCAGAGGCGCAGCGTTGAGCTTTCTACGACGATTGACGACAGAACGGGCGATGGGCATCATCACGTTTGCGCTGCTGTTCGCACTGGCGGCGCGCATTCCCATCGATACCGATACTTGGTGGCACATCCGCAGCGGCCAATACATCCTTCAACACGGCATCATCTACACCGATCCCTTCTCACACACTGCGTTTGGTCAGCCGTGGACGGATCACAGTTGGGGTGCGCAAATTCTCCTGTACGGCATCTGGCAGGCCGGTGGTTTCTTCGGCTTGATGGTTTACACGGCAGGATTAGCGACGCTGGGCATGTTTTTCGTGTGGAAGGCCAGCGCCGGAAATAACTATGTGCGAGCCTTCGCACTGGTATTGGGCGCTGCCGCCGCTGCCGTCTTTTGGTCACCCCGCCCGCAGATGATCTCATTTGCCTTCAGCGCGGTCATCCTTTATTTGATTCACCTGTACAAGCGCGAGAATACTGACAGGTTGTGGCTCGTGCCGATCCTGATGGCGATATGGGGCAACCTGCACGCCGGATTTTCGATCGGTTTCATCTTCCTGATCGGCACCATCGGCGGTGAAGTGATCGCCAATATATTCAACCGAGGCGGCGCTTATGTGATGTCGTGGCGCAAGATCGGCAGGCTGGCCTTGATCACGTTGATCAGCGCCGCCGCACTGGTCATTAACCCCTACGGATTGCAAATGCTGGCCGTTCCGTTCCAAACTGTCGGGATCGGCGTGCTGCGCCAGTATATTCAGGAATGGAACAGCCCAAATTTCCAAGAACGGCAGACATGGGGCTTCATCCTGCTGGCGATCGCGCTGTTCGGCGCGGCAGGGGCAAGCAAACGTCGGCTTGACTGGACAGATTTTGCGCTCACGAGCGGCACGGCCTTTCTGTCACTGGTAGCAGGGCGCAATATCGCCGTGTTTGCCGTCGCCGCAACGCCAGTGCTGACGTATCACCTCGATTCGATCCTGCAAGAGCGTGGGTTATTGCGCAATCTGCCGACCGCCATTTCTCCCCGGCGCGGACGGCTGAATGCGATCCTCGTCGGTTTCTTGATCGTCGTCGCGCTGCTGAAGTCGGTGATCATCCTCGAACCGATCGGCGTGCAGCAGTTGTTTGACGATACGCTGCCCCGCCGCGCGGTGGATTACCTTCGGGAACATCCGCAACAGGGGAACATGTTCAACGCCTACAACTGGGGCGGCTATCTGATGTATGCGCTCCCTGATTATCCTGTGTTCGTGGATGGCCGCACCGATCTGTACGGGGACACGATCCTAACCGAATATCTCAATGCCGCGCTTGGTGGATCAGAATGGCGCGATGTGCTGGCTCGCTATGACATTCAATTTGTGCTGGTGGAAACTGGCAGCGGACTGGCCAATGCATTAGCCACCGAACCGGGTTGGCGGACAGAATATCAAGACGAACAGGCATCGCTGTTCGTGAAGGAGACGGGCTGATGGCTGAGAAGAAATCCACGACCGCACGGCCAAGCTCGGCTTCGGAATGGACACTGACCGGGCTGCTGGCGGATCAGCGTTTGCTGCTGACGTTGTTCATTGGCCTGCGGCTGATCCTTGCCATGAGTTACCTTCCACTTTTCAACAATGGCATCGAGCGCGGCATCTCGGCGGGCGGCGATGCGATGTATTACTTTCAGCTCGCCGGGCTGAGCGGTCAAGGCTATCTCCTTCCGCAATTGGTGGAGCGAATTCCCACCGATTCCCTCATCGCTCATCAGCGGGATTTATCTGCTGTTGGGCGCGAACGCCAATTACACTGCGTTCGCCATGCTGTTCGGCTTCATCATGGTGGGATTCGACGTGGGCAATTTGCTGCTCATCCGCTCGATTGGAACCCGTTTGCACGGATCGACGACCGGGGCGGCACTAGCATGGGTTTACGCTGTGCTGGCCGCGCCGTTGATCTTCGTCTGGTGGAACTTCGAGCCGATGGTGGCGTTTTTCCTGCTGCTCAGCCTATCGGCACTGCTGAATGCCCGCGAAAACCGCGCGGCGGTGTGGGCGGCGATCGGTGCGCTGGTCAAGTTCACTCCCGCGATCGTGCTCGGCGCGATGTGGCGCTTCCGCCCGGTGAATCGCGCACTCCGCGCTAGTTTGATCACGGGGGCGATCTTTGGCGGGGTGTACCTCCTGCTGTTCGCTCAAAATGCCGCCATGACGGCGCCGTCGCTGACCGCGCAGTTCAACAAGGCATCGTATGAAAGTGTGTGGGCGCTCATTGACGGCAATTACCGCACTGGCAACTTCGGCGCGGTGCAGGAACGTCTCGATCCCGCGAATGCCTATGTACTTCAAGGCAATCCCTCACGCATTCCGGGAATCCTCCGCTTGGGTGCCGCCGCGTTGATCGGTCTGTTCATTTACGCGCACACGCGCCGCTTTGATGACAAGGGGCTGGTCGCCTTCGTAACCGTGAGCCTGCTGATTTTCTTTTTGCAGGCGCAGGGATGGAGTCCGCAGTGGCTCGCGCAGATCATTCCATTGCTGCTGCTGTGCTTCCCCAACCGTGACGGCATTACCGGAATCGTCGTGCTGACGCTTATCAGCTTCACGGAATACCCGTTCTTGTTCATCCGAACCGGGGATACAGGCGGGGTCATTTCGGGTTCGCTCGTGCCGATCTACGTCATGCTGATCCTGTTCCGCACCCTGATTTTAGTCGTCTACTGCTTCGCGCTTTACCGGCGTCTGCGACAGGAGCCGGTTCCGGCATGAAAGCGATCGTTCGCCGTCCCGCCGCCCTCTTCGCCATCCTCAGCTTGATCGTGTCGTTTGCGATCGTGCGCACCATTCATGGGCCAAGTTACACCGATGCGTACTATCACTACAACGGCGCGGCACGACTCGCCAGCGGACAGGGGTTTACCGAACCGTATCTGTGGACGTACATCGGCGCGCCGGATCGGCTGCCCGAAAGTGGTGTGTTTCCTTCGCACCTGTATTGGATGCCGTTTACGTCGATCAGCGCGGCAGCAGGCATGGCGGTTTTCGGGATCGGTTACGAAGCAGCGCAGATTCCCCTGTGGTTGATGTTCTGGGGTACCACACTGATCGGTTGGTGGCTTGGGCTGCAAATCGGCGGGACGCGGCGGCATGCGTGGATGGCCGGACTGCTCACCCTATTTAGCGGATTTTTCACACGGTACTGGGGCATCACCGACACGTTTGCGCCCTACGCGCTGGTCGGATCGGCATGTTTGGCGCTGATGGGCGTTGCAGTCGCCCGCCCGCGCCTGAAATTGGGAATGCTGTTTGCGGCGGGGATGTGCGCCGGGTTCGCCCATCTCACCCGCGCCGATGGGGTGCTGCTTCTGCTGGTGAGTGGGTTTGTAGTGCTGATCAAACGGGGCGAACGGCTGCCGCGTCGTGGATTGGGCGGCGTGCTGCTGGTCGCGGGGTATCTCGCCGTGATGGGCTTTTGGTTCGCCCGCAATTTGCATGAAGTCGGCGCGATCCTGCCAACCGGCGGCACACAGGCGATCTGGTTCCGCGAATACAACGATATTTTCGCCTACCCACCGAACGCATCTCCCGCCGCGCTGTTTTCCGATGGGCTGACGACGCTCCTTTCGTCTCGATGGGAAGCATTCACCAACAATTTTGGGACTTTTATCGCCGTCGAGGGCATCATCGTTCTCGCGCCGCTGATGTTGATCGCGTTATGGAACCGCCGCCGCGATCCGTTTTTGCGCCCGTTCTGGCTGTACGCGATCAGCCTCCATCTTGTCTTCACGCTGGTGTTTCCGTTCCCCGGCTATCGCGGCGGGTTGTTTCACTCGGCGGCGGCGCTGATCCCCTTCTGGATGGCGTTGGGCAGTGTTGGCCTTGACGACGCGATCGCGTGGATGAGCAAGCGGCGGCGCTGGCGCGGCGGCACGGCACGGACGGTCTTTGCAGGAGCACTGCTGATCTATGCGATCGGATTGAGCCTTGTTTACGTCAATGATGGGTCTGACAACGCTATCGAGCCATCTCCGATGGAATATCAGATGCTTCGTGACAACCTGCCCGCCAATGCGCGGCATCATGCTCGAACGATCCAGCGGCACTGTACGCCTATACCGGGATGGGCGGTGTTGTGTATCCGAACAGTGCGCCCGATGTGATCCCCGACATTGCCGATCGCTATGCAGTCGATTATTTGCTGGTGGACTTTATGGGACTTCCGACGCCTCTACAGTCGCTCTGGAATAGTCCCCCTGCATTTTTGCGTGACACGGGCATTCCCGCGCTTTCCGATGCGCGCATGATGTGGCGGCTCTATGAAATCGTTCACTAAATACGCCCCCTTATCGCTCGTCATCGCGGCGTTTCTGCTCACGGCATTGTATGTCGCTTCGGCGGGTGGCAATTTCCCGCTCGATGACAGTTGGATTCATCAAACGTACGGACGCAACCTCGGCACCCTTGGCGAATGGGCGTTTTATCCCGGCCAACCAAGTGCGGCCAGTACATCCCCCCTCTATACCGTCATTCTATCGATGGGCTACCGCCTTGGGATTGAATATCACCTGTGGACACACGGCGTTGGTGCGCTTGCCCTTGCGCTTACCGGATTGATCGGCTGGCGTTTGTCGCTGCTGCTGATGCCCAATCGCAAAGGCATCGCGTGGATCGTCGGCTTGGCATTAGTTGGCACATGGCATCTGATCTGGGCGGCGGGGAGCGGCATGGAAACGGGCATTTTCGCGATGCTCACGCTCGCCATGATCGCCTACACGAGCGAAGTGCAAACCGCGCGCCCATTTCACGCCATTGGGTTAGGGGTGCTGGCCGGACTGCTCATGCTCACGCGACCGGAAGGCGTGCTGCTGGCCGGGATGTGTGGTTTAGCACTCGTGATCCGATTCGCGGCTGCGAAAACGCCGATCCACCGCATCGGGGTATTTGTAGGGGTAATGACGTTGGCCTTTGGGGCAGTGACAGCGCCCTATCTGCTTTACAATATTCACGTTACGGGCGGGCTGCTGCCGAATACGGCAGGCGCGAAGCGTTCACAAGCGGCGGCACTGTTCGGGCTTTCCATTGTCGAGCGGTTTGTTCGTCTAGTGATCCCGCTGTTGGCAGGCGGTCAAGTGCTGCTCATCCCCGGCATGATTGCGTTCGGCCTATTCACAGTGCGTCGTCATCGCGATCAAGCGGTGCGCTGGCTGCTGATCGCTTGGGGGTTTGGCCTGATTGCCCTGTACGCCGCATGGCTGCCGCTCGATATGCAGCACGGACGCTATGTGATGCCCGCCTTACCCGCGCTGATCGTTGTTGGCGTGATTGGAACGGTCGAATGGGCGGTTAGCGTGCGCCGCTCACTGATCGGACGCGTGATTGTGCGTTCGCTGGCCGCTGCCGCCGCGCTGATCTTCGCAGCCTTCGCTTTTAGCATCGGGCTTTCCACCTATACGCGCGATGTCGCCATCATCGACGGTGATATGGTCACGGCGGCGGCATGGGTACGCGATCACATCCCGGCGGATACCCTGATCGCCATTCATGACATTGGTGCGGTCGGCTACTTTGCGCCGCATCCCATGCTCGATATTGGTGGATTGATCAGCCCGGAAGTGATTCCGATCATCCGTGATGGTGATGCCATTTGGACGCTCATTGAGCAGCGCGGTGCGCGTTACCTGATGGGATACCCGTACCAACTTCCCAACGAAAATCCGGACGATCCGAGGCTATGCCCCCGGTTCAGCACCGAAAACCCCGTGACACAAACTGCCGGAGGTTCTCCGCTCACCATTTACGAAATTTACGAATCGCGTCTGTGCGAGTAAAATCCACAAAAAATTCATACATGATGAGATTGTAATCCTCCATATTCCTGAGACAATGGATACTCAGGGAGCAAGTTGAGGCAGGATCATGGCTGATCTGTTCAAAAAACTGAACGTCCTTGTCAAAGCAAGCCTGAATGAACTGCTCAGCAGTGAACGGGCGCGGTCATCGCCGTCCGGTTCAGAGCAGCCTGCATCATCACGCCCAACCCTCACGCCGGATCGGCTGGGCAACGATATTGATCGCCAGCTTGCTGCGATGCGCCTCCGTGTCGCTGATGCGCAGGCGTATGAAGGTAAGCTGCAAGCGCAGATCGATGCACTCGACGCGGAAATCAAGCACCTTGACGCGGTCGCGGACACAGCCGTTGCCAGCGGCGACGATGTGAATGCCCGTTTCGCCATTGCTGACATGCGCACGGCGGAACAACGGCAAATGAAATTGATGAACGATCTACGCGACCATCAAATCGCCGCGCAGGAATTGGTTGACCGGATCGATCAAATGGCGGCTATGGTGGCACAGGCACGCGAACAAGCACAAGCCAATACCTCATCGGAACCCAATCCACAAACACAGGCGAGTCACGCTGTACCAAATCTCGCTGATGTCCTCCGCCGCGCACAGGAAACAGCAACGAATGAAGCAGCAGCTAATGCGGTCGATCAGGACTTAACGAATTCATCCAAGCAATCTGAAGCGGCATCGGCATCCTCTATCAACACTCCAGTTGAGGACGATTTGGAACGCCGCCGCCAACGCCTGAGCAAAAAGGACTAAACATTCGTTATGAGTAAGCTGCTCGTAGCTGCCGGCGATTACGAGTTCCAGCAGCAGGTGAAAGAGGCTTTAGGTAGCGGTTACTACGAACTGTCCTTCGCGTATTCGCATCGCGATACTTTATACATGGTGCGCACGCAAAGTATCGATGCAGTTCTCATCGATGGCACCATGTTTGACCGTCACAGCGGGGAAAAAACATTCGCTGTCCTGTCACGACTGTCGTCACCCCCTGCCCAAATCATTTACTTCTCATCACCCACCGTTCAACAAAGCGCACAGGCGCTCCTCACACGCGGAATCTCGATTTTCATCAATCAGCTTGAACGGCAGTCTCTTTTTCACGCCCTCAGCGAAGCACTTCGCGTTCCCGTCCCCACCATCAATGAAGACGGTGAACTGTACGATACTTCACCCAACGATCAACGCTTGTGGCGTGATGACGAAATCCAGACGCTTTTCGCGCTCAGCCGTTCGCTGACCGAGGTACTGGACTTAAATGAGGTGCTGCACCGCGTGGTGCAGGCAGCGCGCAGTCTCACCGATGCGGATGAAGGTATTTTGCTGATGCCGGATGGCGATGGGCAGTTTTATCTACGCGCCGAAGCCGGTGTTGATTCGGAAATGTCACAAACGTTTCGCGTCAAACTGCAAGACTCATACGCAGGGCAGGTATTCAGCACAGGTGAACCTGTCTTGATCGGGATTGGCGGCCCGCATAAGGTCAAAACGCAGTACTTCGTCAATTCGCTGTTGTATGTGCCCATCAGTTTGAAGAAAGAGCGGATTGGCGTGCTGGGGGTGAGCAATCGCTATAAGCGGACGATGTTCAACCGTCGCCACCAAGAACTGCTCAGCCATCTTGCTTCTTACTCTGCTATTGCGATTGAAAATGCTCGTATTCATGGCTTGAGCGTGCAGCGTGCGCAAGACTTGACTTCGCTCGTCGAATCGAGCCAAGCCATCAACTCGTCTTTATCAATGGATTCAACACTGATCCACATCAGTGAACAGTTGAGTACCCTGTTAAACGCGGGGCGTGTCGATATTTATCAATGGAAGCAGCACGGACGGTTAAGCAGTTCGTCGAATAGTGAACCAGCGGCGTTAGTGACCCTTTCCCGCTACCGGCGCGCAACATGGCGCGTTGGGTATGCGCCCGCCATCTCCTTGAAATCCCATCCGGCACTCACAGCCGCGCTGCGCAACAAAGTGGTGATGGTCACCACAAACCGAACCGAACTCACGGATGAAGTCGCTACCCTGCGTGAGATCGGAGCAAATGCGATGTTGGCCGCACCCATGATGGTCGATAATCAAGCGCTTGGGCTGGTGCTCGCGTATTATCAGACGCAGCCCGAAACGCCACCGTCGCTCGATGTCATTCAAAAAGTGCAGAATATCGGCATTGAACTCCTGTCCTCGATGGTACAGTCCACGGAAACGCAGCACGCTCCACTTTTCCAGCGCGTGCAAAGTGTTATCGATCTCTTAGGCGCTTCATGGGTAGAATTCACATTATTAGGACAAGATCGCAGGTCGCTGCTGGTGCTTGTTTCGGTGGGTGTTTCTATTTGGCTTAAGCAGTCCTACAGCGATCAAACACTGACTGGGTTTTCGGCTGCACTGGCGATGCTGCGCGAACAGCAGCCTATTCATGCCTCAGCCGATGGCGATACCAGTACACTCGGATCGTTGGCGATGTTGAACGCTCTCGGTGGTCGTGCCATGCTTGGCATTCCCCTCATCTCACAAGGCGAGGTGATCGGCTTCATGCTGGCGATTGACACCGAACGATCACGTCAATTCAGCGACCGCGAGGTCAATCTGGCACGTGCATTGGCCTCGCAGGCTTCCGCCGCTATGCAAAATGCCGATCTGCTGCGCCAATTGGAAGTGAGCTATCAAGAGTTGAAAACGGCGCAGGAGCGGCTCGTACGTGCGGCACGCCTCTCTGCGATGGGTGAATTAGCCGGGGCGGTGGCACACCAAATCAACAACCCGCTGACGACTATTGTGCTGGATGCGGAACTGCTGCTGCTGAGTCCGAAGATTGAGGGCAAAGCGCGTGAATCACTGGATGCAATCCTTCGGAGCGGAAAGCGCGCGGCATCGGTTGTGCGCCGCCTGCTCACCACCGTGCAGCCAGATCGTAGTGATAATGCTGCGCCCGTGAATATCAATGAAACGGTCGAAGAAACACTGGCTTTAGTACGCACCCACGTACAGCGCGAAGGAATTCTGGTTCGGCTGTCCTTAGAAACAGAATCTCCGCCTTTTGTATTCGCACTGCGCGAGGATTTAAACGATTTGTGGTTAAATCTGATGCTGAACGCGCACGATTCCCTGACCGGACGACAAGATGCCGAGATGGGGGTCATTGTGCGTTTCCAGCAAACAGAGGATTATGTAGAAGTTATTGTGTGGGATAACGGAATCGGAATTCCCGAAGAAAATATGGATCGGATCTTTGAACCGTTCTTCACGACGAAACCTGCCGGAGAGGGGACGGGGCTTGGCCTTCATATTTGCCGCCAGATCATCGACCGTTTAGGCGGATCAGTCCGTGTAAATAGTCAAGTCAATGTGGGTACGTCGTTTATTGTCCGCCTCCCTGTAGCGAAGGAGTAACTTTGATGGCACATATCTATGCCGTTGACGACGAAAATGAAGTATTGCAGACGGTGGGGCGTGTATTGGAACATGAGAACTACGAAGTCACGCTCATCAACTCCAGCCTCCAAGCCTTAAGTCAGTTGGAAAAGCAGAGGCCCGATCTGCTGATCCTTGACATCATTATGCCTGAGATGGATGGTATCACCCTGTGCCGTCGTCTGCGCCGCGATCCGCGTTTCATTACCCTGCCGATCCTTTTCCTAACCGCGAAGGGCAATATTGATGATATTGTCACCGGGTTAGATGCCGGGGCGGATGATTATGTTGTGAAACCGTTTGAGCTGGCAGAACTGCGCGCACGTATTGGCGCGCTGCTACGTCGCGGTAAACGCGATAAGGGGAACTCGGCATCGATCGAAATTGGCGATCTCAAATTGGACTCCGATACGTTCCAAGCGTGTGCGGGCGATACGACGGTTCAGCTCACCATGACTGAACACAAGCTTCTGCGTTATTTGATGGAACATCCTGATCAGGCGCTCTCACCCGGACATTTGCTGCAAGTCGTGTGGGAATATCCCGTGGGTACCGGAGACCCTGATCTGGTTCGCGCCCACATTCGCAACCTGCGCGCAAAATTGGAGAAAAAGAGCCGCCGCCGCTACATTCGCACCATTCATGGCGTCGGTTACATGATCTCCAACGACGCCTGATTTACAAACCTCATAATGTTGCTCACTGAAGAGAGGCTAAAAACCTCTCTTTTTTGCAGATATTCGTCATTGATAGTGAATTGTTGAGAGGAGCATAATCCTTCACGAAAAATTCACAATGAACATCGCGCAGCTTCAGCCTTCTAGGTTATACTAAATTCAGTGAAGCGGAGTTTTATCACGTTTTCAATGGTGGCCCCCCCCATGACAAACATCCTTATTGTAGATGATGATCCGGGCGTTCTGGATATGGTTGAGCTTACGCTAAGGCGTGAGGGATACGATGTCCAACGGGCGCTCAGCGGTGCTGAAGCACTGCGACTGGTCGACAACAACGCACCCCCTGATATGTTTGTAATTGATGCCGGGCTTCCTGATATTGACGGAATCACCTTGTGTAGAGAGCTTCGCCGTAAAGAGGGTCTTGAGAACACCCCTATTTTGTTCCTGAGCGGTAACCGTGATACTCAAATCGCGGTTGAAGCGCTCAACAGCGGCGGCGACGATTATCTGCGTAAACCTATTCCTCCGCGTGAGCTGGCAGCGCGTGTCCGCGCGCATATCCGCCGTGCGTCACAGTTCGCCTATTCCGATGAGCCGCTCATTCGTGTTTTCCCATCCAGCTATCGTGTTTTTGTCAACGATCGCGAAATTTTGCTGACGCGTGTGGAATTTGACCTGCTCTATTACATGTGCCGCACCCCCGGCGATTCGTATTCGACCGAGGATCTGCTCGCTCATGTGTGGCAGTACCCAAATGGCATTGGTGATGCGGCTTTGGTGCGCAATCACATTCATAATCTGCGTCGCAAAGTGGAGCAAGACCCGGAGCGCCCCTCTATTATCCAATCACGGCACGGGCGCGGCTATGTGGTCAAAGCACGCATTGAAATTGACGAGCCCGCGAGACTCTCTTAATTCTTGGTTCTAAATCCGTTACACTCGAAGCGATCCGCAGGGATCGCTTTTTGTTTTCAGCGGCTTTTCGACAAATTCCTATCATTTTATGCACACAAGTCGAATGTGGGGCTTCGCGTGGCTATGGTAACATCAAAAATGGGAGATAAAGCTTTTCTTAAGGGTTTAGGGATGGGGCAGAGTCATCGTGAATAAACGTAAGTTCTTGACTCGTCTGCTTGCAATTCTCGATGGAACAGCGGGGGAATACGCCCCAAAACCGGGAATAAACAAGCATGGGCTGGGCCAGCACGGTCAGAGTCTGGTCGAAATGGCCTTCATCACACCACTGCTGGTGATTTTGGTCGCCGGTCTCATTGAAATCGGCTGGCTTGCGAACAACTATCTCAACTTGTTGGACATCACCCGCTATGGCGCGCGGTTTGCCACCACCTTGACGGATGAGAGCGCTCCGCTCTCATGGGACAATAACAGCAGTTATGTGCCGAGTGAGTTCATTCCCAGCCTTTATGAGATGGGCTACTCTTCATCAGATCCCGTGACAATTACACTGGAACAATATGCACGCACGCGTGAGCGTGAGCAGTGGTCGCCCAACTTCGATACGAACCCAGCGAACCCGTCCGCCGCTCCCTTGTCGTCCGTATGTGCTTCGCCAGATGCGTTCTACAGCCTCGTTGTCTGCCGCATGTTAGCATCTATGCCCCCCATGCGTTCGACCGCACCCTTCACACTCAACCCTTACAACGATGTAGACGACATCATCATTTCGGGTTTCGGTTTGCAGCTTGTCGATGTGCCGTCTGACCCTGCGCCTGCGAATGCATTGAACCGTTGGACAGATCCCGCCTCTCGCCCCATTACGGATTCGGTGCCACAGCTTTTAGTTGCCGGGCGCTATCCGATAAATGCGAACGAATGCCAGCAGGCGGAAGACGGGACACCGAACGCGACCATCATGGATCCGCGCGATCCGTTTGACATCAATGTGAACGGGATGGTCGATACTCGCGATACTGCGTTGGTCAGTTCAAATCCGGGCTTATATCACTTGAACGTCTTCAATGAAATCTCCGGGTATGACGCCGCTTCATCCGTACCGGATCAAGTTGAAAAACAAGTCGGCTTCCAGTGGTACGGCAATCACGTCATTCCGAATACCGGCTGCATCGGCAGTGAGTGGAATCTCCACGATGTGGAAGTCCTGTTAAATGTCCCGAACTACAACCTGAATGCCGCGCAGCGCGCGATGCTGCCGAATCAGGGCGTGGTGCTGGTCGAAATGTACTGGGAACACCTGATGCTGCTTCAATTCCCGGTCTTGTCACCGGTTTACGAAGCGATGTCTCAAGATGGAACGCCTGATTTGTATTTGTGGGCGATGTTCCCGCTGCCGTCTGTCAGTCCGTTTATCACTTACGCACCGTAATTGAGCATGGGATGAAGTCTTGCATGTTACGTTTACCAAGCCTACGCCCAAAAACTAGAAGGGGACGCTGGCAAAGCGGTCAATCCATTATCGTGCTTGCGATAGGATTTATCGCGCTGCTGGGGTTCGTGGGAATTGTCACCGACGTATCGCTGTTGTTTGTACGCTACAGCAGCCTTAGCCGTGCGGTGGACGCTGCGGCAGTTGCAGCCGCCGGGCAAATGCGCCGCGTACCGGATGATGCTGCCGCCGGGGTGAATGGTGAAGCCGCCAGCGTGGCCCAGTTAGGGCTTGCGGCACGCCAGTTCATCGAAGTTTACGGACTGAATCCATCGACCGTGTTGGTGGAAACCTGCCGTGTCCAGCGCTACCGCGATACGAGCGGAAACCCGGTCGATCGCAACGGTGCGCCCCTCTTCTTGGGCGACGGTTCCATCAACCCGGCAGCCGTTCAGGATGATGTGGATCGGTTCCAAGCGCTGTGTACCACCAGCGAAGAAAAATTGGTTCGCGTCACTGCACAGATCGATGCGCCGACGACGTTCCTTTCCCTGCTTGGCTACCGCACCGTGACTCTTACGGTGGACGCGATCTCGCAGACCGCCGTTCTCGACGTTGCGCTGATTTTCGACGTGTCGGAAGCGATGCTTTCGGAAACCCAGTATTCGGACTGGCAAGAAGCGGGCTATGGCTGGCGTTATCTGCCGCCACGCTACAACCAAATCCGTACCCAAGCGGCAGCGATGGCCGGGGTCGGCGATCCGGACTGGATTGGCTGCTGGAACTGGTCGTTTATCGTTACGCAGTCCCAAGCCGACATTACCGCTTCCGGCTTCAATGCGACTCGACCGGATGGAACCACTTATCCATGCCCCTCCAGTCTGTATAATGTGGAAAATACCAACCCGGCACTCAACACCAACTACGCTGGCTACAACTTCCCCACACCGTACCGCTGGCTGCCTGAGGGTGTTGATCCTCTGACCCAGCAAGAGCCGCCGGTGCAAGCCTGCCGCGTGCGTATTTGGCCGGAATCAGCCTATAACCGCTACACCATTCTCAATCAATGGCTGGCGGACGAATACATCAAAAACACTGGTTCAGACCCAGCGCCCTTCGCGACCGAAGCGGATTTGCGTGCCTATTTCGAAAATCCGTCCAACTCGGTCACCCTTTCAACCTTCCACGGTTTCGTCCCCACGTTCAATTACTACGGGTGCTGCAATGACCCGAACGGCGACTGGGACTTCAGCGATCTCGTGTGCCAGCCGTTCGGTGAAGCGCGCGACGCGGCGCAGGGCTTCCTTGATCGTCTCGACTTCCTACGCGGCGACCGTATCGCCTACATCACCTATGACCGCCGCGCGACCGTGATTGACCCAGACGGTGCCGCCGGGGGTCAAATTCCCATGATGGAATCGCAGAATAACATCACCGATGGCGTCGGCAATGTCGTACGCCGTGGTGCGGAAGAAGTCCTCAATCAGGTGATCGGTGTCCGTGCCGAAACTACCTTCTACGATGACACCGACCACAATGGCGTTTGGGACTGCATCTACGCGGGCACATCGGTCGGCGGTGCGGGCGAATGCCTCGCCAACCTCGACAGCATTCAAAACGAAACCATTTACGGGATCACCAACCACCCGGTTAAAGGGGCGTGCCCGTTCGATATGGTCGCGATGGACGCGCAGTACACCGGCCCCTATGGTCAGTACCGTTGGGATCAAGGGTCGAGCAGCTTCGTCGATCGTTCGCAGAGCTACTTCTCCAATGACACCCCGCTGGACGACATCACCACCAATATGACAGGCGGCTTCCCCTCGTGGGCTCTCACCGTCGCTTCGGCACCGTATCGCAACTATGCCTATGAATTCCGTGCCTCGTGCGCGGGCGGCAACGTCGGCGGTGCGCTGGGTGCGGCCAGCAACATGTTGTACCTCAACGGTCGTCGTGAAGGCGCGGTGTGGTTGATGGTGCTCCTCAGCTCGGGCGCATCCGGTGCGAGTGACCCGATGGGACGCTTCACGGTACATGGTGATGTTGATGCATCGCACCTTGATGGGCTGTGGGGCACATATAGCCGAACCGAAGTATGGTGCCCCGAGCAATCCTTTCAACATTGGCACATCGCATACTGATACAACACGCGGCATCACCGCGCAGGTCTACGAACCCGTCGCGGGTGACTATGGTGCTTATGGACTGTGCCCCTACGGCCTGATCGACTCTGGTGTTGGTTACAACACTCCCGGTGAAATCCTGCTCGATCGCTTCCCGCCGTACTGCTCGGACTTGCGGCCCGAAACGCGAACGTTCTGCCAGAACCCATCCATTGCGAACCCCCCCGGTTCTATCGCGATCGATAATGCCGTGAATCCTTATTGCGAGGAATTTTACGACACCGACGACTACGCGCGTGACTGGGCGGACTACATCGGCGTTGCCAACCTCAATACAGGTTCAGGTAACTCTGCGCGCAGCGGCTCGCAACTTCTGCCAACGATTTTCACCATCGGTTTCGGCTTGACCTATGACGCCAACATCAACGATCAGGGGCAGATCACCGGGTATGCCTGCGCGACCGGCGATTACGCCTGCCAGCGTGGTTATTCGGGCAGCATGCACAGCCTGACGAATCAGCTTCGTATCTCGGACTACTTGGGTGAAGAGCTGCTGCGCTACATTGCGGACATCGGCGACAATCTCCGCATTGACAGCGATTACTGGCAGCATTTCATGGGGGCGCGTATCGGAAACGGCATCACCGCGAGCAATACCGACTATGGCCCGCGCGGTTCCTGCGAAATCCCCTTATCTGAACTTGCTACAGGGGTCAATCAGGAAGACTATTCGCCTCTGCCGCCGCGCACGAGCTGTGGCAACTACTATGTCGCCGTCACAGCAAGTGACTTGAATTTGGTGTTCAACGAAATTGCTTCACGTATGTTTACGCGCCTATCGCAGTAATACGGCGGCTGCCGCAGAACGGGATGATGCAGATGGAAGAAATGGAAAACCGCTATCGGCGCAGACGACGAGGCCAAACCCTCGCCGAATTCGCCCTCACCCTGCCGCTTTTGCTGCTGATGTTGTTCGGCATCATCGAATTCGGGCGCATCTTTCAAGCGATCCTAACGCTTGAAAATGCGGCCCGAGGTGCCGCACGCTACGCAACCACAGGGCAGTATGACGAGGATCGGTACACGGTCAATCTCGATTATGTCGGCTCAGATCCGTCCGACATCAACTCGATGGTTCCGTGCTTGGCCGATGACACCGAAGCACAAATGCTCAATGACATTGGCACCCAGCAGACGATCACGGTCGATGGGCGTTCCATTCAAGTATACTGGGGTGGCCCGGAGAGCATCTATGCCACTTGGTACGGCAACTTTGAAACCGAACTGGGGCACATGGATACAGCCAGCGCGCTTCATGCGGGCAGTCATGTCGCAGACGAAGACTGCAACCCGCGTGACCCGGATGACCAGAACCGCCGCCGCGACCTCGTGCGTATTCTGTCCATCTATAATGAAGCGAGACAAGGTGCTGCCGGTCTCGCGCTGGGTGGCGAATCGCATAACTACCCCGGTATGCAGTTGAGCCAAATGGGAACGCCGTTGATGTATTCGGCCCTCGTGACGAATCCCTACGGCACGCTCGACTCGGCGAATCCAGATAATACGCTGGCTCAAGTCCCGTGGTACAACATCTGGCTGCGCCCGCTGCCGGTTACGATTGGTGGCGTGACAACGGCCAATGCCGCACTTCGCGGCTCGAACGAAGCCGGTTGGTTCGACGTGATGATTTGCAGCTCGCGTTTGAACGACGCCGGTACTACCGAGCGTTACGATATGCGGCTAGACGAGCCAACCAGCCCGCTGGCGCCGGCCTGTCTCCTCGATTCAACTGAACCCGCTAACGCGGGCATTCCGTGGTTGGACGCAGGCGGCCCCGGTGATGCGGTGACTGTGGTGGTCACCTTCAATCACCCGCTGATTACGCCCCTCCCCGCATGGTTGGGCTGGGGGCAGTATATTCAGCTCGAAGCGCGCCGCACCGCCGTCAACGAAGCCTTCCGCAGCCCGCGTACCGTTCCGCTGACCGGTGATGTGCCTGCTGCGCCGCCTACCCCGGTGACGCCAACGGCGACCAACACGCCCGTTTTGCCGTCCGATACGCCGACGAACACGGCAACTTCGACGCCGAGCGATACGCCGACGATCACCAATACGCCATCGAATACGCCGGTCAATACCAACACGCCGACGATCACGATGACGCCGACCAACACGGCGACCGCGACCAATACGCTGACGGCGACCCCCGGCTTCGGCTGCGATCTGATTACGGTGAACACCACGCCGATCTTCCTGTCGCCGAGCCGCATCGACATCAACATTTCCTACAACTACGCGAACCCGACGCCGATTACACGTGCCTCGATCAACTGGACACGGAATACAACGCTGTATCCTGACTCAGCGCTGACACAGCTTCTGGTCACAGCGGGCTCGACCACCGGTGAAATTTGGGCAGGTGCCGTGTATCCGACTGTCAGCGACATCGGGACGGGCGGCGCGACGGACATCTTCAACGGATCGGGTTCACCCAACATCACCTTCGGGTCGAACAAGTTCTCGTTCATCTTCTCCGACAGCCCGTTGAATATGAGCCCGTACGTGACTCAGATCGACCTGTACTTCGACAACCCGACCAGCTCGACCGACTGCCACACCACCATCACGCTGTCCCCCGGCGCAACGCCGACGACGGACTGCGCGGCGGTGCCCGGTATCGATCTCTCGCTGGCAGGAACGTACGGCAATGCGACGCGGTCGTGGGCACGTCTGCTCATCACCAACCTGCGCAGCGTCCCGGTGACGGTGACGAATTTCAGCCTCTACTGGACAACCGGTTCGGGTCGTTTGCTGACCGAAACGTGGTTTGGTGGAACCGGGCCGTCCGTCGGTCAAGGCAGCACGCAGTTCTGGTCTGGCAGTTCTGGTTCTTCGCCGACCGTCAGCAGTGCGACCGGCACCGAGTACGGCAACTACATGATCAATCCGGGCTCCTCGGTCTTCGCGTATGTGGTCTTCACAGGCTACGCGTCGCCGGCTGTACTGGTCGGATCGGGCAATACCACGTTCACCTTCACGGCACCGGCTTGCGGTGGCACGCCGACCGATCAACCCGTGGATACACAGGTGATCCCGACGGCAACGTTCACCAACACGCCGACCGCGACTGCGACCAATACCGCGACCGCGACCAACACGGCGACTGCGACGAACACGCCGACCCGCACCAACACGCCGACGAGCACGCCGACCCGTACCAACACGCCGACGGCAACCGCGACCAATACGCCGGACTGCTACACGGAACCGGGTATTACGATCAACTTCACGGGAACGTCGACAACGAGTACTACATCGACGATCAATCTCTCGATTACCAATAACCGTGCGGTACCGGTCACGCTCACCGGCTTCTACATCGTGTGGACGGATAACGTCGCTAGCACCGGTCTGAACCGCATTCGGTTGAACGGAACCACGTTGTGGAGCAGCGCTTCAGGTGTCGTGAGCCCGGCGAGTGGTACCTTGACGCCCGGCGTTATTCCGGCAGGTGCGACACAGACGCTGGCGCTGCGCTTCAACAAGAGCACACCGCCGACGCTGAACACCTCGCTGACGACGTTCACCTTCGTGGCCTATGACTGCGGTGGCACGCCGACGAACGAACCGATGGAGACTGCGACGCCGACCAACACGCCGACGCGTACCAACACGCCGACGGTCACGCCGACGCCGACGAATACGCCCACGGTGACACCGACGCCGACGATCACCAACACGCCGACGATCACCAATACGCCGACGATGACCCGTACGCCGACGATGACCACCACGCCGACGCGTACCAACACGCCGACGAACACGCCGACGGTCACCAACACGCCGACGATGACGAATACGCCGACGCGTACCAATACGCCGACGGTCACCAATACGCCGACGAATACGGCCACGGCGACGAATACGCCGACGATGACGAACACGCCGACGCGTACCAACACGCCGACGATGACGAATACGCCGACGCGTACCAACACGCCGACGGTCACCAACACGCCGACGAACACGGCGACGAATACGCCCACGCGTACCAACACGCCGACGCGTACGCCGACGAACACGCCGACGATCACCAACACGCCGACGAACACGCCGACGAACACGCCGACGAACACGCCGACCAATACGCCGACGCGTACCAACACGCCGACGAATACGGCGACGAGTACACCGTCGAATACGCCGACGAACACGCCGACAGTCACGCCGCTGACGCCCACGCGTACCAATACGCCGCCGTCAACGCCGACCAAGACGAATACGCCGGACATCACCTGCGGTGGAACGTGCTAATCGACGAGTTGGAGTAAGCAAGTCAAGCTAGAAAACAAACGCCCCCTCTGTACAAGAGGGGGCGTTTGTTTAGAGGATCAGCGTAAGTGTTTTTTCAGCGCAGCGGAATCCCCGCACGCGCGAATTTTTCCTCAATCTGCTCCGCGGTTTCACGCATCGCCAGCTCAAAATGAGGGAAGGCCAGCCACGCCGTCGCAAAGCCGAACACAATCCCGGTAGCCACGCGGAAATACGGAGTCGTTTCTCGTGCGGCCCACAAATTAAATGGTGGATAGCCGAGAAGTTGGCTAAAGCCATCGATTCCGATCGGTGCCAGCCCCAGAATCACATAAATGTAAATCGGGATCGGGCGGACGCGGCGGCGCACGACGGGAATACTGTACACCAAACCGCCTGTGAACAACGCGAGATAAATGCCCATATCGCGCGCGCACAGCGCCGTTTTATAGCCCATTTGTTCGTTTCCCACAAAATCGCGCGAGGCGAACTGAAGCCATGGGGTGAACAGCATCAAGTCGCTGACCGTTGCAGGGTGGGGGGGCGGTGCGCCATTGTAGCGCTCGTACCAATAGGTATAAGCCGCCTGAAAATCGGGATCAGCCACCGCGAACGGTTCATACGGCATGAGCGAAGTCTCGGCTGTCGCGCGGGGATAGGCCGCCTGCTCACCGAACAGAAAGAGCGATCGGAACGCGAATTGGTGGCAAAAGGGGCTGTAGAGCGTATACAGCGCACGCGCAGGCCCTTCGATGCCAAGTTTCATCAGCACCGGGGTAACGACGGGTAGTGTGGAATAGAAACCGAAAAAGACCAACGCGATCTTCAGCCAGTTGCGGCTGACGCGCAGCACAAAACGATTCATCCGACGAGCAAGCGCCCGGTTCGAATCAGGCGGTGAAGCTGAAGACATGTCGGTTATCCCAAATACGGCGCGAGCGCACTCTCAAGGGCAGCGCGGGTGGTCGCGCCGAAGATAATGGTCAAAATGCTGCCGCCGGGGGCAAGGATAACCGTCGTCGGTTGGCCGCGCAAGGCGTAACGACGTGCGATCTGATTGTCGGGATCGAGAAGGATGGGGAAGGTATAGCCGCCGTCACGCACCCACGGCTCGATGATGCGCGGGGTTTCGCCCGTATTGATCCCAAATAATGGAAGCGTCAGGTGGGTGTCGTGGAAGGCTTGAAGCTCAGGCATTTCGATGGCGCATGGCGCGCACCATGTCGCCCAGAAATTCAGCACAACGGGCGATCCGCGCATCGACTCAAGGTCGAACGGATCGCCCGTCAATGTCACCGTTTCAAAGAGGGGAGCCAGCGCCCCAACTTCGGGCGCATAGTAGCTGCCGTCCGGGTTCAGGTCGCCTGTCAGCGCAGCCCGATCCGGCAGTCCGGCCATCATTACGATCACCGCAGCGGCGGCGAACGCCGTCAGCGCCAGCACAACGCCGATCGCTTGACCAATCTGCCGCCGAATCTGCGTCCGCATATTTTACGAACTGCTCGACACAGCAGGCGTCCCCGTATCCGGTGTGTTCAGGCACGAGAAAAACTCACCAAGCGGAAGTTCCCCGGAGCTGACTTGTGCCGCGCAGTCTTCCAACTGGTACGAAAAGTCCGCGAACTGTCCGTTTAGGGATTGGCTGATCGTCTGAAGCTGTCCCGTCGCCACCATGATTCCGACGACGAGCAGCAGCGCGCCTGCGACCATCTCAAATGTATGCACATAGCGCGTCAACCGCCGCATGATTGTCGTTGCTTGATCGAGCAGCAGCGCGGCCAGCAGGAACGGAATTCCCAAGCCGAGCGAATAGGCGATCATCAGCGAACCGGCGCGACCCACTTCCGCGCCAGCCGCCGCCATCGTCAAAATACTGCCATAGATTGGGCCGATACACGGCGTCCAGCCTGCCGCGAATACCACGCCCATAATCACCGAACTGGCGTAGCCCTGTTTGCCTTCCGCCGTCATTTGGCGGCGCGTATCGGCATACAGTGCATTTTGAAAGGTGGCGATCAAGCGTGTCCAGAACGGCTGCGGGGCGATCAGCGCGTTGCTGATGAACAACCACACCCAGAATACGCCCAGCACCGGCAGCGCGACCAGAATATCGACAAACGCCCACAGAATTAGCCCGGTGGCGATCACGCCGAAAACCAGCGTCAGCAGAGGGTTACTCAGCAGTTTGGGGCGTGCCTGCAAGAACTGGAAGAAACGGTTCAGCAGCCCGGTGAAATGCAGTCCGAAGAAAATGATCACCAGCCCGCCCACGCGGGTGATGATGTCCTTGACCAGCCCAACGTTCTGCCCGCCGATTTGACGGATGAACGCGGTCGAAAGCAGACCGATCCCCGCGAAAACCAGCGTAAAGCCCGCGACGAAGGCCACGCCGTGCAAAAACGTACTGATACGCTTGACCAGCGATGACGATGTCCCCGCAGCAGTGCTCAGGCTCTGCGCGGCGGCGGTATGCGAAGCGCGCCCGCCCATGTAGCTGATGTAAGCCGGTACGAGCGGCAGCACGCACGGCGAAAGAAACGAGGCAAGTCCGGCAATGAAGGCAACCCAGAGATTCAGTTCCATAAGCGGTTTGTGTTTATCCAGCTAAACGCTAAACGGCAATTGCGACTATTGTAGTGTAGACGTTTCCAGCGGGGAAATGATTACATGACACGGATTTCCGCGCCATCTGGCAGGAATTCGTACAGAGATCGGGCGGCATACACGGGAAGCTGCACAAAGGCGCTTCCAAACTCACGCGGTGCGCCAAAACGATTCTGATGGGTGCATCCGCTGATCGCGTAACGGAAATCGTGCTCATGGAGCAGCAGCGCAAAGGGGGATAATTCGCGGAGGGTTCCCGGAAGATGTGCGACCACACGCCGAACTCCCGGTTTGACCTGCACATCTGCCGTAATCAAACTGGAAAAGGCCAGTCGATCCGCCTGATAGGCGGATAAACGGAGCGTATTCAAATCGATCACCGCATACCGGTCATTTTCCAATGCTGCGGGCATCGTAGGGAGGGAGCGCCATAGATGCGCTTGTGTCCATGCACGTTTTCTACGTTCCGGTTCCGCTTCGGGGCGATCGATCAGTATCCATGTGACTTCATCCGGTGATGCGCCCGGTAGGATGTCCAGAATGCGACCAATCGATCCGTGTCCAACCCGATCGCCGATGCAATCATTTGGGGCGGGCTGCGTCAACAGCCACGCCGAGGGTGCCACCACCTGTGCCCATTCGCCAATGCGCAGCGCCGGATCAGGAATAATGGAAGTTGGAGGTCGGTAATCGCTGGCGAGGATTGGCTGTGCGAGCGTTTTCTCGATAATGCCGTCAGGCAGTCGATACCACGTATCCCCCGCTTCTAAAATCGGGTGAACGCTGTCGCCTAACAAGCCGCCCTGTGAGTGGAACAACCGCGCAAGCAGTTCAGGGTTGGCCGCATCCGCCGGAAGCGCCAGTTTTGCCAGCGGCTCGACGAGCGGAAGCGCAGCGGTGATGCCGAGGGCCTTCAGAAATTCACGGCGGGTCATGCGGCTCATCGAACGCGCACCGTACGACTTGGGGACTCGCCGATATTCAACCGCAGCACATAATCCCCCGGAATAGTCGGAGTCCAAGTCGCTGACCATTCGATCAAGCTGCCCGCCGGAGTCGGCTGCTGCACCGCTTCGAGTAAAATTCGGTTGACTCTGACCTGAAGCGATTGCGACTGAGCGGAGGCCACGACCCCACGAAATACTGCCGGTTCACCCAACGCGATCACCGCCTTCATACGCGGAACATCGATCGATGCGAAGGGTTGAATCGCATCGGTTATCCACCCACGCGATTCCCATGTTCCTGCCGCAGACGCATCGCTGAAGTGAATCCGTTCGATCCACTTGGGCGACTTGAACCCATACTGTCCCGGCACGACGATCCGCGCCGGATACCCATGCTCAACGGGCAGCGGATCGCCGTTCATGGTCGTCACCAGCACCGCCGATCGCAGTTGTTCGAGCGTCAGCGTGCAGGTATAGCCATCGGCGGCGTACAAGGTTGCGCCTGTCACCGCCGGGTCAATATCGACTTCTTCAAACAGGCTGCTCAGCGGCACACCGCCCCATATGGCATCGTACACCAGCGCATCGTCCGGCTGATCGTCGGAAGGTTGGTGCGCGCATACGATAGCGGCAGAAATTTCGAGCGTTGGGGAGGCCTGCACATCCTCAAAGCTGAGGATGAGAGGGTGTTGAACCCTACCGGTGAGGGCAAATGCCCAATGGCGAGGGTTAATGGAAGGTATTCCGTGGATTTGCTGAGTGAATAACCGCATGCAGGCGGGGTCTCGTTAACCGGACAGGTTAGACACGGGCCAGCGCTGCTTCAACGCATTTGGCACCGCTGCTGCCAATGATTGCCCCGTGCAGGATACCCGCGGGAATTTCAATGCGATCCCCAGCGCGCAAACGAACACGCGCATTCGTTTCTGGGAACGTCAGCTCAAGTGTACCTTCAATGACATACATCACTTTGGCGTAGCCATGACTGCGAATGCCATAGCGATAGTTGGGTGCGTTTTCCCAGAAGTACGGACGGAGCTGTTCACGCTGCATCTGCCGGGTAATAGCAGACAGCGTTGGGTGTTGACCACCACTCCACCGAATAACACGCACCGCACTTTGTTCAATCGCCATAATCACAATCCTCTAAATCATTCGTTCTCATGGGCGATCCTGCATTCCACCACATAGAGCTTGTGCAGGGTTTAGACAATGGGGAGAGATTTTAGCGGATGATGAGTCTTTTTTCCAAGACCCAACATGGCTCGTGGACATGACGGGTCTTATTTTCGTGATCAATGTAACTCCAAATTCCTGCGTCTTCGCCTATCAATTGGTACCCATGCCGTTCATACAGGCTGCGTGCGCGTGGGTTATCCTTCGCCGCTGCGATTGTCGCCGCTTGATAGCCGTATGCCATCGCGATTGATTCCGCCTCTTCTAGCAGCCGTGTCCCAATTCCCTTGCCGCGAAACATATCCATCACGCGCAGCGAATAGAAGTAGGTGCGCTGGCGGTTATCGCGCCCCGTTTGCATGAAAACCTGCCCGATCGGGAAATCGTTGCACTCAGCGATCAACATCAAACGGCGGCCTTGCAGTTGATCACGGTAGGTGCGTTTGAAGACCGCGCGGAAATGCGTGTACTGCCCATACCATTCCAGTTTCGGCAGGTCGTCGGCGCGCGCCAGCCGAAAAGTCACCTCCATCGTGACCGATAGCAGATTCGGGGTTTCAAGCGCCGTCATTACAAATCCCTTTGTCAATCAAGTCCTGCAAAAGTCGTGTTTCAGCGTCATCGTCGGTGACATCCCCATCCAGCCGCGCAGCGCGCAGCCGCGTGAGGATAATCCCGTAGCAGCGCCCCGGTTTCAGCCCTCTCTTCTTCAGGGTTTCACCCGTCGATGCCGGTTTTAGATGACGCCATTCCCGCGCAAATTGATCGATTCTCGCTCGTACGATCGCATCATCCACGCACAGCCACGCCGCCAGCAGTGCAGTTGATCCCTGCACATCGAGGATTTTGTTTTCCAAATACGCGGTGATTTGGCTGGGCGGCGCGTTCGGATCAGCCAACACGCCGGGATTCTGTACCATCTGCGCGGTGTCAATCAGCGAGTCCGCCAGTGTCTTGCCAAACAGCAGGCGTTCGCACGCTTCCGGCAGCACAGCGAGCGGCGTAAAGGCCGCGATCAAGTGCCAATACAGCATCTCCGTTGGGGGGAGCGGTGCCGCCCATGCTGGAATCTGCTCAGGTTGGCTTAAGAGCGCCTGCGCCCGCTGAAAAACTGCCGAGCACTTTGCCGGGTACTGAAACGCCGGATAGATCGCTGCAAGCACACCGCGTTCCTGTAACACCTCAAACGCACGTTCGGGTTCGCGCTCCTTGAGGAGCAGAGTCAGTTCATTGCGAACCCGTTCTCCGGTCGTGCGGCGCAGCATCGGAAACGCCGCGCGCAGCAGTTCCATCGTGCGCGGCTCAATTCGAAAGCCAAATCGATGCTCGAAGCGGCTGGCCCGCAGAATGCGTGTCGGGTCGTCGATGAAGCTCAAGCTGTGCAGCACGCGAATCACCCCGTCACGCAGATCGCGCACGCCGCCAAACTCATCGATCAAGCGATAGCCGTCGTCAGCGCGTTCTGCGTTTGGTGCCAGCCCTCGCCCATCGTTCAACTGAATCGCCAGCGCATTGATCGAAAAGTCACGCCGCGCCAAATCAAGCTTGATGCCTCCGGCATACGTCGTCGGCAGGGCAGTCGGGTATTCATAGAACTCGCTGCGGGCAGCGGCAAAATCGACATGATCCGGCAGGCGTGCCGCGTCAATGCCTAGCGTCGTCCCCACCGATGCATCGATCTTCCATTTTGCGGTACCAAATGGCTTGAAACTCGTCACCTGACCACCGTAACGTGCGCCCAGCGTATCGGCAAAGCGGATCGCAGCCCCATCTTCGGTCGATTCGACCACGAAATCCAAGTCGAAACTGCCGCGTTTCAGCAGCAAATCACGCACAACGCCGCCGACTAGATACACTGTTTCGCCTTTGTCGGCGGCATGCTTGGCAATTGCCCCGATCAAGGACTCTGCTTCCGCCCCAAGCCCTGCTGTGACCTGTGCACGGGAGATGGAGCGATCATCTGCTGATCCGGCCTCGGCAGCGGTCAGTTCTGGTGTGGGGTGAGTGCTGCGCCAATGTTTCAGCAAATCTGTCCGCGTGACGATTCCGATCACTTTGCCGTGATCGTCTACTACGGGCACCTGCCCCCACCCACTTTCGACCATCGTCCGCTCTAACAGCGCGGCGGGTGCGTCGGATCGCAGAGTCACTTGTCCGGCGGTCATCACATCCCGCACTGTGAGATCGACCATCTCATGATCCAGCGCGCGATCGACCTGCCGCCGCGTCAGCAGCCCGACGACATGCCCGTTTTCCACAACAGGGAAGCCTTCATGCCCTAACCGCCGCAGCCGCTGCGCAATTTTGCCGATTGACGCGTGGGCGGTCACGGTCTGCGCCCCAAATGACATCAAATCGGCGACGCGCACCGCCGGACGCACCCGCAGTTCGACCAGTTCCCATACTTGCGCCACCAATGTATCGAGCGCAGGTGGGTCGGCGATCGGCGCGGAAGCCGCCCGCACGTGCCCGCCGCCGTTAAAGGCTTTTGCGATCTCTCCCGCGTCGATCGCGTCATCGGTCGATCGGCAAACGAGATGGGTAATCCGTCGATTATCCGGTGTACGTTCGCCGCCGCGTTCGAGCGGCATATCGACCAGCACGAACAACGCCGCCGGATCGAGCGTATCACGCAGTCGGTGGGTGATCGCGCTCAGTTCGGCGATGTAGCGATCGACTTTGAGCCACGCCACCGTCACCGGATACCCCTGAATCATGCGCGTTTCAGCCACATGGACGAGCTGTTCCAAGATCGCCTGCTGCTCGTCGTTCAATGGAGGCTCTAGGTACTTGCGAACGGTATCCAGCACCGCCCCCTGCTCGATCAACCATGCAGCCGCCCGCGCATCCCGCGCCGTCGTCCCGCGATAGGTGAGTGCTCCGGTATCCTCATAGATGCCAAGCGCGAGCAGTGTGGTTTCCAGCGACGTGAGTGTCAATTCATGGCGCATCATCCGCTCAACCAGCAGCGTCGTATTGGCGCCGAGCAGTTCGCCCTCAAATGTCTCATTGGCGGCGAAAATGCCATCGTTCGGGTGATGATCGATGATGGTGATCGGCGTCGTCGATTTCAGCCCCTTAAGCCCCGGCGGGCGGCGCGTATCGACCACCGTGATTCCGGTCAGGCGCGGCGGACGCTTGTCCCCATACACATCGGCACGGGTGGCGAAAGCAAAGGCCGCGCGATACAGCGTTAGAAACGCAGCAACATTTCGATTCAGGCGGTCGGGCAGCAGCGCGATCGCCTTCGGAAACAACTTGCTGGCCCCCAGCAGCGACGCGATCGCGTCGAAGTCGGCGTTTTCGTGCGTGACAATTAGATGCATCAGACTCAACACTCAAACGGATTATGCAGTCCGTGTGCGAAAGTTATTTCTATTCTTCACCGAAATGGGCGCTGGCGCAAAGGGGCCTTCCTATGCGGGTGAAGAAGATTAGCGGCGCTGAGCGATCGGAAACCCGGCGGGCGTGAATCCTGTCACCTCAATAGGCTCGGCAGTGAGGAAGTACAGCGGCGCGCCATAAAGATCAATCACGTTCGCATCCCCTGCGATTGCCGCCCAGTGTTCGCGGGCGGCAGGATCACCCCATGCGAAAATCACCCCGTGAACCGCACCATTTACAACCTCTTGTTCGGCAGTCTGTGCATCAGCCGCCCGGTACTGCGCATCAGCCGAGATCACATGCAGCGCCGCAAGGATGGAGTCAGGCAGTGAGGTCGGCCCGTCCAGCGCCATCGTGAAGCCATCGGGATAGCCCGCGTTCGCCAGTAGACGCCGCCACTCGGCAGAGGGCAGAGCGCCGCTCAGTGTTTGACGCACCCCATCGAGGACTTCTGACGCATCGAAGGGTGCGCGCTGTGTGCTGAGTACCAGCGAAAGCCGGTACAAATTGGGGGATGACTGGGCACCTTCCAATGGGTTGAGGCTCACCAACACATCGATACGGCTGCCTACATCAGCAGGGGAGAAAGCAGCGCTCGTAAGCAGTTCAGAACTGGGTTCAAGTTGTGTTCGGTCAGCAGCAGGTATAGCCGCTTGCAGAGTCGAATCCAGCCCATAAAGTACCTGACCGGAAGGGGTATCGGCATTTTGGGACGATGACGACAGCGCAGAGGGGGTAGCCGTCACCGGATCGAAGACGGGTAATGGAGTCGGCGGCGCAGAGCAGGCCGCGAGACCTGCGCAGACAAGCAAAAGGCACCGCCGCATGTTCAGCATCAACCATCACCCCGGCGGCAGTACCCACGGCCCGACGATGTGGCGCTGAAACATGCTGAGGCTGGTTGCCGCGTTGAAAAAGCACAGGATCGAAAACGCAATTGCCGCGCTTTTGTCGTCTCGCCCACGCAAAATGCTGAATAACCCCGGCATGATCACGATCAACCAACTCATGTAAAGCAGATACGTCGTCAATCGTTCGGGGCGCAGTCCTTGCAAGATCATGATGATCCCGACGACCAAGACGACTGCCGCCATGATCGCGCTCGTGAAAACCGCTCCCCAGAAATTCCCGCTGATCGACTGGTTGCGAATCGCCATCGACGCGCTCCAAAAACCGAGGATCACCGAGGCGAGGATATGCGCGTTAAAGAGAATGCTGTGTAAATCGTTGAGTTCCATACGGTTACGGTGGTTTCCGTGCTGAGTGAGAGTGCACGATCGCACTCCCACATCTGAACGCACGGTATTGTAACCGATCTTCGGGGAATGTGAATTAGCGAACGAGCCAGTGGCTGATGAGTTGTTCAGCCAGCCACACGATGATGACAATGTTGATCATCGTGATGAACTGAATCTGAATCGCACCGCTGGCTTCTGCTACAACCCCACCGCGCATATCTGTGCGCGGACGCATGATCGCCGCCACCCCAGCCGCGACCACCAGCGCGCCCGCCAACCAGAAGGGGAATGCCCCTTGCACAATGGCCGCGAGCAGGCAGGTCGCCGCCAGCGCGATCATCCCATACATCATGTATTTCGTATTGGTCTCGCCAATCAAAATGGCTGTATTGTGCAGTCCTGCGGCCTTATCCATCTCGAAATCGCGAAGTTGGTTATAAAGCTGACCATAGGCCGATACCAACGACGCGCCGATGGCGATCAACCAGACCACACCGGGCGCATTATCGTACACAAAGTAACCCGCCAGCAGCAGCAGTCCGCTCAACATGAGCGAATGCGACAGAATATCCGTCACCGGATAAGCCTTCAAACGCACGGGCCGCCATGAATACAGGTGAGACAGCAGCAGCGTTAGTGCGCCAATTAAAAAGACTTCCAACCCACAGAGCGCATAAGCGATCAAGGTAACCCCAGCGACGAAACGGCAGGCTGCATAACCCACGCGCAGACCAATTTCGCCGGTGGTGATTGGGTTGCGTGCAGCGCGATCAGGATCGCGCGCATCGTCAGGAGCGTCCTCAATGTCGTTGATCATGAAGGCGTAAGCGACAGCGAGGATGTTGGCAAACGTCACGAAGACTAACCGCAGATCGAGGGCGGCATTATGAGGACGTGAAGCCAACAGTGCGCCAACGACGGTTACCGGAACCACAAAAGGAACATATTCTTTCCAGCGCGTCAGCCGAACGAGCCCGCGCAGTTGCATATACAGAGGTGTACGGCTCATTAAGATGCCTCCGTGTCTCCCACTCTCAAAAAGATAAATGCCACATTAGCATAACACAAGACAATGAAAAGCGTTGCGCGCCAGCAATTTCACCGGTTGTATGATGCATAGGATATACGCAGCACTCATCTTGGTCGTTGCGCCAAAACGCAGTCAACGGGATACTACTGCTATTCACCGATGCATGGTGATACATACGTGAAAGACGCTCGAACAGACCGCGTCCTAGCGAGCGACTCATCAAAGACCAACGCGCTGAGGGATGATAGACCATTTTGAAGTCGATAAGCGGATGGATGATCCTGCTGTTGATGGTGGCAGGATGTAATTTTAGAGCCACAGAAGCCCCTGCTGCGACCGCGACAACGATACGCGTGGCCATTGCACAGGGGTCGCCCGTGCCAACTTTGAATATGACGGGCGGTGATCGTTCGATGCAGGTCATCGCCACTCCAACCGGGGAAACGGTTCCCTCAGCAGCCGCCTGTACGGCCATCGAAGCTGAAGCGCGCACAAGCCACACCGTCGAAGCGCATGTGGACTACGCCGCCAAACGGGTATCGGTGACGCAGGAAATACGGCTGACCAATACATCCAATGCCGATTATCCCGATATTGTGGTTAATCTGGAACCAAACCGCTTCGCCGATGTGGTCACGATGGGCACTGTGACCGCTCAGTCCGCCGATGAGTCCAATCCCATCAGTGCGACCGCTTACGAACTAACAGGGCGACGGCTTTTGATCAGCTTGTCCAGCCCGCTTGCACCGGGCTGCGGATTGCTCCTGCACCTAAGCTACCAATTAACCCTACCGCCTGTAGGCACAGGCTTAAATTCGCTCACCGGCTACTTTGGCTACACTGTGCGCCAGCTCAATCTTGGTCACTGGTTGGCGACCCTTGCCGTGCGGCAGGGAAATGAATGGCTTTCGCACGAAGCTTCGCAAATTGGAGAGCAGATCGTCGTCGATACCGCCGATTGGGATGTTTCGCTGATCCTCGACAACGCGCCGAGCGATTTGACCATCGCCGCGCCGGGTGACCTCTCCCGCCCGGACACGAACGTTTGGCATTATCAGCTTGAAGACGCGCGCGAATTCACCGCCAGCATGAGCGATCAGTTCAATGTTACCCTGCAAGATGCGGCGGATGGCGTGCGCGTCGAGCTGTATTCGTTTAGCGATGCCGTCACGCGCACCGAAAGCGGTGAAATCGACGGGGCTGGCCATGCGCTGCTGCTGGCGGCTGAGGCGGTGACCCAGTATTCCGATCTGTTTGGGCAGTACCCTCTCTCGCGGTTGATCGTCGTCGAAGGCGATTTTGCCGATGGGATGGAATTCAGCGGGATGGTATTTGTCAGCAAAGATTGGTTCAGGGGCTATACCGGCGATCCGGCTTCCTTCCTGACCATCATCACCATCCATGAAGTTTCTCACCAGTGGTGGTATGTGCGCGTCAGCAACGATCAAGCCATGACGCCTTGGCTGGATGAAGCGCTGGCGACCTACAGCGAATATGTCTTTATTGAGGAACACTACCCGGAATTGAGAGACTGGTGGTGGAGCTTCCGGGTCGATTCGTATGTGCGCTCACAAGCCGATTACATCAACGCGCCGGTGGATAGCTCGGTGTATACGTTCTCGTCCATCCGCCAGTACATCAACGCGGTGTATCTGCGCGGAGCGCGCATGCTCCATGCACTGAGGGCCGATCTCGGCACCGATCCGTTCTTCGAATGGCTGCACGCTTATGCGGAAGCGGGACGGGATCGCGTGGTGACGCCGGATGTGCTGTGGTCGCTGCTCACACCCGAACAGCTCGACGCGACCCGCGCCACCCGTGAAACGTACCTAAGCGACAGCAATTTTTAGGCAGGTTGAAAGAGGCAAACCACGCGCACCCCAAAACAAATTCGCCGTGCAACATGGATCTTCCTCGGCTGGATCGCGCTGTCGTTCGTCTGGTTGAGGGTCGGATGCTGGGGCTGCCCACCGACATACTACATGGATCCGCGTGAGGTCGTCAACTACTCGGACCTGATCAATCAGCACGGCGGCGGCATCCTCTGGGCGCTAAGATCGCCGCTGTTGGCAATCGCCATATCCTTCCTGGTTGCCATCCCAATGTTATTGCGCATAAAAAGCTGTCTGCTCAGCTTGTTGATCGTTCCGCTGGCCTGTTATGCGGGAATCGCGATCTTGAGCAACATATTCTGCGATGGGACTCGTCTGTATCCTGTCGATACGCTAGAGTTCGGGGAAAACACCTATCACCTGACTGTTGGATCGGTTGTTGCGAGCGGGATGGATGTATCGTACGAAGTTCTGTATTTGCATCGCTGTCAAGCGGATGGGACGAACTGTCATTCAAGGGAAGTCGCACGCTCGAACTGGGTTCTACATCCGATCAGTGATCCCAGGCTTGAAATCGATACGGAACGCAACGAATTAGTCGTGAGCGCCGGAGGTGAGATTCTCCTCCGGCTTAATCAGAATGATCAACCGCTGCCAACCAGCACCCCGACTCAGCGCGGCGGGTAGTATTTCTTATCCTTCAGAGGTTCAGGCAGCATCCCCTGCTTCCCGTCATCTTTCCCGTAGCCGAGATCCTTCATGAGGCTGGTCGGCGCGTTGCGCAGTTTCATGGGGATCGGCAGGTTGCCCAACTGCTTCACATCCTCTATCGCCGCCCAAATCGCATCGCTGGCGCGGCCTTTCGGCGCGCTGGCGAGATAAATCGTCCCATGTGAGAGGTTATACGTGCATTCCGGGTAGCCGATGATCTCGACGGCGCGAAAGACCGCATTCGCCACACTGAGCGCATTCGAGTCGGCCAAGCCAATATCTTCGCTGGCAAAGATCACCATCCGCCGCGCGATGAACTTGGGATCTTCCCCCGAATCGATCATCCGGGCGAGGTAGTACAGCGCCGCATCCACATTCGAAGCACGCATCGACTTAATGAACGCGCTGATGGTGTTGTAGTGCTCTTCAGAGGCTTTGTCATAGCGCAGATGCTTCGATTGAAGCGCATCGCGCAGGTTTTCGAGTGTCAGACGGCGTTCTGTTCCAGTGGCGTATAGTTCAGCAGCGTTTTCCAACAGGTTCAGCGATTGGCGGGCGTCGCCGTTGGCATAACTGGCGAGAAAATCGACCGCCTCATCATCGACCGTCACCTTCAGCACTGATGCCCCGTGCAGGACAATCTGTTTGACTTCCTCCACCCCCAGCGATTCGAGTACGAACACCTGCGATCGTGACAGCAGCGCCGAGATCACTTCAAAGCTGGGATTCTCGGTCGTCGCGCCGATCAGAATGATCGTCCCGTCTTCGACATAGGGCAGCAGAAAATCCTGCTGTGCCTTGTTGAACCGGTGGATTTCATCGAGGAACAGGATCGGCGCTGGAGTCTTGCTGCCCTCCTGCGACTCTTCCATCAAGCTGAACAGATCCGGCGCAGCATTGGGATCACGGTAGCCGCGTTCACGGCGCGCCCGTTCAACAATCGCCCGCAGATCATCCTTGCCCGCGCTCACTGCTGAAAGCTCATAAAAGCCGCGTCCGGTCGATTGGGCCATGATGCGCGCCAGCGTCGTCTTACCCACCCCCGGCGGCCCCCAGAACAGCATGGAACGGATCTTATTGTTGCGAATCGCCTGATAGATCGGTTTGCCGGGTGCAACCAGATGTTTCTGGCCGATGAATTCGTCCAATGTCGTCGGGCGAATCCGATCCGCCAGCGGCTGCGAACCTGATTTAGGTGCCATCTTCATCCATTTCTATCGAGTTGTACTCGTCTAACAGCAGCGAGTTAAGCAACCTTCAGCACTTTGACCGGTTTCATGCGGATGATGATCATATCCGTCTTAGACCACAGCTCGATGTCGCGCTCAGCCTGATCCGGGGCTTCATAGTGACGCGTCAGCCGTTTCATCCACTCGAAACCGGGATCTTCTTCAACCTGCATGGTTCCCCGGATGAAATAAGCAGGTTCACCAACCCCTGTACCAATCGCCACCGCGCCTTTTGGATTGGCGTGTACGTTGGTGACTTTGCGGGTGCTGCGCTCGGCGATGAAGATGATGTCGTCGCCTTCCAGCATGAACCAGACCGGAACCGTATGGGGATAGCCATCCAAACCCTGCGTCGAAATATAGGCGATCAGCGGCTTTTTCAGGAATGCGCGGGCGTCGTCGTCAAACATGAGCGGGGAAGCTCCTAGGATTCAGAATTGGAAAAGTCGTTCTATTATACCCGTAAACGAGCCGAGTTTCAGCGGGGATTAACGCGCAAACAGATGAGCTGCCGATATAATGAACGAGGCAGAGCCTTTCATCGCGGGAGATAAACCACCATGTTATCGATTGTGCGGGCGTGTGCGGTCGTAGGACTGGATGGCTGGGTCATCGAAGTACAGACCGATTTTAACCCGCGTGCCGGGGTGCCGATTTTCACCATCGTCGGGCTGCCGGACAGTGCCGTCAAGGAAAGCCGCGAACGCGTACGCTCAGCGATCCGCAATTCAGGTCTAGCCTTTCCCAACAAAGCCTACACGGTCAATTTGAGTCCTGCTGACCTCCCCAAGCACAGCACCGCCTACGATCTCGGAATCGCGATTGGTGTGCTGGCGGCAACCGATCAAGTGCCGCTGCCTGCGCTGGAAAACGCCCTGTTCATCGGAGAACTCTCGCTGGATGGCGCGGTGCGTCATGTGCGCGGCGTCATGCCGATGGTGTACGCCGCCGCGCAAGCCGGAATCACGACGGCGTATGTGCCCGTACAAGATGCCGAACAAGCAGCACTGGTCAGCGGGGTGCAGATTATCCCGGTGAGCAATTTGGGCGAACTGGTCGAACACCTTTATGGTCTGCACCCTATCCCAGCCTTTGAACTGGAGACCACCGCATTGCAAAGTGCGCCCGTCAGCATGGAGGGTCTCGTCGATTTTGCCGACATTAAAGGGCAGGAGCAGGTCAAGCGTGCGCTGGAAATCGCGGCGGCGGGCAATCACAACACCTTGATGATTGGCTCACCGGGCGCTGGGAAAACGCTGCTGGCGCGCGCAATGCCCGGTATACTGCCATCGCTCTCGTTTCAAGAAGCCCTCGAAATCACCCGTATCTACTCGGTTGCGGATATGCTGCCTACCGATCATCCCCTCATGCGGCAGCGACCGTTTCGCGCACCCCACCATACGATTTCGCAAGCGGGGTTGGTCGGCGGGGGATCGATCCCCAAACCCGGGGAAACGACGCTATCGCACCGGGGCGTGCTGTTCTTGGATGAAGCCGTTGAGTTCTCGCAGAAGGCGCTGGAAGTCCTGCGCCAACCGATCGAGGACAAGATCGTCACCATCAGCCGTGCGAATGGGAGCGTCACCTTTCCGGCGAACTTTCTGCTTGTCCTCGCTATGAATCCGTGCCCGTGCGGTTATCTAGGCGATCCGGTCAAAGCCTGTACATGCACGCCCGCGATGATCAGCCGCTACCAATCGCGCTTATCCGGCCCATTACTAGATCGGATTGACATTCACATGGAAGTCCCGCGCGTGGATCATGACAAACTGATGGGAACAGATCGGGCTGAAAGCTCTGCACAGGTACGGGAACGGGTTGAGCGTGCCCGCCAGCGCCAGCGGATGCGGTTCGAACAAGCCGGGCGCGCTCATCTGATGAGCAACAGCGATATGGGCGTCAGCGATATTCAGCAGTTTTGCACACTGTCTCCGCAAGCGAAACAGCTTCTGGATATATCTGTGCGCCGCATGGGATTGAGCGCGCGCGGCTATCACCGGGTGTTGAAACTGGCGCGTACGATTGCCGACCTCGCCGATAGTGCCCTGATTGACGTTCAGCACGCCGCCGAAGCGATTCAGTACCGACCGCGTACGGCCGCCGGATGAAATCGTCTCCATCCAATCGCAAACCCCCATTGCGAAATTACACATTCGTGTATAGTTACGGATGACGATTGCGTGAGAAAGCATATGATCACGCCCATTCAGGAGATCGCCATGACATATCGTGTTCGTTTACTGCTGTCGGTGCTGGCGATGGCAGTGTTATCGGTGGGCATTGTTTCGGTAAATGCCCAAACTACCTCTGAGTCGCTGATCGTGCGCAGCAGTGGGCTGCTCGATCAAGACGGCACCGCCCTCTACAGCGTCATTTTTGCCACGGGAGAGACCGACATCATGGGGTTGACGGCGAGCGTCACCGTGCCCGATGGGTTCACTCTACAAGAGTCAGTGCTTGCTCCAGATACCGTGACCGTCACGCTGGATGGCAGCACCATCTCATGGGCAATAGACGGCCTTGCCGCCGATACAATCCTCGGCCCACTCACCTATCGTGTCGCGGCGAATGAGGACTCCGCCGAGCTGCCCTCAGCGCTTGGGGTACATGCCGCATGGTCAGACGGTGAGATTGATATTCCACAGGCAGAAGGCGTGTTGACCCCATTAGCCACCGTCGGATCGATTGTGGTCGATGCGGCGGGTACGGTCGATGAATCGGGCGAGCTTAGCGCGGTGCCAGTCGGGGATACCGGGCTATGGCTGTATGTCCCTGCCAACGCGGTGAGCGAAGCCACCACCATCACACTGGAGCGGCTCCCCGTCCCAACGGGGGATGAAGGCACGGCTTTTTTCCCGGCAGAAGCCGAAGGAACTTGGTGGTGCTCGGTTGTCAGCGTCAGCCTTGAGCCAGATGCTGACTTCAGCTTACCCGTCTCTTTGGCGATCCCAACCCGGCGCGCGGTCACACCCGGTTTGGAAAGCGCGGGCTTTTTCCGCCTTGCGGATGAAGCTTGGCAGGTCATGGATGCTTCGACGATCGTGGTTGGCCCGGATGGAATGCACACCCTCGCGGACGGCATTATGCTCACCAACGGGATGCAGGTGGCCTACGGCGTGAACAACGCCGCACGCCTCACTTCAACCGTCAACGGGCAAACGCTGACCACCAATATCACCGACGGGACGAGCAACACGGTTCGCAGCTATATCGAACAGGACAATTTCGCCGCAGCCCTCGTCGGACGTTAATCATAACTAAGGGGTGAGGCGGCTTGCCTCGCCCTTTATCCCCGTTTCAGCATGTCCGAAATTGTTATGGATTCCTCACACACGGTTAATCGGCAAGCAGGACGATACCAACAGATCAAGTTTTACCGGAACCAACCGATTAAGGTGTTAGGAATATGCAGCGTATCCGTTTACTGTCGATCCTGAATTGGATCGCCTTTATTGTCACCCTTTCAATCAACACGCTTTCAAATGTCCCCGGCACTTTCGCCATGACCTCGCAGCAGGCGGGGGAAAGCCGCGCACTCTTCTTCTTGCCCGCTGGTTATGTCTTCGCCATCTGGGGCGTGATTTATTTGGCCTTAGGCACCTACTTGACGTATCAGGCGCGCCCCGTCAACCGCGATAACCCTATTCAAGACCAGATCGGTTGGTGGTTCATTGTGAGCTGCCTCGGCAACATTGGCTGGCTGGTCTTCTTCCTGAACGGTGAAACGTGGCTCAGTGTGATCCCGATCCTGCTGCTGCTCGTCTCGCTGTTGATGATCTACACCCGTCTTGGGATTGGCCGCAAACAGGTCAGCACGCTCGAAAAATGGGCAGTGCATATCCCCTTCAGCATTTACCTCGGTTGGGTCAGTGTCGCCAATGTCGCTAATTTCTCCGCGGCGCTGTACAGCTCCGGCAATGTGACCAGCTTCCTTGGCATTGGTGCGGATATTTGGACGGTGATCATGATGGCAGTCGCCGGGGTGCTGGCGCTGGCGATGATCTTCACCCGCCGCGATATTGCCTATGCGCTGGTCGTGATTTGGGCGCTAATCGGCATCTATGCACGTCCATTCGATACGCCGCTGTATGATGTTCTGTCTTCGCTGAACGCTGGGCTGGTGCATACCGCCGCGCTGGTGATCAGCATCGTGATTGCCCTTGCGATTGTGGGCGGATTGCTGATGCGCCGCCCTGCCGCCTCTTCAGCACCACAACCACAGTCTGCCCGCGCTTAACTGCCATCGTGAGGCACCTTCTTGAGGTGCCTCACCCCCAACATCTCAAAAACCGCCCGAAATGTTTGTGCAACTTTCCCAACTTGCCATCTTTTCAAATGACCGTTATCATGCACCAAAGGTCAATTGTTCAAAATTAGGGGGTGGATCAGTTTAGAACGGGGAGCAGACAGCGCATGGACTTGGTTGTCCGTTGGATAATCAAGTTGACGAGGTGGCGGTTTCTCACTTCATCGTGAGACTAAGGGCGAGAACCAGCGCCCGAAAATCGAGAGATCAGCGGATGCCGCCGGAGTGTACCACCACTCCAACCTGTAATTCCCCTCAATCAATGCCGTGTGTGAAACCTCCGGGTGACCGGAACACAACCACCGGCTGCGTGGATCATGACAACAGTCTTGTATTTCATTTTAGTCTGCTGCTGCGCCGAGCAGTCACGCTATTTGCGTACTGCTGCCCTGTGTGCCGCGCTATCGCTGCGTCTGTCATTGGTCTATGTCCAGAGGGGACTCAAATCATGTGTGGAATTGTCGGTTATATCGGACTGCGTAACGCAACACCGCTCATCATCGAAGGCCTGCGCCGCTTGGAATATCGCGGTTACGACTCGGCAGGAGTCAGCGTCATTAGCGATGGCGACATTCAGGTGCGCCGCGATGTGGGCAAACTCGCCAATTTACAGCATAAGCTGGAGCACGATCCGATCAGCGGGCCGATCGGCATTGGACATACCCGTTGGGCCACACACGGCGCCCCTGCCGAACACAACGCGCATCCGCACATCAGCATGAACGGCGAATTCGTCGTTGTCCACAACGGCATCGTGGAAAACTACCTTGAGCTGCGCGAAGAACTCACCGCCGAAGGCGTCACCTTCAAGAGCGAGACCGATACAGAAGTGATCGTGCAGTTGATCGCACGGTTGGCCGATGACGGCGCGCATGGTGATATTGCCGAAGCGACGCGCATGGCAGCGGCCCACCTGCGCGGCGCTCACGCGATCGTGGTCATGAGCTGCCGCCAACCCGATCGCCTCGTGGCGGTACGCATCGGCAATGCGGGCGGCGTGGCGGTGGGAATGGGCGAAGGCGAAATGTTCGTCGCCTCAGACATCCCCGCCATCCTTGAGCAAACCCGTCACATGATCTTCCTCGAAAGCCGCCAGATGGCGACGATCACCGCCGATGGCGTGAGTGTGCAAACGCTCGACGGTGCAAAGGTCAAGGCGCAGGTTCACAATATTCCGTGGGACCCGATCAGCGCGGCGAAGGGCGAATACAAACATTTCATGCAGAAGGAAATCTTCGAACAGGCGCGCAGCCTCACCGACACGATTGGCGGTCGCGTGGATTTCGAGCATGAAGTGGTACATCTGCCTGACCTGAATTTGAGTGAAGCGCAAGCGCGCTCACTTCAGCGGATGGTGACCGTCGCCTGCGGCACCAGCTACTACAGCGGGTTGGTCGGCAAGTTCTATATCGAAAAGCTGGCACGCCTGAACGTCGAGGTCGATTACGGCAGCGAGTACCGCTACCGCAACCCGATCATTGACGAGAACACTGCCGTACTGGCGATCACCCAGAGCGGCGAAACGGTCGATACGCTGGCGGCGATGGAAGAAGCCCGCGAGAAGAAAGCCCTGCTGTGGAGCGTCGTCAATGCGATTGGCAGTCAGGCGATGCGCATTTCCGACGGGTACATCACCATGAATGCCGGGCCGGAAATTGGCGTCGCCTCGACGAAGGCGTTTACGTCCAGCATTGCCGATCAATACTTGCTGGCGGTGCTGTTAGGGCAGCTTCGCGGCACGCTCACCCGCGAAGAGCGCCATGCCCATATCCGTAACCTTGCCCAACTTCCTGAGTTGGTCGGCCGCACGCTGGAATGCGAACCCGCCGTCGCACACCTTGCGGAGCAGGTCTACCAGTATGCGAACTTCCTGTATCTGGGGCGCGGCATCAATTACCCGATCGCACTGGAAGGCGCGCTCAAGCTCAAAGAGATCAGCTATATCCACGCCGAAGGCTACCCGGCAGGCGAAATGAAGCACGGGCCGATCGCGCTGATTGACCGGAATATGCCGGTACTGGCGATCACGCTGAAGGACAGCGTGTACGAGAAGATGATCAGCCAAATTGAGCAGGCGAAAGCACGCGGCGGGATCGTGATCGCGCTGGCAACCGAAGGGGATACCCTGATCGCGAGCAAAGCCGACCATGTGATTTACCTCCCGCCCGCGCCGGAAGAACTGCTGCCGCTGCTGGCGGTGATCCCGCTGCAACTGCTGGCCTACCATGTCGCAACCCTACGCGGCGCGGATGTCGATCAGCCGCGCAACCTAGCCAAGAGCGTGACGGTCGAATAAAACCTCTCTAGACGATGGCTATCAGCACCGGGTATCGTCGTGATACCCGGTGCCCCTCAAAACGAATCACCGAGCTATTCTCAGACAAACTTGAGGACAGATCCCCCGTCGAATAACAAACTGTGCAGCCGAACAACCCTATTCCAACCGATCGCCAACGTTTACACAACTTTCTATAATCGAAACCGTTATGAATCTGACGATTCCCCTACGCTGATGGGATTGGTGGGAACATATCCTTAGGGGCAGCGTCCTTCCAGTGAAGGATGCATCTTGAAGGGGAAGTCATCATGAAGAAGCAGTGGCGACGGATAGGTTTGATCAGCCTTACTCTCGTCAGTCTTGTGATTTTCACACTCAACACGGTTTCGGCACAAGACATCAGTCAGTTCAGCAGCGCAAGCTGTGCAGGTGCCATGCCGCCGCGCTTGATCGCCGGGCAGCAGGGGCGAGTCACGCCCGGTCTGCCGAATATTCTACGATCGGCACCGGGGCAAAGCGCGGGCAGCGTGATCGTCGGGGAAATTCCCGGCGGCGGTATTTTCACCGCGCTGGCGGGCTATGCACCCCAGTGCTACGGGGGGCGGTTATGGTGGTATGTGACCTATAACGGCATCTATGGCTGGACGCCGGAAGCAGAAGTTTACGGCCCGTACTGGACAGAACCGCTGTCGATCGTACCACCGCCGATCACGCCTATACCAAGTTACTGCCAACCGACACGACTTACCTCAGGTGGGCAGGGGCAGGTGATGTACGGATCGGCAAACGCGCTGCGCAGTCTGCCACGACGCGGTACAGGCAGCCAGATTTATCTGTATATCCCCAGCGGCGGAGTGTTCGCCTTGGTCGCGGGCACCTCCCCGACATGTACCGACGGCGTGTTGTGGCATTATGTCGTCTACAACGGGGTGTATGGCTGGACGCCTGAAAGCAATGCGACCCAATACTGGGTGACACCTTACAACGGCGGCGGACAAACTGCCTGCAATTCAGGGCTGCCGAACCGCCTGACTATCGGTGGTCGTGGGCGCGTACTGCCGGGGCAGCCGAATTCGCTGCGGAGTCAAGCGTCCATTTACAGCACACGACTCGGCTATGTCTACGCCGGGGAAGTTTTCACGGTACTGGAAGGGCCAGTGTGCAACAGCGACATTCCCTACTACCGCGTACAAACGGCTGCCGGGTGGGTCGGCTGGACGGGTGAAGGCCGCTGGGGGCAGTACTGGGTAGAACCCGCCTACTGAGAGCAAGCGTTAATCGGGCGAGCCGCCGGTTCGCCCCTTGTTCACACTGCCTCGTGAGCCGCAAAGAGAACGCGCGATTTGGGCTATAATCGCGTCTGGTCGGATCGGCACACGGATGCGAGGCAGCAGCATGAGCGAATTAGCGGACTCTTTGAACATTCTTTTGGATCGGCACCGTGAGGCGCTCACGGAGTTTACAGGCGACCTGCTGCGGATTCCGAGCGTTAATGGCGTTGATCCGGAGTCCGCGATTGCGGCACGAATTGCCGAACAAGCGCGGCGTTATGGGCTGGATGCGCAGATCGTGGGTGCCGATCTTCAACGCCCCAACGTGATCGTCACCGTTGGCGAAGGTGAACCCGGTTTGATTCTGATCGGACATCTGGATACGGTCGCTCCCGGCGATCGATCGCGCTGGAGTCATGATCCGTTTGGCGGCGAATGCGCAGAGAGTCGCATGTACGGACGCGGGGCGATCGATACGAAGGGCGGCATGGCCGCCGCGCTGTATGCCCTGATATTGCTCAAGGAATGGGGCGGGCTGCGCGGTTCCGTCCGTTTTATCGGCGTACCGGACGAGGAAAGCGGCGCGACGGGCACGCTCGGCATCAAATGGCTGCACCAGCAGGGGCTGCTGCGCGGTACGGGCGCGATCTACTGCTACAGCGGGCATGACATTATCCTCGGCCATCGGGGGCTGTATCGCTGCAAAATCACCTGCTATGGCGAGTCAGCGCATCCCGGTTTCCCCGCATGGCAAAATGGCGAACATGGCGCGAACGCCGTCACGGGCATGGCGCGACTGCTGATCGCGCTTGAACAAATCCAAACCCGCTATTCAACCACACCGTATTTCGAGCGTTTCCGCACGATGATCACCCCCGGCACGGTGATTCAAGGCGGCGCGGCGATCAATATCGTCCCTGACCGGTGCGAAAGCTATGTCGATGCGCGCCTGACCCCGGAAACCAGCGCGGCGCAGGTGCGAACATGGATCGACGCCGAAATCACCCGGCTGCAAGCTGAACGCCCCAAGCTGAAATTCTCGATCGAAACGATCAGCGACCTACCCGCCGCGATTAGCGATGCGAACGCGCCGCTGTTCCGCGCCGTCGAATCAGCACTGGGGCAGGTGACGGGTGAAGCGCCGCCGCGCGTGGTGGCAGGGCCTGCTAATGAAGGTTATCTGTTGATCGAGCGCGGCATTCCGACCGTGTGCGGCTTCGGGCCAATCGGCGCGAATGCGCACAGTGCGGATGAATATGTGGAGATCGACAGCTTGAGCGACGCGGCGCTGATCTACGCGCTGACTGCTGTGGAAATGGAGGCGCTGCATGAGTGATGCCGTCCGCAGCGTGCGATCGACGAGGATGCTGACGAATTTGACTCAGCTCACGATCGCCCTCTAAAAGCCTTCTGGGGTTACAACCGCGACTTTATGAAGAAAGCGCTGCCCTACCTGCTCGTTTCTGCCGAGCACATCCGCACAGAGCATCTCTGTGTGCTGGAAGAAAAAGATCGGATCGTCGGGTACTACCAGATGCACGGCGTACACCGAGTGTGATGTGGCTGGACAGCCTGTTTGTGCTGCCGGGATCGATGCCTGCAAAGGGCTACGGCTCACGGCTGTTCGATCATGCCGTGAGCGTCGCCAAGAATTTACAATATGAGCGAATGGAATGGGAAAGCGGCCCGCGAATTTTTATCTGCGCAAGGCCATTCGCACAGGCGCACGCAGATCGGGCATTCAGAAGGGGCAGTTTCTGCCGCTGATGCGCTACAACTTGACGACTTCCGCGTGATCCATGCACCACTGGAACCGCTCGTCACGCACGGCGGAAATATCCAGCCCGGCGGTATTGGCCAACCCGAACGTCTCCAAAGCGAAACTCGCCGCCGCCGCGCATAACACCCTGCTATTTTCAAATCGCGCGTACGATAAATTCCAACCGACGGCGATCCCCCTGTGTAGGTGTTCCCCGCACCGGTTTGATCGACGATTTCCGGCACAGGCGCGGGCGGGATCAGATCAGGTGATCGATCCCCTGCCCGATCAGCGAACCACGTTCACCCATCCGGAGCGCAACGATCTGCGCGCCGCAAACCGGCATGTCACGCAGAATAGCTTCCGGTGCTTCGATGCCCAGAATAGCCTGCGATTCGACCAAATTCGGTGAGATGATGTGGCATCTTTCATCACCGTGCGGTACTCGTCGCGGTTGGCAGCATCCATATAGAGCGAAGGTCAAAACCACAGCACGATCACGTCTTTGTAGACGCGCGCCACTTACACGAAACCCTACCGCGCCGCGCAAGATCGTCGCCGCCTGTGGGTGATGGTATTCGACCGGAATGCGATCGGGATCGGGGAAGAAGGCGAACGGCTCCATTGACGGCGTGCGGAAAATTTCGATGCGCCGGTTATCCCATTCGAAAATTTGCCATGCGCGCCCCTGCGGAACATCAACCTGCTGAATGCCTTGCAGGTCAAAGTCGCGTTCCATGTGCGTCATCACGCTCTGCGGCATGCCCACGCCCGCATTGGCGACCAACCCGGGACGTTCTCCCCAAACCGCAACGCCCGCCGCCGCATGGGTTCCCGCGCCGCCGAGGACTTCCATCTTGGTGCGCCCATCCGGGAACACAATATCGTCGATGAAGATGCTGCCTACACACACATAAGTTGGGGTAAACGTCATGGCTGGCCCTATCAAAGTGACGCCGGGCAGCGAACAAGGCGGCCCGGCGGAAATTTATCGTTTTTAACGCTTCAGGTCTTCGATCATGTTGCTGTCGTAGATGCGGCTGGCTCCCTGCGCCCATTCGACCGTGCGACCGCCGCCGAAACCTTGGAAATATTCGGTGCCGAGGGCCTGCGCCCGCGCCGCCGCCAGCAGTTCACCGGGGATGCTGTAGACGATGGAAGCAAACAGTTCGCTGACATTGCCGGGGATCGGCATGATCGTATCGACCCACGCGCTGATCTGCCCTTCATTTTCCGGCAGCACACCCACCACACGGCGATCGATGCTCTGCGCGGCGCGCGCAACTTCCGCCATGCGATCGGCGTCAAAGCCGCCCGCATCAAGAAGAATGGTTGGGACGCGCGGCGGGGCTGCGAAATATTGCAGGTGCGCCCACTCTTCGGTTTCCTGCGCATAGGCGCTGTCACCGCTGGCTTCAAGGATTTTAGCTGAGCTGAACATGGCCGCGCCGTACAGCGGCCCCGCGCCAACGAACACGAATTCACGCACATCGTTCCACTGGTTGACGATCGTCTCGCAGATGGGTTCGCAGGTGCGGATCACCTGCTCGAGCACATCGCCCAAGCCGAGCAGTTCCGCGCGCAGACGATCGGCCTCGGCAGTGGTGATATTGCCGCGCACTTCTCCAATACGAATCGCCGCTGTTGCCAGTGCCACCTGTGACGCCAAATATGAGCGCACGCCGGGGACGATCATGCCTTTCATTTCATCGGGGAGCGGCGGCACGGTCGTTTGGAAGACTTTATCGGCATTCTGCGCCAATCGCGCATTCGGGTTGCCGGTCAGGGCAACGCCAACCGCTCCGGCTTTGCGGGCGAGCGTCAGCGCTTCAATGGTGCGCGTAACGACGCCGCTCACCGACACGGCGATGGTGAGATTCGTATTCGGGCCGGTTTTGGGCAGGAACGCAACTTCATAACGCCCATAGGTGAGTGAGCTGTAAGCCTGCGTCGGCACACCGGTGATGGTATTGAAGGCCAGTTCCGCGCCAACCGAGGCGTGATGGCTGTCGCCGCAGCCGACAAGGTTGATCCGCTTGATGCTGTGGCACAGCTCGAAATCAAACGTGTCGCGCGCCGACCGATCAAACGTCGGCACAATTTCGCGCAGCAGCGCGGGAAGGGTATCGATTTGCTGATAAAGGGGTGAGCGTGCTTTCATAATCCATTTTCTCCTATCTTACGACGGTTGGGTGCGGCGACGATAACGTCCGCTGAGCCCCTTATTCCATCATGCGGGCGTGTTCCAGCCTGACTAACCGTTCGCTGTCCACATCGACGGCAACCCCAACACGCGGGCGATCACGCCACGGCATGAGGGGCACTTCGCCCAGCGCGGGCCACGTCTTGCCACGGCTGATCCCCATCGTTTCAACGCGCAGTGCCCAGTGTTCAATGCGGAACAACGTCGGGTCAATCACATAGGCAATCGCCGATGAGTCGTGTACGTAAATTCCGTTAATGCCGTAAGCGCGCTCGAAATAGCCCTGATAGACGGGCAGCATTTTCATCACGTGTTCGGTCATAGCGCTGCCCACACTGGCGTAAGCAGCAATATGATCGCGCGTCATGTTAACGCGGTGTGTCACATCTAGACCCACCATAGTGACTTTCCACGGCGCGCCGAATACCACATCCGCCGCTTCGGGATCGTTATGAATGTTGGCTTCGGCGGCGGGGGTCGCGTTGCCGGGGACGACTGCGTTCCCGCCCATCAGCACGACTTCCTGCACATTTTCGGCGATGCGCGGTTCAAGACGCAGCGCGAGCGCGATGTTCGTCAGCGGGCCAATGGGCACCAGTGTAACTTTTCCGGGATTCGCCATAACCTGCTCGACAATCCATTCAGCGGCGGTGACATCGAGCGCCTTTGTCGTCGGCGGTTCAAGATAGAGGTTGCCCTGCCCATCTTCACCGTGGACGAACGGAACAGGCCCCGAATACGGCCCGGTCAGTGGATTATCCGCCCCTTTGGCGACCGGAATATCAGGCCGCTCGGCGATCTCCAGCAAACGAAGTGCGTTCGTGGTGGCGAGAGTGGTATGGACGTTGCCAAAAATGGTGGTTAAGCCGATCACATCCAGTTCCGGCGACCGGAGCGCGAAGTAAATCGCCATCGTGTCGTCAATGCCCGGATCGGTATCGATAATGATTTTGCGAGGTTCAACCATAATCTTGTTTATCCTGCGGATCTATCCGGCGATGAGTTTGACCTGCACCTTGCGGCTGCGCGGCCCATCGAATTCATAGAACAAAATACTCTGCGACCCGCCGATGACCAGATCGCCCTTCGCGATCACGAGCATCACGCTGTGTCCCACCAGTGCCGCCTTAATGTGTCCTGCGGCATCCGCCGGGGTGTCGTATTGGTGTAGGAAGTCTACGCGCTTGGGAACGAGCCGATCAAGTTCGTGAATAATATCCTGTGGGGTGGCTAAGTCCAACGCGCTGTTCAGAGTCACGGCGGCAGTGGTGTGCGGCACGATGACCGCACACAGCCCCTCTTGAATGCCTGAATCACGCACGACCTGCCGAACCTGCGCGGTAATATCGGTCAGCGACTCCGCCCGCGGTGTCGCAAGTTCAACGGTTTTCAACATTAGTAGCTCAATCCGGTGCCTGTGAGAATTGCGTTCACTTCGGCACGGGTTGGCACAGCACGCCCCGCCCCGATTTTTTGTACGCTGGCGGCGCCCATTGCATTCGCCATGACCGCTGCCTGTTTGGGATCGTGTCCATTCAATATCGCAGTGATGAAGGCGGCATCGAAGCAGTCGCCCGCGCCTACCGTGTCCAGAACTGGGACTTCAAAGCCGGGCACCTGATGGCGTAAACCGCGTTGAATCACAGTGCAGCCGCGCTCACCCTGCTTGATCACAAGCGTTTTGGCCCCTTGATCCAGCAGATACTTGAAGGCCGCATCGCCGCGACGATTGCCGCTCACCCCGGCGACTTCTTCTTCCGTCATCAGGATGATGTCGGCCTTGGTAATCGCCCAATCGATTTTTTCGGAGGTTACCGCGTGCAGGGTAGGCCCTGCGTCCAAGCAGACGGGAATCCCATGCATTTTGGCATGGTTAATGGCTTCGACGGCGAGTGTTTCCATCCGGCGTTCATACAGCGTATAACCCATCACCAGCAAGGCATCGGCGGAACGAATGATGCCGTCCACGGTTTTGGTATAGGCGGCAGCGGGGCCATCGCCATAAGCGCCTACGAATGTATGCTGATGTTTGGTCGTATCGGTCAGAACCAGCACCAGCGTGCTGTTCGATCCGGGGGAAGCATCGACACCGCTGGTATCAATCCCTTCCGCGCGCAGCGTTTCCAGCAAAGTCGCGCCGAATGCGTCGGCACCGACCGCGCCGACAGCACTTACTTTCATCCCAATACGCGAGGCGGCGATCATGAAATTGCAGGCACCAACCGGTTCGATTTTGCCCCCTGCGATATCTTGATGCTGAAAGGCAACGATAGGGAGAGTGACGGGAAAGATCAGATCAACGACGATATCGCCCAACGAAACAATATGTTTTCCAGTCATGCGTGTGTTGTCACCAATCGCTCAATGCCCTGTGCAAGACCACGAACTTCATAATCAGCGAACACGGGATCGTGTTCGAGTGTTTCGATAATCTCCTGCGGAATGGCGGACAGCCCTTTGAAGGCACCAGCAATCGCACAAGCAATTGCGGCGACCGTATCGGCATCCCCACTAAGTGCTGCTGAAAGGATGGCCGCGCGACGGGGATCGCCTTCGGCCATGACGAACATGCCGTAAGCAGCGCCAACCGTCTCCGGCATCGCCAGCGAGGTTCCAACCACATCATAAATTTCGCGCAAGCGCGCGCGTTCATCGGTGCCTTTACGGGCAATGGCGACGGCTTGTTCAATCTTGCGTGTGACGCTGGCGCCGATCCACTTAGTACCGTGCTGGCGTCCCAGTTCCGCGCCCAACATCCCGGCGGCGACGACCGCGTCGATAGTGGCGTCGGGGTGCATAGCCATCGCCACGCCCGCCGCAACCGAACAAGCACCGCTGATACCAACATTGGTTCCATGGGTAGGCAGCGCCGAGGTCACCGCATCGGCAATCGCGCCCATGGGATCACCGGGGTGCAGCAACCCAACGACAGAGACACGCATCGCGCCGCCGTTCGTATCACCCATACGCCCGGTGTGATGCGGGTTGTCGCCGCGCTTGAGTGCCTGCACTCCGCGACGGGTGCTTGGCCCCACGTACAGCGATGCATCGCCGCCAGTGCGATCGTACCAATCGATGATGGCCTTGACGGTTGCCTCAATCGTCACACCACCCGCCTTGATATATTCCCGTGCCAGCGAAAACGCCTGTTCGCTGTCATCGGTAATCCTGCCAGCGGGCAGCCCGCGATGAACTTCGTGATCCGCCGGAGCGGGCAAAAACGTTTCAATCCACCCAAACGCCTGCCAAGTCTGATCGGGGTCGAAATATGCAGGCATCCCCCACGCATCGCCGAGCGCTTGTCCGTACAAGCCGCCCAAGATACGATCTGCTAAGTTATTCAAGGGATTACGTCCTTACATCATTACAATGCCGCCATAGGATAAACTCTAACGCAAACAGAAATCGCCTGCTATGCCATCCACCCAGTGTACTGGCTCTATTACCGCCGAAGCGCACGTACACTTTTTGCGCTTCGGCAGCTAGCCTGCCGGGGTGGCGGTTGGCTTATTCAGATCCGGGGTATTGGTGGCGAACAGAGGCTCGGTTGTAGGAACGTCCGTTTGTACCGGGGTCTCTGTCTGAGTCGGGATCGGCGTGCGGGTGGGCCGTCGTGTCGATGGGACACGTGTCTCGGTCGGTGGAACGGGGGTCGGGGTCGCAGCCTCGAGTGAAGCGCGTGCCACCGCTGTCATCAGCACAGGCTCATCCGGAAGATAAGCGGCAAGGCATGCGGCAGTCGTTTGAAGATCGCGCTCGGCAACCGGCAGCGCACTGGCGTAATGGCGCGCTTCATTGATGCTGATAGGGATGATAGAAGATGCTAAACCGGTACTAGGCTGAAGGATCACCTGCTGACCGGCGCTCAAGGTCGGCTCTGGATTGGTGGACCCGGGGAACGAGACCGAACACAGCCCATCATAGCAGCTCGCCATAACCAAATCGGCTTGCAGGAAATGCAGCGACATGCATGAGCCGGTCATGATGAATTCCAGCGACGGATTCACGTCAAACTGAACATGGAGACGATTGGTACGGCTGAGTGAGGTGAAAAACGCGTCGCCGCTGTCTGCCATACTGATATGCACAACATTTTCTTCTACCGCCATGACCTGAAGGGCAGTTCCTTGCAGCAGGAACAACTGGGCCGCTGGATCGGTCTCATTGACCAGACTCAGTTCCAACTGGCGAATCGTCCCGTCATAGGTATCAATCCGCGCACCGCTTTCAACCGGTTCCCATGAGCGCCGACTTTGCGAGATGATGTCCGCACCGCGCAAGGACACATTGGCAACGACCGTCGCATTCACCGTTGGCATCGCCGTGAATGTCACTGTTGGGGTCGCCGTTAGGGTCGCCGTCGAGGTTAGCGTTGGGGTGGATGTAGAAGTTGAGGTTCGCGTCGCCGTCCATGTTGCCGTTGGGGTCAGTGTCGCGGTTTGCGTGGGTGTCGAAGAAGCTGCCTGTGTAGCGGCAGAAGCACTCTCTGTGATACCGGTAGAGGGCAGTGTCACGGTTATGGATGCCGTTGGTAGTGCGGTGGTTGGCTGTGCCGTGATCGTGTGTGTGATCGCTGCTGGCGCGGATGTTGACGAGCTAAGCCTTGATGCTTCGGTCGGGGTCAACGTGGGCGTATGGAAAGGGGTGCTTCCCCCTTGATTGGGGGCAGAAATCAGGGTCAGACTGGCTTCCGCCGTAGCCGCCGCCTGTCCGGTAGGTGTCAGTGAAGGCAGCCCGAACCCAGATGAAGGCACGCCGCGATTTTGCAGGAGCAAGGCTGCGACAATTGCTACAATCACCAACGCACCCGCTGCCAAAATAAACAGGGAACGCGATCCGATGCCGCCGGGTACCCCTTGTATGAGTGCCGCAGAGATGGAAACGTCGGGACGCCGTTCGCGTGTACGCTCCACAATTGAACGGACGGTCTCCATGCCATGCGGATGTGCCAGCGCATCGGCGATTTCTTGTTCGCTCAATCCTTTGGATTCATTCGGGGGCAGCCCATACATAGCGGGCGTACATACAAACACCACATCACCGGTATTCAGGTGAAGTCCACGCTCCCCCAACCGGGCCGCTGACTGCGCCTCGCGATTTGCCAGATAAATATTCGTATCAAGGGTGGCATCACGGGCACCAAGCGCACGAACAGGCCGCCGTGCATCGGCAGCCGCGAAGGCTGCTTCGGGCGATTCACCATTCTGGATGCGTGTGTTGGCGACATTGTGATCCAGCGTGATAAGGTGAACACTGCCATCGGCGCGGCGCAAATAGATACGGTTCAGTCCAACGCTGCCAACGTACAGACGCGCATGATCGACCACTAGCGCGATGCTCAAGGAGCAGTAGGTGCGCTTCCCGGTGATGCTCGCTTGATGGCTGAGTTGAAAATGGGCGCTTTCAAACGCTTCACGCAGAATATCGATTGGATTGTGATGAGAGGTTCGCTGCAAGGTGTCGATGGCGGTTTGAACAGCGACCGCCGCTGCTGCCGTCATCGCCTGTTCAGTAAAATCCAGCGATTCGGCAACAGCAGCGACCGTGATCAGCAGTCCATCGGGCGTTTTGAACTCGGCTGTGCGGACAAAACTCGCATCATACAGCGATCCGCTGGCCGCCAGTGTGTAATCAGCAAAAACGATGTCGGTCATCAAGTCCCATAGGTCAGGCTGCCGCAAGCGCTCGATCGCGTTTAAAAGCGAGGCCCCAACCTCCCAGCACCAGCCAAGCTAGCACAGCAAGGACAATCGCCAACGCGAACGCCGGAATAGTATCGAAAAAGAGCGTCAGGAACAAGCCGAGATACACCCCTAACGAGACGACTGCTGCCGCCGCACTGTAGAGCGACCGTCCGGTGATGCGTTCCACCCGGGTGAGGAAGGGAACATTGATCGCGATCAGCACAACAGAGATAGCCCCAACCACCAACCCCAGCGGGAAAGCAGTTTCCTGCCCGCCGAAGCCCTTCGGCGCACTCCACAGGCTCGCCGTGATGATCAGGCCAATCACAGCGATCATCGCCAGCACAATATGCAGCACGCTTAAGCGCTGCACTTTGCGCCAGTAGCCAATGTTGAAACCCTCGCCCTGCGCAGAGCGCAGCGCACGCACGCGCAGCAGTTGGCGCGTTTGCAGGGCATAGATCACCAGCGCCATCACCACAGCAATATACGGCACCATCTGTGGCAGCATGGACGGAATTTGCAGCGATCCGATGCGGATAGCGAGCGCGTCGAAGAAACCGAACACAAGGGATGCGATTCCGGTGCCAAGGGGCGTATTGCCACCCAACAAGGGGGTCGCCAGCGCGATGAAACCGCGCCCGCTGGTCATGTCGCGCTGGAACAGATCGAGATAGCCCATGCTGAGGTGAACACCGCCAAACCCGGCAAACAATCCGCTGAGTGCAAGCGCCGCGTAACGCACACGCGTAACGCGAATACCTACGGACTCGGCGGCGCTGGGATTTTCACCGGCAGCACGCAGATGCATCCCGAACGGGGTGCGGTACAGGATGAACCAAACGACGATGATGGACAGGAACGCGATCCACGTCATGACACTCTGGTTATCAAAGACGGAGAAAATGAAACCGCCGATCACCGGAATGCTGCGAATGAATTCGGGTAGATGAATGAACGGCATCTGAAAGCTGGCAAGGTCGCCGCTGTCACCGCGATTGCCGGTCAGCTCGTAAAGGATGGCGACAGTCGCCGCTGATCCCAAGACGTTCATAGCAACGCCGGAAAGGACAAGATCGCCCTTGAAGCGCAGGTGAAACAAGCCAAGCAGGAGTGCCATCAGGATCGATACGCTGCACCCCGCAATCAGCCCCAACCAAGGCGCAAAGGTCGTTCCGACGATCGGAGCCGAGTAGGCACTGACGACGACCCCCGTGAACGCTGATCCGAGCATCATGCCTTCCATACCAATGTTGATGACCCCGGCGCGGTCGCTGAGGAGCGCGCCAAGTGAGGGCAGCAAGATCGGCGTGGTCACGCGGAGAATGGCAGCGAGAAAGGCCGCGCTGAAAATACTTTGGACGACGGTGTTATACATGGGACTGTTTCTCCGACGATTCGAGGATCAGGCGTGCGCTTTCCATCGTGGATGTCGGCTTCTGCGGCGTTTCGGGCAGGGCAACCGCGCGGCGTGTTTGCAAGAAACTGAGCAGCGCATCGGCTGTGATCAACAGAATAATGACCGCCTGAATGATGCGGACGACTTCAAAACTGACATTGGCATCGCGTTCCATGAACTGCGCGCCGGAACGCAGATAGGCGTATAACAGCCCGGTAAACGGGATCACCAGCGGGTTATTGCGCGCCAGCAGGGCGACGACCACCCCTTCGAACGCCAGCCCGATTGAGATATTCAAGATCAGCATGCGGTGGATACCCATCGCAAGGTGCGCGCCTGCCAGCCCTGCGACGATTCCGCTGACCGCCATCGCCAGCATAATCGTGCGCTTGGTGTTGATGCCGCCGTAATTGGCGAATTTCAGGTTGTTGCCAACGGTGCGAATTTCATAGCCAAGTGGGGTGCGGGTCATCAGCAGCCACACCGCGATCACGGCGATGATCACGACGAATACCGCGATGGTAACCTGTGTACCGTCTACGATCACAGGAAGCTGGCCGCTCGCCGGGAAATCTGCCGAGGAGGTATAGCCTGCATCCGGCGGTTTCAACTGGAAGGTGAGAACCATTTCATAGAAACGCGTCGCAATGGCGTTCAGCATCAAGGTGCTGACGAGTTCATTCGCGCCGAGATAGGCTTTCAAGATACCGGGGAGCAGTCCCCACAAGAATCCGGCAGTCATCGCGCCAATTAAGGCAATGGGAATGACGAGCCAGACGGGAAGATTGCCCGACGCAAGGGCGATCATGCCGCTGACGAGTGCCCCAAAATACAACTGCCCTTCCGCGCCCAAGCTGAACTGGCGGGCACGGAATACGATCGAAATCGCTAGACCGACGAGGATGAGCGTGAGCGCGTCCTGAATCCAGACTGCCCAACGGTTGACGCGACCGAGCGGCCCCAGTAGAAAGGCTTGATAAGCCGTTTCAGTGCTGCTTAGGGCTTCGTTTAGGGTTGTCCCAAACGAGACTTCTTGGGGCTGCGCGTGGATTGTATAGACCCCATCAGCGGGCAGCGTCACATTTTCGATCACGGCATCGTTGGTGCTTTGCAGATCGTCATACTGATCGACCTGTGCTTCGGTGGCACTGCTGCCACTGCCGATGCTGGAGCCATCTGGCGCAAGCAGCGCGCCCTCCAAATCGACGGTTGAACGGCGATTGGCGGCATAGACCAGTACGGTAACGACATCCCCTTGATGACCTTCAAAGGTGTAATTGACTTCATGCAGCGGTTCGCGGGCGTTCTCTTTGTTGAATTCATCACCACGCGCGCGGTTGTACTGCATATCGACGCTGTCGTTTTCGACCGGTGCTGCTTCCGAAACCACCTGCACACGGAATTCGCCGCGTATAAAACGGCTGGCCGTGTCCCAGTTGAAGAACATCGTCATCAAGAACCCGAACACGAGCGCGACGATCACCGTGAAGGTAACCCGGAGCGCAATTCCGCGTAGTTCAATGATGAACAGGCAAACGCTGAGCCCAATCAGCGCGTTGACGAACAGGATCGCCTGATAGTCGGTCTGCTGCGTCATGTTTTCGATCACGGTCGCCGGATCGCCACCGAAGATACGAACGGTGACAAACAAGGTCATGCCAATCGCGATCAACACAGCCAGCAGCAGCACGAGCATCTTGGAGAAAGGCGCGGCTTTCTTCGTTTGCGTAGTAGAGCGTTTTGGGGCAGCGATCATCGCAGCGCCTCCATTTCTTCCGGGGACTGGCGCTGCGCGCCGAGCATATATAAGCCGAGTTTTTCTTCGGTTAGATCGGGCGTGTTCTGGAAGATCGCCACGACTTCGCCGTTGTACATGACAAGGATCTTGTCGCTCAGTTTCATCACTTCTTGTAAGTCAGCGCTGATGAGCAGAATAGCAAGGCCCGCCGTGCGCTTATCGACCAACTGCTGGTGAATGAATTCGATCGCACCGATGTCAACACCACGCGTCGGTTGGGCAGCGATCAAGAGGCGCGGTGAAGAGCTGAATTCACGGGCGACGATCACTTTTTGCATATTGCCGCCCGACAGCGAACCAACCGGTTGTTCACCCCCGGCGGTGATGATGCCGAATTCGTCAATCATCGCATCGCCGTTGCGCTTGATTTCTTCCAGATTGAGCAAGCCAGATTTTGTATAGGGGGTGCGGTAGTAGCGATCGACAATCAGGTTATCGGCGATGCTGCTTTCCCGCGCGACGCCGTTCGTCAGGCGGTCTTCAGGGATGTGGGCGACCTGCGCCTCACGCATCCCGCGCGCGCCGTGACCGGTCACGTCTTTATCATCGACCAGTATCCGCCCGCTCGTGGGAGGGCGCAGCCCGGCCAAAACTTCAACCAATTCGGTCTGTCCGTTGCCTTCCACCCCGGCGATGCCAACGATTTCATTTTCGCGAACGGTGAGCGTCACATTTTTGACAACCGCGCGTCCGGCTTCATTGCTGAAGGTCAAATCGTGGACTTGGAGCACAGGTTTTGCGGGCGTAACCGGGGGTTTATCGACCACCATGAAGACTTCGCGCCCCACCATCATGCGTGCCAATTCGGGGATGCTGGTCTGAACGGTATTGACCGTGCCGACGTTATGGGCGTCGCGCATGACGGTCACACGGTCGCTAATTTCCATCACTTCACGCAGTTTGTGCGTGATAAAGATCACCGTCTTGCCTTGATTGACAAGGCTGCGCACCGCGTTGAACAAATCGGTGGTTTCTTTGGGCGTCAAGACGGCGGTCGGTTCGTCCAAAATCAATATTTGGGCACCGCGATAAAGCGCTTTCAAAATCTCGACGCGCTGACGCATCCCCACCGGCACATTCCCAACCGGTGCGTTGGGATCGACATTGAGCCCATATTCCTGAGCTAGTGCCTGCGTATCCTGAATCGCCTTTTTGCGATCGAGCGATACACCGCGCACCGATTCACGACCCAGAGCGATGTTTTCAGCGATGGTGAACGAATCGACCAGCATGAAGTTCTGGTGCACCATCCCAATCCCCAGATCAATCGCTTTCTGAGGGCTGGAAATATGCACAGGTTGGTCGTTCAAGGAAATGGTGCCTGAGGTTGGATGTTCAAGCCCGTAGAGGATTTTCATCAGGGTGGATTTACCCGCCCCGTTTTCCCCAACGATGGCGTGGATTTCACCTTTGTTGACTTCGAGGTTGACGCCGTTATTGGCGACCACACCGTTGGGGTAGATCTTGACGATATTTTGAGCGTGCAGCAGGGTCATAGTGAAGTCCGCTACTTTGTTACGGTTTTCGCGTCGTTTTGTTTGGTTTGCGCTCGCTATTACTCAGCCCGCGCATCGACAGCCTGCGAACAGTCTGTGGATAGCAATTGGGGCGCACCGAAGCGCGCCCCAACATTAACCGATCCCCTGACAGGGTGCAACAGACCACCCCCTGCCATTTTCAGGAATTTACATTCCCATTGCGGCCTGAACATCAAATTCAGTCGCGGGCATCGCATCGCAGCCCTGACCCACGGTCACGGCGGCATCACCGAAGGCCGAATTGACGACGACATCGCCAGCCGACACAGCATCGGTCACGGCGGCGACGAGGTTCTGCACCGATTCGGGCGTGTTTTCGGTGTAGATGTCATTGACCGAGAGGCTCACGCCACCTTCAGCCAAACCGAGATTTTCAGCGCTGCCAACCGGGAGCGTGCCCTGCAGATACAGGTCAATCGCGCGGTACAGCGAGTTATCGACGTTCTTCTGCATGCTGGTCAGAATGCGCGCGGCCTGTTCAGGATTGGTATCCATGATGATCGAGGCTTGGTCGCTGTCAACGCCAATGGCGAAGTGATTCTGTTCCTGCGCCGCTTCGAACACGCCAACACCCGTGCCGCCTGCGATCTGGAAGACAATGTCGGCACCCTGTTCGTACATGGCCAGAGCGATTTCTTTGCCGCGCGCCGGGTCATTCCAACCACCCGCGTACTGCACAATCACCTGACTGTCGGGGCTGACGAGGCAAGCACCCTGTTCGTAACCAACGATGAAGTCGTTGATAACCGGGATATCCTGACCACCCACTGCGCCGATGATCGCGTCACCGGGGGTGATGCCATCCACACCTTCGAGCTGCGACATCGCCGCAGCGTACACACCGGCTACGAACGAGCCTTCGTTCTGCTTGTAGGTCGCACCGTAAACGTTGACGCAGCCATCGACACACAGGTTGTCATTGGCAGTGTCGGCGTCTTCCTGCGCACCGTAAGCAACCGCGGCGTCGTAGGTGATGAAAATTTTGTCCGGGTATTCGGCAGCGCGGGCACCGACGAAGTCAACCAACTGGAACGTACCGGCGATCAGAATGTCATAGCTTTCCGTGTCGCTCATGGCGTCGTCCAAGCCGCTTTCCCAGTTGGCCGGGTCAATACCAAGTTCGATGGTATTCACTTCAACATCGAAATCGTCAATCGCGCGATCCATACCGCGCTGCGCTGAATCGAAGAACGATTTATCGCCCAACACACCGTTGATCACCAGCGTGATGCGGAGTGGATTATCCTGAGCGAGAACCGTGGCTGCGGTCAACGAAAGCACCAGCAGCAATGCGAAAACAAGTGTGAGAATCTTTGCGCGAGACATGCTAGCTCCTATTTAAAAGACTGGCATTCAAGATTATGCCGATTTTAAAGTCCATGTGCAACCAACCAACTATGGGGAAATGTCGTGCAAATTCATATAATTACCCTCTTGCGTTTTGATGGAAAGGTAGGTAGCAACCGTGCGTGTCATTATTGATACAGATGCGGGTGTAGACGATGCAGTAGGGTTGATGTTGGCGCTGGGCGACCCCGCGGTACAGCTTGAAGCCATCACCACAGTCACCGGAAATATCGGGGTCGACAGTGTTGTTCGCAACGTGATGACGACCCTCAAAGTCATGAATCGCGAGGACGTGCCGGTGTATCGCGGCGCGGAACATCCTCTGATTTCCCCGTGGCAGCACGAAACAGTCTTCGTTCATGGCAACGACGGGCTTGGCGATTGGCCGAATCGCCCGGTGAGCAAAAAGAATGTTGAAGCCGAACATGCCGTCATGGCGATGATCCGGTTGGTTAACCAATACCCGGGGGAAATCACGCTGCTCGCGCTTGGCCCCATGACGAATCTAGCGCTGGCGATCCGGCTCGATCCATCGTTCCCCTCCAAAGTGGGGCGGTTAGTGTGGATGGGCGGCACCAATTACGGCATGGGCAACACGGAAGGGATGCTGTTCAGCAGCGAATTCAATATTCACATTGACCCCGAAGCGGCACATATTGTGCTTGGGGCGTTCGCTGAATCGATTCAAGTGTCGTGGGAGACCAGCACCAAACACTCGCTGAGTTGGGCAGATTTCGACGCGCTGGCCGCTATCAAGTCCACCCCCGGCGCGCAATTTTTCCAAGCAATCACCGCGCATTGGCGGCAGATCAGCAGCACCATTCCGCAGGTCAAGGGCTACACAATGCCAGACCCGATCACCGTCGCGATCGCGCTCCACCCGGAACTTGTCACCCACAGCGAGCATTTATTCGTCGCGGTCGAGTTGAACGGCGCGTACACACGCGGCGCTACGCTCGTCGATTTCTCCGGTTTCAGCGGTCAAAAGCCGAATGTTCATTGTGTGCTCGAAATCGATCAGAAGGCGTTCGAGGGGCTTTACCGCCGCCTGCTAACGAACGGCACCCTGTAAACGAACGGCGATAGGATAGGTATTCGCCAAACTTTGTATGCATATGAGGGCGCATCATGACACACTGGGCTGATCTACTACGAGAACTGACCGCCGTTCCGGGGATTTCCGGCAGCGAAGAAACGATCGCGCGGCATCTGGCATCACGGCTGAAGGCGTTTTCGACATCGGTCTCGATCGACCCGCTGTATAACGTTTCGGCGCGGTTCGGCAAAGGCACCGACTACGGGATCGCCATCTGCGCCCATATCGACACAATCGGCATGATGGTCAAACGGATCAACATGGATGAAACACTGGGGATCGTGCGGATCGGCGGCATCAACTATAAGGCGATCCCCGGAACTGCCGTGCGCGTCCACACGGATGAAGGCGATGTGCAGGGGATTGTGGGCGTACGTTCTGCCCATCAAGCCCGCCCCGGCGATGAAGCCGTCCGCGCTGATGAGGAAATATACATCGACGTGGGCCGCAAAGCGGTTCATGTGGACATCACCAGCCCCATCACGTACGCGCCCCATTTCGTCGAACTCAATGGCGGAGTGATCGCCTCGCCTTATCTTGATAACCGCGCCGGGTGCGCCGTGCTGCTCGCGCTAGCCGAACGGCTCAAAGCCGAGCCACCGCCCTTCAAGGTTCACTTGATCGGCACGGTGCAGGAAGAAACTAACGCTGTCGGCGCACAGTCGATTCTGAACACTCTGCGCCCCAGCGCAGCGATCTTCATTGATGGCACGGTGAGCTATGACACGCCAGAAACACGCGGGCGCGGCGAAACAGTGCTGGGCGGCGGCGCGGTGCTCACGTCATTCCTCTATATTAGCGGGATCGGCAGTTGGCATGCACATCCCGTCCTGCGCCGTCAGCTCAAAAAGACAGCCCATGAACATGGTGTTCCGTTCCAACAGGATGCCGTGCATGGCCTCATGTCGGATTCGCGGGTGGCGATTCCGCTGGGGATTCCATCGGCGGTGATCGGTATTCCGATGCGTGGAAAACACTCCGCCGCCGAAATGCTGCAAACCAGCGATCTCGATGCCGTGCTGGCGCTGCTCACCCACGCGCTGGCCGATGAAAAATTCAGGATTACTCACTGATGCACGCTTCATGGCTTGAACTGTTTTATGCAAGCTTTCCGGGACTCAAAGCAGACACACAGAGTCCACTCGTCGCCAATGCCGATGTGTTATGGTCTGCCCTTGCGCGGCTGCTGAACGCGAATGCACCGCGCACGGGCTGTGCGCTGCCCGGTGGTATCGGAGAAGTGATCGCCCAAATTGCTGCCGAACAGGGAATCGCCGACCGGTTTACCATCGATTTTGCGAATACCGGCTGTGCAGCCATCACGCTCGGCGTGCACAAACCCCAACCGGATATTCTGATCGTCGCGCACATGGATCGACCTTCATTCCGCGTGCGCAGCGCGGCCAGCGGCGAAATATACCCGGTTTGCGCGGTGCGCATCCCGAAAGGCGGGTATCGCTGCGCCGCGAAAGCCGTTCGCTATGATCCGGCGGCACGCGGGTTAGTCGTCACTTCGCACGGGGAATTTATCGGCGGTGAAGGCAGCCTGCATTATCAAACATCCGGCAGCCTGAGCGCGATCGACACGATTGTGATGGACGCAGAACCAACGCTGACGGATGGCGTGATCGTCGGAACCGGCCTCGATAACTGCCTTGGCGTGATCGCTGCTTTAGGGGCAGCGCTGATCCTAAAAGCGGGCGAATCTGCGCTGATCGCCGCCAACCAGCGGGTGATGATCGCTTTTTCTGATGAGGAAGAAGGCAACCCGGAAGTGTTCTTCGGGCATGGCGCGGCGCGGTTGGCCCACGCAGCACGCCCGGAAATTGGCGCGATCATCTGCGACGCGCACACCGCGGGGAATGGATTGGTTCCACAGTTAGGGGGCGGCGCAAGTCATGGGGTCGTCACCGGTCAGGGTAAGGGATCACTCGTCGGGCTGAATTACGTCGCCCTTGCGGACTCAATGATCCGCGATTTGGAGCGCAAACAGCCGGGAACGGCACAGTTCAACGATGGCTATTTATCGCGCAGTGACGATATGGGAATGTCGCGCGTGACTCGCGTCCTCGGCTTGATTGGCGCACCGATGCGCGATCCGCATACCGCGCAGGAATCGGCGCATCTGCGCGATCTGCCGCCCACGATGGTGTGGCTGGCGATGTACACCGCAGCGTGTTTAGGATTGTCACCGGAATTGACGCGTGATTTTGCGTTGGTTGGGCAATAAGCAGAGAAGCGTGCTGAGGGTTGGTCTCTCAACACGCCTCTGCGAAGGCTAGCGGGTTTCGCCGGTCGATGCCCGATCCGGCTCCGGCTGTCTGCTTGAATCCCCCGCCGGAGGGATATTCTGGTTCAAGTGGAACAGATTCGTTGGGTCGTATTTCGCCTTGACCGCGCGCAGTCGTTCCCATACATCACCGGGGTACGCTTCACGAATGCGCGATGTCCCATCGGGGCCGAGGAAATTCACATACGCGCCGGTCGTCCCCTGCTGAAGTGCCGCCGCGAAATCCGCTGCCCATGCATCGTGTGTGGGGCGCTCCGCCGGATTGTTATAAAGAGCGGCCACATTCACCATCAAGCGCCGGTTGCGATGGGCGTAAGCGGTTGAATCGGCAGGAATACGCGACACCGCTCCACCCAATACGCGAATCTGCGATACGGCCATCATCGCCTTTGCGGTCGTCAAGCGGTGGATGAGATCGGCGGCCATCGCGGTATCGAAGTGATCGATGAACATCGTACGCGCCGCCGCGACCGGGTGATAGCCTTCAGCTTCAGGCGGATACAGTTCCGCGTACGACATCGGGCGAATCATATCCACGATTGGCGTTGCCAGCGCACGGAATGGCGCGATCACCCGCTGCCCTGCTTCGGCATCGCCTGCATAGACCAGCGTCCCCATGATGATGAGTTTGCCATGTGCTTCTGGAGGAACGAACGGCATCGGCGGCGCGACCATGACATTGGCGATTGTCGTCAGCTCGTCCGGGGCAGCATCGGCGGCCTCAAGGAAGGCGCTTAAAGTTTCCGGGGTGGCGGGCAGGATCAACATCCCGCCGTAGATGCTCGGCACCTCAGAGAGCCGGAATTGCAGGCGCGTCACCACGCCGAAATTGCCGCCCCCGCCGCGAATCGCCCAGAACAGATCGGGGTTCGTTTCGGCGTCGGTATAGACCCGTTTCCCATCGGCGGTCACGACTTCGGCAGCCAGCAAACTGTCGATCGTCAGGCCATACTTGCGAGCGAGATAGCCGATCCCGCCGCCCAAGGTGATCCCGCCGATGCCGACGCTGCCGGTATCCCCGAAACCCGTCGCCAACCCGTGCGCCGCTGCCGCCGTGGTATATTCACCTGCGGTCACGCCAGCGCCCGCCCATACCGTGCGATGTTCCAGATCGAAATCCAGTGACTTCATCGGCGAAAGGTCAAGCACCACCCCGCCTTCGGTCACGCCGTGTCCTGAGGCACTGTGCCCACCGCCGCGCACGGCCAGTTCAATGCCGGTTTCACGGGCCAACGATACGACGCGGGCGACATCGTTGGCATCCGCCGCACGGACAATGGCGATCGGACGGCGATCGATACCGCCATAAAATACGGTGCGCGCCTGATCGTAATCGGAATCTTCCGGCGTGATCACACGTCCGGTTACGGCGGCGCGGAGCTGCGCCACAGAAAGTGCCCCGTTACCCGCCGTTTTGCTGTCGTATGACATGAAGCTGTTCCCCCTCGAAAGACATACGGTTTGCGGCCTCCCCACGAGGGGATCGACCGCAGTTAGGCAGCAGTGTCATTTTCGCGTGAAACGGCGATCGCTTGAATGTGCGAAAGACCAGACTCCACCCTGTACTAAATGACAGTTCATCGCCCATGTGTGCTAAATCGAGGGGTCAAGATCGCGATCAGGCATCGACGGGCATAGATCCCCACCCACCGCCGCCGGGGGTTTCGATCACGAGCCGGTCACCGGGCTGCACATGCCCCGTCCAACGCGCGGGCAGCACCGTTTCGCGATCGCCTTGCAGCAGACGATTGATTCCACAAGCACCCGGTTCACCGCCCGCCAACCCATAAGGAGGAACCGCGCGGCGTTCACTGTTGATCGTCACCGAGGCAGGGGTGAGAAATTCATAGGTGCGGACGATGCCATCTCCGCCCTTATGTGCGCCGCGCCCGCCTGATGCCGTACGCAGCGCATAGGTCGTCACGCGGAACGGAAAAGATGTTTCCAAGGCTTCGATCGGCGTATTGCGGGTGTTGGTCATGTGGCTGTGCCGTCCGGCGATGCCGTCATGTTCCGGGGATGCCCCATGCCCTCCGGCGATCGTCTCGTAATACACAAATGCCGATCCATCCGGGCGCTGGCCGCCGATCGTGAGGTTGTTCATGGTGCCCTGACTGGCCGCCGGGATGCGATCCGGGATCGACTGTGCCAGTGCTCCCAGTACAACATCGACGACGCGCTGGCTGGTTTCGGTATTGCCCACGGCGACCGCCGCCGGAAAACGCGGATTCAGCAGACTGCCCGGTTCGGTAATGACGCGAATCGGCTCAAAGCAGCCATGATTGACGGGAACCTCTTCGCGCGCCAGCAGGCGAACAGCGTACCATGTGGCGGAACGGGCGATCGGTTCGACCGCATTCAGGTTACCGTTCATCTGCGGGGCGGTTCCGGTGAAATCGACGGTCATGTGCGACCCGCTTACGGTGAGGGTAACGCGGATCGGGAGATGCTTTCCATCGGTCGATTCCAAAGCATCTTCGAACCGATAGACACCCTCAGGAATGTCACGGATCGTGGATTCGGTCATGCGACGTGCATAGGCCATCAGCGCCGAAGCATGATGCTCGACCACTTCCAGACCGTGCGCTTCGATGATGGCGCGCAGCCGGTAGTCGCCGACGCGCTGCGCCGCAAGCTGCGCTTCAAGATCGCCTAAGCGTTCCTGTGGAGCGCGGCTGTTCGCGGTGATGAGCAGCAGCACGCCATCGTTGAGCTTGCCCGCGCTGATCAACTTGATCGGCGGAAGGATCAGCCCTTCTTGGTACAGCTCGGTGCTGAGCGGCAGCGATCCCGGCGACATGCCGCCGACATCGGCATGGTGGGCACGGCTGGCGACGAAAAAGCACGGCTGATCGCGCTGCGCATCCACAAAGACGGGCGACACCATGGTCACGTCGGGAAGGTGAGTCCCGCCATAATACGGATCGTTCAGGATGACGACATCCCCCGGTTCCCATTGAGGGAAAGCACGCGCCGCCGCTTCGACGGATGCGGGCATGCTGCCGAGATGCACCGGGATATGAGCGGCCTGCGCCACCATACGCGCTTGTGAGTCAAAAACGGCACAGCTAAAGTCCAACCGTTCGCGGATATTCGGGCTGAAGGCGGATCGCTGGAGCGTTACCCCCATGTTTTCCGCCACACCTTCAAACAGCGATCGAAATACCGCCAGCGAAATGGGATCTACATCAACGGACACCGGCGTACTGTCTCCTTTTTTCCTGAAGCAAAAACCTTAATCGCTGGACGACACGCCACAATTTTTTCGGCATTCGAAGTAAGAAACTGCCAAACACATAGAGCAGCAGCCCTAACGCAAAGGTGAAAATCATGATCGCAAAGATCACACCAAACAATTCGTATAGATTCGCGGCTTCACGCCCAACACCGGTGCCCATTAAGCCCAGAAGGACGGACTCAGAAGCCGATTGGCGCACTTGAATAATATCAGCCAAAAAGGACGCAAGGCCAAGAATCGAGGTGAGGAGCGAAGCCGCCGCTAACGTGAGCGTCAGCCGTTCCGAGCTGCGGTTGCCTTCTTCCGAGAGGTTTGCCGCGTACAAATCGTCAAGGTGGTTGACCAGATTGATCAACGTATTCGCGTCGAACTCAATATCTTTGAGGAAGTCGGGGATCGCCAGCAGGTCGATCAAGTGGTTGGCCTTGTGAATGGCCGATTCGACACGACACCAATTGCTAGGGCTGGAGAGGCTTTGCCCCATGCTCACCAAGCGGCTGACATTGGCGGCGCGGCTGGACAACCGAGTCATCTCCGCCGGGGTAAGTTCAATATCATTGTTCACCATGCCGCGCCGTGTATGATCGAGATGGACGACGAAATCTTCGACCACCTGTCCACTCGCCCGATCGAGCACCTGCACCAGCATGCGAATTTCCAGAATGAACTCGATCATGCGTTCCAGTGCGATCCAGTAGTCTTTGTACCGAAACGGACTCCCGTCGGGCTTCTCCATATGCGTCATGGTGGTGACGCGGAAATCTTGATATTTGTTCGACGGCCAGAGCACCGTCGCATGGGCGGTCATCAAGCAAAGTTCATCCTGCCATGTGGCTTGATCCGACGCGAACAGGCGTTGGGCAACGTTCTCCTTGATCAGCGGATCGGTTTGCGTGTCGTGCGGCTGTGTCGAATCAAACAGGACAGAGCCTTCCAGCAAACGGGTGAGCTGCCGCCGAATGCGCGGGATGTCGATTTCACTCCCATCAGTGCGATCCAGATCGGAACGGCAGATGGGGATTCCGCCATTGGTGAGCGTATCGATATGGTGGATCGTGTAGGACTCCAAGACGGGGGCGTTCATTGGCTCGTCAACGGAAAACTTGACGGTAAAACGCGTCTCTTTTTCGCCGCGCGCGGTAGGCACCGTGACCACACGCACGCACCGGTCGCGATCCGTCACACAGCGCAGAAATTCACGGGCAATGGTGGTCGCAAGCTGGAGTCGAACCGTCACCAAATCCATTGGATGGGTGTAGCGACCGGGATTCCGGCGGGAGTTATCCCGCGTCTCGTGCTGCTGTTGAGACGAGCCTTCAGCCCCCATATTTTGCACCAACCAGCGATAGAGCGCAGCATCGTATTCGGTTTGCTCATCGACCACGCCACCGTCGCGCACCGCCCGATCAGCCTTGAGGAGTGACAGAATATCAAATACGCGTTGAAGGTTTTTCAGTTGATGATCGATGGCATCGATCGGAAGCCCTTTCGGTTGGCGGTGCACAAAATGCACCACAAACGTCCCCAAAACGGTCGGGCGCAGGGCAACTTCCCAGAAGGGGTTTTTAATGAATGCCTCTGCGATAGGCTTGAATTGGCTGGACTGACTGAACCGCTTGAAATCGGGCATGGACTGCAAAATGGCGGCGAGATCGACCCGAAACAGTGGCGATTGGTATTTTTGCAGCATGCTGGTGCGAAAAAGCCCGGTCGCGAAGCCCACCCGTTCAGGCGATGCAATCCGTTCTTCGTCGGTCTGGGTGCGGAACTTGGGACTCCCCTGTTTCTTGATCAGCCCCTGCCACTCTTCATCGAGCACACGGACGAAATCGCGCTGCCCACGCACCTGATCCAGCCGAAAACGATACGGAAAGCCATGCTCATCGTTTCCGCGATCGACAAATTGATACATATTGAGTACGACAAAATGGGTGGTGGTGCCCGCCAATTGGAGTGTCATACTACCTCGGTACCCGTTAGTGATTTTATGAAGAAGAATTTGAAGTTTTATTGATTGTACAGAGTTTCGGTCAACATGACACCAGAATGAGATTGCGGTAGGCATCCACTTCGGCTGACCAGCGCGGCGGCAGATAAGTGGTACTGTCAAGCTGAACGATCAGCGCGGCCCCGGTGATGCGCGCGCCGGGAGTGAGGCGTTCACGTTCGTACAGCCGAAGATCCCCCTCAGCAATGCCGCCATCAGTGGGCAGCGGCACCCGGCGACTCCCGATCAGGGCAGCACTTCCATCATTGGCTTGAACGGGTTCGGGGATAAATTCAGGCTTTTCGACGCGCCCGACTGCACTTAAGCGCAGGTTGACGATTTCGACCGGACGACTGCGCAGCGCGTGTCCATACGCACGCTCATGCGCCGCATGGAAATCGTCGAAAGGGGTGTCCGAGAGCGGGATCGTCAGTTCATAGGCCTGCCCCTCATAGCGCATGTCGAGGAAGCGATTCATTTCACGGTTTTCGGGCGCGATTCCCTGTTTTTCAAGGGCGTCGTTCGCCAGATCGGTGAAATGTTCAAAACGTCGATCGATATGCGCGCGCACCGCTTCATAGCCAAGAGTGCGCAGCCAATCCAAGCGCAGGTGATCGCTGTAATCGAGCGTCACATCCGCAAGCAGCAGCCCCAACGCGCACAATACTCCCGGTAAGCGAGGAATCAGCACACGGGGGATTTCCAAACGCTCGGCAACTTCGCAGGCGTGCAGGCCGCCCGCCCCGCCAAACGCGACCAGCGTGAACGCACGCGGATCGTAACCACGCGCAATCGAAACACGGCGCACAGCGCGATCGATATTGGCGTTCGCCAGCGTGATTACCCCTAATGCGGCGCGTTCGAGGGATAATCCCAGCGATTCCCCTAATTCACGGATGGCTGCTTCAGCGGCTTGACCGTCGAGCGGCATGGTACCGCCCAAAAAGTGATGAGGATCAATGCGGCCCAAGGCCACATTCGCATCGCTGACGGTGATCTGCGTGCCGCCGCGTCCATACGCGATCGGGCCGGGCAATGCCCCGGCACTTTCGGGGCCAACTTGCAAGCCGCCTCCGCTGTCGAGGCGCGCAATCGATCCGCCCCCTGCGCCGACCGTTTCAATATCAATCACACGGGTGCGCAGCGGAAAGCCGTCAATTTCACTGTCAGAGCGGTAGATAGGCGCGGCGGGGCACAATGACACATCGGTTGAAGTGCCGCCAATATCGAGCGTGATGATGTCGGTACACCCAGCCTGTTTCGCGAGGTGAAACGCTCCGATCACCCCGGCGGCAGGGCCGCTCAGCGAGGTCACGATCGAGCGGGCGCGGGCGTAGCGGGCGGTGGCAATGCCGCCATCAGATTTCATCATCCATACAGGCGTAGGAATGGCGCTTTCGAGATGCCCCAAATAGCGATCCATCACCGGGCGGACGTAGGCTTCGAGCGCGGTCGTGCTGGCGCGCTCATATTCGCGAAATTCCGGCAGGACACCGCTGGACGTGACAATCTGTTCACGGGTATACAGACCGCGCTCGAACGCGCGATCCCGCACCGCCATTTCATCGCCTGCGTTCAAGTGGCTAAATAGAAAGCAGACAGCAATGGATTCAATGCCGTCGCGCACACAGACATCGAGCACGGCATCGACGGCCTTCATATCCAGCGGCTGTAATCGCTCTCCAGTGGCATCCATCCGTTGAGGGACTTCGTAGCAGCGTTCACGCGGAATCAGCGGCGGAGGCAGCACCGGACTGAGCGCGTACAACGCAGGGCGATGCTGCCGCCCGATCAAAAGCAGATCGCGGAAACCTGCGGTAGTGATCAGGGCAGTTTTCGCGCCTTTGCGCTCTAGAATCGCATTGGTGGCAACAGTGGAACCGTGTACAAGCCGCTGTACTGCCGCCAGATCGCCGTTGGTGACCTGCATCAAGCCGCGCAGCATGGCATCGGCGGGATCGTGCGGAGTGCTGAGCAGTTTATGAATGCGCAGCGTCCCGTTTTCGCTGATGAACAAATCGGTGAAGGTGCCGCCAATATCCACGCCAATGAACAGCATCGCAGTCTCGCAGGACTCAAAAACGCACAGGAAAGGCCGAGAGTATAGCGAACATTCGGCGTTTCCTATGCGCTTGTGATCTGGGTTGGCGGCTAGAGGCTCACATCCCCGGCTGCCATCTCGGTTTCGGCTGGTGCGGCGGCAGGATGGTCAGCGTTTTGGCGATATTTTTCAAATCATCCCGGTTGGTATTGCCGGTCGGCAGCACCACATGGACGACGATATGGTGTTCACGCAGTTGGCGCACAGCTTCCGGGTGTGGCACCCCGGTATAGCCGTCGGTGAGGATCAAGGCGCGATGGACAACCGGATCGGCCTGCAAAAGATGTTGCAGGACACAGGCGATGTCGGTTCCCTGTGTGGTGCGAACTTTGCCCGCCTTCAATTCGTCCAGTTTGACCGGCTCCACTTTGGTCGAGAACTGGAATACCGCCGCATCGCCACGTTTGACATACGGAATGAGCATCCCGATCAAGTGCGGCAGCAGGCTGTTCATGGAACCGGACACATCCAAGTAGACGTGCGCTTTGTTCTTGAGCGTCATCGAGCGGGCTTTGACGACCCCCGGTTGATACCAGAGCAACCCCTGCACGTTCAGCTTGGTGCGCGCTGGCGCGAATCGATCACGCGGATTCGGCATGACCCCCATGCCCATAATGCCGGGAACCTGTGTGCGGGCGCGTTTCTGCTGGGTGCCTTCACGGTGTGAAAGCGCCCGCTGAAGCACCATCGAGAACACACGGCGCGCTTCTTCGGCAGGAGTGCCGATCCCGGTCATCCATTCGCTCATGTTGTCGCCATCGCCACGCTGACGGGTGATGAAGGGAGCAGGCGGCCACTTTTCAGCCACACGGCGGATGACATCGCCGAAGAAATCATCGGCGACGGCGCGCCCATCTTTCGACTGATCATCGTGATCGCCCAGCAAGATCGGCATAGGGACGATTTCGCCTTTTTCGATCTTGTCCTTGAGGTGCTGCTTCAGCAGATTGAGGATGTCTTCGTACAACGGCGGCTGCCAGCGCGCAACGGGCGCGGGCGGATACAACCGTTTCAGGAGCTCAACCGTCCCGGCAGGCGCATCCAAGAGCTGCGGATACTGCGGATTGTAGGGCCAGCCTTCCGGCGGGCGCAGCAGACAGCCGGGGAACTCATCCGCCTTGTTGATGGCCTCGAAGAAGCCGCGATATTCCGGGCGAATGAACTGGCGCGACAGCCCCGCGTTGATGATGGCATCAAAAGCGATGTTATGCGCCAGTGTAGGGCGCGGATACAACTGGGTATGCGCCAAAATGATGTGATACAGCTCGTGCATGACGAGCAAAAATAAATGCTCGTCACGCTCACAATATTTGGCGACAAAATCCGGGTTCAGCAGCAGCCGGGAGCGGAAACCGACCTCGACCGCTGCGGTGGGAATATCGCGGCTGGCTTTGATCCCGGCAAGGCGGCACAACGTTTCCATTTCAAACGTCGCCGCCTGCACGGTGCTCAACAGCCTGTGGATAAGTTCGCGGCTTTCCGCGTCCTCGTGCATCACGTAAGTGTGACGAAAAAGGCTCGACATCAGCGCTGCCTATTTGTCGTCATCATCATCGTCATCTCCGAATACGTCATCGGTCGGCGGGGGCGGCGGAACGAGTGAGTCTTCGGTAAAGGCGGTTTGTTTGACCGCAGCCAAGAGACGCGGATCATCGGTCATGACCACGCGCTCCAAGAACGGACGATCGAGCGCCAGCGCCGCGCCGTGAATGAGCAGGTACGATCGCGACCGTGCCAGCACATTGAGCACAAAATCGGGATCGGTGGCACGCATGAAGTGCGGGGCTAGTTTGACGGCATTAAGCCGGTTGGTCGCCGCCTGCTTGACTTCTTCGCGCCAGTCGTAGACATGCACCGCGCCGGTAAGCTGAAAATCATCCCAGTAGGTGTTCAACCGCAGCTTGAGTTCGTCCAACAGGGGACGATTTTTCTCCAACGCCGTGATCAGCGCTTTGACATCGGTCTTATCCGGCGTGCCGTCTTCTTTCACGGGCGGCGTGATGTTTAGTTGATCGAACAGTACCGGTGCGACATCGCGGAGATCGAACATCACCAGCGTATCATTCATCGCCATGTAATCGAAGCTCGCGCGCGCACCTAAACGGGAAAACAGGCTCCCCGGTGGTGATGAAGGGCGCGGTAACCCGCTCGGCGGGCTGCCAAACGGATTCGGTCGAGGCGCGGGCGCACTGGGTGCAGGTGCGTTTGGGGGTGGGGGTGCGGTGGCTCCTGCACTGCCGCCCGCGCTAGCGAATGGCGATGGCGCCGGCGGTGGGGTCGGCGTATTCGTACCGCCGGAGTTGGGCGGCGTCGGCGGGGTGGTTGGCGAAGGGGTGCTGCTCATCGAGGGTGCCTCGCTTTCTAGAGGTTAAACAGCGTGATGTCTTCGCGGAGTTTGCGGACTTCTTCTTTCCAGTCAAGCCGCTGCCACAGATCCGGAAAACCAGCGAGGACAAAATTGCGTTCCAACCGCGCGGCGGTGCTGTTGGTGTCTTCAAGCGCGGGCAGCCAATTGTTGATCTCATTCCAAATATCGGTCACGGCACCGGGGCGAAGCTGCGTGGAAGCAGCGCGCGGTGTCAGCACGCGGGCGGCTAACTGCATCATCGGTTCCCACGCTGAAGGGGAAAGATCGCGGCGTTCGTGGAAGGCGAGGAAAATCACCGCTGCCAGCCCTATCCGGCGCGCGTCGTTGGTTTCGCTGCCCAATGCCTGCGTGATCAACTGGGAAATGTCGCTGTCGGGTAAATTGAGCTGATCGGCCAGCACAATGCGCTTGGCGGGATCGAGTTCTTCGAGGACACGGCGACCGGGATCGCCTTCGGGCATACTGGCGATCTGCCATGCCTGCTTGTGTATGGCAACCAGTTTGGCCGCTTGAGCGGGATGCGGCGTTGCTGTGTGCGGCATGCAGAACATCAGCGTATATTCGGCGCTGGTTTCGAGATCGGCTTCGACCGAATACAGCACCATGCGGGCGGCCTGAATAGCGAGGAGGGCATCGAACATGGTGCGGGCACGGCGGGCGCTTACCGGAAGGCGCGCTTGGTGAAGCAGTTCGACGACACTCACGGTGTAATCGGAGAGCCAGTCGTGGAGTTCGCCGCGAATTTCCTCGATCATGGTTTCGCAGCGCGCCACCAAATCGATCAACCACGGTTGAATGGATTTGATGATTTCGCCTGTGACGAACGGATCGTCCCCGGAAACGAGGCGCTTCTGATCTTCACGGTTGAGGTCGCGCCACGTGGGCACAGGGACGATAAACGGAAAACGGTCGATCAACGCCGGATCGAGAGGTTCCGATCCCAAATAGAGATCGCCTTCGCCGACATCAGCATCATCAGCCATCGGCGGGTTCATCGCCCCCCATCGGTGAAGCAGCTTGTCGAGGACGATCCCCGCCACCGTGCGCTCGTGCACGATAGGAAACATTTTATTTTGCAGATCCGGCCTGCACCGGGAAACTTCATCGAAAAAGACAAATTCTGCATCCCAGATCGAACCGGGAGCGGCGACAAATTCGAGGTGTTTGGTTCCTTCTCCCGGCATCGGGATTCCCACGAGATCGTCATAGTTGATCAACGACGCATTGTAGTGACGCATCTCCAAGCCAAGTGCTTTACCCAGCTTCTTGACCAATTCGGTTTTTCCCGCACCGTGCGAGCCGACCAGTAACAGCGGCATATGGGTTGCCAGAGAGGCGAGCAGGACCGGATCAAGGTGCTGCCACCCTCGGATCCCCAGCGATTCCGTAATGCTCATATTGGCGCGTTCCTTCAAGTGTCAAGGAATTGTGAATGTAGTATATAACTAATTCCCGCCTCAGGCTTGGGCTAACGTTAAGCTCCCCCGCTAAATGGGGGAAGTGACATGGTTGTCTTCATACTTAATTCCTACCTTGAGCGAGCCAAAGGGTTAAATCCCGGTTATTGCGGTAGGCAATCTGGGTGCCATCCGCCGACACCGACCAGTCACCATCGGCAACCGCCAGCGCTTGATCGATCAAAAGCGTATCGACACCAGTCGCAAGGTTATAAAGGTGCAGGCTTTGCTGCGCGGAGAGCGGATCGAAGGGGATGGTGTAAACCGACTCGGCATCACGCCAGCGCCACGCGCCGAACCAATCCATGTGCTGCGGCTCTGCCCCGGCTCGTGTCTCGATAGCATAGATGCCGTTTTGAGCCGAATCGGTTTGGCTGACGAGGTAAAACATGATGCGCCCGCCGCCCGGTGCAACGGTGAGCCCGCGCACGCGATCCCATGCGCCGAGCACAAACGGCTGGTTGGTGATGGTATCGAAGACGGCCAGCGTCGTCGTAAGCCCTACCCGACGAGAGATCAGAAAACGGGTGTCATCTAACCAACGCGCCGCCAGCCCGCTTTCAATCGCGATCGGGCGCGCATTATTTCCATCCGCATCACTCACCCACACTTCGCTGACGGGATCGCCTTCAGGGGTGGATTGATCGCTATCTTCGATCCACAGCAGCCGCGAATTGTCGGTGCTGAGGGCGGGCATCGCCCCGTGCGTATCGGCTTCCCATCGCAACCCATCCTCGATCCGGCGAATTTCAGTCAGATCGCCGCTGCGAGCCAACGTATAGTGGCCGTCAGGCGAATGCGGCGGCGGGGGTGCCTGACCGATCAGATTAACGAGGCTGTTGGTCAGCGTATCCCATTCGAAAATGCCCGCGCGCTGCCCTTCCGTCCCGTCGATCACATAAAGCCGTCCCGGTTGGGATTCATCCCACCACGCATTCGCGCAGCAGCCATCAAACGTCAAACGGGTCTGCGTCCACGCCGCAGCGGGCGGCAGCGGATCATGGAAGAGCGGCGGATTGGGAGGTGCGATATTCGACCAATCTGGATAAGTGGCCGCGTAGTCATTGAGGCGGCGTCCGCCGAACGCAACCGACGGTTGATCGGTGATGGTCGTCCATTGACGTGCATTGTCCAAATCTTGCTGAAACGGGGGGTAAGTGAACTGTCCGATGAGCGACAGGTTATGCCAATTCGCCTCGATATAGTCCACCGGGTTGTAGGCCGTCAAATAGTCAAGCGAGCGGATTTCCAGATGTAGATGTGGGCGTGAATCACAGCTCAGATCCGGATCGCCGGACTCGCCAATCACCTGCCCCTGCGCGACCTGATCACCGGGATTCAATGGGGAGCGTTCGTACAAGTGACCATATAGGGAAACGACGCCTACATCGGGATGACGAATCAGCAAATTATGCGGAGCCGACCCAAACCCCAAGTCATCAACGAAGAGGACTTCGCCCGCGCCAATCGCCACAATCGGTGTGCGGCAGGGCATCGAAAAATCGATGCCAAAGTGAAGCCCTTGACCGGCTTCATACCAATTATCGGCATTCAGGTAAGCGCCAAGTGTATTGCCATAGGGCTGACCGAGCAGCCATGTGGATGGGCTGGCGGGATCTGCCAACGGCAGTTGAAAGGGCTTGTTTTGAGCTTCAATGGGGGATAGAGCGAAACAACCGAACAGGAAACCGCTCAAAATGAGCGCGACACAGAACTGACGACTCGCAAACCGCATGCCTAACCTCAACCCTTTTTCAGGTTTAGTATGGCGGCAAAACGGGAATTGCGAAAGTCAAAGCCACAACCGCACTTACAGTCAGATGATGGGGGCTTCCGGTCAGGTTTCCAGCCGTTCAACGGAAGGCAGAAACCCCATGCGGTCTGGTGGCTTTTAGAGCAATTCTGGGTGGTTTCAGGAAGGCATCGAAGGAGCGTCGGGGGATTTTCAATGACAGCGAAATTTGGGCGCTTTTTGGGGCGTTACCAGCGGTTTTTGCAGGGCCTCAGAAATTTACAAAGGCCGGGTTTTGTTGCGCCTGTGGGTTCAACACTGGGAATTCTACACACTAGGGGAATTTCACAATGGATTTTAATTTGATCCACGGGCGTGTGCAAATTTCCGCAGGAATTTCACAGATCGTCAGGTCATCCGGGTGACATTCGCTTGATCCGAAGTAGGGCGCGTCGGCGTTCAATGGATTGCATAAACGCACATGACGCGAAACGGCTTGCCTAAAACACACGATGCCTTGCACGATGAACAGATCACAAGGCCAGCGGGTTGAGGAGACTTGGGTGGGCGGAAACCTGTAGAACGGCCCCCCCAAGTAGCCTCAAGCATGACGAACACCACTACGACTCCAGTCAACGGCAGCCGGGTTCTGCATTACCCTGCGAGTTGTGTTACCACAGTCTTGCGCAGTTGTCGCAGTCCCAAGCTCTTCTCTTTACGGACGAGTTCCTCACGTATTCCCAGCTTATCTGCGATCTCTGAGGTGCTGTATCCATACTCGTACAGCAGGATGATTCGGCTTCGTCGCGGCGGGAGCTGTACCAGCGCTTCTTTGAGCGCTTCGTGTTCTCGCCATGAGTCTACGTGTTCATGTTCGCTGCCATCTTCGGGGATAATCTCGCACACATCATCGAGCGATACACTACCCGCGTCCCGTCTTGATGCTTCCATGATCTTGTACCACGCGATCTTTTTCAAGAACGCCGTGAACGGGATGCTGCGGTCTTCATACTGTCCACGCTCCACTTTGACGTACGCCGTCAGCAGTGTTTCCTGAAGGATTTCGTCATCATCGGCATTGGTGCCGTTGCTCCAACGAATGAACTTCAGAACGGGTTCCGTACCGCCGAGGGACAACCATTCATCCCACGCATGAATACGATCGGACGGGTCGGGATTGAAACTCGGCATGAAGCGTCGAACATCAGCAGACATGGGTGTGATACGCATGAGCTAGACCTTTCTTGTGTAGAGAGGATAAGCGCCAGCCCGCGCCTGTTTCGGACAAACGATGCGGTATTCCTGTTCGGTTGTTAAGGTACTCGCCGGGTTAGCTGATTCGACTCCTATCGACATCAAAACCAGCGCCACAACGACACGCTTGTGACGTGCTGCACAGCTATATGTGGTTCTCGTTCAAAGTGTGACGGTGATGTACAATAATCGTATCATGAGAACTATTGTTCTGCAAGTACCAACTCTGACGAGTTTCAAGAATTTGCCCAAAATCCAGCGTAAATGCTGAACGAATGATCGACTCTAAGGAATGTGGGACGTGTACGACATTCTGCTCTTTGGCGACTACTACTTCGACATCATCTATACAGGCTTACAGGAGTTTCCAGTACTGGGGCGGGAGATTTTTAGCACCGGCATGACCTCCACTGGCGGGGCGATGTACATCACCGCCTGCGCGCTGCGGCGGTTAGGCGCACACGTTGGCTGGGCGGGGCAGTTTGGGAATGATGCCTACAGCCAATTTGTGCGCGATCTTGCCGCCAAGGAAGGGATAGACCTCGGGCTGGCCCGCCATATGGATCGCCCCTACCGCCGTGTGACTACCTCGATGCCGCTGAACGGGGAGCGGGCGTTTGTCACCTTCAGCGATCCTTCGCCGGACGACTGGTTTGATTACTGGCAAGGAATCACGCGAATGGCATCGTACAAGCACCTGCATCTTGGTGGGCTGCTGTGCCTCGAAAAAGCGGAACCGCTGTTCGCGCTGGCGCGGGAGCGGAGTGCTTCGATCTCGATGGACTGCCAAGATGTACCGGAACTGAACCAAGACTGCGATTGGCGCAAACTGCTTGGGCTGGTTGATATGTTCATGCCCAATGCACGCGAAGCCCGGATCATCGCCAAGACGGATGACCTTCAGGAAGCGATCCGCGTGATCCGCCAGTGGACGCCGATGTTGGTGGTCAAGGATGGGGCGAACGGGGTCTGGGTTGCCCATAAGGATCAACTGCTGCATGCGCCCGGTATCCATGCCGGGGATGTGATCGATACAACGGGCGCGGGCGACTGCTTCAATGCCGGGTATCTGTTCGGGGCCATCGTCCGGGGAAAGAGTCTGTCCACCGCCGCTCAGTACGGGAATATCTGTGGAGGGCTGTCGGTGACGGGGATTGGTGGGGCAACGGCCTCGCCGACGCTCGCTGAGTTGGAACAGTGGCTGACCGTAGGGGCTTGATAAACAAACAAGCCCCTACCAGTGCATTTGCAGACTACGAGAGATCGAGTTCGACGCGGGTGATATTCTCAAGTTCGGTCGTGTTGGCGGTGAAGCCGAAGCCTTCGGCCAACTTGAGCATTTCCGCGTTGCCGCTGTAGACCGTCCCGTAAATGAGACCGATCTTTTCGTCACGGGCGATCTGAATGATGCGGCGCATCAATTCCTTGCCGATGCCCTGATGCTGATATTTGTCGCTGACCAGCGTCCCGTACTCCGCGGTCGGCTTCATGGTGGGCGATGCATTGCGCAGTTTGGTCAAGCGACCGACGGCGCAAATTTCCGGTTCCCCATTGGTGGCACCATCACGCCGTACAACGACCAACGCAATTTCGCGGTCATAGTCGATAAAGCTGAGGCGTGACAGCCGTTCGTGCGCGGTGCGCTGGGTGACGTTCATCGCCTGCAAGTAGCGCAGGAAAACGGTACGCTCGGAGAGGCCCTGATGGAACTTGACCATCAACGGTTCGTCTTCGGGGCGGATGGGGCGGATGGTCACTTTGGTGCCATCGCGCAGCGTCCAAGTATCGATGTACTGGGTCGGATACGGACGGATGGCGGGACGGGGCAGATCGGCTTCGGAAACCTCTTTGTCGTGAAGCACAACGCGCGCATCAAGCGCCAACATCCGCTCGTGCGAGACGAGCAGCGGGTTGATGTCGAGTTCCTTGATCCAAGGCTGTTCAACAACCAACTGGCTGAAGCGCACCATGATCTGTTCGAGCATCTTCATATCGACCGGCGGACGACCGCGCACACCCTTGAGGGCTTTGGCGATCTTGGTCTCTTCAATCATGCGGCGGGCAAGCGTCGTATTGAGCGGCGGCAGGCCAAGCGCACTGTCTTTGAAGACTTCTACCATCGTGCCGCCCGCCCCAAAGAGGAGCACAGGGCCAAACTGCGGATCGATGCTGCTGCCGAGGATGAGTTCGTAACCATCGAGCTTGGCCATGCGCTGCACCGTCACGCCTTGGAATTGATCGGCGCTGGCTTTTTCGCTCACATTCGTGCGGATGAGTTCGTACGCCGCGCGGACTTCCTTTTCATCCTTCAAATTCAACTGCACCCCGCCGACATCGGTCTTGTGGGTGATGGTTTCGCTGTTCAGCTTGAGCACGACCGGATAGCCGATCACATTGGCGGCGGTGACGGCTTCGTCGGGGCTGGTGGCAAGCGACGTATCGACGGTTGGGATGTAATAGGCGCTTAAGACCTGCTTGGATTCGTATTCGGTCAGGAAAGCGCGGCCTGTTTCGCGCGCATGCTTGATGATCGACGCGACTTTTTCACGGTCGGGCGTTTGCGCATAGCTGTCCAGCGGCAGCATGGGCGTTTCGTAGATGGCACGCAGATTTTCGCTGTACTGCCACATATAGTTGAACACGCGCGCCGCCGTATCCGGGAAGGGGAAAGTCGGCACCATCGCGTTGTTGAGTACGCGGTCGCCTTCCGAAACACCGGGGCCGCCCATCCAGCTTGCCAGCACGGGTTTATCCTGATACTGGGCATAGCCTTTGAGCATTTCGGCAGTCGCGGTCGGATCGGTCATCGCCTGTGGGGTGAGGATGACGAGCGTACCGTCGGTGTTCTCGTCACGGCCCACAATTTCGAGCGTTTTGGCGTACAGTTCGGGCGTCGCATCACCGAGCACATCGACCGGGTTGTTGTGGCTCCATGCCGAGGGAAGAATCTTATTCAGTTCATCGATAGTCGCATCGCTGATGTCGGCAAGTTCGCCGCCACCGCCGATCAGCGAGTCGGTCGCCAGCACACCGGGGCCGCCCGCGTTGGTGATGATGGTGAGGCGGTTGCCTTTCGGTCGAGGTTGTTTCGCCAGCACTTCGGCCATGTAGAACACATCGCTGATGCGTTCCACGCGAAGCACACCGCTGCGCTTGAAGGCGGTTTCGAGCACATCATCACTGCCTGTCAGCGAGCCGGTATGCGACGCGGCGGCCTGCGCGGCGGCGGCGGTGCGACCGGCTTTGATGATGATGATCGGCTTGCGGAGGGCGACTTCACGGGCTGCCGAAAGGAAGGCGCGGGCATCACCGACCGATTCCATGTACATGACGATACTTTCGGTCGCTTCGTCCTGCCCTAGATAGTCGATGAGGTCACCCCAACCGACATCGAGCATGGTGCCGACCGAGATAAAGGCGCTGAAGCCGACGTTTTGGCTGCGGCTCCAGTCAAGAACGGCGGTCAGGAGCGCGCCAGACTGACTGATGAAAGCGACCGCGCCGGGGCGGGCGATGCCGTCGGCAAAGGTGGCATTCATGCCGGTGACGGGGCGCATGACACCAAGGCAGTTGGGGCCGATCAAGCGCATGCCGCCCTTACGCGCTTCAGCCAACACTTCGCGTTCGAGCGCCGCCCCTTCAGGGCCAATTTCCTTGAAGCCCGCCGAGATAATAATCGCGCCTTTGATGCCCAGATCGACACATTCGCGGATCAGATTGGGGACGCTTTTCGCAGGTGTGACGAGCACAGCCAGATCGATTTTATCCGGCACATCCTTCAAGCTCGGATAAGCACGCACGCCGAGAATACTCTGCCGGGTGGGATTGACGGGATAGACTGTGCCGCCAAACGGACTGCTGATGAGATTCCAGAGAATGGTGCGCCCGACGCTGCCGACACGTTCGGTTGCGCCCACGACTGCCACGTTTTGAGGGGAGAAAATCGAGTCTAACCCCGTCGGAATCTTGGTTTGAATATCACCTTTATTAAGCATGAACTTGCCTTCGGATCATCGATCGACAAACTGTTGGTGATCATAGCAAGGCGGCGTGATAATCACCATGTGCCGAGGGTCAGGGAAGCAAAGGAGTAACGTCATGCAGCTAGGGTTAGTTGGGTTGGGTCGCATGGGCGCAAATATGAATCTGCGCCTGCTGCGGGGGGGACACCAATTGGTGGTTTACAACCAAACGCCGGAACCGGTGAAGGCCGCGGCGGAAGCAGGCGCGACTCCCTCGGACTCATTGGCCGATCTGGTCAGCAAACTTGATGCGCCGCGCGCTGTTTGGCTGATGATCCCCGCCGGGGAACCGACCGAAAGCAGCGTTCAGCAGTTGATGGGTCTACTGCAACCGGGGGATACGATCCTCGATGGTGGGAACAGCAACTACAAGGATTCGATGCGGCGCGCCAAGATGGTTGGTGACAAAGGGCTGCATTACATTGATGTAGGGACGTCCGGCGGGGTTTGGGGACTGGCGGAAGGCTACAGCCTGATGATCGGCGGAGGCAAAGAAGCGGTAGAGCGGCTGCGCCCGATCTTCGAAACCCTCGCCCCTGCGCCAGATCAAGGATGGGGGCATGTTGGCCCCAGCGGTGCAGGGCACTTCGTCAAGATGGTGCATAACGGGATCGAATACGGCATGATGCAGGCCTACGCCGAAGGCTTCGAAGTCATGCATCAGAAGAAAGAACTTGAGCTGGATGTAGCGCAGATCAGCGAAATTTGGCGCGTTGGGAGCGTCGTGCGCTCATGGCTGCTTGACCTAACGGCACGCGCCTTGCAGGACAATAAGGATTTAGAGGGGATCGCGCCGTATGTGGCGGACAGCGGCGAAGGACGATGGACGGTGGCAGAGGCGATCGATTTGGACGTTCCCGCGCCGATCATCACCCTGTCGCTGATGATGCGCTTCGTCAGCCGTCAGGAAGACAGCTATGCCGCAAAACTGCTGGCGGCGATGCGTAATCAATTCGGCGGTCATGCGATCAAGAAAGACAATTCGTAGACGGTTGGCTGCACGGAGTAAACATCCATGAATGGAACGACATCGACGACATCGATGGTGATCTTCGGCGCATCGGGCGATCTAACCAGCCGCAAACTGCTCCCGGCGCTGTTCGAAATGCATCTAAAAAACCGACTGCCGTACAACACGCAGATCGTCGGTTTTGCGCGCCGCCCCTACAGTCACGACGATTTCCGCACGCTGATGCGCGATGCAGTCGCCGCCGCACAGGGAGACAAGTTCGACGCAGCGACATGGGATGCATTCGCTCAAAACATCTGGTATGTGAAGGGCGACCTTGACACGCGCGACGATTTCGCCGCGCTGGACAGTTTCCTTTCGGGAATCGAAAAAGGCGAATCGAACCGGCTGTACTACCTTGCCACCGCCCCAAACTACTATGAGGCGATCGTGTCTCATCTGGCGGCATTGGGTATGGCTCACGAGGATGAAGGCTGGCGGCGAGTGGTGATCGAAAAGCCGTTCGGCGTGGATACGCAAACTGCCGCCGCGCTGAATCAGGTCGTGCATCATGCCTTCAGCGAACATCAGGTGTACCGGATCGATCACTATTTGGGCAAGGAAACGGTGCAGAATATCTGCTTCTTCCGCTTCGCCAATTCGATCCTAGAGCCGGTGTGGAACCGCAATTACATCGATCATGTGCAGATCACGGTTGCCGAGTCGGTCGATGTGGAGCATCGCGGGGGCTACTACGATACGGCGGGTGTACTGCGCGATATGTTCCAGAATCACCTGTTGCAACTGCTGTGCCTAACGGCGATGGAACCCCCAGCCAGTATGGAAGCAACACCGCTGCGCAACGAAAAAGTGAAGGTCTTAAGCGCCGTCCGCCCGATCGCGATCGGCGACACGGTGCGCGCCCAATATGCAGGCTACCGGGACGCGCCGGGGGTTGCACCGAACTCAACGACACCGACGTATGCGGCGTTTAAGCTGTATATCGATAACTGGCGCTGGCAGGATGTGCCGTTTTATCTGCGAAGCGGCAAAGCGCTCGCCAAGAAAGCCAGCGAAATCGTCGTGCAGTTCCGGCGACCGCCGCGCTTGTTTGGCAGCATGACACGATCAGCGCGTTCGGCGGCACCGAATATTCTATCGATGTGCATTCAACCGGATGAAGGGATTCACCTGCAATTTCAGGCGAAGGTGCCGGACAGCGTGAGCGAAATGCGCCCGGTGGATATGACCTTCCATTACGCCGATTCGTTCGAGGATAGAGTGCTGCCGGAAGCATACGAACGGTTGCTAATGGATGCGATGGCTGGTGACGCATCGCTGTTCACGCGCGAAGACGAAACGATGCTTTCGTGGAAGCTCATCGATTATATTCTGCATGGATGGGACGCGCCGACGGCTCCGCCGCTGGCAGCCTACCCGAAGGGGAGTTGGGGGCCAGAAGAATCGGATATTCTGCTGGCCGACGATGGACGCGTGTGGCGGATCAACTGTGGAGAACATGAAGGATGAACCAACCCGATATTCACGTCTACCCAACGACGCTCTCGCTGTCACATGCCGTGTGCGATCAGATCGTCGATATTGCCGACCGGGCGATCACGACCCGTGGGCGGTTCACAATCGCGCTTTCGGGCGGAAATACGCCCAAGCCAATCTATGAAATGCTGTCCAGCCGCGATTATGGGGAGCAGATCAACTGGAATTTCACCCATGTGTTTTGGGGTGATGAACGATGCGTGCCGCCGACCGATCGCGAGAGCAACTATCACATGGCGCGGGAAATTCTGCTCAACCGCGTGCGGATTCCCCTCGCGAACATGCACCGGATGCACGGTGAGATAGAGCCGGAAAAGGCGGCGGAGCAGTATGAAGAGGATCTGCGTTCGTTTTTCGGCAAGCGCATGAGCCTGAACAAAGCACGGTTTGATCTGGTGCTGTTGGGGATGGGCGCAGACGGCCATACGGCGTCGATGTTCCCCGGTATGCCTGCCGTCCGCGAGACGGAAAAATGGGTATTGGCACAGCATGTTGAAAAGCTGGATAGCTGGCGACTGACACTAACACCCACTGCGATCAATGGGGCAGCGAACGTGTATTTCGTCGTTACGGGTGAGGATAAAATCGCAACGCTCAAGCGCGTGCTGAAGGATCCGCCGAACCCGGACGAACTCCCAGCGCAGGTGATCAAGCCGACAGATGGCAAACTGCGCTGGTATTTGGACTCGACGGCTGGCAAGGGAATCAAGTCGTAGGGCAGAAACATCAGAAGAAGAGGTTTTTTGTAAGGGCGACCCGCCGGGTCGCCCGATGCAAACAAACGCAAAACCTTAGCTACAGCGCCATGATTTCAGCGATTCGGAACAGTTCGGGATCGATCCCCTTGGTGCGACCAACGACCTGCTCATAAGGCGTGGTCGCGAGTTCGCTGTGAATCAGGCCAACGACACAGCCGTGCTCACCGCGCAGCAGGCGTTCCGCAGCAGCAGCCCCAAGCCGCGTCGCCAGATTGCGATCGAAGGCACCGGGCGCACCGCCGCGCTGCACATGCCCAATAGTGGTCGAGCGGATTTCGAAGCCGAGATCGTTGTGGCGGCAGTAGTCGATCAACATTTCGGTCGTATAGCGCGATCCCTCGGCCACGACGACGATACCGTTGGTCTTGCCGCGCGCATAGCTGTCATGCAGACGCTTCACCAAGGCTTCCGGCGGGAAGTCGATTTCCGGCACCATGATGGCTTCCGCGCCGCCTGCGATCCCGGCCATCAGCGCCAAGTAACCGCAGTCACGGCCCATCACCTCGACTAAAAAGGCACGGTGATGCGAAGAAGCCGTGACTTTGAGGCGATCGATCGCTTCGAGCGCGATATTAAGCGCCGTATCGACGCCGATGGTGATGTCCGAACCGATCAGGTCATTATCAATCGTCGAGGCGACGCCGATGGTGGGAAAGCCCATCTTGTCCAGCGCGCTGGCCCCGGTTTGGGAACCATTGCCGCCAATGACCACTAAACCTTCAATGCCCATCTTGTGCAGGTGCCCAAGCGCCTGCTGACGGCCTTCGATCGTCTTGAATTCCGGGGCGCGGGCGCTGCCCAGCACCGTGCCGCCGAGCTGCAAAATTCCACCTACATCGCGCGGGCCCATAAGCTGAATATTTCCACTCATCAACCCAGCATAACCCTCACGCACGCCGTAGACTTCGCATTCATGATGGATACCCATGCGTACGACGGCGCGAATCGCCGCGTTCATACCGGGTGCATCGCCGCCGCTGGTCAGTACCGCGATTTTCTTCACCCTCTAAAACCTTTCGCTCATCGACATTTCATCCCCCGCATTGTAACCCCGACCAGAATTTGCGCGGCGTGTTTAATAATGGCATAACCAAAAGCGGGTAATCTGTCACACTGTGATCGCGACATTTCTCCGTAAGCTAACTTATCGGTTCACGCTACTATACAATCTGGGGGTTTATTTATGGCGTCTGTTGGCCTACCACTGCACCGCCAAACCGACGAAGCAACCTATCGCCGCCGCATCCGCGCCTGGACTTTGTACGACTGGGCTAACAGCGCTTTTGCAACGACGATTCTCGCGGCAGTTCTGCCGGTTTACTTCAGTCAAGTCGCCGGGGCATCCCTGCCCAGCGAAGCCACCGCTACCGCGTATTGGACGACCAATCTTAGCATTTCGTTGTTCATCACGGCGATTCTCGCACCTGTCCTTGGCACCATCAGCGATGTGACGCGCGGGAAGAAGAAGTTTCTCGCTATTTTCACCGCGATCGGCGTCATCGCAACAGGGCTGCTTGTCCTCGTCGGCACGGGCGATTGGGTACTTGCCTCAATCCTGTTCATCTTCGGACGTGTTGGTTTCGTTGCAGCGTACACGTTTTATGACTCGCTGCTGCCGCACATCGCTAAGCCAGAAGATCAAGATAGTGTGTCGGCACGCGGCTACGCGATGGGCTATTTGGGCGGTGGCTTGCTGCTGGCGATCAACGTCGGGATGATCTTCCTGCTCCCCGGCACATGGGGGCCGCGTATCTCATTCTTGAGCGTGGCGATTTGGTGGGCGGTGTTCAGCATTCCCATTTTCCGCCAAGTTCCCGAACCTGCCGCCGACTCGCATCATGGAAGCGGCGAAAGCGTCCTCGCGATCAGCTTCAAACGACTGGGCGGAACGCTGCGCGATATTCGTCATTACCGCGATCTGTTCAAGTATCTTGTCGCCTATCTCATTTATAACGACGCCATCGGAACGATCATCGGCGTGGCGGCGATTTATGGGGCGGAACTCGGTTTCGGGAGTGTTGAGCTGATCCTCGCGCTGCTGCTGGTGCAGTTCGTCGGCATCCCGTTCAGCCTCATTTTCGGTCGGCTGCCGAGTCAGGAAGAAACGCGCCGCCCCTTGTATCTCGCGTTCATCGTGTTCAACCTGATCGCGCTTCCGATTGCTGGGATCGCCCTGCGCACCGCGCTTCCAATCGACATCAGCGGGGACGAGCCCCCGCCGTACGAAACCACATTGTCCTCGGCAGGACAAGGAACGTATCTCGTCACCGAACAGTTTAATGCGACCGAGGGTGAGGAAAGCCTTGTACCACTGTTTCTCAATGGCGCATGGTCACAAGAAACGGTCAGTGCCTCCCTGATCGGTGGGGCGAATGATGTGGTTTATGCCTCCATCAGTGAAATGTCGCCCGAAGGCAGCGAGTCGCAGTTCATGTTCACAGGCAAGACAGTGGAACTGACCTATGCCTTACACCCGGATGGCGGTATTCTGCATCTGTCGCTGATTCCAGATCCACTATACGAATTCTCGACTGAAGTTGAACCAGTTGAACTCGATCTCGACACCTACGGCGAAACCATCCGATACGGCGAAACGGTTGAGATCAGCGGCACTGAGCCGGGTCAATATATCCTCAATTTCCGCAGTACGGGCGAACACTCGACTGAAAGCAGCGGCAGCGTGATTTCAATCGCACAGTTCCGTGTGCTCGAACCCGAACGCGAGAATAGTCTGCCGATTATTCTGGGGCTACTGCTCGGCGTACAAGCGATCGGAGTGGTGTTTGCGTTTATCGCCGGGAAACCGCTGTTCACCGCGCTGGCGAACACGCTGGATACGCGGCGCAGCATCATCCTTTCGCTGATCGTCTACACGGTGATCGCCATTTGGGGCTATTTCGTCAATTCGACGGTCGAGTTCTGGTTCCTCGCATGGATGGTGGCGATCGTACAAGGCGGCAGCCAAGCCTTAAGCCGCAGTCTGTACGCCAGCATGTCGCCCGCGGCCAAGAGCGGCGAGTTCTTTGGGCTGTACGGCATCATGGAGCGTTTCTCATCCATCATTGGCCCGCTGATCTTCACGTTCGCGGTGGCGGCGTTCGGCAGCAGCCGTCCGGCGATCATCAGCCTGATCGTGTTCTTCGCGCTGGGCGGCTACCTGCTTTCGCGCGTGAACATCCGTGAAGGGCAGCGCATCGCCCGTGAAGAAGACGAAGCCCTGTTCAAAAGCGGTGCTGTGGGCAGCTAAATCCTTCTCGTAGGTTTGCAAAGATAGGCCGAGGGGCATGATCAATCATGCCCCTTTTTGTTTATCGTATACAAAAGGCACGTAGGGAGATACTCTCAGAATCTCAATGCGTATCCGCAGGTTGGTAAAGAGAAATGTTCGGTTGGGCTTTCGGCAAGGCGTTCAGTTGAACGCCCAGAGGGGTTTTGAGAGAATCAACGCCCTTTTGCGGATGACAGCATTTTACGTTTGGTGAGGAGAACCGCATCTATGGTGAACGACGGTATCAATCCGCTGCACGAAAAAGCAATGGCGATGTACGCGATCCTGATCGCAACCTACGGCGAACGCCCGCTGAAACCCCCACGCCGTACACCGATGGTCGAACTGGTGATGACCATGTTAAGCCATCGCACGACCGGCGCGAACGAAAAGCTGGCGTTTGACCGGATGTGGGAGCGCTACGGCTCATGGGATGCGATCCGTGATGCCGATGTGAAGGATCTGACCGAACAGATCGCGCCGTCGAACTTTGCCGAAGCGAAAGCACCGCACATCAAAGCCGCGCTGGCACGCATCATCGACGAGCGGGGGAGCGCCAACATCGATTTTCTGCAAGAGCTATCCCCATCAGAGGGGCTGGCGTGGTTGATGTCGCTGCCGGGAGTGGGCATTAAAACCGCTTCGCTGGTGCTGCTGTTCAACTTTTCCAAGCCCGTGATGCCGGTGGATACGCATGTGCACCGGGTCAGCCAGCGCACGGGATTAATCGGCCCGAAGGTAACCGCCGAAAAAGCGCATGTTCACCTGTTGGAACTGCTGCCGCCTGATCCGTATGTGCTGTTCAACTTCCATGTGAGCTGTTTACGGCACGGGCAGCAAATTTGCACATGGGATCATCCAAAGTGCCCCCAGTGCCCGATCAAGCACCTGTGCGATTACTATCGCACGCGCGCTGTTGAGGGAAGCCAAAGCCAATCCGGGGTTAAATGACAATTGTTACGGCTCTTGGCGTTGGAATGAAATTCGCGCTACTCTAAACCTTAGCCAGCAGACACATTTCTTATTTCAGGAGACTTCTTCATGACGCAGGAGACTTTCGCGCCGCCTACGGGTGAGTGGTATAGCCCTACTGATGAAATCCGAAAGAGTGCTTTTGTTCCCGATTACGACACTCTCTATCAGCAGGCAGTCGATGATTTGGAAGGGTTCTGGGGCGAGCAGGCGGAACGTCTGCACTGGTTCCGGAAGTGGGATCGCGTATTGGACAGCAGCAACGCGCCCTTCTATCAATGGTTCGTCGGCGGCAAGACCAATATTGCCTACAATGCGCTCGATCGTCATGTCAAAACGTGGCGGAAAAACAAGCTGGCGATCATTTGGGAAGGCGAGAACGGCGAAAAACAGTCGTACAGCTATCACAAGCTGCACCGCGAAGTCAACCGGTTCGCCAATGTCCTGAAGGGGATGGGGGTGAAGCGCGGCGATCGCGTCACCATTTATATGGGACGTATCCCCGAACTGGCGATGGCGATGCTCGCCTGCGCCAAGATTGGCGCGGTACACAGCGTCATTTACGGCGGCTTCACCGAACAAGCGCTGGCTGATCGCATCGAAGACGCGCAAAGCCGGGTGATGATCACCTGCGACGGTGCATGGCTGCGCGGCAACATTGTTCCGCTGAAAGATACGGTCGATGCGGCGGTGAAGCGTTCGCCCGTCGTCGAAAGCATCATCGTCGTCAAGCGCACCGGCCAGCCGGTCAATATGGAACAGGGGCGCGATTACTGGTATCACGATCTGATCAACCTGCCAATCGCCAGCCCGATTTGCCAAACCGAAGAAATGGACGCGGAAGACCCGCTGTTCATCCTGTACACGAGCGGCACGACCGGCAAGCCGAAAGGCGTGCTGCATACGCACGGCGGCTATTCGGTGTACACGTCCACCACGCTGCAAATGGTGTTCGACATCAAGGATGACGATCGCTACTGGTGCGCCGCCGATCCCGGATGGATCACCGGGCACAGCTATATCGTCTATGCGCCGCTGATTTTGGGAGCCACCAACTTTATCTATGAAGGCGCACCCAACTTCCCCTACCCGAACCGCTGGTGGAAACTGGTCGAGGAATACGGGATCACGATCCTCTACACCGCGCCGACCGCTATTCGCGGCTTGATGAAATTCGGGGATGCATGGCCGAACCGCCACGATTTGAGCAGTTTGCGGCTGCTTGGCTCCGTCGGTGAGCCGATCAACCCTGAGGCGTGGCGCTGGTTCCACAAGGTAATTGGGAAGGAACGCTGCCCGATCATGGATACGTGGTGGCAAACCGAAACCGGCGGCTTCATGATCACCCCGATGCCCTCAGTTCGCCTGAAGCCCGGTTCAGCGACGCGCCCGTTCCCCGGCGTTAAGGTCGATATTGTCGATGACGAGGGAAATCCGGTACCGGATGGCGCGGATGGTAATCTGGTCATTCAGCAGCCGTGGCCGGGGATGCTGCGCACGGTCTACGGCGACCCTGAACGCTACAAAACGCAATATTGGGGCAAATACGCGAAACAGGGCTGGTATTTGACCGGCGACACCGCGCGCCGGGACAAAGATGGCTACTACTGGATCATCGGGCGCAACGACGACGTGATCAAGGTGAGCGGCAACCGGTTGGGAACCGCCGAACTGGAATCCGGGTTGGTCAGCCATCCCGCCGTCGCGGAAGCCGCCGTGATCGCCGTGCCGGACGAGGTGAAGGGCAGCGCGATTTACGCCTACTGCATTCTGCGCGTGGGGCAAAAAGGCGACGATGCCCTGCGTGATTCGCTCAAGCAGCACATCGCGCACGAAATCGGCAAGATCGCCGTACCGTCGAAGATCGAGTTTGTCGATCAACTACCGAAGACACGCAGCGGCAAGATCATGCGGCGTGTGCTGCGCAACCGTGCGCTGGGGCTGCCGGAAGGCGACCTGAGCACACTGGAAGACTAAAGAAAAGAGTCAACGCAAAGACGCGAAGAGTGAAAGGCGCAAAGGAAGAGATTCTTTCTTTGCGCCTTTGCTTCCTTGCGCTATCAGGGCGGCACTGTGTTGAGTCTTTTTTAGGCTTGAAGTTCTACCCGATCGCCGACGCGGAGGGTGCCAAGCGCGCGGTGAATCACGTTTTGGCCGAACAGCACCCCGGAAACGGATCCGGTACCGCGCCGGAAGGTTTCCAACGTCGCCAGCGGTTCGCCTTTGATCGTCGCCTCACCAGACAACGGATCGACGGTGGTGATGGCACAACGCGCACACGGCTTGGCGACTTCGCAGCGCACACCCCCAATTTCAACCCACTTCCATGTATCTTCGGCCCATGCATCCACACCCTGAATGACGATGTTCGGGCGGAAGCGCGTCATCGGCACAGCCGGTTTTCCGCGCGCCGCCAATCGATCGTTAAGATCGGCGAGCGAAGATTCATTCGCCAATAACAGCGGATAGCCATCGCTAAAGCCGGTTTGGGAAGGTTGATCCGTGTGTTTCATGCTGACGGCACGCACGATCTCATCGGCGAAGCGCACCAAGCGCACCGCCGCGCCGAGGTACGCGCTGAACCATTGTGCGATTGCATCGCCTTCATCCACGGCTTGCAGCGTATCTTTCCACACCACAACCGTCATATCGGCGGGATGATCCTGCGCCAGCGGCACCGCGATTTCCGGCATACCCGGCGCGCGAAGGGTAAGCTGATCGGCTTCGACACAGGGGTGTATCAAGGCCATGCGCGGGTATTCGCGCTGAGTCAAAAAATGGCCGCGATCCTTATCCGCATCGCTGACGATCATCCACTGGCGATCGTGCAGAAACCCGCGCGCGTCGAGCGCCATCTCTGCGTGGGGCAGCCCTCCGCATGATTTAATCGGATAGGTATAGAGCGCCGTTACCATGATTTCAGTCATGCGTGGTGTGTTCCCTCATGTAATTCTTATCGCCGAATGAGCAGGACATTATGTTGATGCGGTCTATTATACGAACGAACCGAAAGACCTAGAATATGTCCACCAACACACCAGACAACCTACCGATCACCTTTGAACATCGCTCGGTCATCCCCACGACGATGGCGGCGATGATCGCATTTCATGAAGACCCGGCGGCCTTTCGCCGCCTGACTCCGCCGCCGATTTTCATTCAGGTGCGCCGCCGTGACTGGCGATCGATGCGAGATGCCGACGTCGAGTTCACCATGTGGTTCACCTTCCTGCCGATTCACTGGATTGCCCATCATGAGCCGGGGGCAACGCCAACCTCGTTTGTTGACCGGCAGATCGTTGGCCCGGTCGATACGTGGGTGCATCGTCACATCTTCACCGAAGTCCCCGGCGGGATTGAGCTGATCGATCGCCTGACGGTGATCCATCGCAAAGGCGGCTTCTGGGGGCTGTTCACGCGGCTGGCGTTCGGCAATCTGCCGCTGCGGATTCTGTTCTTGTACCGGCACCTGCGCACCCGGTTAGGGGTGAAGCAGTACGAATCTTCCCAATCGACACCCGCATGACCCCAACACCCCGCATTCTCGTGATCGGCGCGGGTGTGGGTGGCCTAACGACCGCCGCACTGCTGGCGAAAGCCGGTTTCGATGGGACCGTACTGGAAGCACAAACCTATCCCGGTGGGAGCGCGGGGACGTTCTTTCATCAGGGCTACTGCTTCGAAGCCGGGGCGACGGTCGTCGGCGGGTTCCAGCCGAACGGCCCGCACGCGATCGCCGCGCAAAGGCTCGGCATTCAGTGGGACGCGCGCCTCCATGATCCGGCATGGGTGGTGCATCTACCGGATCGATCGGTGGCCTTGACCCGCGACAACCATGACGTGATCGCGCAGTTCCCCCAATCCGCGCACTTCTGGAGGAGTAAAAAGCCGCCTTGCCGGATCTCGGCTGGTCGCTGTCGGCGCAGGGGCTGCCCTTTTCCGCCCGCTGATGCCACCGAACTCACCCGGTTGATCAAGGTGGGCGGCAAATTTTCCCCGTGACCTGACGATCGTTCCATTCGCGCTCACATCGGCGCATCAATGGCTGCGCTGGCGCGGGCTGGCGAAGGATACAGCCTTCGTGCGCTTCATCGATGCGCAGTTGTTGATCAGCGCGCAGACGACGAGCAGGGGCGCGAACGCCCTCTACAGCGCGACCGCGCTCGATCTGGCGCGGCAGGGCGTGTATCACGTGGCAGGCGGGATCGGCGGAATCAGCGATCGACTGGTGCAGGCGATCCGCGATTTCGGCGGTCAAGTCTTGTTCCGGCGGCAGGTGCGCCGGATCGTGATCAACGATGGACGCGCCGTTGGCGTTGAGGCATCACACGGTTCACGGAGTAAATCGGTCGAGTTCGGGGACGTGTGATCGGCAATCTGACGCCGTGGTCGCTCGAGTCGCTGTTGGGCGACGATAGCTCAGCGCGGCTGCGGCGTGAAGTTCAAACGCGGCGGGCGGGTTGGGGTGCGTTCGTGCTGCACTTCGGTTTACGCGGCGATGGATTGGAAGGCTCTCCGATCATCACCAGATCATCGCGGATATGGGCGCACCGCTGGGTGAAGGGAACAGCATTTTCCTGTCGATGTCGCCCATATGGGATGCTGCCCGCGCCCCCACCGGACACCGCGCCGTCACAATCACCACGCACACACAGGTGGATGCATGGTGGGAAGCGCTGAACGCGATCCGGCTAAATATCAGGGAAAGCGCAAAGCGGTCTACAGCGAACGACTGCTCACCGCGATTGAACGCGCGATCCCCGCTCCTGAGCGCGGATTGCGCTCATGCTGCCCGGTTCCCCGGTGACATACGCATTTTATACGGGGCGGCATCTGGGCATGGTGGGCGGCTCTCTGCAAACGTCCCTGTTCAAAAGCGCGGGCCGCGCACGGGAATCGGCCTCACCGTGCGGCTGGTGGGCGACAGTATTTTCCCCGGCCAATCGACGGCGGGGGTTACACTCGGCGCGATGCGCGTGGCAGACGATGTAAGGCGTCATCTGCCTGCACCCGGCGCACGCACGTTCGCGGCGGCACCTAGCCCTGATCAACCGGTTGAAATCATGCAGTGGAGGAAATTCCCTCGTGACCGATGCGCCTGTGATTCACTGGTTCCGGCGCGATCTGCGCTTGAGCGATAACACCGCACTCCGAGAAGCGCTCAAAACCGGGCAGCCTGTGATCCCGTTGTTTGTCTTCGATCCGGCGCTGCTGCGCGGTGAATCGTTCAGCATCTCACGTATGGCCTTCCTGCTGGAAGGCTTCTTGAAAACGCTCGATCAATCCCTGCGCGCTTTACGGGACTCGATTACTGATACGACAGGCGGCCTTCGCTTGTGCTGCGCGATCTAGTGGAGCAGACAGGCGCATTGGGCGTGTATGCGAACGCCGACTATACGGAGTACAGCAGGTGGCGTGATCGCGAGATCGGAGAGATTCAAAAAACCGATCCTGCTCCACCTGTTTGACGATGCACTGCCCCATCCCCCCGATGCCGTCTATACACAAGCAGGCGGCTCGTATACCGTATTCACTCCCTTTAAGCGGAGGTGGTTGGAACTGCCCAAACCGCGCATTCAAAACGGATCGATCGAAGGCCGCCGTTTTCACACGCTGGACGGATTGGAACAGCCCGGTGTGCCCACCTTGGCCTATCTGGGAATCCCCGGTCGGCCCGTCGATCTGCCGCCTGCCGGGGAGCAGGTAGCGCACGATCGGCTACGCCGATTTATTCAAACGGATCTGTTCAGCTATGGCGAACGGCGCGATCTGGTAGTTCCAAACCCGTTTGACGAACCTGCCTCGCCGGGAACGTCGTATCTATCGCCCTATTTTCGCTTTGGGATGCTTTCGCCGCGCCAAGCGTACCACGCCGCAAACGAAGCACGAGCGGACGCGCCGAATGAGGCCGAACAACGTCGATCGATACATGGATCAGCGAACTAGCGTGGCGGAATTTACACGTCCTGTATCATTTTGGACGCACAAGGTCTACGAGCTTCAAGCGCGAGTTCGATCGGGTCGCCTACCGCCACGATGAAGATGAGCTTCAGCGGTGGAAAGAAGGCCAAACGGGGTATCCTCTGATCGATGCAGCGATGCGCCAGCTCAACACGATCGGCTGGATGCACAACCGCGCTCGCATGGTCGTCGCCAGCTTCTTGACGAAGGATCTCCTGATGTACTGGCGGCATGGGGAACGGTATTTCATGCAAACGCTGACTGGACGGCGACCCGGCAGCCAATATTGGCGGGTGGCAGTGGGCGGCAGGTACAGGCACCGATGCGCAGCCGTATTTTCGGATCTTCAACCCGGTCGCTCAATCGCAGAAGTTCGACCCGAACGGGAATTACATCCGCTATTGGGTGCCGGAACTGCGCGATGTGCCGCTGAACGCTTACATGCGCCGTGGGAAATGGACACCCCCTACGCGAATATCCGCTGCCGATGGTCGATCATGCGATGGCACGCGACCGCGCCTTAGCGGCGTTCAAAGCGGTCAAAACAGCAAAAACGGATGATTTTGAACAAGATTGAACGAGGTGATTATTCCATGAACCGTTGGCTAAAACGGCTGGCGATCGTCCTGCTGATTTTGTTGGTGGTCATTTTCGTGCTGCCGCTGATCGTTCCACTACCGCCCGTTGGCACAGACCCGGCAGTTTTTGCCGATCCGGATGGACGCTTCATCACCGTCGATGGGCTGCAAACGTATGTGCGCGAAGCCGGTGATCCTGCGGGAGCGACGGTGATTCTGCTGCACGGATGGGGCGGATCAACCTTCACATGGCGCGACACGATCCCAGCGCTGGCCGAGGCGGGCTTCCACGTGATCGCGTTTGATCGCCCGCCGTATGGGTTGAGCCAGAAAACAGGCGATCTGCCGCTGTCGATGACGGAGCAAGCGGCATTCACCGCCGCATTCATGGACGTGCTGAATATCTCCAGTGCGTCGCTGGTCGGTCACAGTATGGGCGGCGGTGTGATCGCCTATTTCGCGGTGCTGTACCCGGAACGCGTCGAACGGCTCGGCTTTGCGGATGGGGCGGTGCGATTGGAAAACGGCTCCGGCGAGGCGGGCGGCGGTGGCAGTCCCGGTTTTGCGCGGGCAGTGCTGAATTTTCCCCCGGCGCGCTGGTGGGCACGGTTGGGAATGCGCGCATTTTTGCGCCCCTATTCGCTGGCAGATTTTCAGAAAACCGCTTACTACGATCCTACCGTCGTTACCGATGAGGTGATCGCCGGATATGGACGGGCGCTGGAAGTCACCGGATGGGACGAAGCGATTCTAGAGATTTTGACGCGCAATTTCGGGGATGATGTGCCGCTGACCGATGCACAGATACAAGCGATCGAGATGTCAGCGCTGATCCAGTGGGGTGAGCATGATACGTGGGTGCCGCCCGCGTTGGGCGAACGACTGCGCGATCTACTGCCGAATGATACGTACCTCACCTACGCGCAAAGCGGTCACCTGCCGATGGAAGAAGAACCGGCAGCGTTCAATTCGGACTTGATCGCGTTTTTGAATGGATCGCAGGCGAATTAAAAACGCCTGCGACGGACAACCTATGCGACAGCGGATGCGCCAACGGCCAGCACAAACAGCACCAGCAGTAGAATCAAGAGGAACCGTGCCATGTGTCTCCCCTTTCGCAAACTCAGTCTGTTAAAGCGCCTCAATTCCTTCCTCTTGATCGTGCGGCTAACGATGCCTCTGCGAATACTGGCGATCGTCATGGTTGAGTCATGACATTCCGACTGGCTGAGTCGCCCACGGGTCTGCTACGGCAAAGCAGCTTGGGCGACTCGCACAATCGGCGGCAGTCCTGCCTGATAAGTCCAAGCCCTACACACAATCTTAAAACAGCGTTATAGTGTGCGTCGATTTGTTCGCACGCGGGTGCGCTTTTAGCCGCACACCCCACACGCACACGTTCGACCGCAAGGGATTTCCTCAACATGGCCAAAGACGCTATCAAGAAGATCGTGCTCGCCTACTCCGGCGGGCTGGATACCTCCGTCATTTTGACGTGGCTCAAGAATAACTATGGGGCAGAAGTCGTCTGCTTCACCGCCGATTTGGGACAGGAAGAAGAACTCGACGGCTTGGAAGCGAAAGCGCTCAAGACCGGCGCAACCAAGCTCTACGTCCGCGACCTGCGCGAAGAATTCGTGCGCGATTTCATTTTCCCGGTCATGCAGGCGGGGGCGGTGTATGAGCGTGAATATTTGCTCGGCACGTCGTTCGCCCGCCCGCTGATCGCCAAGCACTTGGTCGATATTGCCGAAATCGAAGGCGCGGACGCGATCGCGCACGGCTGCACGGGCAAAGGGAACGATCAGGTACGCTTCGAAGTCACCGCGATGGCGCTCAACCCCAAGCTGAAGGTGATCGCACCGTGGCGTGAGTGGGATTTGCGCAGCCGCGAAGACCTGCTGGCCTATGCGGAGGAATTCCGCGTCCCGGTGACCAGTACGCTGAAATCGATCTACAGCCGCGACCGCAATCTGTTCCACCTGAGCCACGAAGGTGGCCTGCTGGAAAACCCTTGGAACGAACCCGAAGAAGAGATGTTCAAGCTCACGGTAAGCCCGCAGGCAGCACCGGATGAGGGCGAGTACGTCGAAATCGAGTTTGTACGCGGTATTCCCGTGCGTTTGAACGGCGAACGCATGAATCCGCTCGATCTGTTCATCCAATTGAACCGGTTGGGCGCGAAGCATGGCATCGGGCGCGTCGATCTGGTCGAAAACCGGCTCGTCGGCATGAAGTCGCACGGCGTCTATGAAACCCCCGGCGGGACGATCCTGCACCGCGCGCATCAGGCATTGGAGAGTGTGACGCTCGACAAAGCGACGATGCACTATAAGGACACGATCGCCATCAAGTACGCTGAACTGGTGTACAACGGCCTGTGGTATACCCGTCTGCGTGAAGCACTGGACGCATTTGTACAGGTGACGCAGGAAAATGTCACCGGAACGGTGCGCTTGAAGCTGTACAAGGGCAACACCATCATCGCCGGTCGCAAGAGCCCGCTGAGCCTGTACCGCGAAGACTATGCCTCGTTTGGTGAGGAAAATGTCTACAACCAGAAGGACGCGGAAGGCTTCATTAAGCTGTTCGGCCTGCCGGTGAAGATCGAAGCGCTGCTCGATATGCAGGTGAGCGCCAGCGGCGATCAGCCGGATTACAGCAAGTTCAAGCGCGACTAGGAAAGCGGCACAAAAAGTCAACCCAAAGACGCAAAGAGAGGCTGCTTTCCTTTGCGTCTTTGCTATGGATTCTGGGGGAAGCATGACGTTATGGGGCGGTGCGTTTAGTGAGCCGACGGACGATGATCTGCGGGCGCTGAATGACAGCATTGAATTTGACAAACGCCTGTATGCGCACGACATCGAAGGCAGCATCGCCTACGCGCAAGCACTCGCTGACGCGGGCGTGATCAGCGGCGGCGAATCCGAGCAGATCATCGACGGGCTGGAACAGGTACAGGCCGAATTTGAAGAAGGCCGGTTCGCTTTCCAACCGGGTGATGAGGATATTCATACCGCTGTCGAGCGGCGATTGACCGAGCTGATCGGCGCGGTGGGTGGCAAACTGCACACCGGGCGCAGCCGTAACGATCAAGTCGCGACCGACTTCCGCCTGTGGACGATCGACGCGCTGCACCAGATCGACGGGTTAGTGACCGCGCTGCAAGAAGCGTTGATCGCCGCCGCTGAACCGAACGTCGAAACGGTCATGCCGGGCTATACCCACTTGCAGCCCGCCCAGCCGATCACGGCGGCGCACTGGCTGATGAGCTTCTTCTGGATGTTCGCCCGCGATCGTGAACGGTTGGCGGGGGCACAAACCCGCGCCAATGTGTCGCCGCTTGGATCGGGCGCGCTGGCGGGAACGCCGTTCGAGGTGAACCGGGCACGCCTTGCCGGGTTATTGGGGTTTGAAAACACCAGCGAAAACAGCCTCGATGCCGTCAGTGATCGCGATTTCGTCGCGGAAGCCCTGTTCGCGTTTTCGATGATCGGCGTGCATCTCAGCCGCTTGTCGGAAGACTTGATCCTGTTCAGCAATCCGGCTTTTGGCTTCGTCACCTTGAACGATCGCTACAGCACTGGATCGAGCCTGATGCCGCAAAAGCGCAACCCTGATCCGATGGAGCTGGCACGCGGCAAAGCGGGGCGGTTGATCGGCAATCTGACCGGCATGTTGGCAACGCTCAAGGGGCTGCCAAGCGGATACAACAAAGATTTGCAGGAAGACAAAGAACCGATCTTCGATTCGGTCGACACGCTGGCGCACCTGCTGCCCGTGATCACCGCCGTGATCCGCACGCTGAAACTGAATCCGGATCGCATGCGCGCAGCGCTCGACGACTCGATGCTGGCGACTGATCTTGCGGATTATTTAGTCTTCAGAGGGATGCCCTTCCGTGAAGCGCATCATGTGAGCGGGCGGGCGGTGCGCTTGGCGGCGCAAAAAGGCGTGCGCTTCTCCGCACTGACGGCGAGCGATCTGCGTGACCTCTCCCCCCTTTTCGAGGAAAATGTGACGGCGGTGTTCGACTTCATCGCCTCAACCGCGCGGCGGCGGGCGCAGGGCGGCACTGCCCCGAACGCCGTACGCGCCCAGATTGACGCGGCGAAAGAATGGCTGGCACAAGAAGACTAGACAATGTCCCTCACAGCGTAGGCTGTGAGGGACACCACGCACCTACAGCGCAGTTGGGTTAGTTTGCGACCTCAAAGTCGAACGCCCACGGCCCAATGATGGGTTCCGAGAAAGCGCCGAGATCATGGAATTCAGTGATCTCGACACGCCATGCGCCTGTGTGACCCTGCAAGGAAATGGGAATGATCACACCCTTACACGGGCTGTTCAAGTCATAGCGATCCTCCAATCCGTAGGTTTCCGTCTGCCCGCTGAACAGCATTTCGTCATCGATCGAGACGATCACGAAGGGCGACCACCCCGGCACGGCATCCACTGGCGGAAGTTCGTAGCACATATCCAGCCGCGTCATCGACGGCGTGAGGCTCACCTGCTGCAAGGTGACGCTGGGTTGGGCTGCATCAGCGGTCTGATCGATTTCGATCACCGTGCCGCTTATGAAAGGCACGCTGAAGGTAAAATTCGCCTGCCCCGCCATCACCATACTGGGCGCGGGGAACTCTCCATTGTCGAGATAGGAGAGCGCCACATCGACAGCGAGATTGAGATCGACCAAGTCCCCTTCGGATAGGCCGAGATCCGGCGTGATGAAATTGGTGGTCAAACTGCTGCTGAATCCCTGTGCTTCACCCTGCGCATCCTGCTGCTGATCTTCCTGCGTCGCCAACGCGAGCAGTCGATCCACAGGTTCACCGCTGCCTGTGGTCAGCATCGGGTTGCTGTAGGCCATCATACGGCGGCCATCCGGTGAGACTCCGCTGACGGTATAGCCGATGGTGATGCGGTTCGCATCGGCATAGGCATATTCCAGCGTCACCGAAACTTGATTATCACCGCCTAGCGACTGTGTTTCATCGATACGGGTGATCAAGTCGGCCTGATCAACGCTGGTGATACCGGGATCGCCGGGAAGGGCAATTTCTTGATAAAAAGCATAGGCCGTGAGCGCTGTCACCGTGAGCATCAGCGCGATCAACACCGCTTTGCCCAAATTGAGGCCTCGGTGCATGGTTCGGGCCGACGGGGTCGGCAGTTTACCTTCGATTTGCTTCCAGAGTTCCACGTTCGTGATCTCCTGTTCAAGCGTTTGTTTGAATAACTGCTGAAATTGGCGTTCGTCCATTTGGCTTTCCCTTAGTTCTCATTCATGAGCGGCAGCAGTCCCCGTAAACGCTTGAGCGCGTGATGCATTCGCCAACGGATAGTGGCGGGTGGACAATCCAGTTGTGCCGATATTTCGCTCGTCTCAAGGTCGAGGTAATAGCGCATCACCAAGACGCTTCGCTGTTCCGGTGTGAGCTTGGTCAGCGCTTCGCGAACCCGCTGTTTGAGTTCCTCGCCTTCGACGTGCTCAATCGGCATCGCTGCAAGGTCGGGCAGAATGTCCGCGAACGTGTCGCCCGTTTCATCGTTCAATACGGTGTCGATCGAAAGCGAACGCTGCATTTGCTTGGCAGTCTTCAGCGCGGCATTGACGACACTTTTGAAAAACCAAGGCGCAAATGGACGCCGTGAGTCGAATGTTTGCAGGGTGCGAAAGAGCTGGAGAAAGGCGTTTTGCACGACATCTTCGGCAGACTGCCGATCCTGCGTAATGGCATAAGCGGCGCGCACCGCCTGTGTTTGGTAGCGTTGAACCAGCCATGCAAGCGCAGCCGGATTGCCGCGTTTGATCTGCTCCACTGCTTGTAAATCGTCCATTCAACCTCATGTTGTCCGGTGAGTACTCACACGTTTTATAGCGATCGCAGGCCGTAAGTGTTTGAAATTGACTCCCCGATACACCAAGAAAACGCCATCAGGGAAGGCTTGGAAATATGCTTGTGCAAGTTGCCCTATGCAGACTATCGAGGATGTACGAACTTTGAGAAATCTGGCACTTTCGAACCTCAAGGGGTTGACACCTTTAGTCAGACTCGTTACGCTTTCTTACAGTGTTTCGTCAAGAAAGTCTGTTGAAATGTTGAAGCACGTGAAACCGTCAATCCTCATTAGCATTAGCCTTCTTGCGGTACTCGTCCTTATTATCGGGAACGGGATATAACGGCTTGGGTTGATGCGGTTTCAGAAAAATGAACGCAAACAAGAAAACCCTCCCAAGCCGGAGGGTTTTTTGTTGTAAGGCACAGAAGGACGGGAAAACCTCATGACAACCGAACATTACAGCCCCACTCAATTTGCTCGTACCAGCGATTCGTGTCGCGCGGAAGAATCGCGCGGCGAACAGGCGATGCGCTTCCCCACCAGTCCGTGGACAGAAGCGTATCAAGCCGTGTCGCACAGCGACATGCAAGCGGCGGATTATGAACTTCAGCCCACCCGCGACGCGCTTTCCGATATTTATAACCGGGGATACTCGGACTAAATCGGAAAGCGCGTTTTTATTTCTTGCCCTGCATCACGTAATACGACGAGGAGAACAAAGCATGTCGGCAGAATGGATATGGCGTAACGGGGAGTTCGTTCGCTGGGAAGATGCTACGGTACATGTTACCACCCACGCACTCCATTATGGCAGCAGCGTTTTTGAAGGGGTACGCGCATACGCTACGCCGGACGGTCCTGCCGTATTTCGGCTGCAACCGCACACCAAGCGCCTATTTCAGTCGGCCAAGATCGCCCGCATCGAGATGCCTTTCACCGAAGCGCAGGTCAACGAGGCCATATTGGAGACGGTGCGCCGCAACGGTCATGAGTCATGCTACATCCGCCCGATCGTCTTTCGCGGCGCGAACGTGCTTGGCGTAGAAGGGCGCAAGAACCCGACTGAAGTCGTCGTCTTCACGCTTGAATGGGGCCGGTATTTGGGCAAAGAAGCGATCGAAAACGGCGTGGATGTGCAGGTCAGCACATGGCGGCGCATGGCTCCCGATACGGGCGCCTCGCTGGCGAAGATCGGCGGGCAGTACGTCAACAGCCAATTCATCAGCATGGAAGCGCACGACAACGGCTTCAGCGAAGGCATCGCGCTCGATTACAGCGGAATGGTGAGTGAAGGCGCGGGCGAGAATATCTTCGTCATCAGCGACAACGTGATTTACACACCGTATTTCGGCTCCTCGATCCTACGCGGCATCACCCGTGACACGGTGCTGACACTGGCGCGCGACCTTGGCTATGAGGTGCGGTTTGAGCCAATCCCGCGTGATTTCCTGTACATCGCCGATGAAATCTTCTTCACCGGCACGGCAGCCGAAATTTCCCCGATCCGCAGTGTGGATCGCCAGCAGATTGGCGCGGGCAAGCGCGGCCCGGTGACGGAAGCGCTGCAAAACGAATTTTTCGCCCTTACCAGTGGTCAAAAACCCGACCGTTACGGCTGGCTGACACCTGTGCGTCAGGCCGTCGCGGGGGATTAGAGAGGCATCGGTGCATTCATGGAAAAACAAGTGCTGAGCGGCGCGGAAATCGTCCTTGAGTCGTTGATCCGCGAGGGCGTCAAAATTGTGTTCGGGTATCCCGGCGGAACCATTCTGCCCACCTATGACGCGTTGAGCAAATACCCGCAAATTCATCACGTTCTGGTGCGTCACGAACAGGGCGCATGCCACATGGCGGACGGTTTCGCCCGCGCAACCGGCAGAGTCGGCGTGGCGTTCGCCACCAGCGGCCCCGGCGCGACCAATCTGGTCACCGGGATTGCGACGGCGATGATGGACTCGTCGCCAATCGTGTGCATCACCGGGCAGGTACCGCGCGGTGTCATCGGCACGGATGCTTTCCAAGAAATTGACGTGACAGGGATTACCCTGCCGATCACCAAGCATAACTATCTCGTCACCGACGCCAGCGAAATCGCCTACACGATTAAGGAAGCCTTCCACATCGCACGCTCCGGTCGTCCCGGCCCGGTGCTGGTCGATATTCCGAAAGATGTGCAGAACCAGAAAGTCGAGTACATCTACCCGGAAGGCGAAATCCGTCTGCCCGGTTACCACCCGCCGCAATCGGCCCATGATGATGAAGTCGCCCGCGCCGTTGAGATGATCAACAATGCGCAGCGCCCCATCATCCTCGCGGGGCACGGCATCACCATGAGCGGCGCGATCAACGAACTGCGTGATTTGGCCGAACTGACCGGAACGCCGGTCGCGCTGACGCTGCTCGGCAAGGGCACCCTGCCGGAAGATCACCCGCTGTCGCTCGGCATGATGGGCATGCACGGCACTGCCGCCGCGAACAACGCCATTCAGCAAAGTGACCTCGTAATCGCGCTCGGCATGCGCTTCGATGACCGCGTGACCGGGAACATTAAGACCTACGCGCCGAACGCCAAGAAAATTCATGTCGATATTGATCCATCGGAAATCAACAAGAATATCAAGGTCGATATTGGAATCGCCGGGGATGTGCGGACGGTACTGTCACAGTTCCTACCGGGGATCAAGCGGACGCAGCACGCCGAATGGCTGAATCAGATCCGCGACTGGCAGGAAGACAGCGACGAACGCGACATCATCAAGCGCGATACGGGCAATCAATTGTTCGGCGCACAGGTGATCAACGACCTGTGGAAGTTCACGGGTGGCGACGCACTCACCGTGACGGACGTGGGCCAACATCAAATGTTGGAAGCACAGTACTACCCGCACCAGCGCCCGAAGAGCATGCTGACGAGCGGCGGTTTGGGCACGATGGGTTTCGGCCTACCGGGATCGATCGGCGCGAAACTGGGACGCCCCGAAGAAGAAGTGTGGGTGATCGTCGGCGATGGCGGTTTCCAGATGACGCTGCCGGAATTGGCGACCGCCGTGCAAGAAAATGTCGCCGTCAAGATCGCCGTCATCAACAACGGTTTTCTTGGCATGGTGCGCCAATGGCAGGAACTGTTCCATGGCCGCCGCTACAACGAAACGCACATGTTCAGCCCGGATTTCTGCAAGCTGGCCGAAGCCTACGGTATTCCGTCGCGCCGTGTCAGCAGCCGTGATCAGATCGAAGAAGCGGTCGCGTTTGCGCGCAGCATCGACGGCCCCACGCTGATCGAATTCGTGGTCGAAAAAGAAGAAATGGTGTATCCGATGGTTCCCGCAGGTGCCGACCTGCACGCGATGATCCGCCGCCCGAAGCCCGGCGAAGAATAGAGGTTCACGATCATGGTGTACGCAAACCAAACAATGGAAATCCAGCCGTCAAAGAAACATGTTCTGGCGGCACTGGTCGAAAATAAACCGGGTGTGTTGAACCGTGTCGCCAGTCTATTCCGCCGCCGCAACTTCAACGTGGACAGCTTGACGGTTGGCCGCACGCATAAGCCGTACATGTCGCGCATGACAATCACTGTCGATGCGACGCGCGGCGATGCCAACCGCATCCGCGCCAACCTGCAAAAGCTCATCAACGTGATTGATGTGTCGGTTATTTCGAATGAACCGCATGTCAGCCGTGACCTCGCGCTGATCAAGGTGCGGTCGGACGACGCGCACAGCCGCAACGAACTCACCGAACTGTGTGAACGCTTCCCGGCGCGCATTGTGGACATTGGCCCGAAAGTGGCGATTGTCGAGATCACGGCGCAGGAAGATATTGTCGAAGGGTTCATTCAGGCGGTCGCGCCGATTGGGATCGTCGAACTCGTCCGTACCGGTGTGGTCGCGATGGGGCGTGGTGTCCGCATTCTGGACAGCGATTACGAACCCGCGCTGCCCGTCGGTACCAACGGTAACGCCGTCAGCATCGTCTAACGCCTGTTTGTTTGCAAGTGGGCGGCGTAGATACGCCGCTCGTCCCCTTGATGGGGAGCCATAATTCATTGGTCTGGTTTTTTTGCACACTCTCATTGAGGGGGAAGTAAGCATGGCTACACTGTACTACGACAAAGATGCGGATCTCAGCGTCCTTCAGGGGCAAACGATTGCGGTGATCGGCTACGGCAGCCAAGGGCATGCCCATTCGCTGAACGCCAAGGACAGCGGTTTCAACGTGGTGATTGGCCTGCACGAAGGCAGCAAGAGCCGCGCCAAAGCCGAAGCCGATGGGCTGAAGGTCATGTCGGTCGCGGACGCGACGAAAGCCGCCGATGTGGTGATGATCCTGATCCCGGACACGATGCAGTCGAAGGTGTACTACGACTCGATTGAAGCGAATTTGAAACCCGGTGCGATGCTGATGTTCGCGCACGGCTTCAATATTCATTACGGGCAGATCAAGCCGCCCGCCAATGTCGATGTGACGATGGTCGCGCCGAAAGCTCCCGGTCACCGTGTACGCGAAGTCTTCAAGGATGGTGCAGGCACCCCCGGTCTGCTGGCCGTCCATCAGGATGCGACCGGCAAGGCGAAGGCACGTGGATTGGCCTATGCACGCGCGATCGGCTGCACCCGCGCGGGCGTGATCGAAACCACCTTCAAGGAAGAAACCGAAACCGACTTGTTCGGTGAGCAGGTCGTACTGTGCGGCGGCGTTACGGCGCTGGTACGCACGGCCTTCGAAACGCTCGTCAAGGCAGGTTACCAGCCGGAAATCGCCTATTTCGAATGCCTGCACGAACTCAAGCTGATCGTTGACCTGATGTATCAGGGCGGCCTCAGCTATATGTGGTACAGCGTGAGCGATACGGCGGAATACGGTGGCTACACCGTTGGTGATCAGATCGAAAGCGAAGTCAAGGAAACGATGGCCGGAGTGCTGGCCCGCATTCAGGACGGGTCGTTCGCCAAGGAATGGATCGACGAGAACAAGAACGGCCTGCCGAACTTCAAAGCACGCCGTAACCGTGAACACAATCTGATGCTCGAAAATGTCGGTGCGGATCTGCGCGACATGATGACGTTCCTGAACGCCAAGCGCATCAAGCAGGAGAACTAGCTCTCATGAAGAGTTGGCTAATCGCACCTATAGACGATGCGATTGGCCAACGATGGCTCAAGGAGATGCCATGAACGTGCGCCGGTTTGAGGATTTTCGCGAGTTTCACGCCCATGCGGGGCCTTATTTGCAGCGCCACGAGATCGCCCACATTTTGCAGCTTGGGTTCCTCAATACGTGGATGCAAACAGGCGCACCCAGCATTCCCCCCTATCTGGGTCTGGTCGAACACGATCAGGAGCCGATTGGGATCGCCATGCGTGTGAACAATTTTCGCGCCATCCTCTCCGAAGCCGTTGATGTCCAAGCCGCCGTCGAGCTGTTCGTACAGGATATGCAAGACGCGTTTGCGGAGAATCCCTTGAGCGGTGCGAGCGGCAGTCCCGCAGAAACACGCGCCTTCGTGGATCTGTGGCAGCATGCCACAGGGTGTGTGGGCAAACTGAACCGTGCAGAACGCATCTATAAGCTGACAGAAGTGATCCCGGTGCGGCATGTAAGCGGGAAGATGCGACCGGCGGCAGAGGGGGATGTTCCGCTGCTGGCGGACTGGTTCAAGGCGTTCGACATCGAAGCCGACCCGACCGCCGATGCCAACACACCCATCGACGTGTATGTCGGATGGACGCGCTTTCGCTTAGAAACCGATCCGGCGCTGCGTGGGCTGCGTGTGTGGGAAGACGGCGGCAAGGTCGTCTCGATGGCGGGATATGCGGGGCCGACGGGTCATGGAATTCGAGTCGCCCCGGTGTATACGCCGCCGGAACTGCGCGGGCGCGGTTATGCATCTGCCGTGACCGCCGCCCTGACTCAAGAACTGCTGGATACAGGCAAGGCATTCGTCGCGCTGTTCACCGATCTCGCCAATCCCACGTCGAACAGCATTTACCAGAAGATCGGCTACAAACCACAGTTGGATGTCGATGAATACATCTTTGTCAACGCCTAACGCTGCAACTTACGGTCAGTCCGCGAGTTGGGCATCAGGAGGGGGGTGATCCGATGGCAGAGGATGGTCTTGCAAACCTTACCCGTCAACTTGAAATGGCTGTCACCTATCTGAAAGGATCGCTCCAAAATGCCGAAAGAGTCGATTGACCCCAATGTAGTCCTGTTCTTCGATACTACCCTGCGCGATGGCGAGCAGAGTCCCGGTGCTACCCTGAGCAGCGCCGAAAAGCTGGAGATCGCACGGCAGCTTTCCCGGTTGGGCGTCGATATTATCGAAGCGGGCTTCCCGGCGGCATCGCCGGACGACTTGGCCGCTGTACAGCGCGTCGCCCGTGAAGTGGGAACGCCGGACGGCCCGATGATCGCTGGACTGGCGCGCGCCGTCGAAAAAGACATCCTCACCTGCTGGGAAGGCGTCAAGGATGCCGCCAAGCCGCGCATTCACACCTTCCTCGGCACCAGCGATATTCACCTGAAGTATCAAACTGGGCTATCGCGCGAACAAGCGCTGGAAGTCATCCGCAAAAACGTATCGCTGGCGCGAAGCCTGTGCGATGATGTGGAATTCAGCCCGATGGACGCAGGCCGCACCGATCCCGATTTTCTGGTGCAGGTGTGCGCGCTGGCGGTCGAATGCGGCGCGACCACACTCAATATCCCCGACACGGTCGGTTATGTGACGCCGAGCGAATGGTATGACACAATTTCCAACTTGATCGCGGAAACGCCGGGCGCTGGCCCGGGCAGCGGCGTGATCTGGTCGGTTCACTGCCATAACGATCTGGGCTTGGCGACGGCGAATACGCTGGCCGGGGTACGCGCGGGTGCACGTCAGGTCGAAGTGACGATCAACGGCATTGGCGAACGCGCGGGCAATACCAGCCTCGAAGAAGTGGCGATGGCGCTGCAAACGCGCTCACCGTTCTATGGTTTGAAGACGAACATCAACAGCAAGGAAATCGTCAAAACCAGCCGCATGGTCAGCAACTATACCGGCATGCATGTCCAGCCGAACAAGGCGATCGTCGGCGCGAATGCGTTTGCGCACGAAGCCGGTATTCATCAGGACGGCATGCTGAAGCACGCCAGCACCTACGAAATCATGACGCCCGACAGCGTCGGGTGGACGGCAAGTCGTTTGGTACTGGGCAAGCACAGCGGACGCCACGCGTTGAAAGTGCGTCTGGAAGAACTGGGCTATGAACTGGAGAAGGATAAGCTGCAAGCCGTCTTTGAACGGTTCAAGGTGCTGGCAGACGCGAAAAAGAACGTCACCGATGCCGATCTTGAAGCACTGATGACGGATGAGCTTGCCCGCCCAGAGGAATTCTTCAAGCTGGAAGATATGCAGGTGGTATGCGGCACGATGGGCATGCCAACGGCGACTGTCCGCGTGATCGCCAACGACGGCGAAACGATCGTGCAGGCGGCGGTGGGTGTTGGCCCGGTTGATGCGTGCTTCCGCGCCATTGACTCGATCGTCAAGCTGCCGACCATGCTGATCGAATACAGCGTACACAGCGTCACCGAAGGCATCAACGCGCTTGGTGAAGTCACGGTGCGCATCAGCACACCGGATGGCGCACGTTCCTTCGGCGGTTACGGCGCGGATAAAGACATCGTCGTATCGAGCGTGAAGGCATATCTCGCCGCGCTCAACCGTATGATCGCCGGGGTGGGGTTGGGCGAAAAGAAGCCCGAAGGCGACGCGGCCACCGTCGCGATTGAACGGTAACAGAGAAAGATTCAACGCCAAGGCGCTAAGGCGCAAAAGTGTTGATCATCATTCGGTCATGATGAAATCGTTGAGAGCATTTCACAAGGTAGGCAATGGGTACACCGAAGACGCTGTTTGAGAAGGTATGGGAAAGTCATCTGGTGCAGGCACAGACGGACGATCTGCCTGCCGTGCTGTATATCGACCTGCACCTCGTCCATGAAGTCACCTCGCCGCAGGCCTTCACGGAACTGCGCCAGCGCGGGCTGAAAGTACGCCGTCCGGATCACACGATGGCGACGATGGATCACAGCACGCCGACGACTCCGCGCAACGTTGACGGCATCATCCCGGTGACGGATGCACAAGCAGCAGCACAGCTTGAAGTGATGCGCAAAAACTGCGCCGATTTCGGCATCCCACTGTTCGATCTCGGTACGACGAATCAGGGGATCGTCCACGTAATTGGCCCCGAACAAGGGGTTACACAGCCGGGCATGACGATCGTCTGTGGGGACAGCCACACGAGCACGCATGGAGCGTTCGGCGCACTCGCGTTCGGCATTGGCACCAGCGAAGTCGGTCATGTGCTGGCGACGCAAACACTGCTGCAAAATAAGCCAAAGACGATGGCCGTTCGCATCAACGGTGAACTGCATCCGGGTGTCACGGCGAAAGACATCATCCTCGCCATCATCGCCAAGATCGGCGTGGGCGGCGGCACGGGCTACGTGTTCGAATACATGGGCGAAGCCATCCGTAAGCTGTCGATGGAAGGCCGCATGACGATCTGCAACATGTCGATCGAAGGCGGTGCGCGCGCAGGAATGATCGCGCCGGATGAAACGACGTTCGAGTACATCAAGGGCCGTCCACGCGCCCCGCAGGGTGCCGATTGGGATAAAGCCGTCGCCTACTGGCGCACGCTGCCCACCGACGAAGGCGCGGTCTTCGACAGCGAAGTAATCCTGAACGCGGACGAACTCGTCCCGATGATCACCTATGGCACCAACCCGGGGATGGGCATGCCGATCACCGGGCGCGTCCCCGATCCGGCGCAGATCGGCGATGTGAGTCAGAAGCTGGCGATGGATAAGGCACTGACCTATATGGGGTTGCAGCCGAATCAACCGCTGCTCGGAAAGCCGGTCGATGTGGTATTCATCGGAAGCTGCACCAACAGCCGCATCGGTGATCTACGTGAAGCGGCCAAGTTCCTCAAGGGGCGGCGCGTCGCTGATGGCGTGCGCGTGATGGTGGTACCGGGTTCGCAGCAAGTGAAGAAGCAGGCTGAAGCTGAAGGGCTAGATCGCGTTTTCCGTGAAGCAGGGGCGGAATGGCGTGAGGCAGGCTGCTCGATGTGCATCGCCATGAATGGAGATCAGTTGCAGCCGGGGCAGTACGCCGTCAGCACCAGCAACCGCAACTTTGAAGGGCGTCAGGGCAAGGGTGGGCGTACCTTCCTCGCCAGCCCGCTGACCGCCGCCGCGACCGCCGTGCGCGGTGTGATCACCGACCCGCGCGAACTGGTGCGTGAATTGGAGCATGCTTAAATGGAACCGATCAAAACCTTCACCGGGAAAGCCGTCGCCCTGCCGATCAACGACATCGACACCGACCAGATCATCCCGGCGCGTTACCTGAAAGTGACCGATAAAGCCGGGTTGGGCGCTGCCTGCTTCAGCGATTGGCGCTACGAAAGCGACGGCACACCGAAACCGAGTTTCCCGCTCAACCAACCGGAGCATCAGGGCGCGTCCGTCCTGATCGGTGGGCACAATTTCGGCTGCGGCAGCTCACGCGAACACGCGCCTTGGGCGCTGATCGGTGCGGGGTTCCGCGCGGTGATCAGCACCTATTTCGCGGATATTTTCCGCAGCAATTCGCTCAAGAATGGGCTGCTGCCGGTGATCGTCGATGAGCAGACACACCAGCAGTTAATCAGCTTGGCGGAAGAAGACCCGAATGTGCAGGTGACGATCGATCTCGCCTCGCAGACGGTTACCCTACCGGATGGGCGTGCGGTGTCGTTCCCGATCGACGGGTTTTCGAAACACTGCCTGCTTAACGGAGTCGATCAGCTTGGTTTCCTGCTCGGACTGAGTGAGCAAACCGAGGCCTATGAAGCAGCCCATGCTGGGCGGGTCAACACACTTTAGCCATAGGAATAACTTTCACCGCAGAGGGCGTAGGTTCGCTGTGCCCTCTGCGGTTCAAGGTTTGAAGGGGTTGTCATGAACGTCGCCATCTACGACACCACACTGCGTGACGGCACACAGCGCGAAGGCATCTCATTGTCTGTCGCGGACAAACTGCGCGTAACCGAACTACTCGATGATCTGGGCGTCGCCTACATTGAAGGTGGGTGGCCGGGATCGAATCCGAAGGACGCGGCCTATTTTGAGGCGGCACGTCATTTGGCACTGAAGCATGCCAAGATTGCGGCCTTCGGCTCAACATGTCGCAAAGGCAGCAAACCTGCCGAGGACTCGAATATTCAAGCACTGGTCGATGCGCAAACGCCGGTCGTGACGGTCGTCGGGAAGACATCTATGCTGCACGTCACCGAAGTGCTGCAAACCACCCCTGAAGAAAATCTGCGCATGATCCGCGAAAGCATCGCGTACCTGAAGTCGCTGGGCAAAGAAGTGATCTATGATGCCGAACACTTCTTCGACGGCGTAAAACTCGATCTCGAATATGGAATGGATACGCTGCTGGCCGCCAGCGACGGCGGCGCGGACTGCGTGGTGCTGTGTGACACCAACGGCGGATCGATGCCGTGGGAGATCGACGCGTTCGTGAAAATGGCGCGCGGCGCGTTGCCACACATGAGTTTTGGCATCCACACGCACAACGATGGTGAGCTGGCGGTCGCGAACTCGCTGGCAGCGATCCGCGCGGGTGCGGTACAGGTGCAGGGGACGATCAACGGGTACGGTGAACGCTGCGGCACGCCAATCTGTGCAGCATCATCCTGGATTTGAATTGAAGCTCGGCTATAGCTGCCTGCCACCGGGCGGGCTGCGCCATCTACTCACTGTTTCGCGCACCGTCGCGGAAATCGCCAACCTAGCGCCGGATAATCATCTCGCCTATGTGGGCAAAAGTGCCTTCGCGCATAAGGGCGGCATCCATGTCGCCGCGATGCGCCGCAATATTCACAGCTACCAGCACATCGATCCCGAATTGGTGGGGAATGAGATGCGCATTCTGGTCAGCGACTTGAGCGGACAAGGGAATCTTCTCAGCAAAGCGGAAGAACTTGGCATGGATGTGTCGAGCGCGGAAGCGATCAAGGTGCTGGAAGAAATCAAGCGGCTGGAGAGTCGCGGGTTCGTGTTTGAAGGCGCGGAAGCCTCGGTCGCAGTACGCCTGCATCGCGCCAAGCCTGCCTATAAGCCGCTGTTCACGCTCATCGATTTCACGGTGATCGTCGAAGAACGCAAGGGGCGTGGTTCGGTCGCAGAAGCGATGGTCAAGCTCGATGTGGGCGGCGACATTTTCCACACCGCAGCGGAGGGGAATGGGCCAGTCAACGCGCTTGACCTTGCGCTGCGTAAGGCGATGGTCTCCCATTATCCGCAGATCACCGATTTCCAGCTCGCAGACTACAAAGTCCGTATTCTGGATGGCGCGAATGGGACGGCAGCCGTGACCCGCGTGCTGATCGATACCCAGAACGGGCCTACCCGCTGGAGCACGGTCGGCGCGGGAGCGAACATCATCGTCGCCAGTTGGCTGGCGCTGGTGGACAGCATCGAATATGGGGTCAGCCTTGCACCGACACCCAAGATGAACCCGGTACCCGAAGCCTAATCGGCGCGAAAACAGGGTGATCCAGCGCGGATCACCCTGCACCAACCGGGACTCTACAGACCCTCACGCGCAGAGTACACTTGAACGCACCTGATGATGCAGTTCAAGGTACAGCTTCTCTATGTCTGACTCTTGTTGGCAGATCACCGCCGAAAACGGGTTTTTGCTCACCCCTGCGCCAGTCCCATAGATCGAAAATGTTGTCGAAGGCACCACACGCGAAATCGCCGCACAGATCGCACACACGGTCAATCAACTTCCGGAACTTTTACAAGCACCTGACCGGGCACGGAAGGTGATCGCACGTTTGCCGCTGCTGGCAAGTGTTCCAGCATTGCCATGCGCTGAACATGAGCGCCTGCTTCAACAATATGCGTTTCTCGCCAGCGCTTATGTCCACGCCGATCCTGATCAGCCCGCGCGGCGGCTGCCTGCCTCGATTGCACAGCCGTTTGTCACGCTGGCACAGCAGGTGGATCGTCCGCCAATCTTTTCGTATGCCAATTTCGTCCTCGCCAACTGGCAGCGGCCCACGCCCAAGGCCGAACTGTGCGCCGATCAACTGGAAACGCTCAACACGTTCACCGGACGCCCCGATGAAAAATGGTTCGCACTGATCCATGTCGAAGTCGAGGCACAGGCGGCGCAAGCGCTGCGGGGAGCGTCGGAGGCAATGGCGAGCAGCGAGAGCGGCGATATAGACAGCACACAAAAAGGCCTGCGCTGTATCGCCGACGGGCTGCGCGGCATGGTGAAAACGTTCCGGCGTATGCGCTCTGGCTGCGATCCCGATGTGTATTACCACCAAATTCGCCCGTACAACTTCGGCTTCATCAACGTCATCTTTGAGGGATCGGCTTATGGGGAGGCGCCTCAAAATCTGCGCGGTGGATCGGGCGCGCAAAGCTCGGTGATCCCGGCATTGGTGGCGGCGCTTGGCATTCAACACGAAGCCACCGATCTCATGGTTCACCTGAATGCGATGCAACCGTATATGCCGCGCGAACACCGGGCTTACATTCAACGAGCGGGGCAATCGCAAATTCGCGCGTTTGTCGATCAAGCTCAAGACGCCAGTCTAACCGACGTGTATAACGACTGCCTACGCGCCGTGACGGGCTTCCGCCAGCTTCACATGAATTACGCCAAGCTGTATATCTTCGAGCGCGGCGGGGCGGCGGGTACAGGCGGCACTCCGTTCATGGATTGGCTGAGCAAGCTGATCGACGAAACGGAAGCACAGTATCTCTAGGATCGATCATCCGCCGTTTTATCCTGCACAACGGTCGGGTGCTTACGTTCTAGAATCAACAGCACCCATAATGGGTGCTGTTGAACGCTGAAAAATAGGGTCGCGAAGGGTTAGTGTGCGCCTCCCGGTGTCGGCGTGCGAGTAGGCGTATGTGGCGCGGTACGCGTTGCAGTGCTCACCGGATTGGGTTCGGTCGTCGCATTGTCGCCCGCGTCCACATTCTGTGTCGCTTCCGCCTCTTGCGTCGCCTCGGCGGTTTCTGTCGCTTCGATCTCGCAGGCCGCGATGTCTTCATCAACCAGCGTGTCACCCAGTACATCGATCACGAGATGATAGGGATGCGCAGGATCTTCATTCTCCGTCAAAGCCAGCGATGCTGATGCACCACTCGCGAGCGCGTCCAACGTCCCGGCAGCGACTTCGCTGTCGTTCGCCGTATCGCTAATCGTGTAACTCGCAGCGCCGTACAGATCGCCGTCGCCCGAATTGGGTCACCGTGAATGTGAGCGGCAGTCCGCACACCGGCTCCACCGTCAGCACAGGCGCATCGCGTAGGGGGCACATCCGTGCCAACAAGGTTTCGCCTGCCGCGATGATGGTGATGTGATAGGTGTGATACGGGCTGTCGCTCTCCGTCAAAGCCAAGGAAACTGATGCACCACTCGCGAGTGCGTCCAACGTCCCGGCAGCGACTTCGTCGTTGCCGTATCGCTAATCGTGTAACTCGCAGTACCATACAGATCGCCGCTGCCCGAATTCGTCACTGTGAACGTGAGCGGCAGTCCGCACACCGGTTCCAGCTGCCAGCACAGGCGCATCGCATGGGGGCACATCCTGTGCCAACAGGGTTTCGCCCGCCGCACTGATGGTGATGTGATAGGTGTGATACGGGCTTTCGCTCTCCGTCAAAGCCAAGGAGACTGATGCTCCGCTGGTGAGCCGATCCAACGTCCCGGCAGCAACTTCGCTGTCGTTTGCCGTATCGCTAATCGTGTAACTCGCAGTACCATACAGATCGCCGCTGCCCGAATTGGTCACCGTAAATGTGAGCGGCAGTCCGCACACCGGCTCCACCGCCAGCACGGGCGCATCGCATGGCGGCACATCCTGTGCCAACAGGGCTTCGCCCGCCGCGCTGATGGTGATGTGATAGGTGTGATACGGGCTTTCGCTCTCCGTCAAAGCCAAGGAGACTGATGCCCGCTGGTGAGCGGATCCAACGTCCCAGCAGCAACTTCACTGTCGTTCGCCGTATCGCTAATCGTGTAGGTGGCGGGATATACAGGCCGCCGCACATTAGACACTTTGAGCGTGGTGGGAGTCCGCACACCGGTTCCACCGCCAGCACGGGCGCATCGCATGGCGGCACATCCTGTGCCAACAGGGTTTCGCCCGCCGCTTCGATGGTCATGTGATAGGTGTGATACGAGCTTTCGTTCTCCGTCAGCCAAGGAGGCTGATTCCCGCTGGCGAGCACTCAATGTTCCAGCAGCAACTTCACTGTCGTTCGCCGTATCGACAATCGTGTAACTGGCGGGCACATACAGGCTGCCACCCGATTGGTCACCGTGAACGTGAGCGGCAGTCCGCACACCGGCTGCACACTGACAACAGGGAGAGCACTGGGGGGAATTTCCTGCGTAAACAGGGTTTCGCCCGCCGCTTCGATCGTGATCTGATAGCTATGATACGGATTTTCGCTCTCCGTCAGAGACGGCGATGCCGTTGCACCACTGGCGAGTGTATCCAGCGTCCCGGCGGCAACTTCACTGTCATTCGCCGTATCGACAATCGTGTAGCTGGCGGGAACATACAGGCCGCCGCCCGAATTCGTCACCGTGAACGTGAGCGGCAGTCCGCACACCGGCTGCACACTGACAATGGGGAGAGCGCACGGGGGAATTTCCTGCGCAAACAGGGTTTCACCCGCCACTTGGATCATGACGTGATAGGTATGGTACGGGTTCTCGCTCTCGGTCAGGGATAACACGGCCGATCCACCGCTGCTCAAAGCACCTACCGGGCCTTGCGCGACGACACGGTTATCGACGGTATCGGTGATTTCGTAGTGTCCATCCATATAGAAGGAGCCACTCGTATCCGTGACGGTGAACATCAAGGGCAAACCACACATCGGCTGTACCGCGACCGTGGGCAGCGTACAAGGCGGCACTGGGATGTTGAGGACAGGTTCACCGGCGATCTGTACGCTAACCGCATAACTATCATAGGGGTTTTCGCTGCTGGTGAGCGTCAGCGTCGTCGATTCACCTGCGGTGAGCGGATCGATAACCCCTGCCGCCACTTGTACCGCTGTGTTTTCGTCTTGAATCGTGTACGACGCTTGGACAAGGAGCGGTGCGCCTGTGGTAGTCACCGTGAATGTCAGCGGCAGTCCGCACACCGACTGCACATCGAACGTCAGCGGGTCTACCGGCACTTCCAAATCATAGAGAATATGCGCAGATTCGCCGCCATCGTGCGTTTGATCGCACATCCCGTTCGTGATGACGACCTGACTGGACACCCAGCCCAATTCCCCTTCTGGCAGATGAACCGCAGGGCCTTCGCCAAGATACCAGCGCACATTATCGTCGTCCAGCACATAGTAAAGCGGCGCAAACGTGTCACCGGGGGAGAGATGCGCTGGAATGACCGGTGTGCCGGTTTGCAAAACGCTGGGGACCACCGCGCGCACATTCACATTGCCGGGGCCGGGATTGCCGACCATGCAGCGTTCGAAGGTACTCCACGTCAGCGACGTGCGCTGGGGGGCAGCGGTGCCACCTGATGTTGGGCAGCCCTGTGAAAAACCTGTCCCCGGTTGATCGGGACATTGATCCACATAGTCAAAAACACCATCGCCATCCTGATCAGGACCAGCAGAACCCGGTTGAGCAGGAGGAATCGGCGTGTTAATCGGGAAGATAATGATTGGGCAGCCGTTGTTGAAGGCGGGGCCGGGGACAAGGGGGCAGAAATCGAAAATATTCGGCACCCCGTCGCCATCGCTATCAGGTAGATAAGAGTGGGCGGCTACATGACCCGATGCGCTGCTGAACACGACTGCGCCCAGCAGCAGTGTTACAAGTAGGATCATGAAACGTGTACGTCGCTGTAATGGCACGATTGATTTCCTCCGCGTGAGTATAGTGCTTGCAGCGCCTGCGACTGCACAGTGTGATCCCTTAAGGAGTAGTTAAGTTCATGGAACATTGGTGTTCAGGCGCTGTTTTGAACAGCTTTGCATATCCTAAGTTTATCAATGTTCGTTTAGAGATCGTGTATTACGCAACGTTACAAAACCACCGCACGAGGGGAACTACCGGGAACGCCGCCACGCCGCCGAAAATCGTTACTAGTTTTTTGCAGGTGGTTCCCTGCTAGTTACCCAACCGATTTACATCCCATACGGACTCTCCCCTCATCACCCGCGCAATTTGATCAGGGAACGCTTCTTCGTTAATGGGCTTGGCGATGTAGCCGGAGAATCCCATCTCGCGACATTTTTCCATCGCCGAATACGGATCGGATGCGGAGACCGCAAGAATAGGCTTTGTTTCAAAGCCGGGAATCTCGCGAATGGCGGTGAACAGCCCATAACCGGTCACCCCCATCGGCAGCATGAGATCGAGGATGATCAAGTCGATATGCGGCTTACCCTGAAGCAGTTTCACCGTGTCGCGCCCCCAACGGTCAAATTCGACATAGGCGCCTTTCGCAAAGAGGATGATCTGATAGGTCGCACGATTAAACACGTTATCGTCCACGATGAAGATGTGCTTGCCGCGCAGCGACATGTAAAGGTTTTCCCGTTGGGTGTTCGACATGGTTTGGTTCCTTGTGAGTGCATACCCAAAATGGCGATCCAGAAAGCACTTGCTAGTTGGAATGGCGCTCCCAAATGGCTTGATCGTTCAGGATTGCCATGAGCTGCTCTGGAAAACGATCGATGTTGATCGGTTTCATGATGAAGCCATCGAACCCGGCTTGAATCGCCCGATCAATTTCCCCTGAATACACGGTGCAGGCTACGATCGGTATCGTATAGAACCGAGGCATGGCTCGCAGCAGTGTGAGCACTTCGTAGCCGTTCAGATTAGGCATTTCCAAGTCGATAATGGCTGCATCAATCGTCGGCAGCTTTTCCACTTCAGCCGCTAATTGAAGCGGTTTTTGAAAGCACCGTGCCTCGATCCCGATCATCAGGCAGATTTCCTGATAAAGGACGAGACTGGCCGCATCATTATCGACAAACAGGATATGGGACAACATGACATCCTTTAGAACTTAGACCTACAATACATTCCATATTTGATCACCCACCAGAATGCGATCCAGCACGGCTGGAAAGTTCAATTCGTTCAGGGGTTTGGCAAATACACCGTCGAAACCAGCATGTTTGAGAAGCTCAACTTCTTCGTTCATGACACTCGCGGTCAAGGCCACGATCAGTCTGCATGAATACACCGGATGGGCACGAAGCAGCGAGAGCATTTGAAACCCATTGATCGGTTTCACGTGAATATCCAGCAGAATCACATCCGGGATGAAGGGCAGCGATTCCAGCCGCTTCATGAAATTTTCACTGTCTTCAAAGATCACAACCCTAGACAGTCCCAACTGCTCACGCAAGAGAATATCAACAATCATCCGGCTGAGTTCGTCGTCCTCGACATACACAACACCCGGGTAATCCTTCATGATAGCCCCTCCTTTTTCTCAATCATGGGTAAATCATCCGCCATTTTGACGTTGATCTTGACCGGTTTGCCCCTAGCAGTGTCTCCGCTGTCGCTGTAACCGCGTTGATAATGTCGCGCAGATGCTTGGCGTATTGAAAGAACGAAGCCAGCGGTGCCCCGTTAAGTCCGCTTGAATACCCACGATGTTATCGCCAGCCAAGCGGGTGGTTGGTATCCGATGAATCACCGCTTTTGCAACCACGGCCGTAATTTTTCCTGTTTTTCGTGGCTTAGAATCTGAGCGCCATGTTATGAAGCATCATAGCCGTTTAACCATGGCTAAAATACACCCTTGAGGGTGTATTTGCATGAAGAATTTCTGAAGGGGACGCAGTGGATGAATTAGGTAATTAAACGGTACTGGAGGGCAGCATTGACTGCTTCTTGTTGAGTGGACACTCCTAACTTGGAATAGATATTGCGACAGTGCATTTTGACCGTGTTGTAGCTGATGCTCATCTGATCAGCGATTTGTTGGCGATCACTCCCCGCAGCCAGCAAGGCCAAGACCTGCCGTTCGGTGTGTGTAAGTTGAAACAAGGTGTCGGCGTCATTTTTCGCTTGGGCAGAGATCGTCTTGGCAACCAACTCGCGAATTTGAAGGATCATCTGCTCAAAATCGGTTTCCTTTGAAATGAAACCAATCGCCCCCGCCCGCAGCATATCTTCCTGCATTTCTTCGGCGCGAAACGCACTAACCCCAATGATATGCACTTTCGGGAATTGGCGGTGCAAAACATTGGTGGTTTCGATGCCATTACCATCCGGCATGTAGACGTCCATCAACAAGACATCCGGGGAGAGTTTTTGACACAGATCGATTGCGTCGCGCCCACAGCTCGCTTCGCCAATAATCGTGAAATCGCCCGTCGTTTCTAGGACAAGCTTCAAACCTGCGCGGAAAACAGGGTGATTGTCTACAATAACAACACTCTTGGGTTTCATCAGTGTCCCCTGTATTATGAAAATAGCAAAGTGTTTTCTAAAGCATATACCAAAGTTCCACAGAATTGATATTCAACACACTCAACGGAATTAGGGGCTATGCCCAACTGATGCTGTATAGCTTATGGCTTGAAGACCAAGAATTCAAGCGTGTTGGGATACCTAGACATCGGATGATGGGAAGCGGTTGGATCAAGTGCAGGTTTACGCGCATGTTGAACATACGCCAGAACTTGATGAGGGGCTTGACCAATTTACAGCGGGTGATCGCCTATGAAGCCGCAAGCGTCGTGTTTCGAATAATTATCCCTACCGTTCTGATGACTAAGACGACATCCCCGGCGTTTTGGCGATCAACGCCGGGGAAGAGGCTGTCGATCAATCGGCATGGATGGCGATTGCCAATGAACGCAGCGCCAATCCAAGATCAGGAACGGTGAATTCAAAAACACCCTCCTGTACTGAAACCACTTCCTCTGCCAGCACATCCCCTGTGTACGTATCCCAATACTGCACGCGATAGTTCCCCGCTTCGAAACCTTGATTGATGGTGACGACCGTGCCGGGTATCTCAACCGTGTTTGCCGGGTTGCGCCGGTCGGCCAGCAGCCATAGAATCGCCGTCTGCCCGTCGGAGCAGCCCGCTTTCAGCACCCGTCGATCGCTCACCATCACACGCTGCGTGATATTTTCGCTGCGGAATTGTGCCCAATCGATCGTACTGGCGAACCGTGCGATCGCCAGCAAATTCTGGCGCAGCTCCGGCAGGATGAAATGGGGATTGGTATAGGGCCATCGCATCCCCGTTCCCGCTCCACACGAGGCCAGATGCGCCCAACTCATGTTGTTGTGGTATTCCTGATCAAAGTCCGTCCGGGCGATCCAATCATCGATCGGGCCGCTTTCGCTGTCAAAATAAGGGCGGCGATCGCGGATTTGTTGCAGCGAGAGCAGCACGCCCCCGCCCATCGTTACGCCGGGGAAAATCGGATCATTGGGGGCACGGATGCTGCCGATGTAGAGGTGCGTCGTCGCAAAGTCGAGCGAAGGGCTGTTATAGATGAGTCGGCCTAAACTGCCATCAGGCTGCGGGGCCGCCGATGAGACGGTGATCAAGGAGGTGTGACCCCAGCGTTCCATTTGCGTATCGCGGACGAACTGGGCCATTTCATCGATATAAGCCCCGATCTCGTCGGCAGTGGCATTCCAATGGATGTCGATCTCGTTCATCAAGTCCCAAGCGAAAATCGATGGGGAGCCGCCCCAGCGATCAATGATGAAACGCCAGCGATTCTTCTGTGCATCGATGCATGCACGACCGGTCAACCAATCGCGACGAGTAGCACATGGGCCGCCCGCATCCCCGTTGTAAGGGTAAATATCCCAGTATTCGCTTTGCCAAAAGGTATCGTATAGGGTGAGCAGCAAGTACAGCCCATTAGCCTCAGCCATAGGGATAAACGCATCCCAGAAGGCGACCACCTGATCGTTGAAGGTGCCCACCGGGTTTTCCATGAAGCTGTCGACCTGCTGCGCATATTCCATCATGATGCGCGAGACAGTGACACCATGTGCGCGCAAATCCTCTACATAGCGTTCGGTCGCCTGAGGGCCGGTTCCTTCGAACAGCGTATTCAACCCCGGCCATGAGATCGCGTCATTTTCGCCGATGACGACGAAGCCCTGCCCGGTTTCATCGACAAAATAGCGGCCATCCGGGGCCACGCTGATCCAGCCTTGATAGGTTGGCAGGGTGATCTCGACAGCGGGCGCGGCTTCTTGCGCCTGCGTGCCGCCAATGATCAGACACATCAGCAGGGCCAATAGACTCCCCCACTTGGTCAGTTTGAAAAAATGAGGCATCGTCAACCTTTCTAGCCCTTGGAACCGGTGAGCGCGACGCTCTCAACAAAGTAACGCTGAAGCGCGAAGAACAGCAGCACAATCGGAATCAAGGCGATGGTGGCACCAGCCATGAGCAGCGTCCAATTGGTTTCATACTGCGAATTCAGCCGCGACAGCAGCAGCGGAATGGGGTACAGCTCAACCGAGCGCAGATAGATCAGCGGCGTGAGAAAATCATTCCAGCGCGCAATGAACCCAAGGACAAACAGCGTCGCCAGAATAGGGCGGGCCAGCGGCACAAATACGAAGCAGTACGTTTGAAACCAGTTGGCACCATCAACCTTGGCCGCATCTTCAAGATCAACCGGCAGGGTAGCGAAAAATTGGCGGCTCAGGAAAATCGCAAACGGTGTGCCAACGAAAACCGGAATGATGAGCGGATTCCATGTGTTCACCCAACCGATGCGCGTGTAGAGGATGAATGCAGGCACCAAAATCACCACACCGGGGATCGCTAAAGTCGCCAGTAGAAGCTGAAAAATGCGATCACGCCCCGGAAAACGCATCCGTGCGAAGGCGAACCCCGCCAAAGTACTAAAGAACACTTCACCAACGGTTGAGACCACCGCGATGATCGTCGAATTGAGGAATCCGCGTGGAAGCTGGCCCACTTCCCACGCTTGCCGGAAATTTTCTAGGGTCGGATGTTGGGGAATCCATTCGGGCGGCAGGATAAAAATACTCGTCCGTTCTTTCAAGGCCGTAGAAACCATCCAAAGCAGCGGCATCAGCATCACAATCGCGCCAAGGATCAGGATGATATACGAGAGGATTTTCGCTGCGATTGCCGCCTCACGCCTGCCGAATAACGGCTGGGTGCCGCGCTGCTGATTCTGACGTTCCGAAACACGAGTCAATTCCGTCATGGCGGTTAACTTTCGTAGCTGACCCAGCGGCGGCTGAAGTAGAAATTCAACACGGTAATCGCGACGATGATCAGGCCGAGGATCCAGGCCTGCGCCGAAGCGTAGCCCATTTGGGTATCGCGAAACGCATTCTGTTGAATCACCATCACCGGAGTGGTCGAGGCGAAGTATGGCCCTCCTTGAGACATCAAATAGGGTTCTTGGAAAATCTGGAAGGTGCCGATCATCGAGGTAATCACCAAGAAGAACGTGGTCGGCGTCAGCGAAGGCCATGTGATAAAGCGGAATCGCTGCCAGAAGTTCGCCCCGTCAATCTGTGCGGCTTCATGCTGCTGCCGGGGGACACTTTGCAAACCGGCGAGGTAGATCAGGACTTGATAGCCCAATCCGCGCCAGATCAGCATGATGATGAGCGCCGGTTTGACCAGAGAGGCATCGCCCAGCCAATTGATGTTCCCCTGCAAACCAATCTGACGCAGAAAGTAGTTGAGCAGCCCGAAATCCGGGTTGAAAATCCATAACCAGATCAGTGCCAATGCGGCGATCGGCAGAATCACTGGCATGTAATAGATCAGCCGGAAGAAGCGCGCGCCGAGGATCGACTGATTCATCGCGATCGCAAAAACCAGTGCGATCACCAGCGAAATGGGTATCGCGACGAGTAGAAAGAAAACATTGAATATCGATTTCCAGAAGATCGGATCGACCGCGCCAATGATGATCTGACGCCCAAACAGGTTAAACTGATACAGTTCCTGCTGTCCGGTTGGAAGCACGCTTCCGGCACGCTCATAACGCGGCTGGCATTGATACAGGGCGCGGGTAATGGGATCAATCTCGGTGAGCAGGGCGGCGACCTGCGATTCGGGCACGCGCTGACGTCCACAGGCGTACATCGGTTCGCCGATTTCGGCATTCACTTCGCGCTGAAGCTCAGCAATGGTCAGCGTGAACAAGCGGGCATAGTTTTCGGTACCAATGTAGGTCGGGCTGCCCGTCAAATCCCATTCGGTGAACCCCAAACCAAGTGATCCAAGCAGCGGCAGCGCTCCAAACAGCAGAAACCCAATGATGGGAGCGGCGATGAACAGGTACGCCCAGTGTGCCTCAGATCGCTCCAATGCCCCCTTTATTTTCTTTCGCGGGGCGTGTGTGGATCAACATTTGAATCCTGACGTGCTCGTGCCGTCATAGGAAACCTGAGAAAGCCTGAGTGATATTCTCGTCTCGTTTCCGAGATAAGGAACCAGCCCCTCTTCATGGTTACGGACCAGCTTGTCTGAAGCCCATGAGCCGCTGTCAATACTTGCCCATGCTTCATCCAAGCCCGCTTCGGTGCCATCCTTGCGGTCAGCGAGTCTATCAGCGGCCATGAGGTGCCATCGTTACCGATGATGGCTATACGCCATTCCACCAGTTGTCATCGAATCATCGTATCGTACAAGGGGGTTTCCGTCCACGGCCCCGGACGTTCGCAGCGCGCCGTGCTTCTAGGAAGACCTGCATTAGCGGGTGCTTGATCCGGCTGGAGGAACACATCGGAGTTCGCCAAATCGCGCTGACTGGGGATCGCGAAATCCGAGAGCAGCCTGTTCGGTTTGTCCCTGCGGCCCGGCGAGGAATTCATCGAAGCGGTAAGCGGCATCAAGATTCTGTTCGCCCGCGCTGCCCGTGATCACAGACAAGCCAACCGATCCCGACCAACCGGAGAATAGGCAGTCGGTTTCATCAGGGTATGCCGTCACTTCACCCGATGGGCCAACGAAGTTGGGGATCACGTCCCAGTTGAAGGAGAGGGTATTGCGGAAACCGGTGGTCGCCCAGCGGCCTGCCGTCGTCATCGCCACCTTGCCCTGTTCAAACAATGCACCCCAGCCAATCGAAGTCGCTGTTTGTGCGGTGGGGCGGACATGATAGACATGATCGAGGTCGGCGATCCACTGGATCGCGTCAATCGTATTCTGATCATCAGCGGCGGCGAAAGTACGGCCATCTTCGCTTACGATTCGGCCTCCATTGCCGTAGACGATGTTTTCAAAGAACACATCGCCCACGCCCCACTGCACGATGTCATCCGGGTTAAACCCATCATCCGTCGGGTGATTTCCGGCGCTATCGAGCGTGAGTTGATTGCCGATGTCCACAACCTGATCCCATGTCAGCGGCGTGTTGGGATCAGGAATCGGAACACCTGCCGCGTTGAACATATCCGTATTGATGAACACAACCGTCGGGCCGATGTCCTTCGGCAGCGCGTATAGTTCGCCTTCGCCGGTCGAACCGGTGGCCGGGTCAAAGCGATAGCGCCCCAGCGCCGACGGCCACAGGGTTTGATCGTCGAAACCCGTGCTTGCTTCTACGTGTGACTGCAAACTGACGAGCTGACCACGCGAAACAAAGCTGTAAAAATTGCCGTCTGGAATGTAGGCAATATCCGGCGGCGTCCCGGCGGCGATGCGTGTATTCAATTCGGTAATGTAATCGCCGGGGATATTCTCATAAGCAATTTGAACATCGGTATTGTTGGCATTGAAACTATCGGTCAATTGTTGGAAAACACCGGCTTCGTCGGGGCCGCCCCATCCGACGAACGTCAGGGTTACGGGGCTTTGAGCGTAAACGCTCGCAAGCGACATCATCGCCAGTAGAAAAGCGATGAGCACCACAGGACTGATGCGTTTCATTGGTAACTCCCTTTGTTGCGAATTTGCCGATACGTCATTACGCAAAGATAAGCGCAGGCGCGCTCACCTTTGTTTCAGACCAAACCCTAAATGCACCACAGGGCCAGCGTTATTCGGAGCTAGAGAGCGATGGACTGACTCGCGGTTTTTCGCGCAACCGCATGCGCATGAGAATATCTTGTGGATAATTGCCGAATTTGGCCCCAAACAGGTTGACACCGCCGGGAACGCCGACGTTCTTCACACCAATTCGGAGCGAAATAAAAGGCCGCGCGGCGATATTCAGATCGCCAATGGTGACATCCGAAATGCGTACTCCATCGATGAAGGTGCAGTCGTGCGTCACACGCCACAGCTTGAGCAGACCGTACTGTGTATTCCATTCATCCCACCAACTCGGCGTTAGGATGCCGCGCTGTCCGCCGAAATCACCGGGGCTGGTCCAAGTGCCAATTTCGATTTCATTCACCCACATCGTGATGTCTGACGGCCAATCCGGGTTATAGTGCGGCGCTTCCGAGCAAATTTCCGCACTGATTTGCAGGCTTTCCAATTCCATGTGGTTAGGACAGCGGTTGGGGAAACGATACTCGACATAGCCGTGACGAAACCAGATCAACTGGGCATAAATGTGTTCGGGATGATAGAAGCTCGTCATATCATCCAGTTCCCCGATAATGCCCACTTCACCTACCACCCCGCACGTCGGCGCAATCTGACAATCGACATACGCACCGACCGGCATAGAAATGTCGATGATGTTTTCGGCAGTGTCCTGTTCTGGCGTGGGGAGCTGAATTGAAATCTGATCGTAAACACGGGCGCAGATTTTCTGAAGCCCCCGGTTGGCCGGTTTCAGTTCGGTACGCACCAATCCAGCTTCTTCTAAGATGTTGATGTGCATCGTCGCGGTTGAGGTAGGCATGCTGACGGACTCGGCGATTTCGTTGATGCTGCTGCTTCGACTGCCTAAATAGCGCAGGATGGCGATTCGTTTGTCCGAGGCCAACGCTTTCAAAATCTGCTCGATACGCCCATCCTCTGCATGGGTATCCAGCAAAAGGGTACGGGGTGGCTTGGCAATTTGAGGGTCAGTGCTGGACTCCACGTCAAAAGCACCTTTAATGAATCAGAAAAACCTGTTTCGCTCCATAAAAACATGATAGGGTGAATGCAGCCGCCTGTCAATCAATCAAGCGAGGCGTGGCTGAATCATTGCTAAGCCTTGTGGTACACTCATGGGGTGATTCGCAGCATTTGACCAAGAGTGAAGAACCCCATGAAGGCAACTATCACCGTACTTCCGGGCGACGGTATCGGCGTAGAAGTCACTGCGCAGGCTGTCGCCGTCCTTGAACACGTCGCCCACAAGTATGGGCACGAATTCTCGTTTCAAGAAGCGCTGCTTGGCGGCATCGCCATCGACAAGACCGGTTCGGCGTTCCCAGATGAAACCCGTCGCACCGCTGAACAATCCGACGCGATTCTGTTAGGGGCGGTTGGCGGCCCGCAGTGGGATAATCCCTCGGCTCCTGTGCGCCCCGAACAAGGGCTGCTTGGCATTCGCAAACATTTCGGTCTCTATGCCAATCTGCGCCCGGTGAAAGCCTATCCGGCACTGGCCCACTATGCCCCGCTGCGCGCGGAACTGCTCGAAAATGTCGATCTGCTGTTCGTGCGCGAATTGACGGGCGGCATTTATTTCGGCCAGCGTCAGGAACAAGGGGATAACGATTTCGCCTATGACACGGAATACTATTCGGTGCCGGAAGTCGAACGCGTAGCGCATATTGCCTTCCGCGCGGCGCAGGGGCGGCGCAAGAAGGTGTCGTCGGTCGATAAAGCGAATGTGCTGGCGTCAATGCGGTTGTGGCGGAAAACGGTCGTGAACGTCCACGAGGATTACCCGGATGTTGCGTTGGATCATGTGCTGGTGGATAGCTGCGCGATGCACCTGCTCACCCGGCCCGCATCATTCGACGTGCTGGTAGCGAGCAACATGTTCGGCGATATTCTAAGCGATGAAGCCAGCGTATTGGCCGGATCGCTGGGGATGCTGCCGTCGGCATCGCTGGGCGCGACGAAGATGGGGTTGTATGAACCTGTTCACGGCAGCGCGCCGGACATCGCCGGACAGGGAAAAGCGAACCCAACCGGATCGATCCTCAGTGCGGCGATGCTGCTGCGTTACAGTTTGGGATTGGAAGCCGAAGCAAAAGCGGTCGAAGCGGCGGTCGAAAAAACGCTGGCGGGCGGGGCACGCACGGCGGACATCGCGCCGCGCGGTACGCCCTACATCAGCACGACGGAATACGCGCAAACGATTATGAGCAGCATCTAGGCTGCTTCCTCTATAATGAAGTGCAGTGGGGTGCGATTGACTCACCCCACTTTTTGATCACATATCGGTCACGTCGGTCTCAAACGGCGTTTGATCTTCCCCGACCGGACGATTGATCAATTCATAGACGGCCAGCGCCGCCACATACAACATCAGCCGCCGCCCACCCACCGACATGGTTTCCCATGTCAGGGCGCGCAGCGCGCACAGCGTCAGCGCGACGAAATATTCCGCCCACTTGCCGGGGACGCGCAAACTATCCTGCGCAATCTCTCGAATGGCCAGCACCGGACGGAAAGCGTCCAATTTCTCTTCGGTTGGGGCTTCCAGTGATTCGCCGCGATTCATCGATCGGATTACCTGCGCCGCCGCACGGATACCTTCCCAGTTGGCTCCGAATGCCGGAATCACCCATTCGGCCAGCGTACTGACTTCAAGACAGGCCCAGTCGAACAGCGAATGCCCCATCCGGGTTTCGGCAAAGTCGATCAAGAAAGGCGTGTCGTGTGGCCCGACGAGCACATTGCCAAGATGTAGATCGCCGTGAATGCGGCTGATCGAACCGTTGATCCACAGTTCCAGCAGGGTATTGTAAGCGCGTAGCGGATTAGGCAGTGTTTCCAATCCCGGAATCCCCGGCATTGTTTTCTGATTTGTATCGAAATCGGGGTAAAGCATATTCATCGCGGCTTGCAAGAGTTCTTCGCGATTTTTCCATACGCGCCCCACGATCCGCTCGATCGGTTCGCCGCGATAGTAAGCAGTTTCGCCGGTATCCATGTCGCGCACGCTGATCTTGTAGGCACGCTTGGCGGCCTCTGATCCTTTACCGGAGGTAATGTGGATGATGTTCTGATCGCGGAACACACGCTGAACGGTGAAGCCTTCGACAGCTACGATGTCCCCATACTCAATTTCGGCAAGTTTGGAGCGGCGAATGGGGTCGCGCAAAACGTGCTTCGGCTGCACAGTTTCATCGTCGCCAAGGTATTCCAGCGTCAGCACAGGGGGAAGCAGGTAATCGTATTCTGCCCACACCTGAAAACGGTAGGCGCGCTGCTGTTTCCACCATGTCTTTCCAAAGACGGGATAGAGATCGCGCTTTAACCACTCGCCAAAACGCTGCATACCCAAATCGCGGGCGGTCATGTGCGAGTTTGCGTCTGAAGCCTCTGAGGCACCGACAAAGGTGTACTGTAACCCGGCGACATCGCAGTTTTCAGCCGTGGTCGGCTTTTCCTCAAGGCGCGCGGTCAACGGCGGCAGCGAACCGCGCACATGCAGTTCATAGCGCTGTGCTTCGTCAAGGATCAAGTCCTGTGCGTCAATTTTGGCGACGACCGGCGCGCCCTGCATGCCTTCGTCATTGATCGGCGTGATGAGCAGCAGCACCGCTGATGAGAAGCCGCCGGAGAGCTTGCGTTCAAGACGTATACGCTCATAGCCGTAGAACATACGCCGCAAAATGAAAAGATGCTCATCGCTTAGTGCGTCCAGCGCGGAAAAAGAAGGAGCAAAGTCGATCTGCAAATACGGTTGGCGGCCCTCATACTCCGATTGGCGGGTATTGGCACCGTGGAGCAGCGCCGCCAAATCGACATTCAATCGTTTGAGCACACGAGCGGGAATGCTTTCGTTTTCTTCAAGGATGCCGATCAGCACATCGCGTTCGTTGATCTGCTCTGGCCTGCCTTGATCAATGGCGAGATCGTTGGCGATGCCCATCACGATGTCCGCGCGGGGAGTATTCGGCAGCCCTGCCCACATACGCGCCTTGATTCCCTTGCCGGTGGCCCGCCGAATCGCATCGATCACATATTCGGGCGTCAAACCCTGTTCTTCGATGAGGCCGCTGGTTAGCCCGTTTTGAATCATCAACAGACCGATGAAGAGATGCTCCACACCGATATAGTAATGCTGCATGCGAATAGATTCTTGACGCGCATTGATTAAAATGTCACGGAGTGGATTCATCATGTCTAAATTCCCGGTAAACGACGGCAGGGTTCACTATTCGTTGGGCTGAATACGCAGCCACGTGTGTCCCAAGCAGAAGAGCTGGTTTTCTTCTACCGGAATGGTACCGAAGACCCGTGCATCATCGACCCGATCTTCAATGTACGTTCCGTTGCGGCTGTTACAATCTTCCAGCCACCAACGCCCTTCGCGCCAATGCAGCCGCGCATGATAGCGCGATGCAAAGGTGTCACTGCGTAAACACACATCGTTATCGTCTTTGCGACCCAACGAGATTGACCACGTTTCGCCGTCGAGTCTGCCATCTTGGTTAGCGGTCGAACACGTGATCAATTTCCCATCGTCAACGCCGCTCATCACCATGAGACTGATTCGATAGTCCACCATGATTCGCACCTGTCTATGCGATCCTTACCGACTTTCTGTGGCTTCAGTATAGCATGGTACTTGCCACGATTCCGCGAATATGCTATTCTCTGACCATTAGGCAGACGCACATTGACAATTCTATACTTGCGAACTCTTATCCAGAGCGAGGGAGAGAACGGCTCGTTGATCTCGCGGCAACCCCCTAGGCGTAGGGAAGGTGCCAAATCCGGCAGTATCTAGACTGGAAGATGAGAGCGCACATAAGGAATCCCCATTCCCATTGTACGACTCTAAGAGACTTCACGCTGAAGTCTTTTTATTTTCCAGCCCTATGATCCTATAGGGCTTTTTTATTGTTCGTTTCGCGTGAACATGAAATCATGAGGACTCAAATGGGCTACGAACCGCTGAATGACCATGTGGAAGACGCACTCAACAAAGTGAATGCCGAAGCCGCCGACAAACTGCAAGGCGGCAGCACCCGTGCGGTACATGGAGGCACGAAGCGCCGCAAAGCCTATAACTCCTTAACTACACCGGTCGTTCAAACGGCGACTTATACCTTCGCCAACACGCAAGATTTGATCGACTTCATGCAGCAAAAAACATGGGGCGACGGATCGGAACGCGAGGAATACGGTCGCTACGGCAACCCAACCGTTTCGGCGGTTGAGAAGAAACTCGCGGCGCTGGATGGTGGCGATGACGCCGTCCTGTATGCGAGTGGAATGTCGGCGGTAACGTCACTGCTGCTCACCATTCTATCGTCGGGCGCGCATATCGTCATGACGGATGACTGTTATCGCCGAACCCGCCAATTCTCCCTGAATTTCCTCAAGCGTTTCGGCATCGAAACGACCGTCGTCCCCATGGGTGATTACGATGCCCTTGAAGCGGCCATCATCCCGAAGAAAACGCGCATCGTCATCAGCGAAAGCCCAACCAATCCTTATCTGCGCATCGCCGATCTGGAACGAATCGCCCGAATTGGGAAAACGCACCGCGTCCTTACGCTGATCGACAGCACCTTTGCCACACCCATCAACCAGCGCCCTCTGGAATGGGGTATCGACTTCGTGCTGCACAGCGCGACCAAGTATCTGAGCGGACACAACGACATCCTCGCTGGAGTCGTGGTCGGGCGCGGCGATCGGATCAAGGCGCTGCGTGATAATCGCGGCGTACTCGGTGGCGTGGTCGATCCCGGTGCGGCTTATTTGCTGGATCGGGGTATCAAGACGTTAGGCGTCCGTGTTGGACAGCAGAACGCGACCGCACTCGCTGTTGCGCAGTACCTCGAATCGCATGCGGCAGTGGATCGCGTATGGTATCCCGGTTTGCCCTCCCATCCCGATCACAATGTCGCCGCCGATCAGATGGTGGGGTTTGGCGGTGTGGTCACCTTCGAAATCAAAGGCGATCTCAAGACGACCAGCGATTTCATCGACCGTCTGCACATTCCGTACATCGCGCCGAGCCTCGGCGGTGTCGAGAGTTTGATCGAGCAGCCCGCGCTCATGAGCTACTTTGAAAAGACGACTGAGGAACGGTTGGCGCTGGGGATGAAAGATAACCTCGTCCGCTTTGCCATCGGCATCGAAGATACGGACGATATTCTGGAAGACCTTGAGCAGGCACTCGCGGATGTACCCGCCGCCAAAGATCACCAGCGTACGCTAACGACCCTGTGGGAAAAACGCTTCCGCGATTAGCCGATTTTTCAGGACGTCGCGCTGCTACAAAAGCGCTCAGGAATGTTGCTTCCTGAGCGCCTTTTTGCTTGTGGGTTTAGATGAAATTATCGCGTTTTTCGCCCACAGTTATGACAATCTGTGTTATAGGAACCCGCCCCTCACGTTGTTCGGGGTACGGGGGAGGGCAAAGCCCCCACCCCTCGTGTTCCCATAACCAGCATTTTCCCGACCGACCCTACGGGTCGCTTCCCCTCGCTGCTGCGCAGCTCGGCGCGAAAATGCGCGAAGTTTGCACTTATTCACTCAGAACCTGAAACAGAGTGATTTGCAGCCCTTCCGGTGAACGGACGCGTGCATTCAGGTGCTTCCACGGGGTAAGGATTGGTTTATGCACCAATTCCGCGCCATATGCGAGTGCATGATCAAGGGCCGCATGCACATCTGGGACACGAAATGCAAAACGAACTTGCCCGCTGAGCGGTTGACCGACTTCGATCTGATCGACAGCTTCCGAATGTCGGTGATCAAACACTTCGAGGGTCGCTGTTCCAGCGCTGAAAATCTGACCATTGCCTTGATCCGTCCATAGTTCGCCCGGATCAAGGCCAAGTCCATCGCGATAGAAAGCGATCACACGATCAAAGTCGTCCACGGTCAGCGCGACACGCAGTTCAAGCACAGGCATAAGCAAATCGTCTTTCTGTTCATGCTGCACGTTCAATGGTCACATGATAGCATCGATGATTTGCTTAGCCATCCGAATTTAGTCAGGCTTCGCCACAATCGATTGTGGCGGCGATTGGTTTTCTAAAATCGCCACAATCGACTCAATCGATGCCTCAGATTGATAGATGCGATTGGGCTGGACGGACTGAATATCCGGCAGACTGCCATCGTGATAGTGAATCGTCACATCCGGGTCTTTGAGCACATGACCGGTCAGCAGTCCGACGACTTTTTCGTGCGGCTGAATAATTCCCCCGGCAACCAATTTCTTGATTCCGGCCAGCGTGCAGCCCGAAGCCGGTTCGCAGCCGATTCCCTGCCGGTCGATCAAGGCTTTGGCTTCCATGATTTCCTGATCGCTGACCTGTTCGACAATTCCGTCCGTCCATTCCAGTGCGCGCACGGCTTTTGGATAGTTGACCGGGTTGCCAATTTTGATCGCGCTGGCGATCGTTTCCGCATGGACGGGTTCGTACTTCTCAAATTCCGTTAGGAAAGCGCGATAAAGGGGATTGGCCCCCATCGCCTGCACAATCGCCAAGCGCGGCATCCGGTCGATCAAGCCAAGCTGTTTGAGTTCCCACAGCGCCTTACCGAACGATGAGCTGTTGCCCAAATTGCCACCGGGCACGACTACCCAATCCGGGACATTCCAGCGAAGCTGCTGCACCATCTCGAACATGATCGATTTCTGGCCTTCCAGCCGAAACGGGTTGATCGAGTTCAAGACGTAGACATCGGCGTGTTTCGTCAGTTGGTTGACGAGCGCAAGATTGGTGTCAAAGTCGCCATCGACTCGAATGCAGGTTGCTCCGTAGGCAATCGACTGGGACAGCTTGCCCAGCGCGATCTGCTGGTTTTGCATGAGCACCACGCCCTGAATACCACTCCACGCGGCATACGCGGCAAGCGACGCGGAAGTATTCCCGGTCGATGCACAGGCGACACGCTTCATTCCTAATACACGGGCATGGGTGACGCCACCCGTCATCCCGCGATCCTTAAACGAGCCTGTCGGGTTTTCACCTTCGTGCTTCAGATACAGCGTTTGCAAGCCCGCCCATTGAGCGAGACGCGGTGTTTTGTAGAGGTTGGTATTCCCTTCCGGGCGGCTGACAATCTGATCCGCGTCGAGGTCAGGGTAGATCATTTCCTTATAGCGCCACACGCCGCTGTTGTAGGGCGCGTCCAGCGTTCCCAAACGGGAATCGAACGTCGCACGGGTGACGGTGGACTTGAGCCAATCCATATCGTGCATCACGTCCAGCAGGCCGCCGCACGCCTCGCACACATAAATGACTTGATTGGTGGGATACTGCTTGCCACACCGCATACATTGAAGGATACTGTGCATCTTTAATCTCGGAATTTGCTGATGATAGGAATGAAGTCGTCGGTTTGTGCTCCGGCTGCTGCTCGTCCGATGTTCAGGATCGAGTCTCTTAAGGATAGCAGTCAGGCGCGAGTCCGGCTACCATCAAGCAACCCTTCTCGTTCACACCACATGAAAGACGCCTATGACCAACCGTGCTGCCGAAGCCTACGCGGAAGCTTATGCCCCTGCAACCGTCGCCAATCTGGGCGTGGGGTTCGATATTCTGGGATTGGCACTCCGCGAACCCGGCGATACCATCCGCGCCGAATGGGATGACCGCGAATCGGCTGCCGCTGGCAGTGTGACGGTTGCCGCCATCGAAGGCGATGGAGGAAAACTCCCATACGCACCTGCGAAGAATACCGCCTGTGTCGCGGCGATGTCTGCGCTCAAACTGGCGGGAGAAAAGCGCGCCGTCAAGCTGACCATCCGTAAAGGGCTGCCCGCTGCCAGCGGATTAGGCAGCAGTGCCGCCAGCGCCGTCGCCGGGGCTGTCGCCGTCAATGCCTTGATGGGCGAACCGATCGCGCGCGGCGATCTGCTGCCCGCCTGCCTAGATGGAGAAGCCGTCGCCAGCGGCTACCACCCCGACAACGTCGCCCCCTGCCTGCTCGGAGGGATCACACTGGCGGTTGGGCTGACTGCTGATCGCGTGTATGCGCTGCCCGTCCCGGAAAAGCTGCATCTCGCGCTGGTGACGCCGTTCGTCGAGGTGCCGACCGCGCTCGCCCGTGCAGCCCTTCCCGCCGAGATACCGCTCAAGCAGATGGTCGCACAAACCGCCAGCGTTGCCGAACTGATGCATACGCTCTACATCGGCGATCTTGAACGGATGGCAGCGGCGATGGAACGCGACAGCGTGATTGAACCCGCGCGCGAACACCTAATGCCGTTTTTGCGCAATGTACGCGCAGCCGCCAAACGTACGGGCGCGCTCGGCATGGTGATCAGCGGCGCGGGGCCATCGTTGGTAGCGGTATGCGACTCGGGCGAGACTGCCGCGAAAGTGGCCGAGGCGATGCGCGAGGTTTACTTATCGGAAAATATCGGCTGCTTGCATCAAGCGACGACGGTCGCCCATAATGGCGCCCGCGTGCTCCGCGTGGAATAAATAATACACGCGGCTGTGATAATCGCTCATAGCCGCGTGATGCTTCCTTATATAGCGTGTCATTTTCGCCCAAACAGGAGCCCCGCGCGACCTAAGACACGCTTATGTCGCAGCAGGTAAGGAATCTTCACAAGCTCGGAGGAAGGGACAAAACGCACTTCCTCGATTCCCCACTCATGAAGGGTGTTAAGCAGCGCCGGAATATCACCATAGAGCGCGCTGTCCAGAAACATATCCTGAAACGAAAAACTCCCGCCTTTACGCAGCACCCGGAACGCCTCTTTAAGCACATCCGTTTTCGCCACACCCGTCACTTCGTGAAAAACAAAGTGGCTGACAACCGCATTGAACGCCCCATCTGTCGAGGGCAAGGCGGCAGCGGTGCCCTGCTGAAAGTGGACTCGCTGATCTTGCGCTTCAATCCGTGCATTTTCCTCACAAACGGCCTTCGAGTATTCCCAGTTCTCGCCCCATAGATCGATCCCAAGCACAAGGGCTCTAGGAAACTTTTGGGCAAGCCGAATCGCTAGCGCGCCATTGCCAGTGCCAATATCGAGTCCATTCCCTTGCCCATCCCACGATAGATGATTGAGAAGCGCCTGATGCATTTTGCGCTGAAATCCGCCACCCTGTTCCGAAAACTGATAATAGATGTACGCAAGGTACAAAAACATCAAAAAGAAGCCGCACGCAAAAACGATCAGACCAAGGCGCACGGCTCCGGGCAGCGGGATAAAGGAAGCGAGGCATAGCCCAAGAGCGACGATCAGAAACCGAGCGAGAATATGCTTGCGTATCCAATTTCCATAATTGGGTTTAGCCATTGAATCCTCCGAAGTTCAAGCTGCATGCAGCATGGATGGGTTTATTCCGAATCATGAGGTGGTATGTCTTGAATTGTGCGTATGGCGGCTTCAACCCACGCTAGTTTTGCCCGGTTGAGCTGAATGCCATAGTCGAGCGTCAGTGTCCAAAATGCGACATCGCGCGAGGAATCAACTTGCTGGATGTAGGCTTCTGCTTGCTTGGGGATTGCTTCAAATTCCGCCAACCTTGTCCGCAGCAGTTTTGCTTGCTGCTCCAAAGCGGCTAACACGACTTCGTTATCCAGTTGAGCTGAGAAAAAAATCTGGATCAGGGTCGCGGAATGTTCAGTTTCAAAAGGCAGCGGTGATAACAGCCAGTCGTGCAGGGCTGTTTTGCCTGCCTCCGTGATATGGTAGACCTTACGGTCTGGGCGGGTATCCTGCTCAACCACATCCATCTCAACCCAGCCATCCTCGCTCAAACGGGACAAGGTTCGATAGATTTGGCTTTGATTGGCCGACCAAAAATGCTTGATGGACGCATCAAGCGCTTTCTTGAGGTCATAGCCGGAAAACGCGCCGTAGTTGAGGAAACCGAGAATCGCATATTCAAGCGCCATTATCCCTCGATGCACATATATGCATTGTGCTATATAGCACGAGTCACATAGTAGTACGCATTGATAGGGATGTCAAGCAGGGGAATTGCAAACGTAAACACCCGGCAGCGCTGCCGGGTGTCCACATGATCGCTTGAGTTATAGAGAAGTGAGGCGTTAGTTCGTGCCGATGACCGTGGAGTCGACCCATACGGGATTCGCTTGGCATGCGATCATCAGTTCGGTGAACCCATCCTGTGTCGTCATAATCCACCAGTGGCTTCCCACCGGCAGGGTGATATTCGTCGTGGCATCGGTGCTCGGCGCATAGTAAGCCGGAGCGGTTTCCAACAGGACGCCCTGCACGGCACTGGCAGGCACATTGTTGATACACAGGGCTGGAATACCCCCAATCGGCGAATTCTGCACGACGATGGTACCCGCGCCGTCAGCATCGCAGTGAAGATGGAATTGGCTGATATAAACGGGCTGCCCATTCACGAAAGCAACCAACTGCGTGATCATGTCCACCGGGTAGTTCAGGATATTGGAATAGGTGAAATAGCCGTTGGCGGCAGATCCGGAAACGCCCGCCGGGAAGTCTTCGCTGCCGCTGCTATGAAAGGCACCGTTGAGGAAGTCATACTGCTGAATCGTGAAGCCGTCCGTCGAGATATATTCGACGAGTCCATTCACTGGCGTCACTTTGAGGACGTGGTTCACGGTGTTGAGTTCGCACACGACGCTGTCGGCATGGGTGAGGCGGTAGTAGTTATCGCCCGCGAAAACCGCGTGCGCCTGCGTTAACATCGCCATCAAACCCACAAGTGTGAACAACGAAACTGCGAAGAGCGAACGAAGCAGCCGATGATTCATGACGTGAACCTTTCTTAATTACAGATGAAATTAAACCAATATCGAAAGCATAGCCGATTATGCCTAGACGTCAAGCAAAAAACTTGTAAAGATGAGGGGCAGTGAATTCGCGCGCTCCGGTTTGTGAAATCGTTGACAAACGGAGGGCGCGTCCTTATACTCGACAAACGCCTTCTTGGAAAGAGGTCAATTTATGGCTGTGCAGGTCAAAAATTACATTGGCGGTGAGTGGGTCGATGCTCACTCCGGAGAGACTTTTCCTTCTTATAACCCGGCGAATGAAGAACTTCTCGCCAGCGCAGCCAAAAGCGGCGCAGCCGACATCGACGCGGCGGTAAAAGCAGCCAAAGCAGCTTACAAAGAATGGCGACTCGTCCCCGCTCCACGGCGCGGTGAGGTGCTGTATCGCGTGGCGCAGGTGCTCGAACAGCGTAAGGAAGCGCTTGCCCGCACGATGACTCAGGAAATGGGCAAAGTCCTAAGCGAAGCACGCGGCGATGTGCAGGAAGCCATCGACATGGCGTACTACATGGGCGGCGAAGGCCGTCGCATGTTGGGCTATACCGCGCCCGTCGAAATGCCGGACAAATTCGGCATGGCGATCCGCGATTCGGCGGGTGTAATCGGCTTGATCACCCCTTGGAACTTCCCGGTCGCCGTCCCCAGTTGGAATATTCTGCCCGCGCTCGTCGCAGGTGATACGCTCGTCTGGAAGCCCAGCGAAGACACCCCGCTCACAGCGGCGGAATTCGTCCAAGCGTTCATTGATGCAGGCGTGCCTGCTGGTGTATTCAATTTGGTGCTTGGCGCGGGCGAAACCGGTGCAGCGCTCGTCAGTCATCCCGACGTGCGCGTGATTTCCTTCACCGGCTCAACCGATACGGGCTTGAAGGTCTACACAGGCGCGGCAGCGTTGGGTAAGAAAGTCTGCCTCGAAATGGGCGGCAAAAACGCCATCATCGTCATGGACGATGCGAACCTTGACCTTGCGATCAAGGCGATCACATGGAGCGCGTACGGCACCACCGGGCGTGCACCGCCACCAGCCGCTTGATCGTGCAAAGCGGAATCAAGCCCAAGCTGATCGAAGCCTTGGTCGAGCAGGCGAAAACGCTCAAGGTAGGCAGCGGCTTAGACGAAGGCGTGCAGGTTGGCCCACTGGTCAACGAGAAAGCCCGCACAAAAGTTGAACGCTACGTCGATATTGGGCGCAGCGAAGGCGCGCGCGTGCTCGTGGGCGGTGCTCGCCCTGAATTAGGGCGCGGCTACTTCTATCTGCCGACCCTGTTCAGCGACGTGACGCCGGAAATGCGTATCGGCAGTGAGGAAATCTTCGGCCCTGTCCTCTCGATGATTGAGGTAAAATCGCTTGAACAAGCGATTGAAGTGAACAATGGCGTCGCTTACGGGCTGTCGAGCAGCATTTTCACAGAAAATGTGAACGCCGCTTTCCGGGCCATCCGTGACTTAACCACCGGAATTGTGTACATTAATCACGGCACCACAGGCGCTGAGATTCAATTCCCGTTTGGCGGCACGCGCGGCACCGGCAACGGGATGCGCGAAGCCGGTCAAGCGGCATTGGACAGCTTTACCGAATGGAAATCCGTCTATGTGGATTACAGCGGTCGCTTGCAGCGCGCTCAAATCGACAACCGCGAATAAGTAAATAACGGACGAAACCGCAGGGACACCGTTTTAGGCGGTGTTCCTGTGGTTTTAACCGGAGCGAAAACAGTTTTATTTGCGAGGGAATAAGCAAGACGCTGATTGCACAAATTGGCACAAAGTGCGGTAAAATAGTGGTTAATGAGCAGTAATTCCTTTGCAAACAAGTTGTACTGGGAATCGACCTTCGAGATCGTCTTAGGCTTGATGGCGGTATACCCTGATGTGGATGTAGAGACGGTGGGTGAAGCCGAATTGGTTGACCTCGTTGTCTCGCTCCCGAACTTTGCGGACGATCCAACGTTGGTCAATGAGGATATCCTGAGAGATATTCTGCGTGAGTGGTATGAAGAGGTCCATCAAATATGAGTGAACTCGATCTCCGTGAACTGCATAACACGGAATTCCCCATTCCGGCGGATATGCAGAATAACGTCGCGATAACAAGCCTCAGCCGCATCTATAACTGGAGCCGTCGTTCCTCGATTTGGCCGATGTTGTTCGGTTTGGCTTGCTGCGCGATTGAAATGATCGCCACCGCTGCGTCCCGTTATGATACGGCACGTTTCGGTATGGAAGTGATGCGCGCTTCACCGCGCCAATCTGACTTGATGATCGTCAGCGGCACCGTCACAAAAAAGATGGTCGTTCCGATCGTGCGCCTTTACAATCAAATGCCCGAACCGAAGTATGTCCTCGCGATGGGTGCGTGTGCCAGCGGTGGCGGCCCCTTCAAGGAAGGCTACAACGTCGTTTCCGGCATTGACCAGTATGTCCCGGTGGATGTGTATGTCCCCGGCTGCCCGCCCACCCCGCAGGCACTCATGTATGGGTTGATTGCCCTTCAGCGCAAGATCGATGGGCAGTCGCTTACGAACATGGACGACGTGCCGTGGTATGGCGTAGGGCCTAGCGATCCCGTCCCGATTCCGATCCTGAGCGCCGACATCATTGACCCGCGCCAGATGGAATTGATCCGCCAGCAGGCCGAACGTGCAGCCAACGGCGGCGGCATGGGAACACGCGAACTCCCGGCGGCGGCAATGGATATTGGCAGACCGCGCGCCGTCCCGACCGTCGAATCGGTCACGGCGGATGTGGCGAATCAGGCGGGTGCGCCTCCGGCAGTTGAAGCGCCGAAAGCGGAACCTGCTGCGGAAGTCGATCCCGAAAAGGCAGCGCGTATGGCAAAGCGCGAAGCTGCTTTGGCACGCAAGAAGGCTGCGCAGGGTAAGGAATAAGGATACCAACCATGACCGATCAAGCAATTGCCCCCGCACAGCTTACGACCGTGGATGTCGCAACCGCGATCAGCCACCTCAAAGAAAAATTTCCCGAAGCCGTCAAGGACGATACCCGGCAGGGTTACGGCGGCGTGATCGTGGACAGCAAGCACCTGCCCGAAGTGGCGCGTGCCATCCGCGATGAACTGGGGTTCAACTATCTATCCAGCGCCACCGGGGTCGATTATCTCGGCTTCGGTGATCATTTGGAAATGGTGTATCACGCCTACCGCACGAGCGGCGGGCCAGCGCTGGTCTTCAAAGCGCAAACCCCGCGCGACAACGCCGAAATCCCTTCGGTGATCGACGTGTGGCCGGGTGCCGACTTTCAGGAACGCGAAGCCTATGACCTGTTGGGCATCAAGTTCCCCGGTCACCCGAACCTGAAACGCATCCTGATGTGGGAAGGCTTCGATGGCTATCCGCTGCGCAAGGATTGGAAAGAAGCCTACTACGAGCAGGAACAAAAACCGTTCGACAGCCGCTGGCCGCAGGGCTATGCGCGCCGTGCGGAAGAACTGACCGTCTTCGGCAAGAACGTGAAATACCCGGCTGACCTTGACCTCAGCCGCTTAAGCGATACAACCGAATCGAAGTTGTACAGCGGGATGGGCTTGGGCGTCGATGTGCAAGACGAATTTGACGAAGAAGGCATCAAGACGGATCGCCTCGTCGTCAACCTTGGCCCGCACCACCCCAGCACGCACGGTGTGTTCCGCATGGTGGTCGAGCTGAACGGTGAAACCGTCGAACAGCTTGAGCCGGTGATGGGTTACCTGCACCGCAACCACGAGAAAATCGGCGAACGCAACGCATGGAATCACAACATGCCGTTCACCGACCGTCTCGACTACATCAGCGGGATGAGCAACAACCTCGGCTACGCACTGGCCGTCGAACAGCTCCTTTCCAAAGGCGCGCGCTACCAAGCACCCACCTACCGCGCGGAAGTCATCCGCGTGTTGATGGTCGAACTGACGCGTATCGTCAATCACATGTGGGCGATCGGCTTCCTGCTGAACGACCTCGGCGCATTCTTCACCCCGGCGCTGTACGCCATCTCTGAACGCGAGCGCATCCTCGACTTCTTTGAAGCGACGGCGGGCAGCCGCTTGATGCCGAATTACATGCGTTTCCAAGGCGTTGCCAAGGATATTCCGGAGCGCATCCACAGCACTGCCAATCTGTTGAACGACCGCGTGCGCGACTTCAACACGATGGACTACCTGACCGAACTCATCAACGAACGCATTCCGTCAGCCATCGATGAACTGGATCGCTACTTGACGGACAGCGAAATCATTAAGACGCGTACCGTGGGCGTCGGCTATCTGCCTGCTGAAATGGCGATCGCCTACAGCGCGGCAGGCCCGCTCCTGCGTGCCAGCGGCGTCGCATATGACGTGCGCCGTGCCGACCCGTACAGCATCTACCCCGAACTCGATTTCGATGTGGCAGTGCGTTACAACGGCGACATCTATGACCGCTATCTGATCCGCTTGGATGAAATGCGCGAAAGTGTTCGCATCCTCAAGCAGGTGCTGCCGCGGTTGGAAGCCACCAAGGGCGAAAGCGTGTTCAGCGGCAACAAGGCGATCTACATGCCGCGCGTTCCGCTTGGCGAATCGTATGGCCGCGTGGAAAACCCGAAGGGCGAACTCGGTTTCTACACGGTGTCGCAGGGTGATCCCAAAGGCCCACAGAATCCTTGGCGCTATCATGTGCGCGCACCTTCGTTCATCAACTTGACCCCGTTGGGGCAGATGTCCAAAGGTCACAAGGTCGCGGATATTGTGGCGATCCTCGGCAGCATCGACATCGTATTGGGCGAAACGGATCGTTAAAATAAGCATGTAGGGGCAGGCGCGAGATTTTCTGCCCCTACCGAAACATGAAGCAGCATTGAGGAGCGCCATGTACGGAACCGGCATTATCAAAGGTCTGGGTGTGACCATAAAACACTTCATCACCACCTATGTCGAAGACATCAAGTATTTAGGCCGCCGTGTCATCAAGACCGGTGAAGGCTTCGACGATCGGCAGGGCGTGAATTCGCGCGGGATTTACACCGTTCAGTACCCCGAAGAGAAAATCGCCGTCCCTGAACGCTTCCGCTTTGTGCCTTTCCTTGTGACGGAAGACCCGGATCACCCGGAGCGCCCGAACGAAGATTGGTGCACCTCGTGCGGTATCTGCTCGAAGGTGTGTCCGCCGCAGTGTATTTGGATCGTGCGTGGCGAAGACCCAGTCACCAAGCGTCCGATTCCGCAGCCGGAAGCCTTCTTCATCGACATCGACATTTGCATGAACTGCGGCTTCTGCGCTGAATTCTGCCCGTTCGATGCGATCAAGATGGATCACGACTACGAACTGGCGAGCTATGACCGCACCGGCAATCACATCTACGACAAGAAAAAGCTGAGCAAACCGTTCAGCTATTGGTACAACATCGCCCCCACGACCGCTACCGAAGAAGCGACCGATCGCGGCGGTTGGGAACACAGCGATAACATCAAGGAAATGAAGAAGCAGGGCAAGCAACCAACTCCGGTCAGCACTCCTTATACAGAAGTGCGCGCTGAATGGGCCGCGTCTGCGGGCACGAGCGATGGCGCTGTTGCCGCCGCAGTAGTAGCCGCACCTGCCGAAGATGAAACCGAAAAGGCTGCTCGTTTGGCGCGTCGTCAGGAAGCGCTGGCACGCAAACGCGCACGCGATGCACGGTTGGGCATCCAGTAACGAGTGCTGCCCAAAGCTGCATCCCACACAAGCTGTCTGCATTGGAGGGCGTTCGCTGAACGGCGAGCGCCTTTTCATTCTGATCCCATGGAAGTCAAACCACCCATTGGGACGATCAAGAAGATCACGACGTATTGAATGGAGTACGTTTCATGATTGATCCGCGGCTAGTCTTACGACGACGCCCAAGTCTCTCCCTCGAAATCGACCTATACGACCATGTTCACATCACTGTCGATAATGTAAGGTTTTTAGCTGGGCGCTATGCACTCGCCATTCACGATACCTTCGCGCAGCCAAAAACCGTCAAAGAAGGAACCTCAGCCCTTTCCAAGCAGGTCACCGGCCTGACCGACTGGACGGAGCTGATGAATGATTTATATCTCATGATCGATATAGGCGCGCTGGTGACCAACGAGCAGGCACAGCAGCCCTTAATTGCCAAAGATAGCTATGGATTCGCCTCGGCGACGGGTCAAGCATCCATGTTAAACGATCGCCTGCGTACCGAGCAGTACATTCGTGCCATCAAACAGATGGTGCGTCCGGGCGACGTAGTCGTGGAAATCGGAACGGGAACGGGGGTACTTTCCGTCGCGGCGGCGCAAGCAGGGGCTTCGCGTGTGTACGCTATCGAAGCATCCAGCATCGCTGAACTTGCCACGGAGGTTTTCGCCGCAAATCAAGTAGACGATCGGGTACAGATTATTCGGGGGAATTCCACACATGTGACTCTTCAGGAAAAAGCAGACGTGCTCATCAGTGAAATTCTCGGCAACGATCCGTTTGGCGAAGGGCTGCTCAAATACATCAATGATGGGCTGCATCGCTTCATCAAACCGGGTGCGCGCTGCATTCCACAGCAGCTTAAGGTGTACGCGCTGCTGCTGGAAATGCCCCCGATGACGTTCGATACGTACATGTTTAACGAGTGGAACACGGCCCGCTGGCAGGAGTGGTATGGGATCGATTTTGCGCCATTGCGCACCGCTGTACAAACCATTTCCCAGCAAGCCCATTTCTACGGGCCGCAGATCGCCGCTTGGAAACGACTCAGTAAGCCGGTGCTGTTGACGGATCTACGATTGGATCGTGAAAATCCGCTTGTGTTCAGTGTGTCCCCACAGGTGGAAATTATCCGGTCGGGACGGCTCAATACGGTGGCCTTGTACTTCACTGCCGATCTAGCGGAAGGCATTTCGCTCACCAACGCCATTGCGGATCGGGAAGTCACGCCCAACTGGAATAATGCCGCATGGGTATTGGGTAATCCCGTCAATGTAGAGCCGGGGGATCAATACATGATCGATTACCGCGTGAACACCAGCAGCGAGCATATGTCCGTTCGACGCGCCGATGCTTAGCGGCAAAACAGGTAACGAAGATCATCTGCCTCTATTTTGCTTATCTAGGTTATAATAATTCGCATGGAGACCGACTTTTCGGAGCAAGCAATGACCGATGTAAAAACCCAAGTCATGCAGGCACTTTCGACCGTTATTGAGCCTGAATTGCATAAAGACATCGTTTCGCTGAATATGGTGCGCGACCTTTCGATAGAAAACGATACGGCGCGCTTCACCATCATGTTGACCACCCCTGCCTGTCCGCTCAAGGATGTGATTTTAGCCTCGTGTAACGCGGCGGTGATCGGCAAAGTGCAGGGAATTTCACACCTAGACGTAAAATGGGATGCACAGGTACCTACCGATAAGAAGATGTTCGGTCGGCTCGAAGTGCCTATGCGCAGCATCATCGCAGTGCACAGCGGCAAGGGTGGAGTCGGCAAAAGCACGATTTCGACCAACCTCGCCGTTGCGCTGGCGGAAGCCGGAGCGCGCGTTGGCTTAATCGACGCGGACATTCTCAATCCCAACCTACCGATGATGACCGGCGTGGGCAATGGTCGCCCGCGTGTGGTGGATAACAAAATGATGCCGATGGAAGCCTACGGCGTGAAGGTGATCAGCACCGGCTTCCTCATCGATCCCGATAAGCCGATGATCATGCGCGGCCCCATGCTGCACAGCGCCATTCGCCAGTTCTTCACCGATGTCAATTGGGGCGAATTGGACTACATGATCGTCGATCTACCGCCGGGCACGGGCGATGCACCGCTTTCGTTGGCGCAGTCGTTCCCGCTCACCGGGGCCATCGTCGTCACACAGCCGCAGGATGTCGCGATTTCGGACGCCGTGCGCAGCGTGGCGATGTTCGAAACGCTCAATGTGCCAATCCTTGGTATTGTCGAAAACATGGCGGGCGATTTCTTCGGCACCGGCGGCGGTGAAAAGCTGGCCAAAGAGAAAATCTGCCGTTCCTCGCCCGTATTCCGCTCGATGCCGAAGTGCGCAAAGGCGGCGACTTCGGGCGGCCTGTCGCGGTAACCGCCGGACACGGCAGCAGGTCAAGCGCTCAACGCGATGGCGAAAGCGATTGCCGCCCGCGGAGTGGCGCTCCTGCTCAATGCCGATGTGATTCCGCTCAATGTGATTGGCTAGTTTGCGCTTTCAAGCCAGCAGCGGGGCGTTCATGCGCACTTGTGCGTGAGCGCCCCGTTTTTATTCCCCGTGATCAATCGTCCAAGCCGTACACTTTGATGCGATCGCTGCTTCCAACCGGGTTATAGCGCCCGATCAGCGCCCAGAAGAAAAAGTTGATGAGCAGCGCGATCACGAAAGCGATCCACGCTTCGGTATGCACATCGCGATACCACGTATAACGGCGAATCAATTCAAACGGGATCAGCATCACCAAGAAGACGATCAGCCGCTTTTTCCGTTCGCTGCGCTGGATGATAAACAGCGGAATATTCATGAGGAGGCAGAGAAAGAGAAACGTCCCGAAATCCATCGATTAACCCTCGTCAGGGGCATCATTCACCGCCCCACGCTGATACGGTATCGATTGTACTCCGCAAAAACAAGGGCGGGATTACCAACCTCACTTTCTGATGCAGCATGCATTGAGTATAATCGTGTATATGGGCATTTAAGGGAACAATTCGACTATGGAAATTTCGACTTCTGAGCAGGGCACTATAGCAATCATCGAAGTCAAGGGACGGGTAGACAGCCTGAATGCCCACCAATTCGGGGAAGCGCTTGCCAGTCCCATCAGCGGCGGCTTTCATAACCTCGTCCTCGATTTGGCACAGGTGGACTACATGAGCAGCGCCGGATTGCGAGAGTTGGTCGCGGCCTATAAGAAAGCCACCAAACAGGCCGGGGATCTCCGTCTGGTGCAGCCGTCCGAACGTGTGCAGGAAATCCTTGAAATCGCAGGGTTGGATACGGTTTTTCGTGTCTTTCCCAGTCAAGTCGATGCGATTGGCAGCTTTTAACCCTCCTACTTCATACGCAGCGGGCATTCCATGGTAGCGGAACGGCGCATTCGGGTCGCAGCGATAGTGGAAAACGTACCTTCGGTATGTGATTTCGTCGTGGAGGCCGCACGTGAAGCCGGGTTCGACGATAAAGCCGTCCATCACTGCCGTTTGGCGGTAGACGAAGCGTGCACCAATGTCGTCGAACATGGTTTCGGGCTGCTGCGCACTGACCAACTCCTAACCGTGATCTGTACACAGCGCAGTGATACCTTTGTCATCAGCATTGAGGACGAAGGGCCGCCGTTCGATCCCACCATGCAGCCCGATCCCGATCGCAGCAAAAATCTTGAGGATCGCAAGCATGGGGGATGGGGAATTTACTTCATCAAGAAGTTGATGGATAAGGTTGCCTATGAACGGGATGGCAGCCGCAATATCCTAACGCTCACAAAACGTGTCCCCACCGAACCGCTTGCCCCGGTTGCTGACACTGCCACACCAGCGTTCCGTGTGGTGCCGCTCAATCCTAAAATTAGCTTGATTGCCCCACAGGGTCACATTGACCGCACCACCGCCAAACCGCTGGAAACTGAAATGCTCCGCCAGATCAGCGAAGGGCGGCGCGGTTTGATTGTAGACTGCACCGATGTGGAATACGTCTCCAGCGCGGGGATCAAGATGCTGGTCAGCGTATGGCAGCGCGCCCGCGATGCCAAAGGGGATCTGGTGCTGTGTGCCTATTCACCGCGTGTCCGCGACATCTTGCAGGTGATGGGGCTGGACATGGTGTTCACGCTGCTGGAAACCGTGAATGACGCGATGGACTACTTCAAGGTAAAGCGCTAATCCGCTTCTTCTCCGCAGTTCAGCAGTCGAATACGAACCAGCAAAGCGCATTGCGCAGCCGTTGATCGTCGAGTACCAGTTCTCGAATGTCGTCGGGAAGTTGTGCGCGCTGCCACTGGCACTCCAGCCGCCCTGCCGCTGTCCGTTCCGCTTCAGAAGCCGCTGCCCGTGCAGCCCGAATCGCATAGGCGGCTGCCCCCAGTTCATGTGCAGCCACATGAGCCACCGCGGCGGCTTGTCCGGCAGCATACGCCGCTTCTCTCGCCGCCCCCTTGAGGTTTCGTGCCGCGCCCATCGCATGTCCGGCGGCGGTGCGGGACTGCATCATGGTAATTTCGCCGCGCACCCATGCGCGCGCCTGCTCAATTGCAAGGCGCGGACGATCATCATCGGGCTGCACTTGCTCAAAGTGATGCAGGACGTGCTGTGCGCAGTCCGCCGCCCACAGCGCCAACCGGTGATGATCAGCATCCTGTAAGGTTCCGCCGCGCCGCACGGTAATCAATCGAGGGTCTCGGATTTTGCTGAGAATCATTATCTGCCTTTTGGGTCTGCTCAAGGCCGCTTTTCTATCATGTCCGGCGCATCTTTTATTGTGAAGCTGTCAAACAGGAAGCTTATGTAGGAACAGGAAAGAACTTCACGCAAAGGCGCAATGAGGCGAATCCGCAAACAAAGAAGGTTTTCCCTTGTGGCTTTCACCCTTAGCGTCTTTGCGTTGACTCTTTAATTCAGTTTTCTTTTGTGCTTTACATTAGCGTTTAACAAATATAACTTTACATTGTTTTGCAGGTAAATTTCTCCAAACGTCACTTGTTGGCACTATGTGGGTGCCGTTTGTCGAAAAATGGAGCGCATGACCCCTGAACGGGTCATGCGCTCACGCTGCGTTGTGGTTGAACTACGAGCCTGTATCAGCCGAGGGTTGAGCGTTCGCTCGCCATGAATTGATGTCATCGAGGTTGACTTCGCCGTAGGGCGGCGCAAAGGACGTACACGCCTGCGCTTCGACCGGAATATCGGTGCGCGGCGCGATCAGCGGATCGTCGGGGCTGAAGTAATTCCATGTCGCCCGCGAAATCCCCTCAACCAGCGGCCATGCGCGCGCATAGCTGAAGAAGTCGGAGTCTTCCCACACGAACACCGCGATCACATAGTTGTGGCCGTTCGGCGGGTACACGATCCCCGCGTCTCCATGAATGTTGTCCAGCCAGCCGTTCTTGTGGGCGATCGTCGTACCGGATGGGATGCCCGCTTGCAGCAGCCGTTCCAGATCATTCGCGCTCATGATATTGAGCATCTGGCGGCATTCAGTCTGCGTGAATTCCCCGTTGGGGTACGCCGCCATCAAGCCCGATCCCAGATTCGCGCAGTCATAGATCATGCTCAGCAGGGTGCCGAGGTCTTCAGTCGTCGTTTGGTTATACGGATCGGGCGCGGTGTTGAAGTTGGGATTCGGGTTGGTGGTGGGTGCGGGGATCGAACCAAGCACCTGATCTTCAGCGACATACAGCGGCGCGGTGATGAAACTGTTGCTGGCACCGAGGTATTGAAGCGTATTCGTCACATCGGCAATGCCCGTAAACAGGTCATCACGCCCAATGATCTGCATGATGAAGTTCGATGAGCTGTTATTGCTGCACAGCAAAGACTGAATCATCAGGAATGCGTAATCCTGATTCGGCGCAAAGGTAAGGTTGCGGAAGAAGTCGATCAAGATGCCAATTTTGACCGTACTGGCCGCGCTGACCGCTACATCACCGAGGATGCTCATCTCCTGCCCGGTTTCCAAGTCCATCACGAACACAGAAGCCACGGTAGACTGCCCATCGTAGATGAAGCCTTCGGAGTCCAGATAGCTGATGATCGTTTGCCGCAGCGTATCCAAGCCCGCGCCGCGCGAGTCGCTGGATGACACCGGCAGAACGACTTCACGGTGGGTAGGCGAACGCAGCGCCGCGTCGATCATCGGCATCACAGTGCGCGTATCCAGCACATAACCGGTCGAACCGGGGCGTACGGTCAGCGTGGCAAGATCATAGCTGGCGGTTCCGGAAGGACGATCGTAGCGGCGTGCCACATCATCGATGAAAGATTGCAGCGCCGCTTCTTGGTACTGTGCCGAAAGCGGCACATCGACAACCTGTGAGCGCTGTCGCCCCAGCAAATAATCGAGGAATCGTGTCCAAATGCGGCTTCCTGCTCACCGGTCGCCTGCGCATCGGCGAGCATGGTTTCACGGTTGGTGCGCCAGTTAAGCGATGCCGGATCAAGCTGAATAGGGCTGTCGGCATACCACAACGTCACCGGCTGGGCGTATATCTGCTCCACGCGGGTGATCGCTTCAGAAGCGGTAAGGCCGCCGACATCAACCCCTGCGATCGTCACATCGCCCGAAAACAGACTGTTCTGCTGGCTAAAGCGGATCAAATGGAAGAAGAACAAGCCGAGCGCCATGATCAGCAGCACCCACGAGAGGAAGGGGATGATCGGGAAGCGGCGCGCACGGCGGCGGCTGCCAAGTCCTACGCCAATGGTTGACATATGAGGTTTACGTCCACTGATGAACGGGAACTCGATTCACCGCTGCATCAATCGCACGGCGGTGAAAATCGGAAAGATCGGGCAGATCGTCAAGCGCTGACCAGCGATAGCTGATCAACTCGCTGCTGAGTGCGCCGATGCTGCCCTGCATACGGCACAAATACGCTAGATCAAGATGGGATGCATAGTTGCGTTCGATATGAACAATCGGCCCCACCTCAACCCTAAGCGACAGTTCTTCAACCAATTCACGCGCGACGGCATGGTCGGGATCTTCGCGGTTATCCAGATACCCACCGGGAAGGCCCCAAGGGGTATGGGCATGGTAAGCATGTTCGACAATGAGCACCGCGCCGGAGTCGTTGAAGATCACACCCACCGCCCCAGCGGTATAGCGAGGGCGGGTGAATCGCCATGTTTTCCGAATCAGTTCAAGGAGAAAAGGTGTCTTTTGGAGCGCACGCGCTGATTGTTTAATTGACAAAGAACGTGTCATGGAGTTTGATGCGTAATGGTTGGACGCATCTCAGTGTAGCCGACTGAGGCGCGCAGGTCAACATGTGAACCCGTCTATAACGGATTGCAAACAGCAGATTCACCCACGCGCGCGTTTGATAAATGATACAATGGTTATAGACATTAAAGGGTAATGCCGTGATAGAAGCTCCCGTCGACTTCCTGAACATTTTTACACGCCCACCGGGTGATCTGCTGTATTACCTTGCGGTGATCGCCCTCACACAGGTCAGTTTCTTTATGGCACTGGGGCAGCGCCTGCGGCGGCGTGGTGAACGTCCCCCCGGTCGCTACCTGTTGGGCACCCTCGGCACGGTAATCGTATGGGCGATGTTGATGGTTGGCGCGCTTTTCGCGCTGTTAGCCAACCAATCTGCCGATGCGATTTTGCCGCCCATGGAACGCGCGGCACAAGTGATCACCTTGATGCTGCTTGGGTGGGCATTTTTGACCGCTGACAGCGATCATGGCGGGCGTTCGGTGACAATGGCGGTGCTGGTGCTGATGGTGCTGGTCATCCTTGGCTATGTATACACCGGCCTCGACTGGGCATCGGCATACACAACCCAATCTTTCAACAACAGCAGTTTCGGCGTGACATGGACGTTCATCCCTACGCTGCTTGCCCTAGCCGGAATTGTGATGTGTGTGGCCTTCTTCCGCATGGTCACGGATGCACCGCTGAAGATCGTGTATTTTGGCGTCGTGTTTATTGGCGGCGCGCTTACCTTGGTGCAGATCACAGGCGGTCAGCTTAGCGGGCATTATGCAGGCGCAATGCGGCTTACCTTCCTCACTTCGTTGATCATCCTGCCCGCGCTGATTTATCGCACGGTCGTCACCACGTTGGAGGCGGAGATCGAATCGATGGCTGGCACGGCACCGGTCGTCGTGCCGCAGTTTATCCCGCCGCCGCCGACATTTGATCACACACCCGCGCCGGTCGTAGAACGTGAATCGGCACAGTTGATGAAAGCCCTTGGGCTGATCCTCGAAAAAGCAACACCAGAAAGCATCCCAGAGAAAATCGTCAACGCAGCGCTGTCGGTGCTCAAAGCCGACATCGGCGCACTGCTGAATGTGACTGATCCGCACTATGCCGAATTTTCGATTGGCATTGACCGCGTGATGGGCCGCACGATCACCGGCATTTCGCTGAATTTGGATGATCAGCCGACTCTGCAAAACGCGATTGAACGGCGAATGCAGCGTCCGCTGTATATGGATCGCAATACCGACGAACTGCGCGATCTATACACGCGCATGGATCTCGACATCTTTGGCCCGACTTATTTCCAACCGCTCACCAGCGACAAAGAGCTGCTGGCGGTGCTGCTGATCGGGCTGCCCTATGCGGCACGCGAATTGAGCGACAGTGAACAAGAACTGCTGCGCGGAATCGGTATCATCGCGGCGAATTTGCTGGCATTAAGCCGTGCCGCCCGCGAATCACGCATGAATGCGGAAAACCGGGTGATTCAGGCGATGCTTCAGGGCGTGTCGCCGGATCAGGTTGATCAAGATTCGGTCGTCGCCGCATGGCAGGAAACCCGAAGTGAACTTGAAGGCGCACGGGATCAGATCACGACACTAGGTCAGCAGATCGTTCAACTGAAGATGGAGCTGGATGACGAGCGGACGAAAGTCGCCTCCCGCCTCGGTGACTCGCAAGAAGGGTTGAGCGCCTCTCAGCGAATGCTGGCGATGGGCGAGGAACAACAACGGCTGCGCGAAGAGAGCGAACACTTGATGGCGCGGCTGCGCGAGGCAGAAACGACGCTCGCAGGGGTGGGTGCGGGCGATAATGATGCCGTGTATAAGACACTGATCGAAGCGATCAACCGCGAACGCGACGAACTGCAAGCACAGCGTGATCGTCTGCAAGCGGAAATCGCTGAACTGCGCGCTTCCGGTCAAGCCCCCATCCCGCAAATCGTGCAGGAGATGATCGAACGGATGAGCCGCGAAAAGGCCCGTCTGGAAATCGAACATGGTCAGATGGCAGGGAAACTGGCGGACATCGAGACGCAGTTGAAAGCGTTGGGTGTTGAAGAGGGTACCGCGGGCATCACGCAGGTGATCGGCCAGTTGTTCGAGCAGCGCGCCAGCTATCAGGCACGCTACGAGCAGGCAAAACAGGAACGTGACGCCCTGATGAGCGAACGCACCCGCTACGAGGATGCGATCCGCCGTGAGGACGAGCGCGAAGCCCGTCTGGTCAAATTGCAGACGGATATTCAGAACCTTGCAGCCGACCGGGAAGCGGCCACGAAGCAGCGCGATCGACTGCGCGGCGAACGTGAAGATATGCTTCAGCGGCAGGAAGAACTGAAACAGCAGGCGAACCGTCTGCTGGCAGAGGCGGTCGGTTTTGAACGTGAATTGAGTGAAGCACAGGAAGAAACCTCGTCTCTACGCGATCAAGTCAAGGGGCTCGCCGATCAGTTGAGTTCACTCAACAGCGAACGCGACCGCTTGATCGCCGAGCTGCGCGCCGCACAGACGGATCGCGAACTGCTGCTGGCACGTGTCGAAGGCGACCGGGAACGCATCGGTCAAATGGGCACCGATGGGGTGGGTTCGCTCACCCGCATGATCGAACAGCTTTCTTCACAGCGCAGCGACTTGGAAAAAGCCCTGTACGAATCACGCACTGCGCTCGCTGCCGCCGAAGATCGCATCCAAACGCTTCAGGTACGCGCCAATGCCGCCGCTACACCGATGGTCGCATACCAACCGGACAATCCCGAATTGATGTTGGGAATGCTGCAAGAACTGCGCACGCCAATGACCTCGATCGTTGGGTACGTCGAGCTAATGCTTAACGAATCGGCGGGGATTTTGGGCGAAATGCAGCGCAAATTCCTACAGCGTGTGAGCGCCAACATCACCCGCCTGACGGCGATGATCGATGATCTGATCCGGGTGACCTTCCTCGACGCAGGGCGCTTCACATTAGCGCAGCAGCAGGTCGATATGATCGGCGTCATTGAAGATTCGCTGACCGCAGCCTCGAATCAGATGCGCGAAAAGGGCTTAACCATTACCTTGCAGCTTGATGACAACCTGCCTCCCGTTCAGGGCGATCATGATGCCATCAGCCAAATCGTCGGGCAGCTCCTCACCAATGCCTATCTCGCCTCGCCGCCGGGACGCGACATCGTCGTCAGCGCACGCCCGTATGCCCCATCGCCGCTGACGGTGGGCCGAAACGGCAAACACCCGAATGCCGCGTTCATTTCGATCACCGATCATGGGGAAGGCATCACACCCGAAGAACAAGCACGCGTGTTTGCGCGCAAATATCGCGCGGAAAATCCGCTGATTCAAGGATTGGGTGATACAGGGGTAGGATTAGCCGTCGCCAAAGCGCTGATCGAAGCGCACGGCGGGGTCATCTGGCTAGACAGCGCGCCGGGGGAAGGCAGCACGTTCCATTTCACGCTCCCCTTTGCGACCGCCGGAACGCCCAAATCACTACCGCCGAATGCTGCCGCTGCGTTGGGTGCCACTACGGAGTAAATCGCCATGCGCCGTGATCTTGGAGGAGAACTGCTCGTCGCCGTTGCTGTGGTAGCGGTGTTGGTCTTCGCCTTAATTTTCGGCGTGGTCTTATCGCTTTCCAACCGCACGTCTCCTGCTGCCGATAACGGTGATGTGACGTTGGGCGCGGTGAGCAATACCGATGGCACCGCCCCTCCAATCAGCCATACACCGACCCGAACACTGCTGATTACCCCGATCGACACGCGTACCCCTTCACCAGCAGTCACCCGTACAGCAGCACCGTTAATCGCTACGATCGCGATCGTGACGAACGCCTCACCCACTCAAGTGCAAGCTGTTGATACGATCGCCAATCCTTCGATCGAAGCGGCAACGATTACGTCCACGACTGCGCCAGCAACAACGCAGCGAGTCGATGCCCAAACCAGCACTACACCGCCGACGATACCACCCTCAACACCTACAGCGACCTCAACCGTTACTCCGACACGTACGATGACGATCGCTGACGTAACGATGGCCTCAACAACCGTCACGCCAACCGAAACCCCCATCCCTGTACAGCCGAGCAGGACTTCAGCGGCCACCTCAACCACGCCCGTGATCGTCCCATCCGCAGCGCAAACGATCAGCGTTGTGACACCTACCGCTGCCATTGCCGAAATGACACTCGAAGTAACCCCAGAGACGACTGCGGAGGCAGGTGTGACCGAGTGTGTTCCAACAACCATCGGCATCGATTACACCGTGACGGCGGATACTTCCCTGTACGCGATCGCGCGGTCGGTCGGAACCAGTGTGTATGCGCTGCGCCGCCTCAACTGTCTGCCTATCAACGAGACCATCAGTGTGGGTCAAATGCTGCGTATCCCCAACGCGCCGCAGATTCCAGCGGCGACGACCATTCCGCTGCTGCTGCCCTCCGATCAGACCTATCTGGCGCAGGGGTGTTCGCTGCAAAACGCGCTGATTGTGTCTCCGCTCCCCGGCGAAACGCTGAGCGGACTCATCGACATTACCGGTACAGCCGATGGTGAACGATTCACCTCCTACCGAATTGAAATTCGGCCAGCGGCACGGGATATTTATGATCTGTATGCGCGCAGCACTGAACCCATCAGCCAAGGGTTACTGACCCTGCTGAACACCAACGATTACGATCAAGGACTGCACTATCTGCGCCTCTCCGTTCTGGATGTGAGCGAACAAGTGCTGCAATCCTGCGTGATCCCTGTGATCTTTCAATGATGTGCGACTGAGTATCGACCCCTTATCAGAGATCCGCTATAGTGATGAGCCGCTCAGGGCGTTTGGCCGAACAAACGCCCTCTCTTTTGTGCGAAAGATGGAGTTTGTATGGAGCAGCACAAACCAACTCGCGTGCCGCGCTGGATTCGTTTGATCGTTTTCCGGCTGGTGCCGCTGCTGTTGATTGCCGCCTGCGTGTGGCAAGGTGCCCAAACGGTTGCTTTAGCCGTACGCAAAATTGATGAACAGACTCAGACGGAGTCACGCCGCCCTGCCTATCAAGCGACCGCGACCGCGCTCGAAGTCAACCGCCCGACCGCGACAGTCGCCCCGACGATCACGATTACGCCAACACCGCGTGTCGAAATCCCCTCGATTCGGCTGGTCAAGGCTGACTCGTCATACGCACGCCAAGACTTTTCCACCAATACGCCATCGGCTCCCGAAGCAACGGGCAGCGCGCAAATGGCACAGCCTACTGCTACCGCTCCGGTGATCGCCGAGACCGCGACTTTGCGCCCGCTTCCGACATTCCCAGCGCAGTGGTTGAATGATACGACTGCGCCCGGCGCCGCTGCCCCAACTGGAATTCCATCACAAGTCCCGGCGATCGACCGCCAGTACAACCTGATCAATATTTTGTTGATGGGCAACGACCAAGAAATCACGGCGGATGGTACCCTGCGCACGGATACCATGATTGTCGTATCGATCAACCGTGATGTCGGAACGGTATCGATGATCAGCCTGCCGCGCGATCTGTATGTCTACATTCCCGGTTGGACGATGCAGCGGCTCAACCTCGCTTACTTTCACGGTGAATCTTCCGGTTGGACGGATGGCGGGTTCGGCTTGCTGCGCCAAACGATTTTTTATAACCTCGGCATCAATATCCACTACTTCGCGATGGTCGATCTGGAAGGATTTCGGACGATCGTCGATCTGGTCGGTGGGGTCGATGTCGCGGTGGATTGTGCGATACAGGATCTTCCACTGGTCGATACTGAGATCCCCAGCGCCGCCGTCCGCGTCACCGAAGATGGGGAATACGCGCTGCCTGTCGGCTACTATCACATGAGTGGAGCCGAGGCACTGTGGTATGCGCGGTCACGCGGCAGCAGCTCCGACTTCGACCGGGGCCGCCGCCAACAGCAAATTCTGCGGGCCATTTGGCGTCGCGCGCGGGATAACGGACTGATCAGCAGCCTACCTACGCTGTGGAGTGAAGGTCAGCAGTTTCTGCAAACGAATTTGACGCTGGAAGACCTACTGCCGCTGATCCCGCTGGCCAGCAGTCTCAATCCGGGTCAAATTGAGAGCTATACCTTCCACCGGATCTATCACACAACGCCTTGGACGCCGCCGGATGGAGCCAATGTGCAGCTTCCCAATCCTGATGCGGTTCATGAGCTGATGACCGAATTTTACAATCCGCCGACCACCAGCCAACTCGTCAGCGAAGGGGCAGTAGTACGCGTTTATAATGGCACCAACATCCCTAATCTGGATTTGGTCGCCGTCGATCGCTTGAACTGGGAAGGAATCGCCGCCGTTGCCATGGGCACCGCAGATCGCAGCGACTACACGGATACTAGCGTAATCGACTACACCGGGCGCACGAAGGGCAGCAGTTTAGGCACGATCGTCGAAAACCTGAATATTCTGCCTGAAAACGTCGTAATTCAGCCTTCTACACTGCGCGAGGCAGATTTCGATGTGATTTTGGGTGCGAATTACAACTCGTGCAGCGAAAGCGGCGTCCTGCCCGTACAACTGCCTGCTGGCTCATAGAAGCATTCGCATTGTTTCAGCGGACGAGTCCAGTGGACTCGTCCGCACGAATATCCGGACTTGCTTACCAACGTTGATGCACCAGCGGGGCGATCGATTGATCGTAGATAGTGCGCACGGTTTGCATTTGCTCAGCGGTGAGTGCGGGCAGATCTGCGGCACGGATATTCTCTTCGGCCTGCGAGGGGCGTTTCGCGCCGGGGATGGCACACGTTACCGCATCGAACATAAGAATCCAACGCAGCGCGAACGCGGCGAGCGTTTCGCCGGGGCGCAGAATTTTCTTGAGTGCTTCGACTGCCTGCAAACCGGTCTCATAATCGACACCGGAGAAGGTTTCCCCCACATCGAACGATTCGCCGTGGCGGTTGAAATTACGGTGATCATCGGCAGCAAAAGTGCTTTGGTTCGTCAGCTTGCCGGTGAGCAAACCGCTGGCCAGCGGCACACGCGCAAGGATTGCCACTTTGCGCCGTTTGGCTTCTGGGAAAAACAATTCGGCAGGGCGCAAGCGGAAGGCATTGAAGATAATTTGCACGCTCTGTACATTCGGGTATTCAATCGCCTTGAGTGCTTCTTCCACTTTTTCGACGCTTACCCCGTAGTAGCGAAGTTTCCCCTGTTTCACCAAATCATCGAGAATGCCAAAGACTTCCGGCTGATAATAGAGTCCCGTAGGCGGGCAGTGAAGCTGTACTAGATCGATCGTTTCAACGTCCAGATTGCGTAAACTGCGCTCGATCCACGCGGTGAGGTTTTCGCGAGTATAGCCTTCGACGGTTTGGGCAGGGAGCCGACGCCCTGCCTTGGTGATCACATAAAAGGGATCTCGTCGCTCTTTGCGAAGCTGCGCGATCAGGCGCTCACTTCGACCATCCCCATACACATCGGCGGTATCGATGAGATTTACTCCGAGATCGAGCGCTTTGTGCATCGCAGCCATCGACTCCGTATCATCGACACTGCCCCATGATCCCCCAACCGCCCAAGCACCAAAACTAATTTCAGAAACTTTCCAGCCCGTTCGTCCAAAATCACGGTATTGCATGGTGTGCCGCTCCATTTCAAATTTTCCACTGAAAACGACGACACACTATAACGCATTCTCCACACAATACATGGAAGCTGGTCTGGCATGGATAGTGTGCAGGTGGGTAGGAAATGGGTGATTTATAGAGGGGTCTATTTTGTGAGGAAATACCCTACATGGTGGCGCGGTCAGAGCAGGTTGCCCCGCGTGGCATTACCCGTCCGCTGACCACGCCCCATGAGTGAAGTGAATTTCAGCATCGCTGTTTCACTGATGGCGGAAAACGCTAGTCTTTCGCCGTCGGATCGAACGCATCACGCACGCCGTCACCGATCACATACAGGCAGAGCACCGTAACGAAGATCATCAACCCGGGGAAAATGACCAAGTGCACGCCTTTGTTGAAGAAGCTCTGCGATCCAGTGAGCATGTTGCCCCAGCTAGGAGTCGGCGGCTTAATGCCCAGTCCAAGATAGCTGAGAGCAGCTTCAACCAAGATCAAAGAGCCAATGTCGATCGCCAGTGTCACGACAATCACCGAAAACAGGTTCGGCAAAATGTGCGAGAACATAATGCGAATCGGCGAGGCACCGATCGCGCGGGCGCTAATCACATATTCGCGCTCACGAAGCGACAGGGTTTCACCGCGCACCAGACGAGTCGTGCCCCTGTCCAACCGAGGAAGCCGAGCACAAGGATCAGCGTCGTTGGGCCTGGCGAACGGCATGATCGCCGCAACAATCAGCAGAAGGAAAAGCGACGGGATGGAGGTCAGGGTTGCGATCACCCAGTTGACGATATCGTCCTGAATGCCGCCATAAAAACCGGTGACAATACCGAGCGATACACCAATCGTCAGCGAAATCGCCGCTGCAAGGAAGCCTACCGTCAACGAGATGCGCCCTGCATAGAGCAAGCGCGACAGATGATCGCGTCCGAGGTCATCGGTACCCAACACGTGATACGCAATCGAGCCATCAGGCATGGCGGTCTGGGTGAGCAGCGGTTGGAAGGTGATATCGGCATTTGTCGTGCGGTAATCGACGTTCAGCGCATTGCTGATAACTTCCGCACCCGCCGCCATCGCTGCCATTATCAAAATGATGGCGATCGCGAGCAGAGTAAGGTGGTCACGACGCAGACGGCGCACAGCCATCCGAGTGAGCGACTGGCCAACATCTTTACTCCCGCGTTCGACCTTTAATTTCGCAACCTGAGTTTGCGTTGCCATTGTCTCTACTCCTTTTAATCGAAGCGGATGCGCGGGTCGATCAGCGCGTATAGAATATCGGACAGGATGAAACCCATCAGGGTCGCCACGGAGCTGATAATCACCACCGCCATCACTACCGGGAAGTCCTGAGCGGTAACAGCCTCAACGCCAAATCGCCCCAAACCGGGCCAGCCGAACACCGTTTCCGTAATCGCAGCGCCACTCAATAGGCCGGTGATAGCCGGGCCGAGGAACGTCGCGAGCGGGATCAAGGCATTGCGTGCCCCGTGACGGAACCAAACCGCGCGGGAAGCCAACCCTTTCGACTGCGCCGTGCGCATATAGTCTTGGCTGATGACATCCAGCATGGACGCGCGCATATACCGCGAGTATACGGCAATGGCACCCGTCGCCAACACAAACGTCGGCAGAATTAAGTACTGGATGCGCTCATAGACTGGAGGAATGCCGCCTGTCAACACGGTTGGAGATCGCCCACCCATCGGCAGCCAGCCTAGTTTCGCACCAAATACCAGAATGAGAATCAAGGCAAGCCAGAAAATAGGCACCGCGTTGAAAACGACCGCGAGAATCCGTGAGGCGGTATCAAACCATCTCCCCTTCTTTACCGCGGCATAAATGCCAATGGGCACCCCAACCACCAACCCCGTGATGAGCGAGGAAACCCCCAACTCAAGGGTTGCGGCAACGCGTTCACCAATCATCGTGGAGACTTGTCGCCTGTAGAAGAACGAGCGTCCGAAGTCGCCTCGAATGATGCCATAGCGATTACCGGGCGGGAAAATTTGAGCACAGGGAGCGGAATAGCATGCCGTACCGTCCGCATTCACGCCAAGCGGAATGAGGATGGAATAGTCGGATACACCGTCGCCATCTATATCCCGTCGCATCCAGTCGTTGCCAAACAACCAGCGAACGTACTGGACAATAAACGGGTCGTTCACACCCAGCAAGACTGCCTGACGTTCACGCTGCTGCGGCGTGATGCGCGGATCGAAGGTTAGAGCGGCTTCCGGCCCACCGGGGGCCGCCGTCATCAACAAATACGAGAATAGAGTGATCCCAAATAGGGTGGGAATGGCCTGAATAAGGCGACGGAGGGTGTACTTAACCATGAAACATCGCTTTCAGGTGCGCCCGCAGAGGGGGTCTTAAAAACTACCCCCCTCGCCAATGAGCCAACGAAGGGGGCAGCTTTTGTCCTACGCGGAGAGCACCACTAGGGCTGCTCCGTCACTACGGGGTAGCAATCGTCCAAGTATCCGCGTTCCAGAAGAGCTGCGACGGATAGGGGTCGAAACCACTGACCGACGAGCTGGCCGCGTACATACCGTTGGTTGCGAACAGCGGCAGGTAGGGCAGATCGTTCTGGAAAATCGCCTGCATCTGGTGATACAGCGGGGCGCGTTCAGCCGGGTCGCAACCGGGGAGGGTCTTGGCTTGGCTGTTCAGGTCAACGAATTCCTGGTTGTTCCAGCTCGTGAAGTTGCTGCCCGAACCGACGATGTCGGTGGCGGGGGTGAAGAGCTGCGTGGCATCCGGGTCATCCGGGTAGCCGTTGCGCCAACCGAGGATGAAGGTGTCGAACGTCTGGCTGTTCATGATGTCCAGCAGGGTGTTGAAGTCGATGGTCTGGAAATCGACCTGCACGCCGATCTGCGCCAGCTCGTCCTGAACGACGGTGCCGATCGCTTCGCGGCGGGTGTTGCCCTGATTGGTGTACAGCGTGAACTGGAGCGGTGTGCCATCTTCGGCATACATCGCGCCCTGCGCAACGCGCGGGGTGCTGGGGTCATTGTCATCATCGACCCAACCAGCGTCGGTCAGCATCTGACCAGCGAGTTCGGGATCATAGGTGACCGGCGGCAGTTCCGTATCATACGCCCACGAAGCGGGGATGATGAACGAGGTCATGCGGACGCCTTCGCCGAACACAGCCGACTGAATGATCGACTCAACGTCGACAGCGTGAGCAATAGCCTGACGGACGCGGACGTCACCGAAAATCGGGTGATTGCCCTGATCAATCGGGTTGCCAGCTTCGTCGAATGCGTTCTGCGGGTTGTTCGGGTCAGCGAGGTTGAAGGCCAGATAGTCCCATGCGTTTCCGGGGTAGCTGTAGACCTGCGCGTTGCCAGCGGTTTCGGCGTCACGAACTTCAGCGCGACGGGCGACCGGCGGGCCGTCAATCACGTTGGTTTCGCCAGCGAGGAAGCGTTCCACCAACACGTTCTGATCCGGCACGACGACGTAAATATAGCCATCGGGCGAGACGCTGCCATTGGTGGCATCCGGGTAGGTTTCGCTGCGAACGAGGGCAACCTGTTCACCGGGGCGCAGTTCACCGAAGTTGAAGACACCGCCCGTGACGGTCGGGTTCAGGTTGAACTCGGCGTCATTGAGCTGGCTGACATCTTCCGGCAGCACGTGCGACGGAACGGGGACGAGCACGCCCGCGTTGTTCAGCGCGGTGCATTCCGCGTTTGCGAAGGTGACGACAATCGTGGATTCATCGGGAGCCTGCACGTCGAGAATGCCCGAAGCGCCGCTGGGGTCAATGACGAAGCTGAGGGGGGTGTCCACCAAACCTTCAGCGCCGGCCTGGATTGCGTTCCACGTGTACAGAACGTCTGCCGAGGTGATGGGGGTGCCATCCGACCACGTCCAGTCAGTGCGGAGGTGGAAGGTATAGACCGTACCATCGTCGGAGATGTCCCAGCTCTGGACGAGCGCGCCACCGGCCAACGGCGGGTTGCTCGGCACGATGACCGCCTGCGAGGGGTCAACGGCCACAAAAGCCGGGAAGAGGAACCCGGTAATGCGGGTGCTGCTGGTATCGCTGGCGATAATCGGGTTCAGCGATGCGGGGTCGCCACCGAAGTTACCTTCGATGATGGTCCCCCCCGTGCCGTCCTGTGCGGCCGCAGGCAGAATCGTCAATGCTGCGATGAGCACGACGACCACCACGACCATAAGGGCCTTGAGGTTCTTCATGTACAACACTCCTTGCAACAGATCTAACTTAGGTGAACTACCGAAAGTGGGTAATACCACGCGGCATCGTATGTTTTACCCATTCCTGGAATTGCTGTAAATACACAATTCATCCAAAAGCGGTTCAATCTTTGATGAACTTTTACCAAACCTTCATCTTGCCAAAACAAAAAGGACGTTCCGCATGGAACGTCCTTGTGAAAGTCGGGGTACCCGGACTTGAACCGGGGGCCTCTTGCACCCCATGCAAGCGCGCTACCATACTGCGCCATACCCCGAAATGTAGTGTTGAGTATAGTGGATGCTTTGCGCCCATGCAAGCGCGAGTTTATACTTGAACACATCGACCAACAGATCTCTATGGGGAAATCATGACGGTGAAACTCACGGCGCTCGCGTCGTGCGCGGGTTGAGCGGCTAAGCTCGATCCGGCAGAGCTGTCGCAAGTTTTGCGACCTTTACAAGCGATATTTAAAACTGAAGATTTCCCCGCACTGCTGGTTGGCTTGGATCAACCGGATGACGCGGCGGTGTATCAGGTCAGCGCAGAACAAGCGATCGTCTCGACCGTTGATTTCTTCCCGCCCGTTGTCGATGATCCGTATGATTTCGGCGCGATTGCGGCGGCCAATGCCCTCAGCGATGTTTATGCGATGGGTGGTGTGCCTCTATTTGCGATCAACCTCGTCGCTTACCCGGATGGCTACGGCATGGAGCTGCTAAGCGAAATTCTGCGAGGCGGTGCCGAAAAAGTCCGTGAAGCAGGCGCAGTGATCGCTGGTGGGCATACGGTGACCGATAAGGAACCGAAATATGGGCTCGCGGTTACAGGACGCATTGATCCTGCGAGGATCATTGTCAAAGGTGGCGTGAAGCCCGGTGATGCGCTTATTCTCACCAAAGCGCTGGGCACAGGCACGATCACGACCGCCTTGAAGCAGGATAAAGCGGCGGCAGATCATGTGCGCACAGCGGTCAACTCGATGTCTCGCCTGAACAAAACCGCCGCTGAGATTGCGCTGCGTTATCCGGTACATGGGATGACCGACATCACCGGATTTGGGCTGGCTGGGCACGGTCACGAAATGGCGCATCTGAGTCATCTGGATTTGCATCTCCGCTTCGATGCGCTGCGCTGGCTGCCGGGAGCGCTCGATTATGCCGAGCGGAATATTTTCCCCGGCGGCACCGGACGCAACCGCCGGAATTTCGAAGTTTGGACGCGGTTTGAGGGCGCGTTCGCGCCTTTTCAGCAGGATTTGATCTTCGATCCGCAGACCTCAGGCGGTCTTTTGATCGCACTGCCTGCTGATCAAGCGGAGGCACTGTTGGCAGATCTACTGGCGGCGGGTGAAACTGCTGCCATCATGGGTGAAGCCTCTGCCCCCCGTGAGGGAGAGGGTGGAATACTGCATTTTAGCCGGTAGCATTTTCGAGCGAGGGCTTCCATAAATGACCATTCAGCGCAGTTATGGAAAAACGATCCATCCGTTTGCCTGCCCCAAGCCTGATAGTGACGCAATCCTCCTCGGTGGGCTGGGCGAAGATTTGAACCGCTGGACACGCGTTTTGACTCAGCGGGCGGCTAAACTGCTGTGGTATCAGCTTGGGTGTGCCTTGTATCCCGAAAACTTTCGCGAAAAAACCGCTCAACTCACGACGCTGCCCATTCGATCTGCCCTCCTGCCTTCGGTCACCACTGATTTACGCGTCGATACACTGCGCGAAGACGAGTTTGAAGTCATCGGATTGGGAAGCGCGTCCACTTGGTCAACCCATTTGCGTGCCGATGCAGCACAGCAGTTATGGGCAGCCTTGGACGACCTGCTTAAGGCGTGAATTATCTATGACCTCCATTCCACATGCTGTTCCAAAACCCGCGAGTGCGGGTTCGCCGCGCTATGCCATCGCTAACACACGTATGGCCTTCGCCAATATCCGCAGCGGCCCCGGCACTCGTTTCCGCGATACGGCAGATTTACGCAATCACACCCTTGCCGCCTATTACCCGGCGACGCGCACCAGTGATGGTTGGGTCTGGATTGAGCAAAACGACCTCGCCGGTTGGGTTTCGACACAAGTGGTCAATTTCGAGGACGTGCAGACCACTCCCGCTGAAAATCCCACTCCATTCGATGGGCAAATCGGGCTGTGGCATCAACGAGGGGCATCACTGCAATACTCAACCGTTTCCGATTTCGCGGATGCCATCAAACAGCAAGCCCCCAATGTCAATTTGATCTTCGTACAGGTCTGTGACTGGACAGCGGCAGCAGGTGTGCAGTGGTTGGGGTACTGGGATACTCGACGAGGGCTGTCGATCGCCAATGGTTCCGCGATCGACGCGTGGATTGATGCGTTGGGTGAGCACGACCTCGGTTTTTGCGCGTGGGCGGTTCCGCGTGGCGGCGATCCGGAAGGCGAAGCGGCGCTGATCGCCAATGCCGTGAAGCGTCAAGGAGTCAAAGCGCTGATCCTTGACTTGAATCCCCGGCGGGCGATCTGGTCTGCCGAACCGCAGCGGATTGATCGCTTCATCACCCATCTGCGCGAACGTGTCGATCTGGCACTGCACATTGGACTCAGCTTTGATGCTTCGCATACACCGATCGCAACCCAATGGCTTGATGCATGGATGCCGCTCTGCCAGAGCTTTCACCCAAAAGTGTTGTGGGCAGCGGCGCGCCGCCCGCCCGCCGAAGCGCTGAACCGTGCTTTCGCGAGGCTGGCACCTTACGGCAAACCAATTTTCCCCGTTTTGCAAGGCGACGCGAACGCGCTGGATATTCGGGAGGCGCAAACCCTCGCGGTATTCCACCATCAGGCGCGTGGAATAAGCTGGTGGCGGACGGGTACCCTTCACTTAGGCGGGTGGAACACAATTCGCGAACACAGTTTTCAACCGGGAGCCCCAAAAACACCGACACGCCTGATCTCGTTTGCAGACGATGTGATTGTAAAACCGGGTGACGCGGATTTTGATCTGCATACCAGCGAAGATAGGTCGCCGAAAGCCTATAGCCACAGTTGGGGTTGGCAAAACCTAGCAGTGGAAAGTGAGCCTTTGATCGCTCATGCGCGGGCGATCTGGTCGCCCCGGTTGACCGTCCACGGCTCCTATGAAATTTCGGCATGGATTCCCATGCGCCACGCAGCCATTGAAGATGCACAGTACGTTATCAAAACCGGACGCACCGGAGAAAATGATGTTACGGTGTGGGTTGATCAAGCCGAACAGCATTCACAGTGGGTACCCCTAGCAGTGCTCGAACTCGATCCAGCGGTTTCGGGGAGTGGGCAAGTCGTTTTGTCCAATCTCAGCGAACATGGCGGCGAAGTCGCGCTGGATGCTATCCGCTGGCGGCGGGTCGTCGAGGGAGCACCAATCCACATCTCGGATGGCTACGATATGCCGGTCGGCACGCCTACGGAACGCAAGTCACGCAAGGTATGGGGCGGCGACTGGACAAATACTGCCGCTTTCGGCAAACTGGCCTTCCTTGGCACACAAGACGAGTCCTTTCATACAGGCGCGGACTTAACGCCCCCCGCCGGAATCGATGCGCCGATTCCGGTTTATGCGGCATCCAGCGGCGTGGTCAGCTTCGCAGCGGTGCTGCCGGGATGGGGCGGCGTGGTCGTCATCCGGCATGATCCGCTGGAAACCGATCATCTGGTGTTGTACGGACGCTATGGGTTAATGCGCAATATCCGTGTGAAAGTGGGTGAGCGCGTTAAGCGGGGCCAGCGAATCGCCGAGATCGGTGGCGGCATCCATCAAGAGCCGCCTGTTCTACATTTCGATCTCAGTCCATCGGCGGTGTTGTCACACAATCCCGGTCATTGGCCGCGCCGTGACCGGGATCAGGTCTTCAAGCACTATCTCGATCCGCGCGAATTCATTGAGGCGAATCGACCGGTGTAGTGGTTAAGCTGCTAGAGACCTAGTATGGTGATGCTTTCATCATTGCTGACGGTTTCGGTACGACCGCGTATTCCTGCTGCCTGTGCTTCCGCGCGGAGATAGCGGTTAAACGCATTAGCGACAAAGCTGTAGCGTCGCGCTTCGCTTTCCCCGAACATGATTGTGTTCGACGTACCATCGGTGACATTGGTGATGGTGGCCTGTTGAAGTTGATACACAGTGCCCCGCGAGCGCAGCAGCCCAATCAGAACAGCAATGATATTGAGATGGCGATCGCCTCCATTCGGGCTGTGAAAGGTGGCTGAAAAACTGATCTGAACTTCGCCCGTGGCCAGCAGATCGACGCCTTCGAGGGTTATATCGCTGACGGAAGCCGTGTTCGGTACGGATAGCTCAAACGAAGCATTGATGTCGGCCTCCGTGAGGGTGAGCGTTGGCCCACCGCTGGCCGTCTCGGACTGCGCAGAGACGCTGCCTATCGCCAAGAGGGTCAAAATCAACAACATGAGACCGATCAATTTCGTGATGCGCATGATCTTTTTCTCCTTAGCGATACGTGACGGTGATGCCGTCGCCAGTGACTTCGAACCCTGTGATGCGGTGGCCGCTGCCCATCTGTTCGCGGAAAGCATTCGTCAAGGAGCGAACCAAAACACGGCGAAGCGCATTCTGCACATTGGATGGAACGGTGTCGCTGTAGCTGCTAATCATGACGTTTTCGAGCGTATACGACATGCGGTTATCAACCAGCAGCGCGATCAACACAGCGATGATATGGTTCGTGGTTTGCCGCCCATTCGGGCCGCTGGTCGTCATGTCAAATTCAAACGTGATTCCATTGGGGGTGTTTGACGGGCCGACGACGACATTGCTAAACGAGCGAGTACCGGACGAGGGCAAAGTCAAAACGAGGTTTGCAAAGTTCAAACTAAACGTTTCGTTGGGTTGGTTCTGCGCGGAACCTTCAGCGCTTACAGAAGTCGCTGCAAGGATTGTGATCATCAAGAGGAGCATGGCGACCACAAAATTACGACGATTTGAAACGTTGAACATGGTGGTTTCTCCCTTTTGATTGCACCTATCGGGACTCCGTCGGTGCAGGCAGTCGATAGTTACACCATATCAACGATTTGTAATTTTACTTTGTTCCGAATGTCAGGGCTTCATCGAAAAGCTGCAAAAGACTATAATAAAAACGCGGTGAGAATGTCGATTCTCACCGCGTCTGTATTTTGCATGGGGATAGTTAGACCCAAGCGTTTACTTGGAAAACCCGAACTTAGAACAGCCCCCAATCGTCGGCGGCGCCTTCTTCCATCATTGACGGATCCCACATTTCCAGCCCCATTTCGATGGTCGCCGGGACGCCGAGGTATTCTTGAGCGGTACGACGGCACTGTTCCAACAGTTGAGGCGCATACGGGCAAAACGGAGTCGTCATGATCATGGTCAAATGGGCGTGATCGTCCTGAATATCGACTGCGCGCAGCAGCCCTAGTTCAATCACATTCATACCAATTTCGGGATCTACTACGGCGCGCAGGGCTTCACGAAGCCCTTCCTCTTTCACCATTTGAGGAATGTTGGTCATCAGGTCATTTCCCCAACCATAAGCAAATGCAGCATAGAGGTATCCTAGCATACGCAGTGTTCTAAGTCAATTTTTATCAACTTTATCATAAAAATGTTGACTTGAGGGTGCCAGACTGCTATACTGGCAATAGTTCTACATGGGTTATTTAAGAAACTTAACCGCTGTGAAAATCCGCGATGGCTAGGAGATAGTTGCCGGAAATGGGCGTTACACTCGAAATTCGAAATTTGCACGTGAAGGTAGAAGATAAGCCAATCCTGCGCGGTGTGAACCTGACCGTGAATCAGGGTGAAGTCCACGCGCTGATGGGGCCGAACGGGTCGGGCAAGAGCACTCTCTCTAACGTGATCTTGGGCAACCCTGCGTATGAAGTCACCGACGGCGAGATCATTTTCGATGGTCAAAACCTGCTGGATATGGAAGTTGATGAACGCAGCCGAGCCGGCTTGTTCCTTGCTTTCCAGTACCCGGTGGCCATCCCCGGTGTGACGCTGGCGAACTTTCTGCGTCTGGCGATCAACAGCCGGTTGAAGGCCGCCGATGCCAACAGCAAGGGGATTTCAATCAGTGATTTCCGCAAGATGATGCGTCAGAAGATGGATTCGCTTCAAATGGATCACAGCTTCGCCGGGCGCTACCTGAACGAAGGTTTCAGCGGTGGTGAGAAGAAGCGCGCCGAAATCCTGCAAATGGCTGTCCTCCAGCCGAAGATCGCCATCCTTGACGAAACTGACAGCGGCTTGGACATTGATGCGCTCCGCATCGTCGCTGAAGGCGTGAGTACCCTGCGCGGCCCTGATCTGGGCGTACTGGTGATCACCCACTACCAGCGCATCCTGAACTACATCAAGCCGGAATATGTGCATGTGATGTATCAGGGTCAAATTGTCGAGAGCGGCGGCGCGGATTTGGCACTGCATCTCGAACAGGTCGGCTATGACTGGGTGCGCGAGAAGTTTGGCACTGCGACCGCCCAGACCGAACAATCCTAACCAACCGCAGAACTACGCTGCATCCCGTGTGGGGATACGAACGACCACAAGCCAATAGATGTGAGGGAGCAACCGTCATGGTGGATACTTATGTCCCCAGCGAAAAACAACTAACACAAGAAGAATCGGCGCTCAGCGATGTGCGCGGTTCCTACGAAGAACGCTATGGCTTCCACGATTCGGACAACAAGTATGCGTTCAAGAGTCAGAAGGGCTTAAATGCCGACATCGTCCGCCAAATCAGCGAGATGAAGGGCGAACCGGCATGGATGACCGAATATCGCTTGAAGGCATACGAACTCTTCCTACAGAAGCCGATGCCGAACTGGGGTGCAGACCTCAGCGGCATTAACTTTGACGACATTTACTACTATGTCCGCGCGACCGATGCTCAAGGGCGCAACTGGGACGATGTTCCAGAGGACATCAAGAAGACGTTCGACCGCCTCGGCATTCCCGAAGCGGAGCAGAAGTATCTACAGGGTGTGACGGCGCAGTACGAAAGCGAAGTCGTCTACCACAGCATCCGCAAGGATTTGGAGAGCAAAGGCGTGCTGTTCATGGATATGGACAGCGGTCTGCGTGAACACCCGGAAATCGTGAAGGAATATTTCGGCACGGTGATTCCGTCCAGCGATAACAAATTCGCGGCGCTCAACAGCGCGGTGTGGTCGGGCGGGTCATTCGTCTATGTGCCAAAGGGCGTGCATGTTGAAATGCCGCTGCAAGCCTACTTCCGCATCAATACCAAGAACATGGGCCAGTTTGAGCGCACGTTGATCGTCGTTGAAGAAGGCGGCTATGTGCATTATGTCGAAGGCTGCACGGCCCCAACTTACAGCGAAGACAGCCTGCACAGCGCCGTCGTCGAAATCATCATCAAGGAAGGTGGGCGCTGCCGTTATACCACCATTCAGAACTGGTCGAATAACGTCTATAACCTTGTCACCAAGCGTGCGGTTGCCCACAAGCGCGCGACGATGGAATGGATCGACGGCAACTTGGGCAGCAAAGTCACGATGAAGTACCCGGCGGTGATTTTGGCGGGTGAAGGCGCGCACGGCGAAGTGCTGTCGATCGCCTTTGCAGGTCAAGGCCAGCATCAGGATGCGGGCGCAAAGATCACCCACCTTGCCCCGAACACGACGAGCACGATTATCAGCAAGTCGATCAGCAAAGACGGCGGGCGCGCGAGCTATCGCGGTCTGCTCAAGATCGTCGAAGGCGCGGATAACGTGCGCAGCAACGTCGTATGCGATGCGCTCCTGCTGGACGATCGCAGCCGTTCGGATACCTACCCAACCATCGAAGTGGACGCCAAGAACGTCACGATGGGTCACGAAGCCTCGGTCAGCCGCGTGGGTGAAGATCAGCTTTTCTACGCCATGACGCGCGGGATGAGCGAAGACGAAGCCAATGCGATGATCGTCAACGGCTTCATCGAACCACTCGTCAAAGAACTACCGATGGAATATGCACTCGAACTCAACCGCTTGATCCAGATTCAGCTTGAAGGATCAATCGGCTAAAAGCCATTTCACCGCAGAGAGAAACAGGGGCGCGGCATGCTGCGCCCCTAGAGATGGCATGACCTCTCATGTTCTGCGGTTAAGCCTGCTGTTTTCACTGCTGTTTAGGAGAAAAACGCTGTGGTGACTGTGAGCCGGCGGTCAAGCGCACCTGCCGCCCCCCTCTTTACCCGCGCCGATGTTGAAAAGTTGAGCGCCGCTCATCAAGAGCCGCTGTGGCTGCGGGAAAGCCGCCTCGTCGCGTGGGACGAATACGAACATTTGCCGATGCCCGACCGTACGCGCGATGAAGCATGGCGGCGCACCGATTATCGCGGCATTCGTTGGGATCATGTCAATCATCTGCCGAACGGACACCAGCCGTCCATCAGCGCTGTACCGCAGGCCATGCTCGATCCGCTGATCGGTGACGAGCAGGGTGCCACGCTGGTGTTTGTCGATGGCAAGATCGTGCGCTACGAATTCTCGGATGCGTTCCGACAAAAGGGCGTCATTTTCACTGATCTCGTCAGCGCATGCCGCGATCATGAAGCAGCGGTGCGCGCGACTCTGATGACACGGGCGGTCAAGCCGACCGATGGTAAATTCGCCGCGCTGCATGCCGCTTTGTGGACACACGGTGTCTTTTTGTATGTGCCGCGCAACGTCGTCCTTGAACTGCCGATTCATGTGGTGATGTACAACACACAGCCGGGTACGACGCTGGGCCATGTGTTAGTCGTCCTCGATGAAGGCGCACAGGCGACGATGTTGGTCGATTATCAGTCGGCACAAGCGAACGATCAAAGCGCCCATATCGGGGCGACGGAATTGATCGTCGGTAACGGCGCGAACCTGCGCTATGTCGGCTTGCAGGACTGGAACCGGACGACGTACGAGTTTCATCACCAGCGCGGAATGGTTGGCGGTGATGGGACGCTCGATTGGGTCGTCGGCACGATGGGCGGCAAGTTCGCCAAGAATTTCATCGAAGTGGAATTGTTCGGGCAGGGTGCCAACGGTCGTGTGAGCGGCATGTTCTTCGCGGATCATGATCAGCTTTTCGACCACGATACCCAGCAGGATCACAATGCCCCGCTGACGGTCAGCGATCTCCTGTTCAAAGGCGCGGCAAAAGATGAAGCCCGCTCCGTGTGGCAGGGGATGATCAAGTCACTGCCGAACATGCAGAAGATCGACGGGTTCCAGGCCAGCCGCAACCTTGTCTTGAGCGAAGAAGCGCGCATGGACGCTATCCCCGGCCTCGAAATCGAAGCCGATGATGTGCGCTGTACCCACGCGGCGACCTTCGGCACACTCGAAGAGCAGCCCGTCTTCTACCTCATGAGTCGTGGCATTCCGCGCCCCGAAGCGGAATTGATGGTCACCGAAGGCTTCTTCGAAGAACTGCTGGATCGTGTGCCGTTTGAACGCGTACGCGACCGTTTGCGCGCCTCCCTAGAGGCGAAGATCGTCGGGCGCGACTAAGTATATTCATCACCTTTACCCCCGGTTGATGCATCGTACAATCGGGGGTGAGGAGAAAACCCATGACCCCAATCACCCACCAAACCACACCATACGACCTTGATCGTGTGCGTGCGGATTTTCCTATCTTGGCACAGGAACATCACCCCGGCGTGCCGCTGGTTTACCTCGATAACGCCGCAACCACGCAGAAACCCAACGCCGTCATCGACGCGATAACCGATTACTACCGCTCCTACAACGCCAATGTGCATCGCGGTGTTCATCTACTCAGCGAGAAGGCCACCGAAGCGTATGAGGGCGCACGATTGAAAGTGCGAAAGTTCATCAATGCGGGCAGCCGCCGTGAAATCATTTTCACAGGCGGGACGACCGTTTCGATGAATGTGATCGCAAACGCGTGGGGGCGCGCTAATTTGAAACGGGGTGATGTCGTCATCCTGACCGAAATGGAGCATCACGCCAATCTAGTGCCGTGGCAAATGATTGCGGCGGATACAGGGGCAATCATTCGCTATGTCCCCGTGCTGCCGGATGGTTCGCTGGACATGGATGCCTACCGGGAAATTTTACGCGCCGGAAACGTGAAGATCGTTGGCGTGGCGCATGTGTCCAATGTGCTCGGTACGGTCAACCCAATCGCGGAAATGGCGCGGCTTGCTCATGAACACGGTGCGCTGATCGCGGTCGATGGCGCGCAGTCCGTTCCCCATATGCCGGTTGATGTACGCGCGCTCGACTGCGATTTCTTCGCCTTCAGCGGGCACAAGATGGTCGCCCCAACCGGAATCGGCGTGTTATACGGTAAACGCGAGGTACTGGATGCCATGCCGCCGTTTATTGGCGGCGGGTCAATGATCTCCAAAGTCACCTTGCAAGGCAGTGAATGGAATGATCTGCCGTATAAATTCGAAGCCGGAACTCCCCCGATTGCCGAAGCGATTGGATTGGGTGCGGCGATCGACTACCTAAGCGCGTTGGGTATGGAAAATATCCATACACACACGCAGAACCTAACACAGATTGCCCTCAATAAGCTCGCCAGCGTGCCACAGGTACATGTACAGGGCTGCGCCGCCAACCGTGCCGCCGTAATCGCGTTCACCTATGATGGCATTCACCCGCATGATCTTTCGCAAGCACTGGACACCGAGGGAATCGCCGTGCGTGCCGGTATGCACTGCACACATCCGCTGCACGCCTGCTTGAATGTACCCGCCACCACACGCGCCAGCTTCTATTTGTACAATACCGAAGACGAAATTGACCGGTTGATCGACGCGCTGCTGAAAGTGCGCACTGTATTCCATCTGTAGGAGTGCTGTCTCATGGATGCAATGTACCGCGAGAATATCCTTGATCATGGAATGCACCCCCGCCACAAAGGTATTTTGCAGCCGTGCGATATGGATCACGAGGCGCACAATCCCTCATGCGGTGACCGGCTGCGGCTGACGGTACGCGTAGACGAAAACAAGCGGATCACCGACATCGGATGGGATGGCGAAGGCTGCGCGATCAGTCAAGCCAGCGCCTCGATGCTGGGCGAGGAAATCCTTGGCAAAACCCTCGATGAAGTCGCCAAGATCAGCAAGCAGGATATTTTCGACATGCTCGGTATTCCCATTGGCATGAATCGTGTCAAGTGCGCGCTGCTGTCTCTCCGCGTGCTGACCGTCGCCCTGTACGGCTTGAAAGCATGGGAACAACACGAAGACGAGGATGAATAATGTCGGATTTTGTGACCGTCGCCCAGCTTGATGAGCTTCCCCCCGGTGAGCGCATGGTGGTCGAACTGGGGCGTGATTACGTGATAATCTTCAATGTCGGCGGGGAGTTGTACGCCGTCGAGGACATGTGTTCGCACGAAGAATATCCGCTGGCAGAAGGTGCCTTAACCGATCACGCGCTTGAGTGTCCAAAACACGGGGCCCAATTCGACATTCGCACAGGCGGCGTCCTGTGCCCACCTGCCGTATCGCCCGTTAAAACCTATGATGTGCGCGTTGAGGGCGACAGCATTCAGATCGCCAAACGCAAGCGCTAATCACGCGAATCGACGCAAGAGGAACTGTATGCCGACGCTAAACGACGCATTTGCGAGCGCTCGCTCGCACAGACGCACGCTCGTGTTTGGACATCGCGGTGCATGCGGCTATGCACCCATGAATACACTCCCATCATTCGAGAAAGTCCTCGAACTCGGCGCGGATGGCACTGAATTCGATGTGCGCCTGACCAAAGATCGCCAGATGATCATCCTGCATGATCCCACCGTCGATGACACCACAAATGGACATGGCGAAGTCTGTGATCTAACGCTGGCGGAAGTGCGCGAATTGGATGCGGGCGCATGGTTTGGCGAAACGTTTCGCGGCACGCGGATTCCAACCCTCGATGAAGTGCTGGAAACGCTCGGCAAACGGATTTTGATCAATATCGAAATCAAAGCGGAAAACTTCGATCAAACCGGTGTTGAAGCTATGGTGGCCGACGCCATCGCGCGGCACAGCATCGCAGATTTGACGATCGTATCGTCTTTTAATCCCATCACCCTGCGGCGGTTTCATCAGGCCGCGCCGCAAATTCCCATCGGTTATCTGCACCATCCAGCAGAACCTTTTTTTCTCAACGATTTCATGCGCGATCTACCCCATCAGGCACGCAATCCGCATCACAGCGAAGTCACACCGCGCTATCGCGCATGGTCAGCCGCCAATGGCTGGACGATGAATGTGTACACCGTCAACGATCCGGCACTGGCCCAACGGCTGCACGGGATAGGCGTGGACAGCGTCATCTCTGATGTTCCAGACGTGATTATGTCAGTACTGCGCGACTGAGATGCGTTTTTTGCTCCCCCTATGGTATCGACTGGTACGTTTCGGGTTTCGGCTGCTCTATAACGAGTTCGCCTTCACTTATGATTGGGTCAGCACGATCGTATCGATGGGAGCATGGCGATGCTGGGGGCGCGCTGCACTGCCCCATTTGCATGCCATCCCCGGCGATCGTGTGCTGGAGATCGCACACGGAACGGGCAATATTCACCTTGATCTGCATGAGGCGGGCTATGTGGCGTTTGGTGTCGATCTCTCACGCTCGATGGGGCGAATCACGCGCCGCAAATTGGTAAAGGCGGGTTATCCGCTACGCTTGACCCGTGCCCTTGCCCAAGCACTGCCATATCCCGATCGCTCCTTTGCAGCCGTGATCAGCACCTTTCCGGCAGATTTCATCGCTGCACCGGAAACCTTGCGGGAAGTTCACCGCGTGCTGCGACCCGGCGGACGTTTTGTGATCGTACCCAATGCCGTCTTTACCTCGGAAAGTGCAAGCGCGAAGGGATTGGAAGCGCTCTACCGGATTACAGGGCAGCGCGATGACTCGCCCAGAGCGGAGCCAACTGCTGCGGCAGATGCGTTTATCACCGGGTTTGCGCACGCAGGTTTTTCCGTCACCCTCTTGCAGGAGTCGTGTCCACGTAGTTTAGTGACGGTCATTGTTGCGGAAAAAGTGGCGGAACCCACAAAAAGGGGCTAGAAATTCCGCACGAAGCCTGCTATAGTTTTTTCCATATGGTGGACATAGCTCAATTGGTCAGAGCGTCTGATTGTGGATCTGAAGGTTGAGGGTTCAAGTCCCTTTGTCCACCCAAAACCCATCTCACTACTGAGATGGGTTTTTCTTTTACAATTCAGGAGACGAGTGAATGTCGACAAGCCCCGTCTGGACAGCCGTCGATGAATACCTCGACGGCTTGTTTGTTCCATCCGATCCTGCCCTCAAAAACGCCCTCGTGACCTCTGCGCAAGCCGGACTTCCCAATATCCATGTTTCGCCCGCTCAAGGAAAACTGCTGCATGTGCTGGCCCTTGCTCACAAAGCCCGCACCATCCTTGAAATTGGTACGCTGGGCGGCTACAGCACGATTTGGTTGGCGCGTGCGCTTCCCGTAGGTGGTCGTGTGATCACCTTAGAAATCAATCCTGCACACGCTGCCGTCGCACGCGAGAATCTCGAATTTGCAGGGTTAATGGATCGGGTGGATTTACGCATTGGCACCGCGATCGATCTGCTGCCCGAATTGGTTGGCGTGCCGGAAAACCCATTCGATCTCGTGTTCATCGATGCGGATAAGCCCAGTACCCCGGCCTATCTGGCATGGGCGATGCGATTGACGCAGCCGGGCAGCATGATCATTATCGACAATGTGATACGCAAAGGTGCTGTCGCTGATCCGAATTCGGAAGATGCCAATGTACAAGGCGTTCAACAGGCGCTCGCTGATCTCGCCCGTGATCCGCGCGTTGTTGCCTCTGCGGCACAAACAGTCGGCAGCAAAGGATATGATGGGTTCGCGCTAGCGCTCGTCGTCGGCACCTAATCACCTCGATCGTTCTCTCCACACGGGTGCCGCCCTCCTCCAATTTCGCGCCGATGGCACCCTTTACGTTGATCATCTTCCAAAGGGGTATAATATAAGGCGAGTCACATCATACTCATCTACGCACTTGCGCCGTCCGGCAATTTCCATGACAGCCTAATGAGTTGTTTACCATGAGTGACAGTACAGATCTGCTTTTGCTGCTTGAAGCTGTTTCTCAAATGCACTACCGCCCGCACCTTGCCAGCCAATTGGAGTCTGCGGGCTGCAACCATTTCACACTTCGCACTATCGACACTGTCAGCGAGCTAGAAGCTGTCCTTGCGACGGAAACCCCCGGCCTGCTCTTCGTCCCGTTGACGGCGGTCAGCACACTCCCACCGTCACTTCTATTTCAGATTTCCACGGTCATCTTGTGCCATGATGAAGAGACGGATCAAGCCCTCGCTGTTTCTAAAAACGGATTCTGCGATGTGGTGCCGCTGTCCCAACTTAACCGGCTTCCCTTTATCATTCACCGTGAACTTGAACACCGGAAAAATCGGGATCGTTTTCGCAGCATCGTCGAAGATCAGACCGATCTGATCTGCCGTTATGACGCGGATGGCCGCCTTACGTTTGTGAACCGCGCTTATCAGATGACCTATGGGCAAGGAGACAAATCGCTCATCGGCAAATGTATTTTCGATATGATTCCTGAGGAGCAGCAGACGGTCGCGCAAGCGAATGTGAACCACCTGACTCTAAGGACGCCGGTCGCCGTCAGTCAGCATCTATCAATCATGCCAGATGGAACACAGCGCTGGTTTGAATGGACGGATCGCGCCCTATTCGATGCCGCGGGACAACTGGTCGAGTTTCAGGGCGTTGGCCGAGACATCACAGACCGTGTTCGGTTGGAAGCTGAACAAGCGGCCTATGCCAAATCGCGCGAGGCAATGCATCATTTTCTCTCGTCAACGCTGGATGCGTTTCCGGCTAACACCGCAGTGCTTGATCAAGATGGCACCATCGTGATGGTGAATGCATCATGGCGGCATTTTGCGAATGAAAATGGGTGCCCCGATCCTTCCGCTTACTTAGGCACAAATTATCTCGCCCTTTGTGAAACCATTAGCACACCCTCAGGAGTTCCCCTCGCAGCGCAATTGCGCGGGGTGATTAACGGCCAGCAAGATTTTTTCAGCATCGAATACCCCTGTGACAGCCCAACGGAGGTTCGTTGGTTTTCAATGCAGGTCACCCCATTTTCCGAGAATCCGCCACGGCGTGTAGTAGTGGCACACGCCAATATCACAGCGCAGAAACTTGCGGAACAGGAACTGCAAGCCCTTCATAATGCAACGTCTTATCTGTTCAAAGCAGGCAGCCTATCCAACCTTGCTCATCAAATCGTGCAAGCCGTCGTGCAAGAATTCGCCTATGTCGACTGCACTTTGCTGCTCGTGATGCCGCCTAAGCAAGAGATCCAACGATATGCGCATGCCGGGATCTATGACACACATTCCGGCGATAGCTTGGGCACTTCAGATTCAGAATTGATTGCACTCGCCTTCCGCACCGGGAAAATCGTGAGTGCGAAAGATGTCGCTCAAGTCTCACTCCAACCGCGCACACGTTCTGAACTGGTCGTTCCACTTGTGACCATGCATGGGGTGATTGGTGTGCTGGACTTGCACAGTCCGGAACTCAAAGCCTTCAGCGCACGGGATCAGAGGGTGCTGACTGCCTATGCTGAGCGGGCCGCAGCCGCTATTGAAATCATGCAGCTTTATGATGCGGTCAGCCAACACGCAGGGGAGCTCAAACAGCATGTTGCGAAACGCACTGCGGAATTACAAGCATCGAAAGAGCGCGTAGAGGCTATCCTCAACCACAGCTTCGATGCAATTCTGCTGACGCATAACGATCTGCATATCCGCCAAGTGAATCCTGCTTTCAGCGAGATGATTGGATATACACAGCACGAGTGCATCAACCGCTCACTCCTAGATTTCATCCAGCGGGATGATCATACAAACATTACGACTCTAGATGAGCTCATCAACACGGGACAATTCGAGAAACCGGTCGAGGTACGAGTTGTTCGCAAAAATGGCGATGCGTTTGATGCTGAATTGAGCATCGGATTCATTAAAGAAAATGGCTTAGTGTGCACGATCCGCGACATTACTCACCGAAAACAAGTCGAACGTGAGCTTCGTTATCAGGCCAGCCTCCAAGAACAGGTCAGCGATGCCGTGATCGTCATTGACTTGGACTCCAAAATTCGCAGTTGGAACCGGGCGGCGGAGCACATCTATGGGTGGACAGCCGACGAAGCGATCGGGAAGGATTTCATCCAATTTTTGCATACGCAGTTGGATGATCCGAATCTCGTCGAAACTGCGAAAGCGGAACTCTGTGGGGAGGGGCATTTTGCCCATGAAGTTGTGCAGCATCATCGCTCTGGCAGCATGCTTGATGTGCTTGTATCTGCCAGCCTGCTTCGCGATGAGCATGGGCATCTACGCGGCGTGATCTTCATCATTCATGACATCAGTGAACGAAAGAGAACTGAACAAGTACTGCGCGATGCGCTGGCTAAAGAGCGCGAATTGAGCGAATTGAAGACTCGCTTTGTGTCTATGGCCTCTCACGAATTTCGGACACCGCTGGCCACGATTCTTGCGCTCACCGAAACGCTTATGGCCTACCGGCACCAATTCCCTGATCATCAAATTGACCGCCGCTTACAAATGATTCAAGAGCAGATCGGTTATCTACGCGGCATTATGGATGATGTGCTTCTGCTCGCCCGGATGCAGGCGCGGCGGGTAGATTTCAACCCGGCGTATCTCGATTTGGACGGTTTGTGCCAGAGTGTGATCGACGAGTTTCAAAACCGTCCAAATGTCACTTATCAGTTGGTCTATCACAAAAAGACTGATCTACCGCCCATTTTTCTCGATGGTAAGTTGATACGCCAAATCCTCGTGAATCTCGTCTCGAATGCCATCAAGTATTCTCCAGAAAACTCAATAGTTGTCATCCAGCTAGAGAGCAGTAGTGATAAGCTTTTATTAAAGGTGCATGATGACGGAATTGGAATTCCGGAACCCGATGCCAAACATCTTTTTGAACCCTTTCACCGGGGGGCAAATGTTGGAACCATTTCGGGTACTGGGTTAGGACTCGTTATCACCAAGGAGTCCGTTGAGCTGCATGGCGGAACGATCACTTTTGAGAGCAGCCCAGATACCGGAACCACGTTCACCGTAAGTCTTCCGTTCATCGCGACCATGGGACACAACAATGACAAAAATACTCGTGATTGAAGACGAAGCCATTCTTTGCAGTGAAGTCATGGAATGGCTCAGCCTAGAGGGCTATGAGACATTCGGCGCGCAGGACGGTGTTGAGGGGGTCGATATCGCCCAGCGTGAACTCCCCGATTTGATCATCTGTGACATTATGATGCCCCGCCTTGATGGTTATGGGGTGTTGATGGAACTGCACTCAAACGAACTTACAGACGATATTCCTATTATGTTTTTGACCGCCAAAGCCGCTTACGACGATTTTCGAGCCGGAATGGATTTGGGCGCGGACGATTACATCACCAAACCCTTTACCCGCATGCAGCTTCTCAGTGCCATCCATACCCGGTTGGACAAAAGAAAGATTCAAGAACAGAAACGCGAGCATGAGGTTGAAATGTGGCGGAATGCGTTTGAACAGGAACGCGCCCAACGCCTCATGAAGGCCCGCTTGATCGCGATGCTGTCGCACGATTTGCGCAACCCACTGTCGATCATCCTCTCGTCAGAAGGGCTGCTTCGCAAATTCTACGATCGCATGGATGAACGGCGGCGCTCAGAGCAGTTCAACCGGATTGAAAACTCCGTTCGCCAGCTCACACAAATGTTAGATGACATGCTGATCGTCGCTCAAATGGAGAGCGGAAGTCTTGAGATCAGTTATGAAGCGGTGGATGGAAACGAATTCTTCAGCCGCATTGTCGATGAGTTTCGCGGGGTACATGGTGACCGGCGTACGCTGATTTACGAGAGTTCGTCCACACAGGCGATTCAGTCTGATACCCGCATGCTGCGGCAGATTGCCTCAAACCTCATCTCAAATGCGATCAAGTATTCGCAGCCTGAAACCGACATCATCGTGCGTTATAACTATGTTGAGGGCACGGGCTGGATTAGCGTGCAAGATCATGGAATTGGCATTCCGGAAGCCGATCAAGCCCATTTATTCGATCCGTTTCATCGCGGTTCCAATGTAGGGGGAATCTCAGGGACGGGTTTAGGCTTAGCGATCGTCAAGCAGGCAGTAAGTTTACTGAACGGCACCATCTCTGTAGAAAGTGTTGTTGGCGAGGGGACGACCGTCACTATCAAGTTTCCTGCCACGCCCTGCTAAGCGACTCTATCACTGCCTATATGAAAACCGCCGTCTGAAAATGACGGCGGTTTTGTTTTTCTATTTATTCTTGGGGCGTCGCAGCGCGACGATTTGACGCCGCTGGAATGTCCTCAAGCCCATGCGCGGAGGCTGCACTTCCAATGGATGCTCGAACTTTGCCGCTTCCGCTTGGAGCGCGCGCATCTCTTGGGTGGCACTCGGCCTTGGAAGGCCAAACACATCCCAAATACTCGTCGTATCTTCCTCAGCATCAGAGGTTTTGAGCTGAGGCAGCGATTGAGAAGTCGTTTCCGGTTCGAGAACGGGCGGCGGCGGTGTAAACTGTTCGATAGTAGGCGCTGTGTAAGCAGCAGGCTTTACCGGCGGGACGGCTGCCGGTTCCACAGCAGGCGGCAGCGTGATCAGCGGTATTTCCTGCGATGTGGAAGCTGATGGAGCGGGTGTATCTGGGATGACCGGGCGAACAGGCTTGGTATCCCCTTTTTGAACAGGCGGCTCCTCGATCCGAACCGGCGGCATGAATCGCATATCCTCAGCACGGGGCGGTGCGTCCAATTCGCGCAGAAAATCTGGCTCATCAAGCGGCAGCACCGGCAGTGAGGGTTCGCGCGAAACAGATGGCGCAGCGGGTGAAGTGACCGGCGGACGTGGGCGTGTGTCGCTTTCCACAACCGGCGGCTCTGGGATCGCAAAGCGATTCACGACCGGGATCTGCCGGTTATCCCCCTCATCCAGCGGCGGCTCGTTATGAACCGTCAGCGGTTCCGGTTTAACTTCGGCTGGATGGCGCGGTTTGTAAGTCGCGCGTGCTTCTACGCCGGGATCATCCCGCATGAGCGATTTCGCTTCGAGAGGGCGGCGCTGGGCAGCGTTTTGCAACTGCTTGTACAGCGTGCGCAAACTGTCGGCGATCGTCGTTTCGATTTGGCGCCCACCTTTGAACAGTCCTTTGCTGTCATAGCTGAACGTCCACTGAACGACGGTACCTTCGGGAATTTCCTGTAAACGAATACGTCCTACATTTTGCTTGTAGGGCATTCCGTCAATGAAGGTGTATTCGTAGCCAAGGCCGTTATACCATGCCGTCACCTGCACGATCGCATCATGACCCCGGCGGATCGTGCTGCGCCAGCGAGTGCCCGGCCCTGATGGTCTGGTTGAAAGTAAACTGCTTCACAGTCGTCCATCCAAACGGGATTCTGCTGGATGTCGCTGATGTAGGCCCACACCACGTCTGGCAGGGCGGGAATTAAGTTCTTTGATCCGTCGTTTGCATAGTGGTGCGAATTATAAACCAGTCAACTGGCTGGTCAAAAACTGCTTCGACATGTTACTATAACGTTGAATATACGCCATTGTGTACTTGAGGGATGCCATTTTAGCCCTATCCTAACCTTCTCGTTCATTCATGCAACCCTGTATGGCGCAGGCTTTCACCTGATCGTCGGTGGAGACATCCGCCGTTTAGCGTTGTTATCGTTTCGACGTGGTTCGGCTTCGGTGTCGGACATCTGGCAGGAGCAGCATTCTCGATCCAGTTTTTCGCCATTGGCGCTCTCAATCTGCTTCCTGCATCGATTGGTGCGGGTGTCGCGCTTGTTTTCATGTATGCCCTCACCGCCAGCCGCCCCACGCCTTCCATTCGTCGTGCGCGCAAGCGCGCCGCACGCTAACCCTTAAGTGAGGCAGTCCTTATGACGGATACGCCAACCTCTGCGGCAGATGCTCCTGCTCCGCCGAAAAAATCCCTGATTCCATGAGCGGGCTGCGGCGGATCATCCTCATCGCCGCTGCTGCGTTGATCGGTCTGATTCTGCTGCTGTTTCTCTGTTCAGTAATCATCGCAGTCACCACCAATATCGAGCAAAGCAGTGCGGTCATCCGCTGAATGCAATCTGGTGATCATCTTCTTGGCGCTGAGGGAGCATCCTCTTGTCCTCAGCCTTGCGATCCTTATCCTACAAATTGCACGGTTGGTCAGTCTCGCAGGCGATTAAGCCCATCCTTGAAAACACCAGCAAACCGTCAAGACAGCACAGGCAACCGTGGGTTGTCAGTTCGAACCTCACACAGCCGGTTGTCCGCATGGTCTTCTTGGCAGGAACTCTCTCGTCTTGCGCGAAGTGTTCGGGCTGCGCAAAGCCATCCGCAAAACGCCACCTCAAGACCTGCATAAAGACATGGAGGTAAGGGGATGAGCGCTGAGCCCGATCACCAAGTGAACTGAGCAAAGCCGTAATCGATTCGTGGGCTGTTCTTTGGCCTTGTGATTGGCGGCGTGACCGCGCTGCGCGACCCTGCCGAGTGGTCGTTCTCTGCGCAAATCGGTGAACGAACAATTAGAACTCACCAATTCCGTCCGATCCTGTCGCAGACAACCTTGCCGAAGGAAGCTGCGCCCGCCGCCGTCTCCAGATCGGCACAAAGACAGCGATAGAAAATCACGCAAATGTTAGGAACATCAACGTGTAAGGCGCAAAGAAAGTGCGCGCCACGCAGGCCATCACCCCTCCAGCGCCATGCCAGTACCGCCGAGAGCGCCGCCAACATCCGGCGATCGTTTGCCGATCTCCCCCGACAACGCTGGCTGAAGCTTCAAATCCCGCCAGCCCATACCGATATCCGGCCAGCACTGCCGCATCAAGGGCTTGACCCCTTGAGCGAGCAATCCAACGATCAAACCGCTGAGAATATCCCCCGTGCCGGCTGTCGAAAGTGCGGAGGTTTTGAACGGCGGCACGGCAACTCGCGTCCATCCGGGTGGAGCAATCAGGTATGCGGGCCTTTCAGCAGCGCAATGCGGTTCATTCCAGCAGCACCGCTGCCGCACGCAGCAAATTCTTTTCAACCTCTTCGCGTTCCAGCTTAGCCAACCGCCCAAATTCGCCCGCATGCGGTGTGATGATCGTTTGCGGCGGCAGCAGCGTCCACCAGTCGTCAATTTCGCTCAACAGGTTGAGCGCATCGGCGTCAAGGGCAAGGGGCGGAAGCGGTGCCTCCTCTTTCGGTGCCTCGCTCCCTTTGACCGACACAAACCCAATTGCACCTTTGGCCGCTTTGGCTTTGCTGTGGAACAAATCGAGCATCATTTCTTTGGTGGTTTTTTCGCGATTGATGCCGGGGCCAATCAGGAGTGCGTCGACTTTAGCGGCTTCGGCACGCACCATCGGCGCGGCGGATGAGGCGATAACCCCCATGTCCGATGGAAGCAGTGTCCATGTTGGCTCAAATAAGCGCGACGCGAGGATCGCCGCTACCGGAGCCGGCGTGCCGACGGTGACTAAGCCTGTACCACTGCGATAGGCAGCAAGTGCGCTCATCCCCGGTGCCCCGGTGTAATTGATCGATCCGCCAACAATGAGTGCTTTGCCATAACTTCCCTTGTGCGAGGCTGAAGTACGCGAGGGAAGTAAATCGCGAGCATAGGTCGCATCAACCAAGAATCGCTTCGCGTCTTTCAAACCCTCGGTGTTGTCAGGAATGCCGAGGGTCGCGGCGGTCAGTTTTCCCACAGCTTGCGCACCGGGAAACGCCAACAAACCGGGTTTCACCGCGATGAATGTCACCGTCTCGTCAGCCTCCAGTGTGTTTTTGTCGATCTCCCCGGTGTCGCAGTTCAATCCACTGGGGCAGTCCACGGCCAGCACATAAGGGCGCGTTCGTTTGGCTGCTGTGGTTGGATCTGTGGGGTCGATCAGTTCCCCTTCAAGGTTTTCGTCCTCGTGCTCACTGCCGTTGATCGCCGCCCGCGCCGCACGCAGCAGTTTCGCCGCATCATCGCGCAGAGGAAGCTGAACGCCGATACCGAACAGCGCATCAACTACTACGTTGGCACTGGCGATCATGTTGGTTAGCACCCGGAAACGCTGATCATCTTCTGCGTCTGCGACGAAAACATGCGCTTCACGCGCGGCTTGCAGCAGCGGATCATCGTCGGGACGTTTGGCAATCAAATAGGCGCGTACCTGCGCCGGAGAGTTCTGAGCCAGCACCCGCGCCGCGACGAGTCCATCTCCGCCATTCTTGCCATTCCCCACCAGCACGGTCACACGGCTGTCGGCTGGATCAGGCAGTTGCTTGAGAATATCCACCACGCGGCGGGCAACAGCGGTTCCGGCGTTCTCCATCATCAAGTCTAGCGGAAAACCTGCGGCGTCCGCTGCGGTTTCGATGTGCCGAAGCGTCTCGACGGAAACAATTTTGACCATGTAGGGCTTTCTCCTGATAAACCGGTTTTTCATGCCGAATGTCTGGATTATAGCTGCTGAAAGTGATTAAATTTCGGCCAACTCGCTCACCACCCTTTGACACCGCTCACACGCGGTGCTAAGCTAGTTGCGATTTGTCCTCAGACACAGTGCATAAGCAGCCGCATGGATTTTTCGCAGCGATTGAAAAAGCTATTTGTAGTTGGCTTAGGCGTCAAACGCTGGATTTTTCTGGGGTTGGGGGGGATCATTTTAACCTCCCTCGGACTGTCGCTGGGTATCGTGAAGTTTATCCTTGCGACCTCTGCCCCAGTGACCATCGGCATTGTCGAGATTGCACTGGTGCTGTTGGCGGGAATCGGCCTCGTTTCCCTATCCTTTGTCAAGCTGTCGAAAACGCTGCTTGCGCCTTATCGTCGTCACCAGCAGGGATCGGTGATTGATATGGTTTATACGCACAGCCGCCGCAGCAAGGGTTTCAAGGTCGTCGCCGTTGGCGGCGGTACGGGACTGCCTTCCAGCCTGCGTGGGCTCAAGCCGTATACCAGCAACATCACAGCGGTCGTCACGGTCGCTGATGATGGTGGCAGTTCGGGCCGTCTGCGCCGCGAAATGGGTGTCCTGCCCCCCGGCGATCTGCGTAACAATATCGCAGCGCTGGCAGATGACGAAAGCTTGATGACGCAGCTTTTCCAGTTTCGCTTCAAGACAGGCGACCTCAGCGGACATGCCTTCGGCAACTTGTTCATCTCCGCCCTCAGCGGTGTGACGGGCAGCTTGGAAAGCGCGCTGATCGAAACCGAGCGTGTCCTGAATATTCAGGGGCGCGTACTGCCAGCGACACTGACCGATGTAAACTTGGCGGCGAAAATTTATCTGCCGGACAAGCAAACAACGGTGACGGTTGAGGGTGAATCCGCCATCAGCGATACAGGTGGCAAAATTCAGCAAATTTGGCTGATGCCAGATAATGTCGATGCCTACGAAGGCAGTATCCGCGCAATTTTGGATGCGGATCTTGTCGTGATTGGCCCCGGCAGTCTCTACACCAGCATTCTCCCGAATATGCTCGTGCGCGGCATTGGTGATGCGCTGCGAGCAACGAATGCCTTCAAAGTGTACGTGTGTAATATCGCGCAGCAGCCCGGTGAAACCGATGATTACACGGTTGCCGAGCATGTGCTGGCGTTAGAGCGGCATATCGGACGTGGTGTGTTCCAAGCAGTGATCGCGAACAATGTGTATCCCAGCACCGACGAAGGTGAAAACCGGAATACGCATTACGTCATGCCTGCTCCTGACCATCACGAAATCATGCAGCGTTACCACGTGCATTATACCGATTTGGTCGATGCCCGCCGTCCTTGGCGGCACGACTCCGAAAAACTTGGGAACGCCATTCTCACACTCAGCCAGAGTGAGCGAAAAGGCGTTGCGCTGGCAAAACCTGTGCCAGCTTAAGTGTGTCGTTCCTTGCGAGGACGGGGATAGCCCGCCCTTGCAGTGACCTGACTTCAGAACAGTTATACATGAGGAGACTGTCAGAATGGCGAAGATCCGCGTAGGGATTAACGGTTTCGGGCGCATTGGCCGCCAAGTGCTGCGTGTGCTGCGTGAGACGTACCCGAATGATGTCGATGTCGTGGCATTCAACGACCTCGGCGACATGGAAACAATGGCGCACCTGTTCAAGTACGACTCGAGCTATGGCCGCTATCCCGGCACCGTAGAACACAAAGAAGGCGCGCTGGTCGTCGATGGTGACGAAATTAAGGTGCTGTCGGAAAAAGACCCGGCGGCAATTCCGTGGGGCAAGCTGGGCTGCGACATTGTCGTAGAAAGCACTGGCCGCTTCACCAAGAAAGAAGATGCAGCCAAGCACATCACCGGCGGCGCGAAGAAAGTGATCATCAGCGCCCCGGCGAAGGGCGAAGACATCACGATTTGCCTCGGCGTCAACGAAGAGAAGTATGACCCGGCCAAGCACCACGTGATTTCGAACGCAAGCTGCACCACCAACTGTCTCGCCCCCGCCGCCAAGGTCGTCAATGACAACTTCGGCATCGTGCGTGGTTTCATGACCACGATCCACAGCTATACCAACGATCAGCGTTTGCTCGACCTGCCGCACGAAGACCTGCGCCGCGCTCGCGCCGCCGCCCTCAGCATGATCCCGACGACCACCGGTGCCGCCAAAGCCGTCGAGCTGGTGAGCCCGGAACTCAAGGGCAAATTTGACGGGCTGGCGATCCGCGTCCCCACCCCGACTGTCTCGCTGGTGGACTTCGTGTGCACGCTGGAAAAAGAAACCACGTCGGAAGAACTGGTGGCGGCCTTCAAAGTGGCAGCCGCAGGTCGTATGAACGGCGTGCTCGGCGTCAGCGAAGAACCGCTCGTCAGCATCGACTATAAGGGCGACAGCCGCAGCAGCATCATCGATGCCATGAGCACGCAGGTGATGGGCAACCTCGCCAAGGTCGTGACGTGGTACGACAACGAATGGGGTTATTCGTGCCGCGTGGCCGACCTCGTGAAGTTGGTGGGCAGCAAGCTCTAAATCCACTCGCCCGTACCTCAAACGGCGGTTGGTTAATCGTAGGGGCGCAGCACATCCTTCACTGGCGTGCTGCGCCCCTACCCATGAATCTCCCAGATTTATGCGGCTTTAATGTCCGTGGGGGATAGGCTGCCCAAGTGGTATCCGCCTCTCCCAACAAATCCTCCAAAAGGAATGCTCATGAACAAGAAAACGATCCGCGACATTGACTTGAAGGGTAAGCGAGTCCTTGTACGGGTGGACTTCAATGTGCCGCTCGAAGGCTCAACCATCACCGATGATACGCGCATCCGCGCCGCTGTCCCGACGATCAAGGCCATCCTCGCTCAGCAGCCCAAGTCCGTGATTCTGATGTCGCACCTTGGTCGTCCGAAGGGCGGCCCCGATCCGAAGTATTCGCTCGCTCCTGTCGCGCCCGCACTGGCAAACCTGCTCGGTGTCCCGGTCGCGTTCGCGTCCGACTGCATCGGCGAACCGGCGACCAAAGCGGCTGCCGCACTGCCGAACGGCGGCGTGCTGCTGCTCGAAAATACGCGCTTTTACCCCGGTGACGAGAAGAACGATGACAACCTCAGTACGCAGCTTGCGGCGCACGGGGATGTATTCGTTAACGATGCCTTTGGATCGGCACACCGCGCACACGCTTCCACTGTGGGTGTGACAAAACACCTGCCCTCTGTGGCGGGTCTGCTCATGGAAAAGGAAATCGAATATCTGAGCAGCGCCATCGAAAACCCGGTGCGCCCGTTCGTCGCTATCCTTGGCGGTGCCAAGGTGAGCGACAAGATCAAGGTGATCGAAACCCTGCTCGACAAGTGCGACAAGCTGCTGATCGGCGGCGGTATGGCGAATACCTTCTTCAAGGCACAGGGTATCAGCCTCGGTACGTCGTTGGTAGAGGAAAGCGCAGTTGAAACCGCCCGCGCACTGATCGCCAAAGGCGGCAGCAAGCTTGTCCTGCCCATCGATGGCGTGATCGGCGACAAGTTCGCTGATGATGCGCAGACGAAGGTCATCAAAGTCTCGGACGGTGTGCCGGAAGGTTGGGGATTGTACGACATTGGCCCCGCAACGCTCGATCTGTTCAAGAGCGCGCTGAGCGATGCAAAAACAGTCGTCTGGAACGGCCCCATGGGTGTCTTCGAGAAACCCACATTTGCCAAAGGCACCAATGGCCTCGCGGCGATCCTGAGCGACCTTTCCGCGAAAGGTGCCACCACCATCGTCGGCGGTGGAGACAGTGCTGCGGCGGTTGAGGAAAGCGGCCTCGCGAGCAAGTTCACCCATATTTCGACGGGTGGTGGCGCAAGCCTTGAAATGCTCGAAGGGCAAGCGCTGCCGGGTGTCGTCGCTCTCCTCGACAAGTAACGAGCGGCGGTTGGTTTGCTAGTTGGTGACAATGATGGGCGCTGCGGTTATCTGATAACCATGCAGCGCCCATTTTCCCCGGTTACAAAAAGGCTACAGCTTCATCACAACAATTGCTGTCCACACGTTATACTAGTGAGGATGTAATCATCCATGCCGGGGGGATACGGATATGCCGTCGCTTGAAGGTCAACAAATTGGAGCCTATGAACTGCTCACCCCGTTAGGGCAGGGCGGTATGGCAACCGTCTACAAGGCCTTTCATCCACGCCTCAACCGGTATGTAGCCATCAAGATGATTCATGCGGGCTATGTCGAGGAGCAGTCGTTCCTCAAACGGTTTGAACGCGAAGCCCAAATCGTCGCCGCGCTGGAACACCCCAACATTGTGCCCGTTTATGACTTCTTCGAGCACCAAAACAGTCCGTGCCTCGTGATGAAATTCATCGATGGAATCACACTCAAAGGGGCGCTCGGCGATGGCGCACTCTTCGTTGAAGACGTCCTCAACATCATGCCGAAGATCGCCGAAGCACTCGATTACGCGCATGGTCAAGGCGTACTGCACCGGGACATCAAGCCAAGCAATATCCTGTTGGATACCAAAGGCATCCCTTACATCAGCGATTTTGGGCTGGCAAAGCTGGCACAGTCGGGAGATACGACCATCAGCGAGAATATGCTGATCGGCACCCCGTTTTACATGTCACCCGAACAGGGAACCGCAGGCGGTGAGGTCACCACCCGCAGTGATTTGTATTCGCTGGGGGTGCTGCTGTATGAGCTGTTGGTTGGGCGTGTGCCGTATCGTGACGGCACGCCCTACGCCATCATTCACGATCACATCTACAAGCCGCTGCCCATGCCCAGTGACTTGAATCCGAATATCACACCCTCGATTGAATACGTGCTGCTGCGCGCCTTATCGAAAGATCCGGCGGATCGATTCGCATCGGCAGTGGAAATGGTCGGTGCCTTGCAGCAATCGGTCGCCGAACATGGCGTTGGGGCGATCAACGATTCAAGCCGTCACATGCTGCTCACTAGTATTGCAGCGCGGTCGGCACAGATTCCGCTTGGATCAACCTCACAGCCACAGCGCACCCCCACCCAAACCGCACAGGCGGAAATTGCGCCGCCAACGATCGTTCAGCAGCCTACCCCGGCGTGGATGTGGATTGCCTTCGGCATCGGAATGCTGGCACTGGCGGTCATCATCATCGGCGCGGCACTGCTCAGCCGTCCTACTCTACAACCGGGGGGACAGCAGCAGGTGGTGAACGATAATGGGCAACCCGTGGGCAATATCGCCGATGTGCAGCCGCTCGTCATCCTTGATCTGAGTATCGAGGAAGCGCAGCAGCAGCTTGATGCAAACCCAACTTCTGAGATCGCCTATTTGACGCTCGCCAATGCACAACTGCATGCCAATAATGTTGACGCTGCCGAAGCGACAGTGCGCAGCGGTTTCCAATATGCCAGCAACCCTGTTGCCTACCTCATTACGGCGGGCAACAGCGCGGTTACGACCGACAATTTTGGCGGTGCCCTGCTTGCCTATGGTTGGGCGCTCTCGCTGGCGGATTCTTCCACAATGGCACCGCTCCGTCCTTTGGTCGGCGAACAGCTATACAACTTAGCGCTCACAACGCAGCGGCTGACCGCTTTCCAAATTCGAAGTCTGAACGATCTGCGCACCACGCAAATCGAATACCGTCAGCCGCTTATCAGCGTGATGATCGCGCGCGCCCTGCTCACAATGAATCTTGATGGGCTGTGCGAAGCGGTGTTGAACAATGTCGGGCTGGATCAAAATGCACTCCAAGAAGCCCTGCTGGTACGCGGAGACATGGAAGCGTATCGCGGGGACATCACCAGCGCCACCGCAACCTATGAGCGCATTCTCGCGTATCCTCGTATGCCGGAATGGGTACGTACACGCGCTCAACAATCCTTGAATTCCCTGAGCGGCGGCTGAACAATGCCGTTCGTGAATTGATTACACACTGACGAAGGAGAAATTTGATGCGTATTCCGATCATTGCCGGAAACTGGAAAATGTATAAGCAGCTTCGCGAATCGGTGGACTTTGTCCGCGAACTCGCGCCCAAGCTTGCGCCATTCAACAATGTTGAACGTATCGTGTGCCCCACCTATATCGCGCTGTCTTCCGTCGCGACGGTGTTGGACGGTACGCGGATCAAGGTGGGGGCGCAGAACCTTCACTGGGAAAAGCAGGGGGCCTATACCTCGCAGATTTCCCCGGCGATGCTGCAAGGACTGGTCGAATATGTGATCATCGGGCACTCTGAAGTACGCCAGTACCTCGCGGAGACCGATGAAAACGTCAACAAGAAAGCGAAAGCCGCGCTGGAATACAGCCTTAAGCCGATCATCGCCGTTGGCGAAAGTCAGGCACAGCGTGCGGCAGGCGAAACGGACTCGCTGGTGAGCGGTCAGGTACGCGCCGCCCTCGCGGGCATTGATGCAGCGCAGATGGCGAATATCGTCATCGCTTACGAACCGATTTGGGCCATTGGCACCGGTTTGAACTGCGCACCTGAAGAAGCGCAGCGCGTGATCGGGACGGTCATTCGTGGTACCGTCCGCGATCTGTACGGTGCAGAAGTCGCCCACGGGGTGCGCATTCAGTATGGTGGCAGCGTCAAACCGGACAACATGGAAGCGTATATGTCGCAGCCGGATATTGATGGCGGTCTAGTCGGCGGCGCTTCGCTCAAAGTCGATGATTTCACGCGGCTGGTGGAAATCGCCGCGAAGGTGAAAGGCTCGTAGCTCTGTCACTGGTCGATCTTCTTGCGCCATGGCTGCTCGCATTGGGGTTGTTGATCCCAATGCGCAGCCTTGAACGCTGGCTGCATCAGCATATTTTCAAGGTTGGGTGGCTGCTGACCAAAAATCTCCAGACCACTACGATCCTGTATTACACATTCTTCTTGCCGGGTGTGTTCCTGCATGAAGTGATCGTGTGGCTGATGGCCGGGGTGCTGAACATCCGCGCAACGGGCGAATTCAAGTTCCACGATAAGCAGGAGATCGCCGAACTCAAGCTCACATTCGTTAAATACGACACGAAGAAGATCGGCGCATTTCGCCTGTTCGTGATCAACCTGATGCCGCTCGTCGGTGGAATCGTGTTCATCTGGTTCGCCGTCACACAGGTGCTGCAAACCGATCTTCTCGTCCGGTTTTTCAGCGGTGATTCGACCGTTATGCTGGGGGATGCACTCAACCGCTTGGTGCGTACCCCCGATTTTCTACTGTGGATGTATTTGCTCTTCACCGTCAGCGCCACCATGACGCCCGACGCATCTTATTTGCGGGGATGGCGTTTGATCCTGCCGCCGCTGGCATTTATTTTGCTGGGGCTGATTGCCTTAGGGATCGTCGGTCGCGTGCTGACGAACGTGCTTGTCCCGCTCATGTCGTGGGCAAACCTGATTTCCGGCGTGTTTGTGGCTGTGATCGCTGTGCATCTCTTCATGACAGCGGTTTTGGGTGCCATCGAATCGATCATCGAGCGTATCACAGGCGACAGCGCCACGTTCGAAAAGGGCAAACTGATCGCCCTGCGGCGCGATGAAATCTTGAAGATGCGTGCCGAACAAGCCGAAAAAGCCCGCAAGTCGGCGGCCCGTCAGCAGCGCCAGCAGCAGGCCGCCGCCTCTGGCCCGCCTTCGATCTACAAGATACAGCTCCCCATCCCGGCGGGCCTGATAAGGAAGGCACGTTGATCGGCGAATCGCTGGGTCAAGCAGCCCTTCCGGGACTTGATGGTGCCCCGATGCTTGGCACGCCTGCCGAGAAACCTGCTGCACTTCCCGCAGCGCCAGCTTCTCCACCTGCGGCACCGTCACGGCCAGCGGCTTCCGTTTCTGGAAGGCGCTGCTTCAACGAGCAGCACGGCTAAGCAGCCTAGCACAAGCACAGCCCCACTGTTTGGAACACCGCAACCATCGACGGCGGCAGCGGAAACGAATTCACCTGCGGTCAAGACGGAAGTCAAGGCTCCAGACGGCGAAAAAGCCGCTGAATCGCCTAAACCGAGTGTATCGACGCCGACGGTGTCAAAACCGGCGGAGACAAAGCCTTCGGAGATCAAACCCGCTGAAACAAAACCGGCGGAATCAAAAGCATCAGACACAGCGCCCGCTGCTTCAAACCCTGCGGCTGAAACACCCCAGTGCCGACAAACCATCCGATAAACCTGCTGAGCCGCGCCCCGCTGGCCCAGTGAATCCTGTGCGTCCGGCATCAAACGCGGCCACCCCAACATCACCGACAGCGCCAATACCAACGACCTCACCGCGCACTGAAGAGAGTAAATCCACTTCAGAGATAAAATCCGCCCCATCTGGAGCAAGTCCGTTCGCTCCCTCGCGCCCACCGCTGAGTACTCCGCCGCGTCCGGCCTTTAGTCCCGCTCCCAAACCCGCTCCTGCACGCCCATCACGGGATGAAGACGAGGATTTGGAAGACGAAATTCCCGATGAATTTGCGGATCTGTACGATGAGGACGACGAAGCCGATGATGTGAGCGACGAGGAAGCAATTGATGATGAGGAGGTTGAAGACGAACCGCCGCGCCGTTCAAGTGTGACAGGCGCTGGAATTCAATCTCGTTCCTCGCTTCCCAATCGCCCGCGCACCAGCGCTATGTTCGCGGATGATGACGATGAACCGGACGAAGAAGAGGATGAACCGGATGACGACGATTTGGACAGTCTGCGTTAAGTCGTGGAACGGGAGCGCCGCGCATCGACGCGCGTGACGATCAGCAGTCCAAGCATTACCAGCGCGATCATGACACCCAGTGCGAGGACTTTGTAGAACTCGCTTTCAACGACCAGTGCCAGCACCCCAAACAACGCACAGAAGAGGTAGTATCCCATCACGATACTGCGCGTTGGTACGCCAATATCCAGCAACCGGAAATGAAGATGTCCCCGGTCGCCCCGGAAGGGGTTGCGCCCCTGACGGGCACGAGTCACGACCTGCCACACCGCATCCACCAGCGGCAGCCCCATCACCAGCAGAATAGTCGCCATTTTCGCACCACCGATGATGCTCAATGAGGCAAGCAAAAAGCCAAGGTAGGGTGCGCCACCGCCCATGATGATCCGTGCGGGGTGGAAATTATGCAGCAAAAATCCCAGTGACGCGCCGACCAGTGCAAGGTGAAGCAAACTCACACTCGTTTGCGCAGGGGTCACCCGAAACGCGCTGTTCACGAACAGCATGATCCCGGCGATGAGAGCAACGCCACCCGCGAGTCCATCCAGCCCATCCAGCCAATTCATCGTATTCATCATGATGACCATCCAGAAGAAACTGAGCGTCACCGTGACGATTTGCGGAAATGGATCGGTCTGCTGGCCAGTGAAGGGATTGCTCACATACTGGATGAAGATTTGAAACAGGATGGCAACAGCGGCGGCGAGGAACTGGCCCATAAACTGTGGCATCGCCCCAAATTCGACAATATCGTCTAGCAGCCCGGTGATGAAAATGATCGTTGAGCCGCCGAGCAGGCCGATCAAGCGGATAATTTCATACGGATCAAGTCGTGGGACAGGTAAGAACTGCGCCGCGATCGCCGCTGTGGTGAATCCTACATACAGCGCGATTCCGCCGAGCCGAGAGACCCGGCGGTAATCCGTTTCGGTTTGCCGTCGCACGTCAGGTTTGGAGGTGATCCCGTAGCGTTTACCTAACCAATTCGCAAACGGGATCAACAACAAACTAACGCTCAAAGACAGCGCAAAAACGAGGAAAAATGCCGTGATCGAACTCACAGTATTTCAGGAACCGTCCCAAACTGCCGGTCACCGGCATCACCCAAGCCGGGGACAATAAAACCAACTTCATTTAGTTTTTCATCGACTGCTGCGACATGGATCGGCACATCGGGGTGTGCTGAAGACAGTCGGGCAACACCCTCCGGCGCGGCAATCAAGCCGATGTATTTAATGCGGATTGGCTTCTCATGAACCGAATTCTTGAGCAAATCAACCGCCGCGACTGAGGAGCCGCCGGTTGCCAACATTGGGTCAAGGATTAGAAATACATCGACCGAAGGATTCGTGGGTAGGCGATTGTAGTACGTCACCGGACGCAGGGTTTTTTCGTCACGGTACAAACCGATGTGCCACACTTGAACACTGGGCAGCAGCATCAGTGCGCCTTCAACCATCCCTAAGCCTGCGCGCAAAATTGGCACAAGGCCGATAGTTTCCTCCGCTTTGAAGCCATTTGCTGACCCCATCGGGGTTTCAACAGTGCGCGGAGACAGTTTTAGATCACGGGTTGCCTCATAGATCAGAAGGAGCGCTAATTCACGCATCAATTCACGAAAAGAGCGGTAATCAGTGGATTTATCGCGAAGCACAGCCAGCTTATGCTGCACCAGCGGATGCGAGGAGACGTGAAGATTGTCAGTCATGCGGTCTTTTCCCGTCCGGGTGTATGGGTACAAATGCGGTGCCGATTGTACGCGGCGGTCTGTACCCTGTCAAAAGTGGGGATGGACGGAAAAGCCTGCTAAATGTCACTTTCTAAGGTGTGGTGATGGGCCTTTCTCAGCCGCCGATCTATCCGAATAAGGGCTGCTGAGAAAGGATTCGTGTGAAATCGTGAGGTTATTCCCCCAACACACGCGTTAAGTGTTCAATCAAATGCCGAGGACTGAGCGGCTTGGGAAAATAGGCATTAAAACCGGCTTTATAGGCGTCCTCGCCTACATTGGCCGAGTCGTACGCCGTCATCGCGATCACCGGAATATGGCTGGTCGTGGCGTTATCGCGAATTTGGCTGAGCATCTCCCAGCCATCCATTTCAGGCATCGCGAGATCGGTGATAATAAAAGTTGGAGAGATGGAATCTAAGAGGTCTAGGCATTCCATGCCATTATGTGCCACATGCACCTCAACTCCGTAATGCGTCAGAATGGCCGACGCCACTTGCATATCGTCGTAGGTGTCTTCGACAACAATGACTTTCCAGTTCTGGTAATTCACGACGTCTTCTCTTCGATAATGGGCTTCGGCACGATAGCGAGAATGTTGGCGACCAAATTAGGTACCGAAAAAGGCTTGGAAATATAGCCGTTGAACCCGGCGCTCATGACCTTGTCCTCATCGCCGTCCATCGCATGCGCGGTCAGGGCAATCACCGGAACTTTCGTGAATACGGGGTTCTGGCGGAGTTTTTCAAACATCGTCCAGCCATTCATTTCAGGCATGGACAGATCGAGCAGAATCAGGGAGATATTCGCCTGTCCGGCGGCAACTTCCAGTCCATGAATACCATTGGTCGCCGTGATCACTTCCGCACCATAAAAGCGCAGGGTTGCCTCTGCCACACGCAGATTATCGGGTTGATCGTCGACGACTAGGATTTTCCAGCCCTGCAATTCTGTAGAAACGGTGGTGCGGCGCTCCCGGTACTTGATGGTGGAATTCTGCGGTGCGCTGTTTGCATCTGGCATGATGATCATCTCCTATGCGACGCTGGTTGCTACTTGCTGTTCGACCAGAGGCAGACTCACAGAAAACGTGCTGCCTTCCCCTAATGTGCTGCTTAACCGAATACTTCCACCCATCGCCGTCACGAGGCGGCGAACGATAGCAAGCCCCAGCCCTGTACCTGCATATTCCCGTGTGCTGCTGTTGTCTAATTGATAAAACTCGGTGAAGATGGTTTCCTGCTTATGCGGCGGGATGCCGACACCGGTATCCGTAACGATAATCGACCAACTGCCTTCTCCCTCCCCTGTACGAAGCGCAACCTTCACCGAACCTGTTTTGGTGAATTTGATCGCATTGGAAATCAAATTGACAAGGATCTGTCGAATGCGAGCCGCATCTCCCACTAACGATTCGGGTAGATCTGGTGACAAATCCGCTTGGAATTCCAAGCCCTTTTCCTGCGCAAGAATGGCATTTTCGCGCACAATTTCATCTAGCCATGTGCGCAGCACAAAGGGTTTCTTGACCAGTTCCATCCTGCCCGCTTCGATTTTTGAGAGGTCGAGGATGTCATTGATCAACCGCAGCAGGTGTTTGGAATTGGCGAGGACGCGCTCTTGATACTCGTACTGCTGATCGCTTAATTCACCCACCATTCCCATGAGTTGAAGTTCGGTATAGCCGATGATGGCGTTGAGTGGGGTACGCAGTTCATGCGACATGGTGGCAAGGAATTGACTTTTCAGGCGGGTGGCTTCCTCAGCGCGCTCAGTCGCCAGTTTGAGTTGGCGATTCGTCTCCTTGAGGATTGAAATATCGTGCAGCACGACAATACGGCCCGTCAGTTCGTTTTGACGATTGCGTAGAGGAGTAATCCGTAAATTGAATGCGCGTGTAAGCCCATCGAAATCAATCGTAACATCGGCATTGGCTTCTGCCGTGCCGCGAAACTGATCCATTATGGTTTTTTGTTCGACCAATACTTCGGCAGCCGGACGACCGATCACGTCATCAGACTTCTGCCGGATCGTTTGAAGCGCTGCACGGTTAATGTCTACGATTCGGTTGCCGCTGTCTAGGATGAGGATCGCATCTTCCATATTATCGATGATGGTTTCGCGTCCAATGGGCACAACATCCATCAGCCGGAAACGATACAAACTCCATGCGGTCGCACCTGCGGTAATCACGAACGACAGCGGGGTCACGTCCACATATCTCGGCAGCGGACTTAACCCGGTCAGTGTAATGACGTTCGCGATCCAAGGAGCAACGCTCGCAATAGAGAGGTAGAAGGCTTGTCCGCGATAGATCTGGGGCGACCGGATGAAGGCGCGGAGCAGTATTGCCGTTCCCAGAAACAGGAAAACATAGGAGTAAGCGGCATGCGCCCAGAATGCCCACCCATAGTGATTGACCATTCCCACATAGCCGTCAACCATGGTGAGTTCGCGAGATGTCCAGAAGAAATGATGCAGATCGTTGGTTGCGATGAAGATCTGTACAAGGATCGGCTCAATCAATAACAGGCGGAGGATACGCCGGGTCGTCCACTTGTCATGCCCTGTGTACTGGAGCGTAAAAACCAACCACGCTGACGGCACCATCGTAATGCCGATGTAGGTGAACTGCGTCATCACCGTAATCCAGCGAGTTTCGGTCATCAGCAGTTCAAAGACACTGAAAAGTGACCATTCCGTAATGCCAATGGCAAGCACCACGAACGACATCACCCCAATACCGGGACGGCGCGCCCAGATAGCATAGGCAAGCCATGCGGAAATGACCGTTGCGGTGAAAGTGATCAATGCATAGGGCGAGAACTGCATGGTTTCCCTTTATCAATCGCTTCGCCGGTAATAAGGAAGCGAAATTTACATATGTTGCGTACTCAACATTAAACGTTTCCATTGTAATCCGATTTTGGAATTGCATTTCTGGATTTTGTGTGAAATTTTGCAGTAAAGTCGATATTAAGCAGTTCGAACACACAGAGTACTTGCGCTTCACACAATTGACCTAGCGTTTCTCGCAAAGGCCCCATGCCTTACCTATCTACCGAGTTTTGAATTCTGGGCATAAGATTCAGAATAGCACATTACGTAAAATTGACTGACATAAAACCCATACGTAGATGGAGAAGCTGCCATGAGATTACCATTGTGGATTCATCGTGTTTATTCGAAGCTGCTGCTGACCATCATCCTGATCGGTGGGGTTGTGGGGGGATTAAGCGCGGCACTCCCCGCACATGCTGACGGCGTTGTTGGCACCGGAATGCCGGAAAGCTGCACCGAAACCGCCTTCGACTCGGCGCTGAGCGCTGGCGGCTATATTATGTTCAACTGCGGTGCGAACCCCTTTACCCTCGCGCTCAGCACTTCAAAAACAATCAACAGCACCTTAACGATCGCGGGCAGCGGACAGATCACATTAAATGCGTCAAACCACAAGAATACTGTATGTGATACTCTTGTTGCTCGTTAGCAACGTGATGCTTGCTCAAGATCCAGAGGGATAGTACAAGCCCAAAGTGGGCTGATACCCACTTATTCGGGGCGCAATCTCACGAGAATTTCTACTGGTCATCTGATAGTTCTAAACTTGCCTTTCAAGAACGTGAATTCGCCACGGGAGTTGAACTGGAAAGTGGAGCTTACCTGTATTTTGATATCGGTTCTCAATCGCTCGTTCAAAATGCTATCTGGCCATTCAGCCAGCACTAATCCCGCAAGAGCAACAAGTGTACTCACCTTACTTATATATCCGCCCCAATTCAACGGGCTACGCCAATGAGAATGCTTTTATGTTCCTTTCCCCAACCAACGTTACATGGTCTATGTAGCAGAACCGCAAAACGGTTCTCTTGCTATCGCTGATCGTCAATCGATCAGTGCGCATGTATTCGATGTAGAAGCCGGGAGAATTTCGGAAACCCGACATTTCTTTGTACTGTGGAGCGCGAATGATCATGGCGTAGTGGTTGGCAATTTTCCCATTCAAGGAGATGTTCCGCGTTATTTCTACATTTCTGCTTTCAGGTCGAATATTCAGGAAGCCACGATCAGAAATCGCCCTGATGTTGCTGTGGATGGTCGCGAGTACGTGGGTGGGGACGTAGAAGACATCAGTCAGGGTGGCGACACTCTAATGATTCTTTGGATCTGAGCAGTCTGTCCCGCGAGACTCAAGGGACGATTTGTTGGCGGCATATACGCTGGGTGAAATCCCTACCTTGAATGTGTATGAGAATACATTAGTACGCGAACAGAACATCATTGCCTCAGCCATTCGATCGATAACGAACGCTATATGCTTGCGCTCACCAACGAAGGCATCAGCGCCACAACGCGATTGCGAATACTTGGACGGTCGTGAATCCTGATGTCATCTCTACTTGGGTAGATTATGCTCAGTTCTCCCCTGATGGCAGATACCTGCTAGCCCAAAACATCACTGACAGCAACAGCGATTCATCCGATATTTATATGATTGACCTAACACAAATCCCTGCCCCCCACCAGAACTACTGCAACTGAGCTTCCTCGATCAACCGGACACAACCGTCGCTGGTGCTTCATTGGAGCCGTTGCGTATCGCAGCAACAGATGCATTTGGTATACAGGCTGTCGCAGTACCTATTGAATTAACAATTGTTGAAGGTATATACAATACAGGTGCGGGTGCCGCGGCACCAATCGGCAAGTGATGAAGTGGCTGCAGTTAAAGCGCATCCATCCAGCTCCGACCACATCGGCTACCAAGCGTCTTGAACCGCTCGTTTTTTGCATCCTCGTTCGGCGATCCCTCGTCAAAACAACTTGCCTAGTTCTTGGTACGCGACCCCACCAACTTTTCTCTAACGGAGAACCTCCTGTTAGAGCATCTTCAGCAACATCTTGCTCCAGCTCGCCGCGGTTTACACCCTCACACAACGGTTTGTTTCACAAGGTGAAAGAGCGCCCTGCACCAGAGTCGGTAGGAGCTGACGGATAGCGAACGATCAGGCATTTATTCGCTACAGACCTTTGCACTTGGCTTACAACAGGACATTTCAGCCATTCGTGCTGCAATCGAAGAGCCGCATGGAGTAAGGGGCAAAGCGGAAAGACAGGTCACCCGTCTTAAGCTGATTAAACGTCAGATATATGGGCGAGCGAAAAGCTCGACACGACGCCTTCGTGCCCTCCATCCTCCCTGACTACACATTTTGCCGATGAGCTATTGAACGCGGGTCAGTCAGTTCTGTCTGCGCGGCGGAGTACGCTGATCTGGCTGCCGGCCAGCGGCGTCCGCGCCAGCGAACCCGAATCAACCGCCCCCGTCCCGCATTGGCAAGCGGCATTCCAGAACCGGGCGAAAACCAACTTACCTGTCCGGGTGGGTATTAAAGAGGCGAATTGCTGACGTAATTTCATATGTATAGGAGCGGAACGGCTTCTATTCATTGTTTGTGCTTAGTATCAACGCTTGGCTTGGTGGCGTAACCGCCTGATCAGGATAACTGAAGAACCAAATCAAACACACTACAATCGCGGATCGACCGGTTCACTTTCGAGCGCCAGCACGCCGAACACGCACTCATGTACGCGCTGGAGCGGTTCGTGGCGCGCAGATCGTTCCAGCGCCTGCGATGCCGAGGGCAAACTCTCGCAGTGCGAGCGATCGTTTCGCAGCCAACCCACGCGCACGGAGCTGCGCGATCTGATCCGGGGCGGTGTATTCCGGCCCATAGATGATGCGTAGATACTCACGTCCGCGCACTTTCACGGCGGGCTGCACCAATCCGCGTGGGCTGGTGGCGATGAAGTCGAGCGGTTTGACCACCATCCCCTCGCCGCCGCGCCCGGTGAGCGCTTCCCACCATGCCGCACCATCGGCAATGCTCGCCTCGTCAGTCACATCGACCAGTTTAGTTTGCGTGGCATACAAAATCGGATCGTTCGGCGTGTGCAGTCGGGCGATCTGCTCCATGTGCCATGTATGGGGCAGATTCGTATGCACGCCGTGTTCGGTCGCCAGAATGTGGAACGGGGCCAGACGCAGATCGGCCAGCGTATTCACATCCCAGCAGTAGCGGCGATACGCCTCAATGTACTGCTCGACCAGCACTGCGCGCGACTGCGCTTTCTCCAGCAGCGCCGACACATCGACACCTCGTGTTACCGTCGTCTCCAGCACGCCGATCGCGGACTGCATCGCCGTTCCCGCTGCGCTGCCAACTGCCGCATACTGCGTCTGTAAAAGCTCCTGTGCTTTGGCTGACCACGGCATTAGTTCACAGTCGAGCACGATCCAGCGGGTGTCGAACGATTCCCACCAGCCCGCGTGGGTAATGGCTGCATGGATATGAGCAAGAAACTCTGATTCGAGCGCTGGATCGTTAAAGAATCGCCGCCCAGTGCGCGTATATACGACTCCTATCCCTTCGCCGATGACGCCGAACCGTTCGCGCGCCGCGTCTTCATCCCGACACACGATCACGACCGCGCGCGATCCCATGTGCTTTTCCTCACAGATCACGGTCGGCACGCCGCTATCACGGAAATACGTAAATGCCTCGGTGGGATATTCGAGAACCTCGGCGCGTTGACTGGTCGCAACCGGTGACATGGTCGGCGGCAGGTAGATCAGCCACTTGGGATTGACCGCAAACCGGCTCATGACTTCGAGGGCCGCCGAGGCATTTTCGCCGCGAATGCTGATGTTTTTCTGCAAACGAGTATTGATGATGCGTTTGCCGGTTTTGTCGTCCAACGCCAACACATCGGTGATGTCGAGCACATCATCGTGCGTTTGCTGGCTGGTTAGCACAGGGGCTTGCTGCTCCACTTCGAGGAACGGACGGGAAGGCTGCGCGTAGGTGTGCAGCGCATCAACCGATACGATTGTACGTTCGGGATAGCGCAGCGCGGTCAGCGCACCACCGAACACGCAGCCCGTATCAATATTGATCGTCCGGTTCAGCCATTCCGGTTCCGGCACAGGCGTATGCCCATAGACGACCGTCGCCGATCCACGATACTCGGCGGCCCAGTTGTAGCGCACCGGCAGCCCAAACTCATCGGTTTCACCGGTCGTTTCGCCGTAGAGGGCGAACTCGCGCACCGCGCCGCTGCCCCGCCCGGCCATCGATTCCTTCATTCCGGCGTGGGCGACGACTAGGCTGCCATCATCCAGCACATAATGGCTGACCAGCGCGTCGATGAACTGCTCGACCTGCTTGCGGAATTCGGGCGGCTCGCTTTCCAACTGTGCGATCGAGTCGGCCAGCCCGTGCGTGATCTGAACTTTCTTGCCGCGCAGATAGCGCATCAGCTTGATGTCATGATTGCCGGGGATGCACAGCGCCGCTCCGGCTTCGACCATACTCATCACCAGTCGAAGCACCTGAGGAATCTTCGGGCCGCGATCGACCAAATCGCCGAGGAAGACGGCTTTGCGTCCCTCTGGCGGTACGGCGCGGAAAGTCTCCGCATCGACCGCATAGCCAAGCTGAGTGAGCAGCATCACCAGCTCATCATAGCAACCGTGAATATCGCCGATGATGTCGAATGGGCCGTGTTCGAATTTGCGATTGTTCCACAGCGGCTCGCGGGTGATCGTCGTGCTGGCGATCGCGTCTTCGCTGGTCAGCACGTGGACATGGCGGAAGCCTTCGCGCTCCAGCGTGCGCGAGCCGCGCTTGAGTTCGGCGCGCTGCCGCCGATCACATGCCCGCCGAAATCGCGATCCGGGCGCTGCTTGTTGCGATCGACCGCCACCCGTTCGGGCACATCGAGCACAACCGCCACCGGGATCGCGTGGTACTGCCGCGCCAGCTCGATCAGCGGCTTGCGGGCTTCGGGCTGCACATTAGTCGCGTCGATGACAGTCAGCTTCATGTTTTCGAGCCGTTTGGCAGCGATGAAGTGCAACAGGTCAAACGCATCTTTGGTCGCCGCCTGATCGTTTTCGTCATCGCTGACCAGTCCCCGGCAGGAAATCCGAGGAGAGAATTTCCGGTCGGCTTGAAGGTGTGCCCGCGCAAACGTCGATTTGCCGCTGCCGGACACCCCGATTAGGACAACCAGCGCGAAGTCAGGGATATTAATGGGCATGGGCTAATCTTCCTCGATACCGAATATGTGGACTTCACTACTAGTCACCTCGACCAGCCAATACTGCCACACTGCCGAAGTAACGGGGTTCCATGTCCATCTTCGCGATGGTTCGTATAACTTCCGGATCGGATCGATGTCCCGCACCTTTTTTATCAACCTGACCATCCATGCATACAACTGTTTCTTATTCAATCAGGCGGTTGTTTCTTTTCCACCATACTGGAGGGCGGGTTTCATTTCATCCCAAATCGCTGTGGTATTTAATTCGCGCCATATGATCCCTGACCAGTCATCCGGTAATCCCATAACCGACCGGAGCATGTCGGTGATGGTACGCTGCTCATTGTCAACTGAAGTGCGGTAATTGTGCGTGTCGTTAGTGTGATCCGTTTGCAGGGACGCTCAGCCGTCAACTGAACCAATAGTTCTTCGGGCGTAGCTCGTGAATTGGATGAGGTTTTCGCTCTCCAATAATTTATAGTAACCGCACGTCGCCAAACGTTCGCGGAGCCACTTCAAGATACTGTAGTCAGGCTCAATACTATTGAGATCCGTACACCTCATTGAGCAGCTCAATGTAGTCGAGATTGAGCAGAAGCCCAATATTGTGCAACCGCACGAGAAACTCATCGGATACTCTTCACCGTCGGCAACGTACATCAAGTAGATGAGCTGTGTCCACTCGCGATACTTGAGTCCCTGTGGAAATGCACACAAAAGCAACTGCCGAAATTCACGATCCCATTCCGAAAGTGACTCCTCAAAACAGCGAATGTAATCTGGAGGGAGTTTCTTGAGGTCTTCGTCCCAATCGGAGTATCTCGTCATGTGTTTTGCATCTCCATTATGACCATCTGACTGGGTGCGGAAACGACTGGATCGTCATCGCCAACCGGCGAAAAACGTGCCCCATAGCCGATCCTCGCCTCGATAGTCTGCGCCCACGCCTGAAACTCAGCGCGCGTCCACTCGAAGCAATACCCAATCCATCGGGGCGAGGAGCGCGAAATCAGGAACTCAATTTCCATGTGCAGCCTCTCTACAGCAGCAGATAGGTTTGATCGTCCACATACAATACCTTCACGGAATTACCCGGCTCCGGCAGCAGCTTACCCCGTAGATCATTGCGGCTCCTGGCCAGCTTGCCTGCCAGCGTCGCACCCGTTGGCGACACAAATTGATACTTCACTGTCAACCCAGCCCCGCGTGCGGAACTGGCTGCGCGAAAATGCTGATAAGCCGCCCAGCCAACACTCGATCAGCCATCCGCAGTCTCGGATAATGCCTGACCGCTCGCCAGTACTCAACCAGATAGTTGACGTAGTGCTTCCCAAGCCAGAGGCTGAAGAAAGGCAAAACATGATTGCACAGGTCTGCATCCAGTGCATCCTCAGCATTAGCTAATCGCGGATCGGTAACGCGGGATAAGTCGGGGTGAATAGTTGAATACCTCACCACCAACGCTGCCCCGACCGCGATGTTCTGACATGTCAGCACGTCATTGTTTGAGTAGCCTATGCCAGTGTAGGTGCTGCCCTCAACATCATAAGAGTAGCTCCAGTGTCGCCCAGCCTGATCCGCGACTGTGCATTCGGCACGCAGTCACAACTGCCTGTGTATCTCTCCCATAGCGAACGAGAAGTTGCTGAGGAATGTCCACCGATAAAAGAGATCAGCAGGTATCCGAGCATGAGCAGCATCACGCCAGCAAGGATGGCATAGCTGGTGGGTGTCCCTAGGCTGGCAAATGTCAGAGTTGAGACTCCCGGCTGAAAATCCTCGTGCTCAGGGCCAAGACAGAAGACGTGTGCATTCAGGTCCAGCCAAGTATGGCGGCGTTTCCGCGGTTGACGGGTTGGGCAAATCCCAACGGGAGGCGGCGGCATTGATTTTGGCATAGCGGCTACTCCAGCGTAAACACCGCCATCTGACTGGGTGCACCGACGACTGGATCGTCATCGCCTACCGGCAGAAAACGCGCCGCATAGCCGAACCGCGCTTCGATCGTCTGCGCCCACGCCTGAAACTCGGTGCGCGTCCACTCAAAGCGGTGATCCTTGTGGCGGAACTTCCCCGCCGGGAGCGATTCCCATTTCACGTTGTATTCGCGGTTCGGCGTGGTAATCACGACCGTGCGCGGGCGGGCGTACTCGAACACGACGCGCTCAAACGCGGCCAGTCGCGGCGGATCAAGGTGTTCGATGACTTCCACGAGCGCGGCGGCATCGTACCCGCTCAGGCGTGGATCGCGGTACATCAGTGAGCCGTGAATCAGGCTGATCCGCTGGCGCTGCATCGGCGGCAGGCGCTCCAGATTCAGCTTGTCGGCGGCTATTTCGAGCGATCGGTACGAGACATCCATCCCCAAAATCGCCGTAAACTGCGGCTCCTTGAGCAGCATCGCCAGCAGTTTGCCTTCCCCGCAGCCGAGATCGAGCACACGCTGCGCGCCGCTGCTTTTCAGGGCCGCCAGCACCGCTCCCAGCCGCTGCCCGTGCAGGTTGATCCGGTCTTCGACGATCGCTTCCTCGACGTTGTGCTGCACTTCGGCGGCTTCCACATCGGGCGTCTCCTCGGTCAGCCGTGCCAGCGCATCGCGCGTCAGGCCGTGAATATGCTTCAGGTAACGCCGCGTGATCAGCGCCTTTTCGGGGTGATCGCTGAGCCAGCCTTCACCGTGACGCAGCAGCTTTTCGACTTCCGGCTCACCGACGTAATAGTGTTTCTCGTCGTCCAGCACGGGAATCAGCACATACAAATGCGTGAGCAGGTCGGCGAGGCGAACCGTATGGCTTAGCGTGACGTTGTAGTAAGCGCTCTCGCCCCACGATGGATAGGCGGGATCGAGCGGGGCATGCTGTGCGCTCACCGTGTAACCGAGCGGCTCGAACAGGCGGCGCAGCAGCGTTTCGCCGCCCCGGCAGGGCAGCGCCGTGATCACGGCTTCCAGCGGAATCGGCGTTTCAGCCAGTTCAGGCCGATCCTTGCACGTGCCCGCCAGTGCGCTTCCATACACCTGAGCGATCGCGACGCTCAGAAATGACGAGGCGGCATACGGGCGATCGTTGACGTACTGCTCCAGCGCGAAGCTCCCCTGTCCGCCGCGCCGCACCAATCCCACCGGGTTGATGTCGAGCATCAGAGCCGCCGTGCAGCGCTGTTCACTGGCTTCGGGATAAAACACATGCGCTGTGCCGAAGTTGAGATCGAACGCCTGCGCTTTCGCGGGATGCTTATACAGTAAATAGCCCAGATCGGTAGCCGGTTGGTGGGTGGTCGTGATCGTCAGCAGCATGGTGAAGCGATCGCCTGCCTGTGTACGTTCGAACAATTAATCCAGTATATAAGACTTTTACGGTCTAGAAAGGATCAGTTGCGATTGTCGTCTACGCATCTCCATCGGCTTCACAGTCGATTTTTACCAGTCGCAAATTATCGCGTATCGACTAGATGCGTTTCGATCAGCACGGGTACTAAAACCAATTGACAACCCGATCAATCGGGCGTATGTTCAGAACAACAACTCGATACAAAGCGAACCGCGTAGAGTGTTCCAGCACCCTACGCGGTTCTAACCCGACACTGGTACAAGCAGTGAACGGGCTGCCTCGCATTATAGATCACCGAGGGACTTTCGTCTTTCGTGGATTCGGCGGCTCAACTGACTCTCCTGTCGGCTTGGGCCGCTTTGTTTTTCGGGTGCTGAGAGGGGCGTTTATCTCCCTCTACGCGAATGAACAAATGGCTCTAGCGAAGCAGTCGTGCTGCTTCTAAGGCAAATATCAGACCCGAACCTAACAGACGAAAGAGACGATCAAAATGCAAGCCATAAATCAAACGAATCCTGACAATCGGCTGCGCTTTGCCATCTATACGCGCATTTCGACCGATATGCAAACTGACTTGAGTCTTGAAGCTCAAGAGGAACGGTGCCGCGAAGAAATCGCCAAGCGAGGTGGTACTGTCATCAAGGTGTTTAGCGACGGTGCCAAGAACGGCTGGAGTCTTGATCGAGATGGCTTTAATGACCTGCGCCGAGCCGCCGAGCGAGGCACAATCGATGCGATTATGTTCTGGAAATTCGATCGCCTCGCCCGCGACCATTACCAGACTGTAATGATCAAGATGCTGCTGCGCCGCGAATATAATCTCAAACTTCATTGTGTTGAAGGCTTCAGCGAAGACGATGACAGCTCTCCCTACACGGCCATGATGGAACAAATGCTTGCGGTGTTTTCCGCGTTCTACTCGAAAAACTTGAGCAACGATACGAAACGCGGCAAGCGGCAGCGCGCAATGAACGGCGAGTATAACGGCAGTATTGCGCCGCTTGGCTACGAACTTGTGACCGCTGCCCAAGCCGCAAAAGAAAAAGAAGAGTTCCGTCCTGCGGGGCTATATATCAATCCACGAGCGGCGGCGATTGTTCGTCATGCATTCAGGCTGTATTCAACCGGCAATTACAGTGATGCGGATATTGCGTCGTGGATGAACGGATGGCATTACATCCAACAGCTTCGAAACGGGCAGAAACCCATCAACAAGGAGATGATTCGGGAGTTGTTGCAGAATCGTACCTATACCGGGAGGGTTCCGCACACCGACACGATTTACAAAAAGACGCTCGGTCAGGGCAAAATGTCGCGCCGAAACCGCACTGAATGGTTTGAGGGCAGACATCAGGGGTTTGTCTCAGATGAGCTTTTCGAAGCGTGCCAAGCCGTGCGTGCGAATGCCAAAATCCTTCGGCGGGTATCTGGCGAACTGCGAACCTATATCATGCATGATCGGGTGTTTTGCGCGCGATGCGTGGCGAAAACGCCGCATGGGCTAACGCATGACAACTATGGCCGAATGCGCCCGTATTATCATCGCGTGAATGGCTACGCCTACTACCGTTGCATTGCACAGATTCAGGGCTATGAAAGCTGTGGGCAACCCGTCATCCGCGAGAATGACCTTAACAACCAGATGGTCGATATACTCTCCAACTTGGAAATCCCTACCGACTATCAGGCACGCATTCATCAAGCCATCCAAAGCCGAATCGAGAACGCAGCCGCACTCCAACGAATGGAGGAAATCAGCCAGATTGTTGAGCGGATTGATCTTCGGTGGGAGAGTGGGTTCATGGATAAGGAAGAGTATTTGGAGAAGCGGCGGCAGCTCGAACGCGAGATGGAGTTGCTGCGTCCGGTTGACTATGACAAGCTGACCCAGGCGGCAGATCTGATCTCCAATTTCACGCTTTGCTGGAATGAGTATGAGCAGTTCGCTAACCCACTGGAGGCGAAAAAGCAGCTCATCAGCAAGATCGTTGAGCGTTGGCCCCCAATGACTACGATGAACTCCATTATCGCGGTTGTGCTGTACGGTGATTTTGCGGTGGTGTTGGGGGAAAAATAAAATAGCGCCTCCCGAAGTGAGAGACGCTATTCAATCTACCCTACAGTCGGAAAACCTAACTGTAATAAGTAGTCTTTTCGGAGGCGACGGGTCTCGAAGCCACGATCTTTGCCTTGACGGGGCAATATGTTAACCGCTACACCACGCCTCCACGTACAGGTATTTCACTGCACGTTATGGGAAGCAGTATACAAAGCGGGGTTTCGGCTGTCAAGGCCGATTTGCCCGAAATGAGGTAAGAACAGGGATCGCTCTGCGTCAGAAATGATGTGCCTGCGAGAGCGCTTATCCAACCAGATTGGAGATTGACGAAACCCTGAGCGAAAGCTAGGATTATCGTCTATCTAATCGCCAATTTTCCCCGCTTTTTACCCCATGCGAAGGGTTGTGAAAGGCGGTGGCAAGTGAGAATTGGAGCCAATTTCCAATGTATGCAATCATTCGCACAGGGGGTCGCCAATTCCGCGCCGAAGTCGGTAAGACGGTCGATGTGGAACGCATCCCAAACAGCATCAACGAGTCCATCGTGATCAGCGATGTGCTGTTGGTGGGCAATGGCGACAGCACGGTCATCGGGCAGCCGACGGTGGCGGGCGCTTCAGTCAAGGCAACGGTTGTCGGCCAGTATCGTGCCAAGAAGGTGCTTGTCTTCAAGTATCGGCAGCGCACCAACTTCCGCCGCAAGCGCGGGCATCGGCACTATTACACCCGCATTCGTATTGACGAAATCGTTGTTTAGAGACGGACGGAGAGTTTTGAAACATGGCTCACAAAAAAGGTGGCGGCTCAACCCGCAATGGTCGTGACAGCAGCGCGCAGCGGCGCGGCGTAAAGCGCTTCGGTGGCGAGCGTGTCATTCCCGGCAACATCATCGTCCGTCAGGTCGGGACGCACTTCCATCCCGGCATCAACGTAGATATGGGTAAGGACTATACCCTGTTCGCGGTTGCCGAAGGGTATGTCGTGTTTGAACCCGCCAAGGGTCGTAAAGGTCGGAAGCAGGTCAGCGTGTATCCCGAACTGCCCTCGCAGCAGCCAGTTGTCGCAGAAGCCGGCGACTAGCGCTCAGGAAACGCAGGTCGACTCACGCACTAGTGAGGCCCGAACCTCAGAAAGTACGGTATCGTGAAGGAACAGATTCATCCCACTTGGTATCCTGAAGCCGTCGTAACCTGTGCCTGTGGCAACACATGGACAACCGGCGCGACTGTCAAGGAAATCCGCACTGATATTTGCTCGGCTTGCCATCCGTTCTACACGGGCGAACAGCGCATCGTGGACACGGAAGGTCAGGTGGATCGCTTCATGAAGCGCCTTCAGGTGCTGAACAACCGCCGCGCCGAAGCCGAAGAGCGTGCCGCTGCGAAGACACCGACCAATCTGCCGGTCACGCAGTTGGGGTTGGAGAAGCGCTACGCCAACCTGCTCGTCGAACACAAGTTGGAAACCGTCGGGGATGTGATCGCCAAGCTCGAACAGGGCGGCGATGCAGCCATCCTCGAAATTCCCGGCATTGGTCGCAAGCTGTTGAGCGACATCAAGCGGGCACTTCGCGCTCGCGGCTACGAACTTCCGAAGACCGAAGAAGCCGCGCAGCAGTAACCTCACTTATGGGGCGATAAAAGGCAGGCATGAGACCATTTCATGCCTGCCTTTCTTTTTGAAAAGAGGTTGTGTTCCTATGATCCATCGCGGTGGGTGTGTGGAAGTCATCTGCGGAAGCATGTTCTGTGGCAAAACCGAAGAGCTGATCCGCCGGGTACGTCGTGCCATCATCGCCAAACAGTCGGTACAGGTTTTCAAACCTGTGATTGACACTCGCTACAAAGACGATTCGGTCAACAGTCACACCGGGCAGAATATCGCCGCGCAAGTGATTTCGACAGCAAGCCAACTTCCCGGGCTGCTCGTTCCCACAACGACGGTCGTCGCCATCGACGAAGTACAATTTTTTGATTCCGGGATTCTCGGCGTCGTCGAGCTGCTGGCTCAACGGGGGCTCCGTGTGATCTGTGCGGGATTGGATATGGATTTTCGCGGCGAACCGTTCGGGTGTATTCCTGAACTCATGTCCCGTGCCGAAGAAGTCACCAAGCTGCATGCGATTTGCGTCGTGTGTGGAGAATCGGCCAGCCGCACACAGCGGTTGGTGAACGGAAAACCTGCAAATTACGGAGATCCCGTGATCATGGTCGGTGCCCACGAAGTCTACGAAGCACGCTGCCGCCAGCACCATGAAGTACCCCGCTAACCGCGTCCATCAACAGGGCTGACCGCCGTTGGTGAGCCCTGATTTTACCGATCCTTCGTACCAATTCTCACCCAAAGACTTGACTTATGCACGAGAGCCCATTAATCTAAATTTGTTTAGCGTTGCAAAGCAATTTAGCGTACCAAGAAACTACTCTAGACAGGCGCTCTTAGATCTATCTAGTCAGGAGGTTGCGTCATGGGCGTTGCTACCGCCAGTTTCAACTCACCGTCGGCACCTGCCACCAGCAAGTCTCAGTTGTGGCTGCGCAGTCGTCGCTGGGATCTCTTGTTTATCACCATGAGTGTGATTTTTGTACCCCTCCCCTACATCGTGTACCTGATTCTGGTACAGCTCGGTGTAAACAACGATATTAGCCGCAACGCTGTCAACGGGTTTGTGGCCATCGCCGTCGGCGGCCCGCACATGATGTCGACCTTCCTACGTACCGGGTTGGATCGCGAATTCAGCAAGCGCTATCCGATGCTGATCCGTTCATCGATCATCATCCCGATCATCGTAGTGTCGCTGGCCTTTTTGAACCTGAAACTGCTGCTCACGATCTTCTTCTTCTGGGCATCGCTCCACGTACTGCACCAGATCACCTACATCGTCGAGCTTTACAACCACAAAGAAACCAATTTCGTGCGTAAGGGCAGCGCGGTCAGCTTATCAGCGCGCTTGATCGATTACGCGGTCATTCTGACCTGCCTGTTCCCCTTTGCGGCGATGAAAATCAGTCAGGGCAGTTTCAACATTGGCACCAACGACTTGACCGCCGTCATCCCCGAATTCTTCCAAGCAAGCTGGCTGTTCATCGTGATGTCGACGTTGTTCGCGATTGCGATGGTGCTGTTCTTCGTGAAAACCATCCGTGAATACCGCAACGGCATTCTGAACGTCCCGAAAACCGTCTTCGTCGTTCTCACGGTCGCGGTTGCCTTCACCATCCCGCTGCTGGATAACCTCGATACAGCGTTCCAAGGTCTCAACTGCTGGCATTCCTTCCAGTACCTTGCAATCACCTTCTACATCGTCAAGGTACGTCAAGAACTGGGTGAGCTGGATGCCGCTGCACCGACGGTTGCCCGCTTCAGCAAGGGCAAGGACTCGCGCGGTCTGTTCGCGCTGAGCGTGATGATGCTGGGTGGCTCGATCGCCGTCTTCACGATTGTCTACTTGATCGCGCCGATTGTGCGCCCCGGCATTGAAGCGAATCAGCACTTCGACATCGCTTACTATACGTCGATCCTCTCCTTCCTGTGGATTCACTACTACCACGATCACTTCTTGTTCACCGATTTCGAAGCGTTGGACAAGGCCTACGGTCGCGCGAGCTAGGCAGCACGATCTCTGTAATAATAGGGGCACTGTAAACAGATACAGTGCCCTTTTTCTTTTCCTAGGGAGAAACCCTGCGTGCGACACCGATTTTATGGGACTGCCGTTCTTTTAACGCTGCTTTTCCTTGCCACCCGCCTGTTTCAGATCCATGCGTTCCCTATCTTCATTGATGAAGCCTATCATATTCACATGGCAGAGCGGATCGTCGGCCAATTCAGTCCACTGGATATGCTGGCGGACGGGCGGCAGTTCACTGCTTACTGGCTTGGCTTATTTCAAGTGTGGCAGGGCGATCCCCTTTGGATAGCACGTGCAGCGACGCTGCTGGCAAGCGTGGCCGGCTTTTGGGCGTTTCTCACCATTGCACGGCAAACGGTGGGGCTGCACGGCGTTGTGATCGTGGGCTTCCTGTTGATATTCAGTCCTTATCATTATTTCTTCGAGCGGCTGGCGCTGGCAGACACCGTTGCGGCATCTCTAACAATCTGCGCAACAGCGGTCGCTTTCCGCACGCAAAAACGCTTACGCGCATGGGATGCTATCCTGACGGGCCTATTGGTGTTTGGCGCGGCGGGGGCAAAAGTGAATAACCTCGTATTTCTGCCTATTCCGTTGGCAGCATTGGTCGCTCTACGCGCACCGCAGCGATCATGGCGGCAGCGGATTAATTGGGGGCTGCTGGCGCTTCTAGTCGGCGGGGGACTGCTGGGAGCCTTTATGCTCGTTGCCCGTTTGCGCGGCTTGGCCTTCTACGAAGGAATGATCAATCGCGGCGTTGGCCTGGGGAATAGCAGCCTATTGACGTTGATCGTCACCAACAACACGTAAATTTCTGGACTCTTACAGCGAAGGCGGTTACTTCGGATCGAGTGGGGATGATTGTGCTGACGATCAGCTGCGCAGTCGCTTTGATCCGGCGGCAGTGGTATTTGCTGATCTGCCTATTGCCGCTGAAGTGCGCCATTTTGGCAAGCCATTACGCTTCCAGTCGCGCTACTGGATTGCCACCATGACTCTGCTCATTGGCGTCGCTGGCCTTGAGCTGGCATGGTTAACCCACCATTCACGCCGTGCAATGCTGCTGGCGATGATAGGCGTGACGGGTTTGGCAGGCGCTGGCTGCGTAGCGCACCGTGCCCGCGTGGACGGACCGGTTCATATTCCGCTGCCCTACACGGAACAACAGCAGTATATCTTCAGCGAGGGCGCTGGCACGGGATTTGATGAACTGCTGAACGCGCATGATCAGCAGGATGGAGTAACGCGTGTATTCGGTGCCATCGCGAATTGTGCTGGTCTGCAAGATGTCGCCATGATTCGGGGTTTCACACGACTGGAATATCCCACATTCCGCACCAGCGAACGAATAATTCCGACCTAGACGCCCTTTTTGCGCGCAGTCGTCAAGCAGGGGTGATCGTGATCATCGAAGATATTCCGAACGCACCGCGTGATATTCCCGGTCAGATCATCGCTCGACTTGATCCGTATCCGCCGCGTCCAGCGTTTATCCTCTATGATCTGAGTCCTTAGCTGGAAAAATTGAACTGCACCCACTGCATCGGATCGACGGGCACACCATTCACCCACAGCTCCCAGTGCAAATGCGGCCCGGTGACCCGTCCGCTGCTGCCTACCGCGCCAATCACTTCGCCGGTTTCCACAAAGTCACCCACCGAAACATAGCGCGCAGACTGATGCCAGTAACCGGTGTAGACCCCCCAACCATGATCGATGACCGTCGCCGTGCCGCGCACATTCAAATCATCCGCCAGCACGACAACCCCCGGCGCGGGCGCAAAAATGGGTGTCCCCGGTGCCCCTGCGAAATCGACCCCGGCATGAACGCGCGAAAATGTGCCGCCATTATAAGAACGCGAATTTCCAAAGGTCGAGGTAATTTGAGCCGCCGCGGGCAGCCCCATCGCCGCATCGAAGTAGCGTTCGGCATTGAACGGACTCATCAGCGGGCGCAGAATCGCCAGTTCGGCATCCTCCGTCGCCGGGTCGAGCAGGTTATCGGTACCCTCCGCTAAGCGAATCGACTCGCGACCATAGCCGCCGCTGATCACCTGCACATTGATGTCCACATCGGACGCGCTTCCATCAGCGTTGATCACCTGCATGGTCAGCGGATATACCCCCGGTTCGGTACCTACGGGTACGCCGATCAGCGCCGTTTGCAGCGTTCCATCCTGTTCACCCGCGAAATACAACGTTTGATCGAGCAGCGATCCACGGATGGTCACAGGCGTGCTGGTCGTCGCCCGAATGCGTGCGGTTTGCCCTTCAATCAGGATCAGCGGCGAGATCTCCAACCCGGTCAGGGGAGCGGGCAGCGCGGCGCTTAGTTGGGGCGTCTGTACACCGGGGATCGCCAACTGCTGGCCTACATAGATCGTGTCTGCATCCGCGATCTGGTTACCGCGCATGATGGCATTCACCGTCACACCATACTGCTGAGCGATACGGAATAGGGTTTCACCGCGCTGAACGGTATGAATAAGCGTCGAATACTCCGCTTGGCCGCTTTCGTTGATCGTAGAGGCGATCAGCGTAGCCGGAAGCGCGGTCGGGGCAAGTTCTGCGCTGTCGGTAGATACAGCGGCATCCGTTGAGGGCATAGATCCAGCGGTATCCGGTGCCCCCACACCAACGACGAGCTCCTGACCGGCATAGATTGTGTTGAGATTGGAAAGCTGATTCCACTGCCCCAACTGATCGACCGTGGTACCGTAGAGATCGGCGATCGTGCGCAGGGTCTCTCCCGGTTGAACGACATGCGTCTGATGAGCGGCCTCAGGTTGAGCGGGCACCAACAGCCGCTCTCCAACCTGAATATTGTTGGGGTTATCTAACCCGTTGAGTTCCACAAGTGCATCGATCGTCAAGCCATAGTTGAGCGCGATGCGATACAGAGTTTCGCCGCGCTGCACCACATGAATAGTCACGCCCGGCGGGGGAGTCTGTTCCGGCGATGATCCGGCCTCCTGCGCACGCAAGATGAGCGCTGATGACAAGCAGAAGAGGATCAGCAAAATTCGAATGGTGCGAATGGAAAAAGTCATAGGGGCACGGCTTGGACAGTTAGGATGATTGAATTGAGCTTGGTTCGTTCGCAATACAATGACAAGACAGCGCGAGCAGGCTAGAAGGTGCGGCGATGAGGCACACCACGAAACAGAGAATTCGTCAAATGTGAGGCGATCACCCACCTTTACCCGCTCCATCACATTCACATTTGCTTCCAGATAATACTGGGCGGGCAGACGTGGCACATAAGCGGGTCGCCAAGGCTTCGCAAGCTGCACATCAACCACGCGCCCTTGCTTATCCATCCACACCACAGCGATGCTAAACAGCATAAAGAACATGTGAATCGTGCTGTTGACTTTGCTTTCGCTGCCAGTGACGAAGAGAAGCCCTTGATCGTCAGGAAGGCGGGGCGTGAACATGAGCCCTTTGAGGTGGCACAAGAAGCTGCTGCATAATTTGGCACGGGCGAGGATAACCTCGCCCGTGTCGCTATTGCGGAGAATACGGTAAGGAGAGCGACTCACAACCTAACCTCTAGGGATTGGTCGGAATGATCAAACGCTGGCCGACATAGATGATATTCGGGTTCGGCAGGTTGTTCGCCTGAAGAATAGCGCGCACCGAAACGTGATAACGCAGCGCGATCCCGTACAGCGTATCACCAAACTGAACGACGTGCGTCTGCTGGGGCACAAGTGTCGCCGTGGGCGGCACGGTTGTAGCGGTCGGTGCCGCGCTGGTCGGCGTTGCCGGGGCGACCGTACGCAGGCATTGACCGGCCCACACGAAGTTGATGTTCACGATGCGATTGATACGCGCCAGTTCGCGAACCGTCATATGCAAGCGGGCTGCAATGATGCTTAGCGTATCGCCATAGCGTACATAGTAGCAGCCATTGGAGCTGATATAAGTCGAAGTCGGCTGGACGGCTTGCACCAGCGGTTGAGCCTGTACAGCACCAGCGGTCTGCGTCGCCGCTGCGATGATAGCCGTCGCGGTGAACATCAGCGGATCAGTCGTGCTTTGCGGGGTGGTCGTCAGCGATTCGCCCGGAACACGCAGCGGGATGACCAAATCTTGCCCAACATAGATCACGCTGTCTACGTTCAGCCCATTCGCCGCCAAAATTGCGAAAACATCACTGTTGAAGCGTGCCGATAAATCGGACGGGTTATCGCCATTTTGAACGGTGTAATGGATCGAATACGGGAATACGCTGACATCCAGAGTCGGAAGCGGCGTCGGCGTTTCCGTCATAATCACCTGCGCGGTCGGCACAACCGGCGTCTCAGTCGGCACGACCGGTGTTTCGGTCGGCGGAACGGGCGTTTCGGTGGGCGGCAGCGGAGTCTCTGTCGGCGGGAGCGGTGTTTCGGTCGGCGGAACAGGTGTTTCCGTCGGGGGGACTGGAGTTTCAGTCGGCGGCAGCGGTGTTTCGGTCGGCGGTTTCACTTCGGCGCTGGCTTCAGCAATCGTCTCTACAGTCGCAGCGGGAGCTTCTACGCTGGCTTCCGTCGTTGCGGCTTCGGTTGGCTGCTCAAGCGTCGCTTCGGTCGTCGATTCAACAACGGCTTCGGTCGCAGCTTCAGTCGGTACTTCCGCGGAAGCTTCCGCCGTCACTTCGCTTGTGGCTTCTTCAGTCGCGGCGGCGCTTGGCCCTACCAGCGACGCATTATCGAGATAAACCACACTGTACTGGACAGGGTTTGTGACCGTCGAACGCACCCACACCGTGATCGTATCGCCGACGGCAGCGGTGCTGGTCGTGTACTGGTTGAACGCATCATAAAGTTCCACTGCATCCGACCACACGATACTGGCACTTGCGCCATCAGAACCGCCATTCGGATCGATACCGACTTGGATCACCACACCACCGGGATCAGCACTCACGTTCGGGTCGCTGCCATTGGTAGACCAAACATAGGCATTGACGCTGAAGGTATAGGTCTCACCGGGAACTAGGCCGCTCACGCTCTGGTACACGCCGCCTGTATGGGCATTGTAGTAGGAGAAGAACTGCTGGCCATCGCCTTCGAGGACGCGCGGAACACCAATGCCCTCAATCGTGTCTGACGAAGCATAAAACTGCGGCTGAGTCCCGATGTACCAAGGGAGCCATCCATTCGCAACCTGCATTGGCGGCAGGCCAGCAGCGATTGGGAACGGTGGCTCAAAACCGGGATTGGCAAGCAGATCACTGGTGCCGTCTTGGGCGCTGACGCCGAAGGCATTCAGGCTTACGAGAAGCAGCATCGCCAGCAGCGCGATCACGGATAATGGTGTGCGTAACCGTCTCATGTAGATCCCCCATGCCGGGTGTAGGTAGAGATAGCCGTTAAAAAATAGGATCGCCCTATGAAGGAGGGCGGCCAGCGGATAATTTCAAACGTCTTCTTTCGAACGGGCCATCACCCGTTCGATGATATCCAGTAACTGCGATGGGCCGAACGGTTTGATAATGTAATCATCCGCGTTCGCAGCCGCGCGCACTTGCTGCAGGCGCTCATCACTTTGAGCGCGTGCGGTCACAATGATCACGGGGATGCGGCTGAATTCAGGGGAAGTCTTCAAATAGTCGTACACTTCCCAGCCATCCATATCCGGCATCATTAAGTCAAGGAGGATCAATTCAGGACGAACAGAATTGATCATATCAATCCCTTTGACACCGCCTGCCGCCGCGTGATATTCCATCCCCCGGCGTGACAATATCAAACGGACAAGTTCGAGCATATCCGGTTCATCTTCGATATACAGCACACGCGGAGGCATGTACGATACCCCTATTCATCACACGACCATTAAGAGGCAGCAGCATGCACGCAGTGTACCACAGTTTTTACACCTATCACAAATAACGCAGCCCGGTTACACTGGTACTAACTCGCACATAAACAGATAGCGTTACTCCCAGTACGCAAACCGAATATGTCACATGCAGTGGTTGGGCTTTGCACGATCCATCTTGAACTGCCGGAACTCACGTCGATCAAAGAAAAACGCAGTATCCTAAAATCGATCCTCGCACGGCTCCACAATACCTTTAACGTCTCTGCCGCCGAAATCGACCTGAACGACGATCTTGGCACCGCCGTCATCGCCATCACCGTCGTATCAAACAGCAGCGCACACTCAAATTCGGTCATCTCAAAAGCGCTGCAATGGGTGGAAGAACACGCCCATGATGTCATCGTTACAGATCAGGACATCGAGATTTTGTGACCCGCCGCCTTCCGCCGTACACTAAACAGTGTGCAGATCGGCATTGAGGGTTGTCGTGGCGATGGATTTAGATGTTGCACGTGAACTTTTCACCCGCGCAGGGCTTCCGGTCGCAGAACCCGATCGCAGCCAGATCGATCCCCTGCTTATGCTTCGCCTGCGGGTGAGTAACGATCGGGATACCAGCCAGATCGTCCTATCGGCGGCGCTGTATCCGGTATCAGCTTATGATACGCCTCATCTGGATGCGTCCAGCACCACCGGGGATACGGTCGGTGAGGCTGTTCGTCTGTCCATCGGGCTGCACGATTTTCAAGTGCGTGCGCTGGCAGGTGCGCTCAATATCCCAGAGAATGCGTGGAGCGATTTCATCGATCTCGCCCACAAGCTCTATACGTTTCACATTCAGCACGATGCGCTGCACACCTCATGTGAGCGACTAGCACTGACAACTTCGAATAAGTGGGTGGTGCTGGAACCGCGAGTCACGATCGATTCGAATGCTTATGCCCGCCAGCCTGCCGTACAGGCGGTGAGCGGTGCACCTACCCATCCCGAAGGCATCGCCGCCGTCATCGAACTGCCGGGGGATATTGCTTGTGTGGTCAATGGTGCAGGGCTGGCGATGCTTACTATAGATGCGCTCGCGCGATCCGGAAATCATGCCTCCGCGATTGTCGATATGGGCAGCAGTGCATTGATGGATAAACTGATCCCGGCGCTCGACTTTGCGCAAAAGCTTCCCCATACCCGCGTGGTGCTGCTCAACTGCTTTTCCGGCTTTACGCGCTGTGTCGATATTGCGAACGCGGTAATTCAATGGAAACGCGAACACCTCGAAGGACTGCCGCTCGTCGTGCGCTTTGCCGGGTATGATGGCGATGAAGGACGCAGTCTGATTCACAAAGCAGGTGTCATTGGGCTGTATGATGCGCGTGAAATTGAGGAGGCAGCGCGGCGGGCGGTCTACACTGCACGGATGGCGGCTCATCCTGCCTCCTCTTCCGATTCAAAGGACTCGTATGGCGATCTTCATTGATAAAAGCACACGTGTCCTTGTGCAGGGCATGACCGGACGCGAAGGCCGGAGCTACACCGAGCAGATGATCGCCTACGGCACCCACGTCGTCGGCGGGGTTACACCCAACAAGGGCGGTGAGTGGGGAGTCAGAGGGCGACCCGTATTCGATACCGTACGCTCGGCGGTCAATGCCACCGAAGCGAATGCCTCCGTGATCGCAGTCGCCGCTTCAAATGCGGTCGATGCCATCTATGAAGCCATTGATGCCAATATTCCGTTGATCGTCTGCATCACCGAAGGTATTCCGATGTTGGACATGATGCGCCTGCATGAATACCTTCCCCGCACCAACTCGCGTTTGATCGGCGCGAACTGCCCCGGCGTGCTGTCTCCCGGTGAGTGCAGTTTGGGTATTATTCCCGGCTATGTGGCGATGCATGGCACCACTGGCATTGTCTCACGCAGCAGTTCACTGCTGTATGAAGTCGCCTATACGTTGAGCGCGCGCGGGATCGGCCAATCGACCTTAGTCGGTGTCGGCGGCGATCAGTGATCGGTACTTCATTTGTCGAGGTGTTGCAGGAATTTGAGGATGATCCGGATACCGAGCGGGTGATCTTGATCGGTGAAATCGGCGGCCACATGGAGATCGAAGCGGCAGCCTACGTGAAAGCGCACATGACCAAGCCCGTTTATGCGCTGATCGTGGGCAGTTCAGCACCGTATTATATTCGTATGGGCCATGCAGGCGCGCTGATTGAGCAGGATGACGAAACCGCAGCGGCGAAAGTTGCAGTGCTGCGTGACGCAGGCATTCGCACGGCGGATAGCTTGCCCGATTTTTACGCCCTATTTCTCGCCCAGCTACCGACCGAAAAGTGAGCAGAAATTGGTCGGGTTGGTGCCGCACGACGCCAAAAACTGCGTCAGCACGAAATAGCCACCGCCGCACAGGGCCAACAGCCCAATCACCGTAAGGCAACCACAGCAGGAGACCGGATTGGCCGTCACGCCGCTGATCAGCCCGGTGATCGTGCCAATAAGGTTCGCCGCAATCCCAAGCACCTGCGAACCGAGGATCAGCACAACCCCAAGCACACACAATACCACACAAGCAACTGGCAAAAGTGCCGCCAAATTGGGGTCAAGACCGGATAGGAAATTCATAGCAGCCCCTTCAAAAATGCAATTTATGTCCGCTGTCGATGCGGATCAACGCGGACATGCGCCTGATTGCGTCGTCGTCAGCGACCAACTTGCCGCCGTCGATTCCCGTGCGTAGCAGTCACAGAATACCGATGTGTCCCCGCTGCCCGCCCACAGCAGATAACGGACATCCGTTTGCACGCAAACCGCATTTTCGCCCGATTGTGAAATCGTTGGGAGTGAATAGCCAATTCCCCGTTCCTGCGCTTCACTGACCAACCACACCCGAAGCTGCTGATCGGGAAAACTCCCAAGAGATACCGTGAATTCGCCCTGCGTCGCCAGTGTGATCCCCAAGCAGGGAACTAACGCGCACACAAACCACAGCGCCAGCGCGAATATACACCCTAATCGCCGGCGTGGACGCCGATTTGCCACACGCTGATCGGCGCTTTGCGCCGTTTCCATCATATCCGCCTAAACCCTTCCTGAATCCGCCTACCTATGGGCTTGGATTTATTCTGCCAAGCGCATCTGGATCGCGTCTTGCGCATCATACGTCACATGGTAGAACAGCGGCGGATCGCCCGCCGCATGAGCAGCACACGCGGCAGCAGGATCGCCAAATCCTCTACTAAAGCGTAATCACCGATTTTCTCGACCGGAATCCAGTGCAGTGATCCTTCTTCGTTGGCGATGACTTCACGCTGATCGGTGCTGCCGACAAACACAAACAACACAATCCCGGTTTCTTGGTTCGCATCCACATTATAAACCGCACGCAGGTGTAAGTCGCGCACTTCCAGCCCGCATTCTTCCAGCACCTCACGGCGCGCGCTGGTGAGTGGATCTTCATCGCGCTCGATATGCCCACCCAGCCCATTGTAGAGGTTTGGAAAAACACGCATATGCGGGCTGCGTTTCATCAACAGCACCTCATCACCGTTCGTGATGAACGTCAACGTGCGCGGGATCGTCAACCACCGCCCCTGAGTCGCATTCGCACCCTGCCCATTTGCTCCCATCAACCAACCTCGTCCTCAATTGCCCACAATGCAAGGGTATGTTAAGCTAGCCCAAAGACTTATGCATGATCCTTTAGGCAGGTTATCCGAATGTCCTTACCGTTGGCGATGAGCGCACCGCCGCCCAACTTACGCATCGTGCCTACTGAACGTCTGCATCCGCACGAAGAACACGATACTCAGCGGCTGCTGCCTTTGATCGACCGGCTAAAACACGAAACCGTCATGATCAACCCTCCCATTGTCGCGCCGATGGATGCCGATGGAGAGGATTATGTTGTACTGGACGGTGCGAACCGCACCTCTGCCTTTTCTGAACTGGGTTTTCCGCATGTGCTGGTGCAGATTGCCCCTTACGGCAGCGACTATGTACAGCTTGAAACATGGCATCATGTCGTGTGTGGTTGGAGTATAGACGATTTTTTGCACCATCTCGACGCGTTAGCACAACTTCAACTGCATGAGGGAGGCAGTCCACAAGCGGTTGCGCTCGCGTCGATCCAGTTTCGCAGTGAACGACTTATCACGCTCACCACCAACAGCCGTTCAGCACGCGAACGAAACCGCAGCCTAGTCGAATTTGTCAGTGTGTACCAGCGCAACGCTGTCCTTCAGCGCACGGCCATCACGGAACCGGGCAGCATATGGTCGCACCACCCGGACGGGATCGCTTTGGTGGTGTTTCCGCGTTACCGCCCCAGTGATGTCATCACGGCGGCGCGCGAACATGCCTTCATTCCACCGGGAATCACACGGCACATCATCCAAGGGCGTGCGCTGCGCGTCAACTACCCGCTAGAGGTGCTGCGCGATCCCGTTACCCCGCTCGAAGAGAAGAATCGCCAGCTTGTGCAGTGGACAGAGCGCAAATTTAGCCAGCGTCAGGTGCGCTATTACGCTGAATCCACCTACCAATTTGATGAATAACACACGCGCAAACGGGCTCACGGTTCGGTGGTCGGTTCAGCTTCTGGCAGGATGTACAGAATCTGGTCATCCTCTGGTGCGCCGAAATAAGGATACATGAGTGAAAGCTCTTCAGCGCTGGGATGAATGACGCGGATAATGCGCTCTTGTGCGCTGTAAGGCAGTACAGGCAAATCGGTGCAGCGGTGCTGTATACCGGTTGCCAGCACCCAGCCAAAGCCGCTTAAAAACTGCACACGGTAGCGCTCACCGCCGGGACTAACCGCCATCAAGTAGACGGGCATCCCGTTTTCGATGCTGCCTAAGGTATCATAGGCAAGGCTGGGGCCCACCCGTACGTTCAATGAGGCTTCACCACGCGCTTGGATCACGGCAGGACAGCCGTCCAACAGCGAATCGATGCGGGCGAAATTATTCAACCCCGCTAGATCGACCACGGGATCAGCTTGTTCGCGGATGCGCATCCCCTGTCCTGCGTTCATCGTAATCCCTTCGGCTTGAGAAGTGATCTCCAGTGTGCCGGATGTGCTGATGAACGAGGTTTCATCGGCAAGCACCTGCACACCATACCCCGCAGACGGCGTATCCACCTGTGCGCGATCGGTGGTGACGTAAATCGCATTCGATCCGCCATTGGAGGTTTGAACGAGCAGCCGTCCATCGGTAAGGTGGACGATCAAGCGATCAGGGGTCGCTTCGATAATTTCAAGCTGCGAGGTGGGCAGTAAATAGGCACTGCTGTCGCCAAACTGGATCAAAGCACGGCCTTCGCGATCGGTGCGAATGGCATCGTCCACGCTGACGGGAAATTGAGCATCTTTGCGCACAGACAGCCATTCAAACGTATTCCAGCGCAAAAATTCCACCTGCGGGTATAAGATGCGCAGTTCACCGGCAATTTCTGCTGCTTGCCCCCGGATCGACACTGCCCCCAACTGGCAAAGGATCAGCGTGAAGGCGATGACTGCTGCCATGAAACGAACGAAACGGATGCCTGCTTTCATGCTTTCTCCGTTACGGGTAATTCGAGGAAGAATGTCGTCCCTTCGCCCTCAGCACTGTGGAACCACACCCGCCCACCATGCGCCGTGACGACCGACTTGACCAGACTCAAGCCCAATCCCGTACCGGGGATGGAGGCTGTCGCCCCCGATTTCGCGCGGAAAAACTCTTGAAAGATCCGGTTTTGGTCAATTTCGGGGATACCATAACCGGTGTCCTCAACTTCCAACAGCAGACGGTCGATATCGTAAATCAGCCGCACGTATACGCACCCATCCTCAGGGGTATATTTGATCGCGTTGCCGACTAGATTCTGAATCACCTGCTGAATCTGCACTTGATCGCCATACAACTGGGGCAAATCGGGTTCAATCTCAACCGTCAAGCGCTGCGCCTTGCGTTCCGCATCAGAAAGCAGGCGATCGCAGACATCACGGACGATGGACGAAAAATCAAAATACGATTTCAAGACGGATTGTGAGCGGATGCGTTCGAGGTTGAGAATATCCTCAATGATCTGGCGCATGTGGTGGCTGGCCCGTTGAATACGTTCGACGGAAGGCCGTACCTTGTTCGGAAGATCCATGCCAAAGTGATCGTCCAGCAAAATTTGGGTGGTCACAATCACGTTGGTCAGCGGATTGTTCAAGTCATGCGATGCCATGCGAATCATCTGCGTTTTGACTTCGCTTAATTCGGCCAAAGGCGTCACATCATTCAACACCAGAATCCATTCGCGAATCGCATTCAATGGGGCCGCATCGACAATCAGGGTGCGCTGGCGATGCTTCAACTGCTCGCGAAACGGTTTCCATGTGGTGATCTGGGCTTCCAACCGAATGCAGTGATCGGGCTCAAGTTTAGCGCCCGCCAGCAACGCGCCGATCGGCTGGCCGTACCAGTCTTCCGTATGCACACCCAGCGACACATCGACCGCCGCATTGCTGCGTGTCAGCCGCAAATCGCCATCCAAAACCATCAACCCGGCAGGGGATTCGGTGAGCAGGGCTTCTAACAAGGTTTTTTGGCGAATCGTCTGGTCGAACAACAGGGCGTTTTCGATGCTCGGCGCAATCTGAGCGGCGAGTGTTTCCAGCATTTCGAGGTTTCTCCGCACCACGCGGGTCCCCGGTTTGGCTACCATCGTGAAAACGGCCAGCAGTCGTCCCTGCCACAGGACAGGAACACCCACGCGATCGCGATCGATGATGGTGCGGCGCGCTTCGCTCACCTGCACAGCGAGATCGCCGCATCGCTGGCGCGCAGTGGCCCACTCGCTCACCTCGGTCACGCTGTTCCATTCACAGGCAGGAGACAGCACCGCGGAATCAGGCTCTTGCAGCCACACCGCCCCCGTGTTGGTCTTCACCAAGCCTTGAATATCCCCCGCAACCTGCGCCATGATGCGGTTCAGCGACATTTGCTGCTGTGAGACATCGACCACGCTGCGCAGCAAAAACTCACTTGCCTTCCGCTGCCGCGTTTCAAGGGCAAAGTTCACAAGCAGGAGCGCACCAAGCGGCACCGCTAAGGCGAGCAGCGAGTAAAAGAGGTCGATCAAGATACGCTGCGTGCTAAACGTAACGAACGCCAAGATCAACCACAGCCCAATGAATAAGAGTGCCGCCGGGAGCATCAATGTCCAGCGCAGCATTCCATAGACCATGCTGGCCGTCAGCGAAAGCAAAATGATCGCCACCGCCTGAGACAGCGCCGATTGTTCGATGAGCGGGGCATTTTGCAGCAGTGTTTCAACCGCTTGGGCATGAAGTTCAACGCCCGCCATCAGCCGGTGATTGGGAGCGGTTGGCACCGTATACAAGTCGGTACTGGCAGCGGCATTCAATAGGCCAACGAATACGATCCGGTCGCGGAATAGGGCGGGATCAACCGTACCATCAAGCACTTCCTTCAGGGAGTAGGTGGGAAACGTGACATCCGCGCTCTGCTGATACGAGTTCGGCCTCCACATCCCTGATGAGTCGACTTGCAGCACATGATTCGGTGTGACGGTCAGTGAACCTTCGGAGGGCAGCACCAATTGAGCAGCAGCCGAAGGAGGAATGCGCAGGTAAGCGAGATATGTCGCAATCGCCAGCGAATAGCCTTCCTGCGTATCGACAAACACCCGCGACATCTGCCGCCGAATCGTATTATCGGCATCCGGGAATACATTGATGAAGCCGATATTCTCAACCGCATTCCGCACGACCGGCGGCGGGCTGACAGCTTGCTGGAAATGGACGGCCCCGTCTTGATAATCGCCATCCACCTGCGCACCCACTGCCGTGAGGATGGTGCGCAGCCGTGTTTCACTCTCGCGAGCAGCGGTCACGGTCTCCGCGAAGCGTTGATCATCAGGGCTGGGCTCACTCATCAGGACATCAAAAGTGACCACGCGTGCGCCAGCTTCATCCAGCAGGGTCACCAGATCAGTAAAGCGAGTACGCCCCCAATCGGTGAGTGAACGCCCATAAGCCGCGAAACTCGCGTCATCAATCGCGATCAGGGAAATCGTATCGCCGCTGGTGGCAGGAACGATATACGTGTCGTTCATGCGCAGCCTTACCCCGACGAAGAAATCGCCCCGCCACAGAATTAGCAGCACCAGCGCGATCACCACGCCAATGATCAGGCTGCGCTGAAACCGCCACCGGTAACGACGCGACAGCAGTTTCAAGCGCGAAAAATCGATGCGCCCCAGCAAAGTATCCGTCCTTAAGATGCGGGTGTCGGCACGGGCGTCTGCAAATCCTCTAACTGGACGGTATCTCCCAGTGAGGTATACAGGGTAGCATCCTCCGGGCCATAATGATCCGGGAACACACGGAGTCCCGCACAGGTATCATCGATCACAGCAGTGGTCGAAAGAATCCATCCGAAACCGTCCCGGTAAACGATGCGATACCATCCGCCGCTTTCGGTCACACCGATGAGGTTGGTAACATCGCTGGCAGCCGCTGTGCCCACGCGTGGATAGTCTGTCGCAGCCCCTTGACGAACATTGAGACTGACATCATCGCTTGTCGTCAATACCGACGTGCATCCGTCAAGCGCCGCGTCAAGCTGGTCAAAGGTCGATGCCAACACTACATCGCTTAGTTCGCCGCCCACTTCAGCGCGAATCCCATATCCCGGCGAGACTGCCGCTTCATCCGTTGTTTGCCCAGCCGCAACCGTTCCATCGCTGACCAGCATCGCGGAACGTCCACCCTCTTCGACCCGAACGGTGAACTGGGTGCCACGTGCACCAAGGCTCATACCGGGGGTGATGAGTTCATAGCTGGAAGAAGCATCCAGCAGGCGTGACAACCGCTGAATCGTCTGTCCAACCACAACTGCTGCTGATATTTGGAACTGCTGCTCATCTCCGGAAAAAGCATCAATGCGATATTCCGTATCAGGGAGGAGTTCAGTATCGGTACCATCTGCAAAAAAAGTGATGCGGGCGCGCCCGGTCGCATCGGTGCGGATCGTATCGCCCACGCCGACAATCGCTTCGACGTTTACGGCGATCCAGTTGCTGGTGTTCACACGCAGCACTTCTACCCCCGACGCAAGTACTTCCAAAGTCGCAGCGAGTTCTGACTGCGCCTTAAGCGTCCCGACCATCAGCCCGCTGCAAAGAAGAAGCAGGGCAACTAGCCCAAGGTGTCGTTTCATAGTGCTGAACACTTTCTGACTGCAATGGAGGATCATGGTTCTGCAATCACACCGTGAAATTGATCGACTCCTAGTGTAGCATAGGTGTAAGACTTCGCAGTTAGATAGTCAGCAGATGGCTATAGGATTTTCAGGAAAATTTCATGGTTCAAACGGCAGCCGAAGCGCTTAAGATAACCAAGATCGTTTCGGATGGTGAACATTACGCCCTGATCAAGCTCCCTCCGGCGGCACTCATCGCGGCAGCAGGCGTCATCGCCGAGATTGGCGAACCGTTCGCCTCCGTCATGCTCGACCGCTACGAAGTCTCCCTGATCATCCCATCGGATGCATTCGGCGAATTCGCCAAACGGCTCCCCGGTGCGGAGAAAAGCCCGCGTGACTATCGTTTGATCACGTTTGACGGCGATCTCTCACCGGACTTAGTGGGTTTCATGGCGCGGATCGCGGCGGCGCTGGCCGAAGCAGGGGTGTGGATTTTGCCGCTTGGTGCCTACACGCGTGATCATCTGCTCGTGCCAGCCGATCAATTCGATGCGGCCATGACTGCGCTCGACAAACTCAAGCGTTCGGCTGGATAGACCCGCATGGGGTCTGAAAATGGAAGCCCAATGAACGTCTTTTTTCACGAAGATGGACAGAGCCCTCTACCCAAAGAGGATGTCCGCATCGAAGTGATTGAAATCATGCCGTACCCGGATCGCTTCCGGGTCTTCGTGCATCTTCGGGTGAGCTTGTTTCAGGAACGCCCGAATCTGCTGCTGTCAGTTCGTCATGAAGATGGCAAACTGGCGGCAGAACTCACCATCATCGAAACGATGCATCACGACATGGAATTTACGATGCATTTGCGCGGGCGACAGGATACAGCCGGAACCTATACCTTCACGGCGGATCTTTTTTACGAAACCCGCAACCCACCGCAGGATCGCCGTGTCGAAACGTTTGTGATCCCGGATGCAGGTGAACAGGCCGCCGACTCGTGATGCTTTGGCTAACCCCTCCTCAACTGGAAGCTGTTCTCGCTCATTCCGAACAATCCGGCATGCATGAAGCATGCGGGTTGATCGGCGGTATCGAGCGAAATGGGCTTTTCAGTGCGATTGAAGTCATCCCCATCCCCAATGATGCCGCAGATCCCGCGCATCATTTTCATATGGAAGAACGTGCGCTCGCGCGCACGATGATGGGATTTGCCGCACGCGGACTCTCGCTGGTGGGAATTTATCACAGCCATCCGGTGAGCGATCCGATCCCCTCACAAGAGGACATCCGATCTGCCAACTACCCCGGCACTCCTTACTTGATTGTCAGTCGCCCGGGGCCGAATGCATCCTGCGCGGTATGGGATATTCATTACGGTGAAGTTACCGCCCTTCCGCTGTACATTGGGGAAGTGCCGCCCACCCCGGCGGAGCTTCCGCCGCATCAACCCAAAGCGCTGCCGTTCGTCGTCATGTTCTCGGCGCTCATGGCAGCGGCCTTGATGCTGATGCTCGCCTTTTCACTGCTGCCGCCTGCGCCGCTCATCCCTTGATTAGTGGGCCGCCAAGCCGCAGCACCGATCACCTAGCTGGAGTGCCTATGTTCGTCAACGTTTCGCTACCCGTTCCGCTGCTCGTGGTCACCCTCGTGGGCATTCTCATAGGCGGCCTGATCAATGTGCTCGCTGACGATCTGCCCCGCCGCCGCCGTCCCAGCTTGCCACATTACCCGGACGGAACGCCGCGCCCTTTGATCGCATGGTTGGGCATCACCGCTTTTTTGACCGGTAAACGCGCCTCACCGAACGGCATTAAGCTGAAATGGCGGCATCCATTGACGGAGATCGGCACCGCGCTTCTGCTGGTGCTAGCCATCCTCAGTCTCGTCGATGATCCGCTCATGGAACCGGTTCAGTTCGTGTTCTGGGTGTTTTATTTATCCGTTTTCATGCTCATCACCGTGATCGATCTTGAGCATCGGTTGATCCTGTTTGTGGTGATCATTCCATCGTGCATCATCGCCCTTATCGACCCGCTGGTGACGAGCTACGGTGTGACGTTTGGGGATACGATCTTGGGCGCGGTAATGGGCTTCGGCGTCTTCTTCGCGCTGTATGTAGGGGGATTCCTCTTCACCTACGTGATGGCCGCCGTACAGAAGCGCGAGATCAACGAGGTGGCCTTCGGCTATGGCGATGTGATGCTGATCACGCTGGCCGGGTTGGTAGTCGGCTGGCAGTCGCTCATCTTCGTGATGTTTATCACCGTGTTTCTGGGAGCGCTTGGGGCGGTGATCTTTCTATTGGCACGTCAAATTTCGCGGCGCGGTTATGAGCTGTTCACGCCGCTGCCCTATGGTCAGTATATCGTCATCGCCAGCGTGATTATGCTGCTGTACGCGAATGAAGTAGCGTTCGCCCTACGCGGTTACTAAGAGGCCTCGGCGCGGCGTTCAATGATGCCGCCGCCGAGACACACGTCCCCATCGTAGATCACCGCACCCTGTCCCGGCGTGATGTCGCGCAGCGGATGCTCAAAGGTGATCCTCAACCGATCGTCGTCGAGGGGTTCAACCCAGCCATCGACAGGCTTCGCCTTGTAGCGGATTTTCACCAAGGCGCGGAAACGTTCGGCAGGCGGTGCCCCGGCGATCCAGTTGACACGCTTAGCAGTGAGTTCACTGGAGCCTAGTTCTTCTGCGGTTCCCACAATCAACGCATTGGTGTACGGGTTCATGCCGATCACATACAGCGGATCGGCGGCCTGCACCCCCAACCCCTTACGCTGCCCAATCGTGTAGTTCGCCAACCCGTGATGTTCACCGATCACGCTCCCATCACGGCGGGTGATCACCCCTACCTTGACGGTATCTGGCGCATTTTCGGCCAAAAATCGGCGGTAGTCGCCATCACCAAGGAAGCACAAATCCTGACTATCTTTTTTGCTGGCAGTCGGCAGGCCAAAACGTGCCGCGATCTCGCGCACCTGCGGTTTGGGATACACTCCCACTGGGAACATCGCCTTGCTCAGTTTGTCCTGCGTCAGCACGCTGAGGACATAGCTTTGATCTTTAGCGTCATCAACTCCCTTGATCAGGGTATAACGCCCTTGTGTGTCCCGTCCCACCTGTGCGTAATGACCGGTCGCGAGGTACTGCGCATCCAATGAGAGGGCGGTATTCAGCAGCCATTCAAAGCGAATATGCCGGTTGCATTCAAGACATGGGTTGGGCGTGAAGCCCTGCCGGTGCTGGTCGATGAAGTATTCGACAATCGTGCTGCGAAAATGATCCTTCGTATCCAGCACGTAGAACGGGATGCCGATCTTGTCAGCGATCCGTCGTGCATCTTCCATTTGTTCCGGGGTGCAGCAGCGATTATGAATGTAGCCATTAGCCGTTTCTTCCGACCACAGCCGCATCATCATGCCGATGACTTCATATCCCTGCTCGACCAGCAGCGCCGCCGCCACTGAACTGTCTACACCGCCGCTCATCGCGACGACGACGCGAATATCTGCATTACTCATCCGGTAAACCTTACTCCAAGCAGCCTGCGACCCTATGTATCGCAGGCTGCCAACGATCGCTTGCTAATGACGCTGATGATCCGCCGTCTTAGCCAATCCACGCTTTCCACTGCTCGTTAGCCTTACCTAACGCATGCAGATAGGTGCTGACTTTTCCGGCGATGATGAAAACAGCGTCGGTGTACACCATGACCTGATCCCGAAGCGAGGGCTTAAATTCGCCACCCCGATCGATCGTTCGGCTTGCGATGTCGGCTTCGCTGAGTCCCTTCAGGACGGTATCGAACTCCGCATCCAGTTGAGCATACCATGCCTTGAGTTTGGCGATGCTGGTTTCGACTTCTTTATCCGCGTGGTGATACGAGAAGTCTTGCTTGAAGTGCTTGAACGAATCGATATACGACTGCTCGATGTCACCGGCTTCGCGGAAGACCTCGCCAAGGGTGGGGTTTCCCGGCAGTGCATATTTCAGATCGGCATCTTCCAGCAAATCCAGCGCCATAATGCGCAAGCCGTTCGCCATCGGCAGATACTGCCCGTCACCTTCGATAAGACTATTCATTGGGTTGACATCCTTTTGGGAGGAATAAGGTTCGATCCCTATATGAACAGATGGTCAGTTTTTGTTACGCAAGTCTGCCCATTTGATGAATCTTTTCCACCGAATCCGCGATCACGCTGATGGCAAATTCGACATCATCTTCGGTTGTATCCTTACCCACTGTCAGCCGCAGACTTCCTAAGGCTTGCGCACGTGAATAGCCAAGGACCAGCAGCACACCGCTCGGTTCCGGGTTTCCGGTCTTACACGCCGAGGCACTCGACGCGCATACGCCCTTCAAGTCCAAATGCATGAGCAGGGTATTGCTGTCTATTCCATCGAAGATGAAACTCGCATGACTGGGGAGCCGATCGGTGGGATGCCCGGTTAGGATAGCACCCGGCACCTGCCGCAAAACCCCTTCGATCAGCCTATCACGCATCACGCTTAGGTGAGCCGTTCGGCTGTCGATCTCGGCATAGGCAATTTCAAGCGCCATCGCCATCCCGACAATACCCGGTGTGTTATGCGTGCCGCCCCGGCGGTTATTCTCATGGCTGCCACCGCTCTGACTTGGCAGCAGAACGATCCCATCGCGCACGTACAGCGCCCCCACGCCTTTCGGCCCGTAAAATTTGTGCGCGGAAAGGCTCATCATGTCGATGCCTAACTGCGTCACATCCAGCGGAAGCTGACCGGCGGCCTGCACCGCATCCGTATGGAACAGCGATCCTTGGGCATGCGCCATCGCCGCAAGCTGCGCGATCGGTTCGATCGTCCCAACTTCATTGTTGACGTACATCACGCTGGTGACGGTTGTCCCCGGTGTGATCGCAGCGGCAAGATCTTCAGGATCAACTTTTCCCGTCGATTCCACCGGGAGAAGTGTCTGCTGAAATCTCATCTCCTGCACCAGTTGATCGACGGTTTTCAAAATAGCAGGATGTTCAATCGGTGTCGTGATCAAGTGGGTGCCGCGATGCCGCATCGTATAAGCGGCGCCGCGTATCGCCAAATTATCGCTTTCGGTGCCGCCGCTGGTGAACACGATCTCATGTGGTTTGCAGTGCAGCACACGCGCGATTCGTTCACGCGCATCTTCGACGGCTTGTTCGGCACGCCGCCCAATATGATGCGCGGACGAGGCATTGCCATACACCCCTGTGAAGTACGGCAGCATGGCTTCCACAACGCGCGGATCGGTTGGCGTCGTCGCGGAATGATCCAAATACACACTGCGCCGCGCCATACTGAACTCCTGTGATTGACACGGTTGTCGATTTACAAGATCGCCATCTATTTTAATCGACACATGAGCCGCTGTCAGGCGTGACTTGTACGCCGCTAAAGGGCTTCATTTTCATGATAAAGCACACTATCGGAACTCAAATGGCAGCGTTACAGTCACCAATTGCTCTGAAATGGCGAAAAGCGATGGATAACATGGTGAAAAAGGCTGAGACACCGGCGAACGTCGGATCAGCGCAGCGTACTCGCTTGCGTATTTTTCTGGTGGCATTACTTGGGGTAGGCATGCTCACACTGGGGATTACCTTTGTGGCGGGCACAAGCTTAGAAGAACAGGATACCTTTTGTGGTTCATGTCACACGGTACCGGAAACGACCTATCTTACACGGGCGGAAACCATTACCGGCGATCCTGCCTCCGCAGTGACCGATCTTGCCACCCAACATTACTTACAGGCGCAAACCAATAACACCTCGTTTGGCTGTATTCAATGCCATCGCGGCGATTCGAGCCTGTTTGACCGCATTCAAACGCTGGCGCTAGGCGCACGCGATACGTTCATTTATGCGGTCGGAAATGCCGACCCCAGTATCGAGAAAACCTCCGTCGATCAAACCGCACTGGTCAACCGGGCCTGTGTAGGCTGCCATGAAACCACACTGCTCACCTTGAATGGGATGAACAATCACTTCCACAACCTGCTTCCCCAAACCGGAGAACTGCTGAGTCAAGGCAGACAGATGGTGAACCTGCCCGCGGGGCAGCGATTCCGTACCGTCAATATCGATCTCACCTGCACGAGCTGTCATCTGGCCCATAAAACTGAGGACAACAGTGATCCGAGATTGGTGTTCGTCGATGTCCCCACGGCACAGGAATCCTGCAATACCTGTCACCGGGCGGTTGGTGAAGGGTAAAGCGTGCGTGGAATCGCCGCTCTAAAGACAAGAAGTTGCTTTTGTCACGAGATTATGTGGATCAACGGGCGTGCATAATGCGCGCCAACGCGCTATCATACTGTGCCGAATTGGCTTTTGACTCGCCAATCCAACAGTCAACCAACACATCGATCCACAAACATGGACGAAGGGGATCTGAATGTCGATCATTGAAAGTGTTCTTGGTCGCGAAGTCCTTGACTCACGCGGTAACCCAACGGTTGAAGTAGAAGTTCAACTCGTTGATGGCGTGATCGGTCGCGCTATTGTGCCAAGCGGCGCATCGACGGGTGAATATGAAGCCCTCGAACTGCGCGATGGCGATAAGAAGCGTTACAGCGGTAAGGGTGTTCTGAAAGCGGTTGAATCGGTCAACAGCGAAATCGCCGACGCGATTGTCGGTCTGGATGCCACCGAACAGAAGCTCATTGACGAAACCATGCTGGCGCTCGATGGCACGCCCACCAAGAGCCGCTTGGGTGCCAATGCCATCCTTGGTGTCTCGATGGCGGTCGCCCGCGCGGCGTCGGCCTATGTCGGTCTGCCGCTGTATGCCTACCTCGGCGGCATTCACGCGCACACCCTGCCTGTCCCCATGATGAACATCATGAACGGCGGCAAGCATGCGGCCAACAGCACGGACTTCCAAGAATTCATGGTGATGCCCGTGGGCGCCAGCACCTTCCGCGAAGCCCTTCAGTGGGGTGTCGAAATCTACCAAGCCCTCAAGAAAGTGCTGCACGACAAGGGTCAGAATACGAACGTCGGTGATGAAGGCGGTTTCGCCCCCAGCCTCGGTTCCAACCACGCCGCGCTTGACGTGATTATGGAAGCGATCGTCAAAGCCGGTTACACCCCCGGAGAACAGGTGCGTATCGCGCTTGACCCCGCCACCAGCGAAATCTACAAAGATGGCAAGTATCACCTTGACATCGAAGGCCGCGTGCTGAGCGGTGAAGAAATGGTCGAATTCTGGGCCGATTGGTGCAGCCGCTATCCGATCATCTCGATTGAAGACGGGCTGGCGGAAAATGACTGGGCCAACTGGTCACGTCTGGTCGCAAAAATTGGCGACCGTGTGCAGGTAGTCGGTGACGACCTGCTGGTGACCAACGTCGAAAAAGTCAAGCGCGCCATCAAGGAAAAGGCAGCCACCTCGCTGCTGTTCAAGGTCAACCAAATTGGTTCACTGACCGAAGCCCTCGCCGCCGCGCAAATGAGTATGCGTCACGGGATGACCGTCGTCGCCAGTCACCGCAGCGGTGAAACCGAAGACACGACCATTGCCGACCTCGCTGTTGCAATGAACGCAGGCCAGATCAAGACCGGCGCGCCTGCCCGTACCGATCGCGTGGCAAAATATAACCAACTGCTCCGCATTGAGGAACAGCTTGGCAGTGCCGCGAAATACGCAGGTAAGGCCGCATTCTCGAACCTAAATCTGGATCTCTAACCAATGATTGCCAACCGCTTTAATGGAAAACGAACCAAAGTCGTTGCGACTATCGGGCCAACGTCGCAAAGCGAGGACGTGATTCGCCAGATGATCCGTGCCGGAATGGATGTGGCGCGTATCAACTTTTCTCATGGCGATCACGCTACGCACGGCAAGGCGATAGACGATGTACGGCGCATCGCGCAAGAAGAAGGCGCTGTCGTCGCCATTATGTGCGATATTCAAGGGCCGAAAATCCGCATCGGGAAGATCGCGCATGAGCCGATCACTCTGGCGGTTGGCGATAAAATCACCCTCACACTGGACGACGCAGACGGCTCGAACAACGTCGTCAGCCTGCCGCACCCTGAATTCGTGCGCGACATCAAGGCGGGGATGCCCCTGCTCTTGGACGACGGAAAGTTGGAATTCGTCGTCAAGTCCACGAATGGGCGCACGCTGGTGTGTGAAGTGGTTGTCCCCGGCCCACTCACATCGCGGAAAGGAGTGATGGCGCCGAACGCGCGCCTCACCCTTTCCGCGATTACGGACAAAGACCGCGATGATGTCGAATTTGCGGTCAGCAAGAACACCGAATACATCGCCATGTCGTTCGTCCGCTCGGAAGACGACCTGCGCGAAATGCGCTGGCTGATCCGTCATCTGGGCGGAAACTCCGCCATCATCGCCAAGATCGAAAAACACGAGGCGCTTGAAAACCTCGAATCGATCATCGCGTCAGCAGATGGTGTCATGGTGGCGCGCGGTGACCTTGGTGTCGAAATTCCCGCCGAAGAAGTCCCGTACCACCAGAAACGCATGATCCGCTTATGCAACGAGTCGAGCAAACCCGTTATCACGGCGACACAAATGCTCAATTCGATGGTAGACAACCCCCGCCCGACGCGCGCCGAAGCGAGCGACGTGTATAACGCGATCCTTGACGGCACCGACGCGATCATGTTGAGCAACGAAACTGCGAGCGGAAAATATCCCGTGCGCGCGGTCGAAACGATGGTCAACATTGCTTCGATTGCCGAGCGGCATATTCTGCTGCCGCAGAAACGCGATGAAACCCGTCAAATGGGGCTGCAAGGGACAGAAGCCGTATCAGATGCGGTCAGCCATGCGACGACCGTCATCGCTGAAACCCTGCGCTGTAAGGCGATCATCACGGCAACACTCACCGGTTATACCGCGCGCCGCGTTGCCCGTGAGCGCCCGCAAACGCCGATTTTGTGCGTGACGCCAAATGAAATCACCTACCGCCGGATGGCGCTTGTGTGGGGCGTTTACCCGCTCATGGTGCCGGACTTCAACACGATTGACGAGATGATCCGTGTGATCATCCGCACCGCGCATAATCATAAGTTGATAGATATGGGGGATCAGTTGGTATTGATCGCAGGCGTGCCCTTTGGCGTCGGTGGGCAGACAAACTTCCTCAAAATTCACACAGTGGGTGAAAGCGGCGAACTCGAACTGGGTTCGTAAACCCGCCAACGGCTATTTTCATGAAACGAAACCGGGGAGTTGAAGCTCCCCGGTTTTGATTCGGCAGACTTGTTCTCAGCGCAGGCGGCTATTCTTCTCCATCGACGAACTGAAGCGAGTCACCGCGAGCTGTATCGCCACCGGTTTGCGCCCTACGGCGTTCGCGGGTTGATCGTGCACCCCGTGCCGCGCCGGACTCACTCCCCGATGACGAAGTCGTCGAATCGACGTAAGTGTTTGCCCCGGCGGGGGCATCTACCGCATAGACAGTGAGCGCAGTTGCACAGTGCGGGCAAATATCCCACGACAAATCGAGCATCTTGCCGCAGCGTGGACATGCCTTTTTCAAGCGGGTGTGGCAGTGCGGGCACACCTGCCAATCGGACTGCACGCGCTGGCGGCAGCCGGGGCATGAAGGCTTTTCCTCAATTTCTTGCAGCAGTGCTTCTTCTTCCAACGAACGCTCGTAGGCCTCCGATAAGGTCTCACGGGGGCGCAGAAACAGATAGATCAGCAGCCCCGGCACCGTGAGCACGGCAACCATCACTGCGACCACAATCTGCGCCAGCAAATCGCGCGATCGCGCTCGCATATCGCGGAACGTCCAGATAATCATGGCAAGCCACGTGGCCGCCAGCACCATTCCCCCATACACCAACAGAAGGGTAATCGGTGCGCTGAAGTTTTGATCCATTGCCAGTCGCCTGTCCAGTCGCGGCCTAAATACTGCCATGTCGGCCTATCCGTGCAGTATAGCAATCGTAGGGCAGGGGCGCAAAACACGACCCCATCATAAAGATGTAAGACTAGGCATATAGAACTATGTATGTGTTAAACTACTCCTTAGGTAGGTTATCCGGCCACATAGAAAGATATGGGATGTGACTTCAGACCACTCGCTGCCTCTCGTGGATCGGTTGTACCAGCAGGGCTCATCAAGCTTGACGCCCGATGAACTGCTCGCTCTCATTCTGAATACGCCAGATTCGCGGAGAACAGCCGAACAGATCCTACACATTTGTGGAGGGCTTGCCGGTTTAAGTACCCTCACCGCCGAACAGACACACCAAATACAAAGACTAAGTCCGCTTCAAGGCGCGCAATTACTGGCGGTTGCCGAGTTGATCCGTCGTGCGCACACCCACCCTACTCAAGAGCGCCCTGTCATAGAGTCGGCAGAGGATGCAGCAGCGCTGCTAGCGGACATGCGCGATTTAACACAGGAGCAGGTGCGCGTCATCTTGCTCGATACACACCGCCGCGTGATGGGAACAGCCACCGTTTATATCGGTACCCTCAACCGATCAGCATGGCGCGCATCGGAAATATTCCGTGAAGCGATGGTGCGGGGGAGCGCGGCGATTGTGCTTGCGCACAACCACCCCAGCGGAAACCCTACACCCTCACCGGAGGATGTGCAAGCCACACGACTGCTGATCGCGGCAGGGAGGCTGCTCGATATTCCGCTGCTCGATCATGTGATTATCGGGCAAGAAGGCTGGGTATCTCTCAAAACGCTTGGGCTGATCGGATAAGCGGAAAACCGATCAACCCAACATCAAAATGGACTTCATTTAGCCGACCGGCGTCGCATTCGCTTGCCCAACGATCAGCGCCATATCGCTGATATACACATCATATTCGTGACCGGACGCATAGAAACGGAAGTTGAGCAAACTTACGGGGCGCTGCCCCGGTTGGAAAAGTGGCAGTAAATTTCCGCTGTCATAGGTGTACCAGCCATTTTCGTTCACGATGTCGTGCGGCAGCATACACGAATCGCAGGTAAGCGGATAGCTATCAAACCCGGCAAGGATGCGCGTGAAAAAGCCGTGATACCACGTTGTCGCACTCCCATTCTGAGGTACGTATTCCATCCGCAGCATGAGCGGACATTCACTGCCATCACTGCCACATACACTCAGCGAGTGTCCGGCAATCTTGAAGGTTGCCCGAATGCCAAGATAGCTGTAGCCGCTGATGTCATATCCCTGCTGCCCGCTGCCGCCGACAAGATACTGTGAGCAGAACGATTCACCGTGCGACGCCGCGCCACCGCCGCGCCCCAATCGCAGCACATCCAAGCCATCCATCTGCGTGAGCGCAAAAAAGCCGCTCGGCATGTCGTTCTGCTGGTTATTGCAGCCCCATGCACGCTCACCGGGGGTCGCGCCGCCGTTGACGGAGATCACGTTTGAAGCGTCAAAAGTGCCGCTCCCAAGCAGATTTAAGCGCGAAAGCGGCTGCATGGAATAGCTGCTCGCCGCCAGATCCAAAATGCCGCGATCACCGGCAGGGACGGCATAATTCGGGTTTTCACCTATCGCCACCCGCGCATCACCCGAGTAGTTGTTCACGAGGAGCTGGTTATCGTTGGCGCGAATGGTATAGTCGCCGGGCCGTGTAAAGCGGGCGACTGCATTCTGACGGGTGTTAATCACCAGCATCACATCGCGTTGAACAGCAGTTGGCACATGGACATCTAATTCGCCGGTTGTATCCTCAAGCTCGATGAGATACCCCTGTGTACTGAAATCAAAACGGGGTCGTGCGACCTGCCGCACATCGACCGAGGTATCGTTTTTGAGGGTAACGGTTGCCACCAGTTGATCGTGATATTGGTCGTAAACAAATAACGTTGCCTGCGACACCGTATCGGTACGCACCATCGCGCTGTTAAACAATTCAATTTCGCTGCTGGTCGCCTGCGGAATCAGGGTCGCATCTGACCATGTAACAGTACCGCGCCCCACGCGTACGATGGTCTGCATCGGCACCGTCGATTGAAAAAGGAAATAGTTCACACCCACGCCGGTAATCACACATAACACACAGAAACCCGCGAATGCGATCAACAGGACGCCCCATGCAAGCTGCCCGGTATCCCATCGCCGCGTGCGGCCGCTGATTTCCGATGATGCTATCTCTGTCACTGCTGCAATCCTTACATCTATTCTCTCTGATTCGACCCGGTGAGGGGTGCGAACGTTCAGCGCGCCATTGTAGCACAGGGGCGAAAGACGGGAGTAAGTCCCTCTGTCTGTACGCCAATGCGCCTCTCCGGTATAATTGAGTGACTTTCAACCGTTAGGTAACCCCTCAGAAAAGCACGGAGACAGGCCATGTCCGGACACAGTAAATGGGCAAATATTAAGCGCAGAAAAGGCGCAGAAGACGCAAAGCGCGGCAAGATTTTCACCAAGTTAGGCCGCGATATTATGCAGGCTGCTCGTGAAGGCGGCGGCGATGAAAATTCGAACGCCCGCCTGAAGCTTGCGGTGCTGAAGGCCAAAGAAAACAATATGCCCAAGGACAACATCGAACGCGCGATTTTGCGCGGGACGGGCAAATTAGAAGGTGCCGAACTCGAAGAAATCACCTATGAAGGCTATGGCACCGATGGCATCGCTTTCTTGGTCGATGTGCTGACGGACAATAAAAACCGCGCGCTTGGCTTGATCAAGAACGTGTTCAATAAGCGCGGAGGCAGTCTCGCCTCGGCTGGATCGGTCAAGTTCCAATTCGAGCAGAAGGGCGAAATCCTGCTGGGCGAAGGCAGTTTCGACTATGATGAATTGTTCATGGTCGCCGCTGAGGCGGGTGCCGATGATGTCGTCGATGATGGCGGCACGCTGGTCGTCTATACCCCGCGTGAAGCGCTCGCCGCCGTCGAAGATGCGCTGCGCGCCGCAAAATACCCGGTCGAAGAAGCCGAAATCAAGTGGTTCGCCAAAAACGAAACCGAACTTCCGGTCGATAAAGCGCTCTCCAATATGCGCATTCAGAGCGATTTGGAAGAACTGGATGATGTGCAAGCCGTCGCCATGAATCTGGCGCTGAACGACGAAATCATGGAAGCGTTCGAGACCGCCTGATGCTGTCTTTAGGGGTAGACCCCGGTACAGCGACCGTCGGCTATGGCTTCGTGCGTGAACACCCGGATGGGACGCTCGAAGCCATTGCATACGGCGTGATCTCCACTCCACCGTCGATGCCGATGCATGAACGGCTGAGTCAGATTTACCGTGAGCTCACGGCACTGATCGAACTGCACAAGCCGGAAGCCGCCGCCGTTGAAGCAATGTTTTTCGGCAAAAATATCACGACGGCGATCACGGTGGCACAGGGGCGCGGCGTGATTTTGTTGGCACTGGCCCATGCAAAGCTGCCCATCCGCGAATACAAACCGGCGGAGATCAAGCAAACGGTTGCCGGATTCGGCGCTGCGAAAAAAGACCAAGTACAAGAAATGGTGAAAATGCTGCTTGGGCTGGAATCGATTCCCCGCCCGGACGACGCCGCCGACGGGCTGGCGATTGCCATCACCGACCTGCACAACTCGCGTTATTCCGCATACATGGATTAACTTGACATGATCGCCAGTATTCAGGGAATTGTCGGCGCGACGGGTGCCGATCATCTGGTTGTGGTTGCAGGCGGAATTGGCTACAAAGTCTTTGTGCCGGTCACGGCATTAGGGCACGCCGCCGGCGAAGAAGTGCTGCTGCACACCATTTTGATCATCCGCGAAAATGATGTTTCGCTCTATGGGTTTCCCTCAATTGGCGAACGCGAGATCTTCGAGCGCGTCATCAGTGTCAGCGGAATCGGCCCGAAAACTGGCTTGGCCGTCATGAGCACCCTGACGATTGACAGTCTGCGCAATGCCGTTGCTGCCGGGAAACCGGAACTGCTCCAGCGGGTGCCCGGGATCGGTCGCAAGACTGCCGAAAAAATGATCTTCGAGCTGAAAGACAAGCTGAAGGGTGGCAGCGGCATCATCCCCGCAGCAGGCGGCATCAACGAGGTGAACATGGACGTGATCGACGCATTGGCAGCGCTCGGCTACAGCGCCAGTGAAGCACAGGCCGCCGTCGCCGCGTTGGGGCCAGATGCACCGAAAGACTTTGAAGGCCGTATGCGCGCCGCCCTGCAATATTTCATCGCCGGAAGTTAACCGAGGACTGCCCTTCCATGAGCGCACAAGACTTGATCGGACGCCGCATCCCTGTGCTGGACAAAGGTTTTGTGGAGCTGGTGGATCTGATGCCGCACCCGGCGGCAGGCGTATCGGGCGACTTAGCGATTGTCAACGCCGCTCGTGTGAGCTTTTTAGGCGAAAGCAAAGGCGAAGAAGCCGACAAAAAACTGCTTTTCTACCTGATGCGCCACGAACACACCAGCCCATTCGAGATGGTTGAGTTCAAGTTCCGCCTCAAGGCCCCGCTGGTGACGTTTTGGCAGTTGGTGCGCCATCGAACCGCGAATATCAACATGTCCAGCGGCAGGTATACCGAATTCTCCGAAGACGAATACTATGTCCCGTCGGTATGGCGTAGGCAGTCGAAAAGCAATAAGCAGGCCAGCGAAGGTGAGCTTGAAATCGAAGAAAACCAAGCGCTCACCCAAAAATTGATCGCGCACTACGCGGCGGGCTATGCGCTCTATCAAGAAGCACTGGAAAAAGGCGTTTCAAAAGAAATGGCGCGCCTATTCTTGCCCGGTTTCAGCGTGTATTACACCGGGGTGTGGAAAATAGACGCGCACAATCTCATGCGTTTCCTTCGGCTGAGGATGGCAAACGATGCGCAGTACGAAATCCGCGTGTTTGCCAATGCCATCCACGACTTTTTCCGCGAAGCGCTGCCGTGGACTGCCGAAGCGTTTGACCTCTACATCATGAAAACACCGCCGGAACCTCCGGCTTAAACTTGCGCAAACTTATGTCTAACTGGGGGCGTAGGCCGTAACCAGCCCCACCACCAGCAGTGCCAAACCGATAATCAGGAAAATCGTACTGATCACCACATAATACGGCAGCAGGCGGTGAGGTTTTGCCTCTTCCGGGCCAAACCCAAGCAGCAGCCACCAACCGATCACGTACGAAATAAGGCCAAAAATGACAGAGATCGAGAACGTGCTGCCTGCCGTATCCACATCATAATATGACGCAGCAAACAGCCGATCGATCATCAGCGCAGCAGCAAAAGCAAAAACTGCCGCAAGAAGAATACGCGTGATACGCGGCAGCCTTAGCAGCCGCGTTCCCAGTAGTGGACGTTTTGCCGTTACGGCATCACTGGTTTCGCTCATGGAGTGCCCCGCAAGGAAATATCGACGTTGATCATGGCAGTGGATGCGAATTCAAAATAGCTGCGCATTGTCGTACGCATCGGTTCTTGAATTCCAACTTCATCGACAGCGGCTAACATATGGGCAAGCCAATGATCCCGCCCCGTCTGATCAATCGGGAACGGATTGTGACGCATCCGCAGCCGGGGATGTCCACGCTCCACCATGTAATCAGCAGGTCCGCCAAAATACTGCATAAGGAAGAGCTGCTGCCAGCGCTTTCCGGGGGTTAAATCTGCCGGAAACATTGGACGCAGAATCGGATCCGCTTCCACACGCGCGTAGAAGCATTCCACCAATTTCTGAAATGTCGCTTCGCCCCCTACCAGCTCATACAAAGTGGGTTCAGCGCCCGTCGTCATCGCATATCCTTCCTTAAAATTCGCCTAGACAATCCCCTGCAAGTCAGTACAATGGGGACGCTTTTGTATTATACATTGAACGAAACAACCATAAGGGACATTCGCTATGAGTCTTCGCCCGCGTCGCGCCGGGATGCGCGCTTTACGCGCAGCCGGAATCCCGGTCGCGCTTTGTTTAGCCCTTCTGCTCACGCTCGCGCCGGGTGCGGTGTTTGCCCAAGACGCAACTCCTGAAGTGACCCCTGTGGTTACGGAAGCCCCGGCTTCCGCCGATGCCACTCAGGAAGCAACCGCCGCTGCTGCCGACGTCACGCCAGAGGCGACGGTTGAACCCACTGCTGAGGTTACTGCCGAGCCGACCATCACCGTCGATGTGAGCGTGAATCCCACGGCTGAGCCGGTCACGCCCTCGCGTGTTATCGGGTCGGGCATCGCTGCCCCGTTGTTTGATGCGCTTGCCGCACAGGCAGGGGTTACCCTCACCACCGAAGTCACCGGAACCAACGCCGGTATCACCGATTTCTGCACCGGGCTGGCACAAGCCACGCTGGCGACCCGCGCTCTGACTCCTGCTGAACAGCAGGTCTGCGCACTCAATGGTGTGACTTTCCAAGAAGTGTTGATCGCACACAGCGCGGCTGTCTTGATCGTCAACCCGGCCAACGACTTTGTCGAGTGCTACACAACTGCCAATCTCGCGCCGATTTTCAGCCCTGCGGCCAACGCAGCCAACTGGAACGAAATCGCCAGCACCAACCCGGATCTGGCACTGACCGTAGCGCTTCCGCCAAGCAATACCCCGGCTTATACGATCATCGACTCGCTGGTGGATGGTGATGGGCTGCGCATCGATGCGGCTCCGCTCGCGGATGAAGCCGCTGTGGTCGCCGCCGTCGCTGCGGATCGTGGGACGATCGGGATTGTCAGCCTTGCCGCCGCTGATGCTGCCGGGGCGAGTGTGAAACCGGTGCAGTTGAACTTTGGCGATGCCGGATGCGCCGCGCCGAGCGCTGCGACTATCGAAGGCCGTACCTATTCAGCGGCCCAGCCGATCCTCGTCTACCGCAGCACCGCTGGTTCTGATGATGTGCTGACCGTGCTCGATACCGCCGTCAGCGATCAAGCAGCCAGCACCGTTAGCGCGGCAGGCTTCACCTCCCCGACCGCCGATACACTCGCACTGATGCGCGAAGGGCTGGCGAGCAATACCTCCGGGCGCCTTTACACCCGTACCCAAACCACCTACGTGATCCCGCCGAACGTCAGCGGCACCGTTGAACTGGCTGGGACGGCCTTCCAGTCGAGCTTTATCTCAGACTTTGCCTCTGCGTTTACCGCGTCGTATTCGGGCGTCACCGCCAACAGCAGTTTCAACGGCACGGTCGATGGTGTCCGCCGCTTCTGCAATGGCGAAATCGACATTCTGACCGATACAAGCGCGCTGACCCAAGAAGCGCTTGATAACTGCACCGCGAACAACATCACGCCCTACACGCTCTCGCTCGGTTCCGATGCCGTTGTCCTGCTCCGCAACAGTGCCGACACATTCGATCAGTGCCTTACACTGCCGCAGTTGGCAACCATCTTCGGTGATGCAGCCAACGCTACCGTGACGAATTGGAATCTGGTCGATGCATCGTATCCGGATGTGCCGCTGTTCGTCTTTGAGGCGGGCCTCGGTGCTTCTGAAGTGAATGCGCTGCTCGTCAAAGCAACGGGTACCAATGATCCCGGTCGCGTCGATGCGCAGATCAACGCCGATCCGCTGTACCGTGCGGCGGCTACGGGGGTGACCTCAGGCGTGATTTCGGTCTACTCGTGGGCAGATTATGTTCAGGTGACCACCAGTGGGCAGGCGAACGTCGCCCCGGTGCAAATTGACGGCGGCAGCGGCTGCGTTGATCCGACGGAAGCCACGCTGAACGATGGTACCTATCCGCTGGCACGTTCGCTTAACCTCATCGTGAACCGTGCATCGCTTAACAAACCGGAAGTTCAAGCGCTCCTGTGGTTCATCTTCAGCGATGCGAACTTCGCATCACTGCAAAGCTCGGGGCTGGTCGGCCTCACGTTCGGTAATTTGCCAGAAATCCGCGCCCAGCTTGAAGAGGCATTCACGCAGGTGGCTGTCGAAGCGCAGGAAGCAGCAGCCGCAGCAGCGGAAGCCACTGCCGAGGCAACGATTGAAGCGACGGCTGAAGCAACCGCCGAAGCAACCGCACAGGCAGGCAGCTAAACGACCTTTTCCTGTTCACGGGACAGGATGAGTAAGTTACGGTATAGTGATGGGGCATGGGAGCGCTGTTTACCAGCGTCACCATGCCCTTCTGTTTATAAAGCGGAGCAGACTCCGCGACCTTTGGAATGGAGTGCTTATGCGCGGCGAACTTGTCGCGGTAGACCTTGAAACGACAGGGTTCGATCCCGCTGCTGAACGGATCATCGAAATCGGTGCGGTGCGGATGATCAACGGCGAAATCGTCGATGAGTTTTCAACCCTGATCAACCCGGAACGCCCAATTCCCCCGGCCATCACAACCCTAACAGGCATCCGCAATGAGGATGTCTACAACGCCCCCGGAATTCAAACCGTTCTCCCTCAGCTAAAGGGCTTCGTCGGCGGCGCGCCGTGGATGGCCCACAACATCAGCTTTGATGCGAGTTTCCTGAACCGTCTGGGCATTCTTCAGCAAAACCCGCGCATCGATACCTACGAACTCGCCTCGGTGCTGCTGCCGCGTGCCCCTCGTTACAACCTCACCAGCCTTACGAGCGGCTTTGACATTGATATTGGTTCAGCTCACCGCGCGCTGTTCGATGCGCGAGCGACCGCCAAACTTTATTGGCAGTTGTGGAACAAACTGCTGACCATCCCGTTAGCCACCGTGCGCGAAATTCTCGATCTTGCCACCGACCTCACATGGGACGCGAAGGTCGTGTTTGAAGCCGCCGTGCGTGAACGTGCCGGAGAGCCGCTCAAGCTGCCGTCCTCCGTATTCGACATGTTCCCAGCGGGAAACACCGCCGATTCCAAGCCGCTGCGTCCGCTGGACACACCGCAGAAAGTTACGCAGGACGAGATCGACGCGATCTTTGGCGAAAACGGCACCTTGAGCCAAAACATGCCCGGCTACGAATCGCGTGCGCCGCAGATCAAGATGGCGCGCGCCGTTACCGCCGCGCTGAATGAGTCGCAGCACAGCATGATCGAAGCGGGAACAGGCACAGGAAAATCGGTCGCATACCTTGTCCCGGCGATCCTGTGGGCGGAGCGTAACCATGAGCGCGTCGTCATCAGCACCAACACCATCAATTTGCAGGAACAGCTTCTCGACAAGGACATCCCGGCGGTCGTCGATGCGCTTGGCGCACCGGTCGAAGCCAGTGTGCTGAAAGGCCGCGCGAACTACCTGTGCCCCCGGCGGCTCGCGAGTGCCCGCCGCCGCCATGCCACCAGCGTCGATGATCTGCGCATGACGGCGAAAATTCTCATTTGGCTGCTTGAAAGCCAAACCGGTGATCGCGGTGAGATCAGCCTGCGTGGGCCGGATGAACAGCTCACATGGAGCCGTTTGAGCGCCGAAGATGAAGGCTGCGCGCTCGATCGCTGCCGCTCCCAGATGGGGGGTATTTGCCCGTTTTACCGCGCCCGCAAAGCCAGCGAATCCGCGCATGTGGTGGTCGTCAATCATGCCCTGCTCGTCAGCGATTCGATGACTGATAACCGCGTGATCCCCGATTACCGCTATCTGATCATCGATGAAGCCCATCACCTTGAAGAAGCGACGACGAGCGGCCTCAGTTTCCGTATTGACGAAGGCACTCTGCGCCGCCGACTTGCCGATCTCGGCAATGCACGGCGTGGGCTCATGGGCAGCATCATGACGGCGGTGCGCGCCGCTGCGCCCGAAAAAGACGTGCGCAAAATGGAATTCGGTATTCAAACGATCGCTGATGCCGTGGGCGCGACCGAAGTCCACATTGGAAGGCTGTTTAAGGCCATCCGCGCGCTCGTTGCCGATGCGGGCACCGCCACCAGCGACACGATGACGCAGGTGCGCGTTACCGACGCGATACGCCGCAAAGAAACGTTCATGCAGGTGCAAGCCGCATGGAGCACCCTCGCGGAATTCCTTGACGCGATCAGCGAAGCCATGCGACAGCTCACGCGCGCGCTTTCCAAAATGGAATCGCTGCCCATCCCGGATCACGGTGATCTGGTCAGCGCCGCGGAAAGCGCGGGGCGTTATCTGGCAGAAACACAGGCACATCTTGCCCAATTCTTCCTCACGCCGTCCAACAACGCCGTTTACTGGATTGCCGCAACCAATGACGGCGATAGTATTGGTATCAACAGCGCACCGCTGCATGTGGGCTCATTGGTCAACGAGCATTTGTGGGACACCAAAAATGCCGTCATCATGACGAGCGCGACTTTGCAAACCAACCGCAGTTTCAACTTCGTGAAGCAGCGGCTCGGCGGCGAAAATGTTGGCGCGCTCGAAGTTGGATCGCCCTTCAACTACAAAGAATCAACGCTGATCTTCGTGCCCACCGATATGCCCGAACCGAACGACCGTGTGCGTTACCAGCACGCCGTCGAGCGCGGAATCATTGAACTGGCGGCGGCGTTGGAAGGCCGTGTTATGGTGTTGTTCACCAGCTACGCCCAACTCCGCCAAACCTCACAGGCCATCACACCGCGCTTGGCACTCGGCAACATCGTGATATTTGATCAAAGCGATGGAAGCAGTCGCCAAGCCTTGCTAGAAGGCTTCAAGAATACGCCGCGTTCGGTGCTGCTGGGCACGCGCAGTTTCTGGGAAGGCGTGGATATTCCCGGTGAAGCGCTCAGCGCACTCGTGATTGTTCGGCTGCCGTTCACGGTGCCAACTGATCCGGTTTTCGCGGCGCGATCCGAAACCTACAGCGATTCGTTCAACGCTTACACCCTTCCGGACGCGATTTTGAGGTTCCGTCAGGGATTCGGTCGGCTGATCCGCACATCTACCGATCGCGGGATTGTCGCCATTTTTGACAACCGCGTGATCACGAAAGGCTATGGCGCACAGTTCATCGAAGCGCTGCCAGAGGCCAATGTGCAGTATGCACCGATTGCGGTGCTGCCCAATGCGGCGAAGCAGTGGCTCGCTAAACCACAGCGAGACAGCCGGTAACCAAATCCGTACGATTCTCGAATGGCTTGGTGAATGTAAAAACCACTGCCATCCGTGCTAGGATAAGAGTACTGAGTTCTTGTGAGGGTTGCATGCGTACCCCGGCAGGTAAAGATTGCCGTCACTACTATCAGGATTTTCATCGCGGTCGTGCGGTTCAGGAATGTCGCCTCGTCAAAGGAAATCCTGAATCCCTCCCTTGGCGACCCAATTATTGTGCACGCTGTCCTATCCCGGACATCTTGCACGCGAACAGCAGCGGCAACCTTGAACTCACCTTGACCGTGCGCCCCCTGCTGCTTGGGTTGGGGCGGCGGCTTGATGTGCGCGCATCCTGCCTCAAACACGGAATCGCGATTGAAGATGCCTATGTGGGATGTCCGCAGTGCAACGCTGAACGCCCCGGCGTTGAACAGTTCCTGCAAGCGCTGGAAAACAGTGAGGATACCCCTCCAACGAAGGGTTAATGAACGATGCCGCGCCAATCTGCTGATTCCACTCGTCCGGCTGAACTGCCGGGTTCCACCGATGTGATTCCTCCGGACGATTTGGAGGCGCTGCGCGCCGAAATCGCCGCGCTGCGTGTGGAAAACGAGCGGCTCAGCGGGGCATTGGCGCGCCAGCAGCAGGCCGCAAACGATCTCGAACTGCTGCGCAACGCTATCCTCAACAACGTGTCGCACGAGATGAAAACGCCGCTTTTGCATGTGAAAGCGGCGGTTTCAAATTTGAAGGAAGAGTATGGCGAGAATCGGCTGATCGACTACGCAACGACCGCCACCACGCGCTTAGAAGGCATCATCCGCAATATCACCCTGCTTGCCGACAGCCTAAGCATTCGTCCAACGCCCGCCCCCATCCGTGATTCGATTGATCAAGCGCTGCGGTCGCTGCGCCGCAGTTGGGAACACAAGGATCATGTGGAGCGGGTAGAGGTGCTGGTGGATAGCGATTTACCGCCCGTGATGATCGACCCGCAGGCCATGGGAATCGCCCTGCAGCTCCTGATCGACAATGCACTCAAGTTCAGCAAAACGCCCGTACAGGTGCGCGCCAAGCGGACAAAGCAGGGCGTGCGAGTGGACATTTGTGATGCTGGAATCGGCATTGCCGAAGATCAATTGGTGCGCATTTTCGAGCCGTTTTATCAGGTCGAAAGCGGTACCACCCGCCGTTTCAGCGGAATGGGCGTTGGGCTGGCGATTGTGCGAATCATCCTCGAACGGCACCAAGTGACGATACAGGTGAAAAGCAAGCCCGGCAAAGGAAGTACCTTCAGTTTTGTGCTGCCCCCCGCACGTACCTTCTAATTCAATCAGCGGGCTAAATCCCGTTTGGATAAGGCCAAATAGTGCCGATTCTCCGTAAATTTCGCGCTGACGGTGCGTCAAACTAATTGACACCAAAAGGCCTTTGGCGATACAATAGCTTCATTAAATTTAGTTTGTTCTGAACGTCACAAACAAAAATTGTTACGTGGATCGCGTTTACTATCAGATGGGGATTTCGATGACGCTACCCGGCGACCATGTCTTAAACACCGTCACCACAACAGTCGACGGTGAAGCTCGCGACGAGGCCAACGTGCGCGAGGATTCGACCAGCACACCAACCACTCGCGGCAGCGCAGAAGCATCGGACTATGACGGCGTGCTGAAGATGGCTTTGGGGTGGGTTGAACAGAAAATGGGTGACATCACCAATAGTGATGTATCCGTTCTGCGCGACGCAAGCCACCATATCCTGCAAGCAGGCGGCAAACGTATCCGCCCGCGCTTGATGCTGCTGGCTTATCTGGCGACTTCCGGGAGCCTTGAAGACTTGCAGGATGTTATTGCCCCAGCGGCTGCCGTTGAACTGGTGCATACGGCCAGCGTCGTCCACGATGACATCAACGATCACGGCGTTCTACGGCGCGGTCGTCCCTCGGTCAATGCGCTGTGGGGGCGTACGTTTGCACTGCTGACGGGAGACTTCCTCTTCACCAAAGTCTACGAGTTGATGGCCCCGTATAAAGACCTCAACATCACCCTAGCGGATGCGACGGTTGCGTTGGTCGAAGGGGAAACCCTTCAGGCGCAGGCCGTGAAAGAAAACAACTTCACCCGCGACATCTACATGCGCATCATCGGGCGCAAGACCGCCGCTTTGTTCGGCGCGGCAGCCAAGATGGGCGGCATTCTGTCCGGCGCACAGGATAGTGTCGTCGAGATGCTCTACCAGTTTGGCTACAACATCGGCCTCGCTTTCCAAATCGTCGATGATGTGCTGGATGTGATTGGTGACGAACAGCAGTTGGGCAAAACCAGCGGGATCGACATCGCCCAAGGGCGCGGCTTTGCGACCGCTTACTCCACGGGCAGCGCAGAAGCCGCCGATCCGATGGAATCGATCAAGCGGAAAGTGCTGGCCGGGGATGCCCTGCAAGAAGCACGTCTACAATCAAAAGGGTTGGTTGCGCTGGCGATTCAGCAGTTAGACATCCTGCCGGACTCCGCCTTCAAGCAGGGGTTGATCGATACCGCGCACCTCGTCATCGAGCGCAGTTTCTAGCCCACAGCACTACGGCTGCTCAAATCAGGCGCAAAGAGTGAATTCTTTGCGCTTTTGTTTTATCGCCTCTCGGTTAGGCGATGAACATCGCATCCCCAAACGAGAAGAAACGATACCCTTCACGCTTCGCTGTCTCATAGGCGTTGAGTACATGATCACGTCCTGCAAACGCGCTGATCATCATGAGCAGCGACGACTTCGGCAGGTGAAAATTCGTGATCATCGCATCGACAACACGCCAGCGGTAACCGGGATAGATGAACAGGTTCGTATCCGCTTCAAACGCGACGACCGGTTTCCACGGGCAGGCTTCCAGCGGCGCATACGGATCGGCGGGATCGCCGCCTTCGCTCAAAATCCCAGCGGTCTCCAAGGTGCGGGCGACCGTTGTGCCCACCGCGATCACCCGTCCACCCGCCAGTTTGGCTTCGTTGATGACCTTCGCATCTGCGGATCGCAAAATAGCGCGCTCGTGATGGATCTTATACTCGGTGATCTGCTCGACATTAACGGGTTTGAAGGTGCCCAGCCCCACATGTAGGGTACATTCGGCGAACTGTACGCCCTTTTCACGCAGCGCCAGCAGTAGATCTGGCGTGAAGTGCAGCCCCGCCGTCGGGGCTGCTGCTGATCCCGCAAACTTGCTGTACACCGTTTGGTAGCGCTCAGGATCGATCAGCGGTTCGTGGATATACGGCGGCAGCGGCATTTCGCCCATACCGTCTAAGCGATCGTTGATCGGTTCGTTGAAGCGTATAATACGTTCGGCTTCCTGCACTTCTTCGATCACTTCGGCGGTCACGCCGGTATCGCCAAAGGTCAAGCGCGTCCCCGGAAGCACACGCCGCCCGCCGACCAGCACATGCCAGCGCGTTTCATCAAGCTGACGCAGCAGCAGCACCTCGACCGCGCCGCCTGTTTCGGCTTTCGTCGCGTGCAGCCGTGCAGGGATCACACGGGTGGTATTGAGCACAATCACATCAGGCGGCTGAATCAGCGACAGCACATCGCGGAACGTACGATGCTCCATCGCGCCGCTGTGGCGGTTCAGCACCATCAATCGGGACGAATCGCGCGGCTCTACCGGAGTCTGCGCGATAAACGACTCTGGAAGGTCGTAATCAAAATCATGAAGGGTAAGCGAGTTCACGGTTTGTTGATGATCCGAAGGATGATGTTCAAGAGAATGGTCAGGATGACGCTGATCAGGATCGAGCTGACGATCGGCACCAAGCAGGTGAAACCGGAGCCTTGAACGCGAATATCACCGGGCAGCGACCCGATCCGATCGAGCAGTCCGGTTGGGCCAAGCAGCAATATCAGCCCGCCAATGATGACGATGGCGAAACCGATGACGAGTACGAGCCGACCAATCGCCTGATAGTCCATGCCGCTTACTCCTCTTCAAACATCGACGCTTGGGTTGAGCTGCGGTTTCCGTTGCTGGCAGGTTTGTCTTTGGGAATGTACGGGATGCCAATATGCTCATAGGCACGGGCCGTCGCTTCACGTCCGCGCGGCGTGCGCTTGAGAAATCCAAGCTGAATCAAATACGGTTCGTACACATCCTCAATCGTCCCCTGATCTTCGCTGATCGACGCGGCGATCGTCGGCAGCCCCACCGGGCCGCCGCTGTAGCTGTCGATGATGGTATGCAGGATGCGCCGGTCAATGATGTCGAGGCCGAGGTAATCGATTTCCATCAACTCTAGGGCTTCCCCGGCTACTTTTCCATTGATGATGCCATCGGCGCGTGTTTGAGCATAATCGCGGACGCGGCGCAGCAAACGCAGGGCGATACGCGGTGTGCCGCGTGACCGCCGCGCGATCTCGCTCGTGCCTTCCGGACGAATTTCGACCTGAAGCATTTTCGCCGCACGGTCGATGATGAATTCTAGGGATTTCTGATCATAAAAATCGAGACGGAAATGCGCGCCAAAGCGATCGCGCAGCGGCCCCGCCAGCAGTGCAAGCTGAGTCGTCGCCCCGATCACCGTAAAGCGTGGCAGCGGTAGGCGGACATTCTTGGCCCCCGGCCCTTTGCCGATCACAATATCCAGCTTGAAGTCTTCCATCGCCGGGTACAGGATTTCTTCGACCGCGCGCCCCAACCGGTGAATTTCGTCGATGAAGAGGATGTCGTTCGCCTTGAGGTTCGACAAGATCGCCGCCAAATCGCCCGCCCGCTCAATCGACGGGCCTGCGGTGATTCGAATATTGACGCCCATCTCGTTGGCAATCACATACGCGAGTGAGGTTTTCCCCAGCCCCGGCGGGCCGTAAAACAGCGTGTGATCGATGGGTTCTTTGCGGTGTTTAGCGGCCTCGATGATGATCTTGAGGTTTTCGCGCACGCGATCCTGCCCCACGATGTCTTTCAGTAGTTTGGGGCGCAGGGCGATATTATCGCGGTCTTCGCCGCGTGGGTTTGGCGTTATAATGCGCCCGTCATCGGACATGGCGTACCTCAGTCTGACATAAATGTTCTATTGGGAGTATACAACAGGACACGCCGAAAGGGACATCCCCTATCACGTGCAAAGCGGGCGGGCAGCAGCCTAAAGCGGACTGCTCATCTCGATGCGGGCGAACTCGTGCGCGTAGTTCAGAGATTCGAAGATCGGGATCAGCGCGCTGTCTGCTGGAATGTTTTCGATTTTGGTATCGCGACGGTTGAATGTCGTATGAACGGCGGTGAGCAGCGACAGTGCAAGATCGTGCGAGAGATCCCCGGCGTCGGTGCCTAAAACAAAGTGGGAAAGCTGAAAAACCGTAGGGCGCAGCACAATCCATCCCATCGCGCCATCTGATGTGCTGACACTCAAGCCTTGCGCGCCGCCGTTATACAGAATGCTTGGCGTTTCATCCAACCATGAAGGCATATCCGTGCGGTGATGCAGGCAGTCGAGGATTTCTGATGCTTGGAGCGGCTGTGAGCTGATGGAAAACGGAAGCTGGCCCGTTGAACCGGGCGCACGGCGGATGACGAGCAGCCGTCGCGTCGGCGAAAAACCCAGCTTGACGAACAGATCATACGCAGGCTCATTGCCTTCAATAACTTCGAGCTGCACTTGAGTACAGCCGCGCTCAACAGCATTATGCAGCAGTGCTTCCATGATCGCCTGCCCGATGCCCCGTCCGCGCCGCGTTGGAATGACACCCAAACGGGTGATCCATGCGCGCTGTCCACGCAGCCCCAGCATGCCCACCCCGGCGACCTGATGATCGGCATTGACGGCCACCACCGAAGCACTCAAATCCACATCATACTGATGCACATATTCAGCCAAACGTTTGGCATTCATCGGCATCGGAACGATGTAGTCAACACGGCTTTCGTTGTAAATATCAGCGAGTTGTTCAAAAGAAAATGTGTGTGCAGATAATGCGATGAATTTGGAGCTAGTCACGCTTCAAGTACTCTGCCACTTGTCCCGGAAATAAATGGGTGTCGATGGGCTTGCTGATGACACCCGCGCAGCCATAAGTCTTGGCCATCTTCTGCGCAATTTCGAAGGGGTACGCCGTGAAAGCGACAATCGGCATTCCTTGCAGCTCCGGCTGTTCGCGCAGCAGCACGATGACGGTTTGACCATCAATATCGGGCAAACCGAGGTCGATCAAGACCAAATCGGGCTTTTGTGCCAAGACCGTATTCAAACCGATTTCGCCGTCTTCGGCGGTCTGCACATCATGCCCCGCTTTTCGCAGAAGGCGCGCGGCGAGGCGCGCGCTCTGCGCATTATCTTCGACGATAACGATCTTGCTCAAGCGTGTTTAGGCTCCGACTGGGTCACGAAATGGGAGACGGTACCAAGCAGTTCGGTTTTGGTGATCGGCTTCGGCACGTACCCATTGCAGCCCGCTTCAAGGCAGCGCTCACGATCGCCGTGCATGGCGTTCGCAGTCAGCGCGATGAGCGGAATCCGGGAAACTTCAGGATCAGCCTTCAAGCGCCGTGCGATATCCAATCCATCAATATCAGGCAGGTTGATGTCCAACAGCACCAGATCAGGCTTGGCGTTGTAGGTTTCCGAAATGCCCGTATTCCCATCGACGGCTTCAATGACTTCATAACCCGCGCTCGACAGAATTTTGCGCACAAGACGCATGTTTTGCGGGTTATCTTCTACACATAGGATTCTATAGGGCATGGTTCCCCCAAACTGGTTATGGATCTCATGTCAATACTATCATTTGATTGGATTATACCTAAGTTAATGCTTTCGTGATCATTGAGACAAACTGTTCACGGTCAACAGCTGATTTTTCAATCACCGCTCTGATCGTTCGCTCAAGATACGCACGCTCCTCAGGTTTCAAGGATTTCGCCGAGTATACAACGATTGGGATGTCCCGCAACACTGGATCATTTGTTAAGGTATCCACAATAGTAAAGCCATCCATGTCCGGCAAGAGTAGATCCAGAATGATCAAATCGGGCCGGTGTTCATAGATTGCTTTCAAGCCTTCACGCCCACCCGTCGCCTCAATCACCGTGAATTTACTGACGCTTTCGATCATCCGCCGGGCATAGCGCCGGTCAGCCGCATCGTCATCGACGATCACAACAGTACTTGGAGCAAGAGGAGCTTCTTCAGTTGAGGTTGCTTGAAGTGCCGTCGCTGTGGGCGTGTTTACAGACTCCGCAGGGGCCGATTTGCGCGGCGGAATCACTTCGACCGGCGTATCTCCCAGTGTCTCAACAATATGATCGACCAGACGCCGGGTGCTGAACCCGCCTTTCGTCCACACCGATTCCGAATAGCGTTCCAACAGTTCGCGATCTTCCTGCGTCAGCGATTTCGCACTCACCACCACCACCGGAACCGTGGCCGTATCCGGGCTGCTCTTCAACCGCTCCAGCAGCGTGAATCCATCCATTTCCGGCATTGTGAGGTCGGCCACAATCAGATCAAGCTTATGATCGTAGGTCATGCGCAGGGCTTCTTCGCCGTTGCGTGCTTCGAACACACGGTAGTTCTTACGCGCTTGCAGCAAGCGGCGGATCAACCGGCGATCGTTCGCATTATCGTCCACCACCAAGATCGTCGTGATTTGTTCATCGAGGGTGTTCAGGGCGGCGCTCAGGCCTTCCACACGCGCGCGGGAGGCTGTGTCGTTCCCCTGCTGATCGGCTTCGAGATTCAGCAGATATTGATCGCCGAGGATGTGGCTTTCAGCGGGGAACGTATGCCCGGATGCGTTGACGACGACAATTTCGCCCGGCTGAATGATGGCGTCGGTGAGCAGCTTTTCCAGTCCGGCGAACGCAACCGCTGTCGCGGGTTCGACGGATAGGCCCGCCTTACTGGCAATCCGGCGCATGGCAGCGAATGTCTCCCCATCTTCGATGGCGATCATCGCGCCGCCCCACTGGTTGACCGCCTCGCGAAGCTGGACATAGCTGTGGCCGGGGTCACCGGTCGCCAGCACGGTAATCAACGTTTTCGGCTCAACAGGGGCCGCTGTTTCGTCACCGGCGGCAAAAGCCTGCACCATTGGCGCACAGCCTGCCGCTTGAATGATCCCCAGCTTTGGCAGTTTGTCGATTAAGCCCATGTGATACAGCTCGCTGAAGCCCTTCCACACGCCCAGCGGGCCAATCCCACCGCTCACCGCCTGAATATACCAATCCGGCACCTTCCAGCCGTCCCCATCGGGGTTCAACGCCAGTCCCAACTGTTCCGCAATTTCAAAGGCGAGCGTTTTCATGCTCTCCTTGCCGGGGATCGCCTTGGCGCCGCGATCGAGATGAATACCGCGCCGCTTCGCAAATTCAGCAGCGACCGTCTTGGTTTCATCGTATGTTCCGCTAACGCGCACCACTTCCGCGCCATACAGAGCGGCTTCGCGCATCTTTTCGCCGGGGACAAGACTCGTCAAGAACAGCCACAGTTTGATTCCGGCGCGCGCGCAGTAGGCCGCATACGCCGCCGATGCGTTTCCCGTTGAGGCCAGTACACATTCGTCAATGCCCGCCCGTTTCATCGCCGTCACGGCCATTGCCGCCTGACGATCTTTGAACGAACTGGTCGGCCCCTGCCGCTCATCCTTGATGTACAGATGGGGATGCTTAAACAGCCGCTCGTATTGGTACAGGCGGATCAGCGGTGTTTTGCCCTCATCCAGCGTGATTTCCGGATCAGGATCGGGAAGCGGCAGCAGTTCAGCATAACGCCACAGGGATGATGGGCGCCTCGCAAAGACACGGGTATCTGCCCATAACGGTGCCACCGATGCGTAGTCATAGCGGGCATCCAGCCACTGCGATCCGCAAGCAGGACACTTGACCGCCATAACATCCAGTTCAACATCGTGGCCGCATTCAAGGCAAATAATCTGTGTCAGGGTGGGTGATTTCAGCATGGGAATAAATCAACTTCTCAAGGAGTAGGGATCGCCCCCACAGGAAATGAGGGGCAGCCCGCTTCAATGGTTATGAATAAGACAATCGAATGATAGGGAGGCGACTTAAACAGCCTCCCCACCGCTGAGCTGCTAAGCCGGTTGTGCTTGCGCAACCGGGAGTGTGAAGCGGAACACGGAGCCTACGCCGGGTTCACTTTCCACCTCAATATCGCCACCGTGCATGTTGACGAGATAGCGGGTAATCGTCAGGCCAAGGCCTGTGCCACCCGCCCGCCGTGTCGAGGAACCATCGACCTGCCGGAACTGCTGGAAGATCAGCGGAATGTCTTCCGCCTTCATCCCAATACCGGTATCGTGAACGCTAATTTCCACCATGTCCGGTGACCGTTTGGCGATATGAACCGTGACTCCGCCATGTTCGGTGAACTTGATGGCATTGCCAACCAAGTTGGTCATAATCTGGCGCAGTCGGATCGGGTCCGCTGTCACTTCAGGCATATCGCTGTCTTGTGTCAATTTCAAGTCAAGCGACTTGGTCTTTGCCAGCACCTGTGAGGTATGAACGACATCCGTAGTGACCTTGATCACATCGATCGGGCGGCGATCCAGCCGCATTTCGCCCGCCTCAATCTTGGCGAGGTCAAGGATGTCGTTGATGAGCGCCAACAGGTGATGACCGCTCGAGTGAATGGTTTCCACGTCCTCGACGGCTTCTTCAGTGAGTTCACCATCGTCACCATCAAGCAGGATTTCCGAATAACCGATGATCGAGTTGAGCGGGGTACGCAGCTCATGGCTCATGTTCGCAAGGAACTGTGACTTCAAGCGGTCAACTTCACGCAGACGTTCCGCAGTAGTGCGTTCACGTTCGGCCTGCTCCTCCGCTTGATGGAGCAGGGTTTCACGGCGGGCTTCCATTTCGACGCGTTCGGTCACGTCGGTATGCACCGCGACGAAGTGGGTCAAGGTGCCGCGCTGGTTATAGATGGGCGACATACGCATTTCGTTCACAAACGAAGAACCGTCTTTGCGATAGGCACGCACCATCACCGAAGTTTGACGACCATCACGAACTGCTGCATGGATTTCTTCCATGTTTGGCTGTTCCGGTTCCGGCCCTTGTAAGATGGTCATCGGCTTGCCGAGCAGATCTTCCTGCGAAAAACCGCTCATCTGTACGAATGCAGGGTTCGTGTAAATAATGGGCAGGCTGGGATGCGTCGCGTCGGCAATCGTCAACCCTGATGTGCTGTTCTCAACCGCGCGCTCGTTCAACACGAGCTGTTCAACCGAGTTCGCGTTTTCAACGGCGACGGCGATTTGTGTGGCGAGTGTGGTCATTACGCGAATATCGTCTTCGTCGAACCGGTTGAACGCATTCGATTGGAAGTCCAGCACGCCGATGAGTTCGTTACCGACCAGCATTGGCACCGCAAGTTCGGAACGCGTTTCGGGAAGCAGCGGGTTTGGTAGGAAGTCGGGCTCACGGGTGACGTTGTTGGAAAGCACACCGGTACGACCACGGGCGCTGCGTGCAACCAGCGAGTGCGGGTGCGACGCCGAAATGCGGTGTCCGCGCTGCTTCATCATGCGGCCAATTGAGCCTGCACCTGCGGCCAGCAGCATCGCGTTCTGCGGCTCACTGAAAAGATAAACGTGGGTGTGATACAGCTCAAATTTCTCTTTGGTCAGGTCAGCGACCATTTGCAGCAGTTCGTCCCGGTCGAGGATCGTCGTGATTGCCGTACCCACTTCAGCGACGATTTCAAGTTCACGGGCACGCTTGTTAACCGCTACTTCAATTGCTTTGTTGAGGGTAACGTCACGCACGACGAAGTAAGTCATCCCTTCTTCGGCGTTTGGCACCGCGTTCCACGACAGCCAGCGGTACGATCCGTCCTTGCACACATACCGGTTTTCGAACGATACCGACGCCGACCCCATGCCAATCTGACGCGCGTATTCGTCCAGTGTGGGCTGCACATCATCCGGATGTACAAACGCGATGAACGGCTTGGCGGTCAATTCTTCGAACGTCCAACCAAGGGTGCTCATCCACGCGGGATTCAACTGCTTGAAATACCCTTCGTGCGACGCCGTACCAATCATGTCGACCGAGAGTTCATAAATACGGCTTACTTCCGCGCGCGAACGTTTCAATTCTTCCTGTGCTTCGCGCTCATTCGTAACGTCACGGACGACGAAATAGGTGGTGGATTCTGCGGCGTTTGGCACCGCGTTCCACGACAGCCAGCGGTACGATCCGTCCTTGCACACATACCGGTTTTGGAACGACACCGACGCCGACCCCATGCCGATCTGACGCGCGTATTCGTCCAGCGTGGGCTGCACATCATCCGGGTGTACGAACGAGATGAACGGCTTGGCGGTTAATTCTTCGAATGTCCATCCGAGGGTATTCATCCACGCGGGGTTCAACTGCTTGAAGTACCCTTCGTGCGATGCCGTACCAATCATATCGACCGAGAGTTCATAAATACGGCCCACTTCCGCGCGTGAGCGTCTGACTTCTTGAAGGGTGCGCAGCGTTTGCACCGTTGCGGAAATCTGCGTCGCCATCGTGGTCAAGATGAAACTGTCATCATCGTCGAAGGCGTTCAACTTGCTCGCTTGAATGTCCAACACACCGATGACTTCTTCATTGGTAATCAGCGGCACCGCGATTTCCGAGTGTGTATTCGGAAGCAACGGGTTGGGCAGATAGTCACGCTCAGCGGCTACATTGTTTGAAATGGCCGCTATTTTTGTACGTGCAGCACGTGCTACCAGCGAGTGCTCGCGAGCGAGGGGAATAGCATGGCCGCGCGCTTTCATGACGCGCCCTGCATCTCCAGCACCTGCGGCGATGACGAGGCGATCGCCGTTCACAAGATAAATGTGCGCGTGATAGTAATCGTAGTGCGTTTTGACAAGATCGGCAGTGGTTTGCAGCATTTCGTCAAGTTCGGAAATGTTGGTCACCGTCGCGCCGATTTTGGCACCGATTTGCAAACGGCGGCTGAGACCCTGCGACCGTTTTTCAGCTTCCAACGTCGCCAAATATTGACGGCGGTTCGCAACGGCTGCACGAGTAGTGGGAAGCAATTCGCCTACGATTTGGCGGAAGTCACTGCCAAAGGTCTGCTTTTCCGTCCAGTTTAAGATGATCGTGCCGAGCCACTCGTCGTCCTGCTTCAACGGCATCACGACGAGCGTCTGTGATCCTATATTCAGCGCCCAACTCCGGGTCGCCTCATCAATGTTCGGATCGTTCTTGATGTCCTCGCAGATGAAGGGTTCATTCGGGAGATCGATCAGCTTCTTAAACACGGGATTATCGGTAATAGGCGAACCACCGATTGCTTGAGGAAGCAGCGGAAGCGCTTGACCATTCCCGTCGATATTGGCCATGATGCGCACTAAATAGGTCGGGTCGCCGAGGGGGTGATCGATATAGGCTAGGGAGGCAAAGGCCAGCTTGTAGTCTTTGGCGAACAGCGACGCTGCAAGGAGCAGTTGATGTTCGTCTTGGGCGCGCGAAAGGGCCGCGTTGTACTCTGCCAGCAGCCCCGATCGAGTCGCCGTGCGGCGAATAATCTCAAACTGGCGCGCATTTTGGGCGGCGACAGCGACCTGCGAGGCCAAGGTCTTGAACACACGCACGTCATCATCGCTGAAGTGGGCGGGCGAACTTGCCTGCACGTCCAATACACCGACGAGGTCGTTACCGAACAACAGCGGAACCGCCATTTCCGAGCGGGTTTCTGGAAGGAGCGGGTTCGGCAGGAAGTTCGGTTCGCTCGACACATCGTCGATCACCACGCTTTCCCGCGTACGTCCGGCGGTCGCCACCAGCGACCGTTCCGCACCCAGCGCAATCGAGCGGCGGCGGGCTTTCATAATCCGCCCGACATCCCCTGCACCTGCGGCGAGGACAAGGGCTTGACGATCCTGTTCATACAGATAGACGTGAGCGTGATAGAGATTGAATTCGCTCTTCGTAAGGTCAGACACGGTTTGCAGCAGCATTTCAAGATCGAGAACGGTGCTGATGGCGCTGCCGACTTCCGCCACAATTTCGTACTCACGGGCAATACGGGTGAGTCGCGCTTCATCCAGCGCTTGATTCCCATTGGGGAGTGACGCCAAGCTCTTCAACTCTTGGGCTTCCTCAGTGTGGGGAGCCGCATTTTGATTGTTATCCGGTACCATACCTGACCCCGTCATCCATGCATCAACTTTTTCAGCAGGTTGAAGCGATTCGCGAAGTTGTGAACCTGTTCAGGGGTACTACCTCTAAGAAGCTCGGTGGAGCATCCCCGCCCAAACAAGGTCACATACATTTTTCAGAAAAACCATTACCTTGATTTTAGATGCAGGACAGTTGTATGGAGCCTTAAGGCTAGAAATGCGATGGTTAGAACTCATAAACGTTTGAGGAACTTGTTAAAACCTGCAAGCAAACCGTAAAAGATTACATAGGCGCGGCAGGATGTAACACGAAAGTGAGTAGAATGAAATAGAGATGCTATTTTTTTCTTTATCCTCATGAGCAGCAGCTAGGAGCCTCCATGAAGCCTCATTCCTTCCGCCATGTAGTCTTACTCAGTTTGTGTTTACTCGCTGTCATGCTGCCCGCCGCCGCACAAGCGCAGCAGTCCCCTCCCGGTGTGACCGTCACCTGTGATAATGGTGCCTCCATCACCAATGGCGTTGAAATCGTCGTGAACCAGATGCGTTCTGGCTTTGATTACACGGCGACCGCCATCGGCCTAAACGGGTTTGATCCGGTACTCGCCGTCCTCGATTCTAGTGGGAACGGCTTGTGCAACGACGATGATGCGACCGCAGCCGCCTATACGTTCGCGCTGCCCACGACCGGCAACGTCGCCAATACAGTCGGCAGTGCCCGCGTCACCTTCAGTCAAAACAGCAGCTCGGCCTTCGATGATGTGTCGCTGGTCGTCGGCGGTTTTGGCGATACGACCGGTGAATTCGTGCTCATCCTTGAAGGAATGGCCGTGACGGGCAACGACGGCGCGGGCGATCCCTTCAGCGTTCGTATCACGCCGGAAATGGTTGCGTCGGGCGTTCCGCTCTCGGTCTACATGATTTCGCTCACCAACGACCTCGATCCCATCATGGGGCGTATCGACGCGAACGGGGATATCGTCAATGACAGCGCGGGCAACCCGATCGTCTGCGATGATGGCGGCGATGCCAATCGCTGCTGGGGCCAGTCGGCCAGTCTCGCCAACTCGGGCGTGATCACCGCCAATGGGCAGGTCAACGGGGGCCAGTACGACGCGATGCTCTCGATGGATTTGACCGGTTTGCAGTTGAGCGCCGACCCGGATGTAAATTTCTACAATTTCCTCATGACCAGCTACAACCAATCGACGACCGGGCAGTATCTGCTGGCGTTCCACGCGGCAACCGCCCCAGCAGGGGGTACGGATACTTCGGGGACGTTTGGTGATCCGAATAACCAGACGGTCAAGGGCGACGATACCAATACCTCGAACAATACCCAGACCAACCCAAATACTGGTGTACCGAGTGGCACCTCGGTCACCTGCGACAATGGCGCCAGCTTTGACAATGGCGTCGAAGTGCGTGTCATTCAAATGCGCACCGGTTTCGACTACACGGCGACCGCCATCGGCCTGAACGGGTTCGATCCGATTTTGGCTGTCCTCGGCTCCGACGGTAACGGGTTGTGCAGCGATGACGATGCCACTGCCGCACAGTATGCGCTTTCGCTGCCCACGACCGGAGATGTTGCGGCCTCGAATCGCAGCGCCCGTGTCACGTTCGCCAATAACAGCAGCAATGATTTCGAAGATATTCGCTTGGTGGTGGGTGGTTTCGGCAATTCGACCGGCGAATTCGTGCTCGTCGTCGAAGGCATGGGCGTCACCTCCGCCGATGGTGCAGGCGATCCCTTTGAAGTGTATGTCACACCCGGCATGACGCTCGCCTCGACCGATATGGCCGTGTACATGATTTCGCGTACCAACGATCTCGATCCGCTGATGTATGCCGCCGACGAGAATCTCGCCGCCATCACCGACGGAAACAACGATCCGGTCGTGTGCGATGACGCGGGCAACGCGAACACCTGTTACCCACCGAACACCAGCCTGACCAACAGTTTCATTCAAACGGCAAACGGGCGTGTGAACGGCGGTCAATACGACTCGATGTTGGTCGCGCCCACCAGCGGCATGCAGTTGGACAGCGATCCGGCCAACAACTTCTTCCGTTTCGTCTTCACCAGCTATCAACAGCAGACGACCGGACAGTATTTGCTCGCCTTCCACATCACCACGGCGGACGCGGGCTAAATCTGCGCACGTGCTTATAACAAAACGGTCGGGGATGGGGTTTACGCCGCATCTTCCGACCGTTTTGCTTTTACCGGATCGTCACCGCACCTAATTCCGCGAAATCCTGTCCATTCGCGTAAGGAATCCTCACCCCGGTGACGGGATCGTACAGCCCTGCGATCAGCCTTCCTTCTCCCGGCGCAGCGAGCGTATTCCATGTCAGGGTATGGTCATCGGCGATCCATTCAGACTGCCGCCATCCGGTCGTCGGGCGGTCGCCGTTGACCGGCTGCGAGTCACTCTGCGCGATCACCTGTCCGCTGGCATTCAACACCTGCACGAAAACGGTGTACGGGATTGCTGTCGGTTGGGTGGCTTGCCAGATGAGCGTCACGAACGGCGATTGAGAGATGTCGAGCGTATCCGGCGCCGAATAGCCTGCTAAACTCATATAGCCTTCGAATTCCGGCAGCAGCGGCGTCACAGGATGATCGAACGACGGGGACTCGGACACGAACGACACATCCAGCACAGCAATTCTGCCGATAATCGTCCCGTCATCAAGCTGAAGCGTCGCCTCTCCCGGCGGCATGTTCGGCGGAAGATTCACGCGCCGCCAATCCAGCGAATAGCCGCTGCCAACTGAATACTGAGCCTCGACAGGCAGCCGAAGTTCAGATTCTGCGTTCACCAACGTCACGACCGGTGCATACGGCAGCGCAGTTCCCGGATTCTGCCAGTGCAGCGTCACCTCAACGCGATCCCCGGGGCGTGCTTCAGTAGGCGCATCCAGTCCAATGAGCTGAAGCGATCGGATTGAAGCGATCGTTGAGGCGATCGGTTGACTGTCCTCCGGCATTGACCAGACCGCCCCCGGTTCAATTGTCCATGTATGCACCCATGCATCATGTCCAATTCCTGAACGCGAATCCTGCATCAACCCGGTGGGATAGCGTCCCTGCTCATCGTACACACGCACATAGATCGCGTAATCACCCGACGGCGATCCTGCTGGGAGCCGCACCAGCGGATATGCCCAGACCAGCTCACCCGCTTCCACACTCGCCGTTGTTCGCTGATCGGCGGTCGCGAAGATGGCGTCCGTCGTGGCAACCGTATCGCCGAGCGTATTCTTTACCAGCACCAGCGCCTTTAGATCGACATCCGGCGCAGCAATCAGTCGCAAAGCAAGGGGAAGACACAGGGCCTGATCGGCGGTGCCGCTGTCGGGGTGCCCCTGAAACTCCAATTGGGCAAGCGGATGCGCATCATCATAGAAGCCGACCAGCCCAGCGGGAACCACCTCAGGCAGTTGCAGGGGCGGCTGGCGATATGTGTAGGTCGTCATCCCATAGGTCGTGAACGAGTCAGGCAGTGCGGTTGTCCCGTCGCCGAGCAAGCAGCCCATCATGCCGCGATAATCGGCACGCTGCGTATACCACACATTCAACGAGACATCGCCGGAGGTTGGCAGCAGCGGCGCGATCTGATCGAGATCCGCCCCTTCCGGGAGCGTGATCCGGTGTGCGCGTACACCCAAGCGATCCCAGTAGTAAGCCAGCTCATAGCGATCAGCATATGACCACGCGATCACGCTGTCATTTTCGCTCAGGGTATCGGCATAATACTGCACCATCGCCCGTGCGTCGTCATGGCGAAAGGGCAGCGACTCATCAAAGGTCGAAATGATCCCGAACAAACAGGCTCCCGCCAGCCCAACGGTGAGCGGAATCCGCACCCACCCGCGCTGAATCGCACCGATCCCGGCCCCCAGTCCAACCGCGATCAGCGGTGCCATCATGACCACATAGCGGCCATGATACTCGTTGCCCAGCACCATAAGCGCAGCAATCAACCCGGTGATCAGCAGCACAGAATGGGTAAATATCCAGCGCACCGCCGAGCGCGAACGCACAAACAACAGCAGCGCGAGGATGAACACAGCGATCGATAAAACCGGTACAGTCCACGATCCCGCTGCGACACGCTCATACGGAACGATCCAAAAGGACTGCCACACCTTTAACGCGAATTCAGGTGTCAGCACCGGAGCGCTGTGGATCGCCGCATTGGCCGCCGAAAGATTAAGAAAGCGCGTCAGGAAATAAGGCAGCCACAGCAGCCCGACTGCGATCTGACCACCGATCCACAGCCGTACATCCGGGCGGCGCAGACTGCGACGGCTGATCCATACCAGCAGGGAAGCCGCATTCAGCCACAGGACAATCACTGGCCCCGAATTATGGGTGTAAAGGGTCGCTAATTCGCTCAACCACAGTGCTATCCATGCCCACACCACCGGTCGCGCACGCGTGATCAAGTGCTGCCATGCCAGCGCCGCAATCATCACGAACAGCGCCATCAGCGTATACATGCGTGCTTCTTGCGATGCCCACCACATCGACGGGATCAAGGCGACGATGAGGGCGGCTATAAGCCCCGATAACCGCCGCCGTGCGGATGGGCTAACTTGCCTTGCAAGCTGGTAAGCAAGCGCTATAACAGGAAGCGAAAGAAACAGCGAAAACAGACGTAACGCTGATTCGTTGTCGCCCCACATATGGACAGTAACAAACAAAAGTGCATAATAAAGAGGTGGGTTAGTTGAATCAGCATTTGCAGCATCCACAAGGGTGGGTTGGGATGCCGCAAACCACGAATACCCTTCATCAAACCAAAGACTTTGGGCATCGATTCTCACAAGTCGAAGGGCCATTGCGCCGAGGAGAATCGTGGTGAGCATAAACCAGAGGGTGAATCGGCGGGTCATCATGACTATGACAATACCACCGAAATGGGTGCTCCTCAATGCGCCGCTGAGATTGAAAATAAGTTTGAAATCGCGTTACAATATCAATTGGAATTTATCTGGAAATGGTTGTATGGTGTGCTTTTCCGACGAGGGCGTTGAATGACTGACTTGCCAGAGAAACCACAACTCAACTCGCCTCCGCAAAAAGATGGCAGCGATTCAAACCGCGCGCCAGAGCCAACCGCCAAACCGTCTATCTCCCAGCAGGAGCCTCCTGCTGCTGTGGTATCCAACGCTGCACAGAGCGAGCCGAAACCTGTCCCGGCTGCTCAAGAAACCGCCGCACGTGGCGATGAAGAACAACCTGTCGTCAAAACAGCGCCGCGATCTGCACCGGAAACCGGATTGGATTTGCGTGCCGAAGGAAAAGGAAAGATGGTAGACGAAGCACGTGATTCAAAACCGGATCTAAACGAACCCGCTCCCGCAGCCTCTCCGGCGTCGCCTGCCTCGTCGCAGGTTCCACCTCCGGCGCAACCGGCAATTCCACCGCAGGCGAATCAACCGCCTGTCAGCAAGCCGTCTGTGAGCCAGCAGCCTGTCAACCAGCCGCCTGTCAACCAGCCGCCGGCAGCGCCGCATCCCGCCCAACCCATGCCTTCAACGGCTCCGATTTCGGAAAAAGAATCTGCGTCCCCTTCCGCTGATGTGCAAGGCGGCTCTTCAAAATCTGCCGTCGTGTTCTGTCCCAACTGCAATCACGTGAATCGCTACGGGACACTCGTCTGCGAAAAGTGTAATTTCCCGCTGGTGAAGGCCGAAAAAGACGGTATCAGCACCAAGCGCTTCGGTCAAAATGCCAGTGAGGCCGCCCCAGAACCCGCCCAAACGAATAACCTGCCATCGCTCGAAAAGGCTGGCTCGGACGGCGTGCCTGCACCTGCTGTCCCCGCTGGGAAAACGCTGTCGGCAGCCGATATTGGCAAGGCTATTTCATCGGCGGGCACCGACAGATTTGATAAGGATATGGTGCTGCGTTTTGAAATCGAAGGCGCACCCCAGCCAATCCTGTTCTATCCCAAACCGGAAACGCACATCGGGCGTCGTGATCCGCTCACAGGCACCTCGCCGGAGATCGATTTGACGGCGTTTGCGGGCTACCGTATGGGCGTCAGCCGCAATCACTGCATCCTGCGCCTGAACGAAAACCGGCTTGAACTGACCGATCTGGGCAGCAGCAACGGCACCGCGCTCAACGGTGAAAAGCTGAAGCCGCATATCGCGCATACCCTGCGCGATGGCGACGAACTCATGTTGGGGAAGATGGCGATCCGCGTGATTTTCCAAAAACGCCGCTAAATTTGCGCGCTTGATAACAAAGATCGTGAAGGGCATGGTGCAGCAAATACACCATGCCCTTTTTTGATCAGATCAGGGAGATGAACTGCCGGTCGGAACTCCAAACCAGCCGTTTCATCTGGTCGGCAGAGGTTATGGACGGGGAGCGCCGAGAATATCGGCGACCTGTGCGGCAGCTTTGCGCGTCGCGAACAGAACATGGCTGAGGCGGGCGTCTTTTTCCGCCAACACCGCCAGTGATGCACGCCCTGCTGGGTAAACGACGATCACACCTTCTTCACCTTCCATCAGCAGGCGTTCCAAGTCACCCTGTGCCAAGCGGCGCAGCGTGCGTTCCGCCAAACTGATCAAGGTAGAGCTCATCGCCGCCACCTGCGGGCTGCTGGTCGGATTCTGGTGCGGATTGTCATCGTCGCCGGGCGGATACGCGGCTACCAGCAGACCATCATTGTTCACAATGACCGACGCTTTCACCCCGTCAACGGCAATGTGAAGCGTCTTCAGCGTGCGCTCCAGAATTTCGCTCCGGTATTCCTGAGCCATTCCGTTATTCTCGATTCCCGATTTTTCACTATCGATTCGATTAGTAACACACCCACTCTTGAGTATAGCCCAACGTGCATTTTGGCTCAATAAGTGTTTCAGTCCTAGGGGTGTGTTTTGTTAGAATTGGCCGCTTGATCCGCCGCATCTTCATTGGCGAATTTCGCCAGCAGGTACTTATCCCGCTCACTCAAGGGCGCTGTGCGCAGCAGATCAGGACGATTGCGCCATGTTCGCCGCAGCCCCTGCTCACGCCGCCATCTTAGAATTGCCTCATGATCGCCGCCTTGCAGTACCGCCGGAACGGTCAGCCCGCGAAATTCCGGCGGGCGTGTGTAGTGCGGCCCTTCCAGAATACCATCGGCGTGACTATCGCGCCCCGCCGCCCCTTCCGCGCCCAACACGCCGGGAATATGACGTATTACCGCATCGACGATCACCATCGCCGCCAGTTCGCCGCCCGTCAGCACATAATCGCCAATGCTGATTTCATCCGTCACCATGAGTTCGCGTACCCGGTCGTCGATGCCTTCATAGCGACCGCACAGGATCACCATGCGCGGCAGCGTCGAAAGCTCAACCGCGATTTGGTGATTGAACAAACGCCCCTGAGGACTCATGAGGATCACAGGAACTTTTTCATCCGCCCCGTCGATCACGCCTTCGATTGCACGCGTCACCACATCCGGTTTCATGATCATCCCGCCGCCGCCGCCATATGGGGTATCATCGACCGTGCGATGCGGATCGGTTGTCCAATCGCGAATATCGTGCAGGCGCAAATCGAGCAAGCCGCGATCGCGCGCTTTCCACAGCATACTTTCAGTCATCGGCCCATCGAACATAGCCGGGAACAACGTCAAAATATCAATGCGCATGGTGTCAATTTCCGTGAGTTCACACTGCAACGCAGCGGCGATTAGGATCATGCCGGTGAACCCATGACGAGTCAAGGAGGTAAACATATGCAGAAACATGCAGCAGGGCGCAGCGCCTTGTTTGGAATCGCCGCCGCCGCAATAGTTGTGCTCACAGGGTGCAACTTGACCGATAACCATTCGCAGGGGGCAGCGAACCGGCCAACGATTGAGTTTCTTTATCCGTCCGACAACACAAGCGTATTGAGCGGAACCGATGTGCAGATCGAACTGGTGGCACGCGACGAACAGGGGCCGGGGGTTGCCCGTGTCGAGCTTACGATCGACGATTTGCCACATCAAGAAGGCGCACCCGTGGAACGCGATCAGGTGCAGGTGTTCACTGTGATGATGAATTGGCTGGCGGAAGGCAGTGGGTTACACCAGATGACCGCTATCGCTTATCGGTTGGATGGGACGGCCAGCACGCCCGTCACGATCCGCGTCACAGTGATTGAACCCATGACCCCCACAGGGCAGCAGTGACGTGATACAATCGCGCCATGTCGTCGGGCATTCGTCGTTCTATCGAGAGTGAGAAAGCAGGGGATTGGAATGGCGTATCTCGTGCGCTTAAGCAAAGCGCCAAACACGAATGATTTAACTCCAGAAGAGATCAGCACCATCGAAAACAAGTTTCAAATCACGCCGCAGGCGGTGACGCTGAATGGCAGCACCCTCACATGGGAAGAAGTCACCGAAATTGAAACGGCGAAGGCCGCACGCAATGCCAGCCCTGCGGGTTGGTTCGTGCGAAATTTCATTTTTGGGGGGCAGGAGCGCTATCATATCGCTATTTACGCGGGGCGCGCCGAGGCGGTACTACCCAACACGTCCCTGCGCATCGTTCAGCACATTGTCCAAACCATTGCTTACTATGCGCCTAAGAAGCTCATCTATTCCGGTCTTGAGGGAATTTCGCCCATCAACCCAAACTGACATCCGGCATTTTTGTCTGGCGATCCTGTGGCTTTGCACGGCGATTCTCACCGCGTGTGCGGGGTCACCAACTGCCACGATCACCCCCACTTGTACGCCAGAATCCGCGTGGGGCGGTGTCATCACGCTCGCGAATGCGGGCTTGACCGCCCCACCCGCACTGGCGGTTCACGCCAACTTCATGAGCTTGGCCTATGTCACGTCCGATCAAACTGGCGCACGGCAGGTAATGCGCCGTTGGATTGACGGTCACCTGACTGATCCTGTCACCCTCACGCTGCCGCCCATCCAACCGCGTGACCAACTGACCTTTCCCGCGCTCGATAACAATGTTTTTGTGGTCTGGATCGACCTCGATGAGGTCACACATGTCCCGGCGGTATTCTCGGCATTAGTCACGCCCACCACCGAAATTCTGCGCGGCCCGCTGCGCCTTTCTGCCGAAAATGAGCAGGTCTACGACCTCTCGGCGGCACTCATGAGCGATGGATCGCTGTGGGTGGCATGGAGCGGCGCGACTAGCAATGAACCTGCTGTTTGGCTCCGCAAAATTGATAATGAAGGCCGTCCTGCGCTTCCGATACGCTTCGCGTCCGATGCGCTGCACCCGGCACTCATCCGTCTCCCCGACGATACACTGCTGCTGTTGTATGAAGAAGGAGAGGGAGAGAATGTTGTGCGCGCCCGCATTGCCGATGGCGTGCTGCTCGAATCCGCGCGGATTACGGCGCGCGTCAGCCGCACACCCGGCACCTTGATCGAGAGTGTGTACGGCGCGGCGGACAGCACGCACGGGTATTTGTTCTGGAATTTGACCCGCGATGACGGGCACCGCGAAACATGGTTCAGCACAGGGGAGCTGGATGCCGCCAATTGGTCAGCACCCGCCCTGTTCGAACCGCCGTATCAATGGGTGCGCCCGCTGGCCGAAAATCGTACTTATGTGCAGCTTGCAGCCGTTGACAGTACCGGCAGCGGCGATCAGATCGGCGTGGCCAGCATGGCAGCAGGCGAGTTTGTCGGCTTCGAGCCAGTGACGCGCTGTACCCCGGTCATCGATCCCCCCGCGCTGTTTTCCAACGGAGGCCAATTGATCCTCGCGTGGTCACAACCTCACACTGCTGCGCCCGCCGATCTGCAAATGACGATTCAGCCGAATTGATCGGCGTTAACACGCGTTCAAGCGATCCAGCAGATCAAGGATTTCATCGGCGGCGGCGACCAATTCAGGATGCCCATTCAATTCCCCGTGACGGCGAGCGGCACGGACGCCGCTTTCATGCACCCGCGAAAAATCCCCGATCGGGAATTGATACCCCGCGATGCCCGCTCCGTTCGGATCGACAACCAGATACCAGCGCGAGAAGGCTTGATCGCCGTGCTCACGACGAAAGCGTTCCGCTTTCTGCGGTGAAGGCGCACTGTTTGCCCACATCGTGTTACGCGCCCGTGCGCCTTCCTCGACAAGCTGCTTGGCATATTCAATCGCATCGCGGTTGATCACGTACTCCATCCTGCCCTATCCTCCTAACTACTGGTTCATCCATTCACACTTATCGTCTGTGATTGAGCGGCATTCCATACGGCTTCACATCCCGTGCTCGATCAAGGTGTGCTGTCAAAATTGCGAACGACTGCTGCCGCACGCCGATCAACAGCCATTGAAGTTCCGCCGTGCCGTGATAAAAGCGAGCCCGTTCGATGCACGCCTCAATGCTGGAATCGTATTTCGCCATCCGTGCGACGAAGCTTTCTCCAAACACGTTGATCAAGATTCCGTAATCGCGGGCTGGATCACCTAACCCCGCGGTGCCAAAATCGATGATGCCATTGATGTAACAGTCCGCCGGATCATACAGAATATGATACTGTGCCAAATCGTCATGAATCAGCGTTGGCTGAAAATCTAACCAATTTGGATCGTTCACCAGCGGCGAAAAATGCTGATCGATGTGATCACGCGTGATGCGGTACATCAGCGGGTACAGTTCGCGCTGAATGTGGTCGTACAACTCCAGCCATTCGTTCTGGCTTTGCCGCCCGCCGGATTGCCCGATTCCCGCATCCTGTAGCTGATCAAGCGGCACACTGTGAAGCTGCGACAGGAAGGAGGCGAGCTGCTCCGCCAGCCAATCCTGATCATAGTCGGGGAGCTGTAAAATGGTGTTCCGCGTCAGTGGTTCCCCTTCAATGAACCGGTAGCGGACAAAATCATCCGCGATGACGGTGAATGAAGGCACACGCATCGTCACATGATCGCGGATCAGGCGCAGCACAGCGGATTCCTGCTGAAGCGCCGGCACCGCCCAATCCGCCCGTGCGAAGCGGTAGACATATCCCTCGGCGATGATGGCGACATTCACCATCCCGTCCGCATTCACGACAGCATTGTCCAAATTCACACCCGGAAAGGCCTCCCGGATGCGTTCGTAAAGCATGTCCATATCGCGGTTCGTCCGTTACTCTATGGCGCGGAACGTCACCCGATAGCTGATCACCGCCCGCTGACCGTCCGGTGTCGTACACGATACGGCGACGAGCGGCTGCGGTAGAGGATCAGCACGTCCGGGCATATCGACAATATAACTGGAATTCTCTTGCATTTGAAAATCGGCGTAGGCGGGGCCAATTTCGGGCTTCAGTCCGGTGAAGAACGTACTTTCGCCGCCGTCCCAACGCACACGCACCGCTTGACCGGGAACCCCGGTCGCCCCATTGACTTCATACACATACACTTCAATCACGCCCGCATTCGCCACATCACAGAACGTCGCCGCGTTCACGAACGCGAAATCCGTCTGCGGCGCGCTCGTGGGAATGATCACCAGATTCGGGGTCGCCGTGACTGCCGAAGCTACACCGGGAGTTGGTGTTTTCGTTGCGGGCGGCGGCAGCGTCGGCGTATTGGTCGGCGCTTCGATCTCGATCACCTGTGTGGGTTCACCGTTGGCGACAGGGATGATCGTATCGGCGCAGCCTGTACGTCCCTGTCCTTGATAAAACGCCATCATCGCACGGATCGCCCGCAGGCCGCTGCTGTTATCAATATAACCGGTCGTCGCCAATTGGCAGGCGGTATCCGCCATCGCTTGAATCGGATCGCCCGGCAGCCGCAGATCGATCAGCGATTGTACGGTCTGCCCCGCATTACCTGTGTGTTGGTAGCGTAGCGCGATCGCTACGATGTACTGCCCACGGTCGTCCGGCTGAAGCTGCCATGGCTCGGTATCAAACTCGCGAATCGGCTGCACCTGCCATGCCCAGAGCAAGCCACCGGTAATGCCAAGCGCCAGCCCCAGCAGCACTCCGAACCACGAAATCAAGTGACGGGGGCGATCGTAGCGGCGCGGGGTATTTTCACGTGAACGCCGCGTACGGGTTGGAGCGCTTTCGCGCGTAGATTTCAACGGCGTTTCGGTCATGATCCCTGCCCCGGAAGTGCGACGGGTAAATAAGGCTGCATGACGGGGGTCAGCCGCCCCATCCCCTGTGCCAGCAGGACGAGCGTCTGAATATCCTGTAAATCGCGCGAATTGGTGATGTAGCGTTCGGTCACTTCCTGCACATAAGCAGGCGCGTTTTCAACGCCAAGGACTCGCAGGCGTTCGATCGCACCCGTCAAATCCTGATCGTCGAGATAAGCCGTCGCGATCATCACGGTGTATTCATCTTTGTAGCGCTGCGCCAGATCGCTGGCGGGGCTGTCTACATACTGCACAGGGAACTGTACCCAACCGAGATACAGCCCGACCAACGCCCCAAGCACAAGCGCAGCCGCGAACGACAGCAAAAACCGCCTCATGAAATTCCCTTTGTGGTGTCCACGCCGTTCGGCATTTCATCAGTCGTGTAGTGTAAACGGGTTGTGGTTTGCGCGCTATGCTTGGAATTTTCGCGAATTATTCATAACTTTGTTGAGCCAATAAGGATGAGGTTCGCTATACTTTTTTAGTAGGTTGGCTATTTACACAAAGTGAAAGGCGAAGCCCGTGCTCAAAGAATTTCGCGAATTCATTCTCAAAGGGAACGCACTTGATCTTGCCGTCGGCATCATCATCGGTGCGGCCTTCACCGCCGTCGTTACGTCGCTCGTCTCAGACATCATCACACCCATCATCGGCCTGATTGGTGGGCTGCGCTTCGACGATATTTTCATTCTGCTTAAAGAAGGAACCCCGGCAGGCCCCTATGTTACTTTAGCCGCCGCGCAAGCCGCCGGGGCTGTGACGCTGAATATTGGCCTCTTCTTGAATACGGTCGTGAATTTGCTGATCGTCGGCTTTGTGTTGTTCCTGATTATCCGCTCGATCAACCGTCTGATGACCGCACGCAAAAAGGAAGCAGCGGCTGCGCCTGCTCCCGCCGCCCCTGATCCGGCAGTTGTCCGTGAAGAACGCTTGATCGCTGCGATGGAGAAACTCACCGCCGCGCTGGAAAAGAAGTCCTAGCAGTAGGTTTGAGAGAGGATGTAGGGGCAGAATGGTTCTATTCTGCCCCTACGCAAGTGCTAAGTTGTGCCTAACGGCTGCCGCCCGTGAACGCCTCGCGCGCCAGATTGGTATCAATATAGCGACCGGCATCACCGGTCATCGCGAACTGGTACATTGACGCTTGGAAAACGCCATTCACCGCACCGCTCAACAGCCCTAACCCGATCATCGCCACAATGAACAACGCGATCGAGAGGACGATGAAGGCCGTCGATCCGCTGGCGATCGCCAGCATGATCAGCCCGCCGAACACGACGAAGATCGCCAAGGTTGCGAGGCAGCCCACCGCGTTAATCACGGTGTTGCCGGTGAAACTTTCGCCCCATGTCTGCTTGAACAGCTCAAAGCTGCGCTTGAGCGAGTCGATCAGCCCGACATTCTCGTAAACCAGCACCGGGATGGCGAAGAACACGATGATGTTCCACGCGCCTTGGATAATGCTGCCGATGATCGCCGCCAAAATCGCGCCGACGAGCCCCTTGTCGCGACCGGACTGGGTGATCGCACGGGCGACCATACCCACCGTGGCCGAAAGCAGCGCATAGGGGATGATCTTGCCGATTCGTGACATCGCGATGTCAAACCCATCGCGGACGGTGGCCGGTTCACCGCGAATAATCTTCGCCGCCGCGCCGATCAGCGCGGTGTTCGAAAAGATAATGACGGTATAGTTCAACACGTAGTAGATGAACAGCAAGACGACCGTCAAAATCGAAACTTGCGGATCACCATTCCGATTGGTACTGGTTGTGAAGAGCGCCGAACCTGCGATCGGAACGAACATCACAATCGACACCAACAGCGAACCGATCAACGAAACGAGTGGAAAAACGAGGAGATGCGGATTCTCCCGAAGTGCGCGCCAGCTTTGTCTGCTGAGTTCAGCGCCGTTCTGCATTCTGCGATTCAGGTTGCGAAACATGAGCGTTTTCCCTTTGGCTGATGTTCTGCGATCAAGCACTAACGTCAACTATAGACACATTTCACAATCTGGCTAGCAAAAAACTTGAAAAGACCTGTTGCAGACGCATTTAGGGGATCACGACCACCCCTTCGGTGCGCGTCAAGTCAGTGAACAGCGCGCTCAAGTGCTCGGTCATTGCGCCAACCGTTCCACTGCCGATCGTGCGCCCATCGACACAGGTCACAGCGGCCAATTCGCCCATCGTCCCGGTGCAGAACATTTCGTCCGCCGTGTACACATCCGTCAGGGTCAAGTCGCGTACCTCATGCGGAATTGCATTCGTGCGACACAGATCGAGCACGGTCATCCGGGTGATCCCCTTCGGGCATGAAGTCGTACGCGGCGTTAACACAACGCCCTTTTTGACCAGAAACACGTGAGTCGCATTCGTCTCTGCGATGAACCCATCATAGTCAAGCATCAGCGCATCGTCAGCATTGGCGGCGTTGGCTTGAATTTTCGCAAGGATCGAGTTGATCAGATTGCACGAGTGGATATTCTGATCGACACAGTCCGGCGGAATACGCCGGATCGTCGAGGTGATCAGCCGCAGCCCAGTCTTGTCATACACCGGGAGCTTGAATTCAGGCAGCACGATCAGCGTTGGTCCGGAGGTATTCAGGCGTGGATCCATCCCACTCGTATATTTTACGCCGCGCGTCAGCGTCAGGCGGATGTGTACGCCATCGACCATCTGGTTCGCAATCAGCGTCTTGCTGATCTCGCTGATAATCGTCTCATGCGACGGAATTTCACTAAAGGCCATCGCCAAGGCCGAGTCGCGCAGCCGGTCAAGGTGCTCCGTCAGCTTGAAAATGCGCCCGTTGTACAAGCGCAGTCCTTCCCATACCGCATCACCGCCCTGCACTGCTGAATCAAACGGGCTGATCCCCGCTTTATCACGCGGGAAAAGTTCCCCGTTGATGTTGATCAGAATATTCGCGTTTTGCGCGTTGTATCCCTGTTTCATGACCCACCTTCCTTTCTTGTGCGGCTGCTACAGCCGGTATCTGGCCATGCGATCGTAAAGGGCTTGGCATTCCTCCGCGAGCGCCTGCAAGTGATCCGGCAGCGGCTCATAATGCTGCTTTTGCGGGGCAAACTCGGTCGATTTTTCGACCGCCGCGTACCAGTATTTCGCCCATACCCCATCCGTCGATCGCTGTCCCGCTTCCCATGACAGCATGGCTTCATCAAACGGCACGCCCAGTGCATCGCACAACCGGGTCAGCGTTCCGCGCGGATCACGCAGCACATCATTCGAGTCGATCACGGGCGGCGTTTTCCCGGTGATGGCTTGCACTTTGTCGAACAATTCGACCTGCCGTGGCAGCCCAATCTGATCGATTTGCACATTCGGGATCACTTTGATGAAGGACGCGATCACCTCACGCGGATCACGGATGAGAAACGCGTTACTCACCTGCGATAACCAACCAAGGTCGATCTCCTCCGTCATGTGATGAGTCATGTGCTTTTGGTAGAAGATCGACTTGCCTTCGGGGATCGGCCCGGTGAGGTACGTGACGACCTTGCGCCAATCGGTCTCATGAACCGCCGTAATTTCATCCGCCCCCGGATGATCCGCCCGATAAGGGGTATCGAGCAGGTAGTGCGCGTAAAACGGCTCGTCCATCACAAACGTATCCGCACGGCTCCCCCACGACCGCATCATCGCCGTGGAGATATTGCGCGGCCCCGACCACATCGCTATTCGAACGGACATCGTGTACACCTAGTAGCTGCGTCAAACTCAGGATCAAAATTCGTCTCATTTTCAGTTTTTCTTTAACCGCCACTCATCCCTTTCCGGCATCATAGAAGCATCCATGGATACAATATTATTTCTGGAGGAGGGACTCAACGGTGCCAATAGCCATCGATCCGTCTTTTTCTGTGTTTCATTTAACCGAAAAGGTGCAGCAGGGCAGCACGCTTCTGAATCACCGGCGCACCATGTCGCTGGTCAGTTACGAAATTGAAAATGCCACATTGATCGATCAAGCACGCACGCGGATTTTCGCTGGCTTTCAGTATTTCAGCAAATTCATGCGGCAGCTTTCGCGCTACACAAACCTCGCCCTGCGTGCCGAATCGGTGTATGTGTTCGGCGTGCCGGATGTGCGCCCGCCCGCGCTGCCGAACATCACCTATGTTCCGCTTCAGCGTACCGATCACTTGGCGAAGGAATGGTTTCTCGTCAGCTACGGGCGTGATTACGTCAGCGCGTTAGCGACCGAAGAACTTACACGAATCAGCGATCCGGATCAGGAGCGGGTGTTCAAAGGCATCTGGACGTTCGATCATGCAATGGTGTCGATTTTGCAGCAGTGGCTCACCAGCACGGTCGATGCGCGTGCGCTTGGCTTTGAGGAAACTGACCTCAATTACGAGCGGCAGGTGCTGTTGATGAGCCGTACCTTGGGGCGGCTGACCGGGCGCATGGAAAGGCTTCAGGCGAAAGCAGCGTCTCAACCGGATCGGCACCCAGAAGAGCTCAAGATCGCCATCAACGCCGGGATGAGTTCCGCTCCACCGCCAAAGTCGTAACCCTAAGGAGCACCTTTGAGGTATTCTCTGCTCACATGAAGGGCTACCGAAAGCAGAGAATCCCAATGCCGTGTTTGATCAAGCGTCTTACTCCAGATGGTCTGCATCCTGTGGACTACAGCGCCTCGTCGCTGGCAGACGCTGCAAAGCTTGAGCCGCGCGATGGTGTGTATACCGTCACCAACACCTACGACACCTTCAACGTCCTCAAGTTGGATGCCCATCTAGATCGGCTCGAACAGTCGGCACAGCAGGCACAAATCCCGCTGACGCTCGACCGTGTTCGCTTGCGCCACGCACTGCGCGCCCTTATTCAAGAGGCGGGCTATGGCGATGTGCGTTTTCGCGTCACCGTGCCAGCAGAGTCCCCTGACAGCCTGATCTTGTCCGTCGAGCCGTTCAAGCCGCTTTCTCCCGATGTGATCGCCGCCGGAGTCAAAGTCATCACCGTACACGCCGCCCGTCATAACCCCAGCGCTAAAACTACCGACTGGATGCACGACCGGGACGCTATTCAGAAGTCACTGCCACCCGGCATTTACGACGCGGTACTCACCGATCCCAGCGGCGTGCTGTTGGAAAATCTCGGCGCGAACTTTTACGCGATTCTCGATGGGGAACTGCGTACGGCAGGATCAGGGGTGCTGGCGGGCATCGCGCAGCAGGTCGTGTTCACCGTCGCGCCGTCGATCTTGCCCGTACGCCGCGAAGCCGTTCATGCTGACGATATTCCCCGGTTGAGTGAGGCATTCCTCACCAGTGCCAGCCGTGGCATCGTCCCGATTGTCGAAATCGATGGGATTAAACTGGGGAATGGTACACCCGGTGAGAAAACCCTTGCCCTGCGCGCCGCCTATCAAGCGTGGGTGACCGATCACTTGGAACCGCTGTAATCTCAGGAAAGCGAACGATCAAGCGATCAAACCACGGAAATCACAGCGATTCTGAGAGAAAACTTTCTCTGTGTACTCTTTGATCTCCGTGGTTCAAGCCGTTGTGGTTCAGTGCATATTCATCACTCAATGGGTGCTTTGAAGTCGTAAATCCCATCGCGGATCGCCCAACGCAGGTGATCATGGTGGCAGACCACCGTCTCGCCCTCCAGAACCAGATCGCCGCCGCATTCGGGACAGGCGAAAATCTCCGCCAACCGCCGCTGATCGGGCGTATCCCCGTTGGTGAGATTCCGGGTAAATACACTCGGCGAATACAGCAAGCCCGTCGCCTGCATCAGCCGATCCAGCCCAGCGAGGATGCCCACCGGTATCAAGCGTTTGAGCGCCCCCATGCGAAAATATGACACCGGGAGCCGTTTCGCCGTACTGAATCCGGCGGCGTTCAGTTCGCGATGAATGTATTCCGGGTGAAAGTCGAAGTTCAGTTCAACGAATTCGACCGGTTCCAGCGCAAACGGACTCCACGACTGCCGCTTGAGCAGCCAGCGCACAATCGCCTTCAGGTTGCGCTTGCTGGCATATTCGAGGATGAACGTGCTGTTCGGGGCCATCACGCGGCGCACTTCGTGCAGTGCCAGCGGCACATCCGCGATGTGGTGCAGCACGCGAATCACCGATACGCCGTCAAACACACCCGGTTTGAACGGCATTTTGTACATATCGGCGGCGACATACACGTAACGATCGCTGCGTCCCAACCGCGATTGGGCATCGGCCATCTGTGAATACGAATAGTCCAGCAGCACCACCTGCTGAAAAGCGCTCAGTTCGTTGGTCAGCCGACCGAAACCAGCCCCGATTTCAAGAAACCGCGAACCACCTTGACGGGGCAAAAGCTGCCGTAACGCAATCCGTTCCACGCGATCTTCATAGTCGCGCCCTTTGTTTTCCCAGAAGCGCGTGCGGTAATCCGTCCCCTCATAATCGCAAATGCGCGGGTGATCACCGCCGTCGCCGGAATTTCCCGCCTCGGCGGTTCGGCGCGATTCAATGTCGTTCATGGGGATTGTTCCTGCCCTTGCGCTTGAGTTCCATACTGTCCATTGTAATAGTGCGGATCAACCCCCAGCGTGCTCATCGCATCGGCGGCTTGTGCGTTCACTTCTAACGGGGTGCTGCCATTCTGATACAGCTCAGGTCGCAGTTGTTGATCGAGCGCGGGGATTCCTCCCGGCGGCACAACCCCTGTGTCGACGGGTTGGTTGGCAACAGGAACCGGTTCATTCCCCAGCGTATAGCCCAACCCCGCCGTCTGCGCATACCCCGCCCATGGATCAGGCACACGATCTGACTCTGCGAGCAGATCGATTGGCCGTCCCGCCAGCACATCGCCCACCATCTGCCCAGCTTCGTTGAAGTTCCCCGGCAGGTTATAGAGCGCACGCGTCAGCGGCTCGAACAACAGCCGCAGATTCATAATCGGGTCATTGAGCTGGGTTTGGTTGATTGGAATGACCGCCCGCACGTCGAGCGATACGGGTAAATCTTCGTCAACCGGCACATTCAAATCCAACGCGACCGGAAGTTCCAGCCCGCGCGGAAGCTGCAAGTAAACCTGCGCATTGTTCAACTGGCCGACTCCCGGCAGGTTGATCACCGCGTTCACGGTCAGCGGGACATTATCGGTCAGCGTGACGACCGTATCGGTTTGCAGGGGAATGTTCAGCACGACCGGAATGCGATCCCGCACCGGAATTGTCCAGTCAATGGTTGACTCGTCCAATCCCACAAAACTGCTGTGCAGTCCGGCGACTAACGGGACGGCAATGTTGTTCTTGATGTCAAAAATGAACAGGAGCAGTGCCACGACGACCACCACCAACACAAGGTTGACGATGAACGAAAAGATGATCATGAAGTTCTTGATACCGCTGCCTAGCGCTTTGATGGTTTTCATTCGGGCAACCCCGCTCGAAGGTATGCAAAACACAACCGTGAGCGTACCACAAAATACCAAGGTTAGAAAAAAAGGATGATGGAGCCAACAAAATTCAAACGGTGGAAATCGCTTTGAGGCAGTAACTTATGCTTATTTAGCATGAAATGCGCGGGGGAATTCCAGCGGAATCGTTTGTGGTTGTAGGGGCGCACCTAATTCGGCGGTGCGCCCCTCATTCATTTTTTACAGCCCCGCGTCGCGGCGCAGAAGATCGGCCTTGTCGGTCTTCTCCCACGGCACATCGAGGTCATTGCGGCCAAAGTGACCATAGGCCGCCACCTGCTTGTAAATCGGGCGGCGCAGATTCAGGTCGCGAATGATCGCCGCCGGGCGCATATCGAAGTGCTTGCGGATCAGCTTCTCGATCACCTCGTCAGCCACCACGCCTGTCCCAAAGGTTTCGACAGCGAGCGATGTCGGCTGCGCCACACCGATCGCGTACGAGACTTGCAGTTCAAAACGGGTAGCCAGTCCTGCTGCCACGACGTTCTTTGCAATGTAGCGCGCCATGTACGCCGCGCTGCGGTCAACCTTCGTCGGGTCTTTTCCGCTGAACGCGCCGCCGCCGTGACGGGCAACACCACCATAGCTGTCCACGATGATCTTACGCCCGGTCAACCCGGCATCCCCCATGGGGCCGCCCGTGACGAAACGCCCGGTTGGGTTGACGAAGTAGCGCGTATTGGCATCCAACAGTTCAGCCGGAACAATCGGCTTGATGACCTTCTCAATCACGGTCGCACGGATCTCTTCCTGCGAGACTTCCGGCGCGTGCTGCGTGCTGATCACGATCGTATCGACACGCTTGGGCTTGCCATAGGCATATTCAACCGTCACCTGACTCTTGGCATCCGGGCGCAGCCACAAGACATCGCCGCGCTTGCGTAGTTCGGCCAAGCGGCGGGTCAGTTGGTGGCTCAACGAGATGGTGAGCGGCATCAATTCCGGCGTTTCATCGCAAGCGAAGCCGATCATCATACCCTGATCGCCCGCACCCGTCGCGGCGATCTCTTCGTCGGACATGCGGCCTTCTTTGGCTTCCAGCGCTTTATCGACGCCGAGCGCGATATCCGGGCTTTGGCCGTGAATGGCAACGATCACGCCGCAGGTATCGGCGTCAAACCCAATGTGACTGGCGGTGTAGCCGATGTTGCGGATCGTCTCGCGGACGATCTGTTCGACATCGACATAAGTGTTCGTGGTGATTTCTCCGAAGACGAGCACCAACCCGGTGGTCACCGAGGTTTCGCAAGCGACACGGGCATTCGGGTCTTTGGCGAAGATCGCATCCAGCACGGCATCGCTGATTTGATCGCAGACTTTGTCCGGGTGACCTTCACTCACCGATTCAGAGGTGAAGAAGTACTGAGGAGAAGACATAAAAGTGGTTGTCGGTTTTTGCACTTGGGTTTGCGCCATGATGTTCAATGCTCCTAATGGAAACGAAAACGCCTCTCTGTACAGAGAGGCGTTGATGACTTCGATAATCAGTCCGTCTCATCTGCCAGAGTTCCCTCTGTCGAAAGTGGCACCTTCCCGGGGCTCCGGGGGTTGCCGCGGCATCGTCGGGTCGATTCCCTCCGCCGCTCTTGATGAGTGACACGTCGATGAGCTATCGATCGTGCCTATGCAATTGGTCTATCAATTTGCACACTTTATCACCGGATGCATCAATTCACAAGCCTGTGTTTGGCGTTGTCCTTATGGCCGCCAATTGCGCTGGAGCAGACCAAATGCTGCGGTATCGGTGAAGCGCTGCAACACCGGATCGAAAAAGTCCTCGTGAAAATGCGCCTCTTGCACAAAGCCTTGTTTGCGCAGCACATGGCGGGAACCTTGATTATCAGGATCGATCCATGCCACGATGCTGTGGAGATGCACAGTATTAAACCCGAAATTGATGATACAGCGTGCGACCTCGCTCGCCGCACCTTTGCCCCACCACGCGGGGATCAACCCATAGCCCAGCTCCGCCCGAAAATGGGCCGCCTCGAAATGGAATAAGAGACACTGCCCCACGATGTGTTCTTCGCCATGCGGTACGAGTCCCCAAATGAACCCGCTGCGCTCGTCGAACTGCTTTTGAAAGAAGGCGATCCGCTGTTGGGCTTCTTCCAATGACGCAAGCGGGAACCGCCCTAAATAGCGCGTCACTTCGGGGTCGCCCATCAAGCGCAGCAAATCAGGGGCATCCTCCGGCGTAAACGGACGCAGGTGAAAGCGCTCCGTATCAAACACGGGAAAAGAATCAAAAACTTTCGTCACCTCATGCATCGTTTCTCTCCATTATGCTGTCTACTCTATCAAGACCTCAAGCTAGGCATCGTACCGTCACGCTGTCAGGATCAAGCATGGAGACACATCCTTGACTGTTGTACAATCGAACCGTTTTGCATCTGATGGTATGTTTGCCAATTTTGAGTACAAAGCATTTTGTACGAATCGGTGTCTACGAAGCAACCTGCCGTTGGACATTCGTGTCTGATCGGACAGGACACCACAAACTCACGGAGTATGCATGAGTTTAATTGACTATGCCCGCATCATCGTGCGGCGCGGATGGATTGTCATCCTGTTGGCGATCATCGCCGCCGCAAGCGCATTCCTGCTTAGCAAGACGATCACCCCGGTGTATCGTGCAACCCAGATTATTCTGATTCAGCCCGCACGCAATGACCTCAGCCTCACCGACTCGACGCAGCGGTTGATGAATTCCTATGTGGTCTATCTGAAAAGTGCCGCCCGCGCGCAGGAAATCATCGACGAACTCAGCCTCGATATGCTGGCGGGTGAGTTGGAAGGAGCCGCGACTATTCAAGCCATCCGTGACAACCTGACAATTCAGATCGACGTGGATCTTCCCGAAGGGCTTCCGGTCGATCAAATTGCGCAGGCATGGGGCAACATCCTTGTGCGCTACGAAGAAAATGAGAACCAAACCCGTCGTCAGGAAGACCGCATCAACGCGGTGCTGCCCGATTCGCCCGACGTTAGTCTGCTGCGCCCGCGCCCCTCGCTGAATGCGGCGATTGGCGGTGTGATCGGGGCGATCCTCGGCGTCATCATCGTGTTTGTCCTCGAATTTCTCGAAAGCGCCATCGTTCGCCGCCGCGACGATCTCGAACGCGCGCTTGACATTCCGGTTTTAGCGGCTATCCCTGAAGGGCAGAAATAAGGAAATCGGCATGGCGACTCTGACTCCCAAACTGATCACCCTAAGCGATCCGCGTTCCGCTGCGGCGGAAGCCTACCGGACGCTGCGTACAAATTTGATGTTTACCAGTGTCGAAAAACCGATCACGACGCTGGCCGTCACATCACCCTCGCAAAGTGATGATAAAAGCCTCGTGCTGGCAAACCTCGCCGTGACGTTTGCACAAGCAGGGAATAAGACGATCCTCATCGATGCCGATTTGCGTCGTCCATCCCAACAGGACATCTGGGGCATCTCAAATGAGCGCGGGCTGACGACGATGATGCTCGAACCCGCTGCGATGAGTAACCCGCCGCTCATCGAAAGTGGCATTCCGAACCTATCGATTCTGCCCAGCGGTGTCCTGCCGCCCGTCCCGGCGGACGTGCTGAGCAGCCAGCGCATGAACGATGTGATCGGGGTCTTGAAGGCACGGGCTCATTACCTGCTGTTTGACAGTGCGCCTGTCATGACGGCGTCGGATGCCTCGCTGTTGGGGAACAAACTGGACGGTGTGATTATCGTCGTCCGCGCAGGTCACACCCGCCGCGATCATACCGCACAGGCGCGCACTATCCTTGAGCGCGTGCATGTCCATGTCCTCGGCGCAGTCATGACCAATGCGCCCCGTGAATCGACCACCTACTAATGCGTTGGCCACACTAGGAGATTGATGCCATGAAAGGGTTGATCCTGAGTGGAGGGAAGGGCACGCGACTCTATCCCCTGACCTACACGCGCGCCAAGCAATTGATCCCTGTTGCCAATAAGCCGGTGCTGTTTCGGGTGATCGAGATGATCCGCGATGCAGGCATTGACGAGATCGGGATTGTCGTCGGGCAAACTGGCCCAGAGATTGAAGCCACCGTCGGTACAGGTGCGGACTTTGGCGTGAAAGTGACTTACATCCCGCAGGAAAGCCCAGACGGACTCGCTCATGCCGTCAAGATTTCACGCGACTTTCTGGGCGACGACTCATTCGTCATGTTTTTGGGCGACAATGTGATTCAGGGCGGCATCAGCACCCTAATCCGCGATTTCACCCATCACCCGGAATGGAACTCGCAGATTGTGCTGAAGGAAGTCGAAAATCCGACGGCATTCGGCGTGGCGAAACTGCGCGCCGATGGCACGATTGAACAATTGATTGAAAAGCCCGCTGTGCCGCCCAGCAACCTAGCGCTGGTGGGCATCTATATGTTCGATTCGCACATCTTCGAAGCGGTCAACAGCATTCAGCGCTCCAAACGCGGTGAGCTTGAAATCACCGATGCGATTCAATGGCTGATCGACCATGGGTACGTCGTATCGCCGCATGTGCATAAGGGCTGGTGGATCGATACGGGCAAACCGATCGACATGCTGGAAGCAAATGCCAGTGTTCTCGATGAAATTGTCCCTTCGTTCGCTCCTGATGTGATCATCGAAAACAGCGAGGTCGATCGCCGCGTCACATTGGAAGCCGGCGCGCGCATTATCAACAGCACCATTCACGGCCCGGCGATCATCGGACGCAATACCGTGATCGAAGACAGCTACATCGGCCCCTATACCAGCATTTACCACGATGTAACCGTCAAAAACTGCGAAATTGAGCGCAGCATCGTCCTAGAGAAAAGCACCATTTGCGATCTTGGCGTGCGTTTGTTCGGCAGCTTGATCGGACGCAGCGCGACGATTGGCCGCAAAGACGAAAAACCGCGCTCGATCACGATGAATCTGGGCGATCACAGCAGTGTGTGGATCGTATAATCAAATTGAACGCGGGTGGGGTGCAAAAGCACCCCATCGATGGTCATTGACAAGGAAGCGGGCATGACCCAAACCACAACCAAAAAAGACATCAAGCTGATCGTCGTCGATATTGACGGCACACTGCTCAACAGCCGTAAAGAGCTCAGCGAACGCACGGAAAAAGCGCTGAAGGCCGCACTGGCAATGGGCGTACAGATCGCTTTTGCGACGGGCAAAACCCACAATTCTGCCAAAGCCCTGTTTGACAAGATCGCCTTCAAAGCACCGGGAATTTTCACGCAGGGTCTCACCCTCTACGATGCTGAAGGCAAAGTGACCCAGCAGCATACCCTGCCGTCCGATGTTTGCCGTCAAGCAATCACTTTTGCCGAAGATCGCGGCTTTGTCATGCTGGCCTACAGCGGGGGACGCATCCTCGCCAAGGCACACAACCAGCAGCTTTTCGACGAAATGGCCCAGTACCACGAACTGCTAGAAGCCGTTGGGCCGCTGCAAAATGTGCTCAATACCGCCCCGATCAATAAGTTGGTCGCGGTTGGCCTAGACGCACGTTCGATCAAAGCACTGCGCTGGCAGTTGAACAGCGTGTTGGGCGGCAGCGTACGCCTTGTGCAGGCCGGAATCAATACCATGCTCGAAATTCTGCCGCCGGGAGTCTCGAAAGGTTCCGCGCTCAAACTGCTGACCAAGGATCTGCGTATTCCCGCCGACAGCGTAATGGCGATTGGCGATGCAGAAAACGACATCGAGATGATCCAGTTTGCCGGGTGGGGCGTCGCGATGGGGCAGGCTGAGCAAAATGTCAAGGATGCCGCCGATTTCGTCGCACCGTCCAATGATGATGATGGGGTCGCGGTCGCCATCGAAACCTTCGTGCTGCCCGATCCAGTCCCCCCTGCCGTGCCTGTCAAAGCCGAGGCTCCGGTCGATGCCGCAGCGGCCCCTGCTACCGCAGAAAAAGCCGCCGATCCTGCTGCGACTGAAAACCCCGCCGCCACCAGCACTTCCGCATCTTCAGAGGAAAAATCGTCATGAAAAACATCCTCGTCACCGGGGGCGCAGGCTTCATTGGCAGTGCGTTCGTCCGTCACATGACGGCGAAGTACCCCGAATACCATATCATCGTTTATGACAAGCTGACCTATGCGGGTAATGTCGATAACCTACTGCCCATCAGCGATGAGCCGAACTACCGCTTTGCACAAGGGGACATTGCCGACCGTGCCACGGTTCGGCATACCTTGAAGGAATACGCGATCGATACGGTGGTCAATTTTGCTGCCGAAAGCCATGTCGATCGCAGCATCATCGACGCCGATGCTTTCATGCACACCAACTCGATCGGTGTGTATATCATGTTGGAAGAGGGACGTCTGCACGGGATTGAGCGGTTCTTGCAGGTGTCTACCGATGAAGTGTATGGATCGGTGCCGGAGGGCGAATCCGTCGAGACCGATCCTTTAGCCCCGCGCAATCCGTACAGCGCTGCCAAAGCGGGCGGCGAACTCATGGTGCGCGCCTATCACGAAACGCATGGGATGAATACCGTCATCACGCGCGGCAGCAACACCTTCGGCCCATACCAGTACCCGGAAAAACTGCTGCCGTTCTTCATCACCGAAGCGATTGAAGACAAACCGCTTCCCCTTTACGGCGATGGTAAACAGATGCGCGACTGGCTGTTCGTGGAAGATCACGTCAGCGGGATCGAGCTGGCGTTGATCAAAGGCACTGCCGGTGAAATCTATAACATCGCGGGTGAGGATCTGCGCCATAACATCGATGTCGCCCATGATATGCTGTCGAAGTTGGGCAAGCCGACCTCGCTGCTGAAGCATGTGCCGGATCGCGAAGGGCACGATCTGCGCTACGCGATGAACTGCGATAAGCTGCGCACACTTGGCTGGAAACAAGCCCATACTTGGGATACAGCCCTCGCTGAAACAGTGCGCTGGTATCAAGAAAACGAGTGGTGGTGGCGGAAGATCAAGACCGGCGAGTATTTGGAATACTACAAGCGCCAGTACGCCGCACGCCTCGCCGCTGCCAACAGTTAGTCGATGGATCAATAATGCGAATTCAGCGTGCGGGCGTGTCCCGTGGTTCCGGGCTGCCCATCATGACCTGCGGGTGTCTCGCCATTGGTGTTGGGACGGTTGTCCTCATGTTTATCGCGGTGCTGATCCTACTGCCGGAGATGCCGAACATCGCCGCACAAATGATAGGTTTAACACCGCTCGGCAGCGTGGATGAGGCGTTTGTCGCCAACCCTGTGGTCATCCCAGCCGTCCAAGATGCGCAGCCGGTGGATCAGGTCACCTTCAATGTGGAGGGCTACGGCCAGCAGGTGATACAGGATCAACCTCAGCTTTACGATTTCACACTCGGCACGGTCAACGGTCAGCAGGCAGTCACGGCGACCTTCACAGAAACCGGACTGCTTGACCTGTGCCGACAGCGTACCACTTTATGCAGCGGTCAGAACCCGCAAATTCAGAATGTGTCCATTGACCTGCGTCCCGGCGGGGCGATCGTCTATGCAGATGCGACTTTGGCGCAGTTGGGCGGAATCTCGCAGCGAATGGGTGCAGTGCTCACGCTCGATGCATCCGGGCGGCGGCTGGAATTCGCCGGGGTGGACATCAACGGCAGTCTGTTCAACAGTTCTGAAGGCGATTTAGGCACGCTCGTCAATCAGATTGAACAGGGAGCGAATGAAATTCTGACCACGCTCACCCTGCAAGCGGGCGGCAGTCAGTACCGTCTATCGCGCATCAGCATTGACGACGGTACACTCACGCTGTTTTTGCAGTAATTCTCGGTGCAACGGGAGTATCGACATGGCAGCGCGAGAGGATGTGGCCCCGGCGAGCACAGAAGTACTTAAGCTCGGTTTTGACCGGATCGTTTTCTTCAGCGATGGTGTACTGGCGATCGCAGTAACCTTGCTGGTGCTTGAAATTCGACTGCCGGAAACAGAAGCGACGACCAATCAAGAGGTCACCAACGCGATCCTAACCATGGTACCGGCGATTGCAGCGTATTTGCTCAGCTTCAGCGTCGTAGGCACTTACTGGATTCTGCATCATCGCCTGTTCAAGTTGATCGTTGATTACGATTATCGCCTCATTTCGCTCAACCTGATGTTTTTATTCGGTGCTGCATTCGTCCCCGTCACAACAGCGGTGCTGTCCCGCTATGCCGATTTCACTGCTGCTCCTATCTTTTATGCATTGGGGACGGCTTTTTTCGGCATCTCCGAGTTTTTCGTATGGGCTTATGCGGTGCGGACGAAGCGGTTGGTGCGCGACGATCTTCCCCGATCTTTTGTCCGCTATACCAGCCTGCGCATTCTAGTACCGCCAGCGATCTTTCTGCTCTCCATTCCAATCGCGGCACTCAATGCGAATTTAGCCGAGATGTCGTGGGCGCTGATGATCCCTGCATTTCTGATATTGCGCTTGCTGTACCCGCATGATCATGAGCTGCGGGCACAGGTATAAATATGACACGTCCTTCGGTATTCACGATCACGGGCGATCAGCGAACAGCTTATTTGGATGCGATGCGCGCCATCTTGATCGACTGCGCACGCGAACGCCGCACGATCACCTACAGCGAATTGGCGTCAATCAACCCGGTCGCGTATCTTCACCCGCATTCCTTCACCTTCACACACCTGCTGCGGCAGGTGTGCGGTGAAGAAGCCGCGAAAGGGCACGGGCAGCTTTGTGCGCTCGTCGTCAGCAAAATCACCGGCATGCCCAGCGGCGGCTATTTTCGCGGCTTGGCGGTTGAGGGCGACTCAACCGAAGACATTGAAGCCCGCTGGCGCGCAGATTTAGAGCAGGTGTTCAAACGGTGGGAAAACGATTAGGATTAAGCGGTTGGATGTGAACTAGGAACGTATCGTCATGCCCGGTTTTGACATCGAATCGCTGCTCCGTTTTGCACCGCCCGAATACCTGTGTGAACGATGCTGCGCCATTCTGCCGCCCATGCCGCAGACAACCCCGGATGGCGGTCAGCCGCCCGCCCTACGCTGCCCGGTCTGCGGGGTTTTGTATGTCGCTACGGACGAATATCCGTATCCGGCGAATTATCTTGCGGCGCGCGGATTGAATGTGCATTTCCGCGATCTGTTCGCGCACAGCCGGGAGCTTGCCCGTGTCGCCCGTGATCTGCGCGGCGCTGTACAGGGCGGGGCAGTGCTGAATGAAACCCGCTATCCGCCAATGCGCGCACTGTTGGAAGCCTTGCACAGTGCACAGCAGTTCGTCCACTTTACGACCTACGGAATCAGCGCGCTGCTGCTGGGATCGCTGAAAATGGCGGCGCTGCGCGTCGATGTACGCGGCGTGGTGAGCGGGGTGAAGCACGAAAGTGTTTATAAAGAGCTGACCGAATACCGCGACGAAGCGCCGCGCCTGCAAACGCGCGTCTATCAGCAAGATGGGCAGTACTTCCCACACCAGAAGATCATCGTGATTGATGGGTTGATGGCATTCAAGGGATCGGCCAACCTGACCGATTTCGGATGGCGCAAGGCGGCGCAGGGGCGCGAAGTGATCGAAATCGTCACCGATGTGAAAGAAGTGATCGACCTGCACAACCGGTATTTCAGCCCGGTATGGGCCAGTTTTGAGCCGGGTAACGCCGAAGACAATACGGCGATCGTCATGTCGGTTTATTGAGCGCACAAACACGTGAAGGGAAAACGCCAGCATGAAAATCATCGTCGCCGGGGCAAAAGGGCGTTTGGGATCACGTGTCGTCGAGGTCTTGAACGCCGCTGCACACAGCCCGATCCCTACCGATCTACCGGAACTTGAACTGACTGATTTTTCGGCGGTACGTACCTTCGTGGGCGATCATCGACCGGATGCCGTCATTCACTGCGCGGCATGGACAGATGTGGACGGGTGTGCGCGTGAGCCGGAAAAAGCCGTCCGAATCAACGGGCTGGCGACCGGCACACTGGCGTCCATCACGGGCGATCTCGGCATTCCGATGGCGTATGTGAGCAGCAACGAAGTTTTTGACGGCACCGCCGGACGCGCCTATCTGGAATATGATCCTACCCGCCCGATCAATCCCTACGGTTACAGCAAATGGGTTGGGGAACAGGCGTTAATTCGCACCAATCCACGCCACTGGATCATGCGGACTTCGTGGCTGTTCGCGCACGGTGGCAAAAACTTCATCCAGTCCATTTTGAACGCGGCCAAAGCGGGGAAACCGCTGCGTGTGGTCGTCAACGAGATCGCCAATCCCACCTACAACGATGATCTCGCTGAAGCCATCGTTAACCTGATCGGCGTTGGGCGTTTTGGCACCTATCATCTCGTCAACGAAGGCTACTGTTCTCGCTATGCCTTCGCACGGTATGCGCTCGATCGCGCAGGGTATACCGACACGCTCATCCAGCCGATTAGCGCGACCGAATGGCAGCGCCCCAGCATCCCGCCGGAATTCTCACCGCTCGTCAATTTGGCCGCCGCAGAAATCGGCGTGCAGCTCCGCTCATGGCAGCAGGCTGTGGATGCATTTTTGGAAAAAGAAGGCTTGTTGAAGACCCTATGACTCAACACGGTCTACTCTCTGTCGTCATTCCCAACTGGAACGGCGCGAAATTTCTGCCCACCTGTCTTGATGCACTCGAACGGCAGACGTACCCGAACCTACAAATCATCATCGCGGACAATGATTCGCACGATGGTTCACAGGAATTGATCCGCACACGCTATCCGCGTGTCCAATTAGTACAAATCCCGGTGAATCGCGGATTCACCGGGGCCTGTAACGCGGGAATCTGGTTCGCGCGCGGTGAATATGTCGCCCTGCTGAACAATGATACGGAAGTCGATGAGGGTTGGGCGGCGGCGGTGGTTGATGTCTTCGACCGTTACCCGGATGTCGGCGCGGTCGCCAGCAAGATGATGTTATTCGACAAGCGCGATCACATTCACACGGCGGGCGATTTCTTCACGACCAGTGGGCGACCGGGGAATCGCGGCGTGTGGCAGAAGGACGAGGGGCAGTTCAACGTTGAAGAAACCGTGTTCAGCGCGTGCGGCGGATCCTCTGTTTATAGACGAACGCTTCTCGACCAAATCGGTATACTGGATGATGATTTTTTCTTCAGCGGAGAAGATGTTGACCTCGGTTGGCGCGCTCAGTTAGCGGGTTGGCGATGTCTTTACACCCCGCATGCGGTGGTGTACCATCATTTATCGGCAACGGGCGGTGGTGTGACAGCCAGCTTTCACGATGGCCGCAATTTACTGTACATTTTGATCAAAAATATACCGGCGGCGATCTGGCGCACGCATGGCAGCGATATTTTGCAAACCCAGATTACACTGGCTGCCGAAGCGATCCGCGCATGGCGAGGAAAGGCCGCGCGAGCACGTTTGCGGGGAATGCTGGCCGGGCTGCTGTCGATGCCGCAGGCGTGGCGAAAACGGGCGACTCTTCAGGCCGCTCGCCGCGCGGATGATGCGCACATCGAATCGATGCTCACGCCAACGCAGCCACCGGGATAAATAACTATCACTTTCGATCGCAGGGATTCGATGAACAAGCGAACTCATGTGCGCTCCGGTTCGTCCAATTCTTCATAGACCAACCCAGATCAACGGAGAATCCTGTTTCACATGTCCAAGCGCCCTCTGCTCTCGATAGTTATCCCGGCGCATAACGAAGAAAACCGACTGCCGCCGAGTTTGGCGAAGATCGATGCCTTTCTCAAAATGCAGCCTTTTGAAGCAGAAATTGTCATTGTCGAAAATGGCAGCCATGACCGAACCACCGAAGTGGCGCAGGCCTTTGCGGCGGATCATCCTTATGTGCGGGTCATGAGTGTGACCACGCGCGGCAAGGGATTGGCGGTGAAAGCCGGAATGCTGGCCGCAACGGGCGAGTATCGCTTCATCTGCGACACCGATCTGTCGATGCCCATTGAAGAAATCGTCAAATTTTTGCCGCCGTTCAGCGATGGCTATGATGTAAGCATCGGTACGCGCGAAGGACAGGGCGCGCAGCGCATCGGTGAGCCGGAATACCGGCACCTGATGGGCCGCATCAACAACCTAATCATCAAAGTCACCGCTGTGCGCGGCTTTGAAGATACCCAATGCGGTTTCAAGATGTTCAGCGCGCATGCCGCCGAAGACCTGTTCAGCGTGCAGCAGATGACCGGTATCGGCTTTGACATCGAAATTCTATTCATCGCCAAACGGCGCGGCTACAAAATCCGCGAAGTGCCGATCACGTGGTACTTCGACGCGGACAGCCGGATGAAACTGGTACAGGACTCGCTGAAACTGCTCACCGAAATCTGGGATATCCAGATGAACTGGCGCAGGGGAGTATATGCCTCGCAAAACTATCACCGCCGGATTGAAGCCTGAGCAGGACTTGATCGCACAGGGGAAATGCTTCATCATCGGCATCGATGAAGCGGGGCGCGGCGCGTGGGCAGGCCCTGTTTTTGCCGGGGCGGTCATGCTCCCATTGGATCGCACTGACCTAACCGATCTGCTGGCCGGGGTACGCGATAGCAAACAGATGACCGCTCGTTCACGCGGATTGCTCATCGCGGCGATCAAGATGTACGCGCTCGCTTGGGGTGTCGGTTCCGCGGAACACCATGAGATCGATAAGCTCGGCATTGTCCCGGCGACCTGCCTCGCGATGAAACGCGCGCTCGATCAGGCGATCAGCCGGCGCTCCCATGCTCCCTGATTTCCTGCTGCTTGACTCGATCAAATGCGCCGATATTTCGACGTGGGGGTATCCCTACACCGCCATGATCAAAGGCGACCGGCTCTCGCTCAGCATCGCAGCGGCGAGTGTGCTGGCGAAAGTCAGCCGTGACGATCACATGCGCGAGATGCATCTGCTTTATCCCAACTATGGCTTCAATGTCCATAAGGGCTACGGCACCGCCAAGCACCAAATGGCGCTTCACGATTATGGGGCATGTGCCATCCACCGCATGAGCTTCGCACCGCTGCGACACCCAACCACCGGAGACTCCCATGAAGCACCTTAAAGCGGTCGCGTTTGACCTCACCGGGACGCTGCTGCGCGAATCGATGGGGCAGACACTCGTCGAACCAATCCCCGGCGCAGTCGAGGCGATCAAAGCCCTGCACCAGCGTGACCTAACAATGGTCGTCGCGTCGAACAGCCAAACCCCTGCCGACTACATCGAGCGGATGCTTATGCAGATTGCGGTGAGCGCGTATTTTTCGCGTATTTTCACCGCGTACACCTTGCATTCACCTAAACCCTACCCTGCCTTCTTCCTCGGTATGCTGCAAACCCTCAATCTACAGCCAAGTGAACTGCTCATGGTGGGCGACAGCTACCTTTCGGATGTGGTTGGCGCATCGAATGTGGGCATGCCGGCGCTGTGGTTCTGGGATGGGGTGCTGCCAGAGGGAACCAACACCTCGGCGGCAGTGGGTGTGCTGCGCTCCATGGCCGATCTGCCTACATGGGTCGATCGCATCAACGGGCGGATGTCGTCGTGAACATCGCGCTTGTCCACGATTGGTTGAATCAGCGCGGCGGTGCCGAGGATGTGCTCGAAACACTGGTCGGCACGTATACAAACAGTCCGGTCTACACCAGCATTTACGCGCCCGACTTAATGCCAGCGTCCTACCGCTCATGGGATATTCGCACGCTTTGGCTGGATAAGCTGCCCGGCATTCACAAGCATCATCAGCCCTATCTGCCGCTGTACCCTGCGGCATGGGCCGGCCTGCATTTGAGCGGCTATGATGTGGTATTGAGCAACAAAAGCGGGTTCTGTCACGGCCTGCACGTCGATGATGGCGCGCCGCACATTTGCTACTGTCTCGCGCCGACGCGCTACGTGTGGGGCTTAGAAGCGTATATTGCCCGTGAAGGACTGGGAAAGCCCGTCGAACTGGCCCTGCGTCCGTTGATCAAGGCGCTGAAGCGCTGGGATTTCGCCGCTGCACAGCGGGTCGATCACTTTATCGCCATTTCCAGCGATATTCAGAAGCGTGTCAAAATCTACTACCAGCGTGATTCCGACATCATCTATCCGCCCGTTGATACCGCACGCTTCCAGCCCTCCAGCCGCATTGATGATTATTTTCTCGTCGTCTCGCGGCTGATCCCCTATAAGCGGATCGATTTGGCGGTGCAGGCGGCGACACGCTTGGGTGTGAGGCTGCTTGTAGGTGGTAAAGGACGTGATATGGAGCGGCTCAAGGCGATGGCAGGGCCCACAGTCGAATTTCTCGGCTATGTGCCGGACGATCAACTGCCAGATTTGATGGCGCGCGCCAAGGCTTTCTTATTCCCCGGTCTTGAGGACTTTGGCATTACCCCGGTACAGGCACAGGCGGCGGGCCGTCCCGTGATCGCGTATGGTGCCGGCGGCGCGCTGGACACCGTGATCCCCAGTGTGACGGGCGAACATTTCACCGAGTTGACGGTAGAATCCCTTGAAGCCGTCCTGCGCGATTTTGATGCCGCGCACTACGATGTTGGCACGCTGCGCACCCATGCCGAGAAATTTGACACACGGCATTTCACCACACAGCTAAACGACTATATCGAACGGGTGGTTTCTCGGAAAATCTAGGCGACTCAGCGGTAAAGCGCTGGAATGGAGAGAAAATGAAGCCCATGATCGTCAGACTGATCTTGTCCGGATTATCATTTTTCTTCGCCCTGTCGATTCAAGCGCAAATTACGCCCACCATGAGCAGCGATGAGCCGTTGTTTCCATGTCCTTACCGCAACGCAGAGTTCTATCAAGGCGCAACCTACCCCTACTACAACCCCGCCACCCATTCACTGGATCTGCTCGATCCTGAAACGCGACTTCCTATACGCACCCTCGATACCTTTACGGAATTTGTCCGATTGATCAATTGGTCGCCAAACTGCCGTTACCTGACCGGGGCCGTTGGTGAGGCGCGCGCAGTGGCCAGTGGCGCTAATTTTGCCGATACCTATGGGCATCGCTTAACGACGATGGTTTCATGGAACAGTCGGCAGATCGTCATCTGGGATGCCGTAAGCGGCAGTCGACTCTATGCAATGGCTAATCCCGGAAACTACCTGCCCTTGTTCGACCCAGTCCTCTGGAGTCCCGAATCCAACCGTGCGGTGCTTCTCGGAGGATGCCCACAGGTTTTCTATAACTGTGTTCATGAGCGTATTCAGTACGACGTCCTATGGAACAACGCCACGAATAACGGCATGATTTTGGGAAGCGGTCAGGTCGCTGACAGTACTTCTAATGCATTCCAGCCGCAGAGTTCTGCATGGTTCAATCAATATTGGTGGGATATGGATCGCGGTTGGTTGTGGAGCAGCGGTATAGGCGGCGTATCGATTTTTGATCAAAGCACAGGTCAGCGAGTTGCTTTCCTCAGCGCTACCCCGCCCGATGCGAACTGTGGTTCGTACGAAGTACGTTTTCGCCTTTCAGAGGATGCAGCGAAAGCGATTGTGTATAGTGAACGCATTCAGCCCAACTTCGGGGATTATGGGTGCGGTGGAATTTCCGTTTATGACATCGCTTCAAGCCAGAGTATCTTTGTCAATGCCGAAGGGTTTGCCGCGCCGGACATCACCTTTTCACCCGATCA